>NZ_JBWZIP010000001.1:0-228383 GCF_056736115.1 Acinetobacter sp. 70_2
TACTTTGTAGTGTCCAGCCTTTGTCTAATGCAGTGATCGCATCGCCCACGTTATTGACGTTGTTGCCATTCACAGTATAGGTCGGTGAACTTACTGCACCTGTTGTGCTGTCATAGCTTGCACCACCACCCAGATTATTGGCTGTACTGTTGCCCAAGGCATCGGTTTTGTTATTGCTTGATGTGCTTAATGCATCAAGCTGACTAACATTGACAGCATCAGTCGCATTGGTACCTGCCGCAACATTGGTAATCTTCTGATTACCCGCATTAATACCTGCAGTGGTTACACTTGGGCCACCTGTAATGGTTAAACCACTGTTATCAACCTTGGTGTTACCGACCGTTAAGCTACCCGCATTGGTTAATGCAATGTTGTCATTGACATTGTATTTATAGGTATTGGTTGCAGGATCATACACTGCTGTGGTGTTGGTTCCATCTGCAAAGTTAACCGTTTCACCCAACTTCACATTGTCAGGTGTACCACCATTGACACTAAAGTTTAGGCCTTTATCTGCTGTCGCTTGTGCAGCAGCAGCATTGGTGACTGCCGTGTTTGCCGTATTTTGAGCTGCTGCCGCATTCGTTACTGCTGTGTTTGCGGTGTTCTGAGCAGTGGTCACGTTCTGATTCGTGGTATTTAACTGACTACCATTCACTGCATCTGTTGATGTAGCAGAAATAGTTCCAGCTGTAACATTGGTAATCTTCTGATTACCAGCATTAATACCTGCAGTCGTTACACTTGGACCACCGGTAATGGTTAGGCCACTGTTATCAACCTTGGTGTTACCGACCGTCAAGCTACCTGCATTGGTTAATGCAATGTTGTCATTCACATTGTATTTATAGGTATTGGTTGCAGGATCATACACTGCTGTGGTGTTGGTTCCATCTGCAAAGTTAACTGTTTCACCCAACTTCACATTGTCTGCTGTACCACCATTAACACTAAAGTTTAGGCCTTTATCTGCTGTCGCTTGTGCTGCTGCAGCATTGGTGACTGCCGTATTTGCCGTATTTTGAGCTGCTGCCGCATTAGTCACCGCTGTGTTTGCGGTGTTCTGAGCAGTGGTTACATTCTGGTTTGTGGTATTTAACTGACTACCATTTACTGCATCTGTTGATGTAGATGAAATTGTACCTGCCGCAACATTGGTAATCTTCTGGTTGCCTGCATTAATCCCTGCTGTGGTTACACTTGGGCCACCAGTAATGGTTAGGCCACTGTTATCAACCTTAGTGTTACCAACCGTTAAGCTACCCGCATTGGTTAACGCAATATTGTCATTTACATTGTATTTATAAGTATTGGTTGCTGGGTCATACACAGCAGTGGTGTTGGTGCCATCTGCAAAGTTAACCGTTTCACCCAACTTCACATTGTCAGCCGTACCACCATTGACACTAAAGTTCAGGCCTTTGTCTGCTGTCGCTTGGGCAGCAGCAGCATTGGTCACTGCCGTGTTTGCCGTATTTTGGGCTGCTGCCGCATTAGTCACCGCTGTGTTTGCGGTGTTCTGAGCAGTGGTTACATTCTGGTTTGTGGTATTTAACTGACTACCATTTACTGCATCTGTTGATGTAGATGAAATAGTACCTGCCGCAACGTTAGTAATCTTCTGATTACCCGCATTAATACCTGCAGTGGTTACACTTGGGCCACCAGTAATAGTTAAGCCACTGTTATCAACCTTGCTATTCCCAACTGTTAAGCTACCCGCATTGGTTAATGCAATGTTGTCATTCACATTGTATTTATAGGTATTGGTTGCAGGGTCATATACTGCTGTGGTGTTGGTGCCATTGGCAAAGTTAACCGTTTCACCCAACTTCACATTGTCAGGTGTACCACCATTGACACTAAAGTTCAGGCCTTTATCTGCTGTCACTTGGGCTGCTGCCGCATTCGTTACTGCTGTGTTTGCGGTGTTCTGAGCAGTGGTTACATTCTGGTTTGTGGTATTTAACTGACTACCATTTACTGCATCTGTTGATGTAGATGAAATAGTACCTGCCGCAACGTTAGTAATCTTCTGGTTGCCCGCATTAATACCTGCAGTGGTTACACTTGGACCACCGGTAATGGTTAAGCCATTGTTATCAACCTTGCTATTCCCAACTGTTAAGCTCCCCGCATTGGTTAATGCAATGTTGTCATTGACACTGTATTTATAGGTATTGGTGGCAGGGTCATATACTGCTGTGGTGTTGGTGCCATTGGCAAAGTTAACTGTTTCACCCAGCTTTACATTGTCTGCTGTACCACCATTAACACTAAAATTCAGGCCTTTATCTGCTGTCGCTTGTGCTGCTGCAGCATTGGTGACTGCCGTGTTTGCCGTATTTTGAGCTGCTGCCGCATTAGTCACCGCTGTGTTTGCGGTGTTCTGAGCAGTGGTTACATTCTGGTTTGTGGTATTTAACTGGCTACCATTTACTGCATCTGTTGATGTAGATGAAATAGTACCTGCCGCAACGTTAGTAATCTTCTGATTACCCGCATTAATACCTGCAGTGGTTACACTTGGGCCACCAGTAATAGTTAAGCCACTGTTATCAACCTTGCTATTCCCAACTGTTAAGCTCCCCGCATTGGTTAATGCAATGTTGTCATTCACATTGTATTTATAGGTATTGGTTGCAGGGTCATATACTGCTGTGGTGTTGGTGCCATTGGCAAAGTTAACCGTTTCACCCAGCTTCACATTGTCAGCCGTACCACCATTCACACTAAAATTCAGGCCTTTGTCTGCTGTCGCTTGGGCAGCAGCAGCATTGGTGACTGCCGTGTTTGCCGTATTTTGAGCTGCTGCCGCATTAGTCACCGCTGTGTTTGCGGTGTTCTGAGCAGTGGTTACATTCTGGTTTGTGGTATTTAACTGACTACCATTTACTGCATCTGTTGATGTAGATGAAATAGTACCTGCTGCTAAATTGGTAATTTTCTGATTATTAAGGTTTGCACCGCCATTTAAGTTACTTGCACCAGTAACATTTAATGAACCTCCAGTAGTTAAGTTTCCAGCCGTAACTGTCCCAGAGAAAACAGGTGCATCAGCCATTTGAATATTAACTGTGTTACCAGTCACAGCCGTTTTTAAGTTATTTCCAGAATAGGTTCCAGCAGTTGAACCTCCTCCAGTGATATTAAGTGTTGTACCTAAATTATTTGCTGAACTCCCTGTATTACCAGCAAAAGTAATAGGTTTAACAACTTCATTATTTAAATTAGTTAGCGCACCAGACACGGTATTAACAGGAGTATAAGTCGTTCCATCTGTTTTTGTTATTGTATAACTTGGTGGTGTATATACATCTGTTGCAGGATTATATGCTGCGCCACCACCTAATGCTGTCGTATTACCCACAGCACGATTGTTTACATCCTTTAACTGAGCAACCGTAACCGCATCTGAATCGGCAGCACCATCGGCTACGTTTTGAATACGTCGAGTATTTGTTGCTGAACCCACTGAAACAACACCATTTGTGGTAGATGCTGCAACATTTGTTATATATGAGTTGCCACTTTGTACCGTAGTTGTTGATCCTGCACCCAAAGCAACTGAATTTGTTACATTCGCAGTTGATCTTGGCCCGAGCGCTACACTATTTGCTGCTGAGGTTAAGCTGTTAGTTCCTATAGCAACACCATCAACCGCATTTGTGTCTACAGTCGCTGTATTACCAATAGCAGTAGCATTATTTGCACCACTGTTAACTTGAGCATTTTTCCCTATTGCCATTGCTGCTGTTGAACCAACAACTTGGCTCATCGCACCAATTGCGACACTGTAGCTAGAAGCACTATCAACTGCTGTAAAAGATGACCCTGTTGCCAAACCTTCTGCGACAAGATCTGCATCACTGTTATTTTGAAGTGCAATTGATTGCGCACCAGCAGCACTAGCTTGTCCACCAACTACTGTTGAGTTTACCCCTGTCGCATTTACATAATTTCCTAATGCAGTTGAATCTGCTGCGCTGGCATTTGCTCTTGATCCAACGGCTAATCCATTAGAATCATTTGCAGTAGCAGGAGTACCCGTATTTGCTCCTATTGCAATACCATTACTAATGGTTGGGCTTGTATCAATAATTGAACCATACAAGTTTGTGTAGTCAGCCCACACATGTGAAACGGCTAAACAGGAGATGATAGATAATACAAGTGCCTTAGGTCTAAATTTCTTTTCTTTAGAAACAATCTCATTTTGCGAACCAGTTATTTCGGAAGAGGATGAAACAGAACCAGTTCTCGTTTTGCTTTTAGCTAATTCTGATACAACAGTCCATGTACCAATAGAAGCATTCCATACCACTTTGTATATCTTATTCATATTCCCACCCGTAAACTTAACGCTTACATTTGTAAAGTTTTGCAATCAAAACAATTAAATTGCTTATTTTTTGTGAAAATATCTTTTTTATTTTGAGAAGTAAATCACATTTTCAAATATAAAAATCAAACAAAGTCGCAACAATTAATAAATATTGTTAACTTTTTCTATACTTAGAAAAAAAATAGTAATTTAATCAATTTTTTAATTTTTCTTAACGTTAAACATTAAAAAGACTGTTGTTACATTTTTTTACAATCAAGATGTTTTTTATCATTCAAATTCTTTAATTGCTAAAAATAAAACACAAATTATTGATATTTATATTATTTTTACGTAAAAATAATATATATTTAGCTAAGTTTTATTGATAAAAATTTAATATTTTCAATATATTAATATCTTTCATCGAAATATCAATAAGTTTTAAACACGAAAGATTTTATAAAAAATCATTAAAATTCAAATAATTAAAAATATTTATTGTAATTTTTCTTATTTTTATAACTCATAGAAATAATCCTAAGAAATAGGATTACTTCTATATAGCAGATTATTTACCAGCTTATATTGACGCGTCTATTTGGCGCTAAACATTCGATAAGTTGCGAACTATTTTTCCCTGAACACTGCTTGTATAGATCAGTCTGGCTATTCGCCTGTATCTGTATACGTGTAGGATCAATACCTTGTTGAACCAATAACTTGGCAACTGTATTAGCACGCTGTGAAGACAATTCTTGATTATAGCTAAATTTACCCAATGGATCGGTAAAACCTGAAACAATAACTGGTGTTGTTGTCTGGCTTTTTTTGATCTTTTCAGCAATTTCCTCAACACTATGAATATTTTGTTCAATAGCGTTAACATCAAATCGATCGAAGAGGAATAATACACTTGCTGTTCGCTCAAAAATTAAATTACTATGCTCTGGTGACTGATTATTCCCACCCCAAGCAACCAAACCTTCGCACACCTCCCCCTTCCAAGATAAATGTTCAGCCAAATATTTTTCATTAAAATCAATGCGTAATTGACAACGTTGATATTGATTAGTGTTAGGAATACGGATATCCAATACATAATTCCATACTTTTACTGCAAAAACCCCTTCACTAAATTGTGGATTTCCTAGTAAAGCTCGAATTTGATCTTTATCCAATCCTTTATCCAAACGAGCAACGTCATCATACTCATAACGTTTTATTTGTTTAAGATAACTCTTTTCAATTGCTGGAAATTTTACTCCATCTCGTTGAATTGCTACTTCAGTATCCGTAAATCCAGTAATACTTAAACTTACCAAGATGCCCATTACCAAAATTTGAATATTTTGTTTCATTTTCATACTCACAATATTATTTTAAAGGAGAGATAAACTCTCCTTAGTTAGGCACTCAATCAATTACTGTACTTACGCCAACACGTACTAATGGGCTACCCTGACTGCCAAGCGCTGCACCTGTTGTAAGTGACCAGCGACCGTTGTCGGCTGTTTTACGTAAGGTCACACCTACAGCATTTTGCTGATTATAGTAAGCAGCGCCAACAGCCATAGTGACTTTCCCTGCAATAAATGGCGCATTTTCAAGTGCAGCATTTGCAGCAATACCCGCAGACATTTTTTCTTCCAAGTTGTCGATACGCTGATTTGTTGCATAGAACGCTTGCTCAAGCTTGTTGTTCACATTATCAATTTTATTGTTTAATGTTTGATCAGCTTGATTCAATGCGCCTATCGCATCACCCACATTGTTGTAAGACTGATCACCTACGTTATATGTCGGATTTGAGAAGCTTTCGGTAATATTGTTATAACCAGCTCCACTACCTAGTGCACTTACAAGCGCTTGGTTCGTCCTATTAAGCTGAGAACCATTGACTGCATCTGTTGAAGTCGATGTAACTGTACCCGCTTTAACGCCTGTTACTGTACGGTCACCGGCTTTACCAGCAACATTCACTTGAGTACCACCAGTGTCTTTACCAACAGTAATCGCAGCATCTTTATCAGTTTGCTGGACTAGACCAGTTTTACCATTGTTAATGTCATTTTTAAGGTTCGAGATATCACCCGTATTTTTGTCGACCTGTTGTTGAACATTCCACAACTGACCTCCATTCACTGCATCTTTAGAACCTGCTGCTACGGTACCATTCGCTACATTCTTAAGTGCAGTACCATTTGCCCCACCAGCGAATGTCACTGAATCTTTATTTACAGTGCCATCTGCATTTTTGTCATACTGAACTGCACTATTAGCCAAAGCACCAACATTGTTATTAATGTTCGTGATTGCACTATCAAGTTGGCCTTTGTTCACTGCATCTGTCGTGTTAACACCAGCAGCTACATTGGTAATAACCTTATTGCCCGCATTGATTCCAGAAGTAGTGATACTCGGACCACCAGCAATGATTAAACCTGTTGATCCTAACTGAACGTTATTGCCAACTTTTACGCCAGTCGTATCGATAACGGTATTACCAGTCGTGACACTATCAACTTTCAAGTTTTTGTTCAGCGCGACCTTGATATTACCTTCATTATCAGTTTCGCTGCTTTGAGCAACAGTTAAGTTATCATCACCTGTAAAGTTGACTTTGCCATTTGGTTTAATCTTTTTAGCAGTCGCTGCATCACCATTGGCTGAAACAGTCCAGCCTGCATTCGCTGCTGTACCTGCATCAGTGACTGCTTTATCCAATGCCGTCAAAGCATCGCCAACATTATTTGCACTCGTACCTGCAACATTGTAAGTAGGATTAGTAATCGAACCATCTGGATTAGCTTTAGCACCACCACCAAAAATATTGGCTGTAGAATCACCATTCTTAGTCACGCGGCTATCGAGGGTATGTAACTGACTACCATTCACTGCATCAGTTGATGTAGAAGAAATGGTGCCTGCTGCTACATTGGTAATCTTCTGGCTAGCTGCATTAATGCCAGACTTGGTCACGCTTGGACCACCAGCAATGGTGAGACCATTGGTATCTAACTTGCTGTCGCCTGCTGTTACGCTGTCAATATTAAGATCACGGTTCAGTCCATACTGGATCTTGTTACCAGTCTTGGTTACTTTCAGATTGCTTTCGCCTGCAACCGTACCAATGTCAACTGTATCGCCAGCTTTCACTGCACCTGCATTGGCACCATTGCTTTGCAAGGTCCAGCCTTTATCCAGTGCTATGATCGCGTCACCAACGTTGTTCACGTTGTTGCCATTCACGCTATAGATCGGTGAACTGACTGCACCTGTAACTGGATTATAGACTGCTCCACCACCCAGATTGCTTGCCGTGCTTGTACCTAAAGCATCTGTCTTGGTATTCGCGGCTGTAGTTACTGCACCAAGTTGACTTACATTCACTGCATCAGTTGCATTTGTGCCTGCTGCAACATTGGTAATCTTCTGGTTGCCTGCATTAATACCTGCAGTCGTTACACTTGGACCGCCAGTAATGGTTAATCCACTATTATCAACCTTGGTGTTACCTACCGTTAAGCTACCTGCATTGGTTAATGCAATGTTGTCATTCACATTGTATTTATAGGTATTGGTTGCAGGGTCATACACTGCTGTGGTGTTGGTGCCATCTGCAAAGTTAACCGTTTCACCCAACTTCACGTTGTCTGCGGTACCACCATTAACACTAAAGTTCAGGCCTTTATCTGCTGTTGCTTGTGCTGCTGCTGCATTCGTCATTGCCGTGTTTGCAGTATTTTGCGCAGTGGTTACATTCTGGTTGGTCGCATCTAACTGACTACCATTCACTGCATCTGTTGATGTAGCAGAAATAGTACCTGCAGCTACGTTGGTAACTTTCTGGTTAGCTGCATTAATACCAGACTTGGTTACACTTGGGCCACCTGTAATAGTTAAACCATTGGTGTCTAGCTTGCTGTCGCCTGCTGTTACACTGTCAACATTTAGATCACGGTTCAGTCCATACTGGATCTTGTTACCAGTCTTGGTTACTTTGAGGTTGCTTTCGCCTGCAACCGTACCAATGTCAACTGTATCACCAGCTTTCACTGCATCCGCATTAGCACCATTGCTTTGTAGTGTCCAGCCTTTATCCAGTGCTGTGATCGCGTCACCAACGTTGTTCACGTTGTTGCCATTCACGCTATAGATCGGTGAACTGACTGCACCTGTAACTGGATTATAGACTGCTCCACCACCCAGATTGCTTGCCGTGCTTGTACCTAAAGCATCTGTCTTGGTATTCGCTGCTGTAGTTACTGCACCAAGTTGACTTACATTCACTGCATCAGTCGGATTGGTTCCTGCTGCGACATTGGTAATCTTCTGGTTAGCAGCATTAATGCCAGCAGTGGTTACACTTGGACCGCCAGTAATGGTTAGGCCACTGTTATCAACCTTGCTATTCCCGACCGTTAAGCTGCCCGCATTGGTTAATGCAATGTTGTCATTTACATTGTATTTATAGGTATTGGTTGCAGGGTCATACACTGCTGTGGTGTTGGTGCCATCTGCAAAGTTAACCGTTTCACCCAACTTCACGTTGTCTGCGGTACCACCATTAACACTAAAGTTCAGGCCTTTATCTGCTGTTGCTTGTGCTGCTGCTGCATTCGTCATTGCCGTGTTTGCAGTATTTTGCGCAGTGGTTACATTCTGGTTGGTTGCATTTAACTGACTACCATTCACTGCATCTGTTGATGTCGCAGAAATAGTACCTGCTGCTACGTTAGTAATCTTCTGGTTAGCTGCATCAATGCCAGACTTGGTCACACTTGGACCACCAACAATGGTTAAACCATTCGTATCCAGCTTGCTGTCACCTGCCGTTACGCTGTCAATATTAAGATCACGGTTCAGTCCATACTGGATCTTGTTACCAGTCTTGGTTACTTTGAGGTTGCTTTCGCCTACAACCGTACCAATGTCAACTGTATCACCAGCTTTCACTGCACCTGCATTGACACCATTACTTTGTAAGGTCCAGCCTTTGTCCAATGCAGTGATCGCGTCACCAACATTATTTAAATTACTGCCATTCACTGTATAGATTGGTGAACTGACTGTACCTGTAACCGGATTATAAACTGCTCCGCCACCCAGATTGCTCGCAGTACTAGTACCTAAAGCATCTGTTCTAGTATTGGCAGCTGTAGTTATTGCCCCAAGTTGACTTACATTGACAGCATCAGTTGCATTTGTGCCTGCTGCAACATTGGTAATCTTCTGGTTACCCGCATTGATACCTGCAGTGGTTACACTTGGACCGCCAGTAATGGTTAAACCACTGTTATCAACCTTGGTGTTACCTACCGTTAAGCTACCCGCATTGGTTAATGCAATGTTGTCATTCACATTGTATTTATAGGTATTGGTTGCTGGGTCATACACTGCCGTGGTGTTGGTACCATCTGCAAAATTAACCGTTTCACCTAACTTCACATTGTCAGGTGTACCACCATTGACACTAAAGTTCAGGCCCTTGTCTGCTGTCGCTTGGGCTGCTGCTGCATTGGTCACCGCTGTGTTTGCGGTGTTCTGAGCAGTGGTCACGTTCTGATTCGTGGTATTTAACTGACTACCATTTACTGCATCTGTAGAGGTCGCAGAAATAGTTCCTGCTGCCACGTTGGTAACCTTCTGATTACCCGCATTAATGCCGGCAGTTGTTACACTTGGACCGCCAGTAATGGTTAATCCGCTGTTATCAACCTTGGTGTTACCTACCGTTAAGCTACCCGCATTGGTTAATGCAATGTTGTCATTCACATTGTATTTATAGGTATTGGTTGCTGGGTCATACACTGCCGTGGTGTTGGCACCATCTGCAAAGTTAACTGTTTCACCCAACTTCACATTGTCAGGTGTACCACCATTAACACTAAAGTTCAGGCCCTTGTCTGCCGTCGCTTGGGCTGCTGCTGCATTGCTGACTGCTGTGTTTGCAGTATTTTGCGCAGTGGTTACATTCTGGTTGGTGGTATATAACTGGCTACCGTTCACTGCATCTGTTGATGTAGCAGAAATAGTTCCTGCAGCAACATTGGTAATCTTCTGGTTACCCGCATTAATGCCAGCAGTTGTTACACTTGGACCGCCTGTAATGGTCAGGCCATTGTTATCAACCTTAGTATTGCCAACTGTTAAACTACCGGCATTGGTTAATGCAATGTTGTCATTGACATTGTATTTGTAGGTATTGGTTGCCGGGTCATACACTGCTGTGGTGTTGGTACCATCTGCAAAGTTAACTGTTTCACCTAACTTCACGTTATCTGCGGTACCACCATTAACACTAAAGTTCAGGCCCTTGTCTGCCGTCGCTTGGGCTGCTGCTGCATTGGTCAATGCGGTATTTGCTGTGTTTTGTGCAGTGGTTACATTCTGGTTGGTTGCATTTAACTGGCTAAAATTGACTGCATCAGTCGCATTAGTGCCTGCTTTAACATTGGTAATTTTCTGATTACCCGCATTAATCCCTGCTGTGGTTACACTTGGGCCACCAGTAATGGTTAATCCACTGTTATCAACTTTAGTATTTCCTACTGTTAAGCTACCTGCATTGGTTAATGCAATGTTGTCATTGACACTGTATTTATAGGTATTGGTTGCAGGGTCATAGGTTGCTGTGGTGTTGGTACCATTGGCAAAGTTAACTGTTTCACCCAGCTTCACATTATCAGCCGTACCGCCATTCACACTAAAGTTCAGGCCTTTGTCTGCCGTCGCTTGGGCAGCAGTTGCATTGGTGACTGCTGTGTTTGCAGTATTTTGTGCTGCTGCTGCATTCGTTACCGCTGTATTTGCGGTGTTCTGAGCAGTCGTTACATTCTGGTTGGTTGCATTTAACTGACTACCATTCACTGCATCTGTTGATGTAGATGAAATGGTTCCTGCTGCGACATTAGTAATCTTCTGGTTAGCAGCATTGATACCTGCAGTCGTTACACTTGGACCGCCTGTAATGGTTAAGCCACTGTCATCAACCTTAGTGTTACCAACCGTTAAACTGCCCGCATTGGTTAATGCAATGTTGTCATTGACACTGTATTTATAGGTATTGGTTGCTGGGTCATAGGTTGCTGTTGTGTTCGTCCCATCTTCAAAGTTAACCGTTTCACCTAACTTCACGTTGTCAGTTGTACCACCATTGACACTAAAGTTCAGGCCTTTGTCTGCCGTCGCTTGCGCTGCTGCTGCATTGTTCAATGCAGTATTTGCTGTGTTTTGTGCAGTGGTTACATTCTGGTTGGTTGCATTTAACTGGCTAAAATTGACTGCATCAGTCGCATTAGTGCCTGCTTTAACATTGGTAATTTTCTGATTACCCGCATTAATCCCTGCAGTCGTTACACTTGGGCCACCAGTGATGGTTAGGCCACTGTTATCAACTTTAGTATTTCCTACTGTTAAGCTACCTGCATTGGTTAATGCAATGTTGTCATTGACACTGTATTTATAGGTATTGGTTGCAGGGTCATAGGTTGCTGTGGTATTGGTACCATCTGCAAAGTTAACCGTTTCACCCAACTTCACATTGTCAGCTGTACCACCATTCACACTAAAGTTCAGACCTTTGTCTGCTGTCGCTTGGGCTGTTGCGGCATTGGTGACTGCCGTGTTTGCCGTATTTTGTGCTGCAGCTGCATTCGTCACCGCTGTATTTGCGGTGTTCTGAGCAGTCGTTACATTCTGGTTCGTGGTATTTAACTGGCTACCATTCATTGCATCTGTAGAGGTAGAAGAAACTGTTCCTGCTGCGACATTGGTGATTTTATTTCCACCATTATCTAGCCCAGTATTTGTTAATTTTACTGGACCATTCGCTCCACCATTAACTGTAACTCCTGAACTATTCAGGGTCGTATTACCAGTTGTTACACTATTTAATGAAATATCATCGGCTAAATCAAAAGTAACATCAGTATTGCTATTTAATTCGTCCGCTACTTTAGCAACAGTATTTTTACCATTGATAAAGCTAACTTTATCAGTGGTACTATCGCCAATAGTTGCTTTATTTGTTGTTCCTTGACGTACCGTAAACGTATTCGCATTTACAGTATAAGTCGTTATACCGTTACTATCAGTTCCCTGAGCAACCGTTGTACCTGTTCCGGCTAAAACTTTAGAAGTTGCTTTCTTTAACTGTGCGACGTTGGCTGCATCTGTATCATTTGTTCCAGCCGCAACACTAGTAATCTGACGAGTTCGTGTCGTTCCATTTCCAACTGAAACAGCAGCATCTGTCGCCTTCCAGGTACTATTCGTACTTGTAGTGCTCGTTTCAGTTAAAGGATCATATCCGAGTGAACCCGAAGCTCGATCAGCCACTGAATCACTACCTAGAGCAACAGAGTTAGCTTGTAAGGCTTGTGCTCTTGCACCAATTGCTACAGATGTTTGAGAGGAAGCCACACTATTTGAACCAATAGAAACGCTTTGGTCTCCAGCTGTAGCAACCGAACCAACCGCTACAGCCAAATTTGAAGCGGTTGATTGCGTACCTACAACTACTGCATTTGTGCCAGTCGCCGCAGTGTTAGTACCTATTGATATCGAATTTGCCCCAGACGCACTGGCACCCTTTTTACTCGCTGATGCACCTGATTGAACATAGGGAGTGCCTTTTAAGTCACTTCCGGCACCAATAGCAATCGAATCACCTCCTGTAGCAGCAGAGTTAATACCTACAGCAACATCACCCGTATTTGCGGTATAAGCTAGTGAACCAATCGATAAACTACCTTGTCCACGTGCTTCTGCTTTTACGCCTACTGCAACTGAAGCGATTGACCCAGCTGTCGCTACAGGACCCAAAGCTGTACCCAAATCAGTAGCTGTAGCCTTAGGGCCTACCGCAACTGCAGCTTCACCTGTTTGTACTCTGGTATAACGATTTCCTACCCCAGATGCACCGCCATTTGTTTTTTCAAAGTCAACTAAGTAATCGCCTGTCAAATTTTTATATGCAGCCGCTGTAGCAGTATTATTATATAGAGCGTTATCTCCGGCAGTTGGAGTGTAGTTATAAGCGGGCGGGTTTGTACTAGCAACTTTATCCATATCGTCAGCACCGATCGCTACAGATGAATTACCTGTTGCTGTAGCCTGACCACCTATTGCAAGAGCCTGAGATCCACTTGCTCTAGATTCAGCACCAATAGCTATCGACTCATTATAAGTTCCTGTAGCATTTGCTGGATTTGCAGTAGAAGCCTGGCTTCCTATTGCAATATCTCTATCTGAATCTGTTACTGCACCACAACCTATTGCTAGTGCACGTTCTCCTCCTGCAGTAGCTCGGTCTCCAGTTCCCCCCACTCCTGTTCCAGTACATGCAGAAATTGCCGTGGCATTATTTCCAGTAGCAAAACCTCCTGACACTCCAACTTCACCAAAAGTAATAGACGGAACGAGTACAGTTAATATTCCCCAAGTAAGTGGTTTAATTTTAAAATTAATTGAAGTTGAAGACTGTAGAAAATCGGTGGCTTCAGTAGAAGGCATCAAAGCATTATTTGTTCTTTGACTACGAGTTTTTGAATGACCCTTTGCAATTTCTGAAACAGCAACCCAAATTCCTAATGAAGCGTTCCAAATTACTTTGTATATTTTATTCATATACTTACTCGCATTTTTACAAAAAATAGGCAATGCTTACCTTAAGTTACATAAAGTTTCAAAAAACAAAAGGTGTGGCAAATTTCGCGAAATATATCAAAGAAAAAATGAGAGGTAAATCACAAAAAAAACTTGTAATGCGATGAAAAACAAGAAAAAAGAACAATATATAATCAAATAAATACAAAAAATATATTATGATTTTTTACTATAAATAAAACTTTGTAGGTAAAGTCAGACTTTTTTCGATTCAAAAGTTAATAAAAATAAAAGATTGAATTTGAATTTATAGTTAAAAACTATCGTTTTATTTTTATTAAAAAAGTTTAATTATTTTTGATAAATAATCATTTTTAAAGATTTATTGTTTAGAAGCGTTTATTTGAAGATTAAAGCTAGAGTCAATATTAGGTGGGGATCAATATCCCATTCGTTTTATAATTTTATAGGTAATTAAAGGATTATATGATTCAAAATGTAGCTGATTGATTTATTTTTCAGTTTACTAAAAGAATAAAAGTAACCACTTTAAAGGTGGTTACTTTTACCTGACAGACCGTTTCACCAATTGATATTAACACGTCTATTTGGTGCTAAACATTGAATAAGTTGTGAACTATTGTTACCGCTACACTGCTTATATAAATCGGTCTGACTATTCGCCTGTATTTGTATTCGACTCGCTTCAATGCCTTGTTGCACCAATAATTTGGCAATAGTATTAGCACGTTGTGAAGACAATTGTTGGTTATAGCTAAATTTACCTAACCGATCTGTAAAGCCTGAAACAATAACAGGGTTCGTTGTTTGGCTTTTCTTGATCTGCTCAGCAATTTTAGTAATGCTGTCAGTACCCTCTTCAATAGCATTAACATCGAATCGATCAAAGGCAAATAAGACACTCGCTGTACGATCTGCAATTACAGCGTTATGTGCTGGCACCTGATTATTTTCTCCCCAAGCGGCCAAACCTTCACACGCTTCACCTTTCCAAGATAAACGTTCTGCTAAATAGCGCTTATCAAAATCAACACGTAACTGACAACGTTGGTACTGGTTCGTATTAGGAATACGAACATCAAGTACATAGTTCCAGATTTTTACTGCGAAAAGGCCTTCACTAAACTGAGGATTTCCCAGTAAAGCTCGAATTTGATCTTTATTTAGGCCTTTGTCTAAACGAGCAACATCTTGGTATTCATAGCGTTTTACTTGTTTCAAATAACTTTTTTCAGTTGCAGGAAAATGAATTTCCTGTGGCTGAGCTGGTTCATTTGCATAAGTTATTACCGTGAAACCAGCAAAAGCTGCTACGACTAAGCTTTGGATTGTTTTATTCATTTCTATAATCTCTTTAATCTGTCGAGCAAGGAGAGCATTGCTACTCTCCTAACCAGTTTCTTAGTTAATAACACCACTGATACCAATACGAACGCTTGGCTCACCTTGAGATGCAGCTGCCACACCACCTGTGATTGACCAACGACCATTGTCAGATGTTTTACGTAAGGTCACACCGACAGCGTTTTCACCACCATGATATGCAGCACCCACAGCATAGGTGTATTTACCTGCGACAAATGGTGCATTTTCCAAGGCCATGGCAGCGGCAATACCCGCATTGGCTTTTTTCTCAACATCATCAATGCGTTTATTGGTGTCATAGAACACTTGTTGTAACTGATCACCCAGATTGGTAATTTTGTTGCCCAATTCTTGGTTCGACTGATTTAACGTACCAATGGCATCATTAATATTGTCTTTGCCCGTTCCACCAATGTTTTTAGTCGTGATCGAACCATCACTATTTACTGATGTATTTCCACCAATACTGTTTTTAATACTGTTTGAAATATCGTGAATTTGACCACCATTTACGGCTTGGTTCGAACCAGCTTTAATCTCACCATCTTTGACACCTTGGACAACTCGATCACCGTCTTTACCAGCCATATTTACGCTAGTGCCACCTGTGTCTTTACCGACCGTGATTTCACCATTTGGTTTTTGCTGTTGAACTAAACCGGCTTTACCATTAGAAATGTTGTCGATGTTGTTCTGAATGTTTTTAATATCATTCGAGTTCTTATCGACTTGATTTTGAACATTCCATAATTGACCACCATTTACGGCGTCTTTAGAGCCTTCAGCAACTTTACCATCAGCTACATTTTTCAGATTGGTACCTTTATCTCCTCCACCTAAAGTGACTGAGTTTTTGTCAACATTGCCATTTTTATCTTTGTCATACTGCACAGCATGATCAGAAAGTTTGCCAATATCTTTACCAATTTGATCTTTAACTTGATTAATTTGCTTATCTAACTGGCCTTTATTGACTGCGTCTTTTGCATTAACCCCATCCGCAACATTGGTAATTTGCTTACTTCCAGCATCAATACCATTAATTGTGATGCTTGGACCGCCTTTAATGATAAGACCTTGCTGATTCAAGACATGACCACCAACATTTACACTGTCAAACTTCACATCTTTTAGCATCTCGATTTTGATGCCATCTTCTGTGGTACGAGTAATAATGTTTTCACCGCTGGTTTTATCCTGAGCAGTTTCTGGATTGGCACCACCTACAATATTAATAATGTCACCAAGCTTACGTTGGACAGCTTTACCCTGAGTTGCTTTCTGGTCATTCGCACCAAAATTCAGCCCTTTTTGAGTCAAGTCATTTACACCGTTGGTAACTTTGTCATCTAAAGACTTGATTGCATCATTGATGTTGTTTTTACCTGTTCCACCAATGTTATTAGTCATCAGACTACCATCCGGGTTTACAACTGTATTTCCACCAATACTATTTTTAATACTTGTTGAGATGTTATGAACCTGACTGCCATTTACAGCATCTTTAGAGTTTTGTGCAATCACACCGTTCGAGACATCAGTAATTTTCTTACCACCAGCATTTATACCGTCTTTAGTCATGCTTGGACCATCTTTAATGGTTAAGCCATTATTAGTAAGTATGCTATCACCTGTAGTAACGCTATCTAAAGTTAGATCTTTCTTGGTCGCTACCTCGTAGTTAGTACTACCATCTTTATTAACAGTTTGTTTTACAACAATGTTGTCGCCTTCAGTTACGGTCGTTTTTGCTTTAGTTGCCGTATTTTTTACTTCACTAATTGCATCATTAATGTTGTTTTTACCTGTTCCACCAATGTTATTGGTCGTCAAACTACCGTCGGGGTTTACAACTGTATTACCACCAATACTGTTTTTAATACTGTTTGAAATATTGTGAATCTGGCTACCATTTACCGCTTCTTTTGAAGTTGATGAAATATTGCCTGCTTTCACGTTATCTAAAACCGTGCCGTCTTTACCTTTTAAGGTGACTTTATCTTTAGTTTTAGCATCATCATATTTCACCGCAGCATCATCAGTTGCGTTCTGTTTAGCAGCAAGATCATCTAACTGACCTTTATTGACTGCATCTTTAGCATTTACACCATCTGCAACATTGGTAATTTGTTTGCCACCAGCATTAATACCTTCTTTAGTAATGCTTGGACCTTCTTTAATAGTCAGACCATTATTATTTATAGTCGTGTTGCCAGTAGTTACACTGTCAAACTTCGAATCTTTTAACAGTTCAATCTGAATGCCATCTTGAGTAGTACGGGTAATGACATTTTCACCGCTGGTCTTAGCTGCAGGAGTTGAAGCATCCGCACCACCCACAATATTGAGCTTGTCACCAAACTTACGGTGTACATCTGCACCGCTATTACCAGCAAAGTTCAAGCCTTTGTTTTCAACATCCTTAATACCGTTTGTAACTTTGTCATCTACAGACTTGATTGCATCATTGATGTTGTTTTTACCTGTTCCACCGATATTGTTAGTAGTCAGGCTACCATCCGGATTTACAACTGTATTTCCACCAATACTGTTTTTAATACTGTTCGAAATATTGTGAATCTGACTACCATTTACTGCTTCTTTTGAAGTCGCTGAAATGTTGCCTGCTTTCACATTATCTAAAACTGTGCCGTCTTTACCTTTTAAGGTGACTTTATCTTTAGTTTTAGCATCATCGTATTTCACCGCAGCATCATCAGTTGCATTTTGCTTGGCAGCAAGATCATCTAACTGATCTTTATTGACTGCATCTTTAGCATTTACACCATCTGCAACATTGGTAATTTGTTTACCGCCAGCATTAATACCTTCTTTGGTAATACTTGGGCCATCTTTAATCGTCAAACCATTGTTATTTAAAGTGGTGTTGCCAGTAGTTACACTGTCAAACTTCGAATCTTTTAATAGCTCAATATGAATACCATCTTGAGTAGTACGGGTAATGACATTTTCACCGCTTGTTTTTGAAGCTGGTGTTGAGGCAGCTGCACCACCCACAATATTGAGCTTCTCGCCAAGCTTACGGTGTACATCTGCACCACTGTTGCCAGCAAAGTTCAAGCCTTTGTTTTCAAGTTCAGTCTTGGTGTTGTCGATTTTGCTATTCAGTTCAGTTTTCGTATTACCAATCGTGTTGTTTAACTCAGTTTTAGTGTCGTTAATCTGAGTTGTTAACTGATCTTTGGTATTGTTTAACTTGGTGTTGGTATCGGTAATTTGATTACCAAGATCATTCTTAGCATCATTTAAATTCTTGTTGGTATCTGCAATTTGATTACCCAAATCTTTTTTCGCATCATTTAACTGATTATTTGTATCAGTGATTTTGCCATTTAAGCTCTCTTTTACTTTGGTGAGCTGATCAACATTCACTGCATCTTTGGCATTTACACCATCTGCAACATTGGTAATTTGTTTACCACCTGCATTAATACCGTCTTTAGTAATGCTTGGACCGTCTTTAATAGCCAAACCATTGTTGTTTAAAGTGGTGTTGCCAGTAGTCACACTGTCAAATTTTGAGTCTTTTAACAATTCAATCTGAATACCATCTTGAGTGGTACGGGTAATAACATTTTCACCGCTTGTTTTTGATGCTGGAGTTGAAGCATCCGCACCACCTATAATGTTGAGCTTGTCACCAAGTTTACGGTGTACATCTGCACCGCTATTACCAGCAAAGTTCAAGCCTTTGTTTTCAAGCTCAGTCTTGGTATTGTCGATTTTGGTATTTAATTCAGTTTTCGTATTACCAATCGTGTTGTTTAACTCAGTTTTAGTGTCATTAATCTGAGTTGTTAACTGATCTTTGGTATTGTTTAACTTGGTGTTGGTATCCGTAATCTGGTTACCCAAGTCAGTTTTTGTATCATCTAACTTTTGATTTAGATTGGTAATATTCTGAGCATTTTTACTAATATTGCTCGTGTTTTGGTTTACACGACCATCAACATTTTTAAGCTGACGTACTGTTACTGCATCCGAGTCAGCCGAACCATCTTCAACATTGGTAATACGGCGTTCTTTTCCAGCCGACCCAACAGAAATAACACCATTAGATTTAGAAGCATCACGATTGGTCAGGAAAGAACTTCCTGCCGCTTCGGTTGCTACAGCATCTTGACCTAAAGCAACACTATTTTTAGCTTCTACTTTACTACGTGCACCTAAAGCGACACCACCTTCAACCAAAGACTGTGCACCTTGACCAACTGCAACTGCATTTTCTTGGTCAGCAATTGCACCACCACCAATGGCTGCAGAATTTTTACCCGCTGCTTTTGCACCGCCACCTACAGCAGCAGCATTTTCATTTGTAGCCTCAGCCCCTTTACCAATTGCGGCCGAGTTATCGCCTGTTGCTTGGGCACCACTACCAATTGCAGCAGCACTGTTTCCAGTCGCTTTTGCCCCTTCACCCGGTTTGTTACCAGAGCCAATTGCTGTTGAATTTATACCCGATGCGAATGAGTTAATACCCATTGCTGATGCACCATCACCTGTTGCTTGAGCAACCGCACCAAATGCAGCAGCCCCTTTACCCGAAGCATTTGACATCACACCAAAAGCTGATGAAGCATCACCTGTTGCTTTAGAGGTCATACCAAACGCAGAAGAAAATGTGCCTGTACCTACAGCTTGAGTACCGACAGCCGTTGAGCCGTGATTTGCTTCAGTCGTTGGATAGCTGCCAGCTTTAAGCACACCACCCGTAATTTCTGTATAGGTTTTACTCAGCTCAGCATCTTGGGCGATTTTATCGACATCATCACCACCAATAGCAACAGAAGAGTTCCCTCTTGCAATGACATCCGCACCAATCGCAATTGACTGATCTCCAATTGCTTTTGTCTGATCACCAATCGCAATCGACTGATTGCTATAGCCAGACGGTGTACCTTCTGCTCCTTTAGTCGATGCATTACGGCCGATAGCAACATCCCCACGACCAATCGTTTGACTGCTACTACCCATTGAAATTGCGCCAGAACCCATCGCCTGTGCATATGCTCCAATCGCCATTGCCTCACGACCAGCAGCAGAAGTATTCACACCAACAGCAATTGCATTACGTCCAGTCGCCCCATCATTTTCAAAGTTACCACCCTGCTGACCGTTATCATTAATACTGACATAGTGAGTACGAGCAGCTTTTAACTGGCGTATAGTGGCAGCGTCAGAATCTGCAGCACCGTCTGCTACATTTTGAATACGGCGTTCACTTCCCACATCACCAATTGATAAAACACCAGTTGGAGCTGATTGTTTAGTTAAGAAACTTTCACCCGTAGCTTGGACTGCTTTTGAATCTTTACCTACAGCAATACTATTTTCAGCTTCTGAACGCGCACCTTTACCAATTGCGACACCACCATCGAAAGTAGCCTCAGCTTGGTCTCCAATCACAACTGCATTATCTTTTTGTGCTTTTGCGCCTGTACCAATCGCAACAGACTTTTTACCTTTAGATTCTGAAAATGCACCAATCGCTAAAGCATTTTCCTCAGTGGCAACTGCGCCACCACCAAACGCAATCGAGTCCTTACCCGTTGCTTTTGTTGCCATTTTAGGCTGATAAGCAGCGCCTGCTTGCCCCGCAACTGGGTCAGCGTTTTCAATATCTGGCGAACCAATTGCAATTGAACGGTAACCTTCTGCCGTTGCCGAGTGTCCAATTGCTAACGAGCCTTTACCTGTAGCTGCTGCAACATTACCAATGGCTTGAGAAAAATCGGCAGTCGCGGCAGATTGGCGCCCAAGTGCAAGAGCGGTATTTCCAGAAGATAAAGCACCTGTACCAATTGCGACACCTGAAATACCTTGAGTTGTCGCATAAGAACCAATTGCTGTACCTAAACCTTTCTCAACTACGGCGCCAGTACCCACACTGATCGCCCCGCCTTGTTTCATTGCGCCAGCATAAGCACCAGTAGAATTATTATAAGGATTATTACGATTTGCGATGTTAGAGCCTGTTCTGTCTTGAGTTTGGGCTCCACAACCAATAGCAACATCTTTTTCATTGGCAGTACTCGCATTCCCTTCACGACAAGAAGTTGTACCTGAAATAGATGTTCCTTGGCCTACTCCTCCGTCGGTATTTGTCCCTGCGAAAGTATTTGGAGCAAAACTAATTACACCAGTTAAAACTACCGCTGATACATTTAAAGTTTTTGATTTAGTCTTTGTTTTACCTTTTGCAATTTCAGATGTTGCAACCCATGCTCCAATCGAAGCATTCCAAATGACCTTATAGACTTTATTCATAAAACTTCTCAGACAAATACCAAACTCAAAGACCAATAAAAATGTACAAATACATTTTTAAAATTTTCGGCCCCAAAAAAAGAGGCGGCATCCTAATTGAATAAATTTAAAGGGTAAATATAAAAATAAAATAATGAGAAGAAAAATTGTGATTTTAATCACAAATTATATTTTTATAATTAATTTTAAATTATTGAATTTAATAAATAAAAAATTAATTAATGATAAAATGTTTTGTTTTTGTTAAAAATAAGTAAACTTATTTTAAAATAGAATAATAACTCTAAATATATGTTTAATTTTTATAAAATTAATAAAAATAAATACATTTTAAAATACATCTGTATATTATAAAAATAGAATATTAACTCTAAAATAAATATCATTATTAATATAATTATTCAGCAATAATCACCCATTTAAAATACAACTGTATATTATAAATAATAGTGTGTTTATTCTACTCATAATAAATTATAAAATAAATAAAATTTTAAATATACTTAACAAAAACACCTATTATAAAATAAAACTAAATAAAGCATGTGTTTCGAAAACTGACCTCCTTACTTGTACGGCAAAGACTAATTATTAAGTAAAAATGCTTAGCTTTACTACAAAATTTTATTCTTCTTAAGAATTAATCTATTGATTCATAACATTTTAAAAAAAAAGTTGACTAAATTAGTCCTTTTTTCAACATTTTCTATTGTCATGCCCTTGTAATTTTTAAAATACACATCACTATAAAAAACATGGCAACCTCGTTGTCACTCATTAGGAGTGCCCATGTCTGAACTTATTATGAATGAAAAAACTGACTTAGAGCCTCAGGTTCCAAGTGTATTACCACTATTAGCCTTACGTGATGTGGTGGTTTATCCACACATGCAAATTGCGCTATTCGTGGGTCGTGAAAAATCGATCAATGCAGTTGATGTGGCTCGTAACAGTGACAATTTAGTATTTGTAGTTGCGCAAAAAGATTCGCTTACAGAAGAAATTGATCACGACAATTTATACCAGTACGGTACAGTCGCTAAGATTGTACAAGTAGTTAATCATGAAAATGATGAAAACTGCATTAAAGTACTTATTGAAGGCTTACATCGTTCTAAGCTCACAAAAATTATCGATGAAGATAGTTATTTGACTGCTGAACACGATTTAAGTCCAATGACTATTAATGTAGATAAGGCAACTCAAGAAACTCGTTTACAAGAGTTACGTAACTTATTTGCTCAATATGCAGAAGCAAAATTACGTAATGCACGTGAACTAGTTGCTGCTGCCAATAAAATCGAAGACTTATTGCAATTGATGTTCTTCGTAGCAACTCGTGTACCTCTAAATATTGAAATTAAACAGAAGTTTTTAGAGCACGATGAGTTTGAAGCACATTTGCAAGAGTTAATGAACTACTTGATGAATCAATCTGCTGAACAGCAAATTGAGCAAACTTTACATGACAGCGTAAAACGCCAAATGGAAAAGAACCAACGTGAATACTTTCTAAATGAAAAAATGAAAGTCATTCAACGTGAACTTTCCGATATGAATGGCGGTGCTGAAGATGACGTTGCTGAAATTGAGAAACGTCTTGCTGAAGCTGATTTACCTGAACACGTACGCAAAAAAGCTGAAGCTGAGTTCCGTAAACTTAAAGCAATGCAGCCAGCATCTAGTGAAGCTGCCGTTGTACGTAACTATCTAGAAGTGATTTTAGATACACCATGGAACAAAGCGAGCAAAGTCAGTATTAACTTAGCTAAAGCACAAGAAATTCTTGATGCTGACCACTATGGTCTTGATGATGTTAAAGACCGTATTGTTGAATACTTAGCTGTTCAATCACGTGTGAAAAAACTCAAAGGCCCTATCCTCTGTTTAGTAGGTCCTCCAGGGGTTGGTAAAACTTCACTCGGTGAATCAGTAGCTAAAGCAACAGGTCGTGAATTTGTTCGCATGGCGCTTGGTGGCGTACGTGATGAAGCAGAAATTCGTGGACACCGTCGTACTTATATTGGTGCGATGCCGGGTAAAATTGTGCAGTCTTTAACAAAAGTTGGCGTGAAGAACCCATTGTTCTTACTCGACGAAATTGACAAGATGGCGCAAGACTACCGTGGTGACCCAGCTTCTGCATTACTTGAAGTACTTGATCCATCACAAAACAGTAAGTTCAACGATCACTATTTAGATCTTGATCTTGACCTTTCTGAAGTCATGTTCATCTGTACCGCAAACAGTATGAATATTCCAGAAGCATTACTGGACCGTATGGAAGTCATTCGTCTACCGGGTTATACCGAAGATGAAAAAGTAAACATTGCTGAGCGTTACCTTGTTCCTAAAGCAATTAAGAACAACGGATTACGTCCAAAAGAGTTAACAATTCATGAAGAAGCGATTCGTGACATTGTTCAACGCTATACACGTGAAGCTGGTGTTCGTAGTTTAGAACGTGAAGTTTCTAAAATTGCGCGTAAAGTGGTAAAAGAAGCGGTAAGTAAAAAGTCTAAAAACTTACAGCTTGACGTTACCTCTGCCAATCTTCCTGAATACCTAGGTCCACATAAATTTGACTTTGGTATGGCTGAAGACGAAGCACAAGTAGGCCGTGTAAATGGCTTGGCATGGACTTCTGTTGGTGGTGAGTTACTTACTATTGAAGTTGCAGCTGTTAAAGGTAAAGGTAAATTTATTACAACCGGTTCACTCGGTGACGTAATGAAAGAATCGATTACCGCAGCAATGACTGTAGTACGTACACGTGCTGACGAACTTGGTATAGAAGCATCTCGTTTTGAAGAAACTGATGTACACGTTCACTTACCTGAAGGTGCAACTCCAAAAGATGGCCCATCTGCTGGTTTGGCATTAACAACTGCACTTGTATCGGCATTTACTGGTATTGCGATTCGTCCAGATATCGCAATGACAGGTGAAACAAGTCTTGGTGGTCGTGCGATGCGTATCGGTGGCTTGAAAGAGAAACTTCTTGCTGCACATCGTGGTGGAATTAAGCTGGTCTTTATTCCTCAAGATAACGTTCGTGATTTGGCAGAGATTCCTGCTAATGTGAAAGAAGGATTAGAAATCAAAGCTGTGAAAAGCATTGATGAAATCTTACCTTTAGCATTAACTTCAATGCCAAAGCCTTTACCTAAAACACCGATTGTAAAACCGGTAGAAGGCTCAAAAGCAGCGCGTCACTAATTTATAAAATAGAAAAAAGAGAGCTTTGGCTCTCTTTTTTTTGTTACATAATTTGATTGAAAAATATCCAACCTCCCTCATAATAAGAAGTGAGAGTAATTAATTTTATTATTTGCTCTTGTCTATCTTATGTCACAGATAGCCTTGTTTTTATTCTCTATGGTCATCTGAACTCCAGACAGATGATCATTTGATCGCAGTCCAACACCATTTTTTGGACTGCGTTTTTTATGCCCACTTACTGCCCCGCAGTTATTGTCTCCTCAGGTATAATATGTCAGCTGTTTTGACTGAATAGACCACATGAAAATTCGTATTCTGACCATTGGTCAAAAAATGCCTGCTTGGGTACTTACTGGTTTTGAAGATTATTTCAAACGCATCCAACCTTTTGTCCAGACTCAAGTGATTGAACTTCCAATGGCAAAACGGGGAAAAAACGACTCGGAAGCAGATATTTTAAAATACTGTCAAATTGAAGGTGAAAGTATTTTAAATGCGTTAAAACCAAACGAGACACTTATTGCTTTAGAAGTGGGTGGACGTGAGCTCAGTACAGAAAAACTGGCTGACACCATGAAACAATGGATGCTTGAAGGTAATGATGTTGCATTGGCTATTGGTGGCCCAGATGGTTTGTCAGATCAAGTACGTAAAGCGGCTGCTTGGCATTGGTCACTCTCAAAACTTACCATGCCCCATCCTTTAGTACGTGTTTTATTAATCGAGCAGCTTTACCGAGCGATGAGCATTAATCATAATCATCCTTATCACCGTGCATAAAAAGAACAAACGTTTCATTTTAAGAACAATCCGTTGAAATCAGGATACTTTTAACATGTCCTGATTTTGGCATAATGACTATTATTCTGCTTTTCAACTCAGGTGTAATGAAATGGAACTACAAACCCTTCCCGGACTGTTTATTTCACATGGTTCACCCATGCTTGCACTTGATCCAGAACAAGTGGGTCCTGCTTTACACCGTCTTGGTATAAATCTACCTACTCCAAAGGCAATCATCGTGATGTCTGCTCACTGGGAAAGTAAAGCACTTGAAGTAAGTAGTTCGACTCGTCCGGAAACATGGCATGACTTTCGTGGTTTCCCACCAGAGTTGTACGAGATTCGCTATAGCGCACCTGGTCAACCGGAACTTGCCGAAGAAATATTGAAGTTATTGGCAGATGCTCATTTTGTTGCACATGCCAATAGTACTCGTCCTCGCGACCACGGTGTATGGATGCCTCTTTTACACATGTATCCAGATGCAGACATTCCCGTTGTTGAAATTTCTTTGCCGATGACCTTAAGCGCACAAGAAATTTATCGAATTGGACAAACGCTTGCGCCTTTACGTGAAAAGCAAATTTTATTGATTGGTTCTGGAAGTATTACCCATAATCTTGCTGAGTTGTCTTGGCAAGGTGACAATTCAAAAGTTCCTGAATGGGCTTCAACTTTTAGAAATACTGTCGTTAATAAGCTTTCACATCAAGATTACGATGGCGTGTTGGAATGGCAATCACTGCCTTATATAAAACGTAATCATCCAACTCTTGAACATTTTGCACCTTTGTTTTTTGCTATGGGAACTGGTCATCGTTTTACGATTGTTCACAGTAGCTTCACAATGGGCTCATTGGGTATGGATATATATCGTTTTGATTAATTTTTAGGAAATACCCCGTTTTTCGCGGGGTATACCATTATTTTTATGCAAAATTCGAATAATTTACAAACTTATACATTTTGAAAACCGAAACAATCATATGTTTACATTTTCTTTTTTTAAGAATGTTTTAAGCTTAGTGCTGTTGTTTTTTTACTTGAAGTTTTTTTAAATGAAAATTAAATATTTAATTCTTGCGTTGTTACCTTTTTCTTTGATGGCGTGTCAAACAGTTTCAAACACTCAAGCTCCAATTGTATCTGAGCAACAACAAAATCTTGCAGCAACTTTAAGTGAATATGCTTGGACTTATCAAAATGTAAAAGCATCTAAACCACTTGTTCTTAACTTTAATGCAGATGGTAAATTAGCAATTAACACAGGTTGTAATGGTCAAGGTGGTACTTGGAAAGTTGAAGGCAACCAACTTGTAACCTCTCCTCTTGCATCAACAATGATGGCTTGCCAAGACGATTTAATGAAACAAGAACAATTGTCTAATAGCATCTTTAGTGAAGCAAAATTGCCAATCGAAATTAGTAATAGCAATGGTCAGGTAATCTTAAGCGTGACAGATAAAGCGGGTCAAAAGCATATTTTCCAAGGCGTAAAAGCAACTAATACTCAAGCTCTAACTGATTACTCATGGTCATACCAACCTGAAAATACTAAAAAGCCGATCGTTCTTAACTTCACAAACGACCGTTTATCTATCGCAACAGGTTGTAATCGCCAAGGTACTACTTGGAAAGTTGAAAACAATACCATCGTAACTGCTGATGTAATGTCAACTATGATGGCGTGTGAACCTGCGTTAATGAAACAGGAACAATTCTCTAGCAGCCTGTTCCAAAAACGTGCGATTCCATTCGAACTTAATACAACAAATGCTGATCAACCAACATTAACTATCGTTGATGCTCAAGGTCAGAAATATACTTTCACAGGTAAAATGACACCTGAAGCAAAATACCAGTCTGAAGGTAAAACTGTTTTCCTTGAAGTAGCACCAGAAACTAAATCTTGTACGGGTGTTGCGCCACAAACTTGCTTGCAAGTTCGTGAAGTTAAATATGATGACAAAGGCGTAAAAACTTATGCCGACAAAAACTGGTCATTATATTATGGTCAAATCGAAGGTTTTGAACACAATCCAAACCAACGCGTAATCTTACGTGTAAAACGCTTTGAAGTGAAAAACCCAGCAGCAGATCAATCTAGCCAAGCAGATGTGTTAGATATGGTTGTAGAGCAAGAAATGGTTAAAAAGCCTAAAAAATAATTTTTAGACTAAAAAAATCCGATGCTTTTGCATCGGATTTTTTATTTCTACAATTAATAAATACCTTGTGCAAGCATCGCATCAGCAACTTTTACAAAGCCCGCAATATTGGCACCATCTACATAGTTCACAGTACTGTCTTCTTTTGTACCGTATCTTACACAATTGGCATGGATGTCTTTCATGATTGCATGTAAACGTTCATCGACCTCAGCATGTGTCCAGCCCAAACGTATTGCATTTTGAGACATTTCTAAACCAGAAGTTGCTACCCCACCCGCATTAGATGCTTTACCTGGTGCATATAAAATCTTAGCTTCAATAAAATGTTCAACAGCTTCAAGTGTAGATGGCATGTTAGCGCCTTCAGCTACACAAATGACACCATTGACGATCAGTGTTTTAGCATCTTCACCAGTTAGTTCATTTTGTGTTGCACATGGTAAAGCAATATCTACAGGAATATGCCAAGGTGTTTTACCTTCGAAATATTCAAAACCATGCTTAGAAGCAAATTCCGAAATACGGCCACGTTTAACGTTTTTCAGCTCCATGACTTCTGCCAGCAATTCATCTGTAAAGCCATTTTTTAAATAAACTGTGCCATTAGAGTCCGATAAAGTAACCACTTTCGCACCTAAGAACATTGCCTTCTCTGCCGCATATTGGGCAACGTTACCAGAACCAGATACCGAAACAGTTTTACCAGCAAAAGATAGCCCACGTGTTTTTAGCATTTCTTCTGCAAAATAAACCGTACCATAGCCTGTAGCTTCCGGACGCATTAAGCTACCGCCAAATGAAATTCCTTTACCAGTAAACACACATGCCGTGTCATTACTGAGTTTTTTCATCATGCCAGCCATATAACCCACTTCACGCGCACCCACACCAATATCTCCAGCTGGGATGTCGGTATTTGGACCTAAATGACGGTAAAGCTCGATCATGAGTGCCTGACAGAATCGCATAATTTCAGCATCAGATTTACCTTTAGGGTTAAAATCTGAACCACCTTTTCCTCCACCCATTGGCAAAGTCGTCAGAGAGTTTTTAAAAGTTTGCTCAAACCCTAAAAATTTTAAAATAGATAAGTTGACCGATGGATGAAAACGCATTCCACCTTTAAATGGACCAATTGCTGAATTGTATTGAACGCGGAAAGCGCGGTTAACTTGAGTCTGGCCTTGATCGTCCATCCATGAAACACGAAATTGAATCACACGCTCAGGTTCAACCAAACGTTCTAGCAATCCCTGCTCTGCATATTCCGGATTTTTTTCAATAAATGGCCACAAGCTTGTCATGACTTCTTCGACAGCTTGTAAAAACTCAGGTTGATGCGGATCACGCGCTTGCACGTAATTCAGGAATTCATTCAGATTGTTATATTTCAATGCACGGTCCTCAGCATAGTAATGAATTAAATTGGTGCAATACATTTTAAAATGCATCATTTAGCAGCAAAATATTAAATCCCTTTCCATCAATTTTAACAATAGTTATTTTAAATTATTTTATTTTACTTAATTATCATAAACTTAATTTTAGAAAAACTTCCTAAAAATCAGAAATAGTCATTTATCTTTTCACTTTTATTGATCTATTATTGTGCAACATTAGCTACATTTTAGGTCAGTTAAAAAGCCAATAAATTCGTTAAAATCCATTGACCTTACTTAGGTTTTTCTTCATTATCGCATCGTTTTAAGCAAGCTATTTTCCTCTATGAATCCATCTATTTCTCTCATACGCGAGATTGATGCGTTATTACCACAAACACAATGTGGTTTGTGTGGACACCGTGACGGTTGTCTACCTTACGCAAAGTCCATTGCTGAAGGTGAAGAAGCAAATAAATGTGTTCCTGGTGGACAGCCAGTGGCCGATGCGCTCGCAAAATTATTAAATCGCTCGTCGTTACCTGCTGAAACAAGTGTTTGGCCTGTACAAGCCGATGGACGCCCACAACGTATGAAAGCGATTATTCGCGAAGACGAATGTATCGGATGTACAAAATGTATTAATGCCTGCCCTGTAGATGCCATTATTGGTAGTGGTAAGCTCATGCATACGATTTTGACTGATCTATGCACAGGTTGTGAGTTATGTATTCCACCCTGCCCAGTTGACTGTATTGATCTGGTCGAAGACACTCAAGCATTACCAAGCGAACAACAACGCATTGCAGAGCAAGATGATTTAAGACAACGTTACTACGCGCATATTCAACGCGAAGAGAAACATCGTATACATCGTAAAGGGCCTGTAGTACGTGCTGAAATTGATACGCAACTTTTTGCACAGTTCTCTCAAGCACTTGATGATTTGCCTTCAATTCAACTCATTGAGAAGCCGAAAGAAGCAATTGTAAATGATGCAAAAACTACGATTGAATTAGCTAAAATTCGCACACAAATTAAAAAGTTGGAAAAGCAGCTCAGTGTTCGGGAAGATGCAAAAAAACGTCTTCAACTTGATGAACTACAACAGCAACTCATTCAATTACAGGAGGTCTGAATGGCCGTCAAAAACATGACGAAAAAGCAGATTCAAATTTTCTTTGAACGCCTTCGTGAACAAAGACCTTCTCCAGAAACCGAATTAAAATATTCATCACCTTTTGAATTATTAATTGCCGTCATGTTATCGGCACAAGCGACCGACGTTAGCGTAAACAAAGCCACTGATAAGCTTTATCCTGTCGCTAATACTGCTGAAAAAATCTATAACCTAGGTGTAGACGGCTTAAAAGAATATATAAAGACCATTGGCCTTTATAACGCGAAAGCTGAAAATGTCATTAAGACCTGTAAGATTTTAATGGAACAATTTAATGGTGAGGTTCCAAGCAACAGAAAAGACTTGGAAGCTCTACCAGGCGTAGGACGTAAAACAGCCAATGTGGTTTTAAATACAGCATTCGGACAACCGACTATGGCTGTTGATACACATATTTTTCGTGTGGGAAATCGAACCGGCTTAGCAGTAGGCAAAAATGTTCTTGAAGTTGAACATCGCCTAGTTAAGGTAATTCCAAAAGAATTTATTGTAGATGCGCACCATTGGTTGATATTACATGGCCGTTACTGCTGTATCGCACGTAAACCAAAATGTTCAGAGTGTGTCGTTTCCGATGTATGTAACTGGCCAGACCGCTTTGAATTTGGCGCAATAAAAACGATTCCAACAAAAAACCTCAGTTAATCCTGAGGTTTCTTAATCTGCTGTAATTTCGGATGTAGTTGACGTTCTCGTCCATTCTTTTTATTTTCCAAAGCCTGTTGCTTCTGCACATGACGCAGCATTTTTTGACTTTGATATAGTAAAAATAACAATAGTGCCAGACTCAGCAATACCACTAAAATCAAAATGATTTTCATATCGTTCTCCCGCACTTAATGAAAGAAAAGAGCCCTCACAAAGAGGGCTCTTTATCACAAATAATATTAAATTATTTGTCTAAGATGTTGAACAAATCTTTTTGTACATCTTCAATAGTACGCAAGCCATCAAGCTTGTCATAAGTTGGCGCATTTTCACCAGAAGCAGCACGACCTTGGTAGAAACCAACTAATTGCTCTGTTTCAGTATGATAAGACGCTAGACGCTTACGGATTGTTTCTTCTTGGTCATCTGGACGTTGAACAAGATCTTCACCAGTTTCGTCATCTTTACCTTCCACTTTAGGTGGATTGTATACAGTGTGGTAAACACGACCAGAAGCTGGGTGCTGACGGCGGCCAGAAAGACGTTTTACGATTTCTTCGTCAGGCACATCAATTTCGATCACGTGATCAATGCTGATGCCTTCTTTTTCCAATGCTTCTGCTTGAGGAATAGTACGTGGGAAACCATCAAAAATGCAGCCATTTGCACAGTCAGGTTGAGCAATACGTTCTTTTACTAAACCGATAATGAGTTCATCTGAAACTAAACCGCCAGATTCCATTACACTTTTAGCTTTTAAACCTAATTCAGTACCTTCACGAATCGCAGCACGGAGCATATCACCGGTTGAAATTTGTGGGACATTGTAGCGCTTACAGATCAACTGAGCCTGAGTCCCTTTGCCTGCCCCAGGTGGTCCGAGTAAGATAATGCGCATAAAAAACATCCTCATTTAAAACAATGAATGTGAGGTCCGGCAGATTTAATTTCGTTGATCTTCAATAGATCCTGCCCGACTTCGAATTATAAGAAAGCCACAAACAAATGTATTGTACCAGCAATAAATCCGGTTACCCCACCTAGTACAATAAGAATCCACTCGTCCTCTTGGAATGCTGGACGTAACAAATTCTGAAACTCTTTTGGTGTTAGTTCACGAATACGCTCTTTAAACATTTGAAAAATCTTCTGTGCCCGGCTTGCATTCAGTGCAGGGTCACATACGGGTCCCATCGTAATTTCAATTGAACGATCAATCAAGTCCGTCTTTAATCTTGCGTACTCTCTTGGCCCCAAAGAAAGCTGTAAAGATGTTCGAACAAGTGGAGTTTCCATGATTTCGTTAATATGACGTTTAACAATACGACGTGTTTTGTCCTTGCGTGGACCATACATCATTTCTGTCATAATCGATTTTAACGTAATCAGATCTTCTGTCACTACACTAGAGAAGACTTCAGAGACTTCTTCTTGACGTTTCATGAAAGCACCTTGGAAATTATAGGTACCAATCCGTAAAACAGGCACAATCCAAGGGAACTTACGATCTTTTGTTAATCTAAAAATTTGCGGATAACGGATGTAATGCGGCTCGATTGGGTTAAATACCATCCAGATTGCAATCCAGTTGGTTAAAAAGCCCCAAATAGATGCCCAAAACGGTACAGTCCAATGCCACGGCACAACGAACCAGACAACCATCTGAAAAATACCGAAGAACATCCCGATTAAAGCACTAATATGCCAAATAAAGTTGATTTCTTTTTGCCCAACTTTTAAAAACATACGTACCATTAAACGGCGGTCACCTTCCATTTGGCTCACCACCATTTCACGCATATCAACCAGTGACTCGACATTCATGGTCAGCTCAGTCACTAATTCTCTCAGCACACCGGGTAACTGCTTATGCGCTTGTGCATAAATACGGCGCTTAATCGAATAAGGTAAATTTTCCCAAAGCACTGCATTACGATCGATCATCACTTCATCAATCAAATGCTCAAGTTCAAATCCGACTTGTTCACCAATAATACGTGCCATGTCTTCAGGGTCCATTGCCTCTAAAAACTCACGCAAAGAACCTAACTTGGATAGAGTATTATCGGTAATAATTCCTGAGATACGCCCTGCTTTACGTGGCACAATACCTTGCCAGCCGACTGGCAAAGGACCTAAGTGAAATCCCCAAAATTTAATTGGGTAAAACACCATTTTTAAAGCCATCCACACATGTGCCCATGTGACAAAGGCAGTGACCGGAATGATACTTAAAACGGCCCAAAAATCAGGTCTGTGTAAAAAGGTCTGCCACAATCCGCTGACGTACTCTAACATGTAAGACTCTCGTATTTATTTGTGCTCTGCTTATGGCGAGTTAACGATAAGCTGCTTTGTTTTATAAACCAAAACTTAGAGAATAAGAAAATTGTATTTGCGGTTTCGTATCGGCAGCAACAGCTCCATTCTGGTCAGTTAATTTTTCAGCTGCTCCAATACCCACACTAAACGTACTAATTCTTTCTGAATTTAACAATACATATGCCAAATCGACACCAGCACCTAAGCGAGATTTATATTCTCCGTCTACCGATTTACTATCAAGATGTCCAGCATAAAAGCCAATATAGTAACCATTTTTATCTGTTCCGGTAAGGTAGTAAGGATAGCGAAATCCAACTTGTCCACCGGCAGTTTTATCACCATTTAAAAATGCACCAACTTTTGCATAAGCAATTCCATAAGGATTTACCCACTCACCATTGAGATGTAACAATTTTTGAGTAAAACCTGCGCCTACATTCCAAGTAGCTGCTTTATGATCTGCTAATTTTGCTTCTGGAAGAAATGAGTAATCTTGAGCATGCGCCCAACTGCTTACTGTCAAAACTGCAAGTAAGGGATAAATTTTTCTCATTATTTTCTCCATTTTCCCTAATCGTATAGTGAGAACAACCCTATTCTATTGAATGAGAGACTTTAACAGAATTATTTTGCTTCTTATATACAAGACTCTACAATTTTGTTGTCTACAAAGTCAAAAAAGCCAATTTGCCTCTTCACTGAAACTTTGAAAATTATGCAATATTTTAACTGCGCTTGCGTTAGAATAAGCAGCTATTTTTCTCACCCTATGTCATTAAGTCGATCCGTATGAAACAGCACTTTCCTTTAAAAGATATCCAGCAAGAAAAGCGCATTTATCGAGGTCGTATATTTTTTGCCGTAGGTCTTGTGATTATCTGTCTATTGGTATTAGCCAGCCGATACGCTTATCTGCAAATTTTTCATTACGATGAGTTCTCAACTGCATCAGATAAAAACCGTATTCGTTTACAACCGCTCCCCCCTGCTCGTGGTTATATTTATGACCGTAATGGGGTTTTACTAGCAGATAACTATCCGGTCTTTACCGCAACATTAAGTAAGGCAGATGTTGAAGATCCGGATGCAGTTATTGAACAATTACAGCCTATTTTAGAACTTACTCAAGAAGATGTAGATCGTTTTAAAAGTCGTATTAAAACGGCGCGTAAAACTGAACGTGTGGCCATTAAACTAAATTTGACCGAGACAAATATTGCCAAGTTTAGTGAAGTTAAATACAAATTCCCTGGGGTGAGAATTGAAACCCAAATGACGCGCTATTATCCGCATGGTGAATTGTTTGCTCATGTGATTGGATATGTTGGCCGTATTAACGATAAAGAATTAAAAAGTATTGATAAAGATTTATACGCTGGAACAAACCTGATTGGTAAAATTGGCGTAGAGAAAAGCTATGAAGATTTACTTCATGGAACACCGGGTTATGAATCTGTAGAAGCCGATGCACATAGTAATGTATTGCGTCATTTAGGACGTAAAGATCCAACTCGTGGTAATGACCTGTACTTATCATTAGATTATGGTTTACAAGTTGTAGCATCACAGCAACTTGCTGGTCGTCGTGGTGCAATTGTTGCGATAGACCCACGTACTGGCGAAATTCTTGCATTGGTTTCAAGCCCAAGCTTTAACCCAAACTTATTTGTGACGGGTATTAATCATAAAGATTATAGCTCTCTACGTGATAACATCGACCAACCTCTTTATAACCGTGCTGTTCAAGGGGCCTACCCTCCTGGTTCGACCATTAAACCAATGGAAGCGATGGGTGGTTTACATTATGGTATTGTCGACTGGTCTACTGCTATTTCTGACCCAGGTTACTTCCATTTACCTGGTGACTCTCACAAATTCCGTGACTGGAAAAAAACTGGTCATGGCATCGTGAACATGCACAAAGCCATTATCATGTCTTGCGATACCTATTTTTATATTTTGGCAAATCAAATGGGCATCGACCAGATGAACCAATGGATGCGCCAATTTGGCTTTGGTCAAAAAACAGGTGTCGACTTACCAAGTGAAAGTGAAGGTTTATACCCAAGTCCTGAATGGAAAATGCGTACACGCAAAACCAAATGGATGAAAGGTGAAACAATTTCCGTGAGTATTGGTCAGGGTGCATTTACTGCAACCCCATTACAACTTGCAATGGCAACTGCTATTACAGCGAATCACGGCTCACACGTAGTTCCACATGTTCTACGTGCATCGCATGGTGCAAAACCTTTTACAGTTCGTAATGCACCTGATGGAAAAATTAATTTCAACGGTACAGATGAAGACTGGGTAAAAATGCGAGAAGCCATGATTGATGTAATTCAATCAGGTACTGGACGTGGTATCCGTACATCGCTCTATCAAATTGCCGGAAAAACAGGTACTGCACAGGTTAAGAGTATTGCGCAAGGTAAACGTTATAACGAAGCTGCTCTTAGTGAACGCCAACTTGACCATGGTCTTTTTGTTGGGTTTGCACCTGCCGATAAACCTGAAATCGCAATCGCAGTCATTTGGGAAAATGGTCGTCATGGTGGTTCAGCAGCTCAACTTGCTAAGCCGATATTTGATTACTGGTTATTAACCCGCAATAAAAATCCAATTCGTCCAGCCAACCATCAAGTTAATGGCGGCCTTATGACAGCCGGAATTAAACCGGGCGAGCTTCCAAGTGGAGGCGAAACTGCTAGCTCTACTCCAGCAGCTGCTACAACTACCACAGCAGCAACATCTGCTCCACAAGCTGCTCCTGCTCGCCCTGCTACAAATGAGATCGATGAATAATGAAAAATCAATTACGCATTATTGGGGGCGAATGGAAAAGACGAGTTTTACCATTTGCCAGTATTGAGGGTTTAAGACCCACCCCAGATCGTGTTCGTGAAACATTATTTAATTGGCTCATGTGGGATATTCAAAATGCTCAGGTTCTCGATATTTGTACAGGTTCTGGTGCATTAGGCTTTGAAGCACTTTCACGCGGTGCCGCATCTGTTTACATGATTGAACCAGATAAGACTCAAGCACGATTTTTAAAAGAGAATATCCAGCTTTTAAAAGCTCAAAATTGTCATTTAGTCAATACAACTGCTCAGCAAGCGTTGCCGCGCTTAAAAGAACAGTTTGATGTGGTTTTTTTAGATCCGCCTTATAGTCTCGATCTATGGCAAGAGCTCGCTCATTTGGCAGATTCGCATATTAAAAAGAATGGGTACATTTATATTGAGGCTGACCGAGATTTAGCTCAGCTTCAACTTCCTGCAACATGGCAACAAGTTAAAAACACTAAAGCTGGCACAGTCCACGCTGGGCTTTATCAGAAAATTTAAAAATGTAGGATTTTATAAAGAATTAATTTTCCTGATCTATTTATTTGAATTAGATTATTTTAATTTTTTATTTCAGAATAAATAGATCGTAAAAAATCGAATGAGTTGACCTCGATCATAAGGAAAACTCGAAATATATTCATAACCAATTTTCAGTCTTGGGTTAACACTATAGTTAACTCCATACCCAACTGAAATGGATAAATCTTGAATATTAATATGATTCGTTAAACCAGTGATGCTTTTGCTATGAAGTTGCCCCGTATCATAGGCTGTATAATTATAAATCACCCAACGCTCATTTGAATAAAATTCGTTTTTGAGCACATTATAGTTATTAACTTCATCGTCATGCTCAATAGCTAAACGCCTTTGTTCCAAGTTTAAATCTGATTGATCTAACAACTGGTCTGTATCTAGTAAAGTAGAATCACTTTCTAGTTGAAAAAAATCATAGGCCTGAACATCTCCACTATAAAAGATAATCATCGCTGTAAAAACAGCATAAATATTTTTATGCACACACATTTTATTTTGCAAATCAAAAAAGGTAGCTTAAAGCTACCTTTTTCTGCAAGTTTTTAATTAACTTAAACCAATGACTGCAACAATTGCTGCGCAAGTACCCACAATCTTTTTGCCATAAGGTACATATCGCGTAAACACGGCACCTAGTGCTAAGCCACCGCAATAGATAAGTGCCATACCAGCAACCATACCTGTTACTAATGCAACAATATGCCCTGCATGTGCTAATTCAACACCATGCGCTATACCATGAAAGCTTGCGAGTAATGCAGCAGCAATAGGCAAAATCCGATTTGATTTTATCCATAGTGCAACCGCCGTAACAATCAAAGAAGCAATAATTCCGTATTCAGCCATACTCGCTGGCACCAAACCTTCAGCACCTACTAAAAAGCCTACAATTAAAGTAATACTTAAAGTAATGACTCCGGCAATTTTCCACTCTTTAGCTGCTGACCACAACAGGACACCAAAACCCAAAGCCATCACTAAATGATCGAGACCAGTAAAAGGGTGAATAAAACCTGCCATAAACCCTGAATGTGCATGATCATGCCCCGGGTGCGCCATAGCTAACACAGGTAACATGCTAAGGAGCCCGATACTACATTTTTTAATGAAATTCATAGTTACTCCTTAAGCCTTAAACAGCCCTTGCTTCTCAATAAATTGAATAATTTCTTCAAGCCCATCTTGTGTTTTCATGTTTGAAAATAAAAATGGCTTTTCACCACGCATGCGTTTTGCATCTTGATCCATCACATCAAGGTTTGCGCCAACCATAGGTGCAAGGTCAGTTTTATTAATAATCAGTAAATCTGACTTAGTAATACCCGGTCCACCTTTGCGTGGAATCTTTTCACCACCTGCTACATCAATAACATATAAAGTTAAATCAGAAAGTTCCGGGCTAAATGTTGCCGCTAAATTATCGCCACCGCTTTCAATAATAATGAGTTCTAAGCCATCAAATTTTTCGCATAGATCATCAATCGCAGCCAAGTTAATTGAGGCATCTTCACGAATTGCTGTGTGTGGACAACCACCTGTTTCCACACCCACAATACGATCTGGCGACATCGCTTCATTACGGGTTAAAAAGTTTGAGTCTTCTTTGGTATAAATATCATTTGTCACTACAGCCATATTGTATTTATCACGCAAGGCACGGCATAAGTTAAGCGTAAGTGCTGTTTTACCTGAACCCACCGGTCCACCAATTCCAACTCTTAACGGGCTACGTTCTGTCATGATTTTTATCCTTTTTTCCTAAACTTAAGATCTGAATAACCGTGAATATTGTGTTTCGTGTTTCATGCTCAGCATGGCATAACAAGGTAAAGCGCTGCTTAATTGTTCATCATTGAGTTTCAAAGCTTTCTGTACTGCCTCTGGTACTAAACCATGCAAGTGCCATAAAATTCTTTGCCCAGCCATTTGTCCCAATGGAACCGTTTTTACTGCTGCCAAAACCTGATTTTCTAAAACAGTAAAAGTATAAGCGGTAAGTACATCCTCTTCTTTAAGCTCTAAACGCCCACAAAGCTGCGCATAGACAGGCACAAAACCAAACTGCTTTTTAACCTCAACCGTTTTTTTTAAAACATCTTTAATCCATGCATTTAAAGAAAATGCCAACTGCTGTGATTCAGCCAAAAGCTCTTTACTTTCTCGACTCGCCTTATATAAATTTGCCCAAGTCAGGAACTCGTCTGGTTCATCATAATGTTGCATAAGACGCTTAAGTACCGGTAGCTCAAAGCGTACTAACAGCATTTCAAGAACTTCTTCAAAGTAAGCAATTGCTGAGCTTTCATCGTGTATTAAGCCAATATCGATGGCTGTTTCCACGCCTTGTGAATAACAATACGCTCCAACTGGCAGTGCCGTTGAAGACAGTGTCAGCAGTTGCAGTAATTGCGCAGCATTATGAGTGGACATGGTGTAAAGCTTTGATTGGACTTAAACGATGGTCATGACTATGCTGAGCATAGGCACCGCTTTCGGGTTCAAAAGGATGATCTGTTTCTGTCACTGTCAGCCCCAACCCTTCTACCATTTCTGCAAGCACATGATCAGGCTCAAAATACAAAGCTGTAGGGGTCAACATTAATGGTACATGTCGGTTACCTAAATGATAGGCAGCTTTAAGCAAATCAAAATCGGTTTGAGCAGTGACTTGCATTAATCGCTCAGGTTTTGCATCAACACGCAGTACATCACCCTCTTTCGTTGCAATATATGAGCCACTACGCAAAATTCCAGTACGTGGCAAATCAGCACCAATATCGATGCCACTCGCTAAAGCCGCTCGAAAGCGGGATTTTTGACGGGTATCAAAAGTTAATTCAACCGTTTCAAATGCCTGATCAGGAGAAATATCTTCAAGACGTTGGGTATAGATTTTCATTTAGCTTTTCTCTCCTTACTTATTTCTTTCATACATAAGGTAATGAGGCAAATCACCTCTATAAAATTCGTCAAAACAAGAAATAACGCTGAGCCATAGGTAATACGTCAGCAGGTTCACATGTTAATAATTCACCGTCAGCTCGCACTTCATAAGTTTCAGGGTGAACATGCATAACTGGACAATATGTATTATGTTTCATATCGGCTTTGGTAATTGAACGCGTGTTTTTACATGGACTAATTAACTTTTTAAGATTTAGTTTCTCAGCAACTTTTTCATCGATTGCGACTTGAGACAAAAAGGTAATACAGGTGTTATGTACACCACGCGGATAAGCCCCAAACATTGGACGGTAATGCACGGGTTGAGGAGTCGGAATAGAGGCATTAATGTCACCCATAGGTGCCGCTGCAATCATGCCACCTTTAATAATCATGGAGGGTTTCACACCAAAAAAGGCTGGCTTCCATAACACTAAATCAGCAAGTTTCCCGACTTCGATTGAACCAATTTCATGACTTAAACCATGGGTAATTGCTGGGTTAATTGTATATTTGGCAATATAGCGTTTGATGCGATTATTATCATGAAACTCATTGTCACCCTCTAATGGGCCTCGTTGTACTTTCATTTTGTGGGCAGTTTGCCAAGTACGTAAAATGACTTCACCCACGCGCCCCATCGCCTGAGAGTCTGATGACATCATGGCAATTGCACCTAAGTCTTGCAGAATATCTTCGGCAGCAATGGTTTCACGGCGAATACGACTTTCCGCAAAAGCAATATCTTCAGCAATTGCTGGGTCTAAATGGTGGCATACCATCAGCATATCTAAATGCTCGTCAATGGTATTAATGGTATAAGGTCGTGTTGGGTTGGTCGAAGATGGCAAGACATTACTTTGCCCAATTGCTTTTAAAATGTCAGGTGCATGCCCACCGCCCGCACCTTCAGTATGGTACGTATGAATGGTACGATCTTTAAAAGCCGCTAATGTTTCTTCTAAAAAACCACCTTCATTTAAAGTATCCGTGTGAATTGCGACCTGCACATCAAACTCGTCTGCCACACTCAAACAGTTATCAATCGCTGCTGGTGTTGAGCCCCAGTCTTCATGTAGTTTTAACCCAATTACCCCAGCTTTAATTTGCTCTCGAATTGGGTCTGGCAAACTCAAATTACCTTTGCCTAACAGTCCAATATTCATAGGCAAATCATCAATCGCCTGCAACATGGTCGCAATATGCCAAGGACCTGGAGTCACTGTCGTTGCCGAAGTACCTGCCGCAGGTCCTGTACCGCCGCCAACCATTGTTGTTGTACCCGACATCAGCGCGGTTTCAACTTGCTGAGGACAAATCCAGTGAATGTGAGTATCAATACCACCTGCCGTTAAAATTTGCCCTTCACCCGCAATCACTTCTGTTGCAGCCCCTAAAGGGATGGTAATGTCAGGTTGAATATCGGGATTTCCAGCTTTCCCTATTTTCCAGATTCGGCCGTTTTTTAAGCCAACATCAGCTTTTACGATTCCCCACCAATCCACAATTAAAGCATTGGTAATGACTGTGTCAGCAACTTCATCAGCTAAAAGCTGTGATTGCCCCATCCCGTCACGAATAACTTTTCCGCCACCAAATTTAACTTCTTCACCATAGGTCGTTAAATCTTGTTCAACCTCAATAAAAAGCTCTGTATCAGCTAGGCGAATACGATCACCGACCGTTGGACCAAACATCTCAGCATATGCACGACGTGACATTTTCATAATTTTTTACTCATATCTTTCATTATGGTTGTTATGTTTAATCCAACTTACCCATGACTCGGCCTGCAAAACCATATACTTCTAGCTTACCAGCTAAAGCAACAAGTTCCACTTCTCGGCTTTGCCCTGGTTCAAAACGTATTGCGGTACCCGCTGCAATATTTAAGCGAAAACCCTTTGCTACTTCACGGTCGAACTGTAGTGCATCATTCGCTTCATAAAAATGAAAATGTGAACCGACTTGAATAGGCCTGTCGCCAAGATTAGCCACCACAACTTTTAAAGTTTCTCGTCCAACATTTAGTTCAATGTCAGCCTCTGGAGTAATGATTTCGCCGGGGATCATAAGCGTTCCTTTTATACGATTGGCTGATGAACAGTGACTAATTTCGAACCATCAGGAAAAGTTGCTTCGACCTGAACCTCAGCAATCATTTCCGCTACGCCATCCATGACATCTTCACGCTTTAATAAGGTAGTACCGTAATGCATCAAATCACTGACCGTCATTCCATCTCGCGCACCTTCCAGTAAGGCTGCGGAAATAAATGCAACTGCTTCTGGATAATTCAGCTTTAAACCTCGCGCTTTACGACGCTCAGCCACCAAGCCTGCGGTAAAAATGAGTAACTTGTCTTTTTCTGTTGGATTGAGTTCCATATCTCTTTCCTAATAGCATCTAGTTTTCTTTAAGCAAAATGCGTGCTCAAAAGCAGCATACTTGTTTTAATCGTTTTTAAAATACGCAATTTAACGTAAATTAGGTTTTCCAAATTCTTGGGAATTCCTCATCTAAATCAAACCAATAACGTCTTAGTCTTGCTCTTATAGCCGCAAAAGCATCATGGCAATGTCGCACATCATTTCCTAAAAAACGTGCACACAGTACATCTTCTAGTAACGTCAAAGTCACAGGCACATCCATACGCATAATGAGTTCACGGATGAGTTCAACATGTTGTTCTAAATGAAATGAAGAACGGAATTTCTCAGGAGGTACAGCCCAGAAACTTGCCATCACGGCTTGATTATTCATACCTAAACATGAGCTTAACCAGCGATCTCCACCTTCAAAATACAAAGTATCGGCAACTAATAATTTATTTTCACGCCATAACTTAAACTGATTGTGATAACTTCCCTGAACGAAATTTTCAGCCCGAGCCTGTCGGCCCAACACCAGCATATCCCATCCAATAAAACTTGCTGTTTGTTCAAGGTGAATATGTGTTTCCGAGTGTGCTACAGCACCATCGAACAACATCATTTCTTGTGGCATCCACTCTAAAATAGAGTCATTTTTTACAGTCAAATAAATATGCTGAAAAGCTTGTTTGCCGTTGGTTCTATACCATTTCCCAGCTCCAGGCGTGGTAATCACCGCATGTGCCTGCTCTGCTGTTTCAATTTGGAAAGTAAGATGATCACCTCCTGCAATTCCTGCTGGTGGATGCACAATAATTGCGTGGCAAACTCCTGTTTTTTCTGGCCAAAGCATTTTTTGCACCCGAACAGGGCCATAATGCTTTCGATGACTCATTATGGTGCGAGAATTTTTAAAACAGAAACCAAGCTCTAATTGGGCATACCAAAATGGTGCTGAAGAACTCTGAGAAAATTGTTGAATCCGATTCATTTTGGCTCATTTTTAATAATGGCTTTTTTAATAAGCAAAATATGCACCAAATACAAAAAGAGGTCATTACAAACTTAGAAACAATTTTTTTATTTTAATGAGTTAAAAAACAAGCAATGTCTAACATAAAACCACAGTAAAGCATGGAATTATTTATACAATAGCGCCCATCCTCGCTCTTATAAATTTTTTCCATGAAAATCTTTTTCGTGTTAGTACCTTTTGTATTTTTAACTGGGTGTATTTTTGGCCAATCTAGTGAGGTCAAACGTGCAGAAAAACTATTAAATAATTTTCAATGTAAAAATGTTGAAACAAGTGAAATGCCTACAAGCTCTATCAACTCTTATTACCAACAAACTTTAGCGGTGAGTAAAGATAAAGCGACCTCTTATGTAGAAAGCTATAAAGAAGGTGAAGAATTATTCGCTATGCCTTTAGATGAAGTGGTAAAGAAGCAGTATGAACTTTATAAAGCAGCATGTGACTCTCTAGGTGGCGTTTCTGCACAGCCATAATTTAAAAAAGGTATCCATTAAATGACTTAAATGGATACCTCTACCCCACCAAGTTAATTTAAAAATTACTATTTCAAAGCGTCCAACAAGTATTCACTTTACCTTTTGATAAAATTAAGCAACATAGTAACGCTTTTATTTTCTTTTATTTTTTCCTAGGCTTTAACTACTTTTTATTTTTATTTTGAGGTTTTGGTCATTATGAAAAAATCATTATTAGCAATTGCACTTATGAGTACTCTTCTTGTCGCATGTAATAAACACGAAAATAAAACAGAGACAACTTCTGACGCGTCTACCCCAGCGCAAACTACTGAAGCAAGTAATGCTGTTGCTGTAGATACTGAACATACAGCAGAGAACTCACTAGATTGGAATGGCAAATATAAAGGAACACTTCCATGTGCAGACTGTGAAGGCATTAAAACCGAATTAAAATTAAAAGATGATAAAACTTATGAGTTGACTGAAACTTATTTAGGTAAAGGCGATACAAACCCATTTGAAACACATGGTAAGTTTGCTTTCGATAAAGACAATACTTCTGTTATTACCTTAGATGATAAAGCTCAAAACCGTAAATTCTTTATTGGTGAAAATACAGCGACTGCTTTAGACATGGAAGGTAAAAAAGTTGAAGGTTCTTTGGCTGAACATTATGTGTTGAAAAAAGAAGACTAATAATTTTTTTCAATATAAACAAAAAAACCGCTCATTTGAGCGGTTTTTTATGAAGTCAATTCTTAGTGAGCTGAGAATTGGTTCATTGTGTTTTTAGAATCGTCACCAGCTTTAAGTGCGTTCTCACCAGCGAAGATTTCTTTGTGGTCATCACCGATGTCTGAACCAGCCATTGCTTGGTGTTTCACACATGCGATACCGCCACGGATTTCTTTACGTTGTACACCAGCAACATAAGCTAACATACCTTGGTCACCAAAGTAACCTTGTGCTAATTCGTGAGTAGAAAGAGCAGCAGTGTGGTATGTAGGAAGTGTGATCAAGTGATGGAACACACCAGCTTCACGCGCAGCGTCTGCTTGGAAAGTACGGATTTTTTCATCAGCATCAGCTGCTAATTCAGTGTTGTCGTACTCAGCGCTCATTAATTTAGCACGGTCGTAAGCAGACACATCTTTACCTTCAGCAACCCAACGGTCATACGCTTGTTGACGGAAGTTTAAAGTCCAGTTGAATGATGGGCTGTTGTTGTAAACAAGCTTCGCATTTGGAACTACTTCTTTAACACGGTTAACCATGTGTGCAATTTCTTTTACGTTTGGAGTCGGAGTTTCGATCCAAAGTAAGTCAGCACCGTTTTGAAGGCTAGTGATACAGTCAAGTACAACACGGTCAATCTGAGTGCCTTCACGGAATTGATATAAACCAGAAGCTAAACGAGTTGGGCGGTGTAACTTGCCATCACGTTTAATTAAGATTTCATCATCAGTTGCTTCAGAGATATCAATTTCTTGAGTGTCTAAGTAGCTAATATATTTAGATGCGATGTCGCCTGGCTCTTTAACTACTGGAATGCTTTGAGTAAGGTCAGCACCTTCAGAGTCAGTACGAGCAACGATAACACCTTCTTCTACGCCTAATTCTAAGAATGCATAACGAAGAGCATGGATCTTAGCGATGAAGTCAGCATGTGGAACAGTTACTTTACCAGCTTGGTGACCACATTGTTTTGCATCAGATACTTGGTTTTCGATTTGAAGCGCACAAGCACCAGCTTCGATCATTTTCTTAGCAAGTAAGTAAGTTGCTTCTTCGTTACCGAAACCAGCATCGATGTCCGCAATAATTGGCACAACGTGAGTTTCGAAGTTGTCGATTTGAGCTGTGATTTCAGCTACTTTCGCAGAGTCACCCGCTTCTTTTGCTTTGTTTAAAGCACGGAATAAGTCATTTAATTCTTTTGCATCAGCTTGACGTAAGAAAGTGTAGATTTCTTCGATCAAAGCAGGTACTGAAGTTTTTTCGTGCATAGATTGGTCAGGAAGTGGACCGAATTCTGAACGAAGTGCAGCAACCATCCAACCAGAAAGGTAGATATAACGTTTGCTAGTAGTGCCGAAGTATTTTTTGTTAGCAATCATTTTTTGTTGAGCGATGAAACCATGCCAGCAACCTAATGATTGAGTATATTTGCTTGAATCAGCATCGTATTCAGCCATATCACGACGCATAATCGCAGCTGTATACTTAGCAATATCTAAACCTGTTTTGAAACGGTTTTGAAGTTGCATACGAGCAGCATCTTCTGGGCTAATGTCTGCCCAAGTGTTGCCGAATTTTGATTTTAATTCACGTACTGCATCAATCGCTGTTTGATATGTAGTCATGATATTGTCCTGTATTCATTTTAGGATTTCATCGATCGAAGCCTAGAGTCATGTTACTTAAATTTCTTATGACACCAGCTGCTTCTTCATGTACACAGCTTAGACTTAGCCAATCAATTAATCCAATATCCTTGGTTAATCTTCAGTATTTATTTAAAAAATATACCAATAAATCGATATTATAAGTAAAAATAAAAAACATAACACTTTGTTTATAAAAACAAAATAATCCTAAAGGAGTATAGTATTTTGATCAAAAAACTCTCCAAGTTTTATTTTTATACAATTTTTGAGATTTTTCCATTCATTTTTAGTGTTAAAAGTCAATTGTAAATTAGGCGACTTTTGCCAATGAAAAAAGTCAATCAACATGCTAGAACAATACTAAATATTAATTAAAAATATTCCCTCCCCAATCACAAATATAAAAACAGATCAAAGACAACAAAATAGAGCATTTGAGGTGTTTTTCAGGCATACTTAATTTCAACAAAAAATGTCGTTTTTCTCATCATTTTTTCACACAATGTTCTTTAAATATGGCATAATTTGAAACAATTTTAGGGTTTTATTTTCGGTATTTTTTTTATGAATCTGGAGCGGGTAGATCTTAATCTATTAATATATCTTGATGTTCTTCTTCGTGAAAAAAACGTTACTCGCGCAGCCGAACAGCTTGGTGTTACTCAGCCTGCCATGAGTAATATTTTACGCCGTTTGCGTAATTTATTTAATGACCCTCTCCTGATCCGTTCATCTGAAGGGATGACACCGACAGAACGTGCACTTGAATTACAACCACGTATTCGTGATGCCCTTTCTGATCTTTCCATGATTTTGGAACCGCGTACCGAATTCCGCCCTTATACCAGTAATCGCGTTTTCCGTATTATGACTTCTGACTATGCAGAAGCGACCCTAGTCCCGCGTCTTGTTAAAGCCCTACGCTCTGAAGCACCAAACGTTGTACTCGATTTTCTTACACCAAGTGATGTGTCATATAGAGACATGGAACAAGGTAAAGTTGATTTAGCCATTAACCGCTTCAATGAAATACCACAAAGTTTCCACCAAGTTTTAGTTTGGCGTGATAGCTTTAGCTGTATTTTAAATGACAAACACCCTGCTGTTACTCATTTAAATTTAAAAAGCTATTTAGATGCTCAACATATTTGGGTATCTAAAACTGGTATGGGTGTTGGTTTTGGGGTAAACCCAGACAAACAAGGTGGCTTAGGCTGGATTGATCAAGCATTAGAACGTATTGGTCAACGTCGTAAAATTTCTGTATTTACGCGTCACTATCAAATGCCAGCATTACTTGCTCAAAACGTTGACTTGATTGCAACACTTCCAACTCGAATGGCGCGCTTGCAAGCACAAAATCCAAAATTAGTCATTAAAGATCCACCGTTTTATATTCCTGAGTTCGAACTTAAAATGGCATGGTGTCCACTATTACACCATCACCCAGCTCATCGCTGGTTACGCCAACTTATCCTATTCGTTGCTCGCCAAATGATCGAAGAGGAAAATCGTGAGTTTCTAACCAATAATTCACAATTTTCCCACTATTAAATAAATTTTAATTTAATTGTCTCTTTCCAACATTATCTTAAGCGCTGAGCAATCAATCTGATTACCTCAGCGCTTTTTTGTGTTAAAACATAGTCATAATAATGATGATCCTCGGGTGATTTGTGAGTCTCTTTCAAAATATCATTATCATCGTACTGCTCATCATCGCAGCAGGCTTTTTATCTTTAACTGAAATTGCGCTAGCTGGTGCCAGAAAAGTAAAGTTAAAGATTTTAGCCGAAGCTGGCGAAGAACGTGCTCAACAGGTACTTGATTTACAAGAACAATCTGCAGACTTTTTTGCAGCATCCCAAATTGGCCTAAATGCTGTCGCAATCTTAGGTGGTATTTTGGGTGAAGCTGCATTTCGTCCTTTCTTTGTCAACTTAGTTGACCGCTTTTACCAAGGTCCTTGGACACAAACGATTGGTTTTGCCCTATCTTTCACTTTGGTAACTTCTTTATTTATTTTATTTGCCGATCTCATGCCAAAACGCTTGGCTATGATTGCACCTGAAAAAATCGCAATTAGTGTAATTAACCCTATTCAGATTTTTATTAAAATCTGCAAGCCTTTAGCTTGGGGAATCAACGCAATTGCAAACTTGTTATTCCGCTTATTTAAAGTAAATACAACACGTGAAGACAATATAACTTTTGATGATATTTCAGCAGTTATGGATGCTGGTGCCCAAGCAGGTGTACTTCAAAAACAAGAACATCATTTTATTGAAAATGTATTTGAACTTGAAGAACGCACAGTGCCATCAAGTATGACAACGCGTGAAAACGTTGTTTACTTTACTTTAAATGAACACGAAGACAGCATTCGTCAAAAACTAGCAGAATATCCTTATTCTAAATTTTTGGTGTGTAATGAAAATATTGATCAGGTCATTGGTTATGTAGATGCAAAAGATTTTCTAGTTCGTATTTTAAATAATCAATCACCTACACAGTTAAATGAGTCTACTATTCGTAATGTTCTGATGATACCAGATACATTAACACTATCAGAATTGCTCGATCGCTTCCGTTCAACAAAAGAAAAGTTTGCCGTTGTAATTAATGAATATGCGCTTGTGGTTGGTGTAATTACACTAAGTGATATCATGATTACCGTTATGGGTGACTGGGTTACCCCTATTGAAGAAGAACAGCAAATTATTAAACGCGATAATAACTCTTGGTTGATTGACGGTAGTACACCTATTGAAGATCTCAAGCATGCGCTAGAAATTGATGAAATGCCTGATGAAGAAAACTATGAGACGCTCGCAGGTTTTATGATGTACCGTTTACGCAAAATTCCTCGTCCAGCAGATTTTGTAGAATTCGGTGGTTATAAATTTGAAGTTGTCGATGTAGACCATTTTAAAATTGATCAGTTATTAGTAACCCGCGTATTAGAAAAATCTGATTTACAACCTCCATCAGATGAAAATTGATTTATTTTGGTGCAAAATATCCTGCTAATCAAAGCAGGATATTTTTTAATACAATATATATCTTTTAAACTAACAGTTATTTTAAATATATTCATATTAAAAGTTTAATTTATTATCTTAATCATATTTTCAAATATATAAATTAACTCATTCATTAAAATAAAATTTTTAATTTAATAGAAATAAAAAATTGCATATAAAAGAATTTACAGCTTCCTGTTTCTTGTGTAACGTAAGCATTACAAGCATTGTAAATGGGTATACTTCTCATTTCAGCATTCAAACTAAATATAAATTCTAAAAATACATGATAATTTTAAATATGATAAAGGCTTTATAAGTTCTTATAATAAGTGCCATATATTATAAATAGACTATACCATTAATATATATATTCAGTATTTCCACAGAATATACCTTTCCAAGTGAATATATATTAACCAAATAAACTAAATATATTATTTGTCTTTTTAATAAAAATTCATAAGAATAATCAAAGTCAGAGTTTTGAATAAACTTGTTCAGTAAAACTAAAGGCAAAGGATTGATTGTATGCTGACATTACTTGGTGTTGGCATGATTTTATGCTTCATGTATTTAATCATGTCCAAACGTTTAAGCCCTATTATTGCTTTAATTCTTATCCCATTTATTTTTTCTCTTATCGCCTGGGGCCTTGGTCACTACTTTGAAAGCTTAAGTCATATTGAGCTTAAGGGTCTCAGCGAAATGATGCTAGAAGGCATCAAAAAACTTGCGCCTACTGGCGTAATGTTATTATTCGCGATTTTATATTTTGCCTTAATGATCGATGCAGGTCTTTTCGATCCTCCGGTTAAATGGATTTTGAAAAAAGTTAAAGGCGACCCTCTAAAAATTACATTAGGGACCGTTTTTTTAACTACCTTAGTTTCTCTTGATGGTGATGGCTCAACGACATATATGATTTGTGTAGCAGCAATGCTCCCTCTCTATCAACGCCTAGGTATGAATACACTCATCATGACAGCACTTATGTTGTTATGTAGTGGTGTAATGAACCTTACACCATGGGGTGGCCCTACTGCCCGTGCAGCGAGTGCGCTTCAAGTTGATCCAAGCCATATTTTTGTACCAATGATCCTTCCAATGGTGATTAGTATTGGCTGGTTATTCTTCTTGGCATATTTATATGGTCGATATGAGCAAAAACGTTTAGGCGTGATTGAGCTTGAAAGTCATCATGGCGACAACATTACTGTTTCAAAAGATCCAGAAGCGACTCGTCCACATTTACGTAAAGTAAATATGGTACTCACCATTATTCTTATGATTGCATTGATCAAAGGTATTTTACCTATGTCAGTGTTATTCATGCTGGCGTTCTGTATTGCAATGCTCATCAACTACCCTGATGTTGATATGCAGAAAAAGCGTATCGCTATGCATGCAGATAGCATCTTGGCTGTTGTAGGTTTAATTTTTGCGGCAGGTATTTTTACAGGTATCTTATCTGGCACAGGTATGGTTGAAGCAATGTCTAAAGAATTTGTCGCAATGATTCCTGCAAGTATGGGTCCATATCTCGCACCGATTACAGCTTTCGTAAGCATGCCATTGACCTTCTTTATGTCAAATGATGCATTCTTCTATGGTGTATTACCTATTCTTGCTGAAGCTGCTTCACATTATGGTATTAGCCCAGAAGCGATTGCACGTGCTTCTATTGTAGGCCAACCTGTACACTTATTATCACCACTTGTTCCATCAACTTACTTGTTATGCGGTCTTGCTAAAGTCGATTTTGCAGACCATCAAAAGTTCACTTTTAAGTGGGCATTTATTACTTGTATGGTGTTAATGGGTACAGCATTAGTGATTGGTGTTTTCCCACTTTTTAGTGCGGTCTAACTACATTCTGCTATAAAAAAAATAAAAGCCCCAATTGGGGCTTTTATTTTTATTTATTCACATACTCAATCATGGCATCTAAGAACGCATGAAAGTGCAAGCCAATATCTTCTTCTAAAATTTTATAGGCATTATCAAATTGCACCATTGGCCAACCTTCTTTCCAAAATGGGAAGATGTCATGCAAGTCATGAGTAACAATTGCATCTTCTCGCACAATTGCTTGTGAAATTTGTGCCAAAACTTGCGCTGTTTCTGCACCATCAATAGCTAAATAATCAATACCACGTGCTTTTAAAATACGAATTCGATCTTTTTTATAGCGAATTTTTTTAGCTTGAGCTGCATTTAAACCTAATGCAAGAGTAACTGCCTCTACAAATTTCTCTTCAAAATTTGTATTTAGTGCCACCAAAGCTTGTTTATGCGCTTCCTGACGTCCTGCTTTCCCCCCGCTACGGATGATTTCATTTGCTTCCGTATCAAGCTTATCTTTTTTCATCGACTGTAAAATGTCTAAAATTTCGATATCGCTTAAAGATTCAGGAGATTGCTCAAACATAGGAGTCCTTATACATACAACTAAAGGCACATTCTCTCATAAAAGCGATATTAAAGCAGAACAAAATTTTAAACAGCCTATCACCGTGACTATTTTTATAGTCCTAACTTCACAGATTACACTCATAAAATCAAATAATTCTTTGGTTATAAATTTTAATGTTTGCCAAATTAATTTTACCCTGATAATATTATTTTACCCTGATAAAAATATGTGGCAAAAATGAATACTACAATCACCTATACTGCTTTTACTGGAAGTACACTTATTGCAAGCGACTCTCTTGTTGAACTTGCAAAAAAACTCAAAGATCTTCCTCAAACAACGGAAAATATTCTGATTTTTAATGATCAAACAGGTCAACAAATTGATCTTGATCTTTCTGGTTCGGAACAAGAATTTCAACAACGTTATGCTGAGCCGGAAGAAATTAAAAAAGTTGGACGACCTAAACTTGGTGTAATTTCTCGTGAAATCACTTTACAGAAAAAACATTGGGATTGGTTAGATCAACAAAGTGCGAGTGCATCAGCAGTGATTCGCAAGTTAATTGATAAAGAGTTAAATAACCCAAATTCTGAAGGCAATATTATGCTCGCCAAACAAGCCATCGACCGTTTTATGTCTGCCATGTTAGGTAATATGCCAAATTATGAGGAAGCAACACGTGCCCTATATCAAGGCGATCGGGATACATTTTTAAAGATGATCCAGAGCTACCCTAAAGATTTAAGAGAATATTTAATTATCAAAGCGAACAATATTTTTTAAACTCAATAAAAAACCCGCTTAAGCGGGTTTTTTAGAACTCATTTTCAATCTATTAAAGACGAACCAATTCCACGATTTTTTCTACTGCTTCTTCTACAGTTTCAGCAGCTATCTCTGTATCTATACCTTCCACAGAAGTTGTGATAATTACAACACCCGTCTCACGTAATAGAATCAATTGCTCAGCTGTTAAGTTTGCTTTCGCGATCGCAACTACACCTTGCTGAATCAGCAAACTTTCTAAGACTTGAGCTTTTTCAATTAATTGGGCAGAAACACCAATCACCGCAGGTTTTTGACCTAAACGAGCAGCACGGTCTTCGGCAGTAACAGCATTGCTATGAGCAGTCCATTCTACTGCCGCCTCTACCATGCCCGCGCCAACAGTCACATTACTTAAACGGTCAATAAAAATAAATGAACCTGTGTAACGCGAATCTTGATAACGGTCAAACACGACTGGAGCATCGAACTCAACCACAACATCCGCAATTGCATTTAACTCAAGCTCTTCGACCTGAGTATGCTCAAGTGTATTTACGTTCACACGATAGTGAATATTAGTCACTTTTGCTGGAACAGTTTGTGTACCAATCTTAATGTTGTACAACTTGCCTTTTACAAGCGGGTGCTCATTCATCCATACCACAGAAGCACGAACGCTACGTGAAATTAATGGTTGCTCGCCAGCACGCACCAAAACGTTACCACGGCTAATATCAATTTCGTCATTTAACGTTAATGTAACTGCTTGACCAGCCACTGCTTGCTCAAGGTTACCGTCAAAAGTAACGATTTCTTTAACCGTAGAACGCTTACCAGAAGGTAACGCTACAATTTCATCACCAACATTGATTTCACCTAAAGCAACAGTACCAGCAAAACCACGGAAGTCGAGGTTTGGACGGTTCACATACTGAACAGGGAAACGGAATTCATGTTTGTTAGATTCGCGGCTAATTTCCACAGACTCAAGAATACTCATCAAGGTTTGACCCTTGTACCAAGGAGTATGAGCTGATGGATTTACAACGTTATCGCCATTTAAAGCAGAAATTGGAACAAATAAGATATTGGCTGGACGACGATCACCTAATTGGCTTACGAAAGCATCATATTCAATCTGAATTTCAGTGAAACGTTCAGGTGAATATTCAACCAAGTCCATCTTATTGATTGCAACAACAATATTTTTAATACCAAGCAAACTTGCAATAAACGTATGGCGACGAGTTTGAGTTTGTACACCATAACGCGCATCAATCAAGATGATTGCCAAGTCCGCAGTTGACGCACCTGTTGCCATGTTGCGTGTATATTGCTCATGCCCTGGGGTATCCGCAATAATAAACTTACGCTTTTCTGTTGAGAAATAACGGTAAGCTACATCAATGGTAATGCCTTGTTCACGTTCTGCTTGTAGACCATCTACCAGTAATGCCAAGTCTGGTGCATCACCCGTAGTTCCTACTTTTTTACTGTCACGCGTTACTGCTTGTAATTGATCTTCATAAATCAATTTTGAATCGTAAAGTAAACGGCCAATTAAGGTACTTTTACCGTCATCTACGTTACCGCAAGTCAAAAAGCGTAAAAGATCTTTTTGTTCATGCTGTTTTAAATAAGCCAGAATATCTTGGCTGATTAAGTCTGATTGATGAGACATTGCTCAAACTCCACAAATTTAGAAACTGTCTTAGAAATAGCCTTCTTGCTTTTTCTTTTCCATTGAGCCTGCTTCATCATGGTCAATCATACGACCTTGACGCTCAGAACTTGTTGCCAATAACATTTCCTGAATAATTTCTGGCAATGTATCAGCTTCAGACTCAACTGCACCTGTTAATGGATAACAGCCAAGCGTACGGAAACGTACAGACTTCATTTGCGGAACTTCACCCTCTTTTAAACGCATGCGTTCATCATCCACCATAATAAGCGTACCACTACGCTCAACCACAGGACGAACAGCAGAGAAATAAAGAGGAACAATTTGAATATTTTCTAAATAGATATATTGCCAAATATCTAACTCTGTCCAGTTTGATAATGGGAATACACGAATACTTTCGCCTTTGTTTACTTTACCGTTGTAAAGATTCCAAAGTTCAGGGCGTTGGTTTTTAGGGTCCCAACGATGCTTACTATCACGGAATGAATACACACGCTCTTTCGCACGTGATTTTTCTTCATCACGGCGTGCACCACCAAAAGCAGCATCAAATTGATATTTATCCAAAGCCTGTTTTAAAGCTTGGGTTTTCATAATATCTGTATATTTTGAGCTACCATGATCAAATGGATTGATCCCTGCTTCACGGCCTTCTTTGTTCTGATGAACAATTAAATCAAAACCATGGGTTTTTGCCATGTTATCGCGAAACGCGATCATGTCTTTAAACTTCCAACCTGTATCTACATGTAATAAAGGAAATGGAAGTTTCGCAGGATAAAATGCTTTTAAAGCAAGATGAAGCATTACAGCCGAGTCTTTACCAATTGAGTAAAGCATGACTGGATTTTCAAATTCTGCCGCAACTTCACGAATAATGTGAATACTTTCAGCTTCAAGTTGCTTGAGATGTGTAAGTCTTGATTCAGTCATGAACACGTCCTTCTCTATCCATTTTGCCCATAAAATCTAGAAGTGGTATTAAACCACCACTTAGAAGACCATGTGGAGGAACGAGTGCCATAACAACTCCAATTTTTTGTGATAAATAATCCAACTACATGCCTTTATGAGGCTTATAGCATTAGTTATGCATTATAGTGATTTAAAACTGTTTTCTTTTGCTTGTTTTTTCATATTGATATTCAAATTCATCATATAAATGTAAAATACTGATTCGCATAGATAACATGCCCATCCTAGCTCGCATCGTTAACTGAAGCAAATCACGATCTCATCTTTAGATTTCTTTAAATACCATAAAAAAGAGAAGCCATTTTAGCTTCTCCTTTTCATCAGCAATATTTAAGTCTTAAAAACCAAACATTTTACGTTCTAACGGAATTTCAATACCAATAGATGCACCTGAATCATTACCCTCTAAATCAGAGTCACTAACCCAACCATTAATTTTTAATGGAAGATCAGGTTTGATGTAATGCGTCCAAGTTAAATCAAGCGCTTTGATTTTATCTTCTTTAGGGAAGGCTTTATTAATTGCCAAGTTAGATTCATTCACCTTAACAACCATTGCTCGGCCACTTAAGCGATTCATCGTGTCAAAGCGAATATCACCACCAACAGAGTACATTTGACCATCACCACCCATTGCATGCCCTAGAGGGAAACCATGCTGATAATAACCATCTGTATAAATATAATGATTATAAGAGATTCCTTTTACATCATTATTGGTACGTGTATCTGCCCATTCAGCATAAACTTGATAAGGCATATCTTTATAGCTAGAAGAATAATCGGCACCAGCTAAATACATTTTTTTAGAAGGAAGCAAACCGGCTTCATCTTCACCTACATATTGACCATAAATACCAACAGGAACATTTAAAAGAGATTGCAGATTTAAACGAGCATCAAATCCAGCAATTTGGTTAGATCTGTCTTCAGCTGCATCATAAACATTATCATTACCTTTAATTGCATTCCATAATGAGTTCCAACTTTCAGAACGCCCTTCACCACCCCATTGTAAAGTTCGGGAAGCACCCAGTTCCAAGTAAGGTAATGGACTTGCCGTAACACGCAAACCTAATAACTTAGCATGAGGAATAGCTTTATAATCATCTAACTGACCTGCAAATAATTGGTATTGCCAAGGACCAATCCAAGATAACCATTTGGTATCAAATGCATTTTGTATAGCTCTTTGAGCTGTCACCCCATACACAGGACGACTTGCATCACCACGGATTAAACTACCATCATGGCCAGGTCCCCACCATGTTGGAATTTGACCAGCAACAACCCATTGGTTCCAAATTTTACCAGCGACATAAGAACCTTCCACATTGACATCATGGCCATTATCAATTTGTGGATCTTTTTCTGCGTTTACACGGATTTTTGCATCCCAGTTTTCACCGCCCGCATTAAACTCTACAGAACCTTGATACTGTGATTTTTGGTTATCGCCAAAAGCTTGTGGAAGATTTTTAATATCAGATTCGGCAAAAGCACCCACTTTAACTGTATCGTTATCTGCCTTTAATGCATTGAGAACTGAGTTAATAACTTTTTGTTGAGCTGGATGTGTTACTTTAGCCTGAGAGAGTGCGCGCTGAATTTCATCACCGCTTAAAGGCCAAGTAGAAGTGCTGATGTTAATAACACCTTGTTGATTCAACCAATTTAAATCTGTACGCAAATCATCATTATTAAGCACCAAACCTTGGGCAAAAACAGCTGATGAGGCAGCTGCTAATAATGCAATTGAAAGTGTTTTTCTTAAAAACATGTCAGCACAATTCTCAAAGTTATTTATGAGCAACACATTAATTTTTTTATCGCAAATTTGCAATTGTTAAACTGTGCAATTACATTTTTTAACGTGCTCTTAAGTTTTCTATAATTTAAGTGTTTTTTATATATAAATAGTGAATAAAAAAGGCAGTATAAACTGCCTTTTTCTGTTTTGAAGATTAAATTAACCTTCTTTACGACGCATATGCGGGAATAAAATTACATCACGAATACTTGGTGCGTCTGCAAAAAGCATAACTAAACGGTCAATACCAATACCTTCTCCCGCTGTTGGCGGTAAGCCGTACTCAAGCGCTTCAACAAACTCTGCATCATAATGCATTGCCTCATCATCGCCCGCGTCTTTTTCAGCAACCTGAGCTTGGAAACGTTCAGCCTGATCAATCGGGTCATTTAACTCGCTAAAACCGTTTGCCAATTCACGACCACCAATGAAGAATTCAAAACGATCGGTAATGTGCGGATTGTCATCATTACGGCGAGCAAGTGGAGAAGTTTCCGCTGGATATTCAGTAATAAAGGTAGGTTGACGAAGTTTAGTCTCAACTGTTTCTTCAAAGACAATCGTTTGAAGCTTACCTAAACCAAAACCAGGTTTAACTTCTTCTTTTAATTCTTCACGCACAAATTTTGCAAGGAATTCACGATCGCCCACATTTTCTGGCGTGAACTGAGGGTTATTCTCTAAAATCGCATCAAACATAGAGATTTTCTTGAATGGCCCTTTAAAGCTGAACACTTCGCCTTGGTAAGGCACATCAGTTGTACCTAAAATATCAAGAGCTAACTTTTCAAGCATGTTTTCAGTTAAAGCCATCAAGTCTTTATAATCAGCATATGCTTGATAAAACTCGATCATTGTAAATTCAGGGTTGTGACGTGTTGACACCCCTTCATTACGGAAGTTACGGTTAATTTCGAACACACGTTCAAAACCACCAACAACCAAACGCTTTAAGTAAAGCTCAGGTGCGATACGCAAGAATAACGGCATATCTAGAGCATTGTGATGCGTTTCAAACGGACGTGCAGACGCACCACCCGGAATTACATGCATCATTGGCGTTTCAACTTCCATGAAACGTTCATTTGTTAAAAATGCGCGAATACCTGCAACAACTTTGGCACGAATTTCAAAAGTCTTACGCGTTTCTTCATTCACGATTAAGTCGAGATAACGTTTACGGTACTTAACTTCGGTATCGTTCAAGCCATGAAACTTATCTGGTAATGGACGAAGTGATTTTGTAAGAAGTTCAAAACCTTCAAGGTGTACATACAAATCGCCTTTACCAGAACGACCGATATAACCTTCAGCAGCAATAATGTCGCCTAGGTCTAAACCTTTAATAGTTTCAAGAATATCTTTTGGTAAACCTTTACGGTCAACATATAACTGGATACGACCAGTCATGTCTTGAATCACCATGAAAGAACCACGGTTCAACATGACACGGCCAGCAACTTTTACATAGACATGTTCAGCGCTTTCAATCTGTTCTTTCGACTGATCTTTAAATTGTTCTTGTAGATCAGCAGCGTAGTGTTCACGTTTGAATGTATTTGGCCAAGGACTTTTTCCAGTATCCTTTGCAACATCTTGGATTTGCTTTAATTTGGCATGACGCTGTGCAATTAAATCGTTTTCGGAAATAGTTGGTTCAGAAGTCGATTGAGCGTTTTGTTGCGTCATCTCTGCCTCGATTTAAGTAAAAATGAAGTGGCATAGCTTAACAGATTGCTGAGGTTTTTCGAATGATTTCAATCAAACAAAGATGAAAAAAAGTCAAAGCAGTCAAACTAAAGACATTTTGAATGAAGAAAATTACTTAGACCAATCGCTAAGATCATTTTTTTTAGCTTTAAGTAAAATATAAAAAAATCCAAATAACCTCGATTTTTAAAAGGCCTATTTTGCCTTTTATTTTATCTATGAGATTGTGTAGCAAATAATGAAAATTCTATTTTTACATGGCTTGGATTCTTCTCGTGAATCAACAAAATTCCATGCCATTTTATATCCTGAAAAATTTTGTATTGATGTGGATTATCGTAACTTAAGTTATGCCTCAGTGAAGGACTTTTATCATCAAGCAATTGAAACGATTAAACCAGATTTATTAGTCGGCCATAGCCTTGGTGGCTACTGGGCTTTAAAAACAGCTGCTCAACATAAATTAGCTGTTGTTGTTGCCAATCCAAGCCTTAATCCTAGTTTTCGTAATGATTATCCCGACCTTTGTGATGAAGATCTTGATCACTCTAATCCTAAAATGGCTTATTTAGAGTTAGGAGACGAGCAACTTGATATGTATCAAGTACAGGAAAAGCTTTCACCTTATATGACAGTAGAAACATATGACGGAGGCCATCATCGTCTTGCTTATCCTTCTCGTCTCAATGATCTGATTTCTAAAATTCATAAAAAATACTTCGCCTAAACAACCAACTGAGCAAGATGAACTAGCTCCCTTCTGCAATATGTTTTACAACTTCAAAACCTTGAACAAAGCCACTTTTTAACATACCGATATATTCAGGTAAGGTGGCCAATTCAACTTTTAAAGTTGTAGTATTCCCATTTTGGCTTAAAAAATATTTTTCTAACGAACCACTCCAGCCTTTCACCTCTTCACTTTCTAAGTCTTCCTTACCTTCTTTAATCATTCCTAAATGTTTAAAAATTAGCACTTCAGGCTTTTTCATTTCTTCAATGGTCGAAACCATTCCATTTCCTTCTCCGTCTAGAAAATATGTTTTACCACCAATCTTCCAGTCAGTACGCATTGAAGAATCTGGCGCAAAAAATTTCGTCCATGCATTATATGTCTCGCTATTCCAGAGTATGTTCCATACTTTTTCTATAGGCGCGTTAATTTCTACTTCATATACTAGAATTTCCATATTCAATTCCTTATCTCTGTTACTTAAGTGTTCAATAAACTTTCTCGTTTTATATAAACATCAATTTATCTGTCTATTTATTAATCAGCTTATGTTTTTAAGAACTTTATTTATATAAATGCTTTGTTCTTTTTGTAACCCTTCATATCACTTAAAACCTTATTACATTAATAAGTGAATAAAAACATATGATTTATTATGTGCTTATGTTGAAGTTTTGCCTAAATAACCAGTTATTTGTCTCGATATGCCATTCATCTTTGCTTACGAATGATTAAACTCCCTTATGTGCTTTACTTTAAATGTAGAACTGCGTAAAAATTTGATACCCGATCAAAGCTACATTAGTTATTATTGAACGGATCGTAGTTACATTATTAATAGATGGAATAGTTTTACTGAAAGGCAGCTTTGAGCAAACTTATCAGTGCGGAGAGTCTCATGAAAAAATATCAATGTATCGTTTGTGGATGGATTTACGATGAAGCAGAAGGTTGGCCACAAGACGGCATTGCAGCTGGAACAAAATGGGAAGATATCCCTGATGATTGGACTTGCCCTGATTGTGGCGTTTCAAAAGCTGACTTTGAAATGATCGAAATCTAATGTCTTAACCTAAAAGGCCATGATTGACATGGTCTTTTTTATATATCACCAATCACCGTATTAAATGAACAATTCTAATTCTGGAGAAAAAAATGCATCCAATCGTCATTATCGGATCAGGCATGGCGGGTTATACCTTAGCACGTGAGTTCCGTAAGCTTAACCCAGAGCAAGAACTTGTGATGATTTGTGCGGATGATGCGGTGAACTATGCAAAACCAACGTTATCTAACGCTTTTGCAGGTAAAAAGGCTCCGGAACAAATTCCGTTAGGTGATGCTGCAAAAATGAGTGCACAGCTCAATATGCGTATTGAACCTTTTACATGGGTGAAAGAAATTTTAGCTGAGCGTCATGAGCTTGTTCTAGAGAAAGATGGGGTAACTTCAAATCAACCCTATTCAAAACTGATTTTAGCCGTTGGTGCTAACCCGATTCGTCTTGCAATTGCAGGTGATGGCAGTGATGACATTCATGTAGTGAACTCACTGATTGATTATCGTACCTTCCGCGAAAACCTTGCTCAGCGCAAAGATAAACGTGTTGTGATTTTGGGTGCTGGTTTGATTGGTTGTGAATTTGCCAATGACTTACTTCATAGTGAATATGATGTAACGGTAATTGATTTAGCACCTCAACCATTAGGCCGTTTGTTACCGTCACACATTGCTTCAGCTTTCCAAGAAAATCTTGAAGAAGCTGGGGTTAAATTTGCATTAGGTACAACCGTTGAAAAAGTAAGTAAGATCAATAATGGTGAAGATTACGCCGTTACATTAGCAAATGGTCAAACTTTAGTTGCTGATATCGTGCTTTCAGCGATTGGTCTACAACCAAATATTTCTCTTGCTCAAAGCGCAAATATTCAAACCAGCCGTGGTGTAATTACTAATAGCTTGCTTGAAACGAATCAAGCAGATATTTATGCGATTGGTGACTGTGCAGAAGTGAATGGTACCCTGCTTCCTTATGTAATGCCAATTATGCAACAAGCGCGTGCTCTAGCAAAAACATTAAGCGGCCAACAAACAAATGTACATTACCCTGCAATGCCAGTTGCGGTAAAAACCCCGGCTGCACCACTTACAGTTTTACCGGCACCGGTTGATGTCGATGTAAATTGGGAAACTGAAGAATTCGACGATGGTATGCTTGCCAAAGCAATTGACAATGAAGGAACATTGCGTGGTTTCGTATTGTTAGGTGCAACAGCAGGCAAGCAACGTTTAACGTTAACTAAGCTTGTTCCAGATCTTATTCCTGCCCAAGCATAAGGTTTAAACTGGGAATACTCGCTCAAGAGTATTCCTTCAAGGAATGCATAACATGAATAGCGCCTTACAATTTAGTATTTCACCCTACACTCCTTTTATGCAAGAAACCAAAGTCAACTTAGGCAATGGTATTGAATTGCATGTAGAAGTAGGTGGAAAAGCAGAACATCCAACCATTTTGCTAATTATGGGCTTAGGTGCCCAAATGCTATTTTGGCCGGACTTTTTCTGTAAATCGCTCATTGATCAAGGTTTTCGTGTTATTCGTTTTGATAACCGTGATATTGGCCTTTCTTCAAAAGTTCGTCATCAGGGTAAACGTTTAAATACCATGAAATTGATGGGTCGCTTTGCCTTAGGGCTAAAAAATCAGGGTGCACCTTATACATTGTATGATATGGCAGACGACGTATCGATGCTTCTCGACCGTTTAGGTGTAAATAAAGCACATGTGGTCGGTGCATCAATGGGTGGTATGATTGCCCAGATACTTGCTGCAAAATATCCGGAAAAAGTAGAAAAATTAGGTTTGATGTTTACCAGTAACAACCAACCCTTTTTACCACCCCCGTTTCCTAAACAACTTTTAAGTTTGATTGGCAAACCCGAATCACGTGATGAAGAAGGGATTGTTAACCACAGCTTAAAATTATTCCAATTGATTGGTTCTCCTGGTTATATTAATCATATTGAAGCCGTTCAAACTGCACGAAAACTTTATCAACGTAGCTATTATCCTGCTGGTGTACTTCAACAGTTTTTAGCAATATTATGTACAGGTTCCTTACTGCAACTGGACCGTGAAATTAAGCAACCCACCATAGTCTTACATGGCTCTCGTGACCGCTTACTTCCACCAAGCCACGGTAAGGCTGTAGCAAAAGCAATTTCCGGTGCTAAGTTTGAATTAATTGATGGAATGGGGCATGATATCCCTGCCCATTTTATTCCACAGCTTAGCGGTTTATTTGCGCATCATTTTAAATCATCATACTAGGACACTATGGCTGCATTACCCTCACTAAGACAGCTATCATATTTAGTTACGTTGTCGGAAACTTTGCATTTTACTGAAGCAGCACGCCGCTCTTTTGTTACCCAATCGACTTTATCGGGCGGTATCATGGAGCTGGAAAGGCTATTAGGTGGCGTTCTGGTTGAGCGTGACCGTCAGAATGTGCGCTTAACACCATTAGGTGAACAAGTCGTTGCTAGAGCCCGTGTATTGCTAGCAGATGCTCAGGATTTAATGCGTTTAAGCCGTGAAATGAGTGAACCATTAACTGGTGATCTTCATTTGGGTGTTATTCCAACCATTGCACCTTTTATCCTGACACGGTTACTTGATGAAGTGCATCAACAATTACCAAAGATTCAGTTGCATTTACATGAAGCTCAAAGTGAGAAAATTGTAGAGCGCTTAGAACACGGTAATTTGGACATGATCGTCCTTGCCCTACCTTTTGACACAAGAAGTCTAAAAGTAGCTGAAATTTCAAAAGAAAATTTATATCTTGTTTGTAGTAAGCAAGATACAAATGCACTTCAAGCAAACTCTCTCGATGACCTTGATTTGTCACGTCTTATTTTGCTTGAAGAAGGCCACTGTTTACGTGACCATGTATTAAGTGCTTGTCCAATTGGTGAACGTAAAAACGATAACCGCTTAAAAGCAAGTTCATTACCAACATTAGTCGAAATGGTTTCTTCTAATTTAGGTTTTACGCTTTTACCAGAAATCGCAATTGAAAACAGTATGATCAAGTTTAATGATCAGATTACTGCAAAACCAATTGAAGATGCACCAAGTCGTACACTAGCGCTCGTTACACGTAAAAGTACGCCATTACAAAGCGAGTTTGATGTACTCCTGCAAATCATGCAGAAAATCACAACAAATTTACATGAATAAAAAAGGAGTCTTCGGACTCCTTTTTCTTTTACTGTGCTGTTAAAGATGCCCATTTAAAGACCCAAGCCGATTTCAGATCCAAACTCTCATCTGAAATTATTTTTTCTCGAATAATTTGTGCAATCGCAAAATCATTGGCGGGGTCTACCATAACCCGTATGCCTTTTGTGGTTGGGCTAGTCACAATCTTATATCCTTTCGCCTGCAATTGAGACTGGATCATATTTGCTTTATTTTGATTAGGTGCCAACGCAACCTGTACCATCCATTTTTTTTCGCCATTTTCTAAAATTTCTTTAGCTACTGCTGCATCAAGCTGTTTTTTATTCTCAAGATTTTTCTTTTCTTCTATTTTTTTTGATTGAGTATCTTCAACTTTCTTTTGTGCTACCAGTTCATCTTGAGTAGGTTTTCTTTTCTGGACCGTTACTACCTTTGTTTGTGTTTCATTTTTCTTATTTTTTTCCTTTGAAGGTTGTATAAAGTAGGGATATATCATTTGATCATCATATTTATGAAATACAATAATATCTCCATAGCACTTTTGATCTGCATACGCAGTCACTGGCATTACCCCTAAAAATATTCTAATAAATAAACTTTTAATAAAGCATTGCATATTATTCACTTACCAAAGTTAAGTATATTTAATGCAGCGTATTAAAGTAGATTTCACATAATTTGTATATTTTTAAAATTCAATGTTTTATGTAAAGAATCACATATTTTTAAAACATATTGCGGTGTTTCAAACTATTATCGTATATCCTGCAACCATTTAAGAATTCAGATTAAATTACTATGAATTTCAAACAATTAAAAAGCCGACATAATGCCGGCTTTTTAATATTAAGTTTTATTTAAATGTTTCTAATAATTCTCTTTGAGCATTATGTAGTTTTTCACCTTCAGCAGGTTGAGCACGGACCCAAGTACCATCACCTTGCAATAACCAAGCTTGCTGATTGTCTTGCAAATAATTAAGAAGACCTTGCTGATAAATTCGTTTTTTCAATGCAGGATCTTCTATTGGGAAGCATGCTTCAACACGATTAAATAGGTTACGATCCATCCAGTCTGCACTTGAACAGTAAATACGTGCATCACCATTATTACTAAAGTAATAAACACGTGTATGCTCAAGGAAGCGCCCTACGATTGAACGTACTCGAATATTTTCCGATAAATTTGGCAATCCCGGACGTAAGCAGCAAATAGAACGAATAATGAGATCTACCTGCACCCCTGCTTGAGAAGCTTCATACAATTTATTGATTAATTGAACTTCTGTTAAAGCATTCACTTTCACAATAATTTGGGCTTTACGACCAGCCTTTGCATTTGCAATTTCTTCATCAATAAAGTTGATGAGCTGAGCATGCAAAGTAAAAGGTGCATGGAGCAACTTTTTCAGTTTTGCCATTTTGCCCATACCTGTTAACTCTTGGAAGATACGATGTACGTCTTCACATAAGTCTTTATCGGTCGTCATAAGACCATAATCGGTATAAATACGGGCATTCATCGCATGGTAGTTACCTGTACCTAAATGAACATAACGTACCAATTTATTATTTTCACGGCGTACCACCATAATCATTTTGGCATGGGTTTTATAACCCACGATACCGTAAACGACTACCGCCCCTGCTTCTTGAAGTACATTCGCCACTTCAATGTTTGATTCTTCATCAAAACGGGCACGTAATTCAATAACTGCCGTTACTTCTTTACCGTTACGTGCAGCTTCAGCCAAGACTTGTACAATTTCCGAATCAACACCACTACGGTAAAGCGTTTGTTTAATTGCAAGTACTTGTGGATCACGTGCTGCTTCGCGGAGTAACTGAATAACTGGCGCAAAAGATTCAAATGGATGATGAAGCAAAATATCCTGCTTTTGCATGGCAGAGAAAATACTCTCGGTCTTTTTAAACACTTTCGGTACGACTGGCGTATGCGAGTCATAACGCAAATGAGGACGTTTAAAGTTTGAAACCAAACGAGCCAAGTTTACAGGACCATCAACTTTATATAGTTGTTCTTCGTTTAAGTCGAATTCTTCAAGCAGATATTCATAAATATGTTGTGGACAGTTATGAGTTACTTCCAAACGAACTGCACGACCAAATCGGCGTGAACTTAATTCACCTTTTAAAGCTTTAGCTAAATCTTCAACGTCTTCATTGAGCGCCAAATCGGCATTACGAGTTACACGGAATTGATAACATCCAGTTGCAGTCATGCCGGGGAACAAATCTGATACATGTTCATGAATAATTGCAGATAGCATGACGTGATGTTCTTTACCACCTGTTAACTCATCTGGTAATCGTACAACACGTGGTAATGAACGCGGTGCTGGTACAACAGCTAAATCAATTTGACGACCAAATGCATCTTTACCTTCTAAAGTCACAATAAAGTTCAGACTTTTATTGACTAAACGTGGGAATGGGTGAGCTGGATCTAGACTAATTGGTGTTAAAACAGGTGCAACTTGTTCTTGAAAATATTTTTTAACCCAAGCCGATTGAGCTGGTGTTAATTCGCCACGACGCAAGAAGCAAATATCTTCTTCACGGAGTTTAGGTAAGATTTCTTCATTTAAAATGCGATATTGGCGTTCAATTGCCGCATGAGCAGTCTCAGAGATTTTTTGTAAGACCTGTCTTGGTGTTAAACCATCAGGACTTCGACTTTCATTGCCTAGAGCATATTGCTCCATAACTCCTGCCACACGAATTTCAAAAAACTCATCTAAATTACGCGAAAAAATGAGCAAGAAATTCATTCGCTCAAGTAATGGATGTAAAGGGTCGACTGCCTGTTCCAGTACACGCAAATGAAAGTCAAGAATAGACAATTCACGATTAATATAACGGTCGTTATAACTATATTCTGTTGGGGTCGTTGCTGTAATCGCTGTATTCATGTCTAACTTAATCTCTTTCCAACCAAAATCTCTGCAAAATAGTATGCTGCAAATTTATGTCAATTTGATAAAAACTAAAAAAATAACACATCTTTAAGACAGAGTTATTCAGGAATCTGGGTGCTATTCATATAACGTAAAATAACGCGTTTTCGATATTGTAGTTTATGATCATTACGGTGATCTTGATAATATTTTGGATCAGGCAATAACGCGGCTAAAAAAGCAGCTTGTTCACGCGTTAAGCTTTTAGCACTTTTACCATAATAATATTGAGAAGCTGCTTCAACACCATATAAATGTTTGCCAAATTCAACCGAGTTCATATAGACCTCAAGAATTCGGCGTTTTGACCACATGCGCTCCATCATCCATGTCGCTACTGTTTCTTGGCCTTTACGAATAAATGAACGCTTATTATATAAGAACAAATTCTTTGCAAGCTGTTGAGACACGGTAGAACCACCCGCAACAACTTCACCCTCTTCATTGTTACGCTCAAGGGCAAAACGAATACCTTGCCAATCAAAGCCATGATGATGAATAAATTTTGCATCTTCACCAGCTAAAATCGCATGTTTGAAATTATCGCTAATATCGTCATAGTCGAGCCATTCATGAATGATTGGTCGAGATGTATCTGACCAATAATCAATTCGCATAAACATGGTGGTATCAACTTCATGTGTACGCCACCAAACCAAACTTGAGAAGATCCAAAGCTGAATTAAGAGAATTGCCCCAATAAAAATTAACAACACGCGAACAATAAAAGCTTTCATGTTCGTCTTGATCTCCTGTATTCAACTTTTTTCATGTTAAGCTGTAAAGCATGTTCATATATAACAAAAGCATAGCATGACTCAAACTCAGCCTCCGCACATTAATCGTAAACTCAATGTACAAGCTTGGTGGCTGACCGCCCTACTGATCTCAATCAATGTAGGTTTGTTCATCTGGCAAATTATATCTGGGGTCGACATTAGTGACCCAGCCATAAAAGATGCTCTTCACTGGGGAGCAGATTTTACACCACTTACTTTCTCTGGACAGCCAGAACGTTTATTTACCAGCATGTTTTTTCACTTTGGTATTATTCACCTTATGCTTAACATGTGGGCCTTATATATTTTCGGTAATGTCGCTGAAGCTTTATTTGGTCGTTTATATTTTATTGGTCTGTATTTGCTTGCTGGTCTGTTTGGCAGCCTTTTAAGTAGTTATATCAATATTCAAAATGGACATGAATTACTACAACATTTTGACCAAAGCTTGCTCCCTCATGTCAGTGCTGGTGCTTCGGGTGCCGTGATGGGACTAGGTGCAGCTTTAACTGTTATTTCTTTATTTCCACCCTTACCGCATCAAGCCTACATACTTGATAAAAAAGCATTATTAATGATTATGGCGATTAACCTTATATTCGGTTTGGTTGCCACAGGTATTAATAATGCTGCACATGTTGGTGGCATGATTATGGGTGCATTACTCGCACTGATTTGGTATTTAAGCTATCGCACTCAATTTAGAAGCCTCCTAAAATTTTTAGGGTTGGTGGGAGGCCTTTTAATAACTGTCGGCTTCTATATTTACTGTAATCAGCTCAACTCACCATTACTTCCGCTTTGGCATGAGGTTTTAATTCAGAACCCAGAAATACTACCCTAACTTAAATCTGGTTTAGTTCCCGTAAACTTTGTAATGGCGGCAAATTACAAAGATATCCTAGTCGATAACGACCAATAAGAGCGCAAATGAGCATCATGGCAAGAGGTAAAATCAACCATATTTCAATATGCCACTGTAGAGCCATGTTCATTTTATAACTTGCTATTGCACTAATTACTTCGGCAAAACAGCAGGCAACAATGCCTGCTAATAGCCCTAAAAATCCAATTTCTAAACTGAGCATCTGCTTCATTTTATTTTTAGACAAACCAAATGAACGTAATAAAGCAACCTCTCGACGGCGCTCATCCATTAACAGGTTTAGACAAGCAATTAAAACGAGTATTCCAGAAAAGCCAACTAAAGCCGCAAGTACAGTCACGATTTTGACTAATACATTCATTAAACGCTTTACTTCATCCAAAATACGGTCAACATCAATAAAAACTGTATTTGAAAATTGCTGAATAATATTAATCATTTTAGGCTGATCTTGTTTAGGCACATAAAAGCTACCCAAGTAGCTACCCGCATTTTCATCTAAAGTTTTTGGTGAAAAAATAAAGAAGAAATTTGGACTAAAACTTTCCCATTCAACACTTCTAAAATTCACAACTTTTGCCTGCAAAGTACCGTCTGGCATGCTAAAAGTCAGCTTATCCCCAATCTGAATACCTAGACTTTCAGCAGTTTTTGCCTCTACTGAAACTTGGCCTACAGCGTTGAACCCAGATTGACCTTTTGTAATGGCATTGTCATTTGGTAAAGCACTCGACTGAGTTAAATTTAATTCACGACGTAAAGAATTATTTTGCTTTATAGCTTCTTCTGAAAAAGGCACATCATTCTTGGCAAGTAAACGCCCACGAATGTTTGGGTATAACGGTGTACTTTGCCAACCATTTTGCTTTAACTGTTGCTCAAAAGCTTTTAAATCGAATGGAGGTAGGCCATAAACAAACTGGTTTGGTGTTCCCTCTGGTAATTGCTGTTGCCAACGCTCTAATAAATCTGTTCTTAATACACTTAACACGGTAATGAGGCTTAAACCCAAAGCCAGTGCTGTAATTTGTAAGGCACTTTGCGATGGTGAACGAATATAAAAAGACAAACGGGTTTTCATCTTTTTTAAAGCACGAAGCAATAGCCAGACAACGGTGTAAAGTAAAATGCAAAGTAGAATAATCGCTGTTAATACCCAAATGCTGAGCATTAAATTTTCACTTAAAACTAAGCTAAAAATAACAAGACTGGTAATACCAGCAAAGAACATAAAGAATAACGATTTTCGAGATTTTGCCTGCTCTCGAATGACCCGAATTGGAGGTGTATTTAACAACTCCCAAATGCTTGGCAAAATAAATCCGAGTAGCACAATCACACTCGTAAAAATGGCAATTGGTAAGGGGCCAATTAAAAAACCGACCGCGGAAAAACTTAACTCTAGTTGTGGTATCAGTTGTAACATAAGCTCAAGCAAGCCATAGCCCATCATTATTCCGAGTAGGCTACCGATCACAATCGAAATTGCACTGACTACACAAAGTAGCCCGATATAGGCCCATAAAATTTGGAATTTGCTGGCACCTAAACAACGTATTAAAGCAATATGATCTTGGTTTTGCTGAACATAACGCTGACTCGTTAACGCGATGGCAATGCCACATAATAAAATCGTTAAAATATTGGCAAGTTGTAAGAAGGTATCTAAGTTTTCTAACGGACGTAATAATCTACTATTTGATTCACTGGCATCGCGTAAACGTAAACCTGCAGGTTCTTCCTGATCATTTACGGGTTTATGTTGCTGTTTAAATTGCTTACTAAAGTTCTGAACCTGTTCAGGTTGACCAGACATTAACAATCGATAATCGATTCTACTGCCAGTTTGTATTGCATGCGTTTTAGCAATATCGGCTTGATGAATAATAACGGTAGGCGAAAAACCAGAAAAACCTAACTCTTGATTTGAATCTCGTACAATGACACCACTAAAACGAAATTCGGCATCTGCAATAGATAACATATCGCCTAGTTTAACTTTAAGTAAATCGGCAGCCCTTTGACTTAACCACACTTGGCCTGGTTGAATACCCTGTGTACTAGGTGCAATCTCAAGCTTTCCTCTTAATGGGAACGTAGGTTCTATTGCTTTGACATTGACCATAACAAACTGGTCTTGAGTATGTGCCATAGAACTAAACATAGTCACATGAGTCTGCTTTAATCCAATCTGTTCCGCCCTTTTTTGCCATTTAGTGTCTAGAGGTTCATTATTCGAAAGAACTAAATCAGCTGCTAACATTTGTGATGCTTGTAGGCTAACCGCATTTTTAACCTGATCATTACTGAACTTGAGAGCTGTTGTTGCGCTAATGGCAAGTGAAAGCGCAATAATGAGTAAATATAACCCTCCGGTACGAAAGCTTTGTAGTAGAAGTGGTTTGAGAAGATTGCGCATAATTCAACCACCCTGTACCGTCTTTAGTCGACCATCATCTAACTCAACATGACGTTGACAAAGCGCTGCCAAGTTACGGTCATGTGTGACCAAAATAAGCGTTGTACCGAGCTCTTTATTTAAATCAAAAAGTAGAGTTTCAATTTCTTGAGCTGTTTGTCCATCGAGGTTTCCAGTCGGTTCATCGGCAAAAATGATTTGTGGTTCGGCAATGAGAGCCCGAGCAATTGCCACACGTTGCTGCTCTCCTCCAGATAAGACTTTAGGGGTTTGCTCTGCCTGTCGGCTTAAGCCTACTCGATGCAACCAATCTAAGGCTTTTTGTTCAGCAACTTTATAATCAAAATCTTTACGCAACCGAAGCGGTAACATTACGTTTTCAAGTGCACTTAACTGCGGTAAAAGTTGGAAAGACTGAAATACAAAACCGATATGCTGCATTCGAATTTGAGCGCGCTGCTCTTCTGTTAACTCATGAACTGCCTGTCCACATAACCACACCTCACCTTCAGACGGCTGGTCTAAAGTCGCTAAAATACCCAATAATGTTGATTTACCTGAGCCAGAACGTCCCGTAATTGCTACCTGCTCCCCTTCATAAATTTCTAAATCAATATTTTTTAAAATCGTAAACTGATTTTGGTTAATCTGAATAGTTTGTGTAACTTGATGGGCAGCAATGATAGGTTGTGGCATGATGTGGACAGTCCTATATATTGAGTATTCGGGTCGAAACACAAATGTATAAATCTTATTTGTTTAGTTCTAAAAGTCTCTTGCTCATTTCATTGAGCATGTTGCCTATGCTCGTCTCGGCCAAAACTATTTTAATTTTAGGAGATAGTATTAGTGCCGGTTATGGAATAGACCCCAAACAAGGTTGGGTACAATTACTACAAAAACGTTTAGACCAACAGTATCCCAAACAACATAAAGTGGTCAATGCAAGTATGAGTGGTGAAACCACAAGTGGGGCTTTGGCAAGATTACCTAAACTTTTACAAACTTATAAACCCGAGGTTGTTGTTATTGAGTTAGGTGGGAATGATGGCTTGCGTGGACAACCGCCACAAATGATTCAACAAAATCTGTCTCAGCTCGTCCAGTTAAGCCAAAAACAAAAAGCGCAGGTTATTCTTTTTGGTATGAAGATTCCGCCAAATTATGGGACCGCTTACAGCAAAGCTTTCGAAAACAGCTACAAAATTGTAAGTCAAAAATATCAGGTGAAATTACTACCATTTTTCCTTGATGGAGTCGCTGGTCAAAAACAGCTTATGCAAAATGACTTGATTCATCCAAATGCTCAAGCACAATCGAAACTATTTAATTTAGCTTATCCATACATAAAAGGTGCCCTATAGGCACCTTTTAATTTTAAATCTTTTTAGACTGATCAGAAGTCAAAAAAAGTAACTTCACCAGTTTCTAATGAATATTCTGCACCAACAACAATCAATTCACCTTTTGCAATCAAGCTTTCAAGCACACTTGAACCATGACGTAACTGATTTACCGAAGCAAAAACATTTGAACGTACTGCATGACATGATAATTTTTTCAAATCATTTTTTAAGTCAGTTTGCATTAAAATTTCAACAGATGGACGAACACGGTTCACAATCGACATTAAGTTAGACGATGGTGGTTGATCAGGGTTCATTAATGTATCAATAGTCGCTTGAATCGCGCCACAATGACTATGTCCTAATACAACTACAACTGGACAGTCATAGCGCTCTGCAGCGAACTCAACACTACCAACTTGTGAAGGTGCAACTACATTACCAGCAACGCGAATTACGAATAAGTCACCAAGACCTTGATCGAATACCATTTCTGCTGGTACACGAGAATCAGAACAGCCTAATACAATCGCAAACGGATTTTGATCCTTTGCCATTTCAGCACGTTCGTGATGCGATAAGGTTTTTGCAAGGGAAGTATTTCCATTTACAAATCGTTGATTACCGGCTTTCAGACGATCTAAAACTTCTTGCGCAGTAGGCATTTTATATTTCCATTGTTTTTTCAAGGTTGGAAATCATTTTAATGTGTCAAAATTTGAATGTCACTGACAAAAAATAAATCCTTTTTCATGAAAAATTTTAAAAATACTTCCTTTACTTAAATGTGAAACTTACTGTCCCTTCCCTACTGTTTAGTGAAAAAATAGACATACTTTAGTTCCTAGATTGACTATAATTTTCTTCATTCCAAACGTTTGGCAAATGACTCATTGGCAAAGTTTTTCAATAATTTTTCAAACTCGCTTAAGCTTCAAGGATGAAATCTATGACCAGGCTGTCTGCATCAATTAAAGCCTCTATGAAAAAAACTGCTACTGCACTGACATTAGCTTGTAGCTTATGGTCGGTTATGAGCATTTCTCAAGCACAGGCAATCGACAATATTGATGTAACGTATCAAACAGTCTTACAACAAGAACGTAGCTGGGCGGGCCTTCAAAGCAAAAAATTAAAAGTAGGTGATATCACTTGGTCATATAGTGAAGGTGGTTCGACCACAAAACCAACCTTATTACTTATTCATGGTTTAGGTGGCAGTCGTGACAATTGGAATCGCATGGCGCATTACTTAACTACGAATTACCACGTCATTATTCCAGACTTACCAGGTAGCGGCGAAACTATTGTTGCTCAAGACTTTGACTATTCTGTTCCGAACCTTGCTGAAAAATTACGCCGTTTTGTTGAAGCTGAAAATTTGAAAGGACCTATCCATATTGCTGGGCACTCACTTGGTGGTTCTATTGCCCTACTCTATGCTGGACAGTATCCATTTGAAACCAAAAGTCTATTTTTAGTTGATAGCGGCGGTATTTTCCGTTCTGCCAATACAATTTATCTAAAAGACCCAGCCTACTTAAAACAACTTTTAGTCTCTAAAAAAGGTGACTTTAATTATTTATTAAAACAAACCATGTTTAATCCTCCGTTTATTCCTAAAGAGTTCTTACAAGCTCAAGAAAAACTGATGATTAATCAGGCACCACAAACTCAAAAATTGGTCGACCAACTCATTGCACTCAATAAAGTCTATACTCCAGACTCATTTGCAGTACTCACCAAAACCATTGATGCACCCACACTCATTTTATGGGGCAAACAAGATAAGATTATTAATGTTGAAGTGGCGAGTGAACTAAAACGACTTTTGAAAAACGCACAGCCTCCAGTTATTTTAGAAAACGTAGGCCATATGCCAATATTGGAAGCTGAACAGTTGGTTATGCAACAATATCTACCGTTTTTACTTAAAGTAGAAACAAATCAGTCGTCAAAAACGACCACACCTTAATAAAACTTCGGACTTGTGAGACCTTATGTCTACCCAACCACTTATTGAAAAACTTATTGAAGCTCATCTAGATTTTTTAGATGAGCAATTTGCTCAGACTCAGGTGATCCAGCAAGAGTTTGAGCAATTTTATCATTGGTTGGGGAGTCGGCAATTACAACATCTGTGGACTTTTGAACAAATTCAACAGCTCATTCAAAAGCAGATTTTAGATACGCCTGCTTCTGATTTCCTGATTGAACAAATTGCTGAGCATATTCGCTTTGCATTGATTCATCCTGCAAATGAAACCGCAACTGTTGAAGATGTTATTCCTGTTCTAACGATTGACCGAATTGCACAATACGTTGCAAGTAAGGAACAGCACCGTAAAAAACTGATTAAAACGATTGTGAATAACCCTGCTTTTTCGGCCCTGCTCACGCAACTGATTCAGCAAACAATGCATGATTATTTAGATGAATCGATGTCAAAACGTGTGCCCGGTGTAGGTCGTTTTATGAAAATGGGGAAATCTGTTTTAGAAACAGTAACCGATTCAAATCTGGACGATACGATTAATCATTATTTGCAAAAGAATATTTTAAAACTCAGCCAAATGAGTGAGCGTGTTTTAAACCAACATTTTGACAATGATAAGCTCTACCATTTTCAGGCAAATGTTTGGCATAAAGTTAAAACTATGCCACTTTCTGTTTTAAAAAATTATGTAGAAACTCAAGACTTATCAAAAACGGTTGGTTTAGGGCATGAAATCTGGGACCACATTCGTCAAACTGATTATCTAAAACAGCAAGTACATGATGGTATCTATACTTGGTATGTACGTAATCAGGAGCGTAGTTTTGACTTGTTACTTCGTGACCTCAATATTGATGAAGGTTTAGTACAACATGAGCTGACCAAGTTACTTGTGCCTGTATTACAGCAGTTAATTACAACAGGACATTTAAGACGCCGTGCCCGTGTTTACTTAGAAAAGTTTTATTATTCTGAAAAAACATTAGAAATTCTAAACAAAAAAGGCGCTTAAAGCGCCTTTGTTGTTTAACTATTTAAAATTTATAAATAATCCCTAAATTATAACGGCGTCCGTCTAAAACATAATTGTAAGTTGCTACATCAATATCTTTATCAAATAAGTTATAAATACCTGCTGCAACTTGGATTTTATCAGTCGGTTTATAGTTCATACCAATATCAACCAACCCATAAGCAGGTTTTCCTTCAGCCATTGAAGTTCGGCTTAAATATTCAGAAGTTTTACTACGGAAATTCAAGCGGCTCCACATGCCCACCAAATCATTCACTTGCCAATCCAAAGTGGTATTAAACATGTGTTCCGGCATTTCATTTAAAGGTTGGCCTTTAAACTCCCCACTCTTTTGCTCTGTATCGGTATAGGTATAATTAGCATTCAACTTTAAGTCAGGTGAAATGAGCCAACCAAACGTCGCTTCAACCCCTTTCATACTGGCTTTATCTACATTCGTACGTTGACTGACAAAATCAAACTTTGTACCCAACCAATCACAATTATAGGTACCTGCATCACCTGAACAGGTTCTAACTTCTGTAATTTTATCCTTAAATTCGCTATTAAAAAGCGTTAGGCCAGCATTCAAGTTATCTAAATTATCCCAAGAAAATGACAGCTCATAGTTGGTACTTTTTTCTGGTTTTAGATTTGGATTACCAACAATTACCCCTGCCGAACGTCCTCCTCCCGTAGCTTGTCCCCATTCTGCTACTGTCGCTCGTAATGCAGGTGTTTTATAGCCTGTTGATACACCGCCTTTAATGATCCAGTTATCATTTAAAGTCCACACACCGTAAACTTTAGGAGTGAAATGATCTCCAAATTTTTCGTCCTGATCCATACGCAGTGACATTGTTAAAGTAAAAGGATCAATAATATTCCATGCATCTTCTGCAAATAATGCCCAGCTATAACGATCTAAATTAGAAACAGGTTGTGACCCGCCCACTTTTAACTGGTTTCCTAAATCATCTAATTCTTCTTTTAAATAACTGCCCCCAACGCTCAGTGCATGATTTGCGAGTGTGATCTGGTTAAGCGTATTAAAAGTAGTATTTACAGCCTCCATGTTTCTCGAAGGATTCTTGTTTTCTTCGCGTTGAATATAAGAATGGGTTTTCACAGGACCAATGTCACCACGATGGGTCACACTATATTCGGTACGATAATAATCCGTTATTGAATCCACTGGTGGATTACGTCCAGTTTGAATAGGCGAAACTGATTTTCCAACTGTAGCATTACGATTTTGAATAGAACGCTGATATTCAAGTTCAATGGTATGTTGGTCATTCGGAGTCAGACTTAAAGTAGCCCCACCAGCACGGATTTTTTGTTTGCTATAACCACCAATAATTTCATCTTCATCTCTTTGTGAAAATGTGCCGTTGGCTTTTAACCCAAGTAAATTCTTAATTAATGGCCCTGAAACATAAGTATTAGCTTGGTAAAGATTTCCAGATTTATTGTTTTCTTGGATGGTAGTATCCAACTTAACCGAGCTACTCCAAACATCTGCAACTTTTTTAGTAATGATATTAATTACACCACCCATCGCATCTGAACCGTAGAGTCCAGACATTGGGCCACGAATAACTTCAATACGTTCGATACTTTCGATTCCCGGTAACCAACCTTGTTCAATACCTGAATTATCACTATTTGGTCGTACAGAACGTGTGTTTACTTTCTTACCATCGACCATAATAACGGTATAGGCACTTCCCATTCCACGAATACTGATATCAGATGAACTTCCGCCCCCTGTAACCACGACACCAGGCACATCTTTAAGTGCATCAGTGACATCACGATATGCTTTTTTATTAATTTCATCTTGAGTTAAAACAGAAATAGAAGCGGCTGCTTTTTTTATATTTTGTTCAAAACCACTTGCTGTCACGACTATTTTTTCTAATTGTGCAACCTCACTATCTTTTTTATTTTTTCTGGAAGAATCAACTAAAATATTTTCACTTTCAGCGGCATAAGCCGCAGGAAACATTCCTGTAAGTACCGAAATTGATAGTACAGATTGGAAAATACGCTTAGTCATATCCTGCTCCAACAGATTAAATTATGAATAAATATTAAGTTTTACTTAAACAAATGTAACAAATTTAAATAATAAAATAAATAATATTGATAATTATTTTCAATTGATAAAAATAAAAAAACCTCAGGAAGAGGCTTTTTTATTTCACTTTTCAAATAATCTTATTATTTGAAGTAAGCGCCTTCTGCTTGCGTATGGTCTGTTTGGTCAACCACACGTTGAAGCTCAGGAATGTTTTCTTTCAAGGTTGTTTCTACGCCTTGTTTTAAAGTCACATCAATTGCAGAACAACCTTGGCAACCACCACCGAATTTCAATACAGCAGTTAAACCATGTTCTGGGTCATCTTGCACTTCTACTAAGCTACAATTACCGCCATGCCCTGCAAGACCTGGGTTAATTTCTGCTTGAAGAATGTAAGTAATACGTTCTTCAATTGAAGCATCTGGTCCTACGCGTGGCACTTTAGAGTTTGGTGCACGGAAGGTTAACTGACCACCAAAACGGTCTTTGTTGTAATCAATTACAGCGTCTAAAAGATATGGAATAGACGGTGCATCAATGTATGCAGGAAAATCAGGATAGTCCTGTTTATAATCCGTTGGTACCACTTCTTCTGGTGCGCTATATGCCATACAGCACTCTGCACGTGGTGTACCCGGATGTTCAACAAAAATTCGAACGCCAATTCCCGGAGTATTTTGCTTCGCCAATAATTCGTGCAAATACTCTTGTGCAGATGGTGTAATCAAAAGGTTCGGAATTTCTTCTGCAACAGCAGTGTTGGTGTTCTCAGTCGACATAACAATATTCCTCAAGCTGATGCCTTTATATTAACCGAAGATGAGGGGGATTTAAAAAAAATCAACTAAATTTGTCGGATTTATACACAACAGGGTTTCAAGTTGTATTTTTAATGGCATTATTGACCTTAGTATTGATCATTTTTTAAATATTTCTTATGTTGCATTTGCCGTTTAACCATACCATTACCCTTATTATTATTACGGTCGTCGTCTCTTTACTTGCTTTTAGCAATCACAACGTTATGAACCGCCTGATCTTCTGGCCGCCTGCAATGCAACGTGGACAATTTGATCGTTTCATCACCCATGGTTTTATTCATGCCGATGGAACACATTTACTTTTCAATATGATTACCCTGTTCTTCTTTGGCAGCATCATTGAAAGTTTTTATCGCCAATATTTCTACGACATGGGTTTTGTGTTGTTCTATTTGGGCGGGTTAATTTTTGCGATTTTACCAAGCTATTTACAACATAAAAATGATGCAAATTGGGCAAGTCTTGGAGCTTCAGGAGCTGTATCTGCTGTTCTGTTTGCCTATATCCTGTTTCAGCCATGGAAGCTGATTTTTGTATTTTTTATTCCAGTACCAGCCATTATTTTTGCGGTTTTATATGTAGCTTATAGTATTTGGGCTGGTAAACGTGGCAATACTCATATTAACCATAGTGCCCATTTATGGGGTGCAGCTTATGGTGTAGTAGTAACGATTTTGATTGAACCAAGAGTGATTCCACATTTCTTGGATCAACTTACCCGCTTGCCGTTTTAAACTTAATATTTTTGAAAGGCCCAATATGGGCTTTTCTTTTTTTCTCATTTATTTATCAGCATAAATTCTCAGACATTTTTCTGATTTTCTTTGATCAATTCCTTGTTTGGATAGCAAAAACCATCTGATTAAACTCAAGCACAATTCTTTTAATAATTCAGATGATACAATGAAGTACAAAGCTCTTTTATCTAGTCTTTCCATTGCTTTATTTAGCTTATCTTTAGCTGGCTGTAACGATAACAACTCACAAGAAACTGCAGCCAGTACACCAAAGCAGCCCAATATTTTATTCATTATGGCTGATGACTTAGGCTATTCAGATTTAGGAGCCTTTGGTGGTGAAATTCATACACCTAATATTGATAGTTTGGCAAAAGAAGGCCGACTTTTAACGGACTATCATACTGCACCCACTTGCTCCCCTACTCGCTCGCAACTCATTTCAGGGACTGACCATCATCTAGCAGGTATAGGTGCTATGGCAGAGCTTACCCCTGACCGTTTAAAAGGACAGCCGGGTTATGAAGGCTATTTAAATGAACGCTCTTTATCAATTGCTCAAGTACTCAAAGACAATGGTTATCGGACATATATTAGTGGTAAGTGGCATTTAGGCTTAACCCCTGAAACCAATGCACATGCTAAAGGTTTTGATCATTCATTTACCTTATTGCAAGGTTTAGACCATCACTTTAAGCAGGCTCCAAGTGCCTTTAAACGGAACTCGACCTATACCGAAGATGGACAAATTATTCCTGTTTCAGCATTACCTGATGACTTCTTCTCGACCAACTATTTTACCGACAAATTGCTGAGCTACTTAGAATCAGGCAAAAATAGCGGTAAGCCATTCTTTGCTTATGCTGCCTATACCGCACCTCACTGGCCTATACAGGCTCCTGCTGAACACCGTGACAAATATCGTGGCGTTTATGATGTTGGCTACGATGCCATTCGCAAAGCACGTATAGCACGCCAAAAACAACTTGGAATTATTCCGGCAAACTTTGAGGCTGCAGAACCAATTGCGACGCAAAATGCACCACAAAAATATGGAAAATGGGATGAGTTAACAGCTGAGCAGAAAGCACTTGAAGCCCGTAAAATGGAAATCTATGCAGGTATGGTAGAAAATCTTGATGCCAACGTAGGTCGAATTATCCAATACCTAAAACAAAATAATCTTTATGAAAATACTTTAATTTTCTTTGTTTCTGACAATGGTGCAGAAGGTTTTATTCGCGGTGGATATGGCAGTGAATCTGGTTTTGATAACTCTGTAGCAAACGTTGGTACCCCTACTTCATACCACTATATTGGACCACGTTGGGCCGAGGTCAGTGCAGCACCTTTCCATTTATGGAAAGATACCGCTGGGGAAGGCGCAACCACAGCACCTGCCATTGTGAAATTACCAAACCAAAAGAAAGCTGAAGAAACCAATCATAGCTTTGCATCTGTACTCGACGTTTTTCCAACGTTATTAGATTATGCTCATATTCCAGTACCTCAAGGGCAATATAAAGGCCGAACCATTAATACGCCAAGCGGTTATTCTTGGAAGTCTGTACTTGAAAATAAATCACAAACCATCCGTCCAGCAAATTTCAGTTTTGCCGATGAACTCCATGGCAGTAAATATGCGAAACAAGGCGAATGGAAAATTGCGCTTCAAGGTCGTCCTGAATTAGGTACGAATACTTGGGAACTCTATAACATTGCCACTGACCGTGGTGAAAATCACAATGTTGCACAGCTTTACCCAGCAAAAGTACAAGAGTTGCTCTCGGTTTATCAAAAATACACTGAACAAAATGGCGTACAGGAATATAACGCCAAATGAAATTGAAACTGGTTCTAAGCACTACAATCAGCCTGCTGTTCATCACAGGCTGTAGTAAGTCTGAACATAACTCTGACACGAAAACAGTTTTACCAAAGCAAGCCAACCCATCGGCTGCTTTGGGTTCTATTGAACAGTGTAAAAGCTATACAGGCCTTCCTGCAGGTTGGCTTAAAAATACAACTGCCGGAATGGTGTTCATTCCAGATGGACATTTTAATTTTGGCTCTGAAAAAGCTTATCCTGATGAACTTAATTTTGGAAAGAAACAACGGGAAGTTAAAGGTTTCTGGATTGATCAAACTGAAGTTACCGTTGCTCAATTCTCAAGTTTTGTAAAAGCCACGGGTTATATTACCGATGCTGAAAAACAAAAGCAGGCTGCTGTTTTTTCTCCAGACCCACATCATCCACAGCATTGGTGGCAACTTAAATCTGGATATACATGGAAAACACCAAACGGCAAGAATGGTGCACTTCCCAACTCTCATGAACCTGTACGCTACGTAACAAAAAATGATGCTGAGCATTATGCAGTTTGGCTAGGACGCGATTTACCCACTGAACTTGAATGGGAATACGCCGCTAAAGCTAACTCACAAACTGACACGCCTTTACACCAAGCACCTACCGATGAACATCAGCATCCCCAAGCCAATTACTGGCAAGGTGCATTCCCTTTTGAAAATTTGAATCAAGATCATTTTACGAGTGTTGCTCCTGTCGGCTGCTTTAAACCCAATGGCTTTAAGCTATTCGATATGATTGGAAATGTTTGGGAATGGACATCCTCTCCCTACCAAGGCGCGCATGATCAACATATGGGTAATTATTCTGATTTAAGACAAAAAGAAATGAGCAGTACTCAATATGTCATTAAAGGAGGTTCCTTTTTGTGTGCTGAAAATTACTGTTCACGTTATCGTAATAGTAGCCATTATCCTCAAGATTTTGATTTAGCCGCTACCCACGTTGGTTTTCGAACAATTTTACGTACACCTTAACAAGTTAAAACTATTTTGTAGTATTGATATTTCTTAACCAAAAGTAGATCGAAAAACGATCTAATAATTTTTATAGTAGATAGTAAAAGGGAGAATGATAAAAAGTGAGAACAATATGAAAGCATTACTAGTTTGTGCAGCAGCAATTTTCACACTATCACTATCTGCTTGTGCGGTTTATACCCCAGCTGGCAGTGTTGTGGTCGATCCAGATTCGCCTTATCACAATCATCCAGGTGATTTTTGCCCACCAGGACAAGCTAAGAAAGGCCGTTGCTAAAGGTTTAGATAGACTGTAATCGAATTAAACTTGCCCTTTAGCAAGATGACTTACAGCTCATGTGAAGGGTTTCACCCAAAATTAGATGGGGCGAAACTAGAAAATTATGGTGTAAAAAAATCACCATATCCCCAAGATTTTTAAAAGACAATCTTACGTTGTCTTTCATCTAGTTTCACCCCAATTCTTTCTTATTCCGTTTGACTTGTCTTATCGTTTAATAAAAAAGTCTAGTTTTTACTCATCATCGTATCTTTTTTATTGATACATTTTGAACATTTTATCTTCAGCTTAAATCTGATGATTTCGCTCTATACAAAATAATCATTTATGTAACGTAAGTCTATAAAAATGTTCTAAAAATGTGAAAAAAATTGAGGTAAAAATGAGATCGAATTATCATAAAAAATCACTCAAACCACCTCTATCACAAAAATAATTTAATTTTCATTTTGTCAGTTATTGCCACTCGTTTCTTTTAATTGGCATAGATAATGTATACACCTGTATATTAATGCTATCGTACAAGTGAGATATTTTATGTCCAGCCAGAGTCCAGATGAAGGTCTACAGTTTCCGATACACGCTTCAACCAAAAAGCAAAGTACTTCTCGCACAGGCCAAGAGATTTTGTCAGAAGCTTTATCTATTGTAGATAATAAAACTGCTCAACAGATTTTGACTGAAAAAAACTGGCGGAAAAATTATCCAACATACTTTAAATCACTTGTTCAGCATGGACTCTCTAATAACAACAATCCGATTACCATTGCAAAACAGGGTTTACATAAGGCTCATCATCTCTTTGACTATTTCCGCGATGGTAAACACTATCTTTTAAAAGATGCTCTGCATATTTCCTCTTCTAAACCTTTAAATACAGTAAGGTTTAAAGGCGAAAGTGAAGCTGCACCAGAATGGTATGTGCCGTATAAAGGTAAAAAACTGAGCGGACAAAGCTTACTCGATCAAATCCAAAAATGGGAAAGTGCAGGCATTATTGAGCCTAGCCACGCCAAAGCATTACGTGAAGCTGTTGCCCACCCTGAATGGTTTGATTTATCTGACCGCACTATGGTCTTGTTTGGTGCAGCATCAGAAGCTGGCCCCTTACCTTGGTTAGCAAAGTGGAAAGCGAATATTGTTGCAGTAGATCTACCGAACCCAAGAGTTTGGGGCAAAATTTTACATACAATTCAGCAAGGAAATGCGACCCTTATTGCACCTACGATTGAATCAGTTGACTCATCAGCAAAAGCTTCAGAATTAAGAGATAAATTAGGCGCCAATTTACTAACTCAAATACCAGAAATTGCACAGTGGTTAGTTCAATTTCCACAAAAGTTAGATTTGGCTGCTATTGCTTATTTAGATGGAGAAAAGCATGTCCGTGTCTCAATGGCAATGGACAGCATTATGCAATATGTGAGTGAACATAAACCTGATACCAGCTTAATGTTTATGTGCACCCCAACCGATGTCTACGCAGTACCCAAAGAAGTTGCAGATGCTGCTCAAGAGAAATTTAAATCTCGTTCACAACTACAAAAAATGGCTGCAAAAGGAGTTTCTGCTCTTTCGCTCAAACGTTTTTTCCAAGCGCCTTATCAAGATTTGGTTACCAGCGAAAATGGTAAAACTTATGGTATTGCAGACTGTTTAGTGGTTGAACAAGGGCCAAACTATGCTTTGGCAAAACGTATTCAACAATGGCGTGCAACACTTGCCCGTCATCAAGGCCAACGTGTAAGTATTAATATTGCCCCTTCTACCACAACTCACTCGGTGACTAAAAATCCGCTACTTAAAGCTGCTTTTAATGGTGCCGAACTGTTTGATGTAGAAGCATTTAACCCAGAAACTACCAATGCGATTATGGCGGCGCTATGGATTCATGATTTAAGAAATGAATCTTCTGTGGCGAACCCTGAAACCGTATTGGATCACCCTCTTGAGTTGATGATGGAAGGAGCAAATCATGGTGGACTATGGCGTGTGGCTTATTTAGCCCGTACTGCCCTTCCTTTTGCTGCAATTTATGGTTTTGCAACCGAAAAACTTCCATTTAGGAAATCTTCTAAAAAATAATGAAATTAAAAGCCCAATTTTAGAATTGGGCTTTTTTAGCTTCAGTTATTTGTTTTGACTATGATTTAAATATTTTTGCATTTCATCTGGTGGCACCATACCACCACCAGTCGCCCAGATCACATGTGTTGCCTGCTTTAATTTCTCTGCTGACAATTGATGCAAAGCTAAATAATCAGGAGTAGTTTGCACATAATATGGCCCCATCATGCCTGCCGCAGCTGAGGGTTCAACTTGAATATTTTCAGTTTGTTTTAAAAGCGCAATGAGCTCATATAAACATTCATCATGAATCGTGTAATAGCCATCAATTAACTGCTCCATAGCACGCCCTACGAAACCAGAAGCACGACCAACAGCTAACCCATCTGCCGCAGTGATGTTATCTAAACCAATGTCATTTACGGAAATCTGATCATGCAGACCTGTATAAACACCTAGCAACATACACGGAGAATGAGTCGGTTCTGCAAATATACAATGTACATGCTCACCAAAAGCGAGTTTTAATCCAAAGCTTACACCACCAGGGCCACCACCTACGCCACAAGGTAAATAAACAAATAATGGGTGTTCTGCATCGACTTTAATCTGTTTTTGCTCACACTGTTGTTTTAAGCGTATTCCTGCTACTGCATAACCTAAGAATAATGTTGTTGAATTTTCATCATCAATAAAAAAGCAATTTGGATCTTGTTCTGCGGCTTTTCGTCCCTGCTCTACAGCAACGCCATAATCACTGGCGTATTCCACGACATTGACCCCTAGTGAGCGTAATTTATCTTTCTTCCATTGTCTTGCGTCGGCAGACATATGCACGGACACTCTAAACCCGAGCTTCGCACTCATAATACCAATAGATAAACCAAGATTACCTGTAGAGCCTACCGCTATTTGATATTTGGAAAAAAATGTTCGAAATGCATCTTGGTCAAGTTTACTGTAATCATCTTCTAACTTAAGAAGCCCAGCCTTAATTGCTAATTTTTCAGCATGAGCCAGAACTTCATAAATACCACCACGTGCCTTGATTGAACCTGAAATAGGTAAATGACTATCTTTTTTAAGCCAAAGCTTTCCCGTAAGCTCCTGTTGTTTTGTTACAGATAGGGCTTGCTGCATATCTGCAATTTCTACTAACGCGGATTCAATTTTTCCATGTTGTGCTTGAGTTTCCGGAAATACTTTTGCCAAGTAAGGTGCAAAACGTTCTAGCCTAGCCTCGGCATCTTTTACATCTTGCTCGGTCAGTCCTACTTTCGCGAGAGCATCGTTTAAAGGATAACGGTTTGGATTGAACCAAAATGTTTCTTGGTAATCTTGTAATGTTTGAATGAGTGGTAATTGTTGTTTTAGCTGATCAAGTTGAACCGTTTTCATCCTATATCCTTTCATCAATTTTTTGAGCCAATCACTTAGCACTAAGTGTTCGCAATCATCATTAACTCTTTACTGAATTTATCTGAAAAAAGCGATCTTTTTTTTTTAAATATGCCAATAAAAAAGCCACTAATAATAGTGGCTTTTTAGATTTAAACAGACAACTTAAATGAACTTTAAGAACAACCAATATAAACCACCTGACAAACAGATGGTCGCAGGTAAAGTAAATATCCAAGCTGATAAGATTGTTTTAACAGTATTAAAGTTTAGACCTGATTTATTTGCAACCATGGTACCTGCAACAGCACTGTTTAAAACATGTGTAGTTGAAACTGGCATACCTAAACCATCTGCTGCTGCAATTGTACTCATTGCAATAAGCTCAGCAGACATACCTTGGCCATAAGTCATATGGTCCTTACCAATACGCTCACCTACAGTCACCACAATGCGTTTCCAACCAACCATAGTACCAAGACCAAGTGCCAATGCAACTGCAACTTTCACCCAGTTTGGAATGTACTGTAAGAATGAATCCAAGCTACTACGATAATCTTTCACAAGCTTTTTCTGTGAATCATCCATTTTTGGTAAAGCATCTGCTTTGTCCAAACGTTTAAACGTCGTTGTGCTTAAATACATGTCATTACGAATTTCACTAATCGCAGCTTCAGGAATATCTTTTAAGTCGCGATAGCTAGAAACACGAGTACCTAAATGGTCAGTCATACTTGCCAATGCTGGTACAACTTCAGGTGTTTGTTGCTTAGTTTGAATATATTTAGTTAAAACTTCACGCGCTTTTTCATCAGTCAATTCTTGCTGATTATGGTTTAACAAAACAGCAGTTTGAGAAGAAAGCTGGTGGAATGATTGAACCTGTTGTGTATCGAGGTTTTTATTAATTGAATAAGCTAATGGTACTAAACCAACCAAAATGAGCATGATGAGCCCCATACCTTTTTGGCCGTCATTTGAACCGTGTGCAAAACTTACACCTGTGCAGGTAAAGATTAAAATTGCACGAATGATTGCTGGTGGTGGCTTATTACCTTCAGGTGGCTGGAATAATTCTAATTGGCGTTTGAAAATAGTTTTAACCAACAAGAATAAGATTGCTGCAAAAGCAAAACCAATTAAAGGTGAAAATAATAATGCCTTACCTACTTTAATCACCTGATCCATATCTACACCACTGGTCGTTACGCCAGTCGATGCACTCAATAGATGATTCATAATACCCACACCCAAGATTGAACCAATCAAGGTGTGAGAGCTAGAAGCTGGGATTCCTAAGAACCAAGTACCCAAGTTCCAAAGAATTGCAGCGATTAACAATGCAAAAACCATTGCAAAGCCAGCACCGCTCCCCATATTCATAATAAGTTCAACAGGAAGCAATGCAATAATGCCATAAGCAACAGCACCACTTGCGACCATTACCCCAAGGAAATTACAAAAACCAGCCCACATGACTGCAACTGGTGCAGGCAATGCATTTGTATAAATGACCGTTGCTACTGCATTCGCAGTGTCATGGAAACCGTTAACAAATTCAAAGCCCAATGCAATGAAAAGTGCAGTCGATAAAAGAATAACTGAATAAAGGCTCAAAGGTGGAACATGCGCTAAATCAGCACTAACCTGAAACCCAATATAAATAAGTGTTGCAACAATAATCGTCAGAAACACCGGCATAAAAAATTTCGGTGTTGGGACGTGTACATTCGTCGATTTTGCTTGCAGGTTTGCCGCAAGTTTTGAATCCGAAACAGGGGGTAGATTAGAATTCATGCAGACGGTAAGAGGATAATAAAATCCTCTGTATTCTTAAATTAAATTATGACAATTATATGACAAAGAGCCGCCTGATGAAGTCAAATTTTTATATTTTGACCTCATTTGATGCACCTTTCCTCGCTAATTTTTATTTTATTTTTAAAATACAATAACTTAAATCATTATTTATAAGCTCCTTTTGTGCTTATTTTTACAGCAAAAAAACAAATAAAATGACCTGGATGTCTATTTTTTACACAGAACAACTGTAATATTTCGGCATATTGATCATGAAATATTTCAATATCATGATCATTTGATGAATATTTCATGAAAATTCTTTCGTTTTTGTCATAAAACCCCCTCTTTTTTAATTTTTCTCTCATCAACTCATGACCTTCGTAGGTCATCATTTGTGCTGCTATTCTGTTACAATAGCGCCGCATTTTTAAATTCATATAAAAGATCGGGGTTTTCTATGTCTACGCTTGCCACCCTAAAAGCGCTTCTTGCTAAACGCATTCTGATTATTGATGGTGCTATGGGAACGATGATCCAGCGCCATAAATTAGAAGAAGCCGACTACCGTGGTGAGCGTTTTGCTGATTGGGCACATGACTTAAAGGGTAATAATGACCTTTTAGTTTTGACACAACCTCAAATCATTCAAGGCATTCATGAAGCTTATCTTGATGCTGGTGCAGACATTATTGAAACCAACAGCTTTAACGGCACACGTGTTTCAATGTCTGACTATCACATGGAAGATCTTGTTCCAGAGATTAACCGTGAAGCAGCTCGTTTAGCCAAAGCAGCTTGTGAAAAGTACTCGACTCCAGACAAACCACGTTTTGTTGCTGGTGTACTCGGTCCAACATCGCGTACTTGTTCAATTTCACCAAATGTAAATGACCCTGCTTTTCGTAACATTACCTTTGATGAGTTAAAAGAAAACTACATTGAAGCGACTCATGCACTGATTGAAGGCGGTGTTGATATCATTTTGATTGAAACCGTATTTGATACATTAAACTGTAAAGCAGCCATTTTTGCAGTTAAAGAAGTCTTCAAACAAATTGGTCGTGAGTTACCAATTATGATTTCAGGAACCATTACCGATGCATCAGGTCGTACTTTAACAGGCCAAACTGCCGAAGCTTTCTGGAACTCTGTTCGTCATGGTGATTTGCTTTCAATTGGCTTTAACTGTGCGCTTGGTGCAGATGCCATGCGTCCTCACGTAAAAACTATTTCTGATGTCGCAGATACTTTTGTTTCAGCGCATCCAAATGCAGGCTTACCAAACGCATTTGGTGGATATGACGAAACGCCTGAGCAAACTGCTGCTTTCTTAAAAGAATTTGCTGAAAGCGGTTTAATTAACATTACGGGTGGTTGCTGTGGTACGACACCAGATCATATTCGCGCCATTGCCAATGCAGTAAAAGATATTGCGCCTCGCCAAGTACCTGAAACAGTACCTGCTTGCCGTTTAAGTGGTTTAGAGCCATTTAATATTCATGATGACTCACTTTTCGTAAACGTTGGTGAACGTACTAACGTTACTGGTTCTAAAAAATTCTTACGTCTCATTCGTGAAGAAAACTTTGCCGAAGCTTTAGAAGTTGCACAGCAACAAGTTGAAGCTGGCGCGCAAATTATCGACATTAACATGGATGAAGGGATGCTCGATTCGCAAAATGCGATGGTGCATTTTTTAAACCTTGTAGCATCTGAACCTGATATTTCACGTGTGCCAATCATGATTGACTCATCAAAATGGGAAATCATTGAAGCTGGCTTAAAATGCGTACAAGGTAAACCTGTTGTTAACTCGATTTCTTTAAAAGAAGGTTATGACGAGTTTGTCGAAAAAGCCCGCCTTTGCCGTCAATATGGTGCCGCAATTATTGTGATGGCCTTTGATGAAGCTGGACAGGCTGATACTGCTGAACGTAAACGCGAAATCTGTAAACGTTCATACGACATTTTAGTAAATGAAGTGGGCTTCCCTGCTGAAGATATTATTTTTGATCCTAACGTGTTCGCAGTGGCAACAGGTATTGAAGAACACAACAACTACGCGGTCGATTTTATTGAGGCGACAGGTTGGATTAAACAGAACTTACCACATGCCATGATTTCTGGTGGGGTATCGAACGTTTCATTCTCATTCCGTGGTAATGAACCCGTTCGTGAAGCGATTCACTCTGTGTTCTTGTACCATGCCATTAAGCAAGGCATGACCATGGGTATTGTGAATGCTGGTCAAATGGCAATTTATGATGACATTCCAGCCGAGCTAAAAGAAGCTGTTGAAGATGTCATCTTAAACCAAAACCAAGGTGAGTCTGGTCAAGCTGCGACTGAGAAACTGCTTGAAGTAGCAGAAAAATACCGCGGACAAGGCGGTGCTGCCAAAGAAGCCGAAAACCTTGAATGGCGTAATGAATCAGTTGAAAAACGTCTTGAATATGCATTGGTTAAAGGTATTACCACTTATATTGACCAAGACACCGAAGAAGCTCGCTTAAAATCAAAACGTCCTTTAGATGTGATTGAAGGACCGCTGATGGACGGTATGAACGTGGTTGGTGACTTGTTCGGTTCAGGCAAAATGTTCTTACCACAGGTTGTAAAATCTGCCCGTGTTATGAAACAAGCTGTAGCATGGCTCAACCCATACATTGAAGCTGAAAAGTCTGAAGGACAATCTAAAGGTAAAGTCCTCATGGCAACTGTTAAAGGCGACGTACACGATATTGGTAAAAATATTGTAGGCGTGGTACTTGGCTGTAATGGCTACGATATTGTTGACCTTGGTGTGATGGTACCTTGCGAGAAGATCTTGCAAACTGCAATTGATGAAAAATGTGACATCATTGGCTTGTCTGGTCTGATCACTCCATCTTTAGATGAAATGGTATTTGTTGCGAAAGAAATGCAGCGTAAGGGCTTTAACATTCCTTTATTGATTGGTGGTGCGACGACGTCTAAAGCCCACACAGCAGTAAAAATTGATCCTCAGTACCAAAACGATGCTGTGATTTATGTGGCTGATGCTTCACGTGCTGTGGGTGTTGCAACCACTCTCCTTTCAAAAGAAATGCGTGGAAACTTTATTGAAGAACACCGTGCTGAATATGCCAAAATTCGTGAACGTTTAGCCAACAAGCAACCAAAAGCGGCCAAACTGACTTATAAAGAGTCGGTTGAAAATGGTTTTAAAATTGATGAAAGCTACGTGCCACCAAAACCAAATCTTTTAGGAACACAAGTTTTAAAGAATTATCCGCTTGCAACACTCGTAGATTATTTTGACTGGACACCATTCTTTATTTCTTGGAGCTTGGCAGGTAAATTCCCGAAAATTTTAGAAGATGAAGTGGTGGGTGAAGCGGCAACTGACCTTTACAACCAAGCACAAGCGATGTTGAAAGATATTATCGACAACAACCTTTTTGATGCACGTGCTGTATTTGGTATGTTCCCTGCTCAGCGCACTGACGCAGACACAGTGAGCGTATTCGATGAAGCGGGGCAAAATGTTACGCATACTTTTGAGCACTTACGTCAGCAATCTGACAAAGTCACAGGTAAACCAAACTTGTCTTTAGCAGATTACATTCGCACTGACCGTGAGCAACAAGACTACTTAGGCGGATTTACTGTATCTATTTTTGGTGCAGAAGAACTGGCAAATGAATACAAAGCTAAAGGTGATGACTACTCTGCAATTTTAGTTCAGTCATTGGCAGACCGTTTTGCTGAAGCTTTTGCCGAACACTTACATGAACGCATTCGTAAAGAGTTCTGGGGCTATAAAGCGGATGAACAGCTTAGCAATGAAGAACTGATTAAAGAGAAATATGTCGGTATTCGCCCTGCACCGGGTTACCCTGCTTGCCCAGAGCACTCTGAAAAAGCGGTGTTGTTCGACTGGTTAGGTTCTACCGACAAAATCGGTACTAAACTGACTGAACACTTTGCAATGATGCCACCATCTTCGGTGAGCGGTTTCTATTATTCTCATCCACAAAGTGAATACTTTAACGTGGGTAAAATCTCTCAAGACCAACTTGAAGATTATGCAAAACGTAAAGGGTGGACACTGGATGAAGCGAAGCGTTGGTTAGCACCAAATTTAGATGATTCGATTGCTTAAGCTTATGTAATTTTTGAGGAGAGCTACATATGTAGCTCTTTTTTATTCAAGTATTTAGAAACTCTTTATGAACACAACTCAACTTTTTCTCGGCGTAATCTTTAGCTCCATTGGGCTCGGCTATTTTCTCTATGGAAAAAAGCAAAAAATGACTGTGCCTTTTACTGTGGGTTTAATTTTAATGATTTTCCCTTATTTTATTGAGAGTAATGTCTTGCTTAGTGGCATTGGCACTTTACTATCCGTTATTCCCTATTTTTTACGCTTTTAGTGTCATTTCTTAAAGGATCTGAATTTGCTCAACTCTTAAGTGATGCATCATCTCTCGAATAAATACAAAGTAGGTAAAAATATAAAGCTGATCTGGAGCCACTTGGTTTGTGTAATAGCTCAAACGCTCAATAAAACTATTAAAACCATGCTCAAGCTCAATACGGCTAATTTGCTTTTTAGCACTAAAAAATAACTCGCTAAGTTGTGTCATGGCAGTATCAGACGTAACAGCTACGCCACTTATCTTTAAATTTCTTAGAGGCTGGGACTCGATGATTTCTTCAATAAAATAAATCATCTTTTCGATAGCAAGTTCATCAATCACACCATGTCGAATACTTTTTGAATTAACAAAACCTAAGCCCTGTTCGAGTTGGATGTGCTGGTTGTCTAAGTCAAATGACATGCCATTAAGACCAAGCGAAAATTTTAAAACCGAGTCGAGATGAGTCATAAAAATAGCTTACTGTTGAGTTTTATTAATTGAATTAGTGCCAGTTTGTTCAATACTTAGCGTTAACAGCGCTAATCATCATTAACACTATATATAATAAAAAACTGTTTAAAAAGACGAAAAATCAATCTTATATTCATCCAGTCCAATTATTAAAAAATAGAGTATAAGCATGAAAAAATTAGTAATTTTAGGTGTTGCGATTTATAGCTTTGCACAACTTGCAAATGCAGCAACATTAAATGTAAAACCCTATGGTACGACTCAAGACGGTCAAAAAGTTGATCTATACACCATGAGCAATAATAAGGGAGTCTCAGTTTCTTTTATTAGCTTCGGTGGTGTAATTACTCAGATTTTGACTCCCGATGCACAAGGTAAACAAAATAATATTGTTTTGGGCTTCGATGATCTAAAAGGCTATGAAGTCACTGATACCAAGGAAGGCATTCATTTTGGCGGGTTAATTGGTCGTTATGCGAACCGGATTGGTAAGGCTAAATTTAGCTTAGATGGAAAAACATATAATCTTGAAAAAAATAATGGACCGAATTCATTACATAGCGGTAATCCGGGTTTTGATAAACGTGTTTGGCAAGTTAAGCCCCTCGTTTCTCAAGGTGAAACCGTTAAAGCTTCTCTTAAGTTGACCAGTCCAAATGGTGATCAAGGTTTTCCCGGAAAATTAGATGTGGAAGTGATCTACAGTCTTTCAGATCAGAATGAATTTAAAATTGAATATAAGGCCAAAACTGATCAACCTACAGTCGTCAATCTTACCAACCATAGTTATTTCAACTTGTCCGGCGCTGGTAATAACCCTTATGGCGTACTGGATCATGTTGTCCAGCTAAATGCAGACCGTGTATTGGTAACCGATCAAAACTCTTTACCCACAGGTGAAATAGCTTCGGTTGCAGGTACGCCTTTTGATTTTCGGACGCCTAAAGCAATTGTGAAAGATATTCGAGCGAATCATCAGCAATTGGCCTATGGGTATGGCTATGACCAAACTTGGGTACTTAACCAAAAGTCTCAAGGAAAGTTAAATCTTGCAGCTCATGTTTTTGATCCGAAATCTAAACGGACACTGCAAGTCTTGACTACTGAACCCAGTGTTCAAATGTATACAGCCAATCATTTACTCGGAAATGTTGCTGGTGCAAACGGCGTACTCTATCGACAAGCAGATGCGCTAGCATTAGAAACACAGCATTTTCCAGATAGCCCAAATCAACCGACTTTCCCATCTACACGTTTAAACCCAAATCAAACTTATAACAGTGTTACCGTATTTAAGTTTGGTGTTCAAAAATAGTCTTTTTAATTAGAGATATATTTGACTAAAAAGACTCTCAGCTGAATATGGCTGAGAGTCTTTTCATTTATTTAACCTTTGTGTTTGGTAAAAGTGCTGTTGCAAACCCAAGTAATGGCAAGAATGAACATAAACCAAATACCCATTCAATGCCGTTAATATCAGCTAAATGTCCCAACCCTGCTGCGGCAATACCACTTACCCCAAACATAAGACCAAACATTAAACCTGCAATCATACCCACACGGCCCGGAACAGCTTCTTGTGCGTAAACCACCATTGCGGCAAAAGCAGACGACAACACCAAACCTGCAATAATTGAGAAAACCGTTGTCCAGAATAAGTTTGCATACGGCATCATTAATGCAAACGGCGCCATACCAATAAATGAAACCCAGATCACAGCTTTACGGCCAATTTTGTCTCCAATTGGGCCACCTGCAAATGTACCTAATGCAACGGCTGCTAAAAAGGCAAATAAATGCAACTGAGCAGTCTGGATGCTGATATGGAACTTTTGAATAAGATAAAAAGTAAAGTAGTTACTAATGCTGGCAATGTAAGTAAATTTAGCAAACATCAATAAACTAATTGTGCTCAAAGCAATAATAAGCTTACGGCCATGCAATTTACTCTGTGCTTGGGTAGCACGTGCAACCACCTGACTTTTTGCATGACTTACCGTCCAACGGCTTACACCAAATAAAACCCAAATTGCTAAAAGTGCAATGATAACCAAGCCCGCAACTGCATGCTGCCCAAATGGAACAATCAGTAAAGCTGCCAACAATGGGCCAATGGCAGTACCTGTGTTTCCGCCCACCTGAAAAGTCGATTGAGCCGTACCAAAGCGTCCACCCGACGCCATTCGTGCCACCCGTGAAGCCTCAGGATGAAAGGTTGCAGACCCGACCCCAATCAGTGCAGATGCACATAACAACACAGCAAAACTAGGTGAAAATGCCAACAAGATAATGCCGCAGAATGTAACGACCATTCCGAGTGGGAGAAGATATGGTTTTGGATGTTTATCGGTATAAAGTCCAATCCAAGGCTGAAGTAGTGAACCTGTAATTTGATATACAAACGAAATCAGGCCAACCTCTGCAAAACTCAGCGAAAAGTTTGCTTTTAGCATTGGATAGATGGCTGGTAGCACCGCTTGAATCAAATCGTTCAGTAAATGCGCAACCGCCACGGCGCCTACAATTTTAATAATCATTCCTTGAGGCTGATCATTTGCAACGGTATTGGCAATACCATCTTTCAATTGTATTGAAGACGTCATACCTGAAAAACTCCAATATTTTTAAATGAGATGCTTATTGTAAATTGTCGCTTATAAAGTTATCTTCCAATAATCATTGTATAAGTGACAATTTTCAGGATATTTTATGTCCGATTCTCTTATTCAGTCTGATTTGTCTGAACTTGTGATTGGACTCTCTTCTGAGCATTCCTACCGAGAAATCACACCTACCCATACGCATACACGTGCGCAGTTTTTGTATGCGTCTACAGGAAATATTCAGGTTTTTACACCTAATCATGTCTGGATTGTGCCGCCGATGTGTGCATTATGGATTCCGGCAAATGTAGAACACAGCGTGATTTCATTGAGTCACGTGAAGTTAAATACGGCATTGGTTGAAGTAAATGCAGCAGCTCTAATGGGGCAACATTGTTTTATTATTCGAGTAAGCAACCTTTTACATGAACTTTTAATTCGTTTAAATGAAATTGAGCGAGAAGACACGCCAAATACTGCGACTTCTCAAGAACTTTCCCGTTCTTTACAAATTTTGATTTTTGAAGAAATTCATCGAGCCAATTTGTTACCTATTCAGATTCCTTGGCCGAAAGACAAACGACTATTAAAAATTTGCCAAGAGTTATTACATACTCCTGACCATTCAAAAGACTTAACAGATTGGGCCGATGAGATTGGTACGAGTTCTAGAACTTTAATGCGTATGTTCCAAAAAGAAACTGGGCTGTCGTATCGGGCGTGGGTACAGCAAATGCATATTGCAATTGCCTTGAGTAAAATCGCGAATGGTGAATCTATTGCTCAAATTTCAGAGTCACTGGGGTATACAAACCCCAGCGCGTTCAGTGCGATGTTTAAGCGACATCTAGGAAAAACACCTCAGCAGTTTAGAAGTGCCGCGATGTCGCTATAAGTCTTTTTTTTAGTGCGGATCTCATGCTTTTCGAGCAAATCATCAAAATCGTGGTAGACATGAAGCTCACGATCTTTAGCTGTTCTGGCATGATCTAAGCGCTGTTCAGGGTCAACTAGAACAAGCGTATGACCATCATCAATCAGACGATCTACCCCTTCTAAGAACATACGTTTACCCACATCGTGGATAAGTGAAATCTGTGTTAAATCAATGACGATTGTGCTTTGGTCAGTTGTCTCGTCTTGTAAAATGCGTAATAACATTTCCGCTTCAGTAAATTTCAATACGCCGCGAAGCACATATACGCTTAATGATGCGTCTTTTCCTGTGCGGTAATGGCTTTGTACAATGGTTTGTGCAGAAGGTGTACCTTCCATGAGATGTAATCCCATGTCACGAGATAATCGCTCTAAAATATCGATGCCTCGAATACTATGACCATGCTCATCTAAACGAGGTGAAAAAGCAGCAATACTGACCTGCCCCGGTAGCACACCCAAGATACCGCCTGCTACACCACTTTTAGCAGGAATACCTACAGTTGAAAGCCAGTCACCCGCTGCATCGTACATACCACAGCTCATCATGACACTGAGGACTTGTCTAACGACAGATCGATTCAATAGGCGCTTTCCAGTTCTAGGATCGACCCCGCCATTAGCAAGTACACTGCCCATACGTACCAAGTCTTTAACTGTAACCATGATCGCACATTGGCGAATATAGCCATTCACGATATCTACAGGGTCAGTTTCCAAAATTCCGACAGTTCTCAACATATAACCGATCGAAAGATTACGGTAGGCTGTTTTAACTTCCGAATCATAAACAGACTCATCAAAACTTAATTCGCGGCCTGCAAGCTCGCTCATAAAACGGCGTAGAATTTCTGCGCTATGTAAACCATGCTTGACCTGAATCAAGGAATGTACAGTAATTGCGCCAGAGTTAATCATCGGGTTTTTCGGACGTCCGTCTTTACCCAAAGAAATTTCATTGAAGGCTTCCCCCGAAGGCTCTACCCCTACTTTCGCAAGTACTGCATCAATGCCAAGTTGTTGTAAAACATAGGCATATACAAAAGGTTTAGAAATCGACTGTATGGTGAATTCGACATCATCATCACCAACCGAATAAATTTCGCCATCTACCGTAGACATTGCTAAAGCTAATCGATCTGGGTTTGCATTTGCCAACTCAGGAATATAATCGGCGAGATGACCACTGTTGTCGATGTCACAGGCTTCTATAACATTTGCCAAATATTCTGGGAGAGGGGTTTTCATGGTCAGTAACCTTAAATGAGGAGATTCACAACATCGCGCAAAATTTCAGCACAACCTGCTGATAATATTAAAATTATATCTTTTGTAATGATTTAAATATCACGCTATAAGTATTGTAATTGCTATGTCTTATTCATTTCAAGCTCATTATAGGTTTTTCAAAACTTTAAACTGAAGATTAGCTTATTCTTTCTACAAACAAGATTCCATTTAAATGATCGACTTCATGTTGAACAATACGAGCAGGAAAACCATGAAAAATTGTTTCAACCATCTCTCCTTTAAGGGTTAGATATTTAACCTTAACCATTTCTGCACGTTCCACTTGTCCACGTTCATCTGGCACACTTAAGCAACCTTCTTCACCCAAAAGCGTTTCACTCGAAAACTCTAAAATTTCAGGATTCACCATCACCACAGCATCCATTTCAGGTGCATCGGGATAGCGTGGGTTTGGTCTGGAAGCCACAATAATGACGCGTTTAGAAATATAAACTTGCGGTGCGGCAATTCCCACTCCATTACGCTCAAGCATGGTTGCTTGCATAGCAGCGGCAAGCTGATAAAGCCAATCACTGTTTAACTCATTTGCCGAGACGGGAGCCGCAATCAATTTCAAAATATCTTCACCACGCTTCGCGACAGGTAAAACTACACTCATCCTTTGACTCTCTCATTAAACTGGCTAGACGAGTTTTATTATTTCGCTGAACGACTCAAAAGAAAAGTCATTCCTACATCTGTTTTTGTTTCATCTAATGCGTTTTTTGTTTTAAAGCTTTTTTTATTTGAGTGATGAAAATCTAAGCCTCCGTATAGAACAAATTTCCTCCATTTACTTTTACTTCACTTTTCCATTAATATCCAAACTTCAATTACAACAATTAAGTAAAAAAATGGATCAGGACTTAACTTTGCAGGATGCGAACTATCTCAATAAAGAAGATAAACGAACCCTCGCCCTTTCTTCATTGGGTGGAGCTTTAGAATTTTACGATTTTGTGATTTATGTGTTTTACGCCAAAATCATTTCCGACCTGTTTTTCCCAAGCACCCTTAGCCCATTTTGGGCCATGCTTAACACTTACGGAATTTTCGCAGCAGGTTACTTTTTTAGGCCTTTAGGTGGGGTGGTTATGGCCCACTTTGGTGATTTAGTTGGGCGCAAAAAACTATTTTCACTTTCTATTTTGCTGATGGCGCTGCCTACCCTGTTTATCGGGATATTGCCGACCTTTGAAAATATTGGGTATTTAGCCCCCCTACTTTTACTACTTATGCGAGTGGTACAAGGGATTGCGATTGGGGGTGAAATTCCAGCCGCATGGACCTTTGTGTCTGAACATGTTCCCGAAAGAAAAATTGGACTGGCAAATGGTTTACTCACCGCTGGTCTGTCTTTAGGAATTTTACTAGGCGCACTGATGTCTCTATGGATTTCACTGAATTTTAGTGAAGGACAAATTCACGACTGGGCATGGCGTATTCCTTTCATTGCAGGTGGTATTTTTGGTCTAGTTGCACTTTATTTACGGACTTATTTAAAAGAAACGCCTGTGTTTAAAGCCATGCAGGCACGTAAAGAAATTTCAAAAGAAATGCCTGTAAAACAAGTGTTAAAAACGCATAAAACAGCCGTTGCGATTGGCATGTTATTTACGTGGTTTTTAACTGGCTGTGTAGTCGTGGTTATTTTAGCCATGCCCAATTTATTGATTGGTTCATTTGGCTTTGAGCGCGCACAGACTTTTGAAATGCAAAGTGCAGCAATTGTTATGCAAATGGTCGGGTGTATCTTGGCTGGCTATTTTGCTGACCGTTTTGGCTGTGGCAAAGTCATGATGGTCGGTGCGCTTGCCGTTGCACTCACAGCAGCAGTTTTTTATAACAGTTTAGGACATGCTGCCCATTCAACCATTTTTGGTTTATATATGCTGTTGGGTCTATGCTCTGGTACTGTCGGCATGGTGTCGAGCAGTATGGTTAAAATGTTCCCCGCGCCTGTGCGTTTCTCGGGCATTTCATTTTCTTATAATTTGTCTTATGCGATTGTTGGCGGTATGACACTGCCTTTAGTGCATTGGCTCAGTCAATATAGTGATATTGGTGCGATGTATTATATTTTCGTGCTAACAATTTTAGCCTTTGTGACTGCTTTTGTATTTTGGAATAAGTTTGAAAAAAACAGATATTAAAAGCTTTAACCTATGAAAAAACCACGCCGATTGCGTGGTTTTTTTATTGCTGCTTAGTTTAGAAAGTAAAGCCGATATTAAAGTTAATACGATATAACCATTTATCACTGTTTGGCGAGGTTGCAGAGGTATAACCCGTTGAGTTTGTAGAACCACCAATGATGTTGGAGTTTTTACCCCACGTATAATCTGCCCAAACCATAAAGGGTGAAGCAATAAACATCATTCCTGTGGTGTTCATTTGCGAGTCGGACCAATCATCACGTTTTTTATCCAAGTAACTATAGTCATTATAAAACTTAATGGATTTTAGCTTACCCATATTGGTGACAGGCAACGTATAGGCAAGGTTTAAACTGGCAATCGTCCCTTCTGAAGCAATGAAATAAGCAGGTGTAAGTCCATTCGCCCCCATTAAAGTCATATCACTATTTACACCATCTGGATTTTTAGCATCGTATTGATAATGAATGACCGAGCTTTGTAGATTAAAGCGTTTGTAGTTGTTTTCGGTGTGCAAACCGACTGCATAATATTTGCCGTCTTTGTCGGTAATATCATTATGTAGCTGGGCAATTGCACCTGATACACCGAACTCTTGCTTACCAAAATCGGTCTCTAACTTACGTACAATACGGGTATTCACCTGATTGCGTTTTTCATTTTGATAGGCTTTTTGAGATGGAAATGCATTTCCTGCCAAGTCATCATAAGTTGCACTTTCAGGTGAATAACGCAAATTCGTCTCTAACATTTGCGGGTAATACCCGAGTTTTAAATCCCAATCTTTGTCGTGATAATTCCAGTTAATCCCCGGTGCAATGTTATTGCCATAACCTAAAAAGAATGGAATGTGATAGGTCCAGCCATTTTGTGGGTATGGATAAATCGTGAAAGGCTTATAAACCAAACCTGCTTCAATGCTGTTATTCGCATCTAGGTTATATCCAACATATGCTTTTTCAATGGACGTTTTCTGTTGGTCTTGAAACATATAACTGGCATTGATGTAGGCATCATCAAACTTTCCTTTGAGATCTACCCTGAAAATATCAAAATGGAGCTTACCAAAACCACGGTTTGGCCCTTCCCAATCTTCATAGCGTTGATTTAACCGAACCACCCCACCTAACTTTAATGAGTCGGTGCCATCATCACTTTTCCATTCAAGCAATGAGTCTTTTGCAAATGCATTGACGCTTACCCCCAGCGTAAGCGGTGCAATGAATGCCATGATCAATGAAGTCTTTTTCATCTCTACATCCTTGATTGAGTTCCAGCGTCCTGCTGGAACTTTATTTGTTTTACCTGTAAAACTTAGTTTTTATTGTTTTTTAGACAAAAAATTTTATCTAAAAAAAGGATGGCTTAGCAGCTCCCATCGCATATGTACTAAACCATCCAAACTGGTTAATACAGTTTCTTTTGCGGTGGACCCGCGAAGTTTAATGGTCCAATCGAGTTCATATCCAGCTCAATCACGGTTGGCCCTTCAAAAGCGACAGCCTCTTGAATAACCGTTTTAAACTCATCTGCACTACCTACTTTCCAGCTTTTCACACCCATTGATTCACCAAGAAGTTTGTAGTCAGGCGTATGCAGTTCATTGAAATACTGGCGGCCACCGAAGTAATTATTTTGAATACCACGCATTACGCCATAACCACCATCATTCATAATCATTAGGACCATATTGGTGTTTTCTTGCACCATGGTTGCAATCTCACCAATACCCAGCATTAAGCCGCCATCGCCGACTAAACCAATTACTTTTTTGTCAGGGTTAGCAATTGAAGCGCCGATTGCTGTTGCAAGGCCTAACCCAATTGCACCCGCAAGTGAGTGGATGTTTTGGTTTGGTGCTTGTACAGGGAATAAACGACTGCCCCATGTGCTACCAGACATGGTGATGTCACGTACAAAAATACCGTCTTGAGGTAAAGCTGCACGTAAGTGATCACAAATTAATGCGTATTGATCGATTTGTTTGCGCAGTGCATCAATTGCAGACTGTTTAGCAGCCACTACAGCAGCATCGTAGTCAGCATCAACTTTTGAAATGTCTTGAAGCTGTTCTAACACACGTGTTAAGACATCTTTGGCATCACCACAAATGAAGTTGCGGATTTTGTAATTACGTTGCTGAGCCACTGGGTTGGCATCTACCTGAATAATATTTTCAGGGAATTCAACCGAATAAGTTTTTGTTTCATTACTGCGTAAACGAGAACCCACCACAACCATTAAGTCAGCATCTTTTAATAACTGCTCAACACCCGCCGAATTATGGAAAGCACCTAAGCTACGTGGATGATCATCTGGCAACACCCCACGAGCATGAGTCGATGAAACAACCGGAATACCTAAATCTGCAATTGCTTTAACTTCAGCAACACTATTTAAAGTTCCACCGCCAATCCAGAAAATCGGACGTTTTGCTTTTTTGATTTCACTGACAAGAAGGTCGATTTCAGCTTGCTCTGCCTGTGGTAACTCAAGTGCTTTGACTGGTCCTAAGTTAAGTGGCAAATCGATTTCTGCTGCCTGTACATCAATTGGTAACTCAACACTTACTGGTCCCATTGGAACTGTAGTTGCTACTCGAATTGCTTCACGTATCACACCAACTGCATTGTCTGGACTGGTAATACGGAACGCCGCTTTGCTTGATGCACGCAAGAATGTAAGTTGGTCTTTAGTTTCATGAATGAAACTTGCATCACGGTCAAGATATTCACGCTCAACTTGACCTGTTAAATGCAATACAGGGCTACCCGCATTCATTGCTTCAATCAGTGACCCCACCGCATTACCTGCTCCAGCACCCGTACTGGTTAACGCTACACCTAGGCCTTTAAAGCGTGAGTGTGCATCTGCCATAGTAACCGCACCCGCTTCACCACGGGCTGCGACAAAACGCATTTTTTCACGGCGCCCTACTGCATCGGCAATCGGTAAATTGTGGATGGAAATAACACCATAAATACTATCAACTTGGTGCGCTTCTAAAACTCTTGCGATTGCTTCGCCTACATTTACACGTTCAGTCATGTCTGTTCCTCAAAATTTGTTTTCAGTCCTTGAATTTATTAATCGCACCAAGGGTTAGGCTGTTCATTCAGCCCCATATAAATACTCTTTTGTTGCATGTACGATAAAATGCCCAAACGGCCTTTTTCGCGCCCGATTCCACTGTCTTTAAAGCCACCAAAAGGCGTACTAATCGAGAACTTTTTGTAGGTATTAATCCATACCGTTCCCACTTCTAATGCACGTGCAATCCGCCAAGCTTTGCGATAGCTTTCAGTCCAAATACCTGCGGCAAGGCCAAAACAACTGTCATTGGCTTGAGCAATTAAATCTTGCTCATTGTCATATTTCATAACCACTAAAACAGGGCCAAAAATTTCTTCCTGACAGGTTTGAGCACTGTTATTTAAGCCCGTGATAATCGTTGGTAAGTAATAACTTCCTTTGGCATAGTCACCAGCCGTAAGCGCTTCACCACCAATCAGAACTTGACCACCTTCGCTTTTAGCAAGCTGCACATAGCGGTCAACAGACTGCATATGTTTGTCATTGACCAGTGGTCCTAAATGCACACCAGCTTGTTCCGGATGGCCCACACGTAAGCCTTTGGTAATTTCAACCAAACGCGTTAAAAACTGATCGTAAAGACTGCTATGAATAAACAAGCGAGAACCTGCGATACACGCTTGGCCTGCCGAGCTAAAAATACCATACGCGACACCTTTAGCTGCCAGTTCGACATCTGCATCCGGCAAAACGATGGTTGGTGACTTACCACCTAACTCAAGCGAAGTAGTAATCAGTTTATCTGCGGCAATGTGTGCCAAATGACGACCTGTGGTTGTGCCACCTGTAAAAGAAATTTTACGAACCAATGGATGTTGAGCAATCGCATCACCAATGATAGAACCACGACCAACTAGCACGCTGAGTAAGCCTTTTGGTAAGCCAGCTTCTTCAAAAATTTTGGCAAGCTCTAAAGCAATCAGTGAGGTTGCTTCTGCTGGTTTTAACACCACGGCATTTCCTGCTGCCAAAGCTGGAGCAAGCTTTTGAACTTCACTCGCGATTGGAGAGTTCCAAGGGGTAATGGCTGCCACAACGCCGACAGGTTCATGCACACTCATGGTCATAAAGTCTGGAGCACGTTGAGTGGTGAGCTCGTCATTCATTGTTTCACAAGCCGCAGCAACATAACGTGCAGTTGCCGCCGCGCTCATCACCAAGCCACGAGTTTCGGTTAAAGGCTTACCATTATCACGTGTTTGTAATTTCGCTAACTCATCTACACGCGCTTCAATAATGTCTGCAACTTTGTAGAGAATACGTGCGCGCTCATGCGGCAAGCTGTTTCTCCAGCTCGGTTCACGCCAAGCCTGATCTGCTTTTTCAATTGCTTCATTTACATCTTCAAGCGTTGCTGTTGAAAGCTCAGCGTTTACCGACTGATCTGCCGGAAACAGGCTTTGAATGACTGCACCACGACCTAATCGCCATTCACCTGCAATATAAATTTCCTTTGCCATGATCAAATCCTTCTTAAATCTGTATTGCTTCTACACTGTTGCGACAAGCACGAATCACGCTAAGCGCAGCCAAAGTTGATGTTTTCGGGTTACTTGGTAACGGCACGCCCACCAGTTCAATGGTCATTTGCCCAAAGCCACCTTCTGCCACAATGGTGTGTTTGTTTTTGTTGATGGTTGGATCAACAGTTAACTCAACCATGGTTTCATCCATTCCAAGCCCTGCTAGTGCAATGGTTGCTGCAACGTTGGCATTGGCTGGAAATTTAGTCGCAGCTTCGCGGGCTGTTCCAGTAAAAAAAACTGTAGCTTCAGCAACATGGTCTAAATCGACCAATTGCTCTGCATAACTACCCTTCCAGCTTTTTGGGCTTTTACAGCCTTTGTAAGTGACTTTTTGCAAACCACCTTCTTTGGCCGCAGAAATACCGTCAATGCCTGCGATAGCCCCTGCCAGTAAATGCAGATGAGCATCATTTTTTTCAGCAGTTTGTTTAAGCTGAATTAAAAACTCGTTATCAGCCAAAGTACCCACCGAAATCAGACCAATGGTCCAGCCTTTCGCTAAAACTTTTTGAGCATGCTCTTTCACGGCTGCTTGACCTGCCACCTCAATAACATAGTCAGGCTCACCATCACATTGCTCAATATCTGAAATCACCTGAATCTCGGAAGACACTTGTGACTGCACTTTTTCAATACTGCGAGATGGCACGACAATCCATTTGAGTTGCAGATCTTGAGGCAAGTGGGCATACACTTCTGCCGCCATTGCGCCAAAACCAATCATCATCAACTTTTTCATGACAGCACCTAATATTTATAAATGTTTGTTAAAACCACCCGAGACATCTATTGCTGAACCTGTGGTGTAAGATGCCAATGGTGATGCCAAGAAAACTAAAGCACGTGCAGGCTCTTCTGGGCGGCCTAAACGCTGCATTGGAATACCGCGATTTTTTGCAATATTGCCTGTCCACTCCTCCCATGACAGATTTAAATCTGAACGGGTTTCATAACGGCGTTTCCACTGCGCAGATTCGACCATACCGAGTAAAATCGAGTTCACGCGAACACCATATTGAGTAAACTCATGTGCCAAAGAATGGGTTAAGTTCAAAAGTGCAGCGCGTGCAGATGAAGTCGCAATCATGTGCGGTTCAGGTTGCAATGCCAGTAATGAGTTCACATTGGTAATAGACGCATTTGCCGACTGTTTTAAGTCGTCAAGAAAAGCTCTTACCGGATGTAAAACACTGAAATATTTCAGCTCAATTTCTTTCATCCAGTCTTCATCTTGCGTATTTTCAAAATTTGAAACACGACCTTGCCCAGCATTGTTAATGAGCATGTCCACATTGCCCAAATTGAGTTTGACGTCTTTGGCAAATTGCTGAACTTCTTCTTTTTTCAAAACATTACATGCTTTGGTAAAAATATTGGCATGTGGAAATTTTTCTAAAATATAGTGCTTAGAAGCATTTAAACGTTCTTCATCGCGACCACACCAAGCAACTTTTGCACCCTCTGCAACCAGTATTTCAACAGCAGCCAGCCCAATCCCAGATGAGCCACCGGTAACAACTGCAACTTTTCCTTCAACTTGGAAGCTCATAATCCTTAATCTCTCTTACGATTGTTCCTGAATCGTCAACATAATTTGGTTAAATGCTTGCGGTTGGTCGACATAACTTAAATGTCCTGCATCTTCTATGATGAAGCGCTGTTCCAACTGCAATTCCTGAGCAAGCTCTTGTATACTTAACGCAGGAGTGATTTGATCTTGCTGCCCTGCAATCACTGTGCATGGGACTTTTAAATGGGTTAAATAATTACGTATTTCGTCATATGCGAGTAAGTACGATGCATGTGTGAAACCCTGTAGGGTCAACTGTTGCATCACCTCTGAAACTAAAGCTAAGGCCTGTGGCTCTTGTTTATAAATCAAATGAGGTCCACGGCTTTCGGCCATTCCTTTAGCACCAAGTTCTTTCAACATTTTTGGTCTTTTTTCAAAAACCTGAATCTGTGTCTGTTCATCGTGGCGTTGGTAGCCTTGTGCCAAGTTAGCGACAACCAAGTGTTTCACTCGCTCTGGGTAAAGTGCAGCAAATGCACTCGCCTGTAAGGCACCTAATGAGTGTCCGACCACAATTGCTTTTTCAATTTTTAAAACATCAAACAACGCAGCCAAACGCTTTGCGTAGTCGGTAGCATTGGGTTGATCAGTTAAAAGTTCATCTGATTTGCCATAGCCCGGTGCGTCCCAGGCAATGACATGAAAATGATGAGACAGCACTTCAAGTTGGTTTACCCATGAAGCAGAACCCGAACTAATGCCATGCAACAGCACAAGGTACTCGCCCTGACCGGCTTCCCGATAGGCTTGCTGCTGGCCTTGAACAGTAACGGTTTTCACCGGAAATTCTGCTAACTGTTCAATGAGTGTCATCATTTTCAACTCTTTCCTTTTATTCACTTCATCAAACAATTAACGTTTGATTTGAGACAATGGATGCTCTGGTGGATAGTTCGGAATGGTTGGTTTGCCTGTTCCCAACATCACACACATCAAGGCATCTTCTTGACCTGGGTTAAACAAACCACGGTAAATACCCGGTGGAATTGAAATCAGGTCACGCTCTTTTAAACGGGTCTCAAATTTTTCGCCGTTGTGCTCAATGAACAAATCAATTTCGCCGCGGAGCATAAAGAAAACTTCTTCAACATCGTGGTGAATGTGCAAAGGACCTTCACACTGTGGTGGCAGAACCATGGTTGAAAACGTGAAGTTTTCTGCTGGTACAGTGTTGCCGTCATTCGCAACACCTGTTGCACCCGTACCCATGTAACGCATTTGTGCACGGCGATATTTCGGGTCGTAATCTGCTTGGAACTTCAAAGCATCGAAGTCGTATTTACGTGTCTCAAAGCGAGCAATACGTGTGTTTAACCAATCTTCTAAAGAAGCACCCTCTGGTTGTGCCCACGATTCGAATTGTTGTGTAGTCATTTTTTAAACTCCTATACAGTGAATTAATAACGTTTTAAAAGAGGAACCAAGAACAACGACCCAATGACAGCGACAGCAGCCAAAAAGGTAATTCCTAAATTAAAACTGTGTGTTTGCATCACGATGTAACCGATAAGAACAGGCGCAATTGCACTTGCAAAATTACCCAAACCGTTAAATATTCCACCCGCAGTCGCCCCTACATTTGAGGTCGTTACTCTTGCAAGCAGAGCAAATACAGCTGCTACTCCAAAACCCCATGCCATAGCACTTAAAGACATGGCAGCAATAATCAATAATGGCTCAGTCATAATGACCATCACATACATGAAGATGCCCGCGAGTAATAAACCGCTAAATACTTGAATTGCACGGCGGCCTAACTTGTCAGATAAAAACGCACCGATAATTTCGCCAATTAACATGGCAATGAACGGAAAGCTTGAATACATCCCAAACTCTTTGAGATTGAATCCTTTGTCTTGCATTAAGTAAGAAGGAACCCAGCTGTTTAAGCCCCACAAATACGTCATCAACGCAATGTTAAAGAGACACACCAACCAGAATGCGCTGTTGCTGAGCAGCAATTTAGTGTTAGCAATGTGGCCTTTGAAATTGGTACGTTTACTCTCACCATCAATTTCGACAGTTTTCTTGAGCTGCAAGTTACGTAAACCAAAAACAATGCTGAAAATGGCAATGAGTGTTAAACCAGCCATCACAAAAAAGGTGGTGTGCCAGTCATGGTGCGCTAAAACATTTGCAGTAATCGGGAACCCAAGGAATGCACCAATCGGTGTTCCAAGTAAGAACATGGTAGAAGCACGTGCTTGCTGATGATCTGTGTAAGTCTGTTTAACAATGGTGTATGCCAAGGCAAATAACGGACCTTCTGCTAAACCGAGCAGTACACGTAAAATCAACATGCCTGAATAACTGGTGGTGAAGCCCATGCAAAACATGAGTAAACCCCAAGAGGTCACGCTCCAGAACAGCATTTTCTTTGGGTTAAAAATGTCACCCAAAAAGCTTAGAAAGACTGATGAAAAACCATAAGCAAGCAAGAAACTTGTCATGAGCCATCCAAGCTTGGCCTTATCTTCAGCAATTCCCATTGCACTTTGAAAATGAGGATCTGAAAATAAAACCGCAATACTAATCTTGTCGAAAAATGCCAGTACCACACACACCATAAGGACAAAAGCAGGTACCCAATGCTTCAATCCACTTTTTTCTTCATTACTCATGTGTCATTCCTTCGATTTGGTAATGAGAACCAGATTTAATGTTTACGGTTTTAACTTCATGACATTAAATTCAGCATCTACTAATAGTTTTGGATCTAAAACGGTGTTGGCTTGCATCCAACGTTTTGCCAGTTTGACTAGCTTCGAGTCATTAATGGCAATCATGTTGAGCAAACGATTTTCATGGTCCAGATATAAATAACTCACCTGATCTTCACCGCCTTGGCGAATGACTACTTCCTTAGTTTTTTCAGGTTGATAAGTACCTAAAATCTGGATATTAAAGTGATATTGATCTGACCAAAGCCATGGAATATCGCTATATTCAGTTTCAATTCCGAGCATCGACTTTGCTGCTGCAATTGCCTGATTTTGTGCATTTGCCCAAGACTGAATGCAATAACCCAAGCCCGGATGAATCGCGACATCACCTGCGGCATAAATGTTTTGATCTGAAGTTTGTCCAAAACAATTCACCACAATGCCATCTTTCACATCGAGACCAGCATGCACACCTAATTCTTTGGCAATTTCAGCGCCCGCACCTACCACAACACAGTCAAATAACTGACTATTTTGAGGATGGTTCACCACTTCAACTTTCTGATTCGGCGCTTCAACCAAATGAAGGCTCTTGCTGTCTAAATGAATTTTTGTACCTTGGGCTTCATGTATATTTTTTAAAAATGCAGAAACTTCCGGACTCACACTTCTTGCACACAAACGGTCGCCATATTCAAAAATGTGAACTTCTTTACCTTGCTTACGTGCAGTTGCAGCAATTTCTAAACCAATCCAGCCGCCGCCAATCACAGCGACATTTTTTGCATTCTTTAAAATTTCAGCTAAACGTTCACAGTCTTGCACATTGCGTAAGGTCACAACATTTGGAATGAACTGCCATGTATTGACGGGTACACGTGCACGGCTTCCAGTTGCAATCAGCAATTTGTCATACGGCAAAACTTGGCCGCTTTCTAAATGAACCTGTTTTTGCTCACGGTCGACTTTTGTCGCAATTTCCGGTTTATGCCATTGAACCTTGAACTCTTGAACCTGTTCAGGAGAGAACAGATTCAAACTTTCATAAGTTGCTTCTTTTGAAAGTACTTGCTTAGATAGTGGTGGACGCTCATAAAACACTTGATCTTCATTTGAAACCACGTGAATTTCACCCACATAACCATTTTGACGCAAGGTACTTACTGCCCAACCCGCTGCCTGTCCGGCACCTACAATTACGATCTTTTCCATAGCCATCTTCCTTGTAAAGCCATACCTGTTAAACAGGCTTCACCTGACGGCGGGTTGTGTCATCAAGACCACCTTCAATCGCCCATTCGGTGAAAAGCTCTAAACGATGTTCTTCTACACGTGGCTGCCATTCTTCGGTCAAATAATCATCGTTAGTGTAGTATTCAAATGCACCACCCAATGGTGAGTTGACGTACCAGAAATAAGCAGAAGAAATTGGGTGACGTCCCGGCCCAATAAAGGTTGACCATTCCGAACGATTCATATTTAAACCGCCCCCAATCACCTCATGGATATCACGTACTACAAACGCAACGTGATTTAAGCCAGCAGGTTTATTTGGAACACTGAGCAAGAATAAATCATGGTGATAACCTTCACCGCGGCAACGTAAGAATGCCCCGCGATTTTTATAGGCATCCGATAAATGAAAGCCTACTTTTTCAATATAGAAATTTTCAGTTTTTGCCAAATCTGGTGTAAAGAACACCACGTGTCCAATCGCAATAGGTTGACCTTTTTCATAGACAGGACTTGCTGCATTCACACGTTGAATGTTGCCGTATTGGTTAATTCCTTCCGTTTTAAGTTCTTGAACATCTTTCACAAAACTTTGTTCAAAACGGATAGTCATACCATTTGGGTCAAGACACTGAACTGTATTTTCAGAACGTTTAAAACCTTCTACATCAGCCAAACGAGCTGCCAAGTCTTCAAGGTCTTGAGCACTATCAACACCCCAAGTGACTTCACGTAAAGTTGAACCTTGCTCAATAGCAACTGGCAAACGGTCATCATCACAATTAAATAAATAAATTTTGCTGCCATTTTGAGTTTGGTAAAGATCAGTGCCTTCAATATCCGAAGTACTTTGGCTTAAACCAAAATCTGCCAAAAACTTGTTTGAAGCGGCTCTATCTTCAACTCCAAACTTTAAAATCTCGATCCCTGTAATCATTTGACTACTCCTTAGTTAAAGACAAAACCGCCATTGACCGGAATATTTTGACCTGTCACAAAAGAGGACAAATCCGACAGTAGATACAATGCTGTTCCATTTAAATCTTGTGGAAGTTGCTGACGTTGAATCGCTCTTCCGTTGACATATAAATCGTGACGTTCTTGAGGCACATACTCGGTTGCTTCAACCAGAGTAAGGCCCGGTGACAATGTATTGACACAGATATTAGATTGTCCCAACTCTCTTGCCATTGAACGCGTCATGGCAACAATTGCACCTTTACTTGCAACATAAGCCATCAGGTTTGGTGCACCCCAAAGTGCTGTATCGGAAGCAACATTAATGATCTTGCCGGCAGCCGATTGCTTTAAATGGGGAACGCATGCCTTACTGATGAGCCATGTGCCTTTCACATTAATATTCATGACCCGATCCCAAAGTTCAGGATCGTAATCAATCATATTTTTTCCACCGACATTGGTCGCCAGTGCCGCGCAATTCACAAGGCCATCTAGTCCCTGTAAGACTTCAACGCTTTTTGCAACCGCATTTTCAATAGAGTCTGCATTGGCAAGGTCAACGGTGACAGCATGAACGTTTAACCCTTGTTGCTGTAACGCTTGGGCTTCTTGTTGCACCAAGTCAGATAAAATATCTGCCATCACAACTTCAGCGCCAGCTTCGGCAATCGCTTGAGCGAAATCTCGGCCTAAACCACGCGCAGCACCAGTCACTAAAACTTTTTTGCCTTGCAACAACGCTACATTAGCCATGAGCTTCTTCCTGCATCTCGATACGGTTTGATGCATTTAGCGCAGCAATTTTCTTTAATTGCTTTTCAGCCTCTTTTTTCATTAAACGGCGTAAACGTGCAAGACCCACATCGTGTTGATAGAGGAACTCTTTTTCACGCGCATTTGGCGCAAGGTTTTCTAAAATAATGCGGTCTTGTTCCAATACATCCCAATGCAACTGTTCTAAATGATTGCGATATAAGAAGCGCCATACATTACGTTGCCAACCACTTACCTTACGGCAGCGCCAGAAAAATACACGAGTATTATTGGCATCAATCGGCGTTGCATAACCTACAATCCAAAATTCACCACCTGGGCCAAATTGTTTGCGGTATGGGATTGAAAGTCGTAACCAACTCGCACCTGTTGAACCATATTCAACCCAGTCAAAGTTCACACCTGTTTGACCTTCTTTTTCAAAAACAAAGCCTTTATCGGTTGTACGGTGCTTCATCTCTGCAGTACGTTCACCATCTGCCATCGAGTGTGATGTCGCGTGTAAATAGGTCCCATGCATTGGGTCCATCACATTATCAATCGCGTATTGATGGTTTACTTTCCAGTCTGCCTGGCAAAGGAATGCACTCCACTCTTCACTTGCAAGTTGCTCTGGAAACTCAAGCGGTGCTGGTTGTTCATTTGCATCGATGCCAAACCAGATAAAGATTGCTCCATGTTGCTCAATTACAGGATAGTTCTTTAAACATTTAGTTCCGGTCATTGGACATTCATGAACGGCTGGCACATCGGCAACAACACCATCAGCACGAACTTCAACACCGTGATACCAGCAAGCAACTCGGTCACCCAAGTTCCAACCGAGTGAAAGACGAGCACCGCGGTGTGGGCAGCGATCTTCAAGCGCATGAACCTGACCTTCGGCATCACGCCAAACCACAATATTTTCGCCTAAACGGGTAATTCCAACTGGATTAGCAGCGACTTCCCAACTTGCTAAAACAGGATGCCATTGGTCACGTAAACCAAGTTCTAAATATTCTTCAGCGCTTTGAGAAGTTGATACGATTGCGTTCATTTTATTCTTCCTTGAATCAATAACCTAAACGTTGCATTTCTTCTGTAAAGCTTGCAGAAGTCCATTCATCACCAGATTCACAACGGAAGCCCTGTTGATTAAGTGCAGAAACAACGTCATCTAACTCTGTTGCGCCCGCAGAAAATGCCTGAATCAAGTTTTTTACAAAATCCTGTTCATAGAGAGTTGGTTCTTTATAACGTGTCTGCCAAACCAACAATTCAGATTGACCAGGAATTTGAATATTGTTGATACCTGCTTCGGTTGCCGGCGTTGCATGAATCCAGCTTGCCAACTTTTCATTAAATGTCTTCATTGTTCTGCTTCCTTGTACATGTGAGGACTAGAGTTGAATTTGAATATCCTGTCCTTCAACACGAACTGGGTACGTACATAGGTTTCTACACCCGGGTCCACTTTTTAGCTCACCTGTCTGAATGTCAAAAATTGCTTCGTGCAATGGACATTCCACAGTTTGATCTTCGATAAATCCTTCGGTTAATAAGGCATACGCATGAGGGCAAACATTTTCGATAGCAAAGTAATTTTCATCGACGAAAAATACGCCTATTTTTTTCCCTTCAATTTCGATGGCTTTCGGCTCATCTTCGCTAACGTCACCTTGCTGACAAACTGAGATCCAACTCATATCTTGCGTCCTCGTTTTGTTTTATATACAAAACTTAATTTCATTTTCAAAACACAAGCAAAGAATAATACTCTTGGTTAATTTTTGTCAAAGTAAAAATAACCATATAAATCATGTTATTAATTAATTTTAAATAATTTGTTACGTTTCAAAATAAAAACTTTGTTTTAAATATAAAAATTGTTTTATGCGATCTTTATAATTACAATAGTTCTAAAATAAAGCATAATGCCCTAATTCGAACCCTGTTTTATTTATAGGAAAACAACACGAATGAGCCTAGAGATTGAAGAAGATTCGCAAGAATCAGAAACAACAAAAAATGATGATCGGTATTTAGTACCAGGGCTTGTGCGTGGTTTAGCCATCTTGCAAGCTTTTAATCAACAAGCACAAGAAATGACGATTACAGAAATTGCCGAAATTTTGGAAGTGAACCGTTCTAGTGCATTTCGTCTGATCTATACACTTGAAGCTTGCGGTTATTTAAGAAAAGCCTCTCAAAAAACGTATGCACTCGATTCAAAAGTCATGGAGCTTGGTTTTAACAGCTTATCGAAGCTTTCATTACTCGATTTATCAACGCCTCTAATGAAAGAACTACGTGACCAAACCAAACTGGCAGTGCATCTGACTGTTTTAGAAGGTACACATATTGTTTTTGTAAATAACGTTCAATCTATGGGAACGTTTACCAGCAATATTAGTTTAGGTACTCGCTGGCCTGCCCATGCAACCGTCATTGGTCAAATGTTATTGTCAGATTTACCAGAGGCAGAAGTACGACAACGTTACCGTAATTTCAATGAGTGGGATAGTTACTCAGAACTAACCCCAACCAGTTTGAAAGCACTCTTACAAAAGTTGAGTTATGTAAAAACTCAAAAATCGATGGTGAGCTGGGGCCATTACAACCATGATATGGCTGCTTGTGCTGCCCCTATTTTCAAACAATCAAATGGCAAAATGGTAGCGGTTCTTTCAGTGAGCTGCCCAATTACCACTTATGATGAAAAGACTTTTAAAGAAGATATCGCAGCTATGGTGATCACAACCGCAGATAAAATTTCAAAATTTATCTATTAAAAAAAGCGACGTTAAGTCGCTTTTTTTGTGCTTTTATTTCTTCAATTAAAAATTACGCTTAAAAACTTCACCATTCATATCCTGAAAACTCAGTAGCAAATGATTTTCTTTAATATCAAACTTTAAATACTGCTGTTTAAACTGTATTACGGCATAAAACTCTTCAGCACCATCATCTAAACCTGTCGCAGAGACCTGTGTGCCTTGTGGAAAATCCTTGAGCCATGCAGCCTTATAAAAATCTGACACTGAATTAAAATCTATATATTTTGTGGGTTCGGCCATAATTTTTTGGGCCATCACATCAAACTGTTGCTGTTTATATATGACTAAATTCAGGATCATGGCTATTCTTAAAGGTTAATCATTAACAGTCATCAATAGAGTGCGTATAGTAGTGTAATTTTCCATTACGGAAATGAAAATGTAAGCCATCATTAGTACCTTTCCAAGGAAATATAGAGTAAGTATGATTTTCAGATATAACTATTTGTTTACCAAAAAACTTTTTAAAATCATTCTCGGTAGTTAAATGATTAAATAATCGAGAACCATACTTTAGACCATTTTGCTGGCTTACATATACCTTATCTAAAGATCCCGTAGAGAGTATCACTCCATCTTCATATACCCATTGATCTGGAAAATAACTACCATTGCATTCATCAGCTTCACCTTTAATAACCTGCTTTGGCTTTTTCAGATTATTTAAGGGAATATCAAAACCGTTTAATACCTTACCATGCCATAAAGGTTTAATATTTACTTGCGCATAAGAGGTAGTTGCTACTAAAAAACCAATACAAAATAAAAATATATGAGTTAAATTTTTCATAAAAATCCAGAAATTAATGATTTAAAAGTTTTGTGCCTTAGTCTTATTAATGATCAAACCTTTTTGTTTGTCTTTCATAATGATTAAAGGAGATCCAACTTTCTTAGTTTTGGTATTATCCAAATATTTTTTCTTCTGTAAATAAATCTGTTTGTCTTTAATAAAGCTATCTATGGAAGTTTCATCATCCGTATAATAACTAATATCTTGTGTATAAATATTTGACCAGTCCGCTACCCAAAAAATAATAAAATTTCCACCACGCTCCTGATAATTGTCTATTGCAAAGGTTTCAGAATCAATTTTATATATAGTCTGACCTGCTATTGAGGATATATCCTGAGTTTGCGCTTTAAAATAATAGGTTTTATTTTTATCTAAATTGATAGCAAATACATTATAGCCTAGCGCATCAGCTATATCAGGCTTAAAGCAAGAATAGCTTTGTATTTTTACCTGTGCCGTCTGTATAGCTAATTTATTATTTTCAGCAGCTTCATCTTTCTGACATGAATCCGGTAATTTACTAAGCTGTTTTAAAGGAACAGCGTTAATCTGAGCATTTGCATAACCAGAACAAAGAAATAAACAAAATAAAAGTTTTTTTAAAGTATGAGTCATCAAATAATTTCCAAACAGGATTATTGTTTTAATATTTTCTCATACATTAAATAGTTTTTTTCAAATCTATATGATCGTTCTGTTTTCTTTTAACCTTTTCCCATTGATACCAACCATAAGCTGCCATTAACACAAAGGCTGCATATAAGGCTGAAGTTAAAAATAGATCTTTATAAATAAACATGCCCACATAAATAATGTCGACAAATACCCAAAGTATCCAAGTCGCAATATGTTTTCGACTCGTCCAGTAAGTTGCAAGCAAACTAAATGCGGCAAGCTGTGAGTCGAGCATAGGCACTGCTGCATCGGTAAAGTTTTTAAGTATCAAACCAAAAAGTAAACCACCTACCGCGGCAATGATCATTTGAAAAATTGCAACTTTAGGAGCTATTGGTTCTATACGAATGTCATGATCTTGCTGCTTTCCTTTGAGCCAATAGTAAAAACCATAAAAATTTACGGCCATAAAAAAGAATTGCAAAATCGTTTCACCATAAAGCTTAAATTCGTAAAACAAATAGGCGTATAGAACAAAGGCAAAGAAATTAAACAGCCAACACCACATATTGCGAATTACAGTTAATCCGACTCCAATTAGACTAATTAAGACCGCAAAGATTTCTAGAGGTGACATAAGAGCAGCTGCTTATTGAGATCAATTTGACGAGGTATTATGAGAAAAATATGGGCCTAAGCAAACAACTAATTTAACGTATTCAAAAAAATCTATATTCCACGCTTGAATCTAATTTGTACTTTTCTATTTATATGTTATAAAAATATCATCTATATTTTTAATATACTTATCATGTTTTTATCTAAAGCCCATTATTGTCTAGCGCGTCAATTCTACGCCCCAGAGATTAAGTTCTGTGTGGTCATTTGGCGACGTCCTTGTTTTGGACAATTTGGCGCTTTAAATAAAAAAATCAAGAATTTAATTACATAATATATTCTCTGATTTTTCTTAAAAAGCCGCCATAAAACGCGGCTTTTTTTTATGTTCGTTCATCCTAAAAAACATCACTTTATGGAGCTTTATATGAAGCCTTTATTTGAACAACAGAGTACGTCCAGCCCGCAGATTCAGCCGGCTGTAGCATTACCGTCATCTCCGACTCGACTCGCTACAGCCGGCCAATTTATTGCGGTCATTGTTATTTGGTCGCTTACACCACTCGCCGCTGTCTGGACAGTACAAGAACTTCACTGGGCATGGGGGTTATTCCTTCGCTTTAGCATCGCTATTCCGATTGCCTTGCTGTGTTTAAAATTTTTCCGTTTAAAACTGATCTTTAGTAAAAAAGCAATTTTAAGCTACTGTGCAGGAGCCATTGGTTTATTTGGTTCCATGGCTTTTTGCTATATGGGTGCAGATAAAGTTCCTTCGGCCATTATTTCAATTATTTACGGCATCTCTCCTTTAGTATCTGGGCTCATTAGCTCCTTTGTATTAGGACACGAGCGTTTTTCATCATGGCAGTGGCTTGGTCTCGGTATTGCTCTTGTCGGGATGAGTTTTACATTAGGGCTATCTTCATCAGGTTTTCAGCTCAACAGTATTGGTATTATGCTAGAGCTGATCGCTATGCTGTTTTATGTATTGTCGACTTTTGCCGTAAAATCTGTCGGAGCGCATATTCATCCCATTATACAAATGACGGGTTCTAGCCTTGTCTCGTGGGTGGGTTATGTATGCTTGTTGCCTTTCTTCTGGTCACATCTTCCAACTGAATTTCCAAGTCTGAAAATTTCACTCGCGGTCTTCTATAGTGCTGTCTTTTCTTCTGTACTTGCCATGATTTTTTATTATCAGCTCATTAAGGTACTACAGCCGACGACGGTACTGCTTATTACAATTATCACCCCTGTTTTAGCCACCTTTTGGGGAACATGGTTCAACCATGAACACCTTAGCTCACATCTAGTTTTAGGTTTAATCATGTTGTGTCTAGGGCTATTGATGTATTCAAGGCGCTCTGCCTAAACATATACAACTTGGCTCATCTATGAGTCAGGTTGCACTTTTAACTCATATTTACAGCATCATCTTATTTTCACTTACCAAGTCATCAACAAATTGTATTTGATCGTTTTTAAATGATTGTTTAAAAGATAATTAAAGACAAATAAAGAGCGTGAGAATATGTCAAATCAAGAAGGGAAAGTCAGCCGTGAAACTCGAGGACATATTTTTTTAATTGGTCTAGATCGGGCAGCAAAACGCAATGCCTTTGATAGCCACCTCATTAAAGACTTATCACTAGCACTGACCGAATATGAAAATAATGATGCTCTGCGCTGTGCAATTATTTTTGCACATGGTGACCATTTTACGGCGGGTTTAGATTTAGTTGAGTTACAACCTAAGCTTGCTACAGGTATTTTTGATTTTAGTCATGAAGAAATTAACCCGTGGGGTACAGTTGGCCGAAAACTAAGTAAACCATTAATTGTAGCCGTACAAGGTTATTGCTATACAGCTGGCATAGAACTATTTCTTAATGCAGATATTGCAATTGCGAGTGAAAATACTCAGTTTGCGCAAATGGAAGTCCAACGTGGCATCTTACCCTTTGGCGGTGCAACTGCCCGCTTTACTCAGGCAGCAGGTTGGGCCAAAGCGATGCGTTATTTGCTTACAGGTGACTCTTTTGATGCAAAAACCGCCTTTGATATGAACCTGATTACAGAAGTTTGCTCAGAAGGTACGGAGCTTAAACGTGCAATAGAACTGGCTGAAAATATCGCGCAAGCTGCACCACTTGCTGTAAAAGCGACCCTCGCTTCTGCCCGTGAAGCCATTAATGAAGGTTATGAAACTGCTTTTAGCCAATTACAGAGCCATCTTCAGCCTTTACTCACCACAGAAGATGTTCAAGAAGGTGTGTTTGCCATGTTGCAAAAAAGACCGCCTGTTTTTAAAGGTAAATAAAACCTACTCAAACTTATACTTCGCGGTTTAAAACTTATTACTCTCTAAGCATATATGCAAAAAGAAAGCCCACATCATGTGGGCTTTCTTTTTTATTTATTAGGTTTATTCAACTCTAACAATTTTACCAAATTCATCATGGTGAACGACCGTAATTTTTTGGCTACGGCCCTGTTCAATTTCTTGCTCTGGCAAATCAAAGTAGCGTGCATAATCATCTGTCTGTTTCATGTTAAGTGCACTCCCCTCAACACGGCGTTCAGGCAATACATGACTCCATAGCAACAAACCAATTGCACAAGCAATAAGTGCTGTAAAGCCATGCTCAATTCCCACACCAAAGGCACTAAATAAACGGTGTACCAAATGTGTTTTTTGTAGTTCAACCAATAGCCATACAAACACGAACGGACGCCACAACAACAACCAACCGCCCCACATCATGGCTGTGCTTGTTGTAGAAACATAGCGTTTGTGCCATGGTAATTGACGACGTAAATCAATAATCAACGAATTTGTCTTCATTTCTCTTTACCTAACGAAGTGCTGCGGTTTTCCCCAGACATCAATACAGCACGATCTTTAAAATCTCATGACTCTTGCATTTCATCTAACGAATGCCCCGATCCGGGCTCACCCAACGTGCTCGTTTCTCATCTCCACGTCGTAAGACTTTTGGAAATGCCACAATGGTTGCCGAAATGGTGATTAGCCAAAAGACCAATGGATACCAGATCATCCAGAAATAGTTTTTTCCTAGATGCGGTTCATAGCGACTATCCATCCATTTGCTTAAAGCAAACTGAATTAGACAGGTTGCCCCCAATAAAATACCGCTACCATACGGTAAAAATGGGGAACTCACAACGGCTAAAGCAGGGACTGGTAAAATAAAATGTACCAACCACAACACAGCCATTGCCAGCATTAAATATGACCAGACTAAAGTTAAGCAAAGCTCAAACATGAGAGGCCATAAAAAATTCAATTTTGGTTTGGTGAACACATCAATGTTTTTAATTAAAACCTGTGCTCCACCCATTGCCCAACGTAAACGCTGTTTCCACAAACCGTTTAAGGTTTCAGGCATTAAAATCCAGACCAAGGCATTCGGTTCAAAACGAATGTCCCAGCCTGCACGCTGCAATTTCCAAGTAATGTCGATGTCTTCGGTCAACATATTTGGAGACCAATAATCGACTTGGTGAACAGCACTTTTACGGAAAGCGGTAATTACACCAGACACCGTAAACAAACGACCAAATGTACGCTGTGCACGTTTGATCATTCCCACAATCGAAGAAAACTCACCGACTTGAATACGTCCTAACAAAGTTGAACGCGTACGAATACGTGGGTTTCCAGTTACGGCTGCAACTGTTGGGTTCTGAAGAAAATGACGAATCATCCATTTCGCTGCATGCGGGTCAAGCAAAGCATCGCCATCGATACCAATTAAAAACTCGGCATCGGTCATCAGGCTGCCTGCCTGTAGGCCCATTGCTTTACCTTGGTTTTGTGCAAGGTGAACAACACGAAGCTTTTCGTATTGTTCAGCTAAACGGTCCAGCACTTCACCCGTATTATCCGAACTGCCATCATTAATCGCAATCACTTCAAAATTAGGATAGTCCAGTTTTAAAGCATGACTAATGGTTTCCTCTGCATTATCACCTTCGTTAAAGCAAGGAATAAGTACAGCAACTTTCGGATAGCTTTCTAATGGAGCTGGTTGATCGTAAGGTGGAGCCTTACGTTCCTTCCAATAGAAAATGACCGCACCTATCATCCATAGATATGACATAAACAATGGATAATAAAAAACGAATTTTAGGGCGTGCGACCATATTGCAGCAAAGATTGTCATGTTTCAGCCTCGACTACGGCACAAGACGAGATGATTTTTCAGCAAATGCTTTATGCATCACGTTCACGTCCGGATGATCTTTGATTGGGTCATCAGGGTAATATCCGACATGCATTACGCCTTGTTCATAGAGAGAATGAATTGTCGCAGCCATTTCAGTTGAAGGTACCTTTTCGTTATTACGCCAGTTCGTTGCCTGTAGCTCAAAAACTGTTTTCTTAATGCCATTTGGATATTGCTTAACACGATCAACCATATCTTTATAGAATTGATCTGAGTTTTTCACTTGCTCCATATAAGGCATCGCCATAATAGCAGTAAAATCATAACGGTTTAATGACTCTTCAAGTGACTGAGAGTACCAATTTTCCGCATATGGTTTTAAAGCCACTTGCGCATATAAATTACGTGCTGTTAACAGGAATGGCTCATATTGACGAACCTGATCCACAAGCTGCATCGCAAAATCATCTAAATATCTGGTTTTGTATGCAGTCCACTTTTGCAAATCTTCGTCATTTGCACGAATTTTTGCCAAGTCTGTTGGTAAGCCTTGTTTTGCATAAGCTTTTAAAGCATCTGGGCTTGCATCTTCATAATCAGACAGTGTCACATCGTCATGGAATAAAATTCCATTGAAAGACGATGACTTCGCTAAGTCTTGATATATTTCACGGATAGTTTGACGCGCTTCAGGTGAAAAAGGACTTAAACGAATGTATCCCATATTAAGGTGTCCACCCGTTTTATCCTGTTGGGTTACAACCAAATCTTTTGATACAGGATCAGTTTTTGGTAGTTCCCATGCCAATAATGGCATCCACGCATAAATACGGCTTACAGGAGTACGTGTTTGAATTTGCCATGCAACACGGTTAAATAAATCAGCACGCATAGGAATATGTCGATTTGGGAAGTATACCATATCGGCAGAACCATTCGCATCTGCATCAGAGAAAGCCTGCAAATAAACTGTATTTACGCCCATTGCATTAATACGGTCGAGTAAATTACCTAAATTACGCTCTTGCTGTTGCGGGTCTGGATCATAGATATAGTCGAGATCCACATGCATGATTTTTTGCGGACGGTTATTATCCGTTAAATTTAACTCACGGTTTTTAATCTCTTGAGCTAAATCATTTGTGCTCATTCCGCCCTCTACCAAAATACGGCTCATATTTTGTAGAGACTGTTTAGCGTGATCCGCACCATCATCAAGTGTGATGGTAATTGGCATACCAAGCTTTTTAGCAATTTGAACAGTTTGCATATTATAGCGACCATATGGCCACACCATAATACGTGGTGAACGTATACCATGTTCTTTAAGCAACTGATTATTCTTTTTTAAATCGTTATAAATTCGGGCCTGATATTGGCTGTCATTTTCATACGTTTTAGTTTTTACGTCATAAAAACGAGTCGTTGCCGCAGGTTCAGAGTTTCCTTGTGGGTTACCTGTAATACCACGGTGTAAATGATAGCTATGGCTTGCAATTTCAACAAAACCACTGTCTTGCATTTCTTTAAGTTCAGGCCAGCTTAAGATTTTATCACGTGAAATTTCTTCGCCAGAAAAATCAACTTTCTGACTTGCTTTAGGCTCTAACCAAGAACCAACAACTGCAAGTACTACCGGGATTTTTTTAGCCTTAATCACTGGATAGGCATTTTGATAAAAAGACTGATAACCATCATCTACAGTTAATAAAACTGGCTTGGTCGGCAGTGCAGTTTTGCCCTGATGAGCACGAATCAACTGATCTACAGTAATAAAATGGAAACCGTTTTTTTGCAGCCAATCAATATGCTCACTAAACTGTTTCGTGGTCACTGCATATTGAGGAATTAAGGCATTTTTAGTATCGGTAATTTCATGATAGCCAATAACAGTAAGTTCTGAAGCATCTATTTTAGGAGGCTTAGCTAATGCCATACCTGACAAGCCTGCTAAAGCCAAGCCAAGCGTTAGATTCAACAAAGGAGATGCAAAACGGGTAATCATGAAATAGCGTCTCAATAGCAATATAGATTATTTATGTGAAATTTAAACTTAAGAACTAAACCTTATGTCAATTTAGCCCTTAGGTTCAGACTGTTCCAAAGAACAGTTTTTCAGTTCACCTTTATAATCAAATAAACTGAAAATAATCTTAAATATTCAAAAAGCTAAAATATAAATAGTGAATGTATTTATATTTAAAGCTTATATAAAATCAAACCCTAAAGAATTTGATATCACTCATCACGAGTTTTTACGTCAAATAATTCGATTTCAAAAATCAAATTTGAATTTGCCGGAATAATTTTACCCATTTTGCGTTCGCCATAAGCTAAATGCGCAGGAACAATAAGTTTACGTTTTCCGCCCACTTTCATTCCCATGATGCCTTGGTCCCAACCTTTAATCACACGGCCTGTACCAATGACACATTCGAAATAATTTCCGCGGTCAATTGAAGAGTCGAATTTAGTACCGTCTTCTAACCACCCTATATAGTGCGTGGTAATTAAAGCACCTTTAACCGCTTCTTTACCTTCGCCTACTTTTAAATCGATAATTTCTAATTCAGTGATCATAACATTTCCGTTTCATTTAAATTCACAGCTCAGACTCAATCTTTAGTCTAGCAAGTGAAGTTGTAAAATTTGTTTCGCTTTCCAGTTTTACTGTAATTGTGTCCACACCACATTTGCTTGGCCCTTTTCACCAAGCAAAGTCCACTCTGTGTCCATAACATTTAACTGTAACTGCATAGTGCGTTCACAAAGCTGTTCTAGCTCTGCTGTACTTTCAGGTGCAATTTGCCATACCTGAACATTACTCAAAGTTTTAATTTTACTGTTTCTCTTCCACCAGTCTTCGACTTGTGAACCATAAGCAACAATTGCCACATTTTTACAACGGGCACTGGCTTTTTTCACTTTATCTTCAGAAGGTAAACCGACTTCAATCCAGGTTTCTAACTGTCCTGTTAAGTCTTTTTGCCAAAGTGCAGGCTCATCAGTTTCAAAAAGGTCTTTGGTAAATTCAAGGCTATCACTGGCAAAACGTGCAAATGCCATAACACGAACCATTAATCGTTCTAAAGTTTCTGAAGGATGTAAGGCAAGCGTCAATTGATAATCGCCATAAATATGGTCATCCATATTGGCAATGTTCAGATCCGCTTTATAAATTGTTGCTTTAAGCGCCATAGTTGATATGTCCAAAAATTTGGCGCTAAGAATACTCGATTTTAGTTAAAAATTTATAGAAAAAACGCAGTAACCCAAAACTTCTTTCACTCTAAATTTGCATCTTATTCCAAAACATCTAAGCATTTTTAAAGTTGGCGGGCTTTTTGCTTGAGAGGGTTGTATTCCTCTTTTTTTGATTTGATGACTTATGTGGCAAAAACTTAAACGTAGTTTATTCCTACAAGTTCTCTGCGCTCTCTTCCTCGGTATTGCAGTAGGTCTTGGTTTTCATGATTTCTCCCTAGCTTTAAAACCTCTTGGTGATGGTTTTATTTCGCTCATTAAAATGTTGATTGCTCCAATTGTGTTTTGTGTGGTGGTACTGGGAATCTATGGTGCAAACGACATTAAAAAAATGGGCAAAGTCGGTGCAAAAACGATTCTTTATTTTGAAGTAGTCACCAGTATTGCTTTAATTTTGGGAATTATTGTTGCTTATGTCTTTAAACCAGGCGTCGGTATGAATATCGATATTCATCATTTAGATGCTAAAGATTTAAGTACTTATACCGACCGTGCTCATGACATGCATACAGGTTCGGACTTTTTACTCAATATTATTCCGAAAACATTTACGGCTGCTTTTGCCAACGGCGATATTTTACAGATTTTACTTATCGCGATTTTGTTTGGTGTCTCGCTACTCTTAATTCCTAAACATTTAGCAGAGCTGGTACGTCAGGCACTTGAAGCTTTCTCTGAAGTCTTTTTTAAAATTATGGGACTGATTATCCGTTTAGCTCCAATTGGTGTATTCGGTTCAGTCGCATATACCACTGCAAAATTCGGATCAGACTCACTTCTACAACTCGGTTATTTAGTTTTACTCTTTTATGCAACCTGCATTTTATTTGTTGTGGTTGTTCTAGGTTCAATTCTAAAACTTGCTGGTCTCAACATTTTCAAATTTGTAGGTTACTTTAAAGATGAGCTCGCGATTGTTTTAGGTACTGCCTCTTCCGATTCGGTTCTCCCTCAAGTCATGAAAAAGCTTAAAAACTTGGGAATTAAAGATTCAACAGTCGGTCTGGTTATTCCTACTGGTTATTCTTTTAACTTAGACGGCTTTTCAATTTACTTAACGTTAGGCGTGATTTTTATTGCACAGGCCTGCAATATCGATCTCTCTATGCATGACTTGTTGGCTATTTTGCTGGTTTCACTCATTACCTCTAAAGGCGCGCACGGTATTCCGGGGTCTGCTTTAGTGATTCTTGCGGCGACACTTTCAGTCATTCCAAGCTTACCTGCAATTGGCTTAGTGCTTTTATTGTCTGTAGATTGGTTTATCGGGATTATCCGTGCCTGCACCAATTTAATTGGTAACTGTGTTGCGACCGTAGTCGTTGCACATTGGGAAAAAGACATTGACCATGCTCAAGCTAAAGCTATACTCAACATCAAAAAATAGATGAATATTTTTGAGAACATTGAGCTATCTTTTCAATGTTCTCTATTCATCAATTCTGCAATCTAATAATTCATTTTCAAATGCCAGCCAGTCGTGTTCATGTTGGCTAATGATTTCAATACGGTTATCAATGCTCTCTTCACCAGACTTATAATTAAACTGCTCAGGGTTAAAGTTAAAGGTCTTCCATCCCTGATCTGTATTAAAAATTCCCTTAATACGTAGCCAGTCTTGCTGTGCGCACAACACATCGAGCAGAGCATAAAACTCAAATTTCCAACGCTTAGGAAATTTCCAACCCGCCACAATATAACCTTGTGCAGACTCAACATAGTGATAAGGCAATTGATGAATTTCTTTTGCAACTTCAGCTTCGGTCATTTGTTTTTGAAGCTTAAGTAAAGGTTGTATAGAGCGTTCAGTTAAACGAGCAGCGACATCAATTTGTGCTAGTTCAAGTTGACCATGCTCGGTCTTTAGCCATTGCTGCTGATAAGGCTGGTATTCATCTTTAAGCTTATCTAGTGCCTGATCATCTTCAAAAGTCATGGTGTCAGCATGCGACACCACCACAATTTGCGCGGCTTTTAATTGATCTTCATACAGATTTTGTTTAACCCAATTGGTGTCATGCAAACGACTACCATCAACAACCGTGACCAATGCACGCATAGCCAAGCTGTTTTGCCAATGAGGTTCTGTAAGCTGATCAAATAATTGTGAAGGGTGCCCAAGCCCAGTAGGTTCAATAAAGAGTCGGTCTGGCTTTTGTTCACTTAACAAACGAGCCAAAGCAATATGCATGGGAAGTTGGCTACTACAACATAAACAGCCACCTAATAATTCTTTTACGGCATAACCTTCATCTTGAGGTAACAGTTGTTGGTCAACTCCAATTTGCCCAAACTCATTCATTAAGACTGCCCATACTTCATCTTTGGGTTTCTGACTTAATAAATGCTGCAATAATGTGGTTTTTCCTGCACCTAAAAACCCTGAGATAATATGGGTAGGCACAGTTTTTGGGGCAATAAGTTTCACAAGCGGCTCAAATCAACAAGGTTTTAAAAACTAAGAAAGGTATATCACTGTTTAAGTGGCATGGAAAACATTTTTCATTTTGAAGCTATAGTTTTCAATTATCCGGCTAAAACAGCATTTTTGTGACATACCTCTCATCAATAATCTAAATTAACTTTAAATAAAAAATAATTAAACGGAATATTCTATTTATGGGCATTCACAATTCATGCCAGAGTGTTTTGTTTACGTAACTAACTTGGCTTTTTTTTACTCAACAAGAAATATTCTTTCACATTTTTAGCGCTCAACAAGCGCTCCAATTTTACAGTAGACGCACATAAACGGCCCGTATATTTCATATTGTTAAGATAGGCGTAATAGATTGTTAAGTTAATTGATGTAATCCAAAGCTCGGCTTAGCATGTGTCCTAGCTTAGTCATTCAGCCCTACATGTTTTATCAGGTAGGTATGAACGATTAGGTTTGATTTATTTTTTAATGAATTTAAGGATGCCATAAAATGAAATTAGCTAAAACTTTACTCGCGACTACTCTAGCTTTAACTGCTGCTTCAACTTTTGCTGCTTCTAAACATGATAAAGTTCATGCTCCAGCAGAAGATAAAGTTGTAGTTTCAACTCAAGAGCAAGCAAACACTGCAAATGCTGCATCTGAAGCGGTAGGTTCTGCTTCTGAAGCTGCTCCTGCTGCTCAATAATTACCTCTGTACTCTCCTCCAAGCTCAGAGATAATTTTGCTGAAACGAAACAGGACGTTGAATTTCGGTGAAGAAAAAAGATCGAACCATGCTGCGGTTCGATCTTTTTTTAATTTAGTCTTCTTTGTTGTTTAAGAAGTTTTCTTATACATGCTGCAAGAAGGATTATGATTTTCTTGTAGGCGCAACACCTTACGGTGTTCTGCTGCTTCAAATCGACAGCGTTTCCATTCAGTATCGAGTTTTAATTGAGGCACTTCACGTGGTTTACCATGCTCATCAACCGAAACCATCGTGAAATAACAGCTATTGGTGTGGCGAACGGTGCGCTTTTGAATATTCTGTGCTTCTACACGAATACCCACTTCCATTGAAGTACGACCCACATGGTTCACACTCGCTAAAAATGTAACGAGTTCGCCCACATAAATTGGTTCTTTAAAATTTACTTTATCTACAGACAACGTTACGACATAACTGCCTGAATAACGACTTGCACAAGCATAGGCCACTTGGTCTAACAGCTTTAGAATTGTTCCACCATGAACATTACCTGAAAAATTTGCCATGTCTGGGGTCATTAACACTGACATGGTTAATTCTGACTGATCATCAGTTACGGTTGTCATTTCATCTAATGTAGGCATGACTCAACTCTGTCTCAAAACAAGCTCAGAAAACATTATGGTTGATAATTCACAAAAAAAACATGCTTAAATCCACAACATAGCATCGTATTTTTTAATATTGTTAATTCTTTTTTTGAACGAATATTTTTTAAGCTATTATTTTTAATTATTTTTTAGTTTTTCTTAAATAAAAAGCTGAGAAGCAGCCAAAAATAAACTAAAGATGCTATGCCATTTTGTTCCATTTTAAATAACACAGCATCGTTTTATATAAGCCTGGCTATACTTTATGGATCAGTCCAGTAATACCATTAATAATCATATCAACAGCAATCGTACCAATTAACAAAGCAGATAAACGCCCGACAATATCAAAATATCGATCGATGTATTTTGCATGTTTATAGCGTAAATGATCATGTGAAAATTTCATCAAAATCAAAATACTGCATGTTAAAAACATGGTAAACCCAATAACAAGTGCCGCAGCACCTATCGACATTTCAATACCCGTGACCACAGCCGCACTAATGGTGCCTGGTCCAATCATAAAAGGCATAGCGATCGTTCCTGCTAAATGTTCAGGTGCACCGCGCATTTCACCAATGGTGTCGGCTCCCTGAAACACATAGCGATAACCAATCACTAAAAAGATAAGACCACCAAAAATCTGGAAAGCCTCAAAGCGTACGTTCAGGTATTTACTAAAGATTGCTTCACCGCCCCATGCAAACAGCATAAAGACGATATAAGCAATCAAGCTCCCCTGAATTAAAGCTTTGTTAAATACCTTGGTTTCTGAATGGCGGATTAGGCCAATCATATAAATGCTCATTAAAAATGGATTGAGCAAAGAGAAAAATAAAGCAAAAGAATGCAGATATGGTGAAACCATGCATATTCCCCTTAAGCTTGCGGATCTGGGAATAATGGACGGTTCCCAGGGCTAATACGATTAATATGCAAGAACGTCATATGTCTTTCATATTTATCTAAAATGTCATTAATAACCTGTTCTTTACTGTAACCAACAAGGTCGTTGTCTTGAGAACCTTCATAAAGATAGGTTTCGAGACGGTAATAGAACTGTTTGCCTCGTTTTACACGCTGACTAAAGTTAGGCGCGCTATAACGGACAGGCCAAATCTGATACACGAAGTTTTGCTCTTCTTCCAAATGAATGGTGATATCAAGGTGATATAGCGCCTCTTCATCTTCAAGTGGTGTTTGCTGCACGTCTACATTCATACCTTGCTTAATAAGTTCATCAGCAACGGCTTGAACGGCAGGCTGGCAAACGGTATCGAGCATCCGTCTGGTTTCAGTCGTTCCCGGATGATGCATAACCCGAGTCAAACGCTGTTTCCAATTGAGAATATCGACGTTACCTACCACAGGTGCCGCGTTCATACTTCGGCTGGCATGCCTGTAATCTTCAAGTCTAAGCGACTTATAAAGACCAGCCATGACTAGGAACATTACGAAACTAAACGGTAGTCCCATAATGATGGTTGCATTCTGCAAAGCGGTAATCCCGTTGGTCATCAGCATGGCTAGCGTTAATAAACCAATGGCAATTGCCCAGAATACGCTTAACCAACGCGGTGCATCATTATCAATATGCGTAAGCTTGGTCGTGAAGTTACCTAAAACTAATGCACCCGAATCGGCAGAAGTCACATAGAACAAAAGACCTGTCACTGTCGCGATTGAAGCAATGAAGGTAAAACCTGGGTACTGCGCTAACAGGTCATAAAAACCATGTGCCGGATTGGATAATACCGTTGCAGCTAAAGTCTGGTTGCCTTCAAAAATAACACTGTGCAATGCGCTATTACCAAAAATGGATAACCACGTTAAGGTAAATAGCAGAGGAATAATTAAAGTCCCGCACACAAACTCACGAATAGTACGGCCTCTAGAAATACGGGCCAAAAACAACCCTACAAATGGCGACCAAGCAATCCACCATGCCCAGAAGAACAAGGTCCAACTGCTCATCCAATCTTTAGGTTGTTCAAAGGCAAAACTTTGTAAGGCTAAGGTTGGGAAGCGAGTTAAATAATCACCAATATTTTGTACCAGCGCATTGAGTAAAAACTCGGTATTGCCCAAGAATAAAATAAATAGCAAAAGACCAATCGATACATAAATATTGATTTCAGACAAAATCCGAAGGCCTTTATTTACCCCGGATGTCACTGAAATAATACTAATACCGACTGCAATGGCAATCAGTGCAAACTGCATCCAGATATTCTCTGGCAGTCCTAATAAAACATGTAAACCATAGTTCAGCTGTACTACGCCAATCCCACAGGTGGTCGCAATACCAAAAATTGTCCCGATGACGGCGGCAGTATCCACACTATGGCCAATAGCCCCATTAATCCTGTTCCCGAAAATTGGGTAAAGTGCAGAACGAATGGTCAGCGGCAAGTTATAGCGATAACTGAAATAACCGAGTGCCATACCAATCAAGGCATACATACACCATCCGGTCAAACCATAGTGAAACAGCGTCCACACCATACTTTGGCGTGCTGCTTCATAGGTCTGGCCTACGCCAACAGGTGGCTGCATATAATGAGATAATGGCTCGGCCACCGAGAAGAACATTAAATCGATACCAATACCTGCCGAAAACAGCATGGCAGACCAACTCAGTAAACTAAACTCAGGCTTTGAATGTTTAGGACCAAGCTTAATTTCACCATATCGTGAGCAGGCAATGAAAATTACAAACACCATATACAGCGTAGCAGCTAGTAAATAATACCAGCCAAATGTTGACGTTACCCACGCAAGAACGGTGTTAATGGTTCGATTTGCGAAATCGTTAAATAAAAAAGTAACGAGAGAAAAGATTAAAATGATTAGAGCTGAAATATAAAAAACCACACGGTTAAGCGGGTCTTTTTTAGATTTAGATAATGTTAAATCATCAACTGCTCTTGGATTATCTGTTGCCATACAATCCTCAAGGAATAGAAGAAAAATAAAATATTCAATTTAGTCTTTTCACTATTTAACAATAATGAAAAGACTGCTTTGAACGCAAAAAATATAAATAAATGTGATGAACCAAGGTTATAAAACCTCAGTCACTTTATTCTGGTCACAATTCGATGGAATAGAAATGTCTTTTGAAATAGCTAACTGCTTTTTCGCAACATTCGGGTCAAAATCATCTTGCTTTAAGGCTTTGGCTAGACCAAACATATAAAGCAAAATAATGACTGAAAATGGTAAACCACATAACACCACTGCACTTTGCATGGAGTTAAAACTACCTGCTAATAATAAGCCGATACTTACAATGGTAATGACCACAGACCAAAAGATGCGTAACCAGATCGGTGAATCACTATCACTGGTGCCCCCTTTCGAGGACAAATTGGCGATCATTAGTGTACCAGACCCAACAGGGGTCAAAAATAAAACGAAACAAATTACAACAACAATCCCGGCAATATACGGATTAAACGGGAGATATTCGAGTAATTTGAATAATGACAACGCTGGGTCACTTAAAACCATATCACCTAAAGCTTTCTGCTTTTGGTTGAGAATAAAATGAATTGCGGTGTTTCCAAAAATCGAGATCCAAGCCAAGGTAAAACCTAATGGAATGAGACATACACCCAAAACCACTTCACGAATGGTTCGGCCTTTGGAAATTCGGGCAATAAACATTCCTACAAAAGGTGCCCAAGCAATCCACCATGCCCAATAAAACACAGTCCATGAACCCAACCACCCACTGGCTTTTTGATTGTATAAATACATATCAAAGCTTTTACCCATAAAATTGTTGAGGTAATCACCGACATTTTGAACAAGACCATTTAACAAATGGTTCGTCGGTCCTGTTAAAAATACAAATAAAAGTAAAGCATAGAGCAAACGCAAATTAATACGCGATAACCATGCCAGACCTTTTTCAATACCCACTACTGTTGTGATGGTCGCCACACTCATCATGACGAGAACAGCTGTAATTAAGGTTGCAGAGCTATGTGGTATTTCAGGAATTAAATAACAAATACCTGAAACCAACACTAAAGCACCAATACCTAAGTTGGTCACCAAAGAAATAACGGTCGCCAAAATACCAAAGCCATCGACAAAATCGCCAACTAGCCCATGAACTCGCTCTCCGAAAATTGGATAGAGCGCCGAGCGCAATGCAAGCGGTAAATCTTGTCTAAAAGCAAAGTAACCTAAAGTCACACCGAGTAAAGCATAAAGCACCCAGCCATGAATACCCCAATGCAAAAAGCTATAGGTCATAGCATTGCGGGCGGCCTGAATAGTACCTGCTTCACCTTCGGGTGGTCTTAGAAAATGGTCAACAGGTTCAGCAACACCATAATAAAGTAGCGCGATACCAATACCTGCCGAAAACAGCATTGAGGTCCAAGCCAAATAGCCAAACTCAGGTTTGTCGTGGTCTTTTCCTAAAGGAATCTGTCCTACTTTTGAGAAGGCAAGCCAAGCCACAAAGCCTAAACACAGCACAATCACCAACATGTAATACCACCCGAAAAAGTGGTTTACTTGCTCTTGCACATAGGTCAGCCAAAACTGACTTTTTTCTGGAAACAGCACAAATAATAGGCCAAAAATGCCGATACTGACTGCCGAACTCCAAAATACAAAACGATTTAACCGAATATGGTCTGAAGAATATCCATCACTTTTCAACACCATCTTATTGCTCCTTGCAATCGGTGTATTTTTTCCAAAATAACGTGATAAGTACCGGACTTATGCGCATCATCCTATCCGTAAGAACTTCTGATTCTATCTCTTCTACCCCGAAGTAAGATTCAAAAATTCATTGATTTTTACACATCATACTTGTTATTGATTGAACGTTCAATCAATAACAAGTATGATAAAAAAAGTGCTATGATGCTCTGCAAGTTAACATGCTGAATTTAAAGCACCCGTAAAAGTGCTGATGTGGACAATCATGACAAAACGCAGAGTAAAACCAGAGCATGTGCGCCGTGAAGAGATTATGAACGCTGCACTCGACGTAATTTATGAAGTGGGGTTATCCAATACCACCATTGCACAAATTGCAAAAAAAGCCGAGTTGTCGACCGGTATTGTCAGCCATTACTTTGGCGACAAACAAGGGTTAATAAATACCTGTATGCAAGAAATGCTCAATGTTTTGCGTCGGAAAACCGAACAGTACAGAGCAGAAGCAGATTCGCATCCGGAAAGCCAGATTAAGGCAATTATTGACTCTAACTTTGACATTAGTCAGGTAAATGAAAAAGCAATGCGGGTCTGGTTAGACTTTTGGTCTGCAAGCATGCATGTACCGGACCTGAGCCGTTTGCAAAAGATTAATGATCAACGCCTGTATTCCAACTTGAAGTTTTATTTTCTCAAGTTAATGGATGAACAACAGGCCAGTGTTGCCGCAAGGGGTCTGGCAGCATTGATTGATGGATTATGGCTACGTGGCAGTTTAAGCCGTCACAATGAATTTGACAGCGAACTGGCCCGTTCCATTGCTTACGATTATGTAAAAACGCAATTGCAATTTGCGAACAAGCCTTTGCAGGAGAGACAAAATGAGTGATGTACAAGTTCATCAATTGTATATCCATGGACGCTACGTTGAAGCAACCAGTGGTAAAACATTTAATAGTATTAACCCTGCCAACGGCGAAATTATCGCGACTCTTCAACAGGCATCTGAACAAGATATTGAAGCTGCTGTAAAAAGTGCCCAACAAGGACAAAAAATCTGGGCAGCCATGACCGCTATGGAGCGTTCACGTATTTTACGCCGTGCTGTCGATATTCTCCGTGAACGTAATGATGAGCTTGCCCGTCTTGAAACACTCGACACCGGTAAAGCCTACAGCGAAACATCTACAGTTGATATTGTGACTGGTGCAGATGTACTCGAATACTACGCAGGGCTTGCAACAGCTATTCAGGGCGAACAAGTTCCACTTCGCGAATCAAGTTTCTTTTATACACGCCGCGAACCTTTAGGCGTGGTTGCAGGTATTGGTGCCTGGAACTATCCAATTCAAATCGCTTTATGGAAATCTGCCCCTGCTCTTGCAGCCGGCAACGCTATGATTTTCAAGCCAAGCGAAACCACACCACTCACTGCATTTAAACTTGCAGAAATCTATACAGAAGCTGGTTTACCAGACGGCGTATTTAACGTGGTACAAGGTGCTGGCCGTGAAATTGGTCAATCGCTCACTGAACATCCTGTGATTGAAAAAATCTCATTCACTGGTGGTGTGGAAACTGGCAAAAAAGTCATGGCAAGTGCTGCTGGCTCTACCTTAAAAGAAGTGACCATGGAACTTGGTGGTAAATCACCACTGATTATTTGTGAAGATGCCGACCTTAACCGTGCCGCAGATATTGCAGTCATGGCGAACTTCTTTAGCTCGGGTCAAGTATGTACTAACGGTACGCGCGTATTTGTCCCACAATCACGTTTAGCCGACTTTGAAAAAGCTGTGGTAGAGCGTGTAAAACGTATTCGCATTGGTGACCCAATGGCTGAAGACACCAACTTCGGTCCGCTCACCAGCTTCCCTCATATGGAAAAAGTGTTGTCTTTCATTGAGTCAGGCAAACAACAAGGCGCTAAAGTGTTAATTGGTGGTGGTCGTGCGACCGAAGGCGAGCTTGCCAAAGGTGCTTATGTACTACCGACAGTATTTAGCGATTGCACTGACCAGATGGCCATTGTTCAAGAAGAAATTTTTGGACCTGTCATGAGCATTTTAAGCTATGAAACCGAAAAAGAAGTCATCCGTCGTGCCAACGACACCACCTTTGGTTTAGCTGCTGGCGTTGTCACTCAAGATATTAGCCGCGCTCATCGCATTATTCACCAGATTGAAGCTGGTATTTGCTGGATTAACACGTGGGGCGAATCGCCTGCCGAGATGCCAGTCGGTGGCTATAAACAATCTGGTGTAGGCCGCGAAAATGGCTTAACCACGCTTGGGCACTATACCCGTATCAAATCTATTCAAGTTGAACTTGGCGATTATCAAAGCATTTTTTAATGCCCCTATCGCTCTAAACACTTCAACCTAAATCACATATGCCGAGCAGTCTTTATAGATTGCTCAGGCAAACTGTTAGTAAAAAAAGGATAGTTATGAATATTAAAGAATATGATTACATTATTATTGGCGCAGGATCTGCCGGAAATGTACTCGCTGCGCGTCTTACTGAAGACAAAGATACCACCGTTCTACTTTTAGAAGCAGGTGGACCAGATTATCGCTTGGATTTCCGTACACAAATGCCGGCAGCTTTGGCCTACCCTCTTCAAGGTCGTCGCTATAATTGGGCTTATTTAACTGACCCAGAGCCACACATGAACAACCGTCGTATGGAGTGTGGTCGTGGTAAAGGTTTAGGTGGCTCATCTTTAATTAATGGCATGTGCTATATCCGCGGTAACGCAATGGATTTAGAACAATGGGCGACCCATAAAGGCCTTGAAAACTGGACTTATGCCGATTGTTTGCCTTACTACAAAAAAGCCGAGACTCGTGACATTGGTGGCAACGACTACCACGGTGATAGCGGTCCTGTATCAGTGGCTACGCCAAAAAATGGCAATAACGTGCTATTCCATGCCATGGTTGAAGCTGGTGTACAAGCAGGTTATCCACGTACTGATGACTTAAATGGTTACCAGCAAGAAGGTTTTGGTCCAATGGACCGTACAGTTACGCCTAAAGGCCGCCGTTCAAGTACCGCACGTGGTTATTTGGATATGGCAAAAGGTCGTCCAAATCTGACTATTTTGACTCACGCGACGACCAACAAAATCTTGTTTAACCAAAAGCAAGCGATTGGTGTTGAATACATTATTGGTGCTGATCAAAACAACTTACAACGTGCCTTGGTTAAACGCGAAGTATTACTTTGCGCAGGCGCAATTGCGTCACCGCAAATTTTACAGCGCTCAGGCGTAGGTCAAAGTACCTTCTTAAAATCAATGGACATTGATGTGGTTCATGATTTGCCGGGTGTAGGCGAAAACCTGCAAGACCATTTAGAAATGTACTTACAGTATAAATGTAAGCAACCCGTTTCTTTATACCCTGCCTTGAAATGGTATAACCAACCTGCGATTGGTGCCGAGTGGTTATTTAACGGCACAGGTATTGGTGCAAGTAACCAGTTTGAAGCGGGTGGATTTATCCGTAGTTCGGATGAGTTTAAGTGGCCAAATATTCAGTACCATTTCTTACCAGTTGCCATTAACTACAACGGTAGTAATGCAGTAAAAGAACACGGCTTCCAAGCCCATGTGGGTTCAATGCGCTCGCCTTCACGCGGTCGTATCAAACTTAAATCGAAAGACCCGTTTGCGCACCCGAGTATCTTGTTTAACTACATGTCGACTGAACAAGACTGGCGTGAGTTCCGTGATGCAATTCGTATTACACGTGAAATCATGCAGCAACCTGCACTTGACCCATATCGTGGTGATGAAATTAGCCCGGGCAAACATTTGCAAACCGATGCAGAGCTTGATGACTTTGTTCGTAACCATGCAGAAACGGCTTACCACCCGTCTTGTAGCTGTAAGATGGGTGAAGATGAGATGGCAGTTGTAGATGGTCAAGGCCGTGTACACGGTATGAATGGTTTACGTGTGGTTGATGCCTCAATTATGCCGCTCATTATTACCGGTAACTTAAATGCAACCACCATTATGATTGCCGAGAAAATTGCAGACCAAATTCGTGGGCGTGAAGCGTTGCCACGTTCAACTGCACCGTTCTATGTCGCGTCATAAAACCGTTAAGGGCATATTTCCTATACAGAGATATGCCCTTAATTTAATAGGTACTGCACAAGCATTAATAAGAACTATGTATGACAAAAAATAAGCGGCTATAAGCTAAACATTTACATAAATATGGCATGAAATAAAAATTAATCTATTTTTATAGGCAAATTATCCTCAAATGATTCAAGTTTAACCAAAATTATTTTAATCATTAATTATCAAATAATTAAATCAAAATATCAGCAAAAAATAATCTTACAAAAGCTTAATTTGGTCAAATATAAATCATATTTATGATTTTGATGAACCCCATTTATTATAAAAATTGTCTTGTCAATGCAAAATTAGTCTAAAATATAGAGTGTTTGCGATAATCCCAAGTAATTTTTCTTTTTTTAAAGTTCTCTGTTTTGGAGAATTTTACTTTCGCATTTATATCCATTTTGTCTGGATACGCTGTCTAGGTTTCCTCACACCTTAAGTGACTCAAATAACTTATTTTAAGGTCCCCCTTACATGAAAAAGTTTTTGAAATACCTTCTGGTATTAATCATTCTTATTTTAATTGCAGGTATTGTTTTCTTGTTTAGACCAATTGCGTCAAAACAAGTACAAACTGCAAAAGATGAGCCAGTTGTTGATGCTGTTCTTGTTGGCGGCGGCATCATGAGTGCCACTCTCGGTACTTATTTCACTGAGCTTGAACCGAATTGGCAAATTCGTATGTATGAACGTCTTGACCAAGTTGCTCAAGAAAGTTCAAACGGCTTTAACAATGCCGGAACAGGCCACTCTGGCTTTATGGAAATGAACTATACCGAAGAAAAAAACGGTAAGATGGAAATTGTCAAAGCTGAAAAAGTTGCTTCTCAGTTTGAAGTCGCTAAACAGTTCTGGTCATATCAGGTAAAACAAGGCGTTTTAGCTGAACCAAAATCATTCATTAACCCTGTTCCACACATTGCTTTCGTTTGGGGCGATAACGTTCAGTTCTTAGAAAAACGTTATGCTGCCATGATTCAAAGCCCGTTGTTCAAAGGTATGAAATTTACTGAAGACCCAGCTGTGATTAAGCAATGGGCACCTTTGGTGATGAACGATCGTGACCCAACTCAAAAAGTTGCAGCGACTCGTATGGAAGTTGGTTCAGACGTAAACTACGGTTCAATCACGAATCAGTTAGTGAAACACTTAAACCAAAACCCAAATTTCAAATTACAGACTTCAACTGAAGTGACTGGCATCAGCCAAAATGATGACAAAACTTGGACTGTGTCTTTTAAAGATTTGAAAACTGGTAAAACAGATCACGTTAAAACGCGTTTTGTGTTTATCGGTGCAGGTGGTGCAGCGGTTAAATTATTGCAACTTACTGGTTTACCAGAAGCGAAACAATATGCTGGCTTCCCTGTAGGTGGTGAGTTCTTAATTACTGATAACCCAGCAATTACGTCTCAACATACTGCAAAAGTATATGGTCGTGCTGAACTTGGTGCGCCTCCAATGTCTGTACCACATATTGATACACGTTATATCGACGGTAAAAAATATGTATTGTTTGGACCATTTGCAACGTATTCAAACAAGTTCCTGAAAAATGGTTCACAGCTTGATTTACTTGCATCAACCAACAAAAACAACATTTTACCAATGACGACTGTTGGCTTGGAAAACCTTGATCTTGTTAAATACTTGGTCAGCCAAGTGATGATGTCAGACCAAGACCGTCTAAATGAACTTCGTAAATACTACCCAGATGCGAAAGCTGAAGACTGGCGTTTAAGCCAAGGTGGTCAACGTGTTCAGATCATCAAGAAAGAACCGGGTAAACCTGCGACACTTCAATTCGGTACAGAAATCTTTGCTTCTAAAGACGGCGCTGTAACTGCATTGTTAGGTGCGTCTCCGGGTGCTTCGACTTCTCCATACATCATGCTTAACTTGCTTGAAAAAGCTTTCCCTCAGCAAACTGAAGGTAAGTGGAACCAAAAGCTTCATGAAATCGTGGTTTCTTATAAGCAAGACTTGAGCAAAGACCCAGTGTTACTCGACAAAGTTCGTCAGTACACAAGTTCTACGCTTGGCTTGAACTATACATCTCCGTTCAAAGCTGCAAACGATGAAACTGCTGCTGCCCCTGTTGCAAAAGCAAACTAAGTTTGACGATGTATAAATAAAACTCCAAAAGGATGAATTTCGATTCGTCCTTTTGTTTTTTTAAGACCTCAGTTGAGATATAGATTCGCTATGACGCCTTTAAACGCATCACCTCGCCTCTTGTCATTTTGTTTTAAACTCGTACTTGTTTTGCTACTGGCTTATCTTTTGTTAAGCGGGTTTTATATGTGGATGATTGGTGGTACAGCAATTTATGTCAGCTCAGCCATATTATTTATTATCACTGCCTATGCATTTAAGCTCGGCAAGTACCAGAGAATCTGTTCAGTTTTAAATATACTGCTAAGTGCAGTCGCGTTATATTTCAGCACAGCTCATCTATTTTTCTCACCTCTCCAGTTCTTTATATTTTTACCTGCACTATTTTTTGTTCTACTAGCTTTTTCCCGCCTAAATAAACTTAGTAATGTATTTAAGGTTTTAATAGTGATCAGTTTATTGGTGTGGTCAGGTATACATTTTTCACAGCTTAAACAACTTCAAACCTATTATAAAACACAGCATACAGGTGAAAGCTGGCAACAATATGGCGCTTTGTAAGATCGTTTTCATTCTATGTTTGCCAACCAATACACGCTCATTTTCACGTGAAGTTCATCAGTAAAACTGAACAGCATCTACAGAATTCCTTTTAAGAAAAAATTTTCATAACCATCTCATTTTTTTTGAAATATATCGAGCATATTAGTGATTGAATAGAATACACCTACGCGTTAGATTAGCTGAATTATTTTTCTCCCTTTATGTTGTAATTTATGAAAATTTTAGATGGCGGTTTAGGCCGTGAATTGGCCCGTCGTGGCGCTCCATTTCGTCAACCAGAATGGTCTGCTTTAGCACTTATTGAAGCACCTGAAACAGTAAAAGAAGTCCACCTCGACTTTATCAATGCTGGTGCAGAAGTCATCACGACTAACAACTACGCAGTTGTACCATTTCACATTGGTCAGGAACGCTTTGAAACTGACGGCGTACGTTTAATTAAAGTTGCCATCGAACAAGCGAAAAATGCAGTTAAAGAAAGCGGTAAAAATGTCAAAATCGCAGGCTGCTTACCACCGTTATTTGGTTCTTACCGTGCAGACTTGTTCCAACCAGAACAGGCTAAAAACCTAGCTGAGCCTATCATTAACACATTGGCACCAGAAGTAGATTTCTGGCTCGCTGAAACTCAGTCTTGCTTAAAAGAAGTTGAAACAGTACACGCGTTATTGCCACAAGATGGTAAGGACTATTGGGTGTCATTTACGCTGCAAGATGAAATTAAACAAGAACAAGCTTTACTTCGTTCAGGCGAAAACATGCAGCAAGTGGCTGATTTCATCAAACAATCCAATGCCAAAGCAGTGTTGTTTAACTGCTGCCAACCTGAAGTGATCTTGCAAGCGATTAATGAGATTAAAGGACTCATTCCAGAGTCTGTACAAATTGGCGCCTATGCCAACGCTTTCCCACCGCAAGATGAAAGCGCTACAGCCAACGATGGTCTGGATGAAATTCGTAAAGACTTAGATGCTCCAGCTTATCTTGGTTTTGCTAAACAATGGCAGAAAGCAGGTGCAAGTTTAGTTGGCGGTTGTTGTGGTATCGGACCAGAACACATTGCTGAACTTTCTCAATTTTTTAAAGAATAAATACCATGTCTGCTGCCAAAATTGGACTATTGTCTCTTACAGCGCTGGTCTTTAGTTCTATGGTGGGGTCAGGCGTATTTAGCCTACCCCAAAATATGGCTCAAGTCGCTAACGGCTCTGCCCTTCTTGTTGCATGGCTCATTACTGGGGTCGGCATTATTTTCTTAGCCCTGTCATTGTTGCATTTAACGCGTCAACGACCAGATCTTGACGGTGGTATTTATAACTATGCGCGGGAAGGTTTTGGAGACCTCATCGGGTTTTGCTCGGCGTGGGGCTATTGGTTGTGTACTACCATTGGTATTGTCGGTTATGTAGTGATTGCCTTTTCAGGCGTCGGCATGTTTACCGACAGCAAAGACCACGTTATTTTTGGTGAGGGTAATACGCTCTACTCACTGATTGGATCAAGCATTTTTGTATGGCTGGTGCACTGGTTAGTGAGTCGAGGCATTAAAGAAGCTGCGATTGTGAATTTACTGGCGACCATTGCCAAAATTATTCCAATGGTGGTTTTCATCTTCTTTACCTTTATTGCCTTTAAGTTTGATTTGTTCAAACTCAACTTAAATGACTTCTCTTTAAAAGTTCCGCTTTGGCAACAAGTAAAAGACCTCATGCTGATTACCCTTTGGGTATTTACCGGTATTGAAGGTGCTGTGGTTTTATCATCACGCGCAAAAAAGCGTCATGACATTGGTAAAGCGACTATATTAGGTGTGTTACTAGCGTTAAGTTTTTACATCATGGTCACAGTACTGGCTTATGGTGTGGCAAGTCGTGAAGCACTTGCAGGCATGCATAACCCATCTATGGCGACTATTTTGCAGCAGCTCATCGGCTTACCGGGTACTATCGTTATAACCATCGGGCTTATTATTTCAGTTTCTTCGTCTTATTTAAGCTGGACGTTATTTGCGACTGAAATTCCATTTTTGGCGGCAAAAAATGGTGCATTCCCGAAATTATTTTTAAAGAATAATCAAAATAATGTACCCATTTCATCGCTTTGGCTCACCACCATTGTGGTGCAAGGCTCCCTCATTGCCGTGTATTTTTTCAATAAAAACTACACCCAGCTTTTACTGATTTCATCGGTAATGATTTTGCTGCCTTATTTTCTGGTGTCGGCTTTTTATCTAAAAGAATCCATTCGCCACAAACGTATGCCACATATTGCCATTGCAAGTGTCGCTTCAATTTATGCGCTTTGGTTGCTCTATGCCGCAGGCTTAGACTTACTGTTGTTGTCTGGCGTGTTGTATTTGGTCGGCTTGGTTATTTTTTCAATTAGCTACTTTGAGCATAAAAAATCACTCAAACAAAATCAGCTTAATTAATCATTTCAACCACTGTTGAGTCGTTTCAGCAGTGGTTTTCTAAAAACAAAATTTTCTATTTTGAAGGCTGTGACTGCTTTAAATGCAACCTTAAAATACGGCGTAATTCTAAAATCGCCTCAGGGCTAGTTTGTATTGAATGCCCACCTTTAATAATCAGTTCTGATTGCTCTCCACCTAAATGTGAACTTTGATACGGCACAATCCCATCGCTCATTTTTGACTTATCTGTCGTACCATTTATATTGCCCATAATCGAGTGATACACCACATTGGACGATGGCTGAATGGCTTGAGTGAGCTTCATAAAGTTAGATGAACGACTTAAATTACTCGCTCCATTTTCAATTAAGCCTTTTCTGAGTTTGGTATTTTTTTCATCTCTCATTTCAACTGCAATAAAAAAGTCAGCAGGCAAACGAATAATGCGACGGGCAATTTGGGTAAACCATCGGTCAGCATAGTCAGTACCATGATGCGGCGCCGAAACAAAAACAACCCGCTTAAAATAAGGCAAAGCTTTGAACTGAAAACGCTCTAGCACCACTGGATTTTCTTTTAAACGGTTTAGCTGGGCTTCATTCATTTTTTGCATGGCTTGCTCTGAAATATCGGCATCGCTTACTAATAAGCGACTGATCACTCCACCCATACTATGCCCAACCAACACGGCATCATGAGCAGCATAGCTGTCTTTAGCAACGTTTTGGAAAGCTTGATTCAACAATGAGTAAATCTGAAAGCGGCTTTCAAAAATCGGCATATTGGTTGAATAAAATACCTGCCAAACTTGATAGTTATTTCTTAATTCGGCATCGCCCATAATGTCATTGGTTAGACTCACCCATGCTTCTGGGCTACTTGCCAAACCATGAACAAACACAATAATTTTCTTATTCGGGTTAAAGGGTTCCAGCATATATAAATGCGGCATAATCAAATTGGCTTCTTTATTAATTAAAGACCAATAACCTGCTGCACCTAAATTATATTTTGACAGCCAAAGCCCATAAGGTGCTGAATAGTTTGCCGTGAGTGGATAGTCCACACCTTCAACTTTTACACGGTCCTGTCGGTATGGGTCGAACATGGAAATTTCCAAATCTGCCCCAGCAATGATCTGATCGGCTGTGGCCTTTTGTTTTGGGTAGGCAATGGCAGTTACTGGAAAGAAGCGTGGTAAATGTATGTTCGGATTACTCTGGTGAGCGTAAAAAGCATCGGGGTCTAAAATAAAACCATGATTTACATCATGCTCCTTGCGACCAACAATAAACTCGGCTCCTAAACCGTCCTTACGGTTGACGGTATTAAACCCTGAAAAGTTCATGTTATAGCTAGAGCGAAAGGTATCGACTTCAATATTTTGTACATCTACTGCATGATCAAAGTTAACGTGGTACTCATGCCCATCTGCTTTTAGTAGCGGTGGGAAATAAAGCGTATTTAAATGATTAAAATACGTGGTCATAAGCTTTGACAAAGCCACGTTATAAAAAATACGTACCTGATTTTGCCGATGGTCAAATACCCGATCGAACGGCGACTCTTCAGAGTCAAACAAATAAACATAGCTATAACGCAAGCTTTTATCAAACAGTGCTAACTCTTGCTCGACACAGCTATTATTTTTACTGCCAACATTACACTGGCTACTACGTCCCACATCTAAAGCTTTGGCTAAGTAAATTTCACTCAGCGCAGCATAACGTTCTTCTCGGCTGCTATTTTCAGACAGCCCCTGAATTTTCTTTAAACAATCGTCAAAATTTTGCAGACAAGACTTTTCATTTTCTTTGACCAAATACAGCAAGTTTTGGGTTTGATGGCTTAAAGTATTGTCGGTCAAAATGCTTTCATTTTTACTTTTTAAAGCGCTGCTTAAGTTACTTTCTTTTAAATGAATGACCTGACAACCGCTAAGCAGTCCCATTATTGCAAGCACTAAATAATGGCCAGACTTTGTCATTGTGCATTCCTTTATCGAATGTATTTCCCCATTCGTCATTATGCCTGTAAAGCTGTGAACGAACAATTTCAGCTCAACTTCAATGGTGCGTTATAGAAAAAATAAAAGCCCGAATTTTTTTAAATTCAGGCTCTTTCAACAGCTCTGTTTAAGCTTGTTTAAACTTCTGCTGTGAAGCCAAATAAGAAAAATAAAGGATAGGTAAAATAAACGGCGCTACACTCCAAAAGTCAAAATAGACATAAAGCACAGCCCCCATAAAAGCACCAATCACAAAGCCAATGACAATACTGGCACTTTTAAGCAGACTTGCCCGATTGGCTGCGTTATTGTTTTTAAGCAAGTTGGCAATATCAATACCAAGCTGGGTGGTGTTGCCTGTCATCATGGTACTTGGGCTAATATTTTTAATGAGGGTTTTACTTGAAGTATTACGAATAGCTAAGGCAATTAAACCGAGGCCACCCGTGATAGCAACAGTAATCGCATCGGCATTTTTAAATGGCTCAAAGTAAAGCCCAGCAACCATAAAGGCACACAGGAAAATAGCTTCAAATAAAAATAAATAAGACAGTGTTTTGTGTTTAACCTGACTACGGTCAATTAACAGTTTGGTAATCACCACCGTCAAAATAAACAATGGAATAGCAGCAAGCTTAATCCAGACACCTGTACCACCTTTCACCAAAGCCGCTCCTGCCAGTACCAAGTTACCCGTGACATGCGCGGTAAAAAAACCAAATAACGCAATAAAGCCAATGGTATCAATTGCTCCACCCACCATAGTCAGTAAAACAGGATCTCGACATAGTGCCCATGTACTTTGTGTCTCTTGTTGAATTGAGGTCTCTGGCATAAGCAGCATCCTGTTCTTTTAAAGTCATTAAATTCACTACAAAGATGTTTTAAATATTTAAAAACAAATCAAAGCTAAAGCATTTATAAAAACAAAAAAGCATGTAAAAACATAGACTGTTTAATGTCGCAACACTGTCTTCAAAATAGCAACAATTATGATGCGCACCATGCAACAGTATCAGTCATAAAGTTACGGTTTGATTAAAGCAAATCAGCCAAATCCCTAATTTCTTCCATCACCGCCTTACACGCGGGCGTTAAATAGCCATGTTTAGAAATAGACAAAGAAATATAGCGCTTGAGCGCAGGATTAATAATTTTTGCGGCTTGAATTGAGGTGTATTGGCTGGCCTTCTTTAACGCTTGCGGCCCCAGCATGGTGTACATGCGAGACTCGGAAACCAAATGGGTTTGCAAACTAATCGAGTCGGCTTCAAACATAATATTCAGCTCTACCCCATTTTCATAGGCCATGTGGTCTAAAAAATTGCGCCAGTTACTTGGCCTGCAAAAGGTGACCAGAGGTAACTCACTTACTGCTTTAAATTCGACTTCATTGGCCTGAGTCAGCGCATCACCTTCACAGCCGACCAAATAGGTATCGGCTTGGGTAAGATAAACATCGCCCTGTTTAGGCGTTGGGTTAAACCGATAGAGTATGGCTAAATCGACGCTGCCATCTTCAAGCCATTTTTCTAAATGCACACCTTGCCCTTCACGTACCGACAGTTTAATTAAGGGATATTTCTCTTGAAGCACTTTATACAACGTCGATAACAACGGATGTGCAGTAGACGGCAAACTGGCAATACGAACCGTACCAATTGGGGTATCGGTCGAGTGCAAAATTTCATTATTGAGTTGGTCGGTTACGTTCAGCCATGAACGAATTTTAGGAAGTAAATGCTGGCCTAAGTCGGTCAGCTCAACACCGCGGCCAGTTCGGTTAAACAAACGACCGCCACATTGCGCTTCAAGCTCGTTCATTTGCCGACTAATTTGCGGTTGGTTGGTGTTATGCAGCATCGCGACTTTGCTTAAGCTACCCAGTTCCACCGCATCTAAAAATATTTTCCATAATTCATAATTCATCGATTCTTCCTAAATCGTAAATAGGCAGCATTTTGAGCTATACATTTTCAGTATAACTGAAATTCAAGAATTGGTAATTCCTACATAGCTCACCTATTTCTATACTCCAATCATGTTCTCTACAACACGATTTAAGTCAGATTAAGAACCAGAGAATATTTAATTACACTGTATAGGAAGTACGATTATGAGTTTAGATTTACGTGGATTAACCCCAGCACCTGTGACTCCTTTTACCCGTGATGGACAAGTAGACCATGATGCAATTCAACGTTTAGGTTCATGGTTAGGCAGTATTGATGGTGTGAAAGGCTTGGTTGTTCTTGGGCATGCAGGTGAAGGAACATTCTTGTCGCAAAAAGAACAAATGCAGGTCATCGAAAGCTTTGTTAAATCTGTAGATGACAAAATTCCGGTAATCGCTGGTATTACACTCGAAGGTACTTCGGTTGCAGCAGAAGAAGCAAAACGTGCCGTAAGTGCGGGTGCTTCAGCAGGCTTAATTTACCCTTCACACGGCTGGTTGCGTTTTGGCTATCAAAAAGGTGCACCACAAGACCGCTATAAAGCAATTTATGAAGAAAGTGGTTTGCCATCTATTTTATTCCAATATCCAGATGCGACTAAAGCCACTTACGACCTAGACACCCTACTCGATATTTCTGCACAGCCAGGTGTGTTTGCCATGAAAAATGGTGTGCGTAATATGCGTCGCTGGGATGTCGAAATTCCGATTATTCGCCGTGAACGCCCAGACTTACAGGTATTGACCTGCCACGATGAATATTTGCTTCACACCATGTTTGATGTAGACGGCGCTTTGGTTGGCTATGGCAACATTGCCCCTGAATTGTTAATTGAAATGATTAAAGCAGGTAAAGCCAAAGATTATGCTAAAGCTCGTGCGATTCACGATCAACTATTACCAGTGACTCGCAATGTTTATCACCGCGGTTCACACATGGAAGGTACGGTCGCACTTAAACATGCACTGGTTGCTCGCGGAATTTTGGACCATGCCACTGTGCGTTCACCACTGCTTCCACTTGCAGATGGTGCTGAGCAAGAAATTCATGATGCGATGCGTCAAGCCGGAATTGGCAAGGTCGATTTAACCCAAGCCGTTGCTTAAATTCCATTCGGGCTAGCATATACGCTAGCCTTTTTTTCCTGTACGCTGCCTGAGGCCAAACATCGGGCATGTCTCTTAAAAACAATAATAAAAAGCATGCAAACTGTGGTGAACAGGTAGTGCGAAATAGAACAACAAAACTACGAGGAATGTAGTGATAAGGAGATATAAGATGACAAATCTAGCGGATGTAGAACAAATTAGTCATCATCAAAAAAATGCGGAAATTATTGCAAGACTCGAACGACTACCCGTCACCGGACGATTGCAATTTATGCGAATTACCATCGGTATCGCGACCTTTTTTGACGCTTATACTGTTCTTGCGATTGCCTTTGCTTTACCCCAACTCATAACCGAATGGCACCTGACGCCTGCCTATGTCGGCGCGATCATTGCTGCGGGCTATGTTGGGCAACTGGTCGGTGCGATCTTCTTTGGTTCTCTTGCCGAAAAAGTCGGTCGTTTAAAAGTGCTGTCTTTTACCATTTTACTGTTTGTGGCAATGGACATTTCTTGTCTTTTTGCTTGGAGCGGAATGTCGCTGTTAATTTTCCGTTTCTTACAAGGTGTTGGAACAGGCGGTGAAGTGCCCGTTGCGAGTGCCTATATTAATGAGTTTATTGGTGCAGAAAAGCGCGGTAAGTTTTTCTTGCTCTATGAAGTTTTGTTCCCACTCGGTCTTATGTTTGCAGGCATGGCAGCATTTTTCCTGATGCCAATTTACGGCTGGAAAGTCATGTTTATTGTGGGCCTCGTTCCCTCTTTACTAGTGATTCCTTTACGCTTTTTCTTACCTGAGTCACCACGCTGGCTTGCTTCAAAAGGCCGTTTTAAAGAAGCAGATCAAGTCGTTAAAAGCTTTGAAGATGGTGCCATCAAAAGCGGTAAAACTTTGCCTGAACCTGTGGTTAAAGAAATTAACCCGCAAGGCATGGCAAAAACCGACTGGCGCGAGCTGTTCCGTGGCATCTACCGTAAACGTACCTTTACCCTGTGGGGCATGTGGTTTTGCGTGTATATGGTGAACAATGCCATGGTGACTTGGCTGCCATCTCTTTACAAACAACACTTTGGTCTATCGCTTCAAACCAGTTTAGGTTATGGCTGGATTACTTCGGGCGTGGGTGTGATTGCCTCTATTATCTGTGCGTTAATGATTGATAAAGTCGGCCGTCGCCCTTGGTACAGTGCAGCGTTTTTCTTGGCGATCATTCCACTCATGAGCCTCTCGGTTTTAGGCGCAAAATCGGCAATGGAAGTTGTAATTTTCGCAACAATTAGCTATGCCATTTTGCAAACTATTTCATTCTCTTTATACCTTTACGCTGCCGAACTTTACCCAACTCGCCTACGTGCGATGGGCATTGGTTTTAGTACCGCTTGGTTACGTGCAGGCTCTGCAATTGGGCCTGTTATGGTAGGCCTCGTGGTTGGTGGCTATGGCATTCAATACGTGTTTAGTGTGCTTGCCATTGTGGCGCTCATTGGTGGTCTGGTGACCTTCTTGTTTGCCATTGAAACCAAAGGCCAAGTGCTCGAAAAACTCTCTCCTTAATTCATCCATTTCATAAAAAGCTTGCCTAACCTAAGCGTTAGGCAAAGGGCTTATTCATGCTTAAAAAAGGAATTTAAAATGAATAAATATTTGCTATGGGGCTGTATTGGTTTAGGCAGCGTAAGCAATGCGTATGCAGAGCTTCCTCAACAATTTGGCAAGTTAGAATTAAAACTTAACACCCGTTACTGGAATGATGAAGGCACCGCCCACCCCACGCTTGCGAACCCTTCGCCTTCGTCGAGTGAATATGAGCAAAGCGCTTTAGGGCTTGAGTTAAATTATCAGTCACCCTACCTGTGGGACTGGCTTGGGGTGGATGGCTCACTCTATGCAGTCACCAAGTTATTTGACTCTGGCAAGCCTAGCGCTCAGCTTTTAGAGGTCGAAAATAACGGCAAGCTTGATCAAAACTTTGCAACTTTAGGGCAGCTCTACATCAAGGCAAAACTGGGCGACAAAGGCGAAATTAAATTAGGTCGCCAATTGCACGATTCACTCTTGCTTAAAAGCACCAATAACCGCGCAGTACCCGACACTTTTTCGGGTGCGAGTGGGCAGTTTCAACTGAATGATCAGCTACAAACTTACATTGCTTACTATGACCGCTGGAAACCGCGCAGCATGGACTCTTTTGAAAAACTGGTGACTGAAAATGACGAGCGAATTGATTATGTCGGTTTGCTTGGTGCCAAGTATCAATACAAAAACTGGAGCGTGAATGCCGAATATTTAAATAGCAAAGATTATTTAAAAAAGTATGGGGCGATTGCTCAATATAAATTTCCCTTGCATGGCTTGGTGTGGACATTTAACACAGGTGCTTTTTTCTCACGTGATGATGGCAAGCTGTTTAAATGCGGTGCCGAAACCGAGCTGGACTGTGTCAAAGGCCAAGAAATTAACAACCGTGGTAATGGTTATTTTGTAGACGTAAATGTGGCCAAGAATAATCTCGAAGGTGGCATTGCCGTTTCAAAGTTTGATGGCTTTTGGATAGAAGATAACTTTGCCGTACACTCCGCCCGCAACTCGGTTTTAACGCAAGACCACGGCACCAACCCGTTTCCGACCTCTGCGACCATTGGCCCCGACTTTACCAACAACGATGAAACCGCCGTTGCCCTTCGCCTGAAATATAACTGGAAAGACTATGTGAAAGGTTTAAAAACCGAAGCGAAGTATATTTATGGCTTTGGCGCTCACCAAAGTAACATCAGCAGTGATATTGAGGGTAAAGAGCGTTACTTTGACTTTACGGTGAGTTATGCCTTGCCGTGGGTAAAAAACTTAGATGTGCGTTATTCTTTTTTGCATTATGAGTCAAAGTTTGAAAATGCAAACCTAGGCGAGAAAATAAATGGCATGACCCGTAAAGATTGGGACCAGCACCGTGTATTTATTAATTACCGTTATACATTTTAAGAGCAGGTTAAACGTTTAGTTTAACTTTATTATATTTATTAATTTACCTATTTTAATGGACTAACTTTTGAGTTTAATTAAAATATAAAATTATAATTAAAATTTTTATAATATTTTTATTTAAATTGAATTGACCTGTTAAAAACTTATGATTATTATGGTCCCGCTGGCCTACATTGCCAGTCGGTTTTAGCAGACCGTAGATCCATGGCGGGTTATAGTTCCACTATAAGTCGTTAGACCCTTGCGTCCCTTTTCTTTGCGGTAGGACGGGAGGGGGACGCGCTTGCGCGTGCTGGTTCCTTGGATCCCAGTCTGCTAACCCCTTTTCGTTCTACCACCCAAATCAATTGACGGTGATCTTTGGTGGTAGAGCTCCATAAATTCTAGGAGTTGACCATGCCACTATATAAACTTATCCCCTCTCCCCTATAAACTTTTTATTTATTTAAAATTTAGGCTTTCTCTCACCTAAAATATTTTAAATTTATAAATAATTTTATTTTAAAATTTTAATCATTTTATTTTTCTGTATTTCAGGCGGGTTAACTACTCCCTTTTTAAATGATTTTAATACTTTAAATATATGCGGCTTATTTTTTATTAATAACTTAGTGAAAATTATCACGAGAATAATATGAAACTTTATAAACCTATTTTGGCTTTAAGCCTTTTAATAGGCGATTACGGTGTTTCTGGTTGCGACATTCACACTCAGCAGGATTTTGAAGAAATTTGCCTGTCTGGTGGGCACACCCAAGTCAGTTGCGACTGTATTTACCAACGGCTTGAACAAGTTTACTCGCATAAGCTCATGCAACGTCTAGAACATGTCAGTTTGCAAAGTCCTGCTCTCCCACAGGACTTTGCCCCTACTTTTTTTAGTGTGATGCGGCGGTGCGATAAAGACGACATGGGCTAAGCGTTTGGCTTAGCTCCTCTATCTCTGTGTCGCAATGGTGGATGACTTTAAATCAGCGCAAAAAATTAAAGTTCTGTTGCGGCATGGGGGCCTTGGGGGAAGTATGGAGTTACTTCAAATAAAATCTGCATAATGACTATAATAATCTATCATTTTCAAAAATATTTAAAAAATAGAATACTAAAATTAAGGGAGCTAAAGCCCCCTTAATAAGCCATTAAACGATATTATCATCTGAAAGTGTTTTACCCATTACTTTAGAAATGATCTTAAGTAGCTGCTGTTGGCGAGCATCAATAAAGGCGTCAAAATCGTCAGCTCTTAATAACTCAGGATCAATAAAGTGTGTAGTTAAGATCTTGTTCATACCCATATCATCCATCAACACAGTCTTATGATTTTGCAAGTCATTAAGATATTTCGATGGTGCCTTACCACCTATCATACGATTTGCTTTATAAGAAATTGGTGTTTTATTAAGGATAGAGTCATATATTTTTGAAGGCTTCCCATTATCTTCACACCATTTCTTCGGAAAAATATGGTGAATATCCAATGCAACTTCTTCTACATCTAAATTTTGAACAGACTCCTTCCAAAAGAAGTCTTGTGCACCCTCTCTCGATACCAAAGTATTTAAACCTTTATATGCCGCACTCAAACGAGATTTTAACGTTTTCAAGCGTTGTGCTTGGAATGATGCTTCTTGAATTGTTCTGATCTCATGATCTGGATTTAAAACCCAATTACTAAGATCTTCTAGATCATTGGCGATACGTGTTTCTACCGCACCACCATACAACTCACCAAGTACCCCACACCAAAACCATTGACTTAACTTTTCATAGATTTTTGGTTCTAACCATCTTTCTTTAAGTAATGCCAGAATCGATGCTAGAGGTACCAACTGTGTACGATATGGTAAATCTTTAGTGAAGAAAAAACATTCCTTACGCAGGAACTTAGCAACTAATATAAAACCATATTCAATATCATTTGACCATTTTTCATAATCAGTTAATGACATTCCTAAGATTGCTGCGCGCTTTGCACTTACTGGGGTACTAAATTTACCAGTTTTATTGGCTGCGATATCAGCTTTTTTCTGTTGCAATGTACTTAATAAGCTAATAGCTTGTAAGTAATCCGTCGGTTCTACCAACTTTAATATAGGTTCTTTATCACTTAATCTTTTAGCACGACCAATTGGATTACGCTCTGGATGCCCATACCAATCATCTCTGAGATTATATCCTTCAGCAGCGAATGTCGCTGTGACAAGTTCAAATACAGATAATGGAACACCACCTGTATTCACTTTTTCAAATACCAAACAAACTGCTTCTTTAGAATTCTCTTTATTCAATTTGATTACTGGAAGTGCATACTTTCTAAAGCTTTCGAGAACTTTTTCTCTGAAGTCCATATATTCTTGAATTCTGTTTGCATGGTTTCTAAATAAAATTACTTCCCATTCATTGGCATTAAAAATTCGATTACATGGGAAAAAGAATGCTTTACACTCTTTTTCAATAGTAGAAAAATCCAACTCTATCTTTTCGAATTGGCCGTTTTCTTTCGTCTGAACATCCCGACCAAAATTTGTTTTAACAATTTTGTCTTCGTCTACTGAAATGAAAGCATCTTCTAAATTACCACTCAATGCCATTTCAATATCAATATAATAATGACGTTTGATCACTCTTCCCTTTTCATCAAATGTCTTAACTGGTTTATCTAATTTCAGTACTTGGGTTAGAGAAGTTAAGCGCTGTTGACCATCCAAAATCAGCTCTTCAGGCTCTATATCATTTCTGTCAAGTTCCACATTTTCAATAGGACGTACTTGAAATTTTACGTCGCCTCCTGTTTCCAGAAGCATTACAGCACCTACAGGGAATGACCGTGCAATGCTTACTAACAATGATTTGATATGAGCATCGTCCCAGACCCAACCACGCTGAAAGTCAGGTAACTGTAATTTCCCCTCAACAATTTTCTTTAAAATGTCACTTAAATTTTCTTTAGTACTATCAAAATTACTCATGTATAAAAATCACGTGTTATTTATGTTTGAGCCTAAAATACATGACATAAAAAAATTATCAATGAATTACATCAATCTATTACTAAAGTTTTAATCATTTTTTCTATATAAATTTTCTTAGGCTAGTCTCATCTTTTAGAATAAAATTTACTTTCATGTATCTCTCTAAGTAAAAGTACACCATCGTGGTGAAATGCTAGAAGTAGAACCAACATTTACCAGTACTATTCTCGAGTAGTACTACATACTTAAATATCACCTAGTGGTTTAGCATCAAATCGCATAACTAATAGGATATAAGATGTGATGAAAATAACATTGCGGAGCATTTGACTTAGCTTTCTTATCGATGTGATGCAACGGTGGATGACTTTAAATCAGTGCAAAAAATTAAAGTTCTGTTGTGGCATGGAGGCCTTTGGAAAAGCTAACTGATGATAACTTAAATATATTAATTATCGACCTTCAAAGTTCGCTTTACAGTAACATACTCATTTGGAATCACTATCTTCTTTTCAATAGTCATAACTCCATAAGAAACTAAACTTTTTTTCATTAACAATGAGATAATATTTTAAAAGTACAACAGTTATAGCTAATTATATAAATTTCATGTTAGATTAAATCTGATTTAATATTTAACATATATAACTATGATAGATCACATTGAATTAAAAGTAAGTAATTTAGATTTAGCTTATAATTTTTATACTTATCTATTAGAGAGTATAGGATACAAATGTTTAAAAAAACGAAAAGATGATAATGAAAATATAATTGCTTACGGTTTTGGAATGAATAATAGAGTTTATTTCTGGATAGCGAGTAGTTCAGAAGATGGTATCCGTAGTAAAGTACATCTTGCTTTTTCAGCTAAATCAAAAGATGAGGTTATTGCTTTTCATAAAATGGGCTTAGAAATTGGAGCCAAAGATAATGGAAAACCAGGATACCGCTTGAACTATAGTACTAATTATTATGCCTCTTTTCTTATTGATATAGATGGTAATAATATTGAAGCAGTTTTAAGAGAATAATTAACTCAGGTTTGTAAAATTCTTAATAAAAATAAATACCAGTATCGAACCAATAATTGTCACAAGATTATTACTTTTAATCTGCAACAAGATAAATATAAATATGAATGAAATAATAGCTGGTAAAAAGTTCTTCTGTATTTCAGTTATAAAAAAATAGACTGACATAGGTATAAAAACACATATTGGTAAAACTTGCTCAATATTATCTAATGTTTCACTATTTAGTCTATTTTTTACAAATGCAGGTGCTATTCTGACAATAACACTTATAGAAAATAATATTACAACACCAATTAATAGTTTTGTATTCATTTAAATTTCCTAAAAATAATATAATTCATTAGAATTGCAGGTATCCAAAAAAATCTTTCTCCAAAAACAAAGAAGGATAAAACAGTCACTAAAAATAGAACAAATATAACTTTAACATTCTTTTTCGTTGTTTTAAGTTTTATATTAATAAAGCTTAAAGTAAACAAAATTGCAGAAATAGGAAATGATACATTTAAATAACTTAATATATAATCAGGTATATATGACGATAATATCTGACCAGCTAGAGTAGATAGAACCCATGTAAAGAAAATATATAATCGGATTTTGAGATGATCATGATATGTGTCTGTGTATCTCTCAGTAGCAAAAGATTCATCAGAAAGTATATGGCAATAAACAATTTTTGAACTTAGTTTAATATCTTTTGGAGTACTTATTAATGTCATTGGAATATATCTAACATTCATACTTAATATAAGTAAAAATGCTGTTAAATATCCAATATCTACAAAGTTATTCTGATAAAAACTTAAGAGTGCAAACTGTCCACTCCCCGAAAATCCGAAAATACTTAATAATAGAACCTCATAATGATGAAGGTTCTGTTGGCCAGCGAGAATACCAAATAATAAACCGATAGGTGTTAATGCTAAGCAAACAGGTATACTTCTGCTTAGCAATGATGTATTAGTTATCATTCTATACAAGGGCATCCAATTGATTTATTTCGTAATATCTTTTTCCCTTCTTTTCCAATCAAGTATTCATTCTTATTATTTTTAACCACAGTATTTGGGCAAATTATATCTAAATGATATTGTGTATAGGGTGTTAAACCTAAACCAAAATGTATAGCACCATCAGTATTACCAAAGGTTTCATTCATAGCTTGGTTTCCATCGAGTATTTTATTATGTGTATTTACACCAAACCCAATTTCCCAAAGAATTCTATATCTGGAATCCACATTGAACATACTGTTTAACATATTTAGAGCATTTGGACATTTGCCAGTTGGGTCACTAAGAGCAGTGATAACACCATTTTCAACAGTAGCAATAATCGGGTTGTGTTTGATTTCTATAAGTTGATCAAATATTCTTTTTTGATCCTCTCGCAAGAAGCTAACAGTTCCATTATGTAAAATTGGAACTCCATGTAATGCAATTGTTCCATTAAAATCTAAACGTAAAGTTTCATCAAACTCTTGAATTCTCAAAGGTAAAACACTAATTTCCCCTGCAGGAGCTAATTGTTGTTCCCCATAACCCAAATGACCAGCTTGTTCACTCCATAGATAGCTTTCATCTAAATGATTAAATGTTGCTGACGTATTGTTCACGGGATCTACAAAGCTTAAAAAATCTGAATCTTCACCAATACTAAAGAATCTATCAGCAAATTCCTGTTGGCTGTCTGGATCAGTATTTTCAATTATTTCCATAAAATGCTTTATGGCATTTATATCCGTTGGAGTTGAATTGCATGCCATAGCAATCAACTTTCTTTTGCTTCCAATATGTTTCTGATCTGGTGATTGAAAAAAAACATCAGGAGAAATAACTAATACATGAGAATTCTCAGGTATTACATTTTCTAGTAAATTTTCAAATCTATCATTAGGTTTATATAAAATAATCTTACTTTCAATATAGTTAGAATCATCAGTGATTTTAATTTTATCTTCCAAAGATTCATTAGTTACTATACAGAAATAATCATTATTTGGATTATTAAAAGTTTTAATAAAGTTTGGACGAATGCTAATAACTTCCATAGCTATATTCCTTTAAATTATTATTTTTTATTAAGTTGAAAAAATAGTATGTCTATGGATATAGACATACTATTTTTATCGAAGATACTGTATTAACCTAGTAAAGTGCCTAGGTATTCAGCATTTTTTTTACGATTTTTCATGATGATACTTCCTTTTAAAATTAGTAGTTTTGTTTTGGTTATGAAATTAACCTAACAAAGTGCCTAGGTATTCAGCATTTTTTTTACGATTTTTCATGATGATACTTCCTTTTTTAAGATTAATAGTTTTGTTTCGGTTACTAAATTAACCTAGCAAAGTGCCTAGGTATTCAGCATTTTTCTTACGATTTTTCATGATGATACTTCCTTTTATAAATAGTTAGATACAGATATACAGACAAATCTGTATAGTTTTTATATCCTTTAAAATTCTTGTTTTCAAGAAAAGAAATATAATGTTACATATTAATATATATAATTATGTTTTATATTTAAATAAGACGTTGTTCTAGCAAGTTTTAATGATATTTTTAAACTACAGAGTATATTTTAAAATAGTAAACAAATACTTTAGATAATTTTAATAATAATAAAAATATGAATTTACTCACAAAATCATATTTTACCACCAACAAATTCTCCATATATAGAAATTCATTAAGAAATAATTAAAATAAAAATTAATTATTAACAATCGATAATTAAAATAAATTTAAGTAGGGAGTTCATACAAAATTTTTCACTTCTCCATAACGCCAAAGCCATAATCATAAGACCAAGTAGGTATTTCATCTCTATTGTAAGGTGTTAAAGATATACGGCAGCCTTGTTCACTGGCAATTTGGTACTCATAACAGTAATCTTTCATTTGTTGTGGATCGAGAGCTAACCATGCTTGTGGTTTAGCAGGAATTTCTTCGAACTTCACTTGATCCCATACCAAACCATATTTTGGATACTTTAAAGTTTTAGTCGCTTTTTCATCAAAACCATAAACTTGTTTTCTAACAATCAAGCTCTCAGCCCACTCAAACATATAAGTTTCTTGATAATTACGTTCTCGTAAAGGCGTTAAATTATAAATATTCTCAGTCATAATACTTGCATCTACATCCGCCCGAGAAAATAACTGCTCCCCTTGATCATTAAAATAATTTTGGCAAAAACTTCCTATTTGTTGGTCATCATGTTTTGCAAACAAACAATTTACTTGATCAAAACGCAATCGGGCATTAATAACTAATTGAGATTGATGATCCCACGGCAAAAGCTCTTTTAAATCTTGAGATGAATAAGTTGAAGTTACCGATGAACCATATCCTTCATAGCCAGGGTATATAAATACAGGGCGACGCTGTTTACTTTGTTGTTTAAGTTTTTCAATATCACGTCGTTCACAATAACGATAATTCCATTGTGGAATCATAATATTGGGTTGCTGTACTTTTTCTAACCGATGACGATTAACACGACCCGCTGTTTGTACAATTGACTGCACACTTGATGCATCAATAATAGCCCAATCAAAATCATGATCTCGCCCAACTTCTTCCACTGGTGTTGCAATCACAATAAATGGAATATTTAGAGAATTAGATTTTTGAATGAGATCAATGATTTCATCATCTTGCTCGATCTGCTCATTAACAGTTTTTCTTTTTTTACCGTCTTTATGACGTGTTAAAAGCTGATCTAAACGTTGCTCTTTATAAAATCTTGAAATAAGCCAGTCATTCGCATGATAACAAGCTATTTTTGCCTCAGGTAAATGATCTGATAAAAATTGGGCAAGTCGAATTGCATGTTTAATATTGGCAACCCGTATAAGCCCCAAAGAAATTTTCTTTTCGGTCTTTTTAAAATTCCATGCATACTCTTGATGAAGTTGCTTTACTCCTTCCAATACCGACTGTTTCCACGATAAAACTGTAGTTTCAGGTAACGAAAGCAACTGAGCCAGTCGATGGGTAGGCTTAGAGAGCAAGTGAACTTGTAAATTATCTAAATGCTTTTGGTAGTTTGTATTAAATTCTGATTTTTGATTTGATCGTTCTAACCAAATCTGCGGTTTAAGCTCATTATCGATAATCGCAATAATTGATTTTTTCTCGGTACCATAAAGGGCTGTCCGCATCTGCATACCCGACTCAAAAGCCCGATGAATTGTTTTGGCAACTGTAAGTGATAAGGTTGCTGACGAACAAATAACATTTCGACCATACATTGCAGCTAACTGGACTAAGCGCAAAACAGCGATCAATGCTTTAGGTTCATAGCCATCCACCTCATCTAAAATTAAGTCACTACTCATCACTCTAAGTAGTGCTTTAACGTGATGTCCTTGTCTATGTGGTTCACCCGCTGCAATCAGATAGTCAATGGTTGAAACTAATAATGGCGAAGCAAGGATGGTCGTTTCTTTTTGATCTAAAACTTTACGTCCATTTTTTTCAACCGTAAATAATGGATGTAACCATTCAGGTAAATCGCAGTCCTCACCCCAAGCATCAAAAATAGGTTCTGGATGATTTTCATCTTCATCAACGAACTCAATTTTCTCTTTATTTTGATCGAATAAGGTCTGGGTAACAGTGTCCCCAATAATCACGGCGATTTCATCCTCCGATAGATTCATCGAAGTTTTAAGTGCATGCCCAGTCTGCAAAGTTAGAGAACGCAAATTAAGAGCAATCGCTATTCTTGGGTCATCTGGTCTTAAAGTACAAGCCGCCCGCAAATTCATGCGGGTTTTACCACTTCCTGTCCCTGCAATATTGAATACCAATGCTGGTATTTCAGGGTGCTTCTGTATATTTTTTTGCAACGCATTTGCTGCGATATTTTGCCATTGGAAACGCGGGTGAGTTGTTGGCTGGCAAATGTATTCAACTGTTTGCTCAGATAACCCTGATAAACTCAAATCAGTCATCATTTGAACTGCGATTCGTGAAGCCCGATCACCCACTTGGTGTAAATGCCATTCTAGTGGCTGATCTTGTAATTTGGCTTTCTTGTCTTGGCCGATATTTTTAAGCTTTGTATTTGCAAATAACGATACATTTTCAGGCTTTTGCAAAGAATATTGCTGGGCCGAGACAATATGATCGGCATGAATCAGAGCTGCTCGTGAATGTAGTGCTAAAGCCTTCCAATATAAAAGCTGGTCTGTTTTTTGTTTTGGTATTAACGCAGTTAAACGCTGCATACGTTTTTGATGGCTTTTAAAAATAGAGTCTGGCAACTCACCTGCACTTGTTATTTGCTCACGGCTTGGAACTAATGTACGGACATGATTTTCATAGTGAGGTAAGGCTAATGGATCATTTTTTAAAGTTTCTTCAACTCCTAATAAACCATGATGTGTAACAACTAAATAATCGACTGCTTCTAATTCATTTTGAATTCCCTGTTCAATTTCTGGTCGATCACCTAAAGTAAATTTATCTAAACCTTTATCTAAATTTTTCCAAGCAAGCTGCCAGTCCCATCCATTTTTTCGGAGTTGTTGTAATAGTTTTAGAGACAGCCACTCATGTCGAATGTCATCTCTAATTTTTTGCCCTGCCATTTCTGGACTTAATTTGTTCTGAAAATGTTGTGAGGCCTTACCGATATCATGCATGTCCCCTGCTGCACCTGCCAACAAGCTACTTACTTTGACCCATTCATCTAGCATTAGTAGTTTTTGTTGTTTTTTGGTCGATGCAACTGGATATGCACCATCGTTTGCAAATTTATGCTTTGCTCCTACAACCCATGCAAGCTTCATTCTGCGTACACCAAAATTAATGTAAGCGGCTACTGCAGTTTGTCGGGTGGCTACTTTTTTTAATGCACTACGAATTTCTTTTAAACCGTCCATTGTCATTGGTGCTTGCCAAGACGAATGTCCTGTACGAATAGCATAGCTATCCAAAATTGCTCTTGTTTTCTTTAAAGCTCTTTTTTCACAAGCCGAGATGAAAATGACATGCATAGTTTATTGTTAAAGTTTAAATGTCATAAAATATAATCTTTTGTTTTAAAAAGAGAAAGTTTTAATCAGCTTAATACGGCCTTTTAACGACAAAATACGTCGTCTTCAATTTTGAAAGGAATTCTTTTAAATCATCTGAACGATGAATAACCGTTAACCATTTTTTGAATGGTTTCCATTCTTTTTCTAAATCATCTGGGCGATGAATAACAATCTCGCTTATCACAAATTAATGAATTAACATTTCTAAATCATCTATGCGATGAACAACGAATGGGCTGAAGGATATTTATTCCACTACACTTTCTAAATCATCTAAGCGATGACAAACACTTATAACATTTCTATAAGTATTAATTTCTCAACTATCTTCACGATAGTGGATGTATACATATTAGCATGATCTAAAAAAGATTAAATCCCTTATAAAAATGAACCCTTAATACTTATAGTAATTTTTATTAATTTTTTTATTTAAATCTAAAGAAATTATTGACACAACAAGAAAAACAAGTTAGCTTTTTTAGAAAATGGTTATAAAAAAAGCAGATACTTAGCCTTCGAAAACTTCATATCTGCTCTGTCCATTTCCACAGCGTTCAATTACTACGGAGGACTATCAAATGATAGCACAACATTTCAATTTTTTGTCTCACCTTGCTAGACAGCAAAGCGTAGATCTACTTTCAATCATTATGATTTGTGAGGACTAAGAGCTATGTCTAAATTCATTATCAATCAAAATGTTCAAGCAAATGGCGATTATGAAGTTCATAACCTCACAACAGGTTGCTCTTTTATGCCATACCCTCAAAACAGAGTAGATTTGGGTGAATATTTGAGTTGTTTTAGCGCAGTTTTAGCAGCAAAACAAAAATGGCCTAACGCTCGAATCAATGGATGTTATTACTGCTGTAATGCATGTCATACCAGCTAGAACTCTATTTAAAGCCGATATTTATGAATAATGTCGGCTTTACTTAAATTAATTACCAGTCACTTTAATGTTCAAAACACTTGGCGACAATTTATGACGTCAAGTGTTTCTCCAACACTTTCATTTTTCAAATAATGTGTTAAAAATTGGCTAGATAACAAAAACGGGGAAGATAATGCCTGAACCACAAACTGATATTTTTATAAACGCTTTAGAAGAATCGGTACACTTTAGTCTAAAGACAATTAATTCCAATATTGAAAAAGGTGGGATTCGTTTAAGTAAACAACAAGCACTTGATTTACCCTATCTTAGTGCTCGAACTTTATTAAATGAAGACTTCCTTATTCCAACCGATTATCAGGCAAATGCAGGTAAAACGGCTTCTATTTTTAAAGTCGTAAAAGCAGCCATGATTAATGATGATATCAGTTCAGAAGAAGCTGAGTTTCAACAACAAGTGCAACAGCTCAAGCCATCCATTTCATCTATTTTTAATGAGCCATATCAAGCCGGTACAGAAAATATTGATATACGCATGCGCCAGCTTTTAATTCCAAAAAATGGTGAATACGTTTCAGTAAGCCCACTTACTGCTGCTGGTGTAAATTATCTGGTGAACCAAGAAGTTGATGCTGTAAATGAATTACGCAAAGAAAAAGACAGTGAATTTAACCGCATTCAAACTGCTGTTTTTGGTATAGGCGGAGCTAATCCACAAAATGTCGGAAGCCTAGTGCGTTCAATGCAACGCCCTATTACAGTTGATGCTCCTCAAGCAAGTGAAAAAGTACGCCAAGCATTAGCGATTTTCTATAACGGATTTACGATACGTCTATCCCGCAAAATAAAACTGCTTAATGGAACTAAACGGGCAAAAGAAGCAATTAAAGAGTGGTCAGAAATTTTAAATCACCAACTTGTTATTACCGCAACGAATACTATTCAAAATTGGCATGATCTCGAGATTTTCGCTCCTTCTACTAATTGGGATGTACGAGATCAGGAAGTTATTTTCCTGAATATCCTTGCTAAAGATGTATTAAGACAAGCGACTTTCCAAAAAAATATTTTAGAAGAAGCTGAAGCAATTCTACCAAGTATGGAAGAGATTGAGCGCCCTTCATTTTGGGTTCATCCGAGCCTTTCGTTTGTTTTACAAGGTTTGATTGATCCAGAACTAAGAGATGATAACTGGAGAATTAAGTTCTCTGATTATCTTGCTAGAAAAATCACCAATGAAACTTTTGATATAGAAATAAATAATGAAACTGTAACGATTAGCCTAGATAGCAATTCAGAAGGTTATATCGCCCGCCGCTTACGGGAGATTGTTCGATGAGTCGTTATGTCGTTATTCCCCGTATGCGAGTACAAAATGCAAATATGCAAACCAATGGCGTTTTATTAGGTGGCGTACCTTTGTTTGCAGCCAATATGTTTGCACATCATTTGGCAAGACAATTAGGCACTCAAGATGAAGGCATTATTTATATTCATCATGACCAACAACGTTTAGGTGGACAAGCCTATGGCCGCTTTACGCCTGCTCAACGTCGTGGTGCCGTGTTTATTGGTAAAAAGGACTATTCTTCTAAAAATAAATACGCATTGTCTTTACAACCAACTGCATCTTGTCATTTAGAGTTTAGCCTTGTTATCAAATTTTCTAGCTCTCGGATTAGTCCAGAAAAACTAACAAACATACTTAAACGTAGCCGTTTTGCTGGTGGACAAATTATCGAGTTTTTAGAAATTACGACACACGCTGAAAATGAATTAGAAAATGCCTTAAAGAAAATCAAAACTGGGTTTGCCATTTTAGACCGACAAGATTTGCTTATTGAATATCAGCAACGTAAACAAATTAGCCGAATTCAGGCATTTACCCAACTTTTGGCATTAAAAGCAGATGCACTTAGAACTTTCTTTAATGACCAAAATTTAAGTTGGATATCGGCAACTAATTTAGGGTACGCCCTACTTGAGCCACTCACAGACCAACGAGCTGGTATTCGCCAAGCACAAGATCAGGAAACGACAGCACATGCCTATGCAGAACCGCTTACCGGCATTGTTCAGTATTTTTCTTTAGGTGAGATTCTAAGGAAAAATACCGAGACTGAGAATGACTCTTGGCATAACTTGCAAAAATTATTGTGGACCTACCACTGGCCGCAAGACGACATTTTTCTTTTAAAACAAAATTGCATTAATGCATAACTTACTTTTAAACATAAGGATTTTTTCACATGACAATTTTTAAGAAATTACCGGGTAGCCTTTCTTTACAACGCGGTACAGTGGTAAGTGATGGGGCTTTCTTTAACTTATTTGAAGATGGTAAACAAGAGCCTTTACACGTGATGTATCACGGTATTCGAGGGACTCAAAACGTAGCAGGTAATAAAGAAAAAGGGGCTGCAACTGGTAATTCACTGGCTCGCGAAGTCACCAATATTCAGCTTACCGAATCTGCAAAATTACAACCTAAAGCCAAACTTTTGGTGAAATGGGACTTTCGTTTTATTGACTTGAGCTATGTACTATTTGCAAGTGCTTCTAAAGCTGGTGCTGACAAAACCGAAGAATATAATTTCCGCCAAGCTTTCTTAAGTTTTGTAAATCGCGCCAAAGAAAGCGATGGACTTAAAGAAGTTGTACGTCGTTATGTACGTAATATCGTGAATGGCCGCTGGTTATGGCGTAACCGCATTGTCGCTGAAAGTATTACCATTCAAGTGACTGCTCAAGACCACCCTGAAACATTTAGCTTTGATGCTCTTTCTTATAACCTTAAGAGTTTTGATCAACCGTCTGAACAAGAACAAAAACTAGCAGACATTTTGTTAAAAGGAATTACTGGTGAATCAACAAGTGCTGCATTGCATATTGAAGCGATTGTTGACTTCGGAATGGGCGGTGTAGAAGTTTTCCCTTCTCAAAATTACTTAGAAGATAAACCAAAAGGTTTCTCTCGATCTTTATATCAATTAACACCGAAAAAGCCAGACCACAAAGCAAATGACAACCAATATCTAGGTCAAGCCGCATTACGTGACCAAAAAATCGGAAATGCTCTAAGAACAATTGACACTTGGTATCCACTATTTCAAGAAAACGATGAAAAGCCAATTGCAGTAGAGCCTAACGGGGCAAACCTAGAAGGACAGATTTTCTATCGCGTGGGTAAAGATAAAGTTTCTGCATTCGATATTTTAAAAGAAATTGATGAACTGGATGTAAACAGCGACAAAGGCATGTTCCTGATTGCGTGTTTAATTCGTGGTGGCGTGTACTCCGAGGGTGAATAATGATGGATGCCAATTACTATCTGGATATCCGTGTTCTTGAATCATCAGATGATACGGATTTAAAACTTGGCCATATTCGTAATCAAATTTACACCGTCATTCATGGTGCATTTCGGAAACTGCCTGCGCATTATGCTCTTGCGTTGGAGATATCCGATAAATTGAAAGCGAAGCAAGAACAGTTTGAGAAAAAACATGGTCGTTCAGCTAAACCTAACTTTGATATTTTGCGAATTTTTGCAGAAAAACAGGATGAGTTAGATGAGTTAATAGAGGCAATTAAAGGACACTGGAAAATTCGCGACTATACCGTTTTAGGCGCCGCAATTCCTGTTCCTACTGCCAAAATTTCTGGTTGGAAAAGTTATCGAAAGTTTCGTATTCCAACCCTCAAAGCTGAACGTACCAAGCTTTCCCACAAAAATGAACCTTTAAGAGATAGACGCTTAAAAACTGCCAAAGGAATGCCCTTCTTTCAGGTGGTCAGCAGTACAGGTCATGGTTTTACAATCATTATTGATGTTCAGGAGAGTGAAAACGCGGGATACGGGCTGCCTGATAGTTATGGGCTTGCCCGTAAGGAAAGTCCTTTTGCCCTACCTGTTTTTTAAGGAAATATAATATGAGTCAACTCCGTCAAGAACGCAGCCGCCCACTTATGCTTTCAAAGCGTGCCTGCGTATTTTATCTCGAAAGAGTTCGTGTCGTTTTAAAAGATGATCGAATTGTTTACTTGACGGAGAACTCACAACCTGTGGAATATTTTTATAATATCCCAGAGAAAAACACCGCCTTTTTACTACTTGGCAAAGGCAGTTCATTAACAGATGCGGCTGCCAGACGTTTAGCGGAATCTAATGTCATGGTTGGGTTTTGCGGTTCTGGCGGTTCCCCTTTATTTTCATCATTAGACTTAACATTTTTAGCGCCCCAAAGTGAATACCGCCCCACTGAATATATGCAAATTTGGATGAGAGCGTGGTTAGAAGATGACGCACGTTTACTCATGGCAAAAATATTATTACTTGAACGTATTGCCCTCGTATCACAATCATGGAAGAAGAATTTTGATTTGATTCAATCTGGTATTTATATTGATGAAAATGCTTTAAATACGTTTAAACAAGATATTGATCGCTCAGAAAATCAACAAGAATTACTCGCAGCCGAAGGACGTTGGGCTAAAACGTTATACAAACAACTTGCTAAAGGCTTTGGAGTTGAGTTTATTCGGGATGAAGGAAAAAATTCTCACGACACTATTGCGGATATAGCCAACAGCTACCTCGATCATGGAAACTATATTGCCTATGGCTATGCAGCAGTTGCTTTAAATGGAATGGGAATTAGCTTTGCCCTCCCTATTTTGCACGGTAAAACACGTCGTGGAGGTCTAGTCTTTGACTTAGCTGATCTAGTGAAAGATGCTTTTGTGATGCCACTCGCTTTTACATGTGCTGCAAAAGGATTAAATCAAAAAGAATTCCGAATGCAGCTTATTGAAACATGCCAAGACCAAGATATTTTAGATTACATGTTTAGCTTCATTACTGACATATGTAGTAAAATCAAATAAAATCATATATTTAATCCAAGTATCTCATAACGAAATATTTTCACTCATTAAAAACTTATATAATTGATTTTAAGAGTTTTGTTTTAACTTAACTCTAGTTGCTCATCGCATAGATGATTTAGAAACAAAGTGGGGTCAAATTAATCCCAAAGATATCGTTGCTCATCGCATAGATGATTTAGAAATGCCTGTTCCGCAAGATTTGAAGTTCAAACATGTTGCTCATCGCATAGATGATTTAGAAATTTATGTCTGTTTCAGCATCTGATTGCAACTGGTTGCTCATCGCATAGATGATTTAGAAATACTGCGCCATTCTCAAAATAAAGATGATCAGGTTGCTCATCGCATAGATGATTTAGAAATCCAATTTTAACTGTAGGATGTTCTTGCGTAAGTTGCTCATCGCATAGATGATTTAGAAAGCTACCAACTCTTGTTGCGAGTTTTGATGATTGTTGCTCATCGCATAGATGATTTAGAAAAAAGGGTACAATTGGCAATGATAAATATTTTGGTTGCTCATCGCATAGATGATTTAGAAATCAAGCAAAGATTGCAAAGCAGAAACACCGAGGTTGCTCATCGCATAGATGATTTAGAAATTATGGCTGTATTCGGAATTGACAAAGCTATGGTTGCTCATCGCATAGATGATTTAGAAAACTTTGGTGATGGGCATCGTATTGGACAAAATGTTGCTCATCGCATAGATGATTTAGAAATTTCAAGAAACAGTATAGACGAACAAGACGAGGTTGCTCATCGCATAGATGATTTAGAAAATCCGAATTTAAAGTGCCGAAAAACGCCTGAAGTTGCTCATCGCATAGATGATTTAGAAAACCTTGTTTGCTTGCGGTAGCTTCACATCCACGTTGCTCATCGCATAGATGATTTAGAAACCAGTTGGGCTAATTGCATTTGCATTACCTCTGTTGCTCATCGCATAGATGATTTAGAAAAAGGGTCAACTTTTTTAGTAGACGCATAAATAGTTGCTCATCGCATAGATGATTTAGAAATGTATTGAGATAGAACATTCACCGCCAAGCAAGTTGCTCATCGCATAGATGATTTAGAAAAATAGTTACTGGTAATCCTGAGTCTACATATGGTTGCTCATCGCATAGATGATTTAGAAATCCGCAACTGCTAAAAAAGCGATGGGAAATACGTTGCTCATCGCATAGATGATTTAGAAAAATTGCAATGCCGAATGTCTCAGCAGTACCGAGTTGCTCATCGCATAGATGATTTAGAAATTTTGATGAACAGGTATTTACGCAATATAAATGTTGCTCATCGCATAGATGATTTAGAAAAACAAAGAATATTGGTGATGAAACTGCTTTAAGTTGCTCATCGCATAGATGATTTAGAAAATGTAGAAGTTGAAGATGGTTTTAATGAGAAGGTTGCTCATCGCATAGATGATTTAGAAAATTCTCTCTATAAGCCGCAAGAGTTGCATAGTGTTGCTCATCGCATAGATGATTTAGAAAGTTGGAACACTAAATGGTTGTGATAGTTCTTTGTTGCTCATCGCATAGATGATTTAGAAAAAGTTCATCAAGTGGTAAACATGTATGCAGATGTTGCTCATCGCATAGATGATTTAGAAATAAGCCAATTGCAGAAAACATTTGGGAAGTTTGTTGCTCATCGCATAGATGATTTAGAAACTCAAGCCTTGAAGTTATTAATGATATTAATAGTTGCTCATCGCATAGATGATTTAGAAAATCAGTTAATCCTCAAGGTATTGCTCAGAATTGTTGCTCATCGCATAGATGATTTAGAAAAAAAGAGGAAGTTAAGGCAATCGATCAAGAAGGTTGCTCATCGCATAGATGATTTAGAAAACGGTGTCAGACCTTTTGTGAAACTAGTTTTAGTTGCTCATCGCATAGATGATTTAGAAATGAAGAAGTTGTTAGAAGAGGAACTGGAACTCGTTGCTCATCGCATAGATGATTTAGAAAAAAACGATCAAGTCCTGCTACCAAAACTGAAGGTTGCTCATCGCATAGATGATTTAGAAAATGCACAATTGGCAGTTCTTTGGTATGTAAACGTTGCTCATCGCATAGATGATTTAGAAAAATAAAGACATAAAGATCAATGCCATTTACAAGTTGCTCATCGCATAGATGATTTAGAAATATCAAACCACGATTTCTTACAGTAGGCTTATGTTGCTCATCGCATAGATGATTTAGAAAAGGTAAATTGGTGTATCAGGGTATTGCGTTAAGTTGCTCATCGCATAGATGATTTAGAAAACAATAATTTGTGTAGCTGAATGCCCGGTATAGTTGCTCATCGCATAGATGATTTAGAAATTTATTTCAAGCAGCAAGGCGGTGACGAAAATGTTGCTCATCGCATAGATGATTTAGAAACTTAACTTTGAAGCCGTAGACATCTTTTAACTGTTGCTCATCGCATAGATGATTTAGAAATTAACATTTTGAGAGCTATTGCCTACAGTCACGTTGCTCATCGCATAGATGATTTAGAAAAGCAACTGTTGATGTTGCAGATCCTAATATCGGTTGCTCATCGCATAGATGATTTAGAAAGGGACCATTAACATAGAAAGTGAATCCCTGTGGTTGCTCATCGCATAGATGATTTAGAAATTCCTTTGGTCGCTCTTCAAGTGAATTTTCCCGTTGCTCATCGCATAGATGATTTAGAAATGAGAAGATTAAACACAGCAATGTGATGATTGGTTGCTCATCGCATAGATGATTTAGAAATGTTCGGATTAAACACTGTCACAGATGAGCTTGTTGCTCATCGCATAGATGATTTAGAAAAGAATAAGAAAGACGGGTAAAGGCACTGGAGAGTTGCTCATCGCATAGATGATTTAGAAACTAGTAGTCGCGCGCCAATCCCAACGCTTGCGGTTGCTCATCGCATAGATGATTTAGAAAAATCAAAATGACGTACGTACTGGCAATAGGTGGATGCTCATCGCATAGATGATTTAGAAATCGTCAGGCGTTTCATGTACATATTCAGTTGAGTTGCTCATCGCATAGATGATTTAGAAATGAAAATGGAGGTCCCACTTTTTGAAACTGTTGTTGCTCATCGCATAGATGATTTAGAAAAAGACCGTTAGTGCTTGGACTATCAAGCATGAGTTGCTCATCGCATAGATGTTTTAGAAAAGCCTGTTTATGTCCCTGAGCCTGTTAATCATGTTGCTCATCGCATAGATGATTTAGAAATTTCACCGTCTGATAGCCCAACATTTCGCTATGTTGCTCATCGCATAGATGATTTAGAAAGCTAAAAACACGAGAATTGACAACATTAGGGGGTTGCTCATCGCATAGATGATTTAGAAATTTCGACCATTGATCTGACACTCGTAAACTGGGTTGCTCATCGCATAGATGATTTAGAAATCAGAGATTCTTAACTTAGGGTTTGCGATATAGTTGCTCATCGCATAGATGATTTAGAAAATAATTAGGTTTCTGGGCACGCTCACTTTCAAGTTGCTCATCGCATAGATGATTTAGAAAACAACTCCACTGTTACTAAGCGTCAAAATGCAGTTGCTCATCGCATAGATGATTTAGAAATGCTCTGTCTGCAAAAGCAAGCAAAACAAGTCGTTGCTCATCGCATAGATGATTTAGAAAAATCCTGAATACAACCAAAAAAGTATCTTTTCGTTGCTCATCGCATAGATGATTTAGAAAACGTTATCAAAATCCTCCAACGTCATCACAACGTTGCTCATCGCATAGATGATTTAGAAATACATGAATGAATTGCTGAATTGGGCAACTGTCTTGCTCATCGCCCAGATGATTTAGAAAATTCACGCCCGTGCAAAACTTTAATTCGACAAGTTTTTCATCGCCTAGATGATTTAGAAATCGCAATAAAAAACCACTCGAGAGTAGCTTAAGCTATTCATCGCACAGATGATTTAGAAAAAATACATCTCTTTGCTTCAGCTAAAGGGTGGGTTGCTCATCGTGTAGATGATTTAGAAATTGAAGTGTAGCCAAGTGAGCAACAATCAGATGTTACTCATCGCTCAGATGATTTAGAAACACAAGACATGGGCGCTTAGCTCTTTGTGGTAGTTGTTCATTGCCCAGATGATTTAGAAAACGTCTTCTAATGATGGACTCTAGTCCAATATAGTGGTCATCGCGTAGATGATTTAGAAAAGCAAGCGAAAGTGGAAGAGCTGCAAAAGCAAGTTGCTCACCGCGTAGATGATTTAGAAAATTCCCATCTTAGAATAGGCTTTTACAGGAACGTTCGTCATCGCTCAGATGATTTAGAAAGGGATCGATATTGATGACGAATTGATTGTCGAGTTCGTCATTGCATAGATGATTTAGAAATGCACACCATTTTCAGCATCAATTACGTGACCCTTGCTCATCGCATAGATGATTTAGAAAATGAAAGGTAGGTCATATGTTTCATTTCCCCCGTTGCTCATCGCGTAGATGATTTAGAAAAAGGGCGCAAAATCAGGATTGAGTGGCATTAAGTTGCTCATCGTCCAGATGATTTAGAAATATGCGGAAGGACGTTTAACACCGTGCGTAGTGTTGCTCATCGTGTAGATGATTTAGAAAATCAACGGCTAGACCGGGCCAACCGCCTTTACGTTGCTCATCGCGTAGATGATTTAGAAAACTCATCGAAACATATAAAAGAATATTTTCTCGTTCGTCATCGCATAGATGATTTAGAAATTAGAAGCTGAGCGCGAAATTGCTATTCGTAAGTTACTCATCGCATAGATGATTTAGAAAAGACTGGTGAACTTCATAAGCAGCTTGATATTCTTGCTCATCGCATAGATGATTTAGAAAGACTGAACTTGCACCAGATTCCGTTCAAACATGTTGTTCATCGCATAGATGATTTAGAAAACTGGGAGAAGTTTCACTTCATCGGTCGTCTAGTTGTTCATCGCATAGATGATTTAGAAATCTTTCTTTACTTTGAATACCAGGCAAAACATGTTGCTCATCGCGTAGATGATTTAGAAGACTCCATTTTCATTGATTGTTCCCAACCAAAAGTTCGTCATCGTGTAGATAATTTAGAAGTTCTTACGCCTGTTACTAAGAACAGTATCTACGTTCGTCATCGCGTAGATGATTTAGAAAGTAATACACCATCTAACATTCGATTAGTTCTTGTTGCTCATCGCATAGATGATTTAGAAAAAGGAGCTAAACAATGAATGCATTAACTATCCGTTCTTCATCGTATAGATGATTTAATAATTTAAATCTTAAAAAGAAAAATCCCGAAACTTACGTTTCAGGGCTTTTTACGAAACTTGGTAGGATGGCGTCTACCAAACTAAAACATTAACATAAAAGTATATTAAGAAGAATGATCTAGGATCTCTATGGACGTTTTAGAAACACTAAAACTGACACTTTTCAAAAAGATAAAAGAATATTTAGTTAAGTAAAAAATGTCTTTATAAATTGTGGCATTTGTTTGTAAAGCCCTGATCATCCTTTTGATCCTCTTGAAGGTAGACAGTTTTATCTTTAATACAAAATCCAAAGGTTTGTAAGACTGTTCCTTCTTTTGTCACTATTAAATAATAGGCATGATTATCTAAAATATTTTTCTTTTTATAATCCTCAATTGAGATTTTTTTAAAACCTTCATAATTTTGATATTTGAGAATATTTTTATAAGTTAAACTATCTTTCTCAAACTCTTCTAAACTGTTAACTTGGTAAGCTAACATAACTATTTCTTTATCTTTAAAATTAAATAGTAGATTTCTTGATTCAATTAATCCTGTTAATTGAAGCTTATTTTTAAACAAAGCACAACCAGAACTAAGTAAAATTAATACAGACAGAGTAATTAACTTAATACAATTTCTAAAATTAATATTTTTCAACATAGATTAGCCATTAATTTATTTTTTAGATTTCACCAAAATTTAGAATCTTTAACTTTTACATATAAAGTAGAATGGGAGAAGCACTAATAGATCCATCAATAAAAAATAGTAAATATAATAATTTAAGTAAACACTCTCAACTTAACCTCAAACGCATTAGGGCTGAGGTTAAACATCTACATAGTTTTATTTAATCTTTCTTCACCTAACAACATATAATAAGCATGATTTTCTAAAATTTTGTTTAATTTGTAGTTCTCTAAAATAAGCTAACTAACCAATAATAGAGATTTTTTAATTTATTCCAAAGGCTATTACTAGAATAATCATATTGATTAGTTCCACAATATATACCTTTATCAAGGTCTGCTTTAGCTTCTAATAATACAGTTTTTCCTTCAATTGTCCTATTTACGCAAATTCTTTGCGTATATGATTGGTCTGTTTCAAGGATAACATCATACGGAAAAGGCTCTTTAAACTCAGATGGCTTAATTTTAATACAGTTCTCTTCAATAATAGGCATTTTAAGATTCAAATAAGTTTTTGAATAAGAATCATGAAAGGTATTAATTCCATCTACTTTTCCCATATAAATTAAGGTCTGATTCTCATATGCTTTGTCATAGCCTCCTTTTGTAAATACACACACATCATTGTCTTTAATTTTTACATTTAGGATGGCATAGGGAGAAGCACTAGCAGTACTACTAATAATAAAAAGCAGTAAATATAATAATTTCATTCAATTTTTATCTTGTTAATAATAAATAATTACTATCAGGGTTAAAATTTTATTTATCTTTAGCATGACATTTTTCTATAAAATCTGAGTCCTTTTCTCGACTGCTTTGTAATAGCACACTATTTCCTTTTATACAGAAACCTAGAGATTTTAGTCTAGCATTTAAATCATGATCATTTTCTTGAGTCATAACATAAAAATAAGCATGATCTGGTATAATATTGTATTTTGAAATATTTTCTATTTTTATAAGATCAACTTCTTTGTAGTATGAGTTTTCTAATACTTTTCTATACTCTGTTGGTCCATTTGAATTTGAAAAATTATCTTTTTCAAAATCTTTAATTGCATAATTTTTAACAAAGATTTTATTTGGAAAATTGATAACTAAGCTATCATGTATCAAGCTTATTTTAAATTCTTCATTCTTATTTTTATTGAGCATAAAAATAATTGAAATTAAAAATAATACTATTAAGGTGTATCCAACAATTTTTTTCTCTTTCATATCGATCTACTTAATTACTTCTCTTATTTTTGCTTCATAGACTGCTATAGTAGCCTGTAAGTTATTTCTATCTATATTGATTAAGTTTTTTCTACTAATTGCCTGTAAATTATTTGTTTTTAATGCCCAGTAATCTGCAAAAATTTCTGCTTGCGATTCTAAGTTGTAATTTACAAATTTCTTATTACTCTTATATTTCACATAGTCAGCCACAGTGTCGGTATTATGTATATTATATTTATATGGGTCCTTAAAAACTGTACATGCTTGTGCTATTCCTGCACTTATAAGTACTCTATTCTTTCTTTGATGTTGCCAAACATGACCCATTTCATGAATAAATAAATGTTTATAACTTATATCTTCCTTACTATAATCCAATAAAAAATGTTTGGTTGGAATGAAAATATGTCCATTTGGAGTCACAAAAGTATCTTCATTCTGTAAATCAAATGGAAAAAAACTACCTTCTATAATTGTAACTTTAGAATAATCTATTGTATTTTTATAGACTAATTGACATAACTCAATTTCCCCTGCCGTTAAAGTTCTCGTTCTTAACTTCAATTTAGCTAAACTATCTTTCTTATTATTAGTAATTATTTTATCTAAATTATTTTCAAGAATACTAAATCCCATTTTACTCTTCTCCTTCTAAATCTGAGAAATATTTAATTTTGTCTTTAAAAAAGATTTCAAATTCAGAAACCTGTGCAGCATTCTGAGTTTCAAATCTTTCTGTTTTACCATAAGAATCAAATGTTCCTTCAATGACTTTTTCTCCAACTTTAAGTCTATAGCCTAATCCTCCAAAAAGCTCTGAAAAACTATTATTGATTTCTATTTGAACTTGCTCATCAAATTTTTTATTAATAGATGAATCTTTTTGGTTATCCTTTCCAGAATAAGGACTACCACTCTCTCCTACAACATGAGACTGTTGTGGTTGAATCGTTGCACCACATGATAACTTATCACCCACATATGCTACTGGTTTACCATCCATAATGATATGGTCATGGCTTTTAATAACCACAGACCAACACCTGCATTTAGGGCACATATGACCATCACCAGCTCTAACAAATAAGTTGCCCATTTGAGAAGTTCTTGTTTGCGTAGATGGAATAACTCCACCATGATCTGTAATAGCATTATGGATTGCAAAACCTTTAGCCATGATTTACTCCTTAAAATTAGTCATGACTCAAAAAGTTTTTAGGTTTTGGTTGATCTTTGTAAATTCTGATAGCGACAGAAGTATTAGGACTATCAATAATTTCATCACCATTTTCTACGTGACTACCTACTAATGCTACTGGTAGGCCTTCAACAACACATGCAGAACCCGCACCAGAGATTATCTTAGAGGTTGTACCATCTGCATAAATAACCTCATCACCTACACGAGCAATAGCTAATCCTTTAATTTTCGAACTGCTAGATGATGCCTTAACTAAACCACCATTCTTGGATTTAGCACCATGTACAGCAACATGGTAAATAATATGAGGTTTATTATTCCAATAGAGTTGTTCAGCATTAGAAATTTGTTGAATATCATTTTCTGAAAGCTTTTCTAATTGTTCAATAGGAAGGTCTTTTAAAAAAATAGGACTTGTCATTATGTTTCCTGATCTAATTTTCAATACAATAATATCAAAACTCGCTCAAACTAAAAAACAACTTATAGGTAAATAATAAATTTTGATATTTTAGAACATTATTATTATACAATATATGAGAATTATTGAGTAATAACTCTTTAATTTAATCACCCTTATTAACGAATAAAAAAATGCCCATAGCTCCATTATATCAGTCATCTAATGTGCCGTTTAATATTAACTATAATAAATTTATTTTTTAATATAACTTCATAAAAAAAGCCCTAACTATTGATAGTTAAGGCTTTTAGTCTTATATAACGTCATACTGAGTTATATAAATTTTAGTATTTGGTGGGATGGCGTCTACCACACCCAAAATATAAGTTTATGTTTTTATTAAAAATTTAAAAATAAAAATATCAAGGGATACAAAATAGGATACAAATCTTTAATTATTATCCCTCATAACTGTAGTCAGCTGCGCCAACATTGAACCAAGAATAGTACTATAAATAAAGAGACTTATTAATTCATGCAAAGAAAACATATCTATACACGGATACAGCCTTCTTAGTATAAATTTTTCTAATATCCTCGTGCTTGGCAATTCATTTTTAGTTTGGCTGTGCTTTCTTTGATCTGAGTTCTCAACTGCACTAATGGAGAATTCGTCCATACTATGGATTTATTGCTTAGCTCACTCATTTTCCCTAGGTATTCAATACATAACATATCTTGTGCTGCAACCTTATCAGTTTCTTCCAACATTCGTTTTCTAGTGACATGCATATCTTCAAATAGATTTTTCGTATCGTTATATTGATTATATTCCACTTGACGTTTATGGAAGCTAGCTACTAGATATTTACCATACTTTAAGTAGGTATCATTTGCCTTTGCATGAAACTTAGTAATGCTATTATTTCTACAGGCTGCTATCAGTGTGTTTAACTCATTCAAGGATTCAGCATATATTTCATCTTCCTTGTAAGTAGTAACATGAAACTTCTTATTGGCATCTAAACTCTGCTGTTTAAGCTTGCGATATTCCACACAATAAAGTCTTGTTAGCTCACTTGTATCTGAGGTTTTTGAAATCTTTGTTTGAAGAGTATTAAAAGCCTGATCAATCCGTAAAGTATCTCTTTTGTAGTCGAGAACTTTATACATTTCAACTAAAAAGCCATCATTTTGGCTATTCTGTTGCATCATTTTGATCTTGGCCTGCTCTGGACTGAGAGCAGCTACCTGAAAGGAAAAAAACAAAAGAGATAGGATAAGTAATTTAATCACTTTAATTATGAAATTTATAAAGGTGTAATGCCCTAGCTTAACATATATCATTGGACCATATAATTTAATAATAATTTATCTTTTTTAAACGACTTTTATATGAGTTAATGAATAGTGATAATTTACAAGTTAAAAATGTACAAAATAAGGTTTAGAAATCAGTTGATATCATTCTATGAATTAAAATCTAATATAGTAAAACATGCTATAATCAAAGAGTTAATCAATAAAGACTTAACATAAGATGAAATAGCTAAAGCTGTTAATTGTGTCATTGCTGCTGTTTATAGAATTCTGAAGGATTAATAATGGATGCTTGTAGTTTCAATTGGGAGTTAGCTTCTAAATTTATTCCATTAATTACGGGGCTAGTACCCATTGGGATTACTTGGTTTTTATATCATCAATGGCATACCCAAAAGCAAAAAGAAGTTATAGCAAATGAATGTAAAGACCTATGGTATAAGTTAGATGATCTTGAAAAATCTTATAAGAGATTAGGTGAAATAATGTCTTACGCCCTAAGTGCTCACGATCAACATACAATTGAAGAAAAGTTTTTTAGTGATGTAAAAGAATGGATATATGAAAATTTATCCAAAATGAGCTTAATAAAAAAACTAACTAATAATGATAGAAATGTATTACAAAGTATTAGTTTATTAGATAATAATCTAGCCTCATTCAATAAACAGCTTATGCTGAAAAGATATTCTAATAGTAGAGAAATACCAGAACTTGTAAAAAAGAATGTTGTATTAGTAAATATAAATAAAGTTAAAGATAGCCTAATACCATTTATCAATTTTTCCAAAAACACATAAATGGACTACAACCTTATTTTTCAGAGAGGGAAAAACTTGATGCCTCCCTATTTTGAGATAATGAATTAAATTAAGGCCTTCGACCAAGATATCATAGGATTAAATCTTAATTTTGAATACTTTTCTAAGGTAACCTCACACCTTTTTCTCATTTTTAAATTTAGGTATTTTTTGGTATAAAGCATATTTTTGATATATATCAGTTATCCCCTTCATACTTTTGATAAATTTTTCAAAAAACTCTTGTGTTCGACACTCCCCTTTAAGACCATAAGTTTTCATCTTAATTTCAAGCATTAATTTCATATCATTATAACTTTCATTATATTTCAATATACTATCGTACAGACTTTTTTCTATTATCGTTGAATCCACAAATAATAAATTTCTAATAATTCTCCTATTAATACTTTCGAAATGCTCAATATCACTATTTATTTTTTCTTCAATTTTCTTGGAAGGAGGTGATTTTAGATCAATATTTATGTCACTCAATATCTTGGCTATTTCTAAAATATCTTTAAATCCCTCCTTACATTCGTGTGCTATGACTTCTCGTCCCTTCTGCTTATTCCATTGACTAAATATCACCCAAGCTACTATTGGCGCTACTAATGGTATAAATTTTGATACCAGTTCCCAATTAAAAATACCATTCCCCATTTATTACTCCTTTAGAAAATATATATTTAATAGTAACACCATGACAAATTGGTTTACATATTTCTTCTTCCCTTAATTATCATCTTAAAATCTTTACTACTAACATAAAGCTAGAATAGAATTATTAAGAACATCGCTGTAAGGTTAAGAGTATAAATTTTTAAAGTATACTCAAATCAACTAAGATAAGGAAAATACAGTGTTAAGTAAAAAAATACCAATTACCCTAACTCTCCTAACCTGTATTTCATATACAAATGCTGAAATGATATCTTTTGGAGACAATCTAAAATTTGATAAAGAATCAATTCTAGTTCTAAAAAATCCAGCTAGAGTAACATTCGTTGCCTATACTACATTAGAAGAAAATAAAATTTTAAAGTCTAATATTTCTGTTAATTGTAAGAACCAGACATTCTATTTTAATGGTGGGGATACAATTGTGAACAATGATTTGGAATATCTTTCATCATTTCCCAAACCACCAAATTTACCAACTAAAGAGAATGCCAGTGACTTAATAAAAGACTCATTGCCACACGTAATTTATTTAATATATTGCCCTAAATAGATTCACACTTGTAGTCAAATGCTAAGAGATTGCTTACGTATCTTTATCTAAACAATCTTCACACAATCAATCATCATAAATTATCTCAAAAGTAATAAAATACGGCGTCTCAATACGCCGTTTCATATCAACTATACAAATTTCGTTTTTTTTCTTTATCTTTTTCGTACCATTCTAAAACTTCTCGATAATCATAGAATCTAGCTGCTTGTCTTGATGATCCATCTTTCCACGATCTAGGGAATGTTGGGTCTTCCCTTTCCATCTTAGATAATTTATCTCTACTTACATTCAGCATTTCACATACTTCATTCATTGTCAGTCTTAACTTTGGTAAATGCTGATGATTATATTTTGCTAATTGCTCCACTTGATTCATAAATTTTACTCCCAACCATTCACTTACTCTGTCTTTAACGTTTAATTTTTACATTCAAAAAACCAAAGTCCTTAAATACAAAAAATCCCCATAAAGCTAAATTGCTTTTGGAGAAAAAACTTAACGCCTAAAAACTACCTTCTACTATCTATTGTTTACCAATAGGCTATTCCAACACTAATAAAAATAGGATTGAAATTATACATTCTAATTATTTAGAGTCAAGTCATTATAAAAGTTAATTTTTATCTCATTAAGAACTTCTATTGGGTCTAGCTTTAATGCACGGCAATAATCCATAAACTCAAATATATCTAACCTTCTATCACCTGTTTCAACCTTTCCAATAAATGAATAAACAACTCCTAAACGTTCCGCTAAAGCACGTTGTGATAACTCAAGCTCTTTTCTTTTAGCTATAAAAAGTTGTCGTAGCCAAATATGTTCAGTTGAGTGAACTGATAATTTAAGTGTCTTCATTGCACCTAATATAGGTGCATGCTATATTGCACCCGTTTTAGGTGCAAAATTTATAAGGGGTAAATGCTAATGGCTCACAAATTGCTAATTCCGACTCTCGTCTCATCATTAATGCTAATAGCATGCTCCAAAGAACATACAGCTGATCTTCAAAAGCAAATGGAGGAAGCTAGAGCGAAGTCTGAAAGAATTCAAGCTAGAGAAATCCAACAACAAGCACTTGAATCAATACAGCAAGAAGTTCAAATTCCCATTAGCGACTCTTCAGATAAAGGGACCTATTTCTTAATTAGCAAAGAACAGAAAGGTAAAAACTTTATTATTGTTTATAAAAGAGTTGGGATAGAACAAACTACATTTAGCAAATACGAAGTTAATTGTAAAACTGAAAAAATGCGAACATTAGGTGAAGGAAGTGATTCACTAGATAATCTTCAAGACTATCTACAAAAAGGTACATGGTTTACGCCTGAAACAGGTGCTAGCGCAGGAGATACTTTTAATTTCATTTGTGGTAACAATACTAAAACTATAGATAAAAAAGTATCTCAAGAGAGCATGAACAACTTATCATCTAATATAGAAAAAGATGCCATCATTGGTGATCGAGTTACTGATGATGCTATCAGAGCACTTGTGCAATTAGTTCAAATAAATGGTTATAAATGTGACACCGTATCAGGTGCAGTCCCTTTTACCATGAGTACGGGGTATACTCTATATTGTAATAATCACCGTTATACTTATGAGATCAAAGATAAAGGTGGAAATATAATTGTTACTGCTAAATAATTAATCATTCGAATATATATATACTTATCATCCTTCTAGCGACAGCTCTATGCTGATAAAAAACTCTATATTAACGAATATAAAAGGATAACGATTCATGAGAACTTGGCACATCATTGCTATATGTTTTTCTATAATACTTTCAACATTAGGGGCGACGTTCTATCTTAAATACGAACCTAAGTCCCAATTAAATACTAATTATGGCCCTGTTCGCTTGGGTAATGTATTTGCTGAAAAAGTCATGTTTGATCTAGTTTTAATAGACAATGATCAAGGAGGACTAACTGAGAAACTTGTAGATAGTGGAAGCTATTATGATATGTCTCAATCAACAGATAAGGCTTTTACAAAATATTTTGATAAATTAAATTTAGAAAGATCAGATAAAGATAAATTATCTTACGATCACGCAACACCACTAACTAAAAATCTCAAAATTAAGATTAATACTTATATAAATTTCTATAGTTCAAATTTCCAAACAATTCCATTTACATTTAATATTAAAGAAGAAACCTATCCATTACCTCAAAATGTATTAATTAAGAAAAGTATAAACGAAATACTTAATAAGCATATAAGCGATACTCAGAAAGAGATTAGTGATACCTTGTTTATTACTGATAAAGAAAATTACAATGTTAGCCCTATTGCAGAAGATGATGATAAAAAACAAACTCAACCATAAAAACTATTAACTCGAACAAAACCTGTAATTTAGAATTAGATTACGGGTCCTCTCACTGTCTGTATTGAACCATTCAATCTACCCCCTAATAATTAGATGACATGCATTTTTGAAATATCTCCTGCCAAGTTCAAAAGTCTATTATTTTTTAACCAAAATTTTATTTCAAAATTTCTATCAATTAAAAACACACCTTAATACTAAATAAATTCCAACCCACAAGAATAAAAGCCTGTTTAACTATAAGTTTTAGTGCATTTACAATACTAGAATCTGCTTTAAATTAAGCTTTGTCTTGTCATCTTTATCATTACTTTTAATACAATCTAACTTAGGCTATATATTTGATATATTTCAAATAATGAAGAAATCAAAATAAGTAAGCTGAAAATAGAAATTCTGTATCTCAGTTACAATTTATCACAATGAATAACATCAATTTAAATCAACAAACTTACTAAGATTAAGACAACTAAAACGATCAAATCTCTTACCTGCATAATCAAAGTATTTCGTTAAATCATGCAGTCTTTGCTCTTTAATTGAACTTATAGATTTCTCTATCTTCTCTACTGTCATTTGTTTAGTTAACAAATTAACTTCATCACCATAAACAGAATCTATAATTTTTTTGAGTTTATCTTTTGGTATTTCTTCAGATGAATACCAAGTAAGGTAGATTTGTTGAAAATCTTTCCTATAGTTAACTCTAAAACCTTCAGATAAGGTCCTTTTTTTTATTACTAATAAGATACCTATATCTAAAAATCTTTTTCTAAGCTTATCCCTAAAGATATTTAGCTCAGATAATATTAGGTCTTCTGCTCTCTCTTTGTCTTCATTCTTATCAAATCCTTCTATTCTAGGAAATAAACTATATTGATATCTCCATTGATAATCTTTCATCACACTAGTTAGTCTTCTTTTAGTCTTATCTTTTGATAACTCTGACACTATCTACTCCTTAAAATTGACACTTAAAGAGATACTCTTCAACTATCCTATAACCTACACTAATTTCAATATGAATATCGCTGTAAAAACGATTATAAAAAATAGTGCTATAACCCTTGTAATATAAAGCTTATAGCTACCTTATACTGAACTAAAATACCTATAAATTTGAATTTAATTTTTGGCGGATTAGTGCGGTAAGATTATATAAAATTTAAATTAAATAACTAATGAGATGACTGTGCAAACCTTATAATCCAACACCCAATAAAACTCACTGAGATGCGATCTTAGATACTTCAACCTCAACAATGTAGGGTTACACAAAAGACACTACAAACACGCTTAAATCGCTTCATAACTGCCTTAAAACACTTTTCAAGACTTACTATGAGTTAATTTTTTCTAGGCAATGTCCTTGTTATTTGAAAAATTCCAACTTTCACTTTCAGAACTAATGATTCCTTCTAGCTTCATTTTTTGTTCATCGGTTAATTTCATTTCTTCAGCCAGATCACCTAATCTAATACTCATATCGTTTGAATCTAATATTGTATGATTTGAAACTTTGCCTTCAGCTAAGTTATCTAAATAGTCAGCCCATATCTGCATCATGATCCGTCTTGGTTCAAGATATACAGCCTTATTATATACACCTTCTACTCCACCAACTTTATGAGCTAATGCAGCTTCAACCCATTCGCGCTGAAAACCATGTTCACGTAAAGCAGTACTCAAAATATGCCTAAAACCATGTGGGGTTTGTTTCCCCTTGTATCCCATTTCCTTTAATGCCTTGCCAAAGGTATTGTTAGAAATAGGCTTATCTGCACTATCACGACCACGAAATAAATAAGGACTTTTACCACTATATTGTCTTAACTCTTTCAGCAGTTCTAATGCTTGAGCTGATAATGGGATAGTATGCTCAATCCTTTTTTTCATTCGGTGAGCTGGTATCACCCAAAGCTGGTTATCAAAATTAAATTCACTCCAAACCGCTTTCCTCATTTCACTGGGACGACATCCAAACATAATAGAAAGTTGTAAACCTATTGAAGTCTGTCGACTTGGAAAGCTCCGTATTGCCTGTAATAGCTCAGGTAATTCATCCACTGTGACATGTGGCATATTTTGTTTTTTATGCTTATCAATAAATTTATCAATTCCTGATAGAGGATTATGATCAATTCGCTCTGTCACTTCTGCAAGATCATAAATATCTTTACACAGCCCACGAATCCTATTTCCCATTTCAATAATTGGTTTACCTGTTTTCGGATGAGGCTTTTTTTGTATGTCAAGGATAAGGTTCAACCATTCTTTTTTAGTAATCTTTCTATAATCTCGGTTACCCATTACTGGATAAATATGGTTCTTCAATGCCCCCTCATTACGGACCCTTGTTTCTTTAGTCCATGTTCTACTACCACAATACTCAATAGCTAATTTTTCAAAACTATATTGGTCGCTATTTAATGATGCTTGTCTTTGCTCTTCTTTATATTCTTTAGGGTCTATACCACTAGCAATTAGCTGTCGTGCATCTTCTGCCTTTTGCCTCGCTAACTTACCACTGACAGCTGGATACCCTCCTAAGCCCAAAAGTGAGTCTTTTCCCGTTTGTGGATTTTTATAACGTAATTGCCATGATTTATTTCCATTAGGTTTTACACGGAAATATAAACCAGCCCCATCAGGTTCTCGATATTCTTTTAATTCAGGTTCAAGACTAGCTAATACAGTATCAGACAAAGGACGACGTTTAATCTCTGATTTTTTCAACTTCCTGTATCCCTAAACAAATCAAACTCAAAGGATACAATATAGGATACAGGGACACAAACTGTATTTATCTGCATATAACTTTATATAACGGCATAAAAAAAGCCCTAACTATTGATAGTTAAGGCTTTTAGTCTTATATAACGTCATATTGAGTTATATAAATTTAAGTATTTGGTGGAGATGGCGGGAGTTGAACCCGCGTCCGCCAGCACTACGCTCGAGAATACTACATGCTTAGATATCGTCTATTGTTTTAACACCAAGTGACCCGACGAACAGGGTACAAGGTGCGATCCTCTAAGTTTGGTATAAAGCCCCGAGGCTTGACTCTATACGGACTTGTGTGCGTGCGCTACGGTCGGGTTCCCAGACCACAAGTATTCTAGGAAGCGGACAAGCGGCCCTTAGGCAGCTAGAGCGTAAGTTTCGTCGTTTGCGACTATTTAAATGCAAATTTTATTTACGAGAGAAAATGCGCTCTCGGCATGCATCTATGAGTTTCATCACCGGCGTCGAAGCCAATAACATCCCCATGAATGTCTGCACATCATAGCATAACTAAAATAAAATGCTGTGCATTTTATCAACAGTCTGCCACTGATGAACATACTTACATAATTGAGTGCCTTTTGTTTTTTTCAAGGCCCCTTATAAAAAAAGCTGCCAAAAATGACAGCTTTTTTTTAAAAGCTTGCTCTATAAAGCACCATTGCCTAACACGATCCCTTCACGGCGTGGGTCTACTCCACCTGCATATTTACTTTGATTATTTATATTTACTTTCATAATCGTTGAAATACCACTGGTTTGTGCAGTGTTCGATATGCCATGCCCTTTTGCTTTTAAACCTTCAATCAGGTCAACTAAAGAAAGCTGCACATTCGAGCTATCTACATTGGTGTTTTTACTATTGGTCGCACCAAAGTTAACAAGTGAAGTGGCCTGCTGTGCATTTAAGTTCCAGTCCAGCGCACCGACCAGAGTTTTAACCACATATTGAATGATGGTGCCGCCTCCTGGTGAACCTGTTGCCATATAAAACTCATCTGGCGTGGTGCCTTTAAACACTAAAGTTGGTGCCATGGTACTCCGTGGGCGTTTGCCACCTTCCACACGGTTGGCAACCAGTGCTCCCGTGCTGTCTAACGGGTTGGCACTAAAGTCTGTTAACTGGTTCGACAGCAAGAACCCATCCACCATGTGGAATGAACCCATGCTCGATTCAACCGTCGATGTCATTGAAACCACATTGCCATAGGCATCTACAATCGTGAACTGAGTTGTCCCGTGTTCAACAGTGGTGTCGACTCCCGAAGCTGGGTTGAAATTACCCGCTGGCGCAACGCCCATACTTTGGTTCGGGTTAATCAATGCTGCTCGTTGTTTCAAGTAATTTTTATCAATAAAGCTTGCAATACCCTGTGCTGGTAAAGCAACAAAGTCAGTATCTGCCACATATTTATCGCGGTCAGCGTAGGCCAAACGCTCTGCTTCAGACACTAAATGCACGCCCATCACATCTGGCACACCACCTTCATTTTCAGGGTTTTTAGGTGGATAAAGCGACATATCAAAGTTTTCTAAAATACCTAGTGTTTGCGCAACCGCAATTCCTCCCGAAGATGGAGGTGGCATGGTACATACATAGTAACGGTCACGGTACGTTGTACAAATTGGGTCGCGTTTTTTAACCTGATAGTTCGATAAATCCTGCAAGGTCATCAAACTTGGGGTAATTGGAGTTTTTGCTGGGTCATCCCCTACGGTTTGCCCTGCTTTTGCCACAATGGCTTGTGCAATAGGTCCAGTGTGGAGAGCATTTGCCCCTTGTGAAGCAAGTGCTTCAAGTGTTCTGGCATAGGCTTTATTGGTCATGGTCTCACCGACTTTGCGTGGTGATCCATCTGGGTAGAAATAAGTCGCCATTGCATTTGCATCGAGTGCTAAGTTGCTCGCATTACTTGCAATTGCATCTGCCAAACGTCCCGGTATGCGGAAACCGTTATCAGCCAAACCAATCGCTTCACCAAAAAGCTGGTTCCATTTAAGTTTGCCATGCTCTTTTTGGGCTTGTTCAAGTAAACGCATCACACCCGGCACACCAATCGAGCGACCACTACGTCGCGCACTTGGTACTGGCGGAGGTGAATTTGGGTCATATATATTTTGGCGAATTAAATAAAATTCGTTGGCTGCTGCTGGTGCGGTTTCACGGCCATCATAAGCAGTGACCTGTTTGGTTTTAGCGTCGTAATACATCATAAAGCCACTACCAGCAATGGTACTCGACTGTGGCTCGACTAACCCCAGCACCGCTTGTACCGCTACGGCTGCATCGACTGCGCTACCGCCTGCTTTTAAAACATCACAACCTGCTTTTACTGCAAGTGGCGTGTTTGCCACCACCATATATTTATCTGCGTATTTAACCGTGTTACCGAGTCTATAACCCGATGCACCCTCTGGCGCGGCGGGGTCACCATTTTGGTTTGAACCGACCACCACGCTTGAACCGTCTTGTGCCAGTTTGCTACAACTGGTCGGGTCATTATCTACAATTAAATTGGGCGGGGTTGTATTTGAATCATCCTTGGGCTGATCTGACGAGGAGTCATCTCCACATCCTTGTAATAAACCGACTGCTAATAAACTACTGAACAAAAATGAATATCTTTTATTCACGTGATAACTCCAATATATACGCCTGCCTATCCATGCAATTGCCATGCAAGCTTCTTTGTTTTCAGGTCTTCAGTTTTTTAATCTTTGATAAAAATAAAGTTTTAATAATATTAAATGATTAAGGGTGTTTATTTTGTGCCCTGTGTTATGCCTCCTCGCTTGATATCACACTCTTTTATAACTGATTTGCTCAACTCTGGCATGTTTTATTTCTTTAAATACAGGCAAAATCTGCTATTCATAAACTCGCTCATTTTGTAGCAGGCCTAAAAAAAGCACCTCCGAAGAGATGCTTTTTGATGTTTAGTGAGAAGGCATACCACTGACCTGTTTGGGTTTTGGACACAGCCAAATGACCAGCCCCGCAAAGACAAACACAATCGCAAATAACAAAAACACATGGTTTGCCGACATGGTAATGGCTTCTTTATCGACAAGGTTAGAAATAATTCCTAAGGTCGAGTCAGTCGTAAAACCATTTTGCAGAAGGTTATTTTGTACTTCGGTTGGGTTCAGGTTTGATACCATTTCACTACGGGCAACTTTGGCATGGTCGTCCCATACCGTTACAGCAATTGAAGCACCAATCGCCCCTGCCATGGTTCTTAAGAAGTTCATGAGACCCGCAGCAGATGCAATTTCTTGCTGGAGTACCGAACCAAGTGCAATGTTTGACAGTGGAATAAAGAAGAACGGTACTGCAAAACCTTGCAAAATTTGCGGCCAAGCCAGTGCCATAAAGTCGGCATCTGTGGTCCAGAATGCCCGCATTAAGGTCACTATACCCAGCAAAATTAAACCGAAACTCGCCAGTGCGCGTGGGTCATGTTTGGTCGAAAGTTTTGCCACAATCGGTGACATGGTCAAACTACCAAAACCCATGGTTGCGGTTAAATAACCAGCCCACGTGGCGGTATAGGAAAGGTTCATTTGTAGCCACTGCGGAATCAGTACAATACTGCCAAAGAATGCGCCAAAGCCAAGCGACAAGGCCAGTACCGAAATTGCAAAGCCCCTATGCCTAAAGACTTTGACATCTACCACGGGATGTTTATCGGTGAGTTCCCATATCAGGAACACCACAAAGCCAATAGCGGCAGTTAAGCCTAAAACGACAATACTCGTACTGTTAAACCAGTCGCGTTCATGCCCCAAGTCGAGCATAAGCTGTAACGCACCAATCCAGAGAATTAACAGGCCTAAACCGACCGTGTCGATTCTTAAAGAAATGGTTTCTGTTTCAGCTACTCTTAACAAGCGCATTGCTGCTAATACACAGACAATACCAACCGGTAAGTTAATAAAGAAGATCCAGTGCCAAGACAGGTTGTCACTAATTAGACCACCCAAAATTGGACCTAAAATTGGTCCAACGACTGTAGTCATTGCCCATAGGCCCATCGCCTGTGCATGTTTTTCTTGAGGGAAAATACGCATAAGCAAGGTTTGGCTGAGTGGCATAAGTGGACCACCACAAAGACCTTGTCCAATACGGAAAAATACCAACATTTCTAACGATGTTGCCAAACCGCATAGGAAAGAAAAGACCGTAAAGCCAATTAAACCAAAAATAAAGACCCGTACCGTCCCAAAACGGCCAGCCAGCCAGCCCGTTAAAGGTACACAAATCGCTTCTGCAACTGCATATGAAGTAACGACCCATGTTCCTTGTGTACTTGAAACAGCAAGGTTACCGGTAATGTGCGGTACAGAAACGTTGGCAATGGTCGTATCAAGTACGACCATAAAGTTCGACAAGGCAATAACAAACGCTGCCAGTAGTAAACGTCCACCGCTTAACTCGGCAAAAGGTGTTTGCGTTTTCATAAGCGTTTACTTCGCAGATAAGTCGACTTTTGCTTCCATCGACAAGCCAACACGCAATGGGTGTTCAGCAAGTTCTTTCGGGTCAAGTGCAATACGAACTGGTAAGCGTTGAACCACTTTAATCCAGTTACCTGTTGCATTTTGAGCCGGAATTAAGGCAAAGGCAGAGCCTGTACCACCAGAGAAGCCCACCACTTTGCCGTGGTATTCAACATCATCACCATATAAATCTGACGTTAATGTCACTGGCTGACCTGGGCGAACTTTTTTCAACTGACTTTCTTTGAAGTTAGCGTCTACATATAACTCGTTCAGCGGCACAATCATCATCATACTGCTACCCGGTGCCACACGTTGACCAACCTGAATATTACGACGGGTAATTACACCATCGACTGGGGCACGAATGACCGTACGTTCCAAGTCAAGCTGAGCTTGTTCCACATGTGCTTGTGCAACTTGTACATCCGGAGTCGAGGTTTCGCTTACACCCTGAATTAAGGCTTCGTTAGCAGCTAAGGTGCTTTCGGCTGCCTTACGGCTAGAAGTCGCTTGTGCCAAGCCGGCTTTGGCAAGCTCTAGCCCTGCTTTAGCAGTTTCAACCGCACTTTGTGCTTTAGTCAGTTCTTCTTTAGATACCGCACCAGAAGCAGCAAGCTGCGCACGGCGATTAAGCTCTAAAGCAGCTTTGTCATAGTCGGCCTGTGCTTGAGCAACCTGTGCTTTAGCACTGTTAATTTCGTCAGCACGAACCACAACTTGAGAGTTTAATGAGCTACTGTTTGCCGCAGTCTGTTTGTATTGGCGTTTTGCTTTGGCAAGTTCTGCCTCGGCTTGTGCCAATGCAATTTTGGCATCACGGTCATCAATACGAACCAGCACATCACCCCGATGTACTGTTTGAGTATCATTTACCAAAACCTGAGCGACCTGACCACTCACCATTGAGGTAATTTGCGCGGTTTCTGCACCGACATAGGCATTATCCGTACTCACTGAGTGATTTAAAAATAATGCCCAAATTGCATATAAAATAGCGGCGATCAATAAAATCAGCGCAAAAAAACCAAGAAATTTTTTGCGCTTGTTTTGGTTGTTGTCATCCGAGGCAGATGTTGTTGGCACTGTTTCTTGTACATTGCTTTGTGCATCAGTCATGGTATGTTCCTAAAGATGAGTTGGCTTTGCCATCAATCTCGCACTACACCTTGTTATAGAGTTTTTATTATTCTATGAACAAGACATATCGCATTGTCAAAGCAGTCAATTTTAACGCTAAAACCTCATGATATGAGAATAAAAAAATATAACTCATGCGTTCGTTCTAATTAAATTAATGTTTATCTCAAGATTTTTATGAAAATTCCAGCTTTTCAAGCATTAAAAAAAGCGCACATGGCGCTTTTAAATCGTTCAATTCATCGCCTAATAGGCATATGAAGCGATACCCGCAGCGATGGCTTTATCTTCATCATTGACCATCGTCATACGCATAGTGCAGCCCTTACGACCTAAACGTAACACTTCCGCGCGTGCAATAAAATACTTACCGCGTCCCGGCGCTAAATAATCTACACGCATATCTACAGTTGCCAATCGCGATACTTGCTTAATGGTTTCGGTTAAAGTTTCTGGGGTCGAACGGCGATAGAGATGTTCCATTGCTACAATTCCACCAATACTGTCGAGCAAAGTTGCAGCAACGCCGCCATGCAAAATCTGAAATGCCAGATTACCAATCAGGTTAGGTTGCATCTCGATATAACCTTCAATGTGACCATCTACCACACGCATAATCATTCCACTATGCTTAAAAAAAGGAGAGCTATTAAACGCCTTACATAATTGGTTGAGCACCACAGTCAGGTCAGTTTTTGCACCTAAATGGATGTTCCCAGTCCAATTTTTCTTTTCATCACTCATACGTTGCCTAAATTTAAAAGCATGATAAACACCCATAATTTTGTACAAATCCAGCATTATGGGGCTACAATACAGCAGTCGGTTGACAGTAATGGAATATCCGCCAACCTATCCTAGTGTAATACCGAACATCGAGATTGTTATGACTTATACGTTCAATCGTCCTGCATTTCCAGCTACTCGCATGCGCCGTATCCGTAAAAATGACCAGTTGCGTGCGATGGTCAGCGAAACACAGCTCACTACCAATCACTTGATTTATCCAGTATTTGTATTACCGGGACAAAATCAGACCCAAGATATTCCAAGTATGCCGAACATTCAGCGTTTGTCGGCAGATTTGTTACTGAAAAAAGCTGAAAGACTTCTAGAATTAGGCGTATCAAAACTGGCTCTTTTTCCAGTCACCCCTCAAGAAGATAAAAGCCTGACCGCAGAAGCTGCATGGCGTGAAGATGGTTTAGTACAAACTACCTGCCGTTTGCTTAAAAAAGAATTACCAGAAATGGTGTTAATCACTGATGGTGCTCTCGACCCATACACGACGCATGGTCAAGACGGCATTATTGATGAAACAGGCTATGTGCTCAATGACGAGACTGTAGAATGCTTAATTAAACAAGCCTTAAGTCACGCAGAAGCAGGTGCCGAAGTGATTGCTCCAAGTGACATGATGGATGGCCGTATTGGCGCGATTCGTCAGGCTTTAGAAGCCAATGGTCACATCTATACCAACATCATGGCCTACTCTGCGAAATATGCGTCTAGCTTTTATGGCCCATTCCGTGATGCTGTTGGCTCTGCATCCAACCTAAAAGGTGGTAATAAATATAACTACCAGATGGACTTTGCCAACCGTGCCGAAGCGTTACATGAAATCGCGCTTGATATTCAAGAAGGCGCCGACATGGTGATTGTAAAACCGGGCATGCCATATCTGGATGTGGTACGTGAAGTGAAAGATACCTTTGGTGTTCCAACCTTCATTTATCAAGTAAGTGGTGAATACGCCATGTTAGCGGGCGCAATTCAAAATGGCTGGTTATCAGATTCAGTGATTTTAGAATCACTCATGTGCTGCCGCCGCGCTGGTGCAGACGGAATCTGGACTTACTTTGCAGAAACCGCTGCTGAAAAACTCAAGGAAATGAACTAAGTTCGCAGAGAAAGGATAACACTGCATGCATATTGCAATTATTGGCGCGGGCATAAGTGGATTAATGTCTGCGCTGGAGTTGGTTGAACAAGGCTGTAAAGTCAGCATTTTTGATCAACAACAAGCGGGACAAGCAGCCTCTTGGGCTGGAGGAGGTATTCTTTCTCCGATGTACCCGTGGCGTTATGTGCATGCAGTGAACCAACTTGCTCAATTTGGCAAAGCCTCTTATCAAGCATGGAACCAAAAGCTCTACCCTGTTACAGGGATTGATTTTGAAATACATGACACAGGCATGCTGATTTTTGATGAAGAAGATTTTGACGTTGGACTTTCTTACGCCAAGCAGCATCAAGAACCGATGCAGCGCTGTGAATATTTACAAAGAGATGCGCTAGAACAAGTCAATCCGCACATCTCTGATCAGTTTCAAGAAGCCATTTATTTTCCTGAACTATCTAATATTCGCAATCCACGAGTATTACAGTCTCTGATTAGTTATTTAAAACAACATCCAAATGTTGAGTTTTTTGAACACGCTGCTGTCAAAAAACTAATTCAACAAGGTGATGTGATACAGGCGCTACAAACCGAAGATGGTCGCAAACACACAGCAGATCATTTTGTAATAACTTCGGGCGCTTGGAGCCATTACTGGAACTCACAATTACAACTCGACATTCCAGTCGAACCTGTTCAAGGTCAAATGCTGTTATTTAAAACCCCTGCTCACTGGCTACCGACCATGTGTATGAATCGAGTCATGTATTTGATTCCACGTATGGACGGGCATATTGTCTGTGGGTCTAGCATGGCACATCGTGGCTTTGACACTTCTACCGACGAAACGACTCAGCACAATATTTTAGAAGCATGTTTAGAAATGGTGCCTGAACTGGCCGATTTCCCGATCGTACAGCGCTGGGCAGGCCTTAGACCAAGCTCACCAAATGGCGTTCCCTATATTGGCAAAATGCCTGAAATGGATAACCTCTGGGCAAACTTTGGTCATTTTAGAAATGGTCTCTGTATGGGCGCAGGCTCTGCGCAATTGCTCCGTCAGCTTATGCTGGATCAACCGACATTAGTTGATGCCAAAGCATATTCTCCAGAGCGTTTGCAAAATAAAATCTTAGTCTGAGCCGAGTATATTTTCTAAAGCTGCTTTTAATTTGGGATAAGCAAACTCAAATCCTTCTGCTTGTAAGGCGGCAGGTTTAACGTATTGGCCATTTAAAATCAATTGCGACTGTTCCCCTAACAAATAGCGAAAAACCGTGCTTGGTGCTGACAACATTGGTTTCTTATTTAAAACCTCTGCTGCTTGTTCAACAAATACCTTTTGAGTCACGTTTTCTGGTGCCACCACATTATGAATTTGAGTAGATTGAGGATGCTTAAATATAAACTCGATGGCATTTAACACATCTTCAATATGTACCCAAACCACAGGCTGACGCCCATGACCAATTTGCCCCACTAAATTGAGTCGAATCGGAAATAACATTTTAGGCAAAATGCCACCGCCCTGCCCAAACACCACGCCTAAGCGAATAATTTTAGTGTTTTGCTGAGCGTCTGCTAAAGCTGCTTGTTCCCATTCTTGGCAAAGCTGAGACATAAAAATAGGTTGTGACGGGCTTTGTTCGGTGCACGCCTCTGCCCACTTTTCTTGATCGTCTATACCATAGTAGCCAATGGCCGAGCCAGAAACAATTGCTTCAGGAAAAATTTCAGATTGTTTGAGCCATGCATACAATTTTCGGGTCGTATTGACACGGCTTTCGATGAGTTGTTTTTTACGTGACTCGGTCCAGCGTTTCTCGCCAATATTTGCACCAGCCAAATTCACCACATAGTCAATTTGACGGGTCGTAATATCTTCAAACTTTTGTACCCACTGTAAGGCAGGATGGTCAGATGTCTTCCCAGCCTGCCGTGTTACAGCAATCACATTATAATTTTTTTGTAGTAGGAACTTAATTAAGTGCGTTCCGATAAAACCACTAGCACCCGTGATTAATACATTCTTATTCATATTTCCTCCTAAGCTGAGGACAACTGTTTTATTCCATTATATAAAACTCATTTATATTTAATCGTAGCTGTTTTTGTAGTGATCTATTGCACATTCAACATTTTGTCAGCCATGCGCTGTGCCTGTTTACCATAAAACCAGTAGGTAATTAAATAAAGTGGAATAGCCAACATTAAAATCATAATGACCATAATACTTAAGAACTGAGGCTGCTTGAGGTAAAGCATAAAGTTTTGCAAAATTTCAGGGTCTTGTCTTGAAAATAAAAATAGACCAAATAAAACACCGCATAAGTTATAGCCCCAAAATATAAGGGTAAACCCTAAAGTAAATTTCTTTTTTTCTTGTACAGTCGGAGCACGGCGTTCTTTCTTTAAAAATTTAAACAGGACAAAAATCATTGCGCCTAAATATGGAACGGCTGTTAAAATACCACCTACACTCGCTGGCAATAGTGCTGCAACAACGCCTACAATTAAGGTAAGTATGATGCATATAGCAAAAAACCAGAGAAAGTAAGAACGTAATTTGGTCATATTTTTGCCTAATTTATGGGTTCAAAAAATAATTATAAATTTTTTTCGATTTTTTTTCATTTTTCTGTCAACCAATCCGAATCTCTTGACGTTATATAGAGTAACAAGGTCGCAGCAACCGAATACTTCCTTTGCACGGCATCCGCAAATTTGTTTCGGTGACCTTTCATTACGACTCTTTCTTCCTTCAGATTAGGTTTTGTTAGCAGCCAAACCCTTGATGAAGTCTTTGACCGACGATTCTCTCATCACTCGAATCGTCGGTTTTTATTTTCTAGCACTTTCATTTTACGCTCAACATACACAATCGTTATTTCATAGCCATGAAAGCCATGCGTATACTTTTTACACCATAAAAATATGTTTTAAATAATATGAACAATATTGCCTATTTTGAAATCCAGTCTTCAAACCCTGCTCGCGACGCGCAGTTTTACCAAGCTGTGTTCGGCTGGCAATTTGAATTAGATCCAAACTTACCAATTGAATACTACCGTATCGAAACCCCTTCAATTATGGGCGGCCTTTTAAAACGTCCCGCTCAAACGCCTCCAATGGAATATGGCACCAATGCATTTACCTGTTCAGTTCATGTGGAAAACTTCGATGAAGTTGCTGCAAAAATTTTAGCCCAAGGCGGTATTGTCGCAATGGATAAATTCGCCATTCCCGGTCGCGCTTGGCATGGCTACTTTGTCGATTTAGACCACAACGTTTTTGGTATTTTTCAAGCCGATGAAAATGCAGCTTAAAGATTTTATCTAATAACTCTATTTATTTTTAATGTATAGCCACCGCCTTTTTATCGGTGGCTATTTCATATTAATTATTCAGCAAACCTAAAACTCGCTTCACATGTAATTGGGAAATTTACCGAATTGGCAATCATACATTCATGATGTGCTTCTTCATGCAGTTTTGCAGCAAGCTCTTGGTCAGCACCTTTTTCCAAAACAACTTCGGGCCTTAAAATAATGTGGGTAAAGTGACCGCGTTTAACGGGATCTGCATCTTCCATAAAGCCAACTGCTTTGTCGATATAACTCACAACGTGAATATGATTGACTGCACATAGGTGCAAATACCAAAGCTTATGACAAGCTGAAGCTGATGCAACCAATAAATCCTCTGGGTTCCATCTGGTCACATCACCTAAATAGGCTGGGTCTGATGAACCTTGAATGGTAGCCTTTTGCGGATGCTGAATACTAAAATCTCGTTTATATGAACGATAAGATGAAGTGCCTTTGCCCGTATTGCCTTCCCACTGTATTTTTACTTCATATTTATGAATAGTCATTTTGTTCTCAAAGTTCTTGGTTTGACCTGATAGTAACAAAGCAGCGTTTAAAGTGAACAATTTAATTCAGGTTTTACGGCAGGCTTAAATAACGAGCACTTTAAAATGTCTTGATAAAATCTCCTGCCAATTTATGCTAACGTATCTGTGTTTATTTTGGCTTGATGTCTGTTTCTATGTCCGTACATTTTCTACATACTTCTGACTGGCATTTGGGGCAGTTTTTTTATAATCATTCACGCCACTACGAACACCAACAATTTTTAAGCTGGTTACTCACTCAAATACAAGAAAAACAACCGCATGCCCTGCTCATTGCTGGTGATATTTTTGATGTCATTAACCCGGGCTCTCAAGCACAAAAACAGCTCTACCAATTTTTAGCAGATGCACATCGCATTGCACCGCACATGCAAACGCTCATGATTGCGGGTAACCATGACTCAGGCTACCGTATTGAACAGGTCGAACCGCTTCTAGAAAAATACAATGCAAAAACCGTGGGCGTGGTTCGCTGGAATGAAGATAAAACCCTAGATCTCGATCGACTACTTTTGCCTATTTATAATCAAAATCAGGATATTGTGGCGTGGTGCCTTGCCCTGCCTTTTTTACGTTCAGCCGAAATTACGGGCTTTAACGAGCATACCACCAATAGCAAAAATGCGATTGCCTATTTGCACCAGCAACTCATTGCCGAAGCCAAACGTCGTAAGACACCAGACCAAGCCCTGATTTTGATGTCGCATGCCCACATGCAAGGTGGAGAAACATCTGACTCTGAACGCCCAATTATTATTGGTAATGAAGAGGCACTTTCAACGACTTTATTTGAAGATGCTGTCGACTATGTCGCTTTAGGGCATCTACATAAACCACAAAAAGTAGGCCAGCCGCACATTCGTTATAGTGGTTCGCCTATTCCACTGTCTTTTAGTGAAATTAACTATAAGCATCAAGTGGTTGAGGTCAAAATCGACCCGACTCAAGAGACAGACAACCGTTTGCAATTTGAAGCTGTAGAAATTCCACGTTGCATACAATTGCACCGCATTCGTGGTGAATTAAACGAAGTGCTGCAACAACTCAAAGCGCTGCCAAACGGCGTGATTGAGAATATTGACCACCGTGAATATGTCGATATTGAATATTATAGTTTAACGCCGCCACAACCTAATTTACGTCAGCAGTTTGAAGCGGCTCTACCGCCTGACCGCTACCGCTTAGTGCGTATTTCACGTCAATATGTGAATAAAGACACCACCGATTCAAATACCACTCAGCAAATCGCTCTTGAACCGCCAACACCAGAAAAACTCTTTCAAACTATCTGGGAAAAACAAGGTTACAGCGCCGATGCTGCGGTCTTAAAAGATTTTCTAAGTCTGGTACAAGAAGCACAAAAAAATCTTGAAAATGATGCAACCCCCTAAGGATATGTCATGAAAATTTTATCCATTCGAATAAAAAATCTGGCATCTCTTTCTGATGAACACTTTATTGATTTTGAAAACGCACCTCTCGCCCATGCGGGTCTCATTGCAATTGTAGGGAAAACAGGCGCAGGTAAATCGACCATTTTAGATGCGATGTGTCTAGCCTTGTTTAATCGGGTGCCTCGCTTGAAAGACAGCGATGGTAAGTTAAAAGATGTTGATGGTTCCGAGTTACTCACTAACTCACCTTTGACTGTCTTACGCCGTGGTACAGGACATGGTTTTGCGGAACTTTGCTTTATCGCACAAGATCAAAAACGCTATTTGGCACGTTGGGAAATTAAACGTGCACGTGAAAACCCAAATGGTAAATTACAAAGCGTGCAACGCCATTTAAAATGTCTGACCGATGGTGTAGTACTCGCCGACAAAGCCAAAGCGGTTGATGAAAAAGTTAAACAAATTACCCAGCTTTCTTTTGAACAGTTTACGCGTGCCGTATTACTTGCCCAGTCAGAAGTGACTGCATTTTTAAAAGCACGAGACAGCGAACGGGGTGAGTTACTTGAATACCTAACCAACTCCAGTATCTTCGCTAAAATCGGTGAGCTGGCTTTTCGTAAAACAGCAGATATTGCAAAGCAGCGTAAACAGCTTGAAGAATTCTTAGGCCACATTGAAATTTTATCTGATGAAGAGATTGCGGCTTTTACCGAACAATATCAGCAAGCCGAGCAAAACCATCAACAGTTAGAACAACAAAAAAATGTCTTAGACAAACAACAACAATGGTTTGAGCGTAAAGCCAAACTTGAGCAAGAAGTTCAGGCTAAACAGCAACAGTTTCAAACTCAGCAAAATCAATATCAACAACTGGCTAGTGAACGCGAGCAATTAAAACGACTCGAAGTTTTCTCTGAAATACGCCCACAAGTTTTTCAGCAAGCTCAAAATTTACAAACACTACAACAACTTGAGCCGCAAATTCAGCAAGCTCAGACCAAGTTTAATGAGTTGGTGCAAGTTTTTGAAACGGAAAAAAAACAATATCAACTTGCAGAACAACAGCTCAAACAAACGCTGGATTTCGAGCAACAGCATCAACAAGCTTTAAATCAAGTTCGACAGTCCATTCAAGAACGTGCTTTTATTGCCGATGAATATAAAAAGTGCAAAGAAAAAAGACATGTACTTGAGCAAAAACTAAGCCCACTACAACAGCAGCAAAACGCTGTACAACAGCATATTGCACAGCTTGAGCAGAACAAAATTCATCTACAACAGCAGCTGCTCCAGACTCAGCAATATGCGGTATTAGATAAGGGCCTTTCAGCGCATCTTCATCAACTTGGGCAATTTATTCAAAATTACCAAGCAATTGAAGAACAGTTCGGTAACCCTACCCTTGCTCGCCAAAAGCTATCGGAAGCTAAAAGTGAACTTGAACAACTGACAGCTTCACTCGGCACAGTTGAACAAATTGAGTTAAAACTTGAACAACAACATAAAGGTAAAGAGCAAAAGCTTGCTCAAATCACTCAGTTAGATCTGATTCAACAGAAAATAAAAATTTATCATGAGCTCTATGCTGAGCTTCAGCAATTCACAGAAAAACATACCCAAGCCACAGCCCAAGAGCAGCAGCTTAAAACCGTTTGCCAGTTAGCTGAACAAGACTATCAAACAGCTAAAACTGAACGTGAAAAGTTACAGCACATTCTGCAACAGCAGCGTTTATTACACACCGAAAATATTGAGCAGTTACGGGCCAATCTTAAAGATGGCGAAGCTTGCTTAGTGTGTGGAAGCACACACCATCCCTACCGTGTTGATGACAGTGCAGTTTCCAAAGCTTTATTCGACTTGCAGCAACAGCAAGAGCAACAAGCTATTGCATTAGAGCAAACTAAATTTAATGCATGGCAAACCCAACAGCATGCACTTACTCAGTGCTGTGCCGAACTTGAACAGGTTCAGAAGTACTTAACTCAACTTCAAGTCAAACAAACAAACTTACAGCAAGAACTTGAGCAGCAATTCAGCCTCAATCAGTTACACATTGAGCTTAATCAAGCTCCTGAAAAAATCTTGCAAACACTTAATGAGCTTAGACAAGCTGCGCAAACTGTTTTAAGTTCATTTGACTCAGAAAACTTGCGTTTAACCCAAGCCATTAAACAACACAATCAGCTTGTTCAATCTATTCAGCGTAATGAAAGCTTGCTCAATACGGCACAGCAATGGCAACAACAAGTTCAACATATTGTTGAGTGTTTATCGGAAACTGAACAACACGCATGGCAGCAAGCAAGTAGCCAAACAGCTAAGCAAACTTGGACTATTCTTGATGCACGTGCGAAACAACTTGAGCAGCAAGAACAGCTTTCACAGCGTTTTGAACAACAGCAACAAGACCTTAAAATGTTAGCTGCTAACCTTGAGCAATTGACCAAGCAAATTGATGAGATTGATCAAAATCTCAAAGAGATTACGCTTAAAGGCCAACAAAATAATGAAAAAGCAGTGTCGCTCATTCAGCAAATGACAGGCCGCGCTGACATTAAACCGCATGAATGGTTAATTGAGCATGATGCTAAACGCCAGCAGCAACAAACGGTGTATCATGAAGCTAAACAACGCTTCGAACAAACCAGACAGCATTTTGAGCAGCAAAAACAGGCGCTCGATCAACTTAAACATCAGTATCAACACACAGAACAACATCAACAGCAGATTGATGGGCAAATTCAAAACTGGTTAAAAGCCCATACTGATTTTCAGGTATCTGATCTTACGGCGCTCATACAGATTAATTCTGCACAAGAGCAAGACATTCGTAACCGTCTTAATCATGCCGAGCGTCTATTAAGTGAAGCTTCTTCTGCCCTAAAAACCATGCAAGAGCAATTAAGCGAGCATTTACAAACTCAGCCAGATATTGAGCATGAAAAGCTTGTTAGCCTCATTCAGGACAATATTGCAGAGCTTAAAGCCCAACTTGAAGTACGCGATCGACTGAAGCTTAAGCTTGAAGTGCATCAACAAAATCTTGCTAAACAGCAACAATACGCCGAGCAAATTCAAAATATTCAGCAAGAAGAACATCGCTGGAGCAAAATTTCAGGTCTCATTGGCGACGCTAAAGGTAAAGAGTTCCGTGATTATGCGCAGCAATATCACCTAGATATTTTAGTTGAACATGCCAACCAGCAATTGGCGATGCTATCGCAACGTTATACGCTAAAACGTCTAGATCAGTCTTTAAGTTTAGCGATTATTGACCACGATATGGATGGAGAAACCCGCTCAGTTGCATCTTTATCTGGCGGTGAGTCGTTCTTAACTGCCCTTGCCTTGTCTTTAGCGATTGCCAATATGGCCTCGGGTTCAATGAAAATTGAATCGCTGTTTATTGATGAAGGCTTTGGTACTTTGGATGCTTCTTCTTTGCACATGGTTATGAATGCTTTAGATCAATTGCAAAATCAGGGTCGTCAGGTCATTCTCATTTCACACATTCAAGAAATGCATGAACGTATTCCTGTACAAATACAAGTGAAACCACTGGGTGCTGGTGCGAGCACCATTGAAGTCGTAGGTTAATTTAATGTAGGTACTTATCTTAAATTTGATTGAATCTTATATAACAAAGGGGCGTATCATTTACGCCCCTTTCTTGTATGGTATTGCAATAATTTTTATTTTTAAAACATCAAAAAATTAATTCACACAGAGTACGACAATTGCGAAACCAATACAGTACAGACCAAATAAATGCCAGCGGCCATGTTCTAACCATGAAGACAACCATTTCAATGCCAAAAGACCAGCACCAAAGCTAAAGCACATACCCAACAAGCTTGGAACCATCGAATGAAACACTTGCCCATGAGCAACTGTTTGTAAGCCTTGAGCGTGAACTAAACGATATAATTCTTTTAAAATCACAGCTGGTGTTAATACCACAGCCAACGCAAAACTGAACTCTTCAGCCTTTTGACGAGATACACCTAAAAATAAACCTGTAGATATGGTTGCACCTGAACGTGAAAAACCACGGAAAGGTAAACATAACGCCTGCACTGCCCCAATAATAGAAGCACTACGCAAACTGATTTCACCCTGCTGACCACGATCTAAACGCGAAGATAAAATAATCAGAACACCTGCCGAAATTAGTGCAGCTGCCATGAGTTTTGAGTTACTAAACAAATGCTCAATTTCGAAACTGCTCGCGCCGCCGAAGAATACATGTTTAATAATAGATTGGAGCGCTAAACCAAGTACACCAGTAATTAGGGTTGCCAAAATAATATAGAAGGCTTGTTTTTTAAAACTTTCCCAAGAAGAAAAATAGGTCTTACGCCAAGATTTCCAAAAGTAAACGATCACTGCAAACATCGTACCTGTATGCAACATTACAAGTAAGAATGTCAGGTCAGGTGCAGATGGATCATACCCCATTAACTTTTCAGCTAAAATAACGTGTGCGGAACTAGAAACTGGCAATAATTCAGCAAAGCCCTGAATGATTGCCAGAATGAAAACATGCAACAAATCCATACATTACACACTCAAATATTAAAATATCTGGGTTATAAGCGAGGAAAATTAAATTTAAATTAATTGATTACAGTTCCACCACAAAATATTTAACTAACCCTTAAAAGTTATTTTTTCTCAATCGGGTCACGCTTACCAAACAAAGCTGTACCTACACGGACCATGGTTGAACCTGCGGCAATTGCGGCATCTAAATCGCCCGACATTCCCATGCTTAATGTATCCCAGTCTTGCACATGAGCATGTTGCCCTTTCATCTCATCAAATAACTTTTTGGCATCTGCGAAAGCAGCGGTATTGTCTGGTGCCGGAATGACCATTAAGCCACGTAGTTTAATTTTCGGCAGTTGACTAATTTGAGCAACCAATTCCGCAACTTCTTCTGGTGCACAGCCATCTTTACTGTCTTGCCCATCTATATTCACTTGCAAACAAATATTAAGTGCAGCTTGGTCATCACCACGTTGGTTAGATAATCGCTCTGCAATAATCAAACGGTCTACACCATGTACCCAATCAAACTTTTCAGCTAAATGCTTAGTTTTATTACGTTGAACATGTCCAATAAAATGCCATTCAATGTCTAAGTCATGTAGAGCTTCAATTTTGTCCAAAGCTTCTTGTAAATAATTTTCTCCGAATGCCCTTTGCCCTGCTGCATACATTTCACGCAATCTTTCACTTGGATGTGTTTTTGATACGGCTAAAAGTTGTACAGTTTCAGGCGCACGCTGAGCATGTTCACAAGCAGTTCTGATTTGCTGTAATACGTGCTGTCGCGCATCTTGCAGGTAATTCATTGACAAGGTTCTCATTTTCAAAAAACTTTTTTGCTTTTCACCTAAAGCGAGGTGTTGGTAAGCCTCGGTGAAAGCCGTATATTATTCTACAAAATAATGACATATTTTGATTTACTTGGGGAAATTATGGATATTACAGAGCTACTCGCCTTCTCTGTGAAAAATGGCGCATCCGATTTACACTTATCTGCTGGCATGCCACCAATGATTCGTGTCGATGGTGAAGTTCGTCGTATTAACTTACCAGCCTTAGAACATAAAGATGTCCACCGCCTTGTTTATGACATCATGAACGATAAACAGCGCCGTGACTATGAAGAAAAGCTTGAAACTGACTTTTCTTTTGAAGTACCTAATGTTGCACGTTTCCGTGTGAATGCATTTAACCAAAACCGTGGTGCTGGCGCAGTATTTCGTACCATTCCATCTAAAGTACTTACTATGGAAGATTTAGGCTTAGGTCAAATCTTTAAGGATATTTGTGATTATCCTCGCGGGATTGTACTGGTGACAGGTCCAACAGGTTCGGGTAAATCAACCACGCTTGCAGCAATGATGGACTATATTAATGAAAACCGTTATGACCATATTTTAACAGTTGAAGATCCTATCGAATTTGTACATCAGTCAAAGAAATGCCTGATTAACCAGCGTGAAGTACATCGTGATACACATGGCTTTAATGAAGCACTTCGTTCAGCACTACGTGAAGACCCTGATATTATTTTGGTCGGTGAGATGCGTGACCTTGAAACGATTCGATTAGCACTTACTGCTGCTGAAACGGGTCACTTGGTATTTGGTACGCTTCACACCACGTCAGCTGCAAAGACTATTGACCGTGTAATTGACGTATTCCCTGCCGAAGAAAAAGACATGGTTCGTGCCATGCTGTCTGAATCTTTACAAGCCGTTATTTCGCAGACTCTACTTAAAAAGAACGGTGGTGGTCGTGTGGCAGCACATGAAATCATGATTGGTATTCCTGCCATTCGTAACTTAATCCGTGAAAATAAAGTCGCACAAATGTATTCAGCTATTCAGACGGGTGCCAACCATGGTATGACGACCCTCGACCAAAGCTTAAAAAACTTGGTGTCTCGTGGTGTAATTAGCCCGCAAACGGCTCGTACTGCTGCAAAACAGCCTGAATCATTCCTATAAAAATAACAAAATAGCGAGAATACAATTATGGATTTTAATGACTTGCTCAACCTCATGGTTGAAAAAAAATCATCGGATCTTTTTATTACAGATGGCGTTGCACCATCAATGAAGATTAACGGGCAAATTGTTCCAATTTCAAAGAATAGCCTTTCTGGCGAAGTAATTGGACAGCTCTTACATTCCATCATGAGTGACAAACAGCGTAAAGAATTTGCAGAAACTCGTGAATGTAACTTTGCCATTATGAACCGCGATAAAACGGCGCGTTTTCGTGTGAGTGCTTTTCAGCAACGCGATATGCCGGGTATGGTTCTACGTCGAATTGAAACTAAAATTCCTTCGATTGATGACTTACAGTTACCTACTGTGCTTAAAGATTTATCGATGACCAAACGTGGCATTATTATTTTCGTAGGTGCAACAGGTACAGGTAAATCGACTTCATTGGCTTCAATGATCAGCCATCGTAACCATAACTCTAAAGGCCATATCATTACCATTGAAGACCCGATTGAGTTTATTCACGAACATGCGGGTTGTATTATTACTCAACGTGAAGTCGGTATTGATACGGACTCATTTGAAATTGCTTTAAAAAACACGTTACGACAAGCACCCGATGTCATCTTAATTGGTGAGATCCGTTCGCGTGAAGTGATGGACTATGCAATTGGCTTTGCTGAAACAGGTCATCTTGTATTAGCAACAATGCACGCCAACAACGCCAACCAAGCACTCGACCGTATTATTCACTTCTTTGAAAGTGACCGACATAGCCAGCTCTACATGGACCTGTCGCTTAACTTAAAAGCCATGATTGCTCAGCAGCTTATTCCAACGCCAGATGGTAATTCACGTCGTGCAGCGATTGAGATTTTAATTAACTCACCATTAATTTCAGACTATATCCGTAAAGGCGAAATTCATGAAATTAAGGACTTGATGAAACGCTCACGTGAACTGGGTATGCAGACCTTTGACCAAGCTTTATTTGATTTATATAAAGCAGGCCAAATTACTTATAAAGATGCCCTTAAACATGCCGACTCACCAAACGATTTACGTTTAACGATTAAGCTTGCAAATGAAGGTCCTGATCAAATTACAGACGAAAAACAACATTTAACTTTCGACCGTCAGTAATTTCTTCATAAAAAAAGGAAGGTTAAACGTAACCTTCCTTTTTTATTTGTTTTCTTTATGTGAAAACGATTATTTCTTGCGCAATGCATCCTGACATTCAGGTTCATTACAGTAACCATAGAGATTTAATGAGTGACCCGTTAAGGTGAACCCATGTTGTTCTGCTACAGAATGCTGTTCTTTCTCGATAACATCATTAGTAAATTCAATAACTTTGTTACAGTTTTGGCAAACCAAGTGATCGTGGTGATCTTCTTGCATAATTTCGAAAACAGAATGGTTATTTTCAAAATGATGACGTTGAATAATGCCCGCAGCTTCAAATTGTGTTAACACACGGTAAACTGTCGCAAGTCCGACATCTTCCCCTTGCTCTAACAAAGTCTTGTAAATATCTTCAGCGCTAAGATGATGCTGTTTTGAATTTTCTAATAATTCCAAAATCTTAATTCGTGGAAGGGTAACTTTAAGTCCAGCTTTGCGCAAATCTTGATTGGAAATAGGCATGAAAAAAGGTCTCTCAACAAATCTCAAGTTGGAATAGGCAATAGAATTTATATGAAGTATGATCTATCCTTTGATCAAATGCATCATAATTTATTGGGATAGTGTAGCAAAATGCAAAAACTCGTGCTGACGTTATTCGTCACTTCACTCCTAGCTGGTTGTTCAATCTTTGGTGTATATAAGGTTGATATTCCTCAAGGGACTCCATTGACTAAAGCTCAAGCCTCTCAAGTACAAGTCGGCATGAATTTCCAGCAAGTGCGCTTTTTGCTTGGTAGCCCAACAGTGACTGATCCCCTCAATCCACAACGTTGGGACTATATCTACAACTATATCCCGGGAACATATGCTAAAAAAGCGAAAATCCCCGCAGCACATGGTCAGCATTTAAAAATTTACTTTGATGGAACTGGAACTGTAACTAAAATTGAAGGTTTAGAGACTATTCCAGAATCGCAACCAGGTTTACCTGCTTCTAAAGAAGCGATCTTAACTGCCCCACCACTATAATCGTTTTTTCTAATAAAAAGAAACCCCTCAAGTGAAAAAACTTGAGGGGTTTTGCTTATTGAGCTGATTGCTTAAAGCGATTGCCTTTAATGTATCTGCCTACAGGATTCTTCGCGGCACGTTTCCGGCGAATGTCTTTTGGATTAATCGTTAAAGGTCTATAAACCTCAACTCGATCACCCGCGTGTAGTACTGCATCAGCTTCTACTTTTACACCAAAAACACCGAGCTGAAGTGGTTCAGGTAAATCAACTTGATTTGATAAACCACTGACTTGAACTGCTTGTGAAGCAGTCATTCCCTGTTCAAATGGAACAGAGATTAGAAACTGTTGCTCTGGCGCCGCAAATGCCACCCAAACTTGTTGAATGCGTTCCATTAGATACTTTGCCCAATTACAGCAATCATTGCCACAATAATTGAAAGTGGTAATACAATACGTACAGCAATACGCCATAAATTATAGAAAAGCTCATTGCTGAAATTCATTGATTTACGTAAGTGACTAATTTTCATAATCCAACCTGCAAAAATTGCATAGATCAAACTAATGAGTAAGCCCCAAAGCATAAGAACAAGCGTAAATAAGCGATGAAGTTCAGGCACCGCCCAAACTGCAATAGCAACAACAAGAATCACCCATTGTAAAACAGGCATAAGCTGACGCTGAGCAAGTTGCTCTCTTGCCAACTGCACAAATAATGCTGATGTCATCACGCCTGTAAATATCCACGTAAGGACAGGTAATTGAGCTTGAAGCGAGAAGAAACCAAAAGCAATTACAGCAATGAGCTGAGCCAACCAAATTGGAAGAACAGTTTTAGTTGCACCTTCTTGAGTCTGAACAGTGCCGACACTATTTTGCCAGTAAAGTCCTAAACCTAAACCACTTGCTACAAGTGCAAGTACAGTTGCATTCCCCCACTCTTTAAACTCTACATTGGTCCAATGCCAAGGCTGTAAAGTCGTACCCATCATGTTTGCTAACACAATAGAAGCGATTACCCCTAAGGTCATTAACAAAACAAGAATTTGACGAGGAATAAATGATAAGACCAAGGCAGCAACTGCAAGGCCTGCAAAAATGATTTGACCTGAAATGCTTGGAGCAAACTGCGCAACCAATATATTACTTGCAGTGCTCAGCACATTACCCGCCAAGAAAGGAATAAAAGCAACAGCAAGCCAGCCAACCACGCGCCATTTAGGCGAGCTATCTGCTTCACGAGTTAAACTCGATAACGCATTTAAAGCGGTTGTTTTAGATCGTTTTGCTAAAGCAATTTCCAAATAACAAACTGGTAACGCCAATAACAACATTGTGCCAAACCACAATAACCAGAAATCGAGCTGACGATCAATCTGGATGCCCATGGTTGGTGCCAAAGTGGCCATGATGACAAAAGATAAGCAAAACGCCATAAGAGGCGATAACCAACGTGACATAGGTATGTCCTGCATTATGCATTCCTTGAAAAAGTCTTTAGATATTTTGCCCGTCTCATGCATGAAAATCAAAGTTTGCGCCATAAAAAAAAGCAAACCACCGAAACGATAGTTTGCCGCGCTAACTGTATATTAGAGTTCTTCCAGTTAAAGTTATGAGAAAAAACGGGCGAACCAGTTCTTTCCTTTCTTCTTTTCTTTTTCTCTAATAATCCCCATCATATTTTCTTTTACTGCCCCTACATAATCAGCATCATCATGTTGAATATGATTAATTAACCATTTAGCCAAAATTTCTTGTAATTCAGCTTCAATCGTATGTCCCATTTCAAAACGTTCACGATATAACTCTATTTTCTTAATAAACAAGTCATGTACACGTTTATGAGGTACTCTATATTTATAATCAGCTTCTTCTTGCAAACTTTCTTCAAAGGTAAAATGTGACTGCGTATAATCGATAATATTATCTAAAACATCTTTAATACGACGTCTATCCTCATCATCTTTTACATCATCAATCTCATTAATATAATCAAGTATTCGTTTGTGTTGCTCATCAATAACATCAATACCCGTATTATATTCTGAAGCCCATTTCATTTTCATACACCACCCCCAATGATGTTCAATGACTGTTGCATAAGCCGCATCTTATCTTTAAAGGGTATAAATAAAAACAAACCTATTTCGTCGGTTTTATATAAATAAAAATAGATAATGAATTAAGTTTTTGATTTTTAAACAATTAAATAATATTAACCGACTAAAACAATAAAGTATTTTTTAAACAAAATACTTTATTATTAATTAAGTAAATATATATATTAATTAAGCATTTACACTCATTTACTTAAAAATTAATATTGGTCTGCCCGAGTAATACGTTTAAGTTCAGGGTTTTTATCTTCACGTATTAATCTTTCAACATGTGTTATTGATTTTTTTATAGGCTGACCATGTTGAAATAAAATCATTTCACCGGGTTGATAAGCTGTCCAAGTTTCATTATGTGTTAAAGGCTCAGTTGTAATTACTGCAACTCGATCTTCAGGAGTAGTCACCTGACTAAAATCAACTTCGACATCTAAATCAATTAAATGTGCATTATTAAATGGATATTCGCGAACTAACCAATGTAATTTAGTAATGGCATAACTAAATAAAGCTTTGCCATTAGATAAACAGAAATTAAAGGTGCCATATTCTGCAATTTGCGGAGAAATTTTCTCTAACACTTCAAATATCTGTTCAAGACTTGGCTCTTCATAACCAAATACTTCTACCAGTTGATCGAGTAAATAACAAAATGCTCTTTCGCTATCTGTATTCCCTACAGGTGTAAAACGTCCACTCAAAGGTGGATTAAAATCATGTAAATCGCCATTATGGGCAAAAATCCAGTGACGTCCCCATAACTCACGAATAAAAGGATGTGAGTTCTCAAGCGTGATTTTGCCTTGGGTCGCCTTACGAATATGGGCGATTACATTACGTGATTTGATGGGATAGTTACGAATAAGATCAGCTATTGGAGATTCAACCGCAGACTGGTTGTCTACAAATAAACGGCATGCCTTGTCTTCAAAAAAGGCTATACCAAAACCATCACTATGGTCCGAGGTAATTCCTGCGCGCTGTGAAAAACCACGGAAAGAAAAAGTGATATCCGTTGGTGTTGCACAATTCATTCCTAATAGCTGGCACATATTGTTCTAAACTTTTCGCTTCATTACCTCATACATACTATTGTGCATGAGAGTAAAATAGCTTGTAAATCCCAATATGCGCTCGCTATTACAAAATATAAGATATCTTTATCGTTGAGCCATTTTGTTCATTACAAAGGAAGTGGCAATTTTATTTACTTCCAAAAATACAAAATAATCGAGACAGTTAAATTCAGCATCAAAAAAGGCATCTTTAGACAGTTTAGATTGCATACTCAAATACATTTGGAACAGTTTTGGCATACGTTCATCTTGAGGAAAACTGAACTCTGGATATTCAGGTTCATAAATTTTTTTAGAACGAATATCGATAGTTTTGCTGTCTGGTAATTGTTGAATCTGGCGGTGCGTATAGTACGCTCTGGCCAAATTATCTTGCAGGTGAATACTTACACAGCCCATCAAGTATTTAGCTCGCATTGACCACAACACTTTAGGTGCTAGATTTAGCCATAACGTTGAAAGTGCCTTACCATTACGAAAACGTGGATGTACACAGGTACGCCCTATTTCTAATACATTTGGCAAATGGGATAAGTGAGGAACAATATCAAACTCATGAGCACTATAGCTTTGCGCTATTTCATGGCCTTGGAAGAGTTTGAGTCGTGTATAAGCCACAATCTCTCCTGTCCATTTCTCACGTAATACTGCATGCTCACAGCTAAAATCGTAAATATCTTGATCTAAGTTATCTTCAAAATGAATACCGAATTGTTTACTAAATTGTTGTGCGCGAAACCGTTGTACATCTTGTAATTCTTTTAAATTATCAACCCATTCAAAGCGAAATTGTGTTTGATTCGTAGTCTTATGACGATTTAGAGGTAAAGTCCACGTTTGGCGATATTGATTAAATTTTTCCAGCATAATGAACGCTCCTAGTGACACCCCTTACACTAGTCAAAGCTCATGACAAAAAAATGACCAAAATTAAATGACATAAAAAAAGACCACTTAGCGTGGTCTTTTAATCAAAATACTCACTTTAGTGAGATGCATTTGAGCGGTTAGAAATGAGTGTACCCACACCGTGATCTGTAAAGATTTCAAGTAATGTTGCATGTGGTACACGACCATCTACAATGTGTGCACTCACAACACCGCCTTTTACAGCATCAAGCGCACAACCTACTTTAGGAATCATTCCGCCGTAAATCACGCCTGTCTCGATTAAACGGTCAACTTCTTGTGTAGTTAAACCAGTTAAAAGATTTTTGTTTTCATCTAATACGCCAGTAATATTGGTAAGCAGAATTAATTTTTCTGCACCTAATGCTTCAGCAACCTTACCAGCGACCAAGTCAGCATTAATGTTGTAGGTATTACCTTTTTCATCGACACCTAATGGTGCAATAACTGGAATAAAGTCACTTTGGGTAAACATCTCTAATACGTCTGTTTTTACCCCAGTCACTTCACCCACCATACCTAAGTCGATATGCTTGATAGAACCGTCTTCTTCGTGCTTTTCCATTAATAATTTACGGGCACGTAATAGATTGCCATCTTGACCTGTTAAGCCAATCGCACGTCCACCATGTTTATTAATTAAATTAACAATAGATTTGTTTACGCTACCGCCTAATACCATTTCAACCACTTCCATAGTGGCTTGATCGGTCACACGCATACCATCAATACGATCAGACTCACGGCCTAATTGTTTTAAGAAAGAGTCAACTTGTGGGCCGCCACCATGTACAACAACCGGGTTTAAACCCACAGTTTTAAGTAAAACGATATCGCGAGCGAATGAACTTTCCAATTCCGGATCAGTCATCGCATTACCACCGTATTTCACCACCAGCGTCTTACCAGAAAAACGTTGAATATATGGCAAAGCTTCAATCAAGATTTTTGCTTTGTCGACGCCAAGATGCTGATGTTGTGGCATTGCGCCTCTCCTTATTAGGCCTCAGAAAGTTCTTGTGCAATTTGCGGGTAACGCTCTTGCAACATATCAATAAATTTTTGCTGAATTTCCTTTAAACGCAAAGGACTATCAGCATCAAATCTTACGGTAAAATACTCACCCGTATTTGATGCTCGAATAATGCCAAAACCATCATCAAAATCAAGACGTACGCCATCAATTTTACTAATATGAGCGCCTAAACGATGGCTCAAAATTTCAATATCTTGCAATACATGCTTAGGGTCTGATTGGTGAGTACTGATATAGGTATCTTCGGTACAGCATCTTTCAGGATAAATAGAAAATAAATCCGAAACTGTTGCCGCACTAGACTCGGTGAAATATTCCATTATACGTAGTGCAGCATATATACCATCGTCATATCCAAAACCACGTCCGTCATTAAACACATAGTGGCCAGCATATTCACCACCAAAAATGGCATGACCTTTGGACTTGGATAAATAAGAACGAAGAAAACTACTACCTGTACGAATCATTTTCGGTTTACCACCGAGTCGCTCTACGGTTCTTTGGACCATCAGCGAGCATTTCACATCAAATACGATTTCTTTATCTGGCTGTTGTTCCAGACACATTTGTGCAAATAGCGACAATAAACGGTCAGCTGTAAGTATATTGGCTTTCTCATCGAGCAGTACGACACGATCGCCATCACCATCAAGCGCAATACCAATATCGGCAGCTTGCTCAATAATCGTTTTTCGTAATTCTTTTAAATGGGCAGCATGTGAAGGGTCTGGCGCGTGGTCAGGGAACTCGCCATTTGGAGTAGTACGTAAGGCAATTACCTCACAACCCATTTTTTCAAGTACCAGTTTCGCACAATGCCCTGCCGAACCGTGTAAACCATCTAATACGACTTTTAATGGGCGTTTGAGTTGAATATCATTAAAGAGAGCTTGTTGGTATTTTTTGCAAAATTCTGATTTAAATTGAGGAGTTGATAATTCTAATAATGAAATTGGATGAGTTGGAACATAAGTTTGCGCAAACTCACCGACTTGCTGAATCATTTCAGGAGATGGAGGTTCACCTCTTAAAATCCATTTAATGCCATTATCTGATTTCGGATTATGGCTAGCTGTCACCATAATTCCGTTACCACCAAACTCACGTGCAATGTAATACATCATCGGGGTCGAGCAGCAACCAATGTTTGTAACTGTTAAACCCTGCTCTACTAGTATCTCTTCGATTAAATGCGCATAAGCGGGGCTGGTAAGGCGGGCATCATAACCAATGACCAGTTGAGTTTGTTCTGCTTGTTTATATTGTTGTGCCAATCCATAGGCAATTGAACGGACGACGTCCGTAGTTAAATAAGAAAGTTTGCCTCTAATATCGTAAGCACGGAAAATATTTTTTGGGAATGAGTGTCTTACATTCATAGCGTATCTTCTATTTAAAGATCAATCTGATCTATCGCAAAAACATAGAGTATTCAAAAGGGTATTTGCTAAAAAAGTTAAAAGAGTATGAGTAAAGCGTGTTGTAATATAATTCATTGTAACATTCAAGGTATAAAAAGAAACACCTGTAAAACAGGCGTTTCTTTTCATTATTTTTTATAAGTTAATTATTGTTTACCCGTGTGACCAAAGCCGCCCGCACCGCGTAAAGTTTCTTCAAATTCCTCTACTTGTTCAAACTCAGCCTGAACAACTGGGACTAAAACATATTGTGCTAAACGCTCGCCTGGTTCTAAACGGAATGTCGTTTGACCACGGTTCCAAACTGAAACCATCAATTCACCTTGATAGTCCGAGTCAATTAACCCAACTAAATTACCAAGAACAATACCGTGTTTATGGCCTAAACCTGAACGCGGTAAAATTAAACCAGCAAAATTCACATCATGAATATAAATTGCCATACCTGTTTTAACTAATACAGTTTGGCCTGGTTCAATTTCAATTGCTTCATCTAAACAGGCACGCAAATCTAAACCTGCTGATCCTGCTGTTGCATACGAAGGTAAAGGCCATTCTTTACCTAAACGCGGATCGAGCAATTTAACTTGAACTTTCATGGGATTTCCTAAAAATTAAAAAAATTAACGCTTTAATAAAGCTTTTAAATTTGCCAAATATTGTTGAGCCTGTTCTTTAGGATCAACATTTGCTGCAATTTTCTTTTTACGCCCTAACCATTCGAGTTCGTCTTGTGGAAGCTCATCAAGGAAACGGCTTGGGGTCATTTGTTTCATTTGACCACCATTTTTACGCTGTTCTGCCAAAGTCAAAGTTAAGCCCTGACGTGCGCGGGTAATACCCACGTACATAAGACGGCGTTCTTCTTCAATGGTTTCAGCTGCAATCGAGTTTTTATGCGGTAAAAGCTCTTCTTCGAGTCCCATAATGTACACATATGGGAACTCCAAACCTTTTGCTGCATGCAAAGTAAGTAGGTTTACTTTGTCAGTGTCCTCTTCTTCTTGCTGTTGTTCTAACAGGTCAAGTAAAACCAGTTTGCGAATAACACTTTCAATGTTCTTTTCATCAACATCTTCTGCACGATTAATCAGATTTTGAATACTGGTAAATAAATTCTCGATGTTATCGAGTTTACTTTTCTCTTGAGCAGGTGTTGCTGACTGTTCACGAATATAATCGATATAACCCGCTTCATTCATCATTTGACGAACTTTAGGCACAGGCTCATCATCTTCTAACAACTCACGCGTAAATGTCGCGATAAAGTCTGCAAACTCGTGCAATTGTGTTTCTGCTTTTTTAGGAAGAACCATGCTTAAGCGTTGGTCAGAAGAAGCACCAAGTAAAGACAAATTATTTTCTTGGGCAAATAAACCTAGCTTCTCAAGAGTAACTGGGCCAATCGCACGTTTAGGGGTATTAATAATACGTAAGAAAGCACTGTCATCTTCAGGGTTAATAATCAAACGCAGGTAGCTCATCACGTCTTTAATTTCTGCACGAGCGAAGAACGATGTACCGCCAGAGAGTTTGTACGGAATTTGCATTTGGCGAAGCTGGGTTTCTAATACACGTGCCTGAAAGTTTCCACGGTATAACACAGCGTAATCTTTCCAGTTCTTACCGTTCATGAGCTTATGAGTAAGTAAGTCTTTGACTACGCGTTCTGCTTCATCATCATCATTACGACAGGTAATAATTCGGATGACCTCGCCATGCCCTTTATCACTCCACAATTTCTTATCAAAAATATGCGGGTTATTTTGAATTACACAGTTCGCAGCTTTCAAAATACGGCTGGTCGAGCGGTAATTTTGCTCAAGCTTAATAATATGTAAATTTGGGAAATCCTGTTTAAGCAAAGCCATGTTTTCAGGCTTCGCTCCACGCCATGCGTAAATTGACTGGTCATCATCACCCACAGCTGTAAACTGCCCCATTACACCAACCAACAGTTTCACTAAAATATATTGCGCGGTGTTGGTATCTTGATATTCATCGACCAATAAATAACGAACACGGTTTTGCCACTTGTCACGTACTTCTGCATTTTCTTGCAATAATCGCGTTGGCATAACAATGAGGTCATCAAAATCGACAGCATTGTAGGCACGTAAATTACGTTCATAAAGTTGGTAAAGGTGAGCAAACTGCACATCTTCAGGAGTTTCACACGTCGAATGTGCTTGTTCAGGCAAAATCAGATCGTTCTTCCAATCTGAAATTTTCTTCATTGCCTTGGCAATTAATTCTTTACTCTCCGCACCCGACAAATTATCGCGATGCATCAAATCCATCAAAATGCGTTTACAGTCATCTGCATCCAAAATCGAAAAATTAGCTTTTAAAGGTAAATTTTTAAGTTCTAAACGTAAAAGATTTAAACCAAAAGTATGGAAAGTCGAAACGGATAAACCTTTTGCTTCTTCACGAGATAAAAGCTTGGTCACACGCTCTTTCATTTCACGCGCAGCTTTATTGGTAAAGGTCATCGCTGTAATACGATGCGCAGGAATACGGCAATGTTGCACCAAATAGGCAATTTTACGCGTAATTACCGATGTTTTACCTGAACCAGCGCCAGCAAGCACCAATAAAGGGCCTTGAGTATATTTCATGGCTTCTTCTTGCTTGTTGTTCAGTTGACTGGCAGATGACATCGTGTATTACCTCTTAATTTTTCGAGCATGATTATAGTCATCTCTTTTTTAGAATCCCAATAGTAAATCTACGGATATGTATAAATGATGTCTAATAATGCAATTTATGCGCCGCAGAATGTCGTGATTATTTCTTGTACTTCACCCATAAAAAAACCACCCGAAGGTGGTTTTTGAAACAATAAACTAAATCTTATTGTTTAGCATAAATGCTGATTTCTACGCGACGGTTTTGTTCACGACCAGAAGCAGTTGAGTTGTCTGCGATTGGGTTAGAAGAACCATAACCTTGTGCATCGATACGGCTAGATGGAACGCCTTTACCAGCTAAATAGCTTTTAACTGATTGAGCACGTGATTGAGATAATGGGATATTGATAGAGTCATTACCAGTGTTATCTGTATAACCAGTTACCAAAATCGCGCTCTTGTTATCTTCAGCCAATGTTTGCGCTACTTTATCCAAAGTTGCATAGAAGTTTGGCTTGATGTTTGATTTGTTTGTATCAAAAGTGATGCTACCAGGCATGATCAATTGAACAGAACCGTCTGGATTACGACCAACTTCTACGCCAGTACCAGCCATTTGTTGACGTAATTTTTTCTCTTTTTGGTCAAGGTATAAACCACCAGCTGCACCAAGAACTGCACCGATTGCCGCAGCACGGTTGTTTTGACGGCTAGAGTTTGCACTTGATTTAGAAATACCGTAACCAGCTGCTGCGCCGATTAATGTACCTAATGCGGCTTTATCGTATTCAACGCCACCAAGGTTGTTACCTGTTGTTTGACAACCAGAAAGTACTACTGCTGCCCCTACCACTGTTGAAATAACTAATGCACGCATTGCATGCCTCCTCACTTTGAGTGTTTTGTTGTTGAGTGAATAATGAAACAAAAAGGAAGTATAAAACATTGATATTTTGTTAATAATAAACAGTTTAGTTAGTTTTTTGTAATATTTTGATGCACTTTAAGACGTGCACTCATCACAATTTCTTCATTGTTGTCTAAGATATCGTTGTATTTCATTTCACGATAGTTATAGTTGAACAACTTTCTATGGATTTTGGATATTCGGGGCCATTTATATGTCAACTGCACCCAATAAGCAATCTGCGCTAAAAAAAATTACACGTGGACTCACTGTAGGTACAGTCATCACAGGTAGCACCTTTTTTCATGGACCACCTGTATTGGCTTTGGGCTTAACCAAGTTATTTAAAAAATCATCCAAAGTAGATGAAACCAACATTCAAATTACAAACAGCTGGCTCAGTGTCAATAATTGGCTCATTGACCATGTTCTACCTAATTTAAAATGGGATATTACGATCGACGAAGGTCTTGATTTAAGTATGCAAGGCCGTTACTTAATGACCTGTAACCATCAAAGCTGGGTGGATACTACCGTAAATCAGTACTTCGGCTTAACCCGTATGCCCCTTACCCGCTTTTTTACTAAATGGGAACTCATCTTTATTCCTTTCGTTGGTCAAGCCTTTAAAATTTTAGGCTTTCCAATGATGAAGCGTCATACCAAAGAGCAAATTGCGAAAAACCCTGAGCTTAAAGACCGCGATATGATGGAAGCACGTAAAGCGTGCGAGCAACTCTTGAGCCAACCTTTTACGTTATTAAACTATTTGGAAGGTACACGCTTTACTCAGGAAAAACATGATCAACAAAATTCGCCATATAAACACTTACTAAAACCTAAAGCAGGTGGTTTGGCACTGGCTTTAAATATTCTGGGCGACAAAATTGATGCTTTAGTTGATATGACGATTGTCTACCCTGACGGTGTACCGGGTTATGGCGATTTCTGGTTAGGTGATGTTTCACAAATTGCGGTAAATCTTCGTAAAATTGAAATACCAGCTTGGGTACTCGGCGGTAACTATGAAGATGACCCAGTGTACCGTGAACGTTTTCAACAATGGGTACATGAACTCTGGACTGAAAAAGATCAACTCATCGAACAAATGAAAGCTCGATATACTACTTCAACTCATTAAAAGCATTTATAGCTATGCAAAACAGTTCCAGAAAACAAGCAAAATATTACCATATGGACCCAAGCAGCGCTTCATTTAAGCTGTTTTTGATTTATGACATCTTTATGGTGTTTATCATTATTTTCAATCTGTTCTGTCTTGCAGCAAATTTCTTTTTAATGAGCAGTATTGGGGCATGGTTTTTTGAACATATTCACCTGCCCCAAGTACTTACGTTTTATAAAACTTATTTACACCCTTGGGTAATTACGACTGAAGCTTGGTTTATTGGCTTTTTAATTACTGAATTTGTTGTCCGCTGGGGCATTTCAATTATTTATAAACACCACAAGCGTTGGTTTTTCTTTCCATTCATTCACTGGTATGAAATTTTAGCCATCATTCCTCAGTTACGTTTTTTACGTTTATTTCGTGCTGGTATTATCGCGTATCGCTTATATGAACTAGGTTATCCTGTTATTCCTGAAAGCTGGAGAAAAACTGGACTATTTTATTACCGTGTTGTTATGGAAGAGTTATCTGACCGTGTTGTTATTACGGTTATTGATGGCATTCGTAATGAGCTTCAAACTAGCTCAACACATAAGCAAATTATTCATGAGTTGGTTAATCATCATCGCGAACAATTTACGATTACCCTAACCTCTATATTGCAAGAATCTTTAGCAACTGCTTTAAAAGAACAAAAACCTGCAATCACAAAAGGTGTGGGACAAATTGTTGATCAAGCAATAGAAGATACGCCAGAGTTAACCCAATTATTACGCTTAATTCCTTTAGTGGGTGGCCGTATCGAACAGCAAATTCAAAGTATTGGTCAGCGACTCGGTGAAAATATCAGTGCCGGTTTAATTGAACCTTTAATTGAAGGATCAAAAGATCAACCCAATGCAACATATCAATTAATTTCAGAAAAAATAAGTAACGTGAATATTAATAACCGTGAGCTTGAGCAACTTGTAGAGTCTGTGGTGTTTGAAAGTCTTGAAGCAATTCGCAAACAAGTTAAAGTCAAACAATGGCAACAAACCCTTGCGGAGCGTGATCGAATCAAAGAATAAGCATTTACTTAATTTTTTATGAAACACGCTAGAGAATTGGCACGATTTGTTCTAGCATTTGCTCTATTTACAATAAACTTAACGATATTACAGCTCGTTTTAACGCCTTGAAGGAAGACTTATGGCTGATATCCGGATTACCGGCAGAATGGTTAACTTTAGCAGGATAACCTTCGATACGAATGATCATGATGTGATCCGCCAGCAATTATCAAATATTCTAAATGAAGGTTCCTATCAGGGAACCGTCGTTATTATAGATAGTACAGTTGAGCAAGAGCTTATTGCTTTAATTCAGCTGTTAGTAAGCTTAGGTTTGCAACCGATGGCGGTCATTGACGGCATTTTAGGTGATGAGGCACGCGCCATTCAGTTCCCTGTATTACCAGCCGACCAGCCATTACAACGCATCAAAGCAACCACAGAGCAAGTTGCAATTGTAGAGAAACCGACACCTGCACAAGCTTCACCAGAAACAAAAAAACCACTAAATAATAATGCAGTTGCCCATATTACCTCTTATCATGATGAAATTTTGCGTACAGGCCAATCTCTTGTACAAGACCAAGGCGATATTATTTTAAAAGCTGGCATGAATAGTGGATCTGAAGTGATTGCTTCAGGAAATATACATATTTATGGCACGGTTCGTGGTAGAGTCATTGCTGGTGCGGGTGGGCACGCTGCTGCACGCATTTTTTGCCAATCTTTAGAGGCTGAACTCGTTTCCATTGCCGGAACATATTGTGTCGCAGATGATATCCCTAAACATGTGGTAAAAAAGCCAGTACATATTTATTTAAATGAAAAGCAAGAGCTTGAATTTGAAGCTCTAGAACTTTAGTTTATTAAACAAATCACCAAAAAACAGCCCTTTTAAGGGTGTATGTATGACCATAATAGGAGTGGATTCGGTGGCCAAAATTGTTGTCGTAACATCAGGCAAAGGTGGTGTAGGTAAAACTACAACGAGTGCATCTTTTGCAACAGGTTTAGCCCTTCGTGGTCATAAAACTGTTGTGATTGACTTTGATGTAGGCTTACGTAACCTTGATTTAATTATGGGGTGTGAGCGTCGTGTTGTTTATGATTTCGTCAATGTAATTAACAATGAAGCACGTCTGCAACAAGCACTTATTCGCGATAAAGATATCGAAAACCTTTATATTTTGCCGGCTTCACAAACCCGTGATAAAGATGCTTTGAGCGACGAAGGTGTTGCTCGTGTAATTGATGAGCTTGCTCAAGAATTTGATTACATTATTTGTGACTCACCTGCGGGGATCGAACGTGGTGCAATTTTAGCAATGTACCATGCAGATGAAGCAATCATTGTGACAAACCCTGAAATTTCTTCAGTACGTGACTCTGACCGCATCATCGGAATGTTAGACAGCAAAACTAAAAAAGTTGAACACAACGAAGGACGTATACGTAAGCATTTATGTATTACACGTTTTAACCCTGAACGTGCTGACCGTCAGGAAATGCTGACGATTGATGATATTTCTAAAGATATTTTACGCGTACCGACATTAGGTGTTATTCCGGAATGTCCAAGTGTATTACAAGCATCAAACGAAGGTAAGCCAGTTATTCTGTATTCAGAAACTAAAGCTGGACAAGCGTATGATGACTTGGTTGCTCGCTTTCTTGGCGAAGACCGCCCTTATCGACACATCACAGCTCAACCTAAAGGCTGGTTAGCACGACTATTTGGAGCGTAGATATGGCAGGATTCTGGAGTAAATTATTTAGCAGTGAAGAAAAACCATCAAGTGCTCAAACTGCCAAAGATCGTTTAAAAGTTATTGTTGCATCAGAACAAGGTTTAGGCCGTCGTTTAAGCCAAGACAAGATTGACCAAATGAAGAAAGAAATCATGCAGGTGGTGAGTCGTTATGTAAGCGGTGTAGGCGAACAGCATATCCAAATGCAAGTTCGTTCTGAAGCAAATATCGAAATGTTAGAAATGAATATCAATTTACCTGAAGAACGATAATTCTATTTCTGACTATTCAACAAATCAGAATCAAGGCAAAATAACGCAAGTTATTTTGCCTTTTTTAAAATGAGGAGATTGTCATGGCATTATCACAGCCAGCAACTTTCAATGAAGAATGGTCCGATGAGCGTGTTTTTGCCTACCTCAACCAACTTCCTCCAAATGGTGTGAACGCAGATTTTCACGTGCTCTACCATGCTTTCAAACATATGCGTCCAAATGACTATGAACGTCTTTTGACTAAATTTGTTGCAGATGGACGAGATATCAATGCAACAAACTCTGAAGGCGAACGCATTCATGACGTAATTGCTAAATTTCCGCGTCAATCAGCGCCGTTTTTAGAAGTTTTAGCAAAGTTTGCTTAAGCTTTTTTTATTTGAATAAGACTGCATAATCTATCTTGGTAAAACTTAGTAGATAGATTATGTGGTTTATTCAAGTATCTAAATTATTTACTTTTATAAAAAATAATCATAAAGTCATCAGCACTATTTCATTCCAAATATAAATTCATGAATCCAGAACCTATTAATTTAAATCAAACACAATCTATCCAATCAAATCATATAGAAAATTTAAAAGTTATTAGCCTTAATAAGTTTATCGTTCTATCCATAATTTCCTTTGGCCTATACCAAATTTGGTGGATATTTAAAGCATAGCGATTTTTTCTAATCAAAGATAAATTAAATATTATGCCTGCTGCCCGTGCAGTTTTTTCTATATTCTTTTTATATTCACTATTTAATCGTATAAAAAACTATGCAAAAGAACAAGGGTATATTAATGATTTCTCTTCAGGTTGGATGTATCTAGGATATCTCATTACATCTTTACTGGTTCGCCTACCTGATCCTTATTGGCTCATCTCTCTCTGCGACATTATATTTTTAATACCCGCATTTAAAGCACTGAACTATGCACAAAAACAAATAGTAACGACAATTGAGCAAGAGAAATTCAATACCTCTCAAATCATTTTAATTATTATAGGATCTATTATATGGCTACTGATTTTTATCGGTTTTGTTATATCATTCCTATATAAGTGATCTAAAAGTTAGTAATTAAAAAAAGCCTCTTTAAGAGGCTTTTTTTATTGTCTGGATTTACCGGTTTCCAATCAGGAAAATACCGAATACGGTAAAAATACCACCTGAAATACCATCAATCCATTTTGAAAAATTACGGTAAGCCACTCTGAAACTCGGTAAGGAGAAAATAAACGTCACAAAGCAGAACCATAAAATCGTTTCAACTGACACAATAATAAAAAGCAACCAATGAACTTGATCAAGCTGAGGGTTAGCTAAAAATAAAGAAAACACACTACCAAAATAAATTACAGCTTTCGGATTTGATAAATTGGTGAGTAATCCTTTCATAAAAAATAAGTAAGGTGCTTTAGGCAACTCAACAGCTGTAACCTCTTCCTGCTGATTTTTTGAAAATGCTGAACGCAACATTTGATAGCCTAACCAACATAGGTACAAACCACCTGCGATGAGTAAACCTTGCTTTAACCAAGCCATTTTCTCAAAAATAATATTTAAGCCCATCAGTGCTAAAGATGCCCAAAACATAACACCTGCTGTTATTCCTGCAACAACCAGCATGGCTTCTTTACGAGATCGGCTCACTGCGGTCTGCGATACCAGAAAGAAATCAGGCCCTGGAGTAATAAGCGCACAAAAATGAATAAAAGCTAACGTAATTAACGCGACTAACATGTTGTCCTCCTGATTTGTTTCATTGTTTTTTATTTAGAAGCACACATTAGCATTTTTTACTATTTGATAAAATCTCAAACTCTCAGTTCAGAGCTATTATTTTTAACCACAAAAAAAGCCTCCGAAGAGGCTTAATTTCAAGTGAAGATATTAAACTAAAATATCGCGCTTACCATTGGCACCCATAGCACTCACAATACCGTTCTCTTCCATTTGGTCGATAATACGGGCAGCACGGTTATAACCTAGGCTAAACTTACGCTGTAATGAAGATGTAGATGCTTTGCGAGTTTCTAGGACAAACGATACACATTGGTCATAAAGTGCATCACGGTCTGAACCACCCTCACCTTCTTCAAAGCCACGAGATGCAGGTTCTTCATCAAATGGCGTTAAGATCTCATCTACGTAGTCTGGTTCACCACGTTCACGCCATGCGTCACAAATGCGGTTAACTTCATCATCACTAATAAATGCACCATGTACACGTTCTGGCTCAATCTTACCTGGCCCTAAGAACAGCATATCACCATGACCTAACAAGTCTTCTGCACCACCAGCATCCAAAATAGTACGTGAGTCGATTTTACTGTTTACACGTAAAGCTACACGCGTTGGAATATTGGCTTTAATAAGACCCGTAATAACATCTACCGATGGACGCTGAGTTGCAAGTAAAAGGTGAATACCGGCAGCACGAGATTTTTGCGCCAAACGCGTAATCATTTCTTCTGCTTTCTTACCTACCTGCATAATCATGTCGGCAAACTCATCCGCCACAATTACAATTGATGGTAACGGCGTTAAACGAGGTGCACGCTCTTGTGTCGCTGAATCACTTGGTTTCCATGTTGGATCAATCAAGTCTTCTCCATTCGCAATCGCTTCTTCAACTTTTCGGTTGTAGTCACTTAACTTACGAATTTTAAGGAACGACATAAGTTTATAACGGCGTTCCATTTCATTTACACACCAGTTTAATGCACTAACTGCATCTTTCATGTCAGTGACTACAGGTGTTAATAAATGCGGAATATCGTTATAGTTAGCCAATTCAAGCTGTTTTGGGTCAATTAAAATTAAACGCAATTGGTCTGGCGTATACTTAAGTAACATCGATAAAATCATCGAGTTAACTGCAACAGATTTACCCGAACCTGTGGTACCCGCAACCAACATATGCGGTGCTTTTGCTAAATCGGTTAATACCGGATTACCCGAAATATCTTTACCCATTGCCATACTAATGAGTGCACTTGGGTCACGATATGTTGGAGTTTCCAATAGCTCGATCAAACGTACCATTTCACGGGCACTATTTGGTACTTCAATACCAATATATGGTTTACCCGGAATAACTTCTACAACACGTACCGAAGCCATAGACATTGAACGCGCCAAGTCACGGGAAATATTAGTCACTTTAGATGCTTTCACACCCGGTGCTAAATCTAATTCAAAACGCGTAACAACTGGGCCTGGCTGAGCTTCAACCACCTGAGCCTTAACATTAAACTCTTGTAATTTAATCTCAAGCAATTCAGACAAACGCGAAAGCTGCTCTTCGGTAAAGTTAACTTTCTTATTTGGATCAACCTTATCAAGCAGTTCAAAGCCTGGTAATGTTGGTAAATCTAAACGCTTCTTGGCTACCTGCATTGCACGAGACATTGGTCGGCCTGATGCATCAGTTAATGGCGCATCAAAATCGAACTCATCTTCAAGATCATCTTCCGGCTTTCCGGCAGTTTCTTGCCAAGCTTCAATAAATTCTTCTTTCGAAAGCTTCTCTGCACCAATCGTAGTTTGAATAGGTGCTTTTACAAATGCTGAAGATTGCGCATAGCTACTTGCTTTGACCGGTTGAGCTGCTGGAGCAATATCTTCATCAATTAATAAGTCATCGAAATCATCAAACACCTGTTCATTTGATAAGTTTTTAGGTGACTGATTTAAATTCGATACAGGTACAGATGTTTCAACTGATGTATGAGGTGTTTGCGGTGCTACTGCTGGTTCAACATGATGGTCTTGAACGAACGGCGTATGTACATCAGTAGCAGTTTTACTATTTGGAACTGCGGCAAGCAATTCATCAAAAATCTCATCATCATTCCAATCTAAACCTTGATGACTATTCGATGCTTGAGGTTGTGCTTGTTTAGCCTGATAAGCCGTTTCTTGGAATTGCTCATGACTTGGATGTTCATTTGAATCATCCGCAGCTCTTAACAATGCATCAATTTCTTGCTTATGACTTGCATCATCGCGCTGTAAAGCACGCCAAACCTCACCTGTCGCCACTAAACGCTCACTGTCTTTTTTAAGCTGTTGAGCTTGTTCAAGTGTACGCTCAAAGTTTTCTGGCTGAAGAGCTGGTTTTTCTTCAACAGTTTCAGGCTGATTTTGCTCTTTCGCTAACACATCGGCAAATAAACGCTCCGCCATTTCATCGTGTCGTGTAGAGCCAACTTTGGCTTGAGTTTTTTCTGACTGAACATTTAGCTCTGCTTCATCAGCAACTTCAGCTTTAGGCATCTCGGCAACTTTTACCGTTGCTGTTTTATTTGCAGGCTGTGTAGTTAAGTCATAAGCAGATTCATTTGGCGATACGTTCTTATAGAATAAATCTTGTAAATAACTTGGCATCGCTTTGAGCGTAACCCATGTTTTGCTCCACTGCACCCCAAATGCCAAAGTGAACAATACCACTCCGAAAACCAATAAAAATAAGGTCGCACCATAAATCGTTAACAGTTGAGATAAGCTTTGTCCCAACTCATAACCAATAATCCCACCTGCCGCATTATCTAAAGTATCTGCGGGTACATTCCAATGTAAGTAAAGCAAACTCGACACAACAAGAATCAAGAAGAACTGAGCAGCATAACGGAATGGACGGTTTAGAAAACTATGCGGCCACCAGACTTGAATAGCTTCAACAAATAGAAAAATTGGAATAAGTAAACTTGCCCAACCTAAAAAGCCAAACAGCAAATCTGCAATCCATGCACCGGCAATACCACTTGCATTGGATACTTGCTGAGTATCACTTGAAATATGCATCCAGCCCGGATCAAATGGCGTATATGTTACTGTCGCCAGAAACATATAAATACCAAAAGAGACCAAGAATAATGTCATCAATAAGCGCTGTGCATAAACACTTGACACCGCAGTCATATACTGTCCTGTAACCCATTTAATTATTGGTTTAGAGATGTGAAGACCTACATTTCAGATCTTCAACGAATGAACTTTATATTATGCACCTGTTCTTACAAAAAAGGTGCATGATTCTTTACAGTTGTTGTTAACATAAGGCTCTTCTATATTGTTATATAACTTAATTCGATTGTCCTGATCAATATTATCCACATTGATTTCACGCTATTGGTCGGCAATTTCACGTATAATTTTCAAAATTCTCGAAATAAATAAGGATACCCTCAATGAGTGCTCGTCATTCTCGGTTAATTATTCTCGGTTCTGGTCCTGCGGGTTATAGTGCAGCTGTATATGCAGCACGTGCAAATCTTAAACCAACACTTATTGCTGGTTTACAACTTGGCGGCCAACTTACAACAACAACCGAAGTTGACAACTGGCCGGGCGATCCTGAAGGTTTGACTGGTCCTGCTTTAATGGACCGTATGCAAGCACATGCTGAACGCTTCGGTACTGAACTCGTCTATGACCATATTAATGAAGTGGACTTAAATGTACGTCCTTTTGTTCTTAAAGGTGATATGGATGAGTACACTTGTGATGCATTAATTATTGCAACTGGTGCGACAGCTCAATATCTTGGTTTAGAGTCTGAACAAAACTTTATGGGCCAAGGCGTGAGCGCATGTGCAACATGTGACGGTTTCTTCTATAAAAACCAAAAAGTAATGGTTGTAGGTGGTGGTAACACTGCTGTTGAAGAAGCGCTTTATTTATCAAATATTGCTGAACATGTAACGCTAGTTCATCGTCGTGATTCTTTACGCTCTGAAAAGATTTTGCAAGATCACTTATTTGCTAAAGAAAAAGAAGGCAAAATCAGCATTGTTTGGAACCATGAAGTTGAAGAAGTTCTTGGCGACAATACTGGTGTAACAGGTGTTCGCTTAAAATCTACAAAAGATGAAAGCAAACAAGATATCCAAGTTCAAGGCTTATTCGTTGCCATTGGTCACAAGCCAAATACTGGAATGTTTGAAGGCCAGTTAAACTTACGTGATGGTTATATTCAAGTACAAAGTGGTACTTCAGGTAATGCAACAGCAACTTCTGTAGCAGGTGTTTTCGCTGCGGGTGATGTGGCTGACAGTATCTACCGCCAAGCCATTACTTCAGCTGGTTCAGGCTGTATGGCAGCATTAGATGCAGAAAAATATCTAGATAACCTTTAAATTTAGATATTTCAAACAGCCGTTTTATAACGGCTGTTTTTTTATCATTTATAATAATTACTGGCTGTCTCAAATTAATTTTTATAGCATAACCCTTAAGCACACATTATTTTAGTCTTATGAACACACTACCTCTATCTCAATATATTTTCCCAGATCCAGAGGAAGCCGATCCAGATGGTCATGGTCTAATTTGTATTGGTGCTGACCTCTCCCCTTCTACGCTCTATGAAGCATATACCCACGGACTTTTTCCTTGGTTTAATGAAGATGAGCCTATTTGTTGGTGGAGTCCTGAACCACGCTGTGTGATTTATCCTCAAAACTATAAACCAAGTAAATCGCTCATTCGGAACATGAAAAAGCATGATTACACCATTACGGTAAATCGTGCTTTTGAACAAGTCATCCGCTCATGTTCACTACCTCGAAGCTATGCAAACGAAACCTGGATTAGCGAAGATATTATTCAGGGATATGGTGCGTTATTTAATTCAGGTTATGGCTATAGCGTAGAGGTTTGGCAAGACGAACAGCTGGTAGGTGGTTTATATGGGGTAACGATCGGTAAGGGTTGTTTTGGCGAGTCTATGTTTAGTACTCAAACCGATGTTTCTAAAATGGCTTTTTATACTTTAATGTTAATCGGTCAAGAAAATCAGCTTCCTTGGGTCGACTGCCAACTGGTAAATAGTCACTTAATTAGCCTTGGGGCTTGTACACTTTCTCGGCAGGAATATCTTAAATCGTTACAAGATGTAATTATTCACCCCTCTATCAATTGGAAAAAGTATCAAGAACGTGTATTTTCAAGTAAAACAATAGCATTAAATGCAAAATTAATGGAATGATAACAGGAGGGACCAATCATGAAATCATATCACCCGAAGTCCCTTTTAAATGATCTGCAATATTATATTACCCCACCTCACGATTGCAGCTATTTAGAAAATAAGTCAGCACGTATGGTCTTTTTAGACCCGATTCACCGAATTGATGTGGTGACTCTTTCAGAGTTATCGCGATTAGGTTTTCGTCGTAGTGGTGACTTTGTATATCGTCCTGAATGTCATTTATGCAGACAGTGTTTGTCTTGTCGTGTACCAGTTGCCGACTTCCAAATGAACAATATGCAAAAAAAAGCATGGAAACGAAATCAAGACCTTACCATGACTGTTCTGCCAACACGGCAAGCTGCACAAATTCATTATGATTTATATGAACGTTACATTAACGAGCGCCATGCCGATGGTGATATGTTTCCACCAAGTTTAGATCAGTTTGAAAAATTTCTAGTTCATAGCTGTACAGATAGTTTCTTCTTGGAACTATGGAAAGATAACCGTCTTATTAGCGTTTCTACTTGTGATTTAATGGATGATGGATTATCTGCGGTCTATACATTCTTTGATCCAGATGAACACCGTAGATCTTTAGGTGTTTATTCAATTTTGAATCAAATCGAATATGTAAAATCACTTGGTTTAGAATATCTTTACTTAGGCTATTGGGTGCCACACTCAGCCAAAATGAATTATAAATCTCAATATACCCCCCTAGAACTTTTACTAGACGGGCAATGGCGCCGCTTAAATCGATCATTATCGCCTGAAGAGATCAATCAGTTAGGTAACTCTCTCATGACGACATTACCTTCTGAGTGGAATAATTTAATTATTAAATAGCTCGATTCTGTCTTGCTGTTAAGTCTGCAGCAAGACAGCCATTTTAAAATAAAGAAGCGAAATCATCGGTACAGCTTTTTACCATAATAACGGCATTTTCACGCCCACCCTCTTGAATTGGGTAATAATTGCGACGCACATCAATTTGATGAAAACCTATTTTTTCGTATAGCCCTATTGCCGCTTTATTACTTTCACGAACCTCTAAAAAAATTTGTACAGGTTGATTTTCTAACTGCTCAATCGATACATCTAACAATTGATATCCCAAGCCTTTACCTTGCATTTCAGGATCAATTGCCATAAGCAATAAATTCGCTTCATCTAACACAGGTTGTAAAATACAAAAACCAACAACCTTATTATTTAACTCAATTACCGTACATTGATAAGAGTTCACAGACTCTACAAATTGCTGCCTAGACCATGGATGTGTCTGAACAAGCTTCTCAATTTGAGCAACACTATCAATATCGGAGGCTTGCATAGTACGAATCATGAGTTTCAACACATTTTCAGATTTCAAAGTAAACGTATTATAGAAACTTAAATAGAAAAAACGAGCAAAAAAAAGAGCAATTAAATTGCTCTTTTTTTAATACGTTTGTTAAAGCCCTAACTTTTCACGCCAAGTTGCTAATAAAGCCCTTGTATCCGAATCATTTGGATGAAATTTTGGTCTTAAGAAATCAAGTAACTCTGGAATTTGACGTGTCATAAAACCTTTACGGCCATACATAAACTTAAGCATGTACTTGGTGTCTTTCCAAGTTAATTTGTCATCAGTCTTGAGTAATTTAGCAGTAAAATAAGATTGAGTTGCGAAGATTAAAGCCATTGCAATAATTAAAGCAGTTGAGCGCATAAAATAAGCTTTTGGCCCTTGTCCATACATACTTGTATACACATCAAATGCCACAGCTTTATGTTCATTTTCTTCTACCGCGTGCCACATCCATAAGTGATACATGGTGTCATCTTGGAACATGGCTTGAATTTCAGGATTTTGTAAAAGTTCAGCTGCAATCGTCGATGTAAAATGTTCTAGAGCACAGGTACCGGTTAAATCAATCATCTCTTTAGTATAACCAAAAGGTTTCATTAACTTGGTTACAACTGCTGTCCCCATTTTAATGACTGTACCTGTTTGCTTTTCCATTTTGCGAACATCATATCCATACGCTTGCGCAGAAGCGTTAAATGCTAAATGTTCTTTAGAATGCATAGCTTCCTGACCAATAAAAGCACTTATTTCTTTTTGAAGAGCTGGGTCAGCTAGTTTAGGATCATTTCGCACTGCACGCGTACTATTTACAAAGAACTGCTCACCTTCAGGAAAAAGAGCCGATAATGCTGTCATAAAGTGAGTCAATCCTGCATCGTAATTTGCCCAATAGCGTGGGACTTGAGCAAATTCAAAGTCCATACGACGTACAGGGAAGCTTGCTCCAGCACGATTAGAAATATTTACTTTAGCATTCATGTCAGACTCCTTTAAGTGAACCATCAATTCACTTATATCCTTATTTATTTTCTTAATATTTATAATAATACGCCTTTAAAAGTGCTATTTAAGTGCAGATGAGGACAGCAAATTATCAGATGAGGTCATTACCAGCCCCTTTCTGGAGCAAAATGAACTCCTATCATTTTAAAAAATGAGCAGTAGTTTCAAGACAAAAAAAAGGACTGCTAACAGCCCTTTTCACTTTGTTTTTAACTTAAAGACCAAGTTTGGCTTTCCATGTTTTTAATAGACCCACTGTGTCTAAATCATTCGGATGAAAACCTGGTTTAAAATAAGCCAACATTTCTTTAGCCATGCCCGTAATAATACCTTTGGATGGGCTATAACCATATTTATAAATCACAGACAATTCATCTAAGTTTAATTTTTTATCTTGTCTTAAAAGACGTAGCACAAACGAAGATTGAATTGCGAAAATAAGTGCCATCGCAAATACAAGTGAGCTTGTGCGTAATGCATAAGCTTTAACACCTTTACCGAATACACCCTCGTACACATCAAAAGCAACGGCTTTATGCTCATTTTCTTCTATTGCATGCCAATACCACATCGTTGACATTGTTTTATCTGTCATCAACTCTTGAATATGGGTATTAACTAAAAGCTGAGATGCAATCGTTGCAGTAAAATGCTCAAGAGCCGTAGTCGCAGTTAAATCTACCATTTCTTGCGTCATACCAAATGGTTTTACGATCTTTGCAAAAGTCTTACGCGCAGTCTGAATAGCTGTATCAGTAAATTTTTCCAACGTCTCGACATCATGGCCAAACTTTTGTGCAGATGCATTAAAGTTCACATGCTCTTGGGTATGCATCGCCTCTTGACCAATGAAAGCACTAATTTCTTTTTGTAGCTCTTCATTATCTTTAATCGCTGGGTGATAACGCACTGCACGTACACTATCAATAAAGAACTTCTCACCAGCAGGAAATAGTGCTGATAATGCTGTCATAAAATGTGTAAGACCAGCAGAACCATCCATCCAGTATTCTGGTACATCATTAAAGTCAAAGTTCATACGACGTACAGGAAAGCTTGCTCCGGCACGATTCGTAATATTCACTTTAGCGTTCATAGTGAAAGCTCCTTGCTAGTAACCATAGTTACTTAAACTTTATTGTTCATTTTCTTGATTCTTATCATACAAACTTAATAAAAAGGCTTAAGTGCAAATAGGGACATTGAAGTATCAGTTAAGGCCAGCTTTCTATTGAATTGTCGAACAATTAAGCATAAAAAAAGCGCCCCAAAAGGAGCGCTTTTTCACTGAAAAGTGATTATGCAGTTACTTTCGCAACAACACCAGCACCTACAGTACGGCCACCTTCACGGATCGCAAAACGTAGACCTGGGTCCATTGCGATTGGGTGGATTAATTCTACTGACATTTCAACGTTGTCACCTGGCATTACCATTTCAACGCCTTCTTTCAACTGGATCGCACCAGTTACGTCAGTTGTACGGAAGTAGAACTGTGGACGGTAACCATTTAAGAATGGAGTGTGACGACCACCTTCTTCTTTAGAAAGTACGTATACTTCTGCGTCGAATTTAGTGTGCGGCTTGATTGTACCTGGTTTAGCAAGTACTTGAC
>NZ_JBWZIP010000002.1:0-172210 GCF_056736115.1 Acinetobacter sp. 70_2
CTGATCCCTTCCCGAACTCAGAAGTGAAACCTCTTAGCGCTGATGGTAGTGTGGGGTTACCCATGTGAGAGTAAGTCATCGCCAGCTCATTATTCCAAACACCCCCATTCTAAAGAGTGGGGGTGTTGCTTTATGGGCGGACTTTAATTTTTAATAAAAGATAGGTCCAAAATTAGATTTGTATTGTTACTATATTCTATGAATATAATGATGAACTCTATTATTTTTGGGTACGTCCATGAAAATCAATTCTTTCTCTCCAATACCTGAAGATGATGAAGAGCTATCTTTGCCTGCATTGATTTATTGGGCATCTCTAGGTGATATCGATCAAGTAAAAGAATTACTAATAGAGGGAGAGGATCCTAATCAGATAGATGATGAGGGATATAGTGCTCTACAAGCAGCTGCTGAAAATGATCATTTAGAAATAGTTCAACTCTTAATTGAAAAAGGTGCGCGTGTCGCTTACAAAAGTGAATACACAGCATTAGAGCTTGCAGAAATGGCAGGTAATACTAATATAGTGGAGTATTTAAAGAGTTTATAAAATTAAAAAGGCCTCTTTTGTTTAGAAAAGAGGCTTTTTGTTCAATTTAAGACAAATGATATTTTTGCAGCTTTTCAACAATTGATTGAAGTCCTTTTACTTCAAATTCATTGGCTTCAAATTTTTCATCTTTATTGCGTTTAAAGATATCTCGTATTTCTATTACAGCATTTGGGTCAACAATATTTAAACTTGAAGTGACTTGGCGTATTTGGCTAATAGAACGAGAGCCATTTGTTGAGCCATAGCCAATAAATGCGGCTGGTTTACCACTCCATTCTTTACCTACATAGTCGAGTGCATTTTTTAAAGCTGGACTGTAACCATGATTGTACTCGGGGCTAATAAAGATAAATGCATCAGCTTTGGCAATTTTATCTGCCCATTCTTGTTGTTTAGGTTGATCATAAATACCTGTTGCAGGTGGGTGAGAGCCTGAAAATAATGGTAAATTCCACTCTTTTAAATCAATTACTTCTGTCTGAAAATCTTCTAGATTAAATGATGGAATTGCTGTTTCTAACCAATTGGCAATTTTAATAGCTGTGCGTCCTTCACGAACACTTCCTACGATGATATAGACCAGCATATATTTTTCCTAAGGATTTTTATCTTTATAACTTAATTCATTACATAGGACGTGAGAATATAGAATTTGTAAGGATTCTTATGTCATGCATAAAACTTAAATAATAAAAAAGCCCTCAATCGAGGGCTTTTTTTACATTAACTTAATGCCTTGCTGGCCAGTTGGAGTTACTTTGAATATCTCTACTTCAAAAGTAATATTTTTGCCAGCTAAAGGGTGGTTGAAATCAATTTCAGTAATATCATCATTCACTGACTTCACGACGCCAAATAAAGTTGCTTTTGCTTTATCTTCAAACTCGATCATGTGACCAGGAATAGGTCGTTGTTCGAATTTAACCGTATCAAAAGTTTGTATATTTTCAGGGTTCCAAGGACCAAAAGCATCTTCTGGTGGAAGATGTACAGTACGTCGATCACCTGCACGTAAGCCGAATAAGGCTTTCTCAAAACCTGGTAACAAGTTACCGTCGCCAATAGTCAAGCTAACAGGTTCTTCACGGCTACGTGTATTGTCAATTTCTACGCCATTTTCAAGAGCAACAGAAAAGTGTAGGTCAACTTTAGAACCGTCAGTAATACGAATTTCTTCATTAGGTTGAATAATTTCGGTCATATTATGCATCCGAATTTTTAGGTCTTTGCTTCTCAAGGAAGAATGTATCGATGAGTAGCAAAATGGTACCTAGAGTAATGGCACTGTCCGCAATATTAAAAGCTGGAAAGTGATGATTTTGGTAATAAACATGAATGAAATCGACCACATAACCTAAAGTAATACGGTCAATTAGATTACCGAGTGCTCCACCTAAAATTAAAGCGATAGCTACAGGTAGCACCACCATTTTTTTAGGCATACGCAGCAACCAAAATACAAAAAGTATTGAAACTAAGCCTGCCAAAGATGTGAAGAAATAGCGTTGCCATCCCCCCGCATCAGATAAAAAGCTAAAGGCTGCACCATAGTTATGTAATAGTGTCCAGTTTAAAAATGGAAGCACAGGTACAGGATCTGCATAGTTCAGATGTGTACTTGCAATCCATTTTGTCCATTGATCCAAAACAATGGCAAGGACAGAAAGTCCAAGCCAAATGAGGTTGTGCGGATAAAACTGGAATAAGCCTTTTTTAGCTTGTGAATTAGGCATATTTTCTCACTTCGCCACGACCAGTGACGTTCACAATACAACGACCACATAAACCAGGATGATCGGCGTGTGTATTTACATCAGGAAGGACATGCCAGCAACGTGCACATTTTTCACCTTCAGCTGCAGATACTTGTACACGTAAGCCTTCCATTTCAGTTGCTTCACCTTGTTCAGCAAATGGATGTACTACTACTTGCGAAGTAATAAGAACAAAACGGAGTTCATCAGCCAGTTGGTTTAAAACTGTTTGTAATGATTCATTTGCCCAAAGTTCAACCTTGGCTGAAAGATTACTACCGACAAGTTTAGCGTTACGAGCTGCTTCAATCTGTTTATTTACTGCAGATTTTACGCTAATCAATGTTTGCCAGTCTGCTTCAGAAAGCAAGTTTGCTTTTGATGAAACAGGTAGGTCATACCATTCAGCTGTAAATACATACTTTTCAGTTTGTTCTGGAATAAGTGGCCAAGCTTCTTGAGCTGTGAAGCTTAGAATAGGACTCATCCAGCGAACAAATGCTTGTACGATATGGTAAAGCGCTGTTTGTGCAGAACGACGTGCTTGTGAGTCAGCCTTAGTGGTGTATTGACGGTCTTTGATGATATCTAGGTAGAAACCACCTAAGTCATTAATACAGAAGCTTGTTAACGCACTACACACGACATGGAAGTTCATTTCTTCATATGCAGTGATAATAGTTTGTTGTACTTCATTTGCACGTTGCAAGATGTATTGATCAAGAGCGATAAGATCATCTACTGCTAAAGCATCTGTACTTGGTTTGAAACCATTTAAGTTTGCAAGCAAGAAGCGTAGCGTATTACGGATACGACGGTAGCTATCACTTACACGGCTAAAGATTTCTTTTGATGCTGCAATTTCATAGCGATAGTCGCTAGACGCTACATATAAACGTAAACCGTCGGCACCAAGTTGTTTGATGATTTCTTCAAGCGGAATATAGTTGCCTAAAGATTTCGACAATTTACGGCCATTTTCATCCACTGTGAAACCATGTGTTAACAAGGCTTTGTATGGCGCACGATTATGAATTGCCATAGACGTTAATAAAGAAGATTGGAACCAGCCACGGTGTTGGTCTGAACCTTCTAAATATAAGTCAGCAGGGCTTTCTAATTCTTCACGTTGCTCAAGTACAGCGTAATGCGTTGTACCAGAGTCAAACCATACATCAAGCGTATCGCGAACCGCATTGTACTGTTCAGCATCTTCACCAATGAAGTCTTTGGCTTCACGGTTAAACCATGCATCAATACCTTCTTTTTCGATAAGTTTTGCAACTTCTTCGATGAGTTCAGGCGTACGAGGGTGCAATTCATTCGTATCTTTATGAACGAAGAAAGGAATTGGTACACCCCAAGTACGTTGACGTGAAATACACCAGTCTGGACGGCCTTCAATCATTGATTCAATACGGTTTTTACCCCAGTTCGGTACAAACTCGATATCATTTTCAATGGCGTTAAGCGCACCTTCACGTAAACCTTTTTGATCCATGCTGATAAACCATTGTGGTGTAGCACGGAAAATAATAGGAGTTTTATGGCGCCAGCAGTGTGGGTAGCTGTGTTTAATCGGTTGATGAGCCCATAAGCGGCCTACAGCACCTAAAGCTTCAATAATCTTTGGATTGGCTTTATAGATGTGCTCACCAGCAAAGATTGGTGCGGTTGGTAAGTAAACCCCGTTACCACCCACTGGGTTTTCAACTTTAAGGTTGTATTGAATACCTACTTTATAGTCGTCTGCACCGTGGCCAGGCGCAGTGTGTACAGCACCTGTACCGCTTGTTGCGATAACGTGTTCACCCAAAATAACCGGAACTTGGCGATCGGTAAGTAAAGGGTGTTGTAAAGTAAGGTTTTCAAGAGCTGAACCAGTAAAGTCAGCTAAAACAACTGGGTTTTCAAGCTTGTAACGCTCAATTGCAGAAGCAACTAAGTCTTTAGCAAGAATAAAGTTTTGCTTACCACGTTCAGTAGTCACTTGTACCAATTGATATTCAATTTCGGCATGCAATGCAACTGCTTGGTTCGCTGGCAATGTCCAAGGTGTAGTGGTCCAGATCACGATATCAGTTGGATCTTGAACATCTACATTTACACGAGCGCTTAAGTCTTTTAAATCTACAACGCCAAAACCAACGTCAATTGCGTCAGATTTTTTATCTTCGTATTCAACTTCAGCTTCAGCAAGAGCTGAACCACAGTCCATACACCAGTTCACTGGCTTTAAGCCCGGCTGGATATGACCATTTTTTTGGATTAAACCTAAAGCACGAACGATATCGGCTTCTTGATTGTAGTTCATGGTGAGGTAAGGATTATCCCAATCACCTAAAACACCAAGACGTTTAAAGTCAGCACGCTGTAAATCAATTTGTTTTAGCGCATATTCACGGCAGAGTTTACGGAAAGTCGCTGCGTCAACTTTTTCGCCTACTTTACCTACTTTTTCTTCAACTTTTAGTTCGATTGGCAAGCCATGACAGTCCCAACCCGGAACATAGGGCGCATCGAAACCTGCCAAAGTACGGCTTTTTACGATGACGTCTTTGAGTACTTTGTTAACCGCATGGCCCAAGTGAATTGTACCGTTCGCATATGGAGGACCATCATGCAAAATATATTTTTTCTTGCCAATACGCGATGCACGAATCTGCTGATAAATGTTGTCGGTATACCACTCTTCTAACCATTTCACTTCACGTACTGCCAAATTTGCTTTCATTGCAAATTCAGTATCCGGCAGGTTTAGCGTGGCTTTGTAGTCCACTGCATTTTCAGTAGTTTGCTTATCGCTCATGCAAGTTGTCTTCCAGTTTAATCAGCTTGGGAGCCGACATGTTTTACAATCAAAATTCGAATTAAAAAGGAAATTGTGTCGTGTCTTTACGATATTGTCGTAATTGTTGCACGTCATTATCAATTCCTGCCTTAAGTGCCTCAAGCGAAGGGTAGTTCAATTCACCATGAAGATAGTGAAGAAAAGTCACCCGCATAAATAAGCCATACAGATTAGCAGAAACATCAGGGAAATGTACTTCTAATCTCCACTCTGGATGCTCTTGCTGAATGGCTGGGCGAGTACCGACATGACCTGCACCATAAAGGCTATTTTCATGATATCCGGCAATTCCCGGTTTTTCAGGCGAGTCCTGAAGCACTTTTTGAGTTAGCGAAATTGTTTCGCAAATGACTTCAACGCCATAAATACCATTTAAACAAGGCTTATGGCGGTTGAGACGGACATTAATCGTTGGAAAATCTAAAGTTCGTCCAATTTGGTCGCCATATTGAACTCGTCCAGTAATACTGTATGGACGGCCTAATAATTTAGCAGCTAAGGCAAGATTTCCTACCTGAAGCACTTGGCGAATACGAGTTGAACTGACGCGTTCACCTTCGAGTTCAATCGTATGTAAATTTGTGACTTGAAAGCCGTAATTTCTTAAAAATTCGCTGTTGCCTTGACGGTCTTTGCCGAAATGAAAGTCATCTCCTAAAACCAAAGCCTGCGCATTTAATTTGTCTTTTAATAAATCTGCGAATTCTGATGCGCTCATGCTACGGAAATGCTGGTCAAATTTGGCAACCGCAATGTAATCCACCCCAAGTTCAGCTAGATATTCAACTTTTTCCCGTAATGAATTAATACGAGGTGGAGCATCGTAGCCTTTAAAGAACTCAAGCGGTTGGGGCTCAAAAATCATGACCAATGTTTTTAAGCCTTGTGCTGCAGCAATTTTTTTGAGTTGAGCAATCATCGCTTGGTGACCTAAATGGACACCATCAAAATTACCAATAGTTACCGCTGTTTGCGGCAACTGGAAATTGGGCGATAACGCATTAAGACGAAGCAGTTTCATGAACTTAAAATATGGCTATTTTTGCAAGGGCTATATATTGCCATAATCTCACAGATTCGTCTTGTTGTTGTGTTTTTACTCAGGTATTTTTCAATATGAATATCTTTTATATCTAAAAAATTGATGAATTAAATAAAAATAAATCAATTTTTCTTATTATTAATTTATCCTACTATAGCTTCATCCACTCTTTGACTAGAGATTCAAGATGAAAAGACCCTTTTACCAATTAAATCAAAGTAAAGATGTTATACGGCATTTTACCCCAAATTGGTTTACAGCAACTATGGGTACTGGTGTGGTGAGTATGATTTTAATTCAGCTTCCATTTGCCAAATCATTTTTATTCACACTAGCAACTTTGTTATGGCAATTTAATATTGTTCTATTTAGTGTTTTTTCCGGTCTTTATTTATTGCGGTGGTTTCTTTTCCCTCATGAAGCGAAGCAAGTATTTAATCATCCAAATATGAGCTTGTTTTTAGGCGCTATACCGATGGGGCTCGCAACCATATTAAATGGCTTTTTAAGCTTCGGTGTCGGGCTTTATGGTGAAGTAGCAATCCATATTGCTCAAGCTTTATGGTACGTCGATGTCTTTTTAGCGTTAGCAATTGCTTGGATTGTGCCGTTTTGCATGTTTAGCCGTCAGAACCATCAGCTACATACCATGACTGCAATCTGGCTTTTACCTGTCGTTGCTTGTGAAGTAGCAGCAAGCTCTGCGGGCATGTTGGTTGCACACTTACCAGCAGATTTGCATAGCTTTCATTTATTAATGGAGGGCTACGTACTTTGGGGAATTTCTGTTTTACCTGCATTCGCTATTTTGACCATTTTAATGCTGCGTATGGCTTTGCATCAGTTACCGGAAAAAGAAGTCGCAATTTCTAGCTGGTTATCTTTAGGTCCAATTGGAACAGGTGCGTTAGGTCTATTGTTGCTAGGTGAACAGGCAAAAAGAGTGGCGCCAAACGTAGGATTTCACCAATTTGCGAATGTCTTTCAAGCTTTAGGAATTGTGGGCAGTCTTGTGCTTTTAGGCTTCGGGTTATGGTGGCTTGGTCTTGCAATTTTAACAACGCTTCGTCACGCAAAGACAGGTATTCCATTCAATTTGGGTTGGTGGGGCTTAACCTTTCCATTAGGCGTATTTATTCTTGCACTGTTTAATTTAGGAGATCAAGTTGAAATTGTATTTTTACAATACGTTGCTGTGGCATTGAGTCTTTTATTATTGACAATGTGGAGCGTTGTAATGAAGAAAACCTTAGCCGGAGCCTATAGTGGGCAACTGTTCTTCTCTCCATGTTTAATCGCCTTACAACAAAAAATGCAGTAATAGTGAAAAGGTGCAAAAAAGCTTTTGCACCTGATTTATACTTATTTTCTAATTTATTTAATTTTGATTTGAGCTTTTTGAATGAACAAAGATATCGCTTTAATTATGGCACTTCCCAATGAATCTAAAGGTTTATTTGAGCAAGCAGGTATTGAAGTCCATTATAGCGGTATCGGTAAAATCAACGCTGCCTTTAAAGCATTTGAAGTCATTCAAAAAACAGGCTGTAAAACTCTAATTAACTTAGGTTCGGCAGGAAGTTCATCTTTTAATCGACATGATTTGGTCGAAGTAAAAACTTTTGTGCAACGTGATATGGATGTTTCACCATTAGGGTTTGAAGTCGGTGTAACGCCGTTAGATGAGCACTTACCTGCTGAAATTCATCTTCAATCACATTTTTCTGATTTACCAAAAGGCATTTGCGGGACAGGGGACTCATTTGAAACGGGTCAGCCGAAAGTCGCGTGTGATGTGGTAGATATGGAAGGGTATGCCTTGGCCAAAGTTTGTCACAAGCTAGGTGTACGCCTAATTTCAGTCAAGTATATTACTGATGGCGCAGACAATACCGCTCATTTAGATTGGGAAGAAAATTTATTATTGGGCGCGCAAAAACTCTTGGCTCTTTATCAAAATCATTTCTAAAAAAAGATCGGCAAATTTGCCGATCTTTTTTTGTTTTAACGAGGGATTACGCCGTAGAGCATGAGATGTACTGTATGCTCAATTGAGCGCTGGAACATACTGCGGTTACGAAGTGTTTTACCAGTCACCATTTCCATTTGAGTGGCAAAATCGGCATAGTTTTGCGTAAGGCCCCAAATATTGAGTATTAACAGCTCAGGATCGATATCTGGAGAAATTTTCCCTTCTTCTTGCCAAGTCTGAATGACTTTAGCTTTGCGCTTAAATAGCTTTTTCAAAGGCCCTTTCAGTATAGGCAAAATGTGCGGAGCCCCTTGGATAATTTCCAAAGCAAATAATCGCGAAGCCTTTGGTTGGCTACGAGAAAGTTCGATTTTTTGTATTAAATAGTGAGACAAAGCTTCGGCTGGTTCTAACTCAGCTTCTAAAGTTTGTAAGGGAGCAAGCCATTTTTGTAAAACTGTGGTCAGCACTTCCACATATAAAGACTCTTTATTTTCATAGTAATAGAAAATATTCGACTTATGCATGTCAGCGAGTTGGGCAATTTCATCCAGACTTGCACCACTAAACCCATATAGTGAAAACACATCAAGGGCGGCAGCAAGAAGCTGATTGCGCTTTTGAGTACTCTTCTTTTGTTCCATTTGCTGCATAAATTAAAAAGATAGTGTTCCCATTGTAAGGTAAATCGTTTGATTTGTGCACAGGTGTCTCACTTTTTTAGTGAAAAAACGGATAGTTATTTGAGCAATAGATATACTATTGTGCAAAAAATAGAGAGATTCACTAGTTTATTGTTATTCTTAAAAATATTTTTTGATCTTCGCCCTAAAAAAGAGCAATAAATCATCAGTTTTATTGCTCGTTAATTGGGCATTTTTCAGTTGAATGGTTCTCATTACTCATCTTAACCTTAAGTTGCTAAGACTGCGTCGAGTACTTGTTGTTCAAGCTGGGCAAAAGTTATGCTCTTTTTCCGCGGACGTGGCAAATTCACTTGGAAACTTTGAGCAATTTGACCCTTATCTAATAGGATAATACGGTCGGCCAACTGCACTGCTTCACTCACATCGTGTGTGACCAAAATGGCAGTAAAACCTTGCTCTTTCCATAAACGTTCAATCAAGCTTTGCATCTCAAGACGGGTGAGCGCGTCTAATGCACCTAACGGCTCATCTAACAGTAAAATACGTGGAGTATGCGATAACGCACGGGCTAAGGCTGTACGCTGACGTTGACCACCTGAGAGCTGTGAAGGCCATTGTCCCGATTTTTCTTTGAGGCCCACTTTTTCCAGTAATTCTTCTGCTAAAGCATGTTGTGATTTTGGTAGTCCAAGTTGAACGTTTTGAAGAATATTTCGCCAAGGAAGTAGGCGGGGGTCTTGGAACATAACCCGAATGTCATCGTTAGTAATTCCTTCACGTAAATGTCGGGCAGATTTAAACTTGATCTCACCAAAACTTGCTTTTTCAAGTTGGGCAATTAAGCGTAATAAGGTACTTTTACCGCAGCCACTACGACCTACGATCGCTAAAAATTCGCCCGGTTGAATATGCAGGTTAAGATCTTCAAGAACCTTCACCTCACCATAAAATTTATAAAGCTGTTCAATCAGAATCTCTGCACCTACTACAGGCTCTTGTGACTCTGGATGATTTTCTGGAATGAGCTCTACGTCATTCTGATTAATATTTAAATTCAGATTTGTCATATTTTAAGCTCCCTTATTTTTGATAACCAGCGTGCCAACGTAGTAAATAGCGTTCCAAAATTTGTGCTAAAACATCGGCTAACTTGCCTAATAGGGCATAAAGAAGAATACCGACCAGAACTACATCTGTTTGCAAAAACTCTCGTGCATTCATGGTCATATAACCAATGCCAGCTTGTGCTGAGATAGTTTCGGCTACAATGAGTAATACCCAAACCAAACCTAACGCAAAACGTAAACCGACTAAAATAGAAGGCATCGCACCAGGTAGAATAATTTCTTTGTAAAGCTGCCAGCGAGAAAGACCATAGCTTTTACCCATCTCAATCAATTGAGGGTCAACTGACCGAATACCGTGGTAGGTGTTGATATAAATAGGGAAGAAAACACCTACTGCAACTAAGAATAATTTTGCTGTTTCATCAATACCAAACCACAAAATCACAAGCGGAATAAGCGCAAGAGCCGGAATATTACGAATCATTTGCAAGGTCGTATCGAGCAGGGTAGAGGCGAAGCGCGAAGACCCATTGAGCAGACCTAATAGCAAACCTAAACCACCGCCTATTAGAAGCCCAAGCAGTGCACGACCAGCACTTACCTTAACGTGATGCCATAATTCGCCGCTAACGAGAAGATGCCAGAAAGCGGAAACGACAGCAGTCGGGGCTGGCAAAATACGGTTTTCTAAAAGACCCGAACTTGAGGCAATTTGCCAGATAACCAATAGAACAATTGGGAAAATCCAAGGCAGCAAACGCTGCCCGATTTGTTTTGTTCCACGTGAAACAATAGTTGTATCTTTACTCATGCAGGCTCCTTGACGGAACTATTTTGCTTCTTCTCGTCTGGAACATAGTTGTTGGCAATAATCTCACCGAATGGACCAGTTAAGTTTGGCTGAGCAAGTTTAGCTCGGGTCTCAATTGGTAATAATGGGAATACTAACTCTGCAAAGCGAATTGATTCTTCAAGGTGTGGATAGCCTGAGAAAATGAAGGTATCAATGCCAAGGTCTGCATACTCCTGAATACGAGCAGCAACTGTTTCTGGGTCACCTACAAGTGCTGTACCTGCACCACCACGCACTAAACCAATACCTGCCCAAAGGTTTGGAGAGACTTCTAACTTATCTCGGTTGCCACCATGTAGCGCGGCCATACGTTGTTGGCCTACGGAGTCCATTTGAGCAAATTTTTCCTGTGCTGCAGCAATAGTTGCATCGTCCAGATACTGAATAAGCTCGTTAGCTGCTGCCCATGCTTGTTCGTTGGTTTCGCGAACAATGACATGCAAGCGAATGCCATAAGTTAATTTACGGCCTTTAGCCTCTGCTTTTTCACGAACATGCTCGATCTTTTCTTTCACGGCTGCTGGTGGTTCACCCCAAGTGAGGTAAGTGTCTACTTGCTCAGCTGCAAGGTCTACAGCGACGTCTGAAGAACCGCCAAACCAAAGTGGTGGGTAAGGCTTTTGGACAGGTGGGTAAAGTAGTTTTGCATCATCTACTTGTAAACGTTCACCGTGGAATGTAAAAGCTTCACCTGTATGTGAACGCGTCAAAATTTCACGCCAGATTTTTACGTATTCATTGGCAGTTTGGTAACGCGTTGAGTGATCTTCATATAAACCGTCACCGCGTAGTTCTGTTTCATCGCCACCTGTCACCAAGTTGAGTAACACACGACCATTCGATAGGCGGTCAAATGTTGCAGCCATACGTGCAGCTAAAGCTGGTGTGGTTACCCCCGGACGTAACGCAACTAAAAACTTAAGGTGCTGAGTTGCATCAATAAGGCTAGCCGCCGTAATCCATGGGTCTTCACATGAACGGCCCGTTGGAATAAGTACACCTTCGTAACCCAAGTTATCTACCGCTACAGCAATTTGCTTCATATAGGCATGGTCAACCTGACGAGCGCCTTTACTTGTACCTAAATAGCGACTATCACCGTGGGTAGGAATAAACCAGAAAATTTTCATGTGCATTACCTATATGTCTATTGAAATTACTTGGCACCCCAAACAGCTTGTTTAATGCTGATTGGTTTTGGAATGATGCCTTGTTGAGTAAAGATGTCTGCAAGTTGCTGCTGCTCAGCAATCACTTTGCTGTTCAGCGGAGCTGCTGCTGATGGACGTGGACGACGTTTAATAAATAAGTCGCTGGTTGCAGGTTTTAGGCCTGTACTTTGGCCAATCACACTTGCAGTTTCTGCTTGATGGCTTTGAACCCATTTGTCAGCTTGATTGATCTGTTTGATGAGTTCAGGAACAGCTTTTGGATATTGCTTAACAAAATTTGGAGCGGCTAAGTAAAAGGTATAGTTCGGGCTTAGACCTTTACCAGATGCAAGTACACGAGCTTGGTCTTCTAGTTGTGCTGAAGCGTAGTATGGATCCCATATTGCCCATGCATCAACAGCACCTTTTTGGAATGCAGCGCGAGCATCGGCAGGAGTAAGCCAAATTGGCGTAATGTCGCTCCATTTTAAGCCTGCTTTACGTACGGCCTGTACAAGTAGGTAATGTGAGCTAGAACCTTTTTGCAAGGCAATACGCTTGCCTTTAAGGTCTTTAAGCTGGGTGAGCTGTGAGTTTTTAGGAACTAAAATTGCCGACGCCAATGGCTTAGCTGCTTCATAAGCAATGTAATATAAAGGCTTGCCCGCTGCTTGAGCATAGACTGGTGGTGTGTCTCCAGTGACTCCAACATCGAGTGAGCCAACAGCCAAGGCTTCTAAAATTTGTGGGCCGGCAGGGAACTCATTCCAAGTGATTTTTGCATTTGGAAATTCTTGTTCAAATAATTTTTGCTGTTTGGCAATTGCAAAGTTAATCGAGCTTTTTTGAAAACCAATACGAAGCTCTTTTACAGTAGGATCTATTGCCCAAGCGGGTGCAGCAATCGTTAAACCTAAGACAGCGACTGCGCTAAAGCGCTTAACTAATTGGGCCCACTGACCCTTATTAAATAATGATTGATGTTGCATATTGATATCCTTGTTCCCTTAAGGCAAAGCACAGCATTTACATCGTTATTTAAACTGTGCCAAGCTGGGTTTATTTCAGTTTTAAAATGGCATCTTGAATGGTGAGCTTGTTTGGAATGAGCTTTTGCGCATAAAAGGCATCGGCTACATATTGTTGTTCTTGGGCTACCTTGTCAGATATTGGCTGAACACCAAAACCCATACGTGAAATAGAAGTTTTGAGTACATCAAACTCAAGTGCAGTAGGTTTTTCGAGTAGCTTAGCCGCTTCATCTTGATGCGTGCTTACCCATTCAGTTGTCTGATTTAGCGTTTGCACAACAGTGTTGAGTACTTTCGGATTACTTTCTGCAAATTTACGATCAGCTAAGTAAAACTGATGATTGCTTACCAAGTTTTCACCTGTTGCTAAAACGCGGGCTTGAATTTGATGTTCAGCTGCTGCAAAGAACGGATCCCAAATTACCCACGCATCGACAGCTCCTTTTTCAAAAGCAGCACGTGCGTCTGATGGTGGTAAATAAACAGGTTGAATATCACTTAAGTTCAAGTGATTTGCTTCTAGAACTTTCAATAAAAGGTAGTGAACATTTGAACCTTTATTCAGTGCGACACGTTTGCCTTTTAAATCTTGAATAGAGTGAATAGGAGAGTCTTTTTGTACCAATAACGCTTCTGCTTTTGGTGCAGCAGGTTGGTTTGCAACATAGACTAAATTTGGATTGGCTGCTTGAGCAAAAATAGGTGGTGCTTCACCTGCTTCACCCAATGAAACACTTCCGACATTTAGTCCTTCAAGTAATTGAGGACCTGCAGGAAACTCGACCCATTTCACTTGTACGCCTTGATCTTTGAGTGCTTTTTCCAAGTCACCACGAGCTTTTAAAATAGGAAGGATGCCATATTTCTGATATCCAATATTTAAAGTTGTGGTGGTGTGTTCCTCTTTTTTGGCACAACCACCTAGCATCATCACTCCCGCAAGGCTGGCAGCAATGACTGAATATTTTGCCCATGAAGTGGAATTAAAAAGTGCCATGTGGTTTCGTGCTCCCCGAAAGAGAAAAAGAAAAATAATTGGATGAGCAGATACCCTAAAGGGATTTTTATTTCATAAAAAATAAGTATTCAGTCTTTATTTATGCAAAAAAAAGCTAAAAACATTCGGCGATAAACTTATGCAAAAAAATGATTTATTAAATAGAATAATATTTAAAAAATAGTGCTTAAGTTTTTGTAAATAAAGTGAAAAATATGAAATGAAGAAAATTTAAAGATTTAAAAAAAGTACAACCATATATTAATCGTATTTATGGTTGTACTTTTTGGACTAAGCTTATCTGAAATAAGAATATCTTAAAAAATGCAAAGCCTAGGGAAGCAGTTTTTTAAAGACTAAAGAATTTCTTTGGTAGTTATAAAGTGCCTGACGGGCATTTGGTAGTTCATCCACAGTAACTTGGTGGAAACCGTGTTCTAAGAACCAGTGCGCGGTACGGGTGGTTAAAACGAACAATTGACGAATACCTTGTTGTTTGGCCTTTTCCTCAAGGAATTGCAGAATCTGGCTGCCACGGTTGGATTTGCGATAACTTGGGTGTACTGCTACACAAGCAATTTCTGCCGAACGAGTTTCATTAAATTCAGTTGGAATTGGATAAAGAGCAGCACAGGCCAAAATCATACCGTCTCGTTCAATAACCGCAAACTGGCTAATTTCTTGCTCCAGACGTTCACGTGAGCGATAAACCAAAATACCTTCTTCTTCTAACGGACGTAATAGGTTCATTAAACCACCGACATCTTGAATATGCGCCATACGAACTTCTTCATAATGCGCATCGGTAATCATGGTACCCACACCATCACGCGTGAACAGTTCTTCAATGAGTGCGCCATCATAGGCATATGAAATCAAATGAACACGGTGTACACCCGATAGAGAAGCTTTTTTTGCTTCTTGTAAATGTAGGGTTAGGGTGGGGCTACTGGCTTGGTATTGTTGAATATAGTAGTCAAGTTGATGCGGACTCAATTCACGCAATAATTGTCCTTCTTCATTGAGCAAACCTTGTTGCTCACCTAAAAAGATTAATTTATCTGCTTTTAAATAGGTTGCAGTTTTCGTTGCTACTTCTTCAGCTCTTAAATTAAATACTTCACCTGTGGTTGAGTAACCAGTCGGGCCAAGTAAAACAATATTATCGTTATCAAGATGACGCTCAATCGCGTCGGTATCTATAGAACGAACTTCACCCGTAAGCTGAAAATCCATGCCATCACGAATACCGTAAGGTTTAGCAGTTACGAAATTACCTGATACAACATCTATTCGAGCGCCGTACATTGGAGAGTTAGCCAATCCCATAGATAACAGTGCTTCGATTTCTAAACGAATAGACCCGACAGCACTCATGACACAGCTTAATGATTCACGCGTGGTAATACGGCTGTTTTCATAAAAAGGAGTTTCGATACCTTTATCTTTCAGGTTTTGATTAATTTGTGGACGTGCGCCATGGACTAAAATTAAGCGAATACCGAGTGAATGCAATAAAGCAATATCATGGATAATATGCTCGAAATTAGGGTCGCGGACTGCTTCACCGCCAAACATTAGAACAAAAGTTTTATCGCGATGGGCATTAATATAAGGTGCTGAATGTCGGAACCAATGTACATAATGTTGGGTGTTATTATGTGATTTCTCTAAAGACTTAGTTGGCATACCGATCTCGAATCAACAGCAAAAAGATATAAAGATGATTCTAAACAAAAAAGCTTAAAGTCGCATGTATTAGATAGAAAAACACCCAAATTACATTTGGGTGTCTGATGTTTTATTAAATTAATGAATCACTTTAATGATTTTATGGCTTTGTTCATTTACCAGTACATAGTTTCCATTCACTTTATACCATTTTTGAAAACGCCCAGGTTTGGTCAATTTCTGGTGTGAGCGATAGTCAATTGCATAACGTGGGTGTTGATATTGATGCGGCACAACTTGGCCTTCTCGCCAGATATTCGCATGGTCATCTTTGTGAATCACTTTGACTGGTCTGACATCATGGTCTCGGTAGTTACCATGATGGTCATGATCATTTGGTGCAGCCATTGCTGTTGTTGCGATTAAACCACTCATTGAAAGAACAATTGCTGTTGTTAGTTTTTTCATCATGAACCTCGAATGATCAATTAAATTTCGATAATTGAAGGTTAGTGAAAAATTACAGATAAATCGTGAAGGCTAAGAACAATAAATGTGAAAAATATCTATCAAATAAGAAGAAATTTAGAATATATAAGTTTTTAATATCTTATTGATATAAAAATAAAAAAGGATAAAGCCCATTGGCTTTATCCTTTTTATTAACTGATAGTGAGGAGCTATCAGTTTTATAAGCCACGAATGCTAACAATACTGTTAGAGTCTGTGTCGACTAAAATATAGTCATTGTTAATTTTGTACCATTGCTGGTTACGGTCTGGTTTAGGCAAGTTACTGTCTCTATAGTCGACCTTATAGCCATTGCCGCGATAATGCTGTGGCATGACATAACCTGGCTGCCAGCGATGTTGTTTTAGACGCTCAAAACCGCGTTCTTCACGCATACGGCGCTCATCGCGAAAACGATCTTCATCATCGTCACGGTCATATTTGTGCCCACGATCATTCCATTCACCACGAGGCCCACCTTTAGGCCCTTTCTGGCCATGTCCTCGGTCAAATGGAGGATCAGCAAAGCTTGCCATACTGGTGGTCAGTACAGTGATGCTAAGGGCTAAGATGGTGAACAACTTTTTCATGATGCATCCTCGTTTACATCTGATGTCTCTCATGTTGAATACTGTACGCGCAAAATGCAGAGAAACTGTGAAGATCATTTAATGCTTCAATTAAAATTACGGATAAATCCAGTGTTTTATCAATAATAAAAAAGGCTTGTATATATCTTTTCAGGTATAGCCAAGCCAGATGTGATGATCGGCCGTAATTTATTTTAGCTTTTCATCTATAGTTATTTAATCCTGTGCATCAATACTTTGACCATTGAGCGATAGGCTATCTTCACCCATTAAATAAAGATAAGCCGGCATGATTGACTCTGGCGTTGGTAATGTTTTCGGATCTTCTTCAGGATAAGCTTTTGCACGCATTGCTGTACGTGTTGCACCTGGATTAATGCAGTTAAAGCGAATATTTGGATAAGTATGCTCGGCTGCAAAAATCTTGCTCACCGCTTCAATCGCGACTTTAGACACTGAATATGCGCCCCAGAGTGCACGTGCTTCGCGACCTACGCCAGAGCTGGTAAATACAACAGAAGCGTTATCTGATTTTTGCAAAAGCGGAAGTAGTGCTTGAGTCAGGGCAAAAGGCGCACGTAAATTTACTGACATCACATCATCCCATACCTCTGCTGGATAATGGGCGAGTTCTACTCGGTCACCTAAAATACCGGCATTGTGCAAAATACCATCTAGACGTCCAAATTGCTTTTCAAGTGTACTCACTAAAAAGTCATAATCACGATCAGAAGCACTCGAAAGCTGGAGTGGTAAAATTGCAGGTTGAGGGGCGCCTAAACCTTCAATTTCGTCATAAATTACTTCAAGTTTATTTAAGGTTCTACCATGCAAAACCACAGTTGCACCGTGTAAAGCATAACTGAGGGCCGCAGCTCGCCCAATTCCATCACCTGCACCGGTGATTAAAATAATTCGATCTTTGAGTAGATCTGGACGAGGTTGATATTCTGAATATTTCATTGGTAAACCTCCTTCTTTTTATATTGATATAAATAACCGTTAAAAAAGCCTGTAAAACTCTTGTGTTAACCTATCATACGCTGATTTTCCTGTAGAGCAGGAAGCTTTTGACGTAACATCTCGTGTAATTCTGTCACCGTATTTACAATCGAATCAGCTTGCCAAGCAGCTAGATCATCACGATGTTCAATAGGTAAATAACCGTATGCTGCCAAGATGGTATACATATTTGCATTGCGACCAGCATCAATATCACGAGGGTGGTCACCTACATAAATAATTTCATCTGCTGGAATATTTAACTGTTTTGCAGCCAAATACATCGGTTCCGGGTCTGGCTTAGTTTTAGAAACATCTTCTGGACATACCAACACTGCACAGCGCTCAGTCAGGTTTAATTTCTCTAATAATGACTCACTTAAACCGCGTGGTTTATTGGTCACAATACCCCACGGAATTTGCTGAGCTTCTAACTCTTCTAAAAGCGGATACATCCCTTCAAACAGGTCTGTGTCGACGACAATATTATTGCCATAAATATCTAAAAAGTTCTGGCGATGCGCCAAGAAAATTGGATTGGTCACATCCAGTTCTGGATAGACCAGTTTGACCATCGCACGTGCACCTTCAGACACCTGAGTGCGGATGAGGTCTGCTTCTACCACAGGACGTCTTTCATCTCTGCACATTTGTTGAATAATACGGATAAAGTCGGCAGCCGTGTCGATGAGCGTGCCGTCTAAATCAAATAAAACAGCTTTCATCATGCACCTGTCTTTACTGTATGAACCATATAGTTAACATCAACATTTGGTGCTAACCAATAACGTTTCGTAATAGGGTTGTAGTGTAAGCCCGTCATTTCTTTTAACGTTAGGCCTGCATTACGAATGTCATGTGCCATTTCTGAAGGGCGAATGAACTTGTGATAATCATGTGTACCTTTTGGAAGCATGCGTAGCACGTATTCAGCACCAATAATAGCGAACAAATAAGATTTTGGATTACGGTTAATGGTCGAGAAGAACACATGACCGCCCGGTTTAACCAAAGCCTGACATGCTTTAACAATAGATGCTGGGTCTGGAACGTGTTCCATCATTTCCATGCAAGTGACCACATCGTATTGACCAGCTTGTTCTTGCGCCAACTCTTCAACTGGAATTTGACGATATTCAATATTTTGAACATTTTCTTGTTGAGCATGCAAACGGCCTACGGCTAAAGGCGCTTCACCCATATCAATGCCCAGTACATCCGCTCCACGACGTGCCATGCTTTCAGCTAAAATACCGCCACCACAGCCGACATCAAGAACCTTTTTACCGGCAAGACCACCAACACGTTCGTCAATCCAATTTAAACGTAATGGGTTGATTTGATGGAGTGGGCGAAATTCAGAATGTTGATCCCACCATTTGGCAGCAAGTGCTTCAAATTTTGCGATTTCTTGTAAATCAACATTCAATTGCGACATGGTGTCACCTCTAAACTTGGGTTATCTTTTTGATGTAGTTCGCCGTTAGTGTAGCGATTATTGGGAAAAAAGCGATAAACCCAATAAAAAACTTCACAGAAGCAAAACGAATTTAGCATATTTGTTTTATATTTAGGGCATAAGCTAATGCATAACAACTTAGAGGAAAAGCTGTAGCAATGAAAAAATTGGTTTTGGGTGGTTTGAGTGCAGCAATTATGGCCGTATCGGGTAGTGCAATGGCAGCAGATTTCGTTGCTGGTAAAGACTACACCGTGATTGCCAATCCAGGCAAAGTGGAAGTACCGGGGAAAATCGAAGTACGTGAGTTCTTTTGGTATGGCTGTCCGCACTGTTTTAAACTTGAACCACATATGCAAGCGTGGTTAAAACAGGCGCCGAGTGATATACGTTTCGTACGTACACCAGCTGCTATGAACAAAGTATGGGAACAAGGGGCACGTACTTATTATACATCTGAGGCATTAGGTGTACGTAAGCGCACGCATTTACCACTATTCCATGCGATTCAGGTAAATGGTCAGCAGATTTTTGACCAAGCTTCTGCGGCTAAGTTCTTTACTCGTTACGGTGTGCCTGAACAAAAATTTAATAGCACTTACAACTCATTTGCTGTAACTGCAAAAGTTGCCGAGTCAAATAAACTTGCTCAACAGTACCAATTAACAGGTGTTCCAGCAGTTGTCGTTAATGGTAAATATGTTGTACAGGGTGAAGATGGTAAAGTTACTCAAGTACTTAACTACTTAATTGAGAAAGAACGTAAAGCAAAATAATTTTGATTGCGTTAGAAAAAGGGCTTCATTAGAAGCCCTTTTTTAATATTTAATTACTTTCACAATCACGAAATAATTCAATTAATTTTGATGACCTTCTTCTTCAATCTGGAAATTTAGCGCATCAAAATTGGTGGTTTGAGTAGGTAGTGACAATGCCTGATTAATATATAAATTAATTAATTTTTGGCGAGAACCAATCGAACGCTGATAGTAAGTCGAATTTAAAAGTAGTGATGCGCCGTAAGTCAGTGACCAGATATAAGATAAATAGTCACGAATCGACATATCATAATTTAATGATTTTAAATAACTTTCGGTAATATCTTTAATCGCTAGAATACGTTGCTGACGGATTTCATACAGCTCTTCAAAAAGGTGCTTCAACTTAGACTCTGTCATCGTCAGATTTTCTTCAAGTTGATGCAATAAAATGGTTTTTCCTGGGGTGAGTAAATGATGAAGCATGTAACGCGGTGCATACTCTTTGAAATCAGTATTATATTTTTGAGAAATTTCTAAAATTTGTTTTTCATTTTGAATAATGAGTTCAAGCAGAAGTTCATTTTTACTTCTAAAGTGCTTATAAAGCGTACCTTTTGCAATATCTAGCTCGGCCACTAATTCATCTAGAGTAATTTCCTGATTGTTTTCTAGTAACAATTTTTCAGCAACGCTTAGAATTTTTTCTTTGCGCATCAAAAATTGTGTATGACGATCAAGATTCATAGGTATTCCCGCACCAGTTTGGCCTAACGAATAGTTTACTTCCTGTAAAAAGAAAAAGACTTTTCTCGAAATTTTAGCCTTTTTCTTTCACTCTTTACGTATTAACACATAACCTGTTTTTTGTCATTTGCCAGTTTTACCGTTCCCAGTTGGCAATGCCTCTAAACAGTAAGCGAACTTGTGTAGATGCATTTTCAATAAAGGCAGTTTGCTGCTGTTTGAGTTGCTCACCTTGATATTGTTTGGCTAGGTTGAGCCACGTCATTGCCCACGTAAATGACATATTTGTCAAAATGGTAGATAAGACATTTAAGTCTTGAGGGTTTTGAATATGTTTAAAATTTTCGAGCTTAGTGAGATCTGTCGTTAAGTCTTCAATTAAAAATTCAATTTCTCTGGCAATGGCTGCACGAACGGTTTCCGAGCCGCCCCAACGTTCAGCAATCATAAATTGCCATTGTTTCGGGCTATGGTTCACTGCCTGCACAAATAGCTCAATGCTGGTTTGAGTTTTAGCAGATTTATGTTGTAAATAACTTTGTCCAAGTTGATGCAAAACGCTTTTTAAATGCAGCGCGACTTGATCAACCAGTTCTTTACCGAGTTCATCCATGTCTTGAAAATGACGATAGAACGCTGTTGGTACCAAACCTACTTCACGTGCAACTTCACGCAAACTGATACTACTGAACGAACGCCCAGACGTACTCAGATGCAAGGCTGCATCGAGAAGTGCCTGACGACTTTGCTGTTTTCGTTCATCCCGTATCGACATTAAAAAAACCTATTTAAACCGTGAGCCAAAGTCTAACAAAAAAGAGCAAACTTTCATAAAAAAAAAAATAGTGAACAAGTGTTGACTGAGTGAACACTTATAAATATAGTGTACATATGTTCACTATACGAACATGTGTTCACTCAAATAAATAGCCAGAAACAAAAGAGGAACGTATGAACGCAACACTTAACTATCAACCGCATTGGGTTCGAGAAGATTTCGTTGATTTTATTTTGCAAAAAATTAACGTGTCTTGGGCTTGGAAAAGGGTACTTGCAGAAGTTACCGTAGTTCAGCCACTTCATACCGATATGGTGCTCATCAAGCTTAAACCGAATCGTAATTTTAATTTTGATCAGGCTCGTGCAGGTCAAAGTATTTTACTGACTTTACTTATCGATGGTGTTTACCAACAGCGTAGTTACTCGATTATTGAAGTAACCACTCAAGGTGAAATCGCTTTAGGTATTAAAGTACAAGGCTTGGTGTCTCGTGCAGCTCAACTATTACATGTCGGTGAGTGTGTTGAAATTTCACAGCCACAAGGTGATTTCACTTTGCATCAAGGCCAGCAGCCTGCGATTTTGATTGCTTCAGGAAGTGGCATTACTGCAATTTATTCACTCTTGCAGCAAGCTTTGAAACAGCAGCTTGAACAAATTCATGTCATTTATTTTAATCGTGCAGAAATTTTTCATGCTGAATTAAAAGCTTTGGCAGAAAAGCACCCACAGCTTCAATATCATTTTTTTAATACTACTGAGCAAAAGCAGCATTTAACGGAAAGCTTACTGCAAAAGCTGGTTCCTGACTTTGAGCAAACAGCAACGTATGTTTGTGGTCATCACGGCATGATGCAACAGGCAAATGAAATTTATGCTCAAAAAGGTGCTCAGTCTCAGCTTCATCAAGAGTATTTCCAACCACTTCAAGTGACTGGTACACATGCAGCACAGCCTGTTATTTTCCGCCGTGCCCAACACGAGTTTTTAGCTGAAACAAATTTACTGAGCAGTGCAGAGCAAGCAGGACTACGTCCGCAACATGGTTGCCGTATGGGTGTCTGCAATAAATGCAGTTGTACCAAAGTAAGCGGAGTGACTCAAAATCTGTTAACAGGTGAAATTGAAGATCAACCGAACCGTCCAATTAAACTATGCGTGAGCCAGGCATTAAGCCCAGTCACGATTGATCTATAAAAAGAATTAAAGAGGATTAACCCTATGAATATGGCATTAGAATTTTCTACCGTTTCTAAATCTGCTCATTTAACACCTGAACAGACTGAAGAGTTTGGTCGCCGTGTTGAACAAATTCGTCAAGAAGTGATGCAAAGTCTTGGTGAACAAGACGCAAAATATATCTACAAAGTACGTAATTTTGTTCGTTATACCGAAATCGCATCGCGTGGCATGTTGATGTTTGGTGGGTGGATTCCACCTGTTTGGTTATTGGGAACAGGCTTACTTGGTATTTCTAAAATTGTAGAAAATATGGAACTTGGTCATAACGTTATGCACGGTCAGTTTGACTGGTTAAATGAACCAAGTCTGAACGGTAATACTTACGATTGGGATACTATTGCCTCGGGTGATGACTGGCGTGAAACACATAACTATGTGCACCACACCTATACCAATATTGTCGGTAAAGACCATGATGTTGGTTATGGCATTTTGCGAGTAAGTGATCAACAGAAGTGGGAACCTCGCCACCTGTTTAATATTCCACTCGGCCTACAGTTAATGTTTTTCTTTGAGTGGTATGTAGGTGTACAAAACTTACATCTTGAAGATGCATTAGTTTATAAAACCAAGAGCTGGAAACAAGTTTGGAAAGATTCGGCTAAAGTCCGTAAAAAAGCCACACGCCAAGTTTTAAAAGATTATGTATTTTTCCCTGTGATCTCTGGCCCTATGTTTTTACCGGTTTTTGCAGGAAATGTAGTTGCGAATATTATTCGTAACTTGTGGTCATCTGCGGTGATTTTTAATGGTCACTTTACTGAAGATGCAGAAACGTTTGAGCCGGATAATACCGACACTGAAACTAAGGCAGAGTGGTATTTACGTCAGATTCGTGGTTCAAGTAATTTTAGTGGGACAGAGTGGCTGCATTTTATGAGTGGTAACTTAAGTCATCAAATTGAACACCATTTATTTCCAGATATGCCTGCCAACCGCTATAAAGAAGTAGCCCCGAAAATTAAGGCACTTTGCGCTGAATATGGTATTCACTACAACGAGGCGAACTTTATGCGCCAGTTCTGGAGTGTATGGGTACGTTTAGCAAAATGTTCACTGCCAAACCATACCACAGGAAAAGTAATGCAGACATTGGAAAAGTTAAAAGCAAAATTTAAATTTGCGTAATCTTAGTTAATCCAAAATAGCTCCTTTTTAGGGGCTATTTTTATTTTTGAGTTATGAAACTTGCAGACTTACATTTGAAAGTAGGGAATAAACTCAACCTGTCAAAATCCTTTGCTATACTATGCCCAAGTTTGTATTTAAGAGAAGTTAGGAAGGATTATGCGTATTGACCAACGTGCATTAGACCAATTACGTGAAGTGAAAATTACACGAAACTACACCCGTTATGCTGAAGGTTCTGTGCTGGTCGAATTTGGTCACACCAAAGTCCTTTGTACTGCAAGCATTGATAACTCAGTGCCACGCTTTTTAAAAGGCCAAGGCCAAGGCTGGGTAACAGCAGAATATGGCATGTTACCGCGTTCAACACATTCTCGTTGTGACCGTGAAGCTGCTCGTGGCAAACAAACAGGTCGTACTCAAGAGATCCAACGTCTGATTGGCCGTAGTTTACGTGCTATGGTTGATTTGAAAAAGCTTGGTGAAAATACCATCACAATCGACTGCGATGTCATTCAGGCTGATGGCGGTACACGTACTGCTTCAATCACTGGTGCTGCAGTAGCCTTAGTTGATGCTATGAATGTTTTACTTGCACAGAAAAAAATTAAGCATGATCCGCTTAAAGGATTAGTGGCTGCAATTTCTGTAGGTATGTATCAAGACGAAGTACTTCTTGATCTTTGCTATGAAGAAGATTCGAACTGTCAAACTGACTTAAACGTAGTAATGACACAAGCGGGCGAGTTTATTGAAATTCAAGGTACAGCCGAAGATAAACCGTTTACTCGTGCACAAAGCAATGCCATGTTAGAAATGGCTGAAAAAGGGATTGCCGAGCTTATCAAAAAGCAGCAAGAAGCTTTAGGCTGGTAATTTCAAGTTATCTAAAAAACGCATCTTCGGATGCGTTTTTTTATGCCTTCATCAAATCGACATAAAAATATCACTTGCCTGTCACCTTTTCGCTTTATTAGTAGTTCGCATTTAAACCGTTTGGAAAAAACTAATGCGAAAACTTTCACTTTTATTTATTACATCTTTAGCGCTTATGCTCAGTGCTTGTAACGATGACAACAACTCAGATAATTCATCGCCAACAACACCGCCAACCAGCAATTGCAAAATGCACTGTGCACCATAATAAAAATTAAGGATGAAAAAATGAATCGTCGCGAATTTCTTTTAAATTCTACAAAAACTATGTTTGGGACCGCTGCTCTGGCGAGTTTCCCGCTGAGTATTCAAAAAGCGCTGGCAATTGATGCCAAAGTTGAAAGTGGAACTATTCAAGATGTTAAACACATCGTGATTTTGACTCAGGAAAACCGTTCATTTGATAATTATTTTGGAACGTTAAAAGGTGTACGTGGTTTCGGTGACCGCTTTACCATTCCAATGACAGAAAGTCGTAAGGTTTGGGAGCAATACGATGCTAAGAAAAATAAAGTATTGCCGTACCATCTCGACAGTCGTTTAGGGAACGCTCAGCGAGTTTCAGGTACACCCCACTCATGGTCTGATGGCCAAGCAGCTTGGGACAATGGTCGTATGAGTGATTGGGTTGCTTATAAAAAACCGCAGTCGATGGGCTATTACAAAAAGCAAGAAGTCGAATATCAATTTGCCTTAGCCAACGCCTTTACCATTTGTGATGCCTACCACTGTGCCATGCATGCAGGAACTAACCCAAACCGCAAGTTTATCTGGACTGGAACGAATGGCCCGACAGGCGCTGGTGTCGCGAGTGTGGTCAATGAATTTGATGGAATTGGGCCATCAACAGAAGGTTATGAATGGACGACGTATCCCGAGCGTTTACAGCAGGCTGGCGTGACATGGAAAGTTTATCAAAACATGCCAGATAACTTTACCGATAACCCTTTAGCTGGTTTCAAGCAATATCGCCGTGCAAATGAGCAATCTGGTCAACCTGTCAGTAATGACACCCCAACATGCCCAGCATACGATGAAAAGATTGACGCGACTCAACCACTTTACAAAGGTATTGCCAATACCATGCCAGATGGTGGTTTTCTAGGAACGTTTAAAGCTGATATTGCGCAAGGTAAATTACCGCAAGTGAGTTGGTTAGTTGCTCCAGCGACCTACAGTGAGCATCCGGGACCATCGAGTCCTGTACAGGGCGCTTGGTATATTCAGGAAGTATTAAATGCTTTAACTGAAAACCCTCAAGTATGGAGTCAAACGGTTTTATTGGTGAACTTTGATGAAAATGACGGTTTCTTTGACCATGTTCCTTCACCAAGTGCACCGTCTAAAGATTTAAACGGTGTCGTATATGGAAAAACTACGTTAAGTGATCAGCAAGTATCTTATGAATACTTTAACCATCCAGCAGTAGTGACTTCGAAATCTCAACCTAAGCCAGATGGTCGAGTGTATGGTCCGGGTGTACGTGTTCCAATGTACGTGATTTCACCATGGAGCCGTGGAGGATGGGTAAATTCTCAAGTCTTTGACCATACTTCTATTTTACAGTTCTTGGAAAAACGCTTTGGTGTGCAAGAGCCGAATATTAGCCCATACCGCCGTGCTGTATGTGGTGATTTAACGACAGCATTTAATTTTAAAACACCGAACCTTTTGCCTGTTGCTGAACTAGATGGGAAGAAAACTAAAGCCGAAGCCGATGCGATTCGTGTTGCTCAGGCTTTATTGCCCCAAGTTCCTGTTCCGAGCCAGCAGCAATTTCCGCAGCAGGAAATGGGGATTCGACCATCGCGTGCTTTACCTTATATTTTGCATACCAGTGCCAAAGTCGATGCCACTCAAAAAACGGTTAAGCTGATGTTCTCTAATACGGGTAAACAGGCAGCCGTTTTTCATGTGTATAACCGATTGGACCTAACGTCAATTCCACGCCGTTATATGGTTGAAGCGGGTAAACAGCTTGATGATGTGTGGAATACTATAAATGGACAGTACGATTTATGGGTACTTGGTCCAAATGGTTTCCACCGCGCGTTTAAAGGTAATTTGATCCAAATCAATCAAACCCAAGCATTACCAGAAATTAGAGTCTGTGTGGAAGAGTGTGATGCGAATTTGTATTTAAAAGTTCGTCACGACGGCAATAAGTCAGTCAAACTCACAGTTAAAGCAAATGCTTATCTACCAAATAAAACATGGAATATAGAAACCAACAGTTCCGAAAAAGAATTGGTTTGGGATATGTCTGAATTTGGTGGTTGGTATGACTTTACGGTGACATTAGCGGACGATGCGACGTTTAATCGTCGTTTTGCAGGACGTATAGAAACTCAAGAGGATTCAATTTCTGATCCGTATATGGGTTATGTAGAGTCTTAAGTTGCTGTAATAGATGAACGATTAAGCTGAAGTCTTAGATTGATAATTATTTTAAATTAGCTATCACGACGGAGTCTTATCGTTTATTCATCCAGTGGAAGTAGCTAATTTGTTACTTTGGTTTCGCCCAAAGTAACATACGTAATAAAGATTAATTAATCTTTATTACGTACCGAAAGACAACAGTTGGCTTAATAACATTCTTGCGCTTCGACAAAGCTATAATCGCTTTGTCTTGCTCAGGTTGTAGATGACATCTCGCACAATCTAATGTTGGGAAATATAACTAAAGGATGGCACCTGTGACTGCCATAAATATTAGGTTTGACCATTCTATAAAATTTTTAAAGGTCATATTCTGCTTTATAGATGAATAATAAAAATAAAGACTTACCTTTTGTAACAGAATCTCCTAAGCCTGGTCATATTTATCTTTTACCTTGAAACCCTGAATTTTTTAAAGTGATGGGGAAAATTTATGCTACAAGGTTTTATTGTATTACTAGCAGTAGTTACTTTTGTTTTAATGGCTGCCGACCCACGAGATAACGGGGCACAAGCGACTCAGTCAGCATGGCAAAAAACACAAGCGGCAGACATGACCAAGTCGCAAAAAAATACCAATAATGATGTGGATTTTATTTAAGCATTAAAACGCATTGATAAATCAACGGCTTTGACGTCTTTAGTCAATACGCCCATAGAAATATAGTCGACACCAGTCGTCGCTACTTCGCGTAAGTTTTCAATGGTGATATTGCCAGAAGCTTCAAGTTTACAACGTCCAGCCACATGTTTTACGGCATCAATCATTTGTTGCTGACTAAAGTTGTCTAGCATGACAATGTCCGCACCAGCCTCAAGTGCTTGGTTGAGCTCATCCCAAGTTTCAACTTCGACTTCAACAGGTTTGCCTGGGGCAATTTGGTGTGCTTTTGCAATTGCTTGAGCAATACCACCAGCTGCCATAATATGGTTTTCTTTAATTAAGAACGCATCAAATAAACCAAGACGATGGTTTTGTCCGCCGCCAATAGCAACCGCATATTTTTGTGCAATACGTAAGCCTGGTAAAGTTTTACGTGTATCGAGAAGTTTTGTATTTAAACCTTCAAGATGCTTAACATACTCAGCAGTTTTTGTAGCCACAGCTGATAATGTTTGAATAAAGTTTAAAGCAGGGCGCTCTACAGTCAGTAAGCTACGTGCAGAACCTGTAAGCTTTAAAAAGGCTTCATTTGCAGCAACACGGTCACCTTCTTGTTTTAACCAAGTTACCTGTACAGTGTTGTCATAAGCTGAGATGAGTGCATTTACCCATGGTTGTCCAGCTAAAACCATATCTTCGCGGCTAATGATGGTTGCAGTTGCCTGTTCATCTTCCGGTGTGAGCATGGCGGTAATGTCACCGTCCCCAATATCTTCTTGTAATGCTTGTTGAATATTGATTTGAATTGACTGTTCAAGCAAAGACTGAGGTATGCTCATACGGTTTCCATTTTGTCGATGACCCTAAAACTTGCGATATATTAGCACCGTCGACTTTAAAAATAAGCTGTTTTATTCGTTTAATCGCGATAAACAATCGTGCTGACTACTTTGAAAAGCACATAACTGTTTTAAACTAAAACAATTGGCAAGCAATTTATTGGCATTTCAATGAAGCAAATCACACCGTATGAAGTTATAGATGGACAATTAAAAGGGGCGAGACAAGTTCCTTCTCCAAATTTTAACCAGCGTCCGACTGGTACCGAAATTCAAATGATTGTGGTTCATAATATTAGCTTGCCGCCATCTCAATTTGGAGGTGGATACATTGAGCAGTTTTTCCAAAATAAGTTAGATTGGTCAGTTCATCCTTATTTTCAGACTATTGAGGGGATGCAAGTTTCTACCCATCTGTTAATTTTAAGAACAGGTGAAGTCCTACAGTTTGTTAATTTTAATGATCGTGCATGGCATGCAGGACGTTCGAGCTATTTAGCCAAAGTTGAATGTAATGATTATTCAATTGGGATAGAACTTGAAGGAAGTGATGATTTACCTTTTGATGAAGTACAGTACAGCGTACTAACCGATGTAGTTACTGCTATTCGTCAGGCTTATCCTGAAATTAAAAACCATATTGCAGGGCATTCAGACATTGCACCGGGTCGAAAAACCGATCCGGGGCCTTATTTTAAATGGCAACACTTTAGACAACTGTTAGCACAGAAAAAAACTTGAGTTCATTCATCATTTCACAACGAAAAGATTTTCTAGTTTCATTACAATAGCGACTTTCGAATATAGCTGTAGGTGAGTACGATGGCATTGTGGCGATCGACTTTTATTGTCAGTGCGATGACGATGTTGTCACGGGTATTGGGCTTAGTACGAGATGTCGTATTGCTCAACGTGTTTGGTGCGGGTAAAGATTTCGATACCTTTGTCGTTGCTTTTCGTATTCCCAACTTCTTTCGAAGGTTGTTTGCCGAAGGGGCTTTTTCACAGGCTTTTATTCCAGTACTAACCGAATATAAAACAGGCCGGGCACATGCTGAAGTTCAAATCCTGATTAGTCGGGTATTTGGTTGCTTACTCACGGTCATGACCTTACTCACTTTCGTGGCTATGGTCTTAGCACCTGCAATCATCTATATGTATGCGCCGGGTTTCCATAATGACCCTGAAAAGTTCGATTTAGCGGTCAGCATGTTCCGTCTGACTATTCCATATTTAATGTTTATGTCACTGACTGCTTTTGCCAGCAGTATCTTAAACAGTTATGGTTCTTTTGCTTCTCCAGCTTTTTCACCTGTATTGCTTAATGTAGCAATGATTGCAGGTGCATGGTGGCTTACGCCGTATATGGCTGAACCTATTAAAGCATTAGGATGGTCGGTTGTAGCAGCGGGTATTCTACAGTTAGCCGTACAAATTCCTGAGTTATGGCGTAAAAACCTACTAATTCCACCTAAAGTTGATTTTAAACACGAGGGTGTAGAGCGTATTTTAAAATTAATGCTTCCAGCATTATTTGGTGTGTCTGTGACTCAGATTAATCTATTGTTAAATACAATTTGGGCATCTTTCATGCAAGATGGTTCGGTATCTTGGCTCTATAGTGCTGAGCGTATGACGGAACTACCTTTAGGTTTAATTGGTGTTGCGATTGGTACAGTAATTTTACCTTCGCTTTCAGCACGCCATGCTGAGCAAGATCAAGAAAAGTTCCGCGGTATGATCGACTGGGCAGCAAAAGTTATTGTATTGGTGGGATTACCAGCAAGTATTGCTTTATTTATGCTTTCTACACCGATTATTCAAGCTCTATTCCAACGTGGTGAGTTTGACCTACATGACACTCAAATGACTGCACTTGCATTGCAATGTATGAGTGCTGGTGTAATTTCCTTTATGTTAATTAAGGTATTCGCACCGGGTTTCTATGCTCAGCAAGATACCAAAACACCAGTCCGTGTGGGTTTAATGTCTGTTGCCGCAAATGCCATTTTAAACGTTGTATTTATTGGATTCTTTAAACTAATCAATTGGCAAGCTGAACATATGGCGCTTGCCTTGGCATCTTCTGGTTCAGCTTTGGTAAATGCTGGTTTACTCTACTTCTATCTACATAAGCGTAATATTTTCCGATTTGGCGCGCATTGGAAAAAATTAGTCCTTCAATATGGTTTAGCAAATCTTGCCATGATTGCAGCGCTTTGGTTTGGGTTAAGTTGGTACAACGGTGAACTTTCTCAATGGATCCGTATTGCTGAGGTCGCGGGTCTATGCGTAGTAGGCGTAATCGCTTACTTAATTGGCTTACTGATTACTGGTTTTAGACCGAGAGATTTAAAACATTAAAATAAAAAAGCGATCATTTATGATCGCTTTTTTTAAACTAAAAAAATTTATTTTGGCAAAACTTGTAGTAATTCAACATCAAAAATTAACGTGCTATTTGGACCGATACTGTCACCAGCACCTACTTCACCATAAGCAAGTTTAGCTGGAATGAAGAAACGGGTTTTACCACCTTCTTTCATTGTTTGTAAGCCTTCTGTCCAGCCTGCAATAACTTGGTTTAATTGGAAATCTACAGGATGATTACGTGCAATTGAGCTATCAAAAACAGTCCCATCGAGTAAACGACCTTCATAGTTAACTTTTACACGAGAGGTAGCTTTAGGTGTTTTACCAGAACCTTCTTTTAATACCTGATATTGCAACCCAGATTTGGTCGTAACTACACCAGATTTCTTCGCATTTTCTGCAAGGAAAGCAGCGCCAGCCTGAGCATTTTGTTGACCTAATTTTTGAAACTCGACGAGCTGTTTAGCTTCTAAAGTTTTTTTATACTCATTAATTGCTTTCGCCATTTCTTCGTCTGTTAAGCGGGCATTTTTTTTCTGTGCACCTTCTTGAAGACCTTGGTAAAAGATATCAAGATTTAAATCTGTTAATGCATCAGTATTATTACGACCCATTAAATAGCCATAACTATAACTAAACTGATCCTTTGCTGGACTTTTATTTGTTATCGGTGTGGCAGCAAGAACAGATAAACTCATTGTTGATGCTGCAATAAACAAACTAATTTTTTTCATGCCATTTTCCAAAAAAACAGGAGAGTATAACGACTCTCCTGAATTGTTATTATTTCACTGAAATAAGTTCTACATCAAAAATCAGTGTACTGTTTGCTGGGATCCCAGGAAGTTCTTGTGGACCGTATGCAAGGTTTGATGGGATAAAGAAAGTCGCTTTTCCGCCTTCTTTCATGAGTTGAAGACCTTCAGTCCAACCTGGAATGACCTGATTAAGAGGGAACTCAACTGGCTGACCACGTTTATAAGAACTATCAAAAACCTGACCGTTAATTAAACGACCTTCATAATGTACTTTAACAACTGACTGAGCTGTTGGCTGCTTACCAGTACCTTCTTTAGTAATGATATATTGCAAGCCTGATGCAGTGGTTTTTACCCCAGCTTTAGTTTTGTTTTCAGTAAGGAATTGTGCATCTGCAGATTCAGAAGCTGTACCTGCTTGCTCTGATTTGTCTGGGTGCTGCATTTTTTGTTGTAACTCTTTTTCATAAGCTGCAACAGCTGCTTTTAAATCTTCTTGAGTATAAGCACTTGGCTGTTTGCCACGAGCATCATGGATCCCTTGAACAAAGGCCTTAGTATCCAATTCTGGAGGAGTTTGTTGTGCAACTTCATAACCAAGAACATAACTGATTTTTTGAATTGGAGAAGCATTTTTGTCTGCTTTACGTCCGACTTCTGTGGTCGGATGTTGAGTTGCATAATATACAGGTACAAGTGCAGCACCGCCTAAAACTACAGCGACAGCAATGGGTAAGGCTTTACTCATAAAAGGTTCCAAAAATAATCATTTGAGTCTAAAAGTCTGCTTCGATCTTAGCATGCTTAGACTTAAGCATAGAATGTTTAACAAAAAAAACGAGTGGTTTTTTTATATATTTTAGTTAGTTTTAATTTGGCGAAACTTAAAAAATCAAATAAAAAACCGGATCATTTGATCCGGTTTTTTTTAAGAAAACTCTTAATTAATCTTCTTTTTGTGCTTTATATGCATAGGCATAGTTATAGCCATAACCACCGCCACTAGAGCGTTGAATATCGTTAAGGATAAAGCCATTCACTTTAACACCAGCTTGTTCAAAGCGGTTAACTGTTAATTCAAGCTCTTTCATATGAGACTTAGCGTAACGAGCAACAATTAAGTTCACACCAGTGTACTGAGAAATAATAATACCATCAGTTACTGCAAGCACTGGTGGAGTATCAATAATGATATGGTCATATTGAGTTTGGAACTTCTCTAGTAAGTCTTTAAATTGTGTAGAGCTCAACATTTCTGATGGGTTGGTTGGACTCTTACCACGGGTAATCACGTCGAGATTCGCAACTTGTGTTTTATGTAAAACTTGTGTCAAGTCAGCTTGGCCACTTAATAATTCAGAAAGACCAGGTTTTACGTCAACATCGAAGTATTTATGCATATAGCCACGACGCATATCAGCATCAATCAATAATACGCGTTTATTTCCTTGTGCAAAAATAGTAGCCAAGTTAGTTGAAATAAAAGATTTACCAACTTCCGGAGACGGGCCAGCAATCATAATAATATTATTTTTTGCTGAGGTTAAAGCAAAGTGAATGGCAGTACGAATACTACGCAAACTTTCAATTGCAATATCATCACTACTTTTAACTGCTAAAATAGGAATACTCTTTTTCTTTTTCAAAATACTCATACGAGTCTCTTGAATAGGAGAACGAGGTACGGTCGCATAAACTGGCAGATCTAATTCATTTTCAATTTGAGTTGAATCATTAACTCCGCTACGCATCATTTTGCGTAATAATGCAATTAATACACCGATAAAACCACCAACAAAAATAGAAAGTATTAGAACAATCATTTTTTTAGGTTTAATAGGTTTAACTGGTTCTACAGCAGTATCAATAATGCGAACATTACCAATCTCACCCGCATTAGCGATTTTGAGTTGCTGATATGAGTTGAGTAATGATGTATATAGCTCAGTATTGACCTTTACATCACGATATAGTTGTAAATATAAACGTTGCGTCTCAGGAAGTTGAGTTAAACGATTATTAAGATCAGCAATCTTTTTATTAATCTCTGTAATTTGTGCATCAATTTGCAAGATTAATGGATGATCATTAGTATATTTAGCAGAAAGCTCAGCTTGTTTCTGTTGTAACTCAATTTTAAGCTTTTCTAAATCAATATTTTGTTTAAGTAATAATTCAGATTCAGCATTAACATCTACCGTTTTGTACTTTTCACGGAACTGGTTAAATTTGATCTCAGAATCTTCTAACTGTTTTCTAAGATCTGGTAACTGTTTTTCAAGGAAAGCTAAAGTCTGTTTTGTTTCTAACGACTTTCTCTCAATATTTTGTTCATGATAAACATTTAATACATTATTAAGTACTTGTGTAATGTGCTCAGGATCTTGGCCTAGATAATTTAAACCAATAACACCAGTCACTTTACCTTTTTCAGCAACACTATAGATATCATTAAAATTTTTAACGGCTGTTGGTAGAGCGAGCTTAGTTAAAGTGTAGCTTTGTTCTTTCAGATTACCTTGAGCATTAAGTTGTACCTGCCAAAGACCTCTATCTGTATTTAGTATATTTTTCTTGTTTAATTGACCATTAAATACAACTTGATCTTTGTAAGTTAAAGTAAATTGATTTGCATCTTTGAACTCTAACTTTAAGGGTTTATCTAAATAATATTCAGGTACTTTAAGTTCTCGTATAATCAAATTATTATTTTGATTACTGTACAGTACAGATTCATGACGATACTCAAGTCTACTCTTATCTTGTGAAATTAACTTATCGATCAATCCTGATTGGTTATCTTTGACGTTAATATCAAGATTAAGGTTCTGGATGACTTGTCCTAAAACCATTCTAGAACGAAGAATCTCTATTTCTGGATCAGCTGGTGATTTTTGAGATAGACCTCCACTGACTTTAGAAAGGTCACCAAGCAAAGCAGCAGAGGCAGCGCCTTTACTGTCCTCAACTTGTACCATTGCATCTACAGAATAAGTATCTGGCGTTATCCGTAAGTATAGCAAGGCACAAATTAAACTTAAGACCACGCAGCATGCTATGATTTTCCACTGTGCAATCAATGAAAAGAATAACTCTTTTAAATCGATGCTATCTTCGCTAGTTTTAGAGTTTTGGTTCATAAATTTACAACTAATATACAATTATAATTGAGTGCGCCAATCTTGCACATAGCTTTGAATGTTGCGGCAAGTCTGATCAAAAAAAGCTTGGTCATGTTGATAGGGGTCAGGTATATTTTGCCCTTGCCAATGGCCAAGCCTAAAAATTTTACCCTTAGCAAATGGCCAAGTTTGTTCAATATGCTTTTGCTGATTATTGCTCATTACCAAAATCAAATCATTTTGTTTGATCAATTCAGCGCTAAGCTGACGAGCCACGTGTGGTCTCATATCAATATTCAACTGATCCATACAATGAATAGCTTTGTCATCTGCAGTATGACCTACTAAGGCTGAAATACCAGCAGATGAGATATTTAATGTAGGATGCTGGGCCTTTAAAAAGTACTCTGCCATTGGGCTACGGCAAATATTACCAACACAGACCACTAAGATGTTTTGTAACTGCATGCTAGTTTTTACCCAATTGATCAAAGGTATAAAGTGCACTTGAGAACGGTACAATCTGGTTCATGATACGCTGCCAGCGTGTTAAACCAGTTGCATCGATATAAACAATATCATTTTTTTGCATTTGAAATTGATTAGATAATGCAAGGTTACCAATACTACTCAAATTGAGCTGATAAATTGTTGATTTTCTTGTGTGTAAATCGGTACGCATCACATAAATACGCGCAGCACTTGCAGAGTATGGGTTAACACCTTCACTTTCACCTAATACATCACTTAGTGTCATACCCTGATCTCTTAATGGAATAGCTGAGCTTCTATTGGACTCACCCATAACATAGAGTTTTTGATTTTGTTTGGTATTTACATAGATCGTATCATTGGGTTGAACCAATAATTTGTGAAGTGAATAGCCTTGTTTCTCAAGTGCAACAACATTTAAGTTATAAACTTCACCATTACGAATAAGCTGAATATCAGTATTGTCACCAGATTCTTGATTTACACCACCTGCCATACTGAGGGCTGTATAAATACTGATAGGTTGATCATCTAAGGTATATTGACCACTTTTCATAACCTGACCATTAACAAAGTAGCGTTTTGCCTGATAAGACAAGACTCGAACTACAACGTCAGGTGTTTTTAAATATTTAGCAAATTGATTACGTAAATATTTATTGGTCTCAGCAAGTGTTTTTCCGGCAATATGAACTTGGCCTACAAGTGGTAATTGAACATTTCCAGCAGAGTCAATTGGATAACCAAATGCTTTAATATCACTTGAAGCCCCTTGAATAGGGGGAGTAATTTCAGGATATGCCCAAAGTTGAATGGATAAGACATCTCCTGGACTTAAGCGATATTGATAAAAGGGAGTATTAAACAGAGCACTTACATTTCCCTGCGGACGCAAAGACTCAGAACTAATCTTTGGAATATTGTCTTGGGTGAGTTGGACAACAGAAACTTCTGCTCCTTGAGCTGTTTTAAAGCTCCCTTGTTCGGGTAAGTCGTAAGTTTGTAAGCCTGAGGTGACTGCACATCCTGTAAACGAAAGTGAAATGGCTAAAAATAATAATGTGCTCTGATGCTTCACATTCAAACCCTTTATTGTTTGTAATCCAATGATACTTTGCATGAAGATATTGGATTGTAGTCTATAATTAACCCAAATCATACTTTATTTGCTAAGCGCAGATTGTATATTTCAAGAAATTTTTGTTTAAAGTCTGCTATATTATCGTAGTAGGTCGTATCCATGATGTTTGTCCATTTAGATCTAAATGGTTAGGTTTTATATATGTTTCAACTCGAACAATTAAAAATATCAATTATCGGCTTAGGGTATGTTGGGCTGCCTTTAGCGGCTGAATTTGGTAAACATAAACCTACGATAGGCTTTGATATAAACCCGCAACGGATACGAGAGTTACAAAGTGGCTATGACCATACATTAGAAGTCACATCAGATGAGCTAAAACAAGTAGAACATCTCTCATACACTGCAGATATCAATGATTTAAAAAATTCAAATTTTTTTATAGTTACTGTACCTACACCAATCGATGATTTTAAACAGCCAGATCTGACCCCGCTAATAAAAGCATCCCAAAGCATTGCTAAAGTTCTAAAAAAAGGCGATATCGTTGTTTATGAGTCAACGGTTTATCCTGGTGCGACAGAAGAGGTTTGTATACCTGAATTAGAAAAACATTCGGGTTTAAATTTTAATAAAGATTTCTTTGTTGGTTATAGTCCAGAACGTATTAATCCTGGTGATAAACAACGACGTGTCACTAATATTTTAAAAATTACCTCAGGTTCGACTCCAGAGGTCACTGACTATGTTGATCAAGTATATAATTTAATTATTGAGGCGGGTACACATAAGGCCCCGAGTATCAAAGTCGCTGAGGCTGCTAAAGTCATTGAAAATACACAAAGAGATGTGAATATCGCTTTAATCAATGAGTTGGCTCTGATTTTTAATAAAATGGGTATCGATACAGAAGATGTACTCAAGGCAGCAGGTACAAAATGGAATTTTTTAAACTTTAGACCTGGTTTAGTTGGTGGTCATTGTATTGGTGTTGACCCGTATTATTTAACGCATAAAGCAGAGTCAATTGGTTTACATCCAGAAATTATTTTGGCAGCTCGTCGTTTAAATGATCGTATGGGTGAATATGTTGCAACCCAATTGATCAAAGAAATGGTAAAGCAGCGCATACAAGTGGTAGGTGCTCGTATATTAATTTTAGGTTTGAGCTTTAAAGAAAACTGCCCTGATATTCGGAACACCAAAATTGTAGATATGGTGAAAGCACTAAAGGAATACGATTTAGATCTTGATATTTACGATCCTTGGGTGGATAGTGCCGAAGTTGAAGGCGAGTATGGCTTAGCTCCGGTTACGGAATTAAAGCAAGATCATTATGATGCAATAGTTATTGCTGTTGCCCATGATCAGTTTAAAGCAATGTCGAGTCAGGAGCTCATTGCACTAGGCAAAGAGAAACATGTTTTATATGACTTAAAATATGTTTTAGATAAAGAACAAAGTGATATTCGACTGTAAAAATTACTAGTTATTAGCATAGGAATTTTATGAAAATTTTAGTCACTGGTGGTGCAGGTTTTATTGGTTCTGCTGTCATTAGAAATATTATAAAAAATACTCAAGATGAAGTATTAAATATAGATAAATTAACATATGCAGGCAATTTAGAATCATTGTCTGAAATTGATATGGATCCACGATATCAATTTGCACAAGTTGATATTTGTGATAGTGAGCGTTTAACAGAAATTTTTAAAATTTTCCAACCAGATGCTGTGATGCATCTAGCAGCCGAGTCACATGTTGATCGCTCTATTGATGGTCCCGCTGAGTTTATTACAACAAATATTGTGGGCACTTATACATTATTAGAGGTTGCACGTAAGTACTGGCTACAATTAAATGAAGAAAAGAAAGCCTCTTTTAAATTTCATCATATTTCAACAGATGAGGTTTATGGTGATTTAGAAGGTACAACAGATTTATTTACTGAAACAACATCTTATGCGCCAAGTTCGCCGTATTCAGCAAGTAAAGCAAGTTCTGATCATTTAGTTCGTGCTTGGCATAGAACATATGGTTTACCAACGGTAGTAACGAATTGTTCAAACAATTACGGTCCATACCACTTTCCAGAAAAGCTCATTCCATTGGTGATCTTAAATGCGCTAGATGGTAAGGCTTTACCGATTTATGGTAAAGGTGATCAGATCCGTGATTGGTTGTATGTCGAAGATCATGCCAAAGCTTTATATAAAGTTGTGACTGAAGGTAAAGTTGGAGAAACCTATAATATCGGTGGTCATAATGAAAAACAAAATATAGAAGTTGTGAAAACAATTTGTAAAATTTTAGATGAATTAAAACCACAAAATAATCATCAACCTTATGAGACATTAATCACTTTCGTAAAAGATCGTCCAGGACATGATTTACGTTATGCAATTGATGCCTCAAAAATTGCAAAAGATTTAGGCTGGAAGCCTGAGGAAACATTTGAAACAGGTATTAGAAAGACTGTTGAGTGGTATTTAAATAATTTAGAGTGGTGCCGCCGAGTACAAGATGGCAGTTACCAAAGAGAAAGATTAGGTGTAAGTGCATAATGAGTACAAAAGGTATAATTTTAGCAGGTGGTTCTGGGACACGTTTGTATCCGATCACAAAAGGCGTTTCAAAACAACTGTTACCAATTTACGATAAGCCAATGGTTTATTATCCATTGTCTGTTTTGATGTTGGCTGGTATTCGTGAAGTTCTTATTATCAGTACGCCAGACGATATAGATGGCTTTAAGCGATTATTGGGTGATGGTTCACAATTCGGTGTTGAATTAAGTTATGCCGTTCAACCAAGTCCGGATGGTTTAGCTCAAGCATTTATTATTGGCGAAGAGTTTATTGGCGAAAGTAATGTCTGTTTAGTACTTGGTGACAACATTTTCTATGGTCAAGGTTTTACGCCAATGCTACGCCAAGCTGTGGCCCGTCAAAAGGGTGCAACCGTATTTGGTTATCAAGTCAAAGATCCTGAACGTTTTGGTGTTGTTGAGTTTGATGAGGAAAAACGAGCAGTTTCATTAGAAGAAAAACCAAAACATCCAAAATCGAATTTTGCGGTTACGGGTCTTTATTTTTATGATAATGATGTAGTGAAAATTGCAAAACAAGTAAAACCATCAGATCGTGGTGAACTTGAAATTACGACAGTGAACCAGATGTATCTAGACCGTGGTGATCTCAATGTTGAGTTACTTGGACGTGGTTTTGCCTGGTTAGATACAGGAACACATGCAAGCTTACTTGAAGCAGCACAGTTTGTTGAAACTATTGAAAAACGTCAAGGTTATAAAGTGGCTTGTCTTGAAGAAATTGCACTTCATAATGGTTGGTTGACGAAAGCTCAAGTGTTAGAAATCGGCCAAAGCATGAGTAAGAATGATTATGGTCAATATTTGATTTCTTTGGTAACCGAATAACATGAGCCTTGTAAAATTAATTGACTTGCCGAGTTTTGGTGATGAACGAGGTGGTTTAGTTGCGATTGAGTCTAATCAGTCAATTCCTTTTGATGTGAAACGTTTGTATTACATCTTTAATACGTCACAAAAACCGCGTGGCTTTCATGCTCATATTGATTTAAAACAAGTTGCAATATGTTTGAAAGGTAGCTGTAGATTTATTCTGGATAATGGTTCTACTAAAGAAGAAGTTGTTTTAGATAACCCGACCCAAGGTTTGGTTATTGAAGGATTGATCTGGCGTGAAATGCATGATTTTTCAGAAGATTGTGTATTACTAGTTTTAGCAAGTGAACACTTTACAGAGCAAGATTATATTCGAAATTACGATGAGTTTCTGCGTGTAGTAAATCAGCCTTATATTCATCCATTATCCGATGTTAAATCTAAAAATATTGGTCAAAAAACAAAAGTTTGGCAATATAGTGTGATTTTCCCACAAGCGGTTATTGGAGAAAATTGTAATATTTGTGCGCACACTATGATTGAAAATGATGTGCAAATTGGTAATAACGTCACAATTAAATCAGGTGTATATGTATGGGATGGGATTACATTAGAAGATAACGTTTTTGTTGGTCCTAGCGTTACTTTTACAAATGATAAGGCTCCCCGTTCAAAGCAATATCCCGATGAGTTTCTAAAAACTATAGTTGAACAAGGTGCAAGTATTGGCGGTAATGCTACCATTTTACCAGGCATAAGAATTGGTCGAAATGCATTGGTTGGTGCAGGCGCAGTAGTAACTAAAGATGTTCCGGAAAATGCAATTGTAGTAGGAAATCCTGCAATTATTAAAGGCTATGTGAAATAATGATTCCTTTCTTAGATTTAAAAAGTATAAATAGTCAATATCGTGCAGAACTCATTGAGGCTTGTACTCGTGTCATAGACTCTGGCTGGTACATAGGCGGAAATGAGCTAGCTCAATTTGAACAAAACTTTGCGGAATATTGTGGAGTAAAATTTGCAATTGGAGTTGCAAATGGTTTGGATGCCTTGATTCTTACGCTTCGAGCATGGAAAGAGTTGGGGAAACTAAATGATGGTGATGAAGTAATCGTCCCATCAAATACATACATTGCAAGTATTTTAGCAATCACTGCAAATAACCTAACTCCAGTTTTAGTTGAACCGGATATTAATACTTATAATATCGATCCAAGCAAGATTGAGGCTGCAATTACTCCAAAAACGAAAGTAATCTTACCTGTTCATTTATATGGGCAATTAGCAGAAATGCCTGCAATCATGGCAATTGCTAATAAATATAATCTACTTGTTTTAGAAGATTCAGCTCAATCACATAGTGCTGAAATTAATGGAATAAAAGCTGGAAACTGGGGAGATGCTTCTGGTTTTAGTTTTTATCCTGGTAAAAATTTAGGTGCATTAGGGGATGCTGGTGCTGTAACCACTAATAATGAAGAACTTGCACAAATGTTACGTGCTCTTCGTAATTATGGTTCTCATGAAAAATATAAAAATTTAGTACCTGGCGTAAATAGTCGTCTTGATGAAATTCAAGCTGCCATGCTAGATATTAAATTAAAATATTTAGATCAAGAAATAGCCCATCGCCGTAAAATTGCGCAATTATATTTGCAGCATATAGTTAATCCTTTAATCCAATTACCCTTAGCTCAGAAAAATGCTGAAGAGTATCAGCAACACGTTTGGCATTTATTTGTGATTCGTACTGAGCATCGCGAGGCTTTACAAAAGTACTTGGCTGAACAAGGTGTACAAACTTTAATTCATTATCCTATCCCACCTCATAAGCAACAGGCTTATAAAGAATGGAATGACTTAAGTTATCCTGTATCTGAACAAATTCATGCTGAAGTGATGAGTTTACCTATTGGTCCTACACTAAGCGTGGAAGAGGCTGAGAAAGTAATTCAGATTTGTAATAATTTTAAAGTCTAAAATGAATTTACTAAAAACAAGTGTACTAAATGGCGTGGCTGTTTTAATTAAAACGGCCACGATGTTTATTTTAAATAAGATTTTAGCTATTTATGTCGGTCCAGCTGGTTATGCGGCTATTGGGCAGTTCCAAAATTTTATACAAATGGTGACAACCTTCGCCGGTAGTGCAATTAATACTGCAGTTATTAAATATACGGCTGAGTATTATGAAGATGAAACCAAACAACGAAATATATGGAAAACAGCGGGAAGTATTGTCTTACTTTTTAGCTTAATTTTTTCATTAATTATTCTAATTTTTCAAAAACAACTTTCAATTTATATTTTTCATACTGATCTTTATCAAACGGTTTTTGTTTGGTTTGCCGTATTCCTAACATTATTTACCTTTAATGCACTTTTTTTAGCCATTTTAAATGGAAAAAAAGAAGTTTTAAGATTAGTTATTGCAAATATTGTAGGCAGTATTTTTTCTTTAGCCGTTACCAGTCTTCTAGCGATAAAATATGGTTTATATGGTGCTTTAGTTGCTCTTTCAATTTATCAGTCTTTAGCGTTCTTAATAACTTTATTTTTATGTTACAAAGCTGATTGGTTTAAATTGTCTTATCTATTTGGGAAAATAGATAAAACTATTGCTAAAAAATTTATAGCTTTTGCTTTTATGGCTTTGGTTAGTGCTATCTGTGTTCCACTTTCTCAGATAGTTATTCGAAGCTACCTAACACACGAGTATGGGGTAACATACGCTGGTTACTGGGAAGCGATGATACGTCTCAGTGCAGCATATTTAATGTTAGTGACCACAACATTGGGCGTATATTATTTACCTAGACTTTCAGAATTATCAAGACTTGAGGAAATCAAGTCAGAAGTTTACTTGGGATATAAATATATATTTCCTTTGGCTGCTATAGGTAGTCTAGCTGTATATTTTCTTAGAGACTGGATTATATCTATTCTATTTACTAAAACATTTTTACCTATGCGTGATCTGTTTTTTTGGCAGATGATAGGTGACTCCTTAAAAATTGGTAGCTGGATACTTGCATATTTAATGTTAAGTAAGGCTATGACCAAATTATTTGTGACAACTGAAATTTTATTTGCAGTAACTTCAATATTGCTAACTTATCTATGTACTCATATGTTTGGATTTAAAGGAGTTTCTATAGCTCACTTAATTAATTATGGCGTATATTGGATAGTTATGAGTATTTGTGTTTTTAAAAGTCTAAAAGAAAAGGATACAGTATGAATGGTGAAAATCAACCTTTAGTTTCTGTTGTTATACCTTGTTATAACCATGGGAATTTTGTTCAGGACTGTATTCAGAGTGTAATAAGTCAAACTTATCAGAATATTGAATTAATTATTATTGATGATGGTTCAAAAGATAATTCTATTTCAAAAATAGAAGAAATGGTTGAAAAATGTGAAAAACGATTTGTTCGTTTTGAATTTAGGCATAGGGCAAATAAAGGTTTGAGTGCAACGCTAAATGAAGCCTTAGAGTGGTGTCAAGGTGAGTATTATGCAGCGATTGCTTCAGATGATATTTTATTAGAAGATAAAATAGAAAATCAAATTCAATTATTTGGAGATAATAATAAAGAAAATATTATAGCTGTTTTAGGGAATGTATATTTTATTGATGAAAAAAATGAAATATTAGCAAGCTCAGAAATTAAAGAAAATACAATTTATAATTTTGATCAAATTTTTATGCATCAACACTTATTATATGCACCCACTCAATTGATTAAGACTAAAGTGATAAAAGAGGTTGGTGGTTATAAACCGGGAATGCTAATAGAAGATTGGTATATGTGGTTAAAGTTGTCAAAAATTGGAAATATATTGGTTGTACCAAACTTATTTGTAAAATATCGACAACATGATAGCAATACAGTAAAGCAATTAGAAAAAATGCATAAAGGTAGATTGGAGGTTTTATCTTATTTTAAAGAGGAAAAGTTGTATCAAGACGCCTTATTTAAAGTGCATTGGATAAATAGTATGGAGAATTTAAGATTTACCTCTAAAAATAAATTTTTAGTTGTTATGAGTTTATTTTTCCAGTCTCCAATCCGGTTTTTAAAATTATTTGTAAAAAAAGTTATAGAGAAAAATGGGAAATAATTTATTTTTAAATATATATTATTTTTTAAAAAGTATAGTAGGAGTTAATACTTTACTTTTTAAAAAAATTGGTAATTTAATGTTGACTCTGATTATTAATGTAATAGGTAACTTTAAATTTAATATTAAGGTTGAAAATACTTCATTATCTTTTTTTAAAAAGATAGTGAATTTTCCTTTAATATTAGTTAACACAGTTCAGTCTTTAATCTGTTTGCGATATCAAGTGATTCTGAAAGTATACTCGACCGCAAAAGTTACGTCTTAACTGAAGTTATATGTCAGAATTGGTGAGTAATATAGAGTGAAGTGCAAGATTCTAAATAATGAGGTATATTGTAATGATATATGAAAGATCTCCTAGAAGAAAAATAAGGGGTTTTAGTGCTTCATTATGTTTCTTATTAATATTATTTTGTTCATTTTTTAGTGTGAACTCATTACCTGTTAACCCTGTTTACTTTATTGGTTTTCCAGTAATATTATTCTCTTTTTTATTCTCCAAGTCCAAGATAGATAAATTTCAATTTGGATTTTATTGTTATTTTTTAATTTCATGTATACTATTCGCAATAGGTAGTTATTATTTTTCTAATATTGATCCTAAAATAAGTTATTTATCTACAATACTTTACTTATATTGTATTCTTATCGGTGCTCAAACGGTCGCAACTGGAATTACAGTCGAAGTCTCGCGTCGAATTTATATTTATAATTTTATTTATAATATTTTAATATTTTTTATGATTCTTGAATTTTTGTTGAGAATAGTGAATTCAAGTCATACAGGTTCATTTTATGATTATAAGTGGAGTTTGTTATATTTTGATTCAAACTTTGTTTCTTTTATCATTTTATTTTTTTTAATGTTTGCTGTTTTTTTGAAAGAGAAAAATATTTTTAATATTGGTAAAATTCGATTTTCTCTTTTAATAATTTTACTGATTCTTACTTTTTCTAGAGCTAGTATAGTTTCATTTATAGTCACATATTTCTTTGTTAAGTCGGGTAGTAAATACAAAACTCCTATATTTATTTTGTTTTTAATTAGTTATTTTTATGCTGCTACTGACTTGGTTGGGAAATATACGTCTGGTACAAGTTATGTAGATGTTGATGGTAGTTTTAATAGTAAATTTTATTTAATTTCTGTTGCTATTGATAATTATGATTCAGTTCCACTAGTCAATAAAATATTTGGAATTGGATTGAGTAACTTCTTATATTATTCTGGAGGGATCTTTGCTCATAATATATTTATTACATTATTTTATGAGTTTGGAATTCTTGGTACATTAATGTTTGTATTTTTCTTAGTTTATTCATATTTTAAAATAGGGAAAGATATTACATATATTTATATTCCCTTGCTGGTGGTCGGATTCTCTTTGTTTTCAGCTTATGTGCCGTTTTTATTTGTATTAATAGCTTGTATGTACATTGAAACAAGATATCTTAAACAAAGAGTTTAAATATTAATTGTGTTTAGAAGCTCAAACATAGATAGGATAATTTAAATGTTAGTATCAAAACCTTTGATAAGTATTCTTATTCCGGTTTACAATGTTGAGGCTTTTGTTAAAGAAGCAGTCCTTTCAATTTGTAATCAAACATATAAAAATATTGAAATAATAGTAGTTGATGACTGCTCTACTGATAACACATATAATATAGTTGCTGAATTAGCTATTATTGATCCAAGAATTAGACTTTATAAAAATGATAAAAACTCAAAAATAGTAAAAACTTTAAATTTCGCATTAGAACAGGCGAAAGGAGAATTTATTGCAAGAATGGATGGCGATGACATAAGTACGCCAGAAAGACTAGAAAAACAGTTAGAATTTTTGTTAAAAAATCCTCAATATTATTTAGTTGGTTGTCATGTTAATACTATAGACCCTAATAATAGAATGATTGGTAAGCAAGAAATGCCAATCAATGATAATATTATTAATAAAACAATAAAGTATACTTCGCCAGTTCTACATATTTGGTTAGCTAAGCGAGAAGTTTATACTAAACTTAAAGGATATAGAGAAATTCCTGGTGCTGAAGACTATGATTTTTTATTAAGAATGCATTCACTAGGTTTACTCTTTACTAATCTAAATAGTCATGAATATTCAGTTCGTATTCGTGAAGGGAATACTACCTCTACAATAGGTTTTAATCAGAGATTGATGTCAAATTATGTGCTTGATCTATATGAGATGAGGCTGAAAACTGGAAAAGATGATTTTAGTGAATTGAATGTTTCACAATATTTAGAAAAATATTCTAAATATAAAGCGGATTTTGATCAGTCAAATATTTTTTTAAAATCTGCATTTATGGCAAAGGCTGATAAAAAGTTTTTGAAAATGTTATTTTTTATAGGCTTATGCGTCATGAAATCCAGATTTCAATTGCAATATCTTTTAAAACGATTGGTTTTTAAAATAATTACGATAGGCTAAGCTATGAAAATTCTTTTTGTAATTAATTCCTTAAAGAACAAATCTGGAACTGAACGTGTTGCTATTGAACTGGCAAACAAATTATCACTCATGGCTAATTATGATATTACTCTCTTAAATAGAGAATCAATTAAAAGTAATACAGCTTATCCAGTTTCTGATAATGTAAATGTAGTAGCAATTTCGGGTAACTTCTTTGAATTTTATAAAAAATTAAAGATACATCTTTCTCGTCATTCTTATGATATGGTGATTGTACATAATATGGGTAAGTTATCTTTATTATGTGCTCTTTTACCTAAAATCAAAAAATTGGTTACATTAGAGCATGTCTCTTTTATTAGTCGTCCTAAAAAAGTTCAAGTCTTAAGTAAATTCTTTTACAAGTGGGTTGATCAGGTTGTTACCTTAACTCAAAAGGATAAAAAGCAATTTGATAAATTTCATTCTAAAGTTATTGTTATTCCCAATTTTTCACCCTTCCCTATTGTCTCAGAATCTCCGCTGAGTAGTAAACAAATTGTAACCATAGGTCGTTTAACCGATCAGAAAAATTATCTTCATTTATTGAAAGCTTGGAAAAAAATATATCAAATGATACCAGAGTGGCACCTTAATATTTATGGTGAAGGTGAACATAAAAAAATGCTACAAGATTATATTGAAGAGAACTCTCTACAGCGCGTTCTTTTGAAAGGAAGTACATCAAATGTGCAAGAGGTATATAGACAATCAGACTTTTTTGTAATGTCGTCTAAATATGAAGGTTTACCTATGGTTTTAGTAGAGGCGCAGAGTTTCGGGTTACCTATTGTTTCTTATGATTGTCCTTTTGGACCAAGTGATGTTATTCAAAATCATAAAAATGGCTTGTTGGTTGAGAACCAAAATATTGAGGCATTGGCAGATGCGATTTTACAACTTGCTTCCTTTCCAGATATGTTGGCGCAATTCTCACAAAATTCATTGATTAATGCTAAAAAATATCAGCCTGAACAGATCTTAAAAGTTTGGATTGAAAAGGTTTTGGAAGGTTAAAATTGTATGTTTTCGGTTCTATTATCTCTATATCATAAAGAAAAACCTGAATATCTAGAAAAGTGTTTTGAAAGCATTTGGGATAATCAGAGCTTGAAGCCAAGTGAAATAGTTTTAGTTTTAGATGGGCCTATTGGTGAGCAACTCACAACTTCTGTACAGGAGTGGCAAGTTAAAATCGGTGAAAAACTAAAAGTAGTTGCGTTACCGCAAAACGTAGGGCTTGGTAAGGCATTAAATGAAGGGCTAAAACAGTGTAGTGCTGATTGGGTTTTTCGTATGGATACTGATGATATTTGTACATCTGATCGGTTTGAAAAACAACTTGCTTTCATAAAACAAAACCCCGATGTTGTTTTGTTTAGTTCTCAAGTAATGGAATTTAATCAAGATATTACTGATGCCGATGTAATCAAGTCTGTGCCTTTAACACATGACGAGATTAAAAAATTTGCACAAAAACGTTGTCCCTTTAACCATATGACCGTCGTGTACAAGCGTGATGTTATTTTATCTCTCGGAGGTTATCAGCATCATTTATTTATGGAAGACTACAACTTATGGTTACGTGTAATTGGGAATAATTATAAAGTTGCGAACTTACCTGACGTCCTTCTATATGCTCGTGTTGGTAATGGTATGCACGCACGACGAAAAGGTTTCCAATATATTAAAAGTGAAAAACAGTTACTAGATTTAAAAAAACAACTAAAGTTACAAAATCCTGTATATGCTAATATGCTGTTTCTGATACGGTCTGCGTTTAGACTGTTGCCAGCAAATATGCTAGGTAAAATTTATAATACCTTTCTTCGTAAAGATATTAAAAAATGAGTGAATGAAAATATGAAACGTTTAGTAGACATAGTCATTTCTTTAATAGCTCTAACCGTACTGTCGCCAATATTTCTGATAGTTGCTTATAAGGTCCGTAAAAATTTAGGTTCACCCATATTCTTTTATCAAGAAAGACCTGGGAAGGACGGAAAATTATTTAAAATGATTAAGTTCCGTTCGATGAAGGATGCTTTTGATGCGCAGGGGAATCCATTGCCAGATGAGGCTCGTATTACTCCATTTGGGCAGAAGTTGCGTTCTACTAGCTTAGATGAAATGCCACAGCTTATTAATGTCTTAAAAGGTGATATGAGTGTGGTGGGTCCTCGTCCAATGTTAAAAGACTTTGTTTCTTTATATTCTCCAGAACAAGCACGTCGCTTAGAAGTCCGTCCTGGAATGACTGGTTTAGCTCAGGTCAGTGGGCGTAATGAACTGGATTATGAAGAACGGTTTAAATGTGACGTTTGGTATGTAGATAATCATAGTGTTTGGGTTGATTTTAAAATCATGTTTAAAACAGTTAAAGTGATGTTAAGACGCGAAGGTATTAATGCACCAGGACATGTAGGACCATCTTTATTTAAAGGTAATGACGTCCAAGAAAATGTCGACTCATCTGTAAAGTAAATTTTATATCTTGAAATATTTCTTATGATCAAAAAAGCAGTTTTACCAGTAGCCGGTTTAGGAACGCGTTTTTTACCTGCAAGTAAGTCAATTCCAAAGGAAATGGTGACCGTTGTTGATCGCCCAGCTATTGAATATGTGGTGCGTGAAGCGGTGGAAGCAGGAATTGAACAGATTATTTTAGTGACTCACTCTTCAAAAGCTTCGATTGAAAATTATTTTGATCGAAACTTTGAATTAGAAACAATATTAAATGAAAAGAAGAAATTGGATTTGCTTGCAGAGATTACGCAAATTGTTCCTTCTCATGTGAGTGTTGTGAGTGTACGACAACCTCAACCTCTAGGCTTAGGGCATGCTGTTTTATGTGCGAAAAGTGTAGTAGGACAAGATGATTTTGCTGTGCTATTACCAGATGTATTGGTGAAAGATAGTTCGGGGCACAATGATTTATCGCGTATGATTTCTCGTTATGATGAAAGTAACGCGGCACAGATAATGGTAGAAGCTGTGCCTGATCACTTGGTAGATCAATATGGTATTGTTGATGTTGCACAGAGCCCAAATGAAGGCGAAAGCATTGCTATGCAGGGTATTGTTGAAAAACCTGCTGTAGGTTCTGCACCGTCTAATTTATCTGTTGTTGGTCGCTACGTTTTACCCGCAAGAATTATGCAACTACTCGAAAATACACCGAAAGGTGCGGGTAATGAAATTCAACTAACAGATGCAATTGCGATGCTGCAACAAACTGATGTAGTTGAAGCCTATCGTATGCAGGGACAAACCTTTGACTGTGGTAGTAAGCTTGGTTATTTAAAAGCTGTTCTACACTATGGTGTTGAACATCCTAAATTAGGAAATGATTTTAAACAGTTGATTCAAGAACTTAAATTATAAATTTTGTAGCTCAACTTAAGTATTTGTAAAAAATAATGAATATGTGAGCTGTTCAATATATTCTCTTCCCATAATGGGAAGAGAATTCTATAGAATATTAAAATCAGGTGTACAATGAAAATCGCGGTATTTGGAACCACCTTGCACGCTGGTGTAATGGCAGCGTTACTAGCTGAATATGGTAATCAGATCTATTGGTGTACAAGTGTCACCTGTGAAGAAAATATATCTGTACTTTCATATCAAGATCAAGAAGTTAATCATTATTTAAATAAACAAAGAAAGGCAGGTTTTTTAACAGAAAGTCCTTTTTCTCAAATTCCTTTAGATATTGAAGTTTATTTATTTTGTTTTAGCCCTACACAAATAGACCTTGCCTTAAAAACGGTTGAGAAGTTAAGCGAGCGTCCAATTGTTCATCCAAGGTTAATGGTTAATGGTTCAACTTTTGGTTTACATGGTACAGAAAAATTAAAGCAACATTTACCTAAAGACGAGTGGATTTATTTTCCTGACGTGATTCAGGAGGGTAATGCGATTAATAGTGTACTCAATGTAAAACATGTCATTGTTGGTGTTGAATCAAGCTATGCTCAAGACATAATGCAAGAGTTATTACGTCCATTCTTCCGTTTTAGTTATCAATATTTATTTATGCCGATTTTAGATGCCGAATTTACCAAACTTAGTATTTCAGGCATGTTGGCAACTCGCATTAGCTACATGAATGATCTTGCTCTAGTTGCTGAAAAGTTGGGCATTGATATTGCCAATGTAAAGCATGGCATTGCTGCAGATACACGTATTGGCGCAGCTTATTTATCAGCAGGTGTTGGATTTGGCGGTGAAAATTTTTCACATGATATTTTAACACTCTCCAGTACGGTTTCTGAAACAGGTGCGAAAAGCCGTCTACTAGAACAAGTGTGGGCGATTAATGAACAACAAAAAGAAATTTTATTCCGTAAATTATGGAACTATTATCATTGTGACTTGAGTGGAAAAACGGTTGCAATTTGGGGAGCTTCATTTAAAGAGAACACTCCAAGTACACATAACTCACCTATTCATATCTTATTGGCTGCTTTATGGGCTCAAGGTGTAAAAGTACGGTTACATGATCCGCAAGCTCTTGATGAAATTGCAGCTTTATATGACAACCGAGAAGACCTGATTTTATGCGCTGATCAATATGAAGCAGCACAAGGAGCACATGCTTTATGCTTAGTCACGGCATGGAAGCAGTATTGGAGCCCTGACTTTAAACAGTTACAACAATTGATGCAGCATCCTCTTATTTTGGATGGGCGTAATATTTATGATCCAGCATATGTGAAATCTAAAGGTTTTGCTTATGAAGGAGTAGGTCGATTATGAGTAAATCTATCGAGAAGTTTCCCAAAGAGCTAGTTTCCCCTATCGCGCAGCTTCATTCTTTGGTTGAGAAAAATTCAAATTTACATATAAAAGAATTATTTGTATCAGAGCCAGATCGATTTCAGCAATATTCTGTAAACTTCGATCAACTGGTTTTTGATTATAGTAAGCACCGTGTGACTAAAAGTGTGTTAGAGCAATTGGTGGCTTTAGCAAAAACTAAACAATTGACTCACTGGATTGAGCGCTTATTTTCCCAAGACAAAGTCAACTGTACCGAACAGCGTGCTGCAATGCATTGGGCTTTACGTTTACCATCGGAATATTCTAAATTTCCTGAACTCACAAAACAGGTTCATACCCAATTACAGCGTATGTACGCTTTGGTTGAGAAAATCCATGCTGGGCAATACCGGGGTGCTACGGGTGAAGTGATTCAGGATGTCGTTAATATTGGGGTAGGTGGATCTGATTTAGGGCCTCAAATGGTGACCCATGCATTATCGGATTTTAAAGTAAAAACAGCTAAACCACTTAATGTTCATTTCGTATCAACAATGGATGGTAGCCAGTTATCGGAATTGCTTCATCAACTGCGTCCAGAAACAACGTTATTTATTATTTCTTCGAAGTCATTTGGCACTATTGATACTTTATCCAATGCACAAACTGTTCGTCAATGGCTTGAGAAAGCTTTAGGGAAACACGAACGGGTGGTAAAAAGCCATTTTATTGGTGTTTCTACAAAAGCTAACAAAATGTCAGAGTGGGGGATTGCTCCTGAAAATCAATTATTACTTTGGGATTGGGTTGGTGGACGTTATTCTCTTTGGTCGTGTATTGGGTTACCTATCGCATTGTCAGTTGGGGTTGAATGTTTCCAACAGCTTTTAGCTGGTGCCCATGCTGTTGATGAGCATTTCCAAAATACAAGTTTTGAGCAGAATATACCTGTACTTATGGCATTATTAGGAGTCTGGAATAATAACTTTTTAAATATTCAGACCCATGCTGTATTACCTTATGATGGCCGTTTAAAATATTTTGCAGCTTATTTGCAACAGCTCGAAATGGAATCTAATGGTAAATCGGTACAACGAACAGGACAAAAAGTTGAATTAGATACTTGCCCAATTGTATGGGGTGAAGTTGGGCCAAATGCTCAACATGCCTTTTATCAATTACTCCATCAGGGAACTCAGGCAGTAAGTTGTGATTTTATTGCACCTATACAACGCTACAATGCAGATCATTTTACTTATGTAGAAAATGCTGAAGCATTGATTGAACAGCATCATCTTGCGCTTTCAAACTGTTTGGCGCAATCACGTTTATTGGCTTTTGGTAACGAAGCTCTAGATACAAAAGAACTAGAGAGTTTGCCTATTTATAAGCAATATGAAGGAAATCAGCCAAGTTCAACATTACTTTTAAAAGAGCTTAATCCTTATAGTTTAGGAATGTTGATTGCTTTATATGAACATAAAGTATTTGTTCAGTCTGTAATCTGGAACATTAATCCCTTTGATCAGTGGGGAGTGGAAAAAGGTAAGCAAATTGCTGACCAGTTACTCCCGATTTTAAATGGTGTTCAAAACGATCTTTCAACACTCGATGCTTCAACACGTGGATTGATTAAAATTTTATTAGGAAAAATAGATGGCTAAAATTCTGGTTACTGGTGGTGCAGGCTATATTGGTTCACATACTTGCGTAGAGCTTTTGAATGCAGGTCATGAAGTCATTGTTTTTGATAATCTTTCAAATAGTTCAGAAGAGTCTTTAAATAGAGTTCAAGAGCTCACTCAAAAAAGTTTAACTTTTGTAGAGGGAGATATTCGGAATGCAGATGAACTTGATCGCGTATTTCAAAATCATACAATCGATGCAGTGATCCATTTCGCAGGTTTGAAAGCAGTTGGTGAAAGCCAGGAAAAACCTCTTATTTATTTTGATAATAATATTGCAGGTAGTATCCAACTGGTTAAATCAATGGAGAAAGCAGGTGTTTATACACTTGTGTTTAGCTCATCTGCAACAGTATATGATGAAGCGAATACGTCACCTTTAAATGAAGAAATGCCAACAGGTATGCCAAGTAATAATTATGGTTATACTAAATTGATTGTTGAGCAATTATTACAAAAATTGTCTGTTTCTAATTCTAAATGGTCGATTGCTTTACTTCGTTATTTTAACCCGGTAGGTGCACATAAAAGTGGGCGTATTGGCGAAGATCCACAAGGTATTCCAAATAATTTAATGCCTTACGTTACACAAGTTGCTGTTGGCCGCCGTGAAAAATTATCTATTTATGGTAATGACTATGACACAGTAGATGGTACTGGTGTACGTGATTATATTCATGTCGTTGACTTAGCCAATGCACATTTATGTGCTCTAACTAACCGATTACAAGCAACAGGGTGCCGTGCATGGAATATTGGAACGGGTAATGGCTCATCAGTATTACAGGTTAAAAATACCTTTGAACAGGTCAATGGCGTATCTGTTGCTTTCGAATTCGCACCACGCCGAGCAGGTGATGTGGCGACTTCTTTTGCAGATAATACCCGTGCTGTTGCTGAGTTGAGTTGGCAACCGCAATATGGTTTGGAAGATATGTTAAAAGATAGTTGGAATTGGCAGAAGCATAATCCAGAGGGATATAGAACTAAAAATTAATTAATATTAATAGGATATTTTCAGAGATAGTATTCGTAATATATTAATGGGGCTTATTAAAAATAATGGGTCCCATTAATATTATTACTTTTTCAAAAAATTGGAAAAAAATGATTAAATCAATTCAATATTTGAGAGGATTGGCAGCTCTTGCTGTTGTTTTACATCATGCTAGTGGAGCTATATTGGTTCATTATGCAGTAGAACAAAAAGATTATTATTCTTGGGGGGCGGGAGGAGTAGATTTATTTTTTATTATCTCTGGTTTTATCATGATGTATATTACTTTTGGGAAAAAAGTAGAAGTTGGGGACTTCTTATATAAACGAGTGGTAAGAATTTATCCAATTTTTTATGTATATGCGACTATAGCTTTATTAATATTTCTTATTAGTCCAGAGTCAATTAATAGAAGTGCATCAGCACCAACAAAAATTTTACCCTCATATTTGTTAATTCCATATACAGAATTTGTTAATCTTGTTCAAGTAGCATGGACTTTAGTATACGAAGTCCATTTCTATTTATTGTTTGCAATATCATTATTATTAATTAATAAGTATAGATATATATTTACTGGTTTTGTTTTGTCTGCATTTTCAATATCTAGCTTAATCCAATATAAAACCTTTTATTTGGGTTATCTTTCAAATCCTATTATTTTAGAATTTTTATTTGGAATGATATTGTATTTTCTAATTTATAGAAGAGAAGCTAGAGATATGTGGTTCCTAATAGGGTTTGCTAGTATAGCTCTAATAACTTTATCAATAAATAATAGTATACCAGAAAGGCTGTTTATTTATGGGCTCCCTTCTTTTATATTAATGGGCCTATTGCTAACTTTAGATAATAAAGGTTTTTTTGATAAAAAAGAAACAAAATTATCTAATTTATTCTTGAGAATAGGTGATTCTTCATATTCACTCTATCTTTCACACTCATTTGTTCTAGGTGTAGGTGTAATTGTTTTAAATAAAATAAATTTAATAAATAATAATACAGTACAATTAATGATTATTTTATTATCAATAGGAGCATTAATATGGGGATGGATATCTTATAGCTTCATTGAGAAGCCAATGATTAGCTTCTTTATGCGAAGAGGCGTGGCTAAGTGGTTTTTGAAAAGAAAGAGCGGGGAGGCAGATCTAGCAAATTGATAGATCTACTAATTTGGCGATTACTTTTATGGTAGTATTCGCCATTGCTCTTTGTCACTTTACTTAAAGTCATGGTCTTCCTACGTCAACAATTGTTATTTATCTTTATTGCTTTTTTATCCACCTGTATAGGTGTATATGTTGCGTGGGATATGAACCTGACTTGGCATAAGTTTTATATCCATCTGATTTCAGAAAAGGCTATTTTTTCAATTCTTTTTAACTATGCGGTAATTCAACTATTTTTTATTGTGGTTGGTCGTAAATATGCTGCTATTTTTTTAAGCCAATTATTCGTTATATTTTTGAATTTTATTAATAAAAAGAAGCAACAGTATTTATTTAGTAATTTAAGCCCTGAAGATATTTTTTTACTACCAGAGGCAATGAAGGCTACTCCTTGGCACTTACAACTTATCTTTTTTACTTTGATTATTTTCTTTCTTATCATACTACTCATTGCTTTACGTAAAGAAAGTAAAGCCACTTTTCATACATATGTTCCCAATATTGTTATCTTCGGATTAATCAGTAGTGGTTTAATTTATTTAAACTTTATTAAAAATCCTACAGGGGCTTGTTTTTCTGAAAATAAACCGAAAATTTGTGCAAGCTTACAGGAGTTTCCAAATACTAGAAATGACTGGAATGGTGATTATCGGAATATTCAAGATTATGGATTTGTAACTTTTTACGTATCTAAGGTATTGGATAATGTAACAAGTGTTTTATTACCGAACCGTAAAGTATCTGAGCAAGACATACACCAGATTTTGCAGCAACATCATTCTACTCAACCTTTAGAAGAGAGTGGGAAGGAATATCCAAATATTGTTATAGTGATGGAGGAATCTTTTTGGGATGCTCATCATTTAGAAAGTGGTTTACCAAAAGACTTACTATCTTTTGTTCATCAAAATCAAGTCTCTAATTTATTGTCGCCCTCTTTTGGTGGAGGTACTGCGAATGTCGAATTTGAAGTACTGACGAGCCTCAATACAACTTTTTTCCCAAACGAGCTGTTATATGTTTCTAAATTGAAAAAGCCAATTTATTCTTTGCCTTATTTCTTAAATTCAATCGGCTATCAAACTGTAGTTATGCATAATAACTACAGTTATTATTATAATCGTAATAAAGTATATCCACAGTTAGGTTTTCAGAAATTTATATCACTTGAAAATATGGTCACTCAAAGAGATCAGAAAAAAGTCTTTAATTTAGGAGGCTGGGCTTCAGATGATTTTATTTTTGATTCGATTAAATCGACTTTAGATGAGAATGAGCAACAGCCAAAGTTTATTTATGCGATTACTGTTGAAAACCATCCTACGTATAATGATGATCGATTTGGTAAGCAAAATTATAAATTTAACAAAGAATTATCTGAAACCGAAAAGCAAAAATTAAGTACTTATACTGCTGGAACTGCGCGTGCTAACCAAAAGTTAAAAGAGCTCGCTGAATATTTAAAGACGGTAGATAGACCAACAATTTTAGTGGCTTTTGGCGATCATTTGCCGAATCTACAAGAAGTTTATGAGAGTTATGGATTTTTTAAAGATGATTCTGAGCGAACTAACTTAAAAAATTACCAGACACCTTTTGTAGTGTGGAGCAATTATAAATTAGATAAGAAGCCTTTGAAGCAGCCTTATATTGCTGCAAGTTTCGTTGCTCCAAAACTATTAAAGCTGGCAGGGTTGCCTTTGTCAGATTATTATCAATTTGTTGATGATGTCTCGAGTTGTTATAGTGCCATTCACCAAAAATTTATTAATGAAAATCAAACGTGTAATTTTGATAAGAAAGCGCTGTTGAAAGGTTATGAAAATCTAAATAAGGATGTATTAGATGGACATAATCATACTTATAAAATTATGCAGAATAGCCAAAAAGAGATGGAACAATAATGTTCCATCTCTTTGAGATGAGCTCTATTAAGACTGAATTAATCCAGTCAATTCATCTACATAAAATTGCATCGGCTGAGCTTGACGGTCTGCACGGCTTTCAATGTTGAGACGTAGTAAAGGCTCAGTGTTTGAAGCACGGACATTAAAACGCCACGCACCAAAGTCGAGGCTTACACCATCGGTACGGTCAATTTCTGGGTTTTGAGCAGCATAGAAATCAAAAATCTTTTGAATAGTGATTTGTGTATCAGCCACTTTAAAGTTAATTTCACCGCTACAAGGAAACTTGGTAATCATATTTTCAACAAGTGTTGAAAGTGATTGTCCTGTTTCAGAAAGTAGGGCAACCGTAAGTAACCAAGGAATCATACCGCTGTCACAGTAAGCAAAGTCACGGAAATAGTGATGGGCACTCATTTCGCCGCCATATACAGCATTATTCTCACGCATAACGTCTTTAATGAACGCGTGACCAGATTTTGACTGTACAGCAACACCTTTGTACTCATCTACGATATCAAATGTGTTCCACACTAAACGTGGGTCATGCACAATTTTCTCACCTGATTGTTTAATCAAGAAAGCTTGAGCCAATAGACCAACAATATAGTAGCCTTCAATGAACTGTCCCTTTTCATCAAATAAGAAACAGCGGTCAAAGTCGCCGTCCCATGCAATACCCATATCTGCTTTATGCTCAAGAACAGCATTTCGAGTACTGTCACGGTTTTCAATTAAAATTGGGTTAGGAATGCCATTTGGGAAAGTACCATCTGCTTCATGGTGAATTTTAATAAATTCAACAGGTACGTTAAGCGCCTTAAATTTTTCTTCGATTGCATCAATCACGTGACCAGCTGCACCATTACCCGCGTTTACCACTAATTTTAGTGGACGGATTTTTGCTGGTTCAATATAGGTGATTAGGTGATCAACGAACTCAGGCAAAATGTTATAACTTTGAGTTGTACCTTTTTGACTAACTTCTTCAAAGTTATTGGTTTCTGCTAAAGCCTGAATTTCTTTTAAACCCGTATCGGCACTAATTGGACGAGCATTTTCTCGAACCAATTTCATGCCGTTATAGTCCATTGGGTTGTGGCTCGCAGTAACTTCGATACCACCTTGCACATCTAAATGGAAAGCGGCGAAGTAAACTTCTTCAGTTCCCGTCATGCCTAAATCAAGAACATTGACACCCGCATCATTTAACCCGCGGATGGTTGCTTGTTTTAAATCCTCACTGCTTAGACGAATATCACAACCTACAACCACAGTCTTTGGTTTATAGATTTGTCCGTAAGCGCGGCCAATTTTATAGGCGATTTCTTCATTCAATTCGGTGCCGAGTTTGCCTCGGATATCATAAGCTTTAAAACACGTTAAAGTAGTCATTATTCAATTCAATACATGTGGTTTGAGTTGTGTGCACATTATACATAGATCATGAATCAGGTATGTTTATAGTTTTATATTCAAATTTTTCACTTCATTTTGTTAGTTCATATCTAAATTTATAAGAAAGATTTTTACGACTTTAGTCTAATAAATAAATTTATAAATTAGGAATTACTTGATTTTACTTAATCATATTGGTCATACCAATTATAGTGATTATTTAATTATTGATCTTACCAATATCTGTGTTTATGATGCGATCTGCGGTTTAAGGAACAGCATTTGCACTTAAATTTTAATTGGTCATACCAATTGTGTTAAATGTTTAAAGATTTAAGGTACAAAAATTTCGCCCCGGCATTTCAAGGAGATGACAATGCTCAATATGTGGCAACAACTTTATGACCCTTTGAATAATATTTGGCTGTCTAGCGCGGTTGCATTAATCCCGATTATTTTCTTCTTTTTGGCGTTGGCTGTTTTTCGTTTAAAAGGCAGTATCGCGGGTACGGGCACAGTCATTATTGCATTATTGATTGCTCTCTTTTTCTATCAAATGCCGGGTCAAATGGCCTTTGCGTCAATCATTTATGGTTTCTTCTACGGTCTATGGCCAATTTCATGGATCATTATTGGGGCAGTTTTTCTATATAAAATTTCGGTAAAAACAGGCCAGTTTGAAGTTATCCGCTCAAGCATTTTGTCGATTACTGAAGACCAACGTCTGCAAATGTTATTGGTTGGTTTTGCCTTTGGTACTTTTTTAGAAGGGGCTGCAGGTTTTGGTGCTCCTGTCGCAATTACGGCTGCACTTCTTGTAGGTTTAGGCTTTAAACCTCTTTACGCAGCTGGTTTATGTTTAATTGTAAATACAGCACCAGTTGCATTTGGTGCAATGGGTATTCCAATTATTGTGGCGGGGCAGGTGTCAGGCGTAGACACTATGGAAATTAGCCAGATGGTGGGTCGTCAGTTGCCGTTTTTAACGCTGATCGTACTGTTCTGGATTATGGCGATTATGGATGGTTGGCGTGGTGTTAAGGAAACTTGGCCTGCGGTGTTGGTTGGTGGTGGTTCTTTTGCGATTGCCCAATATCTTACATCTAACTTTATTGGCCCTGAGTTACCTGACATTACCGCAGCAATTGCGTCATTGGTGAGCTTAACTTTGCTGTTCCGTGTTTGGCAACCAAAGCATATTTTCCGCTTTGAACCTGAAGCTGGTCAGACTTTGGCTCAGCAACCTACTACGGTTCAACGTTACAGTATGGGGAAAATTGCTAAGGCGTGGTCTCCATTTGCAATCTTAACGGTCATGGTGACGATCTGGAGTGTTAAACCGTTTAAAGCATTATTTGCAAAAGATGGTGCTCTTGAACACTGGATTTTTAAACTTGAAGTACCGTATTTGCATAAGTTAGTCGAAAAAATGCCACCGATTGTGGCAGAGATGAAGCCATATGAAGCGATTTATAAGTTTGACTGGTTCTCTGCAACAGGTACGGCAATTTTTATTGCTGCAATCATCACCGCTATTTTCTTAAAAATGAAAGCAAGTGAGGCAGTAACGACTTTTGGTGAAACACTCAATGAGTTGAAAACACCGATTTACTCGATTGGTATGGTGTTGGCGTTTGCTTTTATTGCGAACTATTCAGGTTTATCTGCAACTTTAGCTTTGGCTCTATCGCATACAGGTCATGCGTTTACTTTCTTCTCGCCATTTTTGGGCTGGCTTGGTGTGTTCCTTACGGGTTCAGATACCTCCTCAAACGCTTTGTTTTCGGCATTACAGGCGACTACAGCACAGCAAATTGGTATTCCAGAAGTGTTATTGGTTGCTGCGAATACCAGTGGTGGCGTGACAGGTAAGATGATTTCTCCACAGTCGATTGCGATTGCCTGTGCAGCGGTAGGCTTAGTTGGAAAAGAGTCTGACTTGTTCCGTTTCACGGTAAAACATAGCATCATATTCACTGTCTTTGTTGGCATCATTATTACGGTTCAGGCTTATCTGGTTCCGTGGATGATTCCATAACTCCAGTGAAGGAAACGCGATGAGAATCTCCGATCAAGTGGTCATGAAATTGCAGGCATTAATTGAAGAGCGTCACATGAAAAAAGGTGACCGTTTGCCTGCCGAACGCCAGCTTGCAACTAGCTTAGGGGTTTCTCGTCCGTCTTTGCGTGAAGCAATTCAACAGCTCAATAGTCAAGGGGTGCTCAGTAGCCGCCGTGGCGATGGGACTTATATTCAGCAGTTACCTGAACAGTGGCCACAGCAATTGATTGTGAACCCAATTAGTAACCTGATTGAAGAAGATCCTCTGTACCGTTTTGATGTGCAAGAGGCGCGGTTATTACTTGAAGGTGGCACGGCATGGTATGCCGCATTGCGCTCAACGCCCGAAGATCGAGCCAAAATTCATTATTATTTTAATGAAATTAGTCGCCACCAAAATGCGGGTGACTCAGCACAGGCCGCGGTGGCTGATGCTGAATTCCACTTAGCGATTGCAGAGGCATCTCATAATGTGGTGCTGATTCAAATGATGCGTAGTCTATTTGATTTGTTGCAATACAACGTCTTGTTGGGACGTAAAAAAGTTTATAACGACCCCATAAATGGTGACTTGCTAAGCGAGCAGCATTTTCAGGTGATGGATGCTATTGATCGTAAAGATCCCGAGGCCGCACGCCAAGCTGTTTGCGGTCATATTGAATTTGTGATTAATCATGTACGTTCTCTGAATGAAGACGAAGCTCGTCAGAAACGTGCGAACCGTTTAAATAGAGTTGATTCAAAATGATTATTTCTTCTGGCAATGATTACCGTGCTGCGGCACAACGTCGCTTACCTCCATTTTTATTTCATTACATTGATGGTGGAGCGTATTCGGAATATACCTTAAAGCGTAACGTACAAGATTTGTCAGAAATTGCATTGCGTCAACGTGTGCTCAACGACATGTCAGCGTTAAGTTTAGAGACAAAACTGTTTAACGAAACGCTGTCGATGCCGGTTGCATTGGCACCTGTAGGTTTAACAGGTATGTATGCACGCCGTGGTGAAGTGCAAGCCGCGATGGCAGCCGACAAAAAGGGCATTCCATTTACGCTTTCAACGGTTTCTGTTTGTCCGATTGAAGAAGTTGCACCTGCGATTAACCGCCCGATGTGGTTCCAGCTTTATGTATTACGTGACCGTGGTTTTATGCGTAATGCTTTGGAACGAGCAAAAGCAGCTGGCTGTTCAACACTTGTGTTTACTGTAGATATGCCTGTACCAGGTGCACGTTACCGTGATGCCCATTCGGGGATGAGTGGACCAAATGCTGCGATGCGTCGTTATATGCAGTCTATGTTCCATCCACATTGGTCGTGGAATGTCGGCTTAATGGGGCGTCCGCATGACTTGGGTAATATCTCTAAATATTTAGGTAAACCAACTGGGCTTGAAGATTATATTGGCTGGTTAGGCTCGAACTTCGACCCATCCATTTCATGGAAAGACCTTGAGTGGATTCGTGAGTTTTGGGATGGCCCAATGGTGATTAAGGGTATTTTAGACCCTGAAGATGCCAAAGATGCTGTGCGTTTTGGTGCTGACGGTATTGTGGTATCGAATCACGGTGGTCGTCAGTTAGATGGTGTGATGTCGTCTGCTCGTGCATTGCCTGCAATTGCTGATGCGGTAAAAGGTGAATTGGCGATTTTGGCCGACTCAGGCATTCGTAATGGTTTAGATGTGGTGCGGATGTTGGCGCTCGGTGCCGATACGGTTTTACTTGGTCGTGCGTTTGTGTATGCCTTGGCAGCAGCAGGTGGACAAGGTGTATCAAACTTGCTTGATTTGATTGATAAAGAAATGCGTGTTGCGATGACGCTTACGGGTGCTAAATCGATTTCTGATATTAATGCGGATTGTTTAGTACAGGCGATGAAGCTCTAATATTTTCGTATTAACTTTAATGATATTGGCACGACGGAGTCTTATTGGAAAAGGTTCAATGTAAGTAGCTAATTGACGTTACTTTTTTTAAAAAGTAACCAAAAACCTTTGTTTTGATGACGGTACGTCCTTGCTACCGCATCGAAACGGCGGCATCCCTGCCGCCAACCGCGATAGTAAATATAGGGCTGATTCGAATTAGAGAATGAGCTAATTAAATATAAATTAGAAACGGTAAGACTCCATCGTGTTGGTCTAATTTGATAAATGGATGACCAAAAGGAAACCATCATGCAAACATTTTCTCCTCAAGCAGTGATCGAACGCCTACAAAACATTGTTGGGCGTTCGCATGTTTTGACCGATGACCAAAGTACGCGTCAGTACCGCCAAGGTCGTCGTTTTGGTGAGGGGAAAGTGCTTGCTGTGGTGGTGCCGGGCACATTGCTAGAGCAATGGCAGGTGCTTCAAGCTGCTATTGAGGCAGACTGTATTGTGATTATGCAGGCGGCCAATACAGGACTTACTGGTGGTTCGACCCCATATGGCGATGATTATGACCGTCCTGTTTTAGTCATGAGTACGCGCCGTTTAAAGGGAATTCAAGTCATTCATGATGGTAAGCAAGTGATTTGTTTACCAGGTGCGACCTTAGATAATTTAGAGCAAATTTTAAAAGGTTATGACCGTGAGCCACATTCGGTAATTGGTTCATCTTGTATTGGGGCGTCGGTACTTGGTGGTGTGTGTAATAACTCAGGCGGTGCTTTGGTACGCCGTGGTCCTGCATATACTGAGCTGGCGTTATATGCTCAGGTGAATGTTGCTGGACAGTTAGAACTGGTGAACCACTTAGGGGTGAATTTAGGTTCGACTCCTGAAGAAATTTTGACTCGTTTAGAGAAACAGCAATACCAAACCTTAGATATTTTAGATGATAGTGAAAAACAGGCATCTGACCATCGCTATGCCCACGATGTGACGCAAGTGGATGAGGATACGCCTGCTCGTTTTAATGCAGACCCGTCACGTTTGTTTGAGGCATCGGGTTCGGCAGGTAAAGTCTGTGTGTTTGCGGTACGTCTTGATACTTATGAAAAAGTAGAAAGTAATGTTTTTTATATTGGTACGAATGATGCCGATGATTTAACAGCGATTCGTCGTTATTTACTGACCTCATTGCCAAGTTTGCCAATTGCAGGTGAATATATTCACCGAGATGCTTATTTGATTGGTGAAAAGTACGGAAAAGACACCTTCTTATTTATTGAGAAATTTGGTACAGCCAATGTTCCAAAAGCCTTTGCGATGAAAGATAAAGTTGATGGCTTCTTAGAAAGATTTAAAATTAAAGGCTTAACAGACCATATTTTACAGGCGATTACCTTCTTTTTACCGAGTCATTTGCCGAAGCGTATGACCGAATATCGAGATCGTTATGAGCACCATTTAGTTTTACGTGTTGAAAATAATTCAAAAGCTCAGACCGAGCAGTTTTTAAAAGAATATTTTGCAGTACATCAGTCAGGTAACTATTTCGTATGTAGTGAAGAAGAAGGTCGAAAGGCGTTCTTACACCGTTTTGCGATTGCAGGGGCGGCAATTCGTTATCGTGATACGCACCGTAGTGAAGTTGAAGATATTGTAGCGCTTGATATTGCGTTACGTCGTAATGACCGCGAATGGGTAGAGCAACTACCAGCCGAGATGGAAAAGAAAATCATCCATAAACTCTATTATGGGCATTTCTTTTGTCATGTGTTCCATCAGGACTATATTCTTAAAAAGGGTAATGATCCGTTAGAAATGGAACATCAAATGTGGAAGTTGCTGGATGCGCGCCGTGCTGAATATCCGGCAGAGCATAATGTTGGGCATCTTTACATTGCCAAACCTGCATTAGCCAATTTCTATCAAAAACTCGACCCAACCAATAGCTTTAATGTGGGTATTGGCCATACCTCAAAACTGAAATATTGGGGTAAGGCTAAATCTTAATATCGAGACATAAAAAAAGGCGCCGAAGCGCCTTTTTTTATAGATGTCTTATGCTGCTTCTACTGATTTAGCAAGCACTTCAGCCATTGCTTTAGCAACAGTGTAAACATTGTTCATGTTTAAACCTGCTACACAAATACGGCCACTACGTACTAAGTAGATTGCATATTCTTCACGCAAGATATCAACCTGCTCAGCAGTTAAACCTGTGTAACTGAACATACCTTTTTGGTTTACAAGGTAGCTAAAGTCACGGTCTGGTAACGCTTTAGTGAGTTCGTCTTTCAAGATGCTACGCATTTTAATAATACGCTCACGCATCTCTTTCACTTCACCTTGCCATTGTTGGTTAAGTTCAGCGTCATTTAACACTTCATCAACCAACCATGCACCTGTTGTAGGTGGGCTAGAGTAAATACGACGTACTGTTGCTTTTAACTGACCGAATGTGCACTGAGCAGCTTCTGCATCGTCACATACGAAAGTTAAGCCGCCAACGCGCTCGCCATATAAAGAGAAGATTTTAGAGAACGAGTTGCTCACAATGAAGTTTAGACCCGCTTGGTCTAAAGCACGGATTGCGTACGCATCTTCTTCCATACCATCGCCAAAACCTTGGTAAGCGATGTCTAGGAATGGAATAAGGTTACGGTCTTTTAATACTGCAATTACTTGGTCCCACTGCGCTGGGTTTAAGTCAGCACCCGTTGGGTTGTGGCAGCATGGGTGCAACAACACAATGCTTTGCTCAGGCAAAGTTTTAAGTGTAGAAAGCATACCGTCAAAATCTACACCACGTGTTTCGTTATCGAAATATGGGTAGAAATGAGTCTTGATGCCAGCGCCGTTGAAAATCGCAACGTGGTTGTCCCAAGTTGGTTGGCTTACCCAAACGTCTGAATTTGGGAAATAAGTTTTTAAGAAATCTGCACCAACTTTCAATGCACCTGAACCACCAAGCGTTTGGATGGTTACAGCACGGCCAGCTTTAACTGCTGGGCTGTTTGCACCAAATAAAAGTGCTTGAATTGCTTCACGGTAAGGTTTGAAGCCTTCCATTGGCAAATAAAGTTTGGTTTTACCGTTTTTAGGCTCAATACGCTTTTGCGCCTCGATAATGGTCTCTAACTGAGGAACAATACTGTCTTCGTTATAATAAAGACCAATACTCAAGTTCACTTTTCCAGAACGAGTATCAGCATTGAACTGTTCCATTAAAGAGAGAATTGGATCGCCTGCGTATGGGGGGATATGTTGAAACATCAAAAAAGTCCTTTCATTCAACAATATGCATAGTGCTGGGTTTTTTCTGTCTCGAAAAATACGCCACAACTATGTCGATGTTCAATAATGTATCAATAAAGCTACCGTGAAGCACCTGATAATTTCACTAATATCGATATTTTCTGGCTGAAAATAATAAAAAGTTTTAAAAGAAATTACGGTAAATAGATACTAATTTATAACTCATGCTTTCATTCAAGCAGATTGTCTACAATCTTGCTGTAATACATTGGTTGTAGACTAAAGTTTGAAACAAAAGTTTAATGACTACAAAGTAACTAAGAAAGAGTCATAAAACTATAGATAAATTGAAGCTAAATTATTGTTTTATAGATATTAAATTGCAGTTGGTTTAATGGTTTAAATATAAGGTGATATAAACGGTCAGACTATAAAAATTGACCTGATGCGTTCTGTAAAGTGTCAACAATCACCTTGATTTTTTTCATTCATACCGCTATAAAAGCCATAATTGATTAAAAATTGTCGACAATATGCAAGATTTGACCTTCGCACCAGAGCCACTACAAAGTCAGGGAAGAACACTGACCGAGAATGTATTTAAACAAATACAGACGGCGATTGTTTTGGGTCAAATTCCGGCAGGTAGCAAAATTTCTGAGCCTGAACTGGCACGGACTTATGGTATTAGCCGTGGACCTTTGCGTGAAGCGATTCATCGCCTTGAAGGGCAACGTTTGGTTGAGCGCACAGCTCATGTGGGCGCGCGCGTGGTTTCGCTCTCACTGCAACAGTTCAAAGAGCTTTACCAAATTCGTGCGTCTTTAGAAGGTTTGGCCTGTAATCTTGCTGCACAGCATATTGATAAAAAGCAAATCTTGGCACTACGTGATGTTTTGCGTATGCATGCTGAAGATGAAAACTTTAAAGCAGGTAAAGGATATTATTTGCAAGAAGGGCAGGACGATTTTCACTACTGCATTATCAAAAGTAGTGGCAATAAAACCCTAGAAAAAATGCTATGCGATGAGCTTTATCACCTTATCCGTATGTACCGAATTCAGTTTTCAAATACACCCGATCGTCCGAGCAAAGCTTGGGACGAACACATCCGTATTTTAGATGCAATTGCAGAAGGCGATGGTGAACTTGCCGAGCTGCTGATGCATCGACATATCAATGCTTCTTACAAAATTATTGAGCAAACACTGCTACAAGCACAAGGAGAACATAACAATGGCTAAACAATCCGCAGGTCAGCTATTTCGCGATGCAGTAGCCCAAGAAAAGCCATTACAAGTGGTTGGAACCATTAACGCCAATCATGCACTTTTGGCAAAACGTGCAGGTTATAAAGCGATTTACTTATCAGGTGGTGGTGTGGCCGCTGGTTCTTTAGGTTTACCTGATTTGGGAATTAGTAACCTTGATGATGTGTTGACAGACGTACGCCGTATTACCGATGTATGTGATCTTCCATTATTGGTCGATGCCGACACAGGTTTTGGTGCTTCTGCATTTAACATTGCTCGTACGACAAAAGCACTCATCAAGTTTGGTGCTGCGGCAATGCACATTGAAGACCAAGTGGGCGCAAAACGTTGTGGTCACCGTCCGAACAAAGCCATTGTGACTCAAGAAGAAATGGTTGACCGTATTAAAGCTGCGGTTGACGCGCGTGGTGATGACAGCTTCGTAATTATGGCACGTACCGATGCATTGGCAGTAGATGGCTTACAAGCTGCTATTGACCGTGCGGGCGCTTACATTGAAGCGGGCGCAGACATGTTGTTCCCTGAAGCAATTACTGAGCTTGATATGTACAAGCAATTTGCTCAGAAGACTGGCGCACCAATTTTGGCGAACATTACCGAGTTTGGTTCTACACCACTGTTTACCACTGAAGAATTGGCATCTGCCGATGTAAGCCTTGCGCTTTATCCGCTTTCTGCTTTCCGTGCCATGAACAAAGCAGCCGAAACTGTGTATGAAACCTTACGTAAAGAAGGTACACAAAAGAACGTGGTTGATATTATGCAAACGCGTAAAGAGTTATATGAACGCATTAACTACTATGCGTTTGAAGACTACTTGGACAACGCATTTGCTAAAAAGAAGTAATAAATTAAAAAGTTGATTAATTGGAATCTGATACTCGGAGGCGTCATCTGCAACTGTTTGAGACAGGGCTACATTTTTTAAAATTGGTTCTGCGATAGATAGGATATTTGATGGTTGTGGACGAGTTTTGCAGATGACAATGGTTTTGCCTACTTTTCCCGAAAGAAAAGTAGGTCGAACCGAAGGTTAATCCTGAAATAAGAAGTGAAAATGGTACGACTCCGTCGTGCTTAATAAATAAATTCAGATAGATAGGAAAGGACAATCTTATGAGCTCAAATGAAACAACAACAGGCTTCAAACCAAAAAAATCAGTTGCACTTAGTGGACAAGTTGCAGGCAACACAGCACTTTGTACCGTAGGACGTAGCGGTAACGACTTGCACTATCGTGGCTATGACATTCTTGACCTTGCAGCGGGTAGCCAGTTTGAAGAAGTTGCTCACTTGCTCGTACATGGCAAATTACCAAACAAAGCTGAACTCAAAGCGTATAAAGCAAAATTAAAAGCACTTCGTGGCTTACCAGCAGCACTTAAAACTGCTCTTGAGCAATTACCACCGTCTGCACACCCAATGGATGTGATGCGTACAGGTGTATCAGTGTTAGGTTGCTTAACGCCAGAACACGAAGACCACAACGAAGCTGGCGCAAAAGACATTGCTGATAAATTAATGGCAAGCCTAGGCTCAATGCTGCTTTATTGGTACCACTTCAGCAACAACGGTCGTCGTATTGAAGTTGAAACTGATGACGACTCAATTGCAGCGCATTTCTTACATTTACTTCATGGCGAAAAACCATCTGAAGAATGGATTCAAGCAATGCATACATCGCTTATTTTGTATGCTGAGCACGAGTTCAACGCGTCTACATTTACGTCACGTGTGGTTGCAGGTACAGGCTCTGACATGTACTCGGCAATTACTGGTGGTATTGGTGCGCTTCGCGGACCTAAGCACGGTGGTGCGAACGAAGTTGCATTCGTGATTCAACAACGTTACGACAACGCTGATGAAGCTGAAGCTGACATCCGTAAGCGTGTTGAAAATAAAGAAGTCGTAATCGGTTTTGGTCACCCTGTATATACAGTTTCTGACCCACGTAACGAAGTCATCAAGAAAGTTGCGCATGACTTGGCTGAAGCACAAGAGAACACCAAAATGTACCTCATCGCTGAGCGCTTAGAAGCAGTGATGAAAGAAGTGAAAAACATGTTCCCGAACCTCGACTGGTTCAGTGCGGTGAGCTACCACTTAATGGGTGTTCCAACTGCAATGTTCACACCATTGTTCGTCATTGCACGTACAGCAGGTTGGTCAGCGCACGTGATTGAACAACGTCAAGACGGCAAAATCATTCGTCCAAGCGCGAACTACACAGGCCCTGAAAACCTCGAATTTAAACCATTGGCGGAGCGTGGTTAATGAACACAAAATACCGTAAACCGCTGGCAGGAACCCAGCTTGAATATTACGACGTGCGTCAAGCCGTTGAAGATATTCAGCCAGGCGCATACGAAAAACTGCCTTACACCTCTAAAGTACTCGCAGAGCAATTGGTACGCCGTGCCGATGCCGAGAACTTAACTGCTTATTTAACGCAGTTAATTGAACGCCGTCAGGACCTGGACTTTCCTTGGTACCCTGCGCGCGTGGTGTGTCATGACATCTTGGGTCAAACTGCATTGGTTGACCTTGCAGGTTTGCGTGACGCGATTGCTGAGAAGGGCGGCGACCCATCTAAAGTTAACCCAGTCGTACCAACACAGCTCATTGTCGACCACTCTTTGGCAGTGGAATATGGTGGTGCTGACCCAGACGCTTTTGCAAAAAACCGTGCTGTTGAAGACCGTCGTAACGAAGACCGTTTCCACTTTATTGAGTGGACCAAAACTGCATTTAAAAATGTCGATGTGATCCCTGCGGGGAACGGCATTATGCACCAGATTAACCTAGAGAAAATGTCTCCGGTGATTCAGGCGCGTGATGGCGTAGCATTCCCAGACACATGTGTCGGTACAGACTCACATACACCACATACAGACGCTTTGGGCGTAATTTCTGTGGGTGTTGGTGGCTTAGAAGCTGAAAACGTAATGTTGGGCCGTGCATCTTGGATGCGTCTGCCAGACATTATTGGTGTTGAGTTTGTAGGTCAGCGTCAGGCAGGCATTACAGCAACAGATATCGTACTTGCCTTAACTGAGTTCTTGCGTAAAGAGCGCGTAGTCGGTGCATACCTTGAGTTCTTTGGTGAAGGTGCTGACAGCATGTCTGTGGGCGACCGTGCAACCATTTCGAACATGACACCAGAATATGGCGCTACGGCTGCGATGTTCTACATCGACCAAAACACGATTGATTACTTACGCTTAACAGGCCGTGAAGATGCTCAAGTGGCATTGGTTGAACAGTACGCAAAAGAAATCGGCCTTTGGGCATCTGACATGACCAAAGCAGAGTACCCTCGTGTACTACGTTTTGACCTGTCGACAGTAACACGTAACATTGCTGGTCCATCAAACCCACATGCACGTGTTTCAACTGCGGACCTAAAAGAAAAAGGCATTGCGGGCGTTGTTGAAAACCGCTCTGACGGCTTAATGCCAGATGGCGCAATCATTATTGCTGCCATTACTTCATGTACCAATACTTCTAACCCACGTAACACCGTGGCGGCAGGTTTGTTGGCACGTAAGGCAAATGAGCTAGGTTTAGTCCGTAAACCTTGGGTGAAATCATCATTTGCACCGGGTTCAAAAGCGGCTGCACTTTACCTCGAAGAAGCAGGTGTTCTAAAAGATTTAGAGCAACTTGGTTTTGGTATTGTGGCTTATGCTTGTACCACTTGTAACGGTATGTCTGGTGCATTAGATCCGGTCATTCAGCAAGAAATTATTGACCGTGACTTGTACGCAACAGCAGTACTCTCTGGTAACCGTAACTTCGATGGCCGTATCCATCCTTATGCAAAACAAGCGTTCTTGGCATCTCCACCACTTGTTGTGGCGTATGCAATTGCGGGTACGATCCGTTTTGACATCGAAAAAGATGCGTTAGGTCATGACAAAGAAGGTAAGCCGATTTACCTCAAAGACATCTGGCCATCTGACGCTGAAATTGATGCATTAGTAAAAGAAGCTGTGAAGCCTGAACAGTTCCGTAAAGTCTACATTCCAATGTTTGACTTGGGCGAAGTTGAACAAGCGAAGAGCCCACTTTACGACTGGCGTCCACAAAGTACTTACATCCGCCGTCCACCATATTGGGAAGGGGCATTGGCTGCACCACGTACTTTGGCAAACATGCGTCCGCTTGCGATTTTGGGTGACAACATCACTACTGACCACTTGTCGCCTTCAAACGCGATTTTGATGGACTCGGCTGCGGGTGAATACCTTCACAAAATGGGCGTACCAGAAGAAGATTTCAACTCATACGCAACCCACCGTGGTGACCACTTGACTGCACAACGTGCAACATTTGCCAACCCGAAACTCTATAACGAAATGGTGGTTCGTTCAGACGGTACCATTAAGCAAGGTTCAAAAGCGCGTGTAGAGCCAGAAGGCGAAGTGATGCGTATGTGGGAAGCGATTGAAACCTACATGAACCGTAAGCAACCGTTAATCATTATCGCGGGTGCTGACTACGGTCAGGGTTCAAGCCGTGACTGGGCTGCAAAAGGTGTACGCCTTGCGGGTGTTGAAGCGATTGTGGCCGAAGGTTTTGAGCGTATTCACCGTACGAACTTGGTGGGTATGGGCGTGTTACCGCTTGAGTTTAAACCGGGCGCAAACCGCAAGACTTTAAAACTAGATGGTACAGAGCTTTATAGCGTGATTGGTAATATTGCGCCGCGTTCGACTTTAACTTTAGTGATTGAACGTGCCACAGCGGATGGTAAAGAAGAGATTCTTGAAGTGCCTGTGACTTGCCGTTTAGATACAGAAGAAGAAGTTTCTGTATATGAAGCGGGCGGTGTATTACAGCGTTTTGCGCAAGACTTTTTAGAAGGCCAAGTGGCTTGATAGTTTAGTTAAATATTATTGATATTGTTAAAAAAACCCTATCTTGATGATGGGGTTTTTAAATTAAATATTAGAAGAATTGTATTTATCACAATTCCTTTTTATATAAAAAGTTAGTTGGGTATAGCAATATTTTTAATTAATAGTAACGGGAATTTTATGCCAGCAAATGGTTGTGTTTATATTCAAAGAGATGGAGTGGATTTACGAGAAGTTTTTGATCATGTAGAACGTGATAAAGGCTTGGAAGAAAATGCTTCTTATTATGATGTTGTATTGGGTAAGGATACTGTACGTTTTTATGTAATGCCTTCTCAAGAGATTCCAAATCATTTACAAGGTTTTCTGCGTTATATAGCTTCTTTAGATCACGATCAAAAACGCAAGGATGATACCTCTTACGCAATTAGTCATACAAAGGTAGTATTAGGACTTGTTACTGACAAAGAGTTTGATGAGAACCCTGCTATTTGGCAAAGTTTATTTAAGATAGCAGATAAATATGATGGCCTTATTTTTACATATGATAGTGTTTTACTCCCAAGTGGTACAATTCTTGTTGGTCCGCTATTAAATAATAAATAAAATAGCCATTTAAGCACCATAAAACATTTTGTATAACTAATAAAAAAGCCCGACATCCTGTCGGGCTTTTTGGTATTTGGTTGCTAGATATGACTCCTGTCGTATCTCACGCTCCTGATGCTTGAACCTATTATTGTTGTTTTATGTTCCGGAACATCCTGTTCCTGTATGAGTTCATCTTAGAAAAAAAGCAGGGGACAGCCAATCCGCTAAATCCCTAAATCTGTGTAAGATAAATCGTACAAATAACATTTTTTGCATTTATGCCATCATCATCGGGCGAAATGGACAATTGACATTCACTCTAACTGGGTTATATTCCTGTTTAATATATATACGATTATAGGAATGTAATCATGGTAACAGCTGGCGAAAAACCCGGAACAGGCTTCTATTTCTGTGCTCAGTGCGGACATAGAGTGTTTTTAGAAATTAATACCGACCCTTTACCACCGTGCACTAAATGCTACTGCACACAATTTAAACGTTAAGAATAAAATAATATTTGCGTTCGCATTTAACAAAAAGCCCTGTCACCCGATGGGGCTTTTTGTTAGTTTAAAAATAAGACTTACATAACAAGACCCGTGATGGGCATGAAAGGAAACCGTTATGGAAACAATATTAGGTTTATGTATTGGTGTGGGCCTGAGCGCTGCCTGCGGTTTTCGCGTGTTTGTGCCACTACTGGTCATGAGCATTGCCACCATGATGGGATGGTTTGAGCCATCGAAAGGTTTTGAGTGGTTAGCTCTGCCATCGGTGTGTTTGGCTTTAAGCGTGGCAACGGTATGTGAAATTGCAGCCTACTATATTCCGTGGGTCGATAACGCCTTAGACACAGTCGCAACTCCTGCGGCCATGATTGCGGGTACGCTCACCACAATGGCCGTGAGTAGTGGAGAAATGTCTCAGTTTGCTACTTGGGCCGCAGCCATTATTGTGGGCGGTGGTACGGCTGGTGTGGTGCAAATGAGTACCGTTGCTGCACGTGGTGTTTCAACTGCAACTACGGGTGGCTTGGGTAATTTTATAGTTGCGACAGGTGAGTGGATTGGCGCAATCTTACTTTCGGTTTCAGCAATGTTAGTGCCTGCGCTTGTGGCAATAGTGGTGCTGATTGCAGTTATTTGGGTGGTACGTTGGATACGCCAGAAAAAGCAAGAAAATATCAGTCATTCAACATCGTGAGTTTTTAAATTTAGTTGAATAAGAAAACTTAGACGTAATTTTATAATCTAAGTTTTCCATGTATATCACTACTTCACACGTTTTAATAAAATATCTTTATACATAGTAAAATCGCAGGTGAGGCCAAAGAACGGCTATTTAAAGGTTGCAGGTTTATTATGCTTATAAAAGATGGGCTTTTCAGCTCAAGTCCATTTCACCCAAACTTTACGCCGTATGGTGGATTTTGCGCCGTCGATGTTTAGAGCTAATACTAGTTTTATCAGCGATCGCTCTACAGAAAAATAAACCAAGCATTGAGGCAGTACGGTCAAAGTATTTCTAAGATTCGATGCTAAGCTTTTTATGAGTACTCAAAAGAATTACATATATGAAAATCGTTGCCATTCAGCCTGCATTACAGTTAGGAAAGGTTGAAGCAAATTTAAAAAAACTTGAACAATTGATTTTAGCTGCACATCAAGAGCATACGCCTGATGTGATCGTACTTCCTGAGTCGATGACTTCTCCAAACGTCTATTCACCACAGGCGTTGCTTACACCACAACCTTTAGAGGGCAAGCCCTTACAGCTTTTAATCCGCTTAGCTAAGCAATTAAATGTGGTGATCACAGGTGGATTTGTAGCGATACGTGATGGGCATACTTATGGCAGTTATGTCATGGTGGAGCGTAATGGCGATTATCATCTGCATGACAAAGATATTCCAACTGCATGGGAGCAAAACTTTTATCGTGGTGGTTCGGACGATGGGAAGGTGGATTCGACAAGCTTAAACTGTAAAGTTGCTTTGCTGTCGGGCTGGGAATGGGCAAGATTTCGCACAGCTAAACGTGTGCGAGAACAGCAAGCACAGTTGATTTTAGGCGGAATGTGTTGGTACTCCATGCCGATTAATTGGTATGGGTTTTTGGGTACATGGATGCGTCGTGAACATGAAATATATAAACATCAAAGTGAAGCACTGCCTGCACAAATGGCACGTTTAACAGGTATTCCAGTGGTACATGCTGCCCATGTCGGAGAAATCCTGAGTGATATGCCGATGTTACCTTACGTCAAATGGTTAACGGAAATGGTGGGTGAAACACAAATCTGTGATGCTACTGGAAATGTGTTGGCACGTATGAGTTTAGCGGATGGTGAAGGGTATATCGCCGCAGAGATTGAATTGGCTGAACCTAAACCTGTCTTACCCTTACAATCACGTTATTGGATTCCTGATATGACCCTGACTTCAAAATTAGCATGGCATGTCGGCAACCTGCATGGCGGATTGATGTATCGCGTGAGACATCGACTGAAAAAGTTTCCTTGGCAAAATTAGTTGAAGTAAAAATAGATTCCAATTAAACAAATAGTGATTAACAGGTCGTGAAGATGCTCACGTGGTATTGATTGAACAGTACGCTTTAGGGTAATGAAATTATTGGTGCATCGAACTTGCGCCTTAAACTCAATGAACAGATTCAATATTGTGGTGGACATATTGGGTTAGGTATTCGTCCTTCTAAACGGAAACAAAATTTTGGTTCAAAATTGTTGGAGCTTACAATTCAGGAGGCATGGAAGCTGGGCCTAACTGAGTTACATATACATTGTTATAAATCTAATTTTGCTTCTGCAAAACTTATTGAAGCAAACAAGGGCCGTCTTCATTCCGAAATTACCCTCGAACAAGTAGTTCAAAGATATATAGTGAATAAAACAATATGAAAATTTTCTTTCAAAGCATTTTTAAACAGCAATAAAAAAAGCCCAAAATCCTGTTGGGCCTTTTCGTATTTGGGTACTAGATATGACTCCTGTCGTATCTCACGATCCTGATGCATGAACCTATTATTGTTGTTTTGTGTTCCGGAACATCCTGTTCCTGTATAACTTCATATTAAGAAAAAAGCGGGGAGTCGCCAATCCGCAAAAACCTTAAAAGCTTGTAAGAAAAATCTTACATTGAAGAATGATTCAGCCGTTTAAACCCTAAAATTTTCTCTAAATATTCAGATATAAAAAAAGCCCAACATCCTGTTGGGCTTTTTCGTATTTGGGTACTAGATATGACTCCTGTCGTATCTCACAATCCTGATGCATGAACCTATTATTGTTGTTTTATGTTCCGGAACATCCTGTTCCTGTATGACTTCATATTAGGAAAAAAGCAGGATGTCGCCAATCCGCAAAAACCTTAAAAGTTTGTAGGTTAAAACGTACAAGCTACTATTCATTTTGAGGTAAAGGCCAAAGAATATCTTTATTTTTCTTGAATTTTTTGTACCAATATTGGCTTATCAGCGCTTTGTCATCTCTATCGAAATGATAAACGAATATATCTAAAGCTTCATTTAGGTCGAGGTCATAGCGAAACTTGGCAGTAGCTAAATGATCTTGTATTTCATATAACTGATTAAATATAGGCAAAGAATCTTCATAAGCTAACAATTGAATTTGTTGAAGAAGTTTTTTTATTTAAAGCTCATACGCATCTAAAACTCTTGTAAGATCAATCCTTACATCTCTATAGGTGATAAGTCTTTGCTCAAATTCATCCCATGTGTAGTTCATTCTAATAAATGTTTAAAAGTTGAATGTAAGCACAGCATAACTGGATTGGTCATAAAGTTAATGTGATTTTTCAAAATGCTAATTCGGCAAATCAAACAATTTAGGCCCCTATGCCACAACAGACTTTAATTTTTTGCGCTGATTTAAAGTAAAACACCATTGCGACACAGAGATAAAGCGCTAAGCCAACGCTTAGCCCAGACTACTTTTGTCACAACGCTGCATGACGCTGAAAAAAGTAGGGGCAAAGTCCTGTGGGAGAACAGGACTTTGCAAACTGACATATTCAAGGCGCTGCATGAGCTTAGGCGAGTAAACTTGCTCAAGTCGCTGGTAAATGCAGTCACAACTCGATTCGCTATGCCCACCTGACAGGCAAATTTTTTCAAACTCCTGATGAGTCTCTGGGTCGTAAACCGAAACGCCGTAGCTACCGACTATGAAACTTAAAGCCAAAAGCGGTTTATAAATTTTCATATTATTCTCATGATTATTTATGCGTATAACTAAAATAAAAATATAATGACTTTGAGATTTAAAATAATTTTTTAAATAATAATTAATCCTCCTAAAAGCACAGGAAAATAAAATAATTAAAATTTTAAAATAAAAATAGTTTATAAATTTAAAAAAATAAGGCGTGAAAACCCAAATTTTAAATCAATAAAATAGTTAAATAAGAGAGAAAACGAGATTAAAAAATGTCATGGTCAACTCCTTAAAAAATGGAGTCCTACCACCAGATTACCGCGAATTAATTTGGGTGGTAGAACGGAAAGGGGTTGACAGACTGGCCTCGTAGAACCAGCACGCGCGGGGCGTCCCCCTCCCGTCCTACCGCAAAGAAAGGGGACGCAAGGGTCTAACGATTTATAGATTGTACTATAAACCGCTACGAGGTTACGGTCTGTCAAAACCGTCTGGCAATGTAGGCCAGCAACGAAATAATAATCGGTGATTTTAAATACGTCAATTTAATATTTAAAATATTTTTGATTTAATAATAAAACTAAATAGATTTTAAAATAAAAATATTATTATTAACTTTTTATTTATATTCGATGAGAAAAAATAATAAATATAGAAATATTTTGCCAGTTCCAAAAAAGAACTTGGTTGTTAAGATCTATTTTTGTCGTTTTTATAGAGATAAGAATGGAACGAGTTGTCATCACAGGTATGGGAATTAATTCTTGTATTGGAAATACATTAGAGACAGTAACCGAGTCCTTAAAAGCAGGCCGCTCAGGCATTCGCTATAACGAAGTCTATGCAAAATTGAACTTTCGAAGTCATGTGAGCGCCACTGCCGAAATGAATTTTGAAAACATTGATCCAGAATTAAAAAAACACATAGGCGTTTGCGCGATGTATGCCTACAACTCGGCACTCGATGCTTTACAACACGCCGAGCTTAACGCAAGTGACATTGCCAACAACTCAAAATATGGCGTGATTGGGGGAACAGGCGGCACTTCAACAGCGTCTATCATCGACATGCTGCACACCTTAAAAGAAAAAGGCGCAAGCGAGGTATCACCCGATTTAGCGCCACGCTACCTAACAAATACCATTAGCTCTAATCTGTCACGTGCTTTTAACCTAAAAGGCGTATCTCAATCGATTGCGAGTGCCTGTGCGACTTCAGCCGATGCAATCGGTTATGCATATCACCTTATTGCCGCTGGTAAACAAGACCTCATGCTGGCAGGTGGCGGCGAAGAAGACCATTGGTCGCAAACTGCAATATTCGATGCAATGGGCGCATTATGCTCTAAATATAACGATGCACCAGAAACCGCTTCACGCCCATATTCAGTAGATAACGACGGCTTTGTAATCGCTGGCGGCGGTGGTATGGTGGTTTTGGAGTCTTTAAGCCATGCCCAAAAACGCGGAGCAAAAATTTTGGCAGAAGTGGTTGGCTATGCTGCCAATAGTGACGGTGTTGATATGGTGGCTCCAAGCGGTGAAGGCGCGACTCGTTGCATCAAACTCGCACTCGCAGAAGCCAAGCAAAACGGCTCTGAAACCATCGATTATATCAACACGCATGGCACTTCAACGCCAGCAGGCGATATTCCCGAACTATTAGCCATAGAAAGAGCTTTTGGCAGTGAAAAAGTACCGCCGCTCAGTTCAACCAAGTCGATGACTGGGCATAGCTTGGGGGCAGCAGGCGTACACGAAGCCATTTATTCTATTTTAATGCTGCAAAATAACTTTATCGCGCCGAGCATTAATATTACCGAACTACGCGAAGAAGCGAAAAAGTTCGATATTGTTCAAACAAGCCGAGAAACCGAGCTAAAAACCGTCATGAGTAATAGCTTTGGTTTTGGTGGGGTAAATACATGTCTGGTTTTTAGAAAATGGGAAGGGTAATTTAAAACTCGAAATATATGGGCGTGAGAAAAAGAATAAAATAGGTGGCCCATACAGTTTTATAACTAATGGAAATTTATGGTTAAATTGGTTTATATTTATTTTCTTTAAATAAAAAATTAATAGAATTATGAAAAAGCTTTTGGTTTTAGTCATGGCTGTCTTAAGTTCACAAGTTGGTTGTGCCCAAAAAACTGACAATAAAACCGAAATGAGTATTCAAAACTCTAACTCTATTGTGATTCAGCAATTAGAACAGTTTAAAACACAAGATCATTTTGCTGGAGATGGACAGCTATATACGGGTGTTCAAGAGCCTGCATTAGCTATAAGTTTAAATCGCAAAGTTGCTGATACTGCGCAAGCTTTTATTGCTCTCTATCAACAAAAGAATGAACCAACTAAAGCAGAACTTTTACATGTCCTTGCTCATGGAATCAGTCAAATCGATCCTGATACGCTTGATACAGAAGATCGAGAACAAGTGGCAACAACATTTGAAAGTTTTCTTGATATTGTAGGTCTAGAAAGTTCAGAAGGTATTTTAAATAAATGGGTATATGGTGAAGAAATTGGTAAGTTATTAGAGCAGGATAAACATTAAGTTTTAATACTTTATTCTAAATTTTAAGCATTTTTTTAGTATCTGAATCACCTACATTGACAGTTTGTTGGAACCATTTTTTGCAATTGTATGTCTTTCTAAGTAATTTCTCTATTTAAATATATTTATGAATTTCATTAATTTGAAAATTGGTTTTATTTTGTTGATTTTTAATAATAAATTTAAATTATATTCCGGTGTTTTATAGCAATTAAAAATAGTTTGGATTTACTGTTTAAATACTCATTTAATAAGTAGGTAACGTAAAAATAGCATATTTAGACTAGTTACATTTTGAAAATGAGTATATATAGACAGATTAGTCTTTTTTTAATTAAAATAGGGCTTAAATATAAGTTTGATTGATAATAAAAATGCAGATGAGTGTGTCGAGTATATTGGAACGTCTAGGCCTTGTTTCACAAAATCGTGCTGTTCATATCCAATTCTCAAATCAGTCTTTAAATCAGCAAGTCTTCTTGCAACGTATTGAAGGCGAACATACCCTTAATCAGGGTAGCGTTGCTGAATTATTGTGCCTGTCTACAAATGCGCATATTGCATTAAAACAATTTATTGGCTGTCAGGTTGCCATTGATCAGGTCACTGACATGGGCCAATTTTTTAGAACGACAGGTATTATTACCGAAGCGAGCCAAGGTCAAAGTGACGGCTCACTCACCATTTATAATTTAACTTTAAAAGACCCAACTGCACTCTGGCATAAACGCCGCAATAGCCGCGTATTTATGAATAAAAGCGTGCGCGATATTAGCGAAATTTTGTTTAAAGAATGGCAAGGCAAAAGTCCGTTATTTGCTTCAAGCTTAACCCTTGATACATCTGGCTTAACCAAAGACTACGATGTGCGTCCATTTGTGATGCAGTCTAACGAAAGCGATTATGACTTTTTAACCCGTTTGTGGCGTAGTGAAGGCATCAACTGGCTGGTCGATGAATCACAGCTTTTAATTGCTGACCCGAATGCGTCCATTCAGCCACAAGTGCTACGTTTGATTGATGAAAATCAAAACTATAAAGCCCTTGAGCGCCGTAGCCTACGTTACCAACGCAGCAGTGCCACAGAACAGTTCGATACCATTACCCAAGTTAAGGCAGAGCGAAGCTTGCAGCCAACGTCGGTACATATTCAACGTTGGCAAGCCGATGCATTACAACAAGAAGAAGGCAGTGGCAGCGTACAAGGCACCCAAAAGCACAGTGAACACTATGACAATGCTAGTCTAAACCTTGAAGATGCATGGCACGTTAGCCCCGCGTGGATGCAGGACTTAAAAGGCGAAGATCAAGCCACCGCTTCAGGCAATAACCAGATTGAACGGTTCAATCAGAACATCAATGCTTACCATCATCTGACTTCTAAACAATTTACCGTTTCAGGTAATGTCCGCGATGCACAGGTGGGTTACTGGTTTGAACTCAATGACCATCCGGAACTCGACCAGCATGACAGTGCCGATAAAGAGTTCTTGATCTTAAGCAAGCACTACTACAACCAGAATAATTTACCTAAAGAATTACAACAGCAAATCGAACGCCTATTACCACAAAACAAACTCAAGGCAACTGAACTCGACACGCAAAATCCTGAGCAGCGCCACTTTGCTGAGCTGAATGTCGTTCGACGCAACATTAAAGCTGTGCCTGAATATAACCCGCTAGAACACCGACCAGCAGCTTACCCACAGCGAGCTAAAGTGGTGGGACTAGAAGGCGAAAGCATTCATGTTGACCAGTGGGGACGTATTAAAGTCCGCTTCCTGTTTACCCGAGCTGACGACCATAGCCATGATGGTGGAGCCGGTAGTAACGACAATGACACCGATTCGGCTTGGGTGGATGTGCTGACCCCATGGGCGGGTGCAGGCTATGGAGCACGCTTCTTGCCACGTGTTGGTGAGATTGTGGTAATCGACTTCTTTGATGGCAACATTGATCGCCCATTTGTGGTGGGACGCATTCACGAAGCTGAACGCCATCCAACCCAGTTCGACCAGAAAGGTCAATTACCTGACACTAAAAAGCTTAGCGGCATCCGCTCAGAAGAAGTCGATGGCAAAGGCTTTAACCAGCTACGTTTTGATGACACGACAGGTCAAATCAGTGCCCAGCTACAAAGCAGCCATGCGGCCAGTCAGCTCAACTTGGGTAACTTAAGCCATCCAAAAGACAAGGCGGAAAGCGACGGTCGTGGAGAAGGTTTTGAACTTAGAACTGACCAGTGGGGCGCGGTACGAGCTGGCAGTGGTTTACTTATTAGTACCCATAAACAAGACCAAGCTCAAGGCGTACATCTAGACGCGGCTGAGGCCAAACAACAAATCGAAGGTGGGCTTAGCAATGCCAAGGCACTCAGTGGAGTTGCTAAAAATCAGCAAACTGACCCCTTAGAACATTTAGAAAACCTAAAATCGTTTATTGAAAAACTTGAGCAGCAAGACAACGCAAAAGCTAAAACTTTCAAAGATGCGATTATGCTGCTAGCAAGCCCAAATAGTGTCGCGGTCGCGAGTAATGAAGACATTCACTTAAGTGCAGATGGGCAGCTCAACCAAACTGCGGGCGATAGCATCAACCTATCTACACAAAAAAACCTGATTGCACATGCCCAAAACAAAATCAGTCTTTTTGCAGCGCAAGAAGGGGCAAGGTTGTATGCAGGTAAAGGTAAAGTCGAGATACAAGCGCAAGGCGATGGAGCAGATTTAATTGCCCGTAAAGCTGTTCAGGTGATTTCGACTGAAGACAAAATCGAAGCGACCGCATCCAAGGAAATTGTGCTCACCGCAGGTGGCTCTCAAGTCAGAATTACTGGTTCGGGTATTTTTATGACTACAGGTGGCAAGTTTGAGGTGAAGGCTGGGCAGCATAAATTTATGGGGGGCGGGAGTGTGAATAGTTCATTACCGTATTTACCTGAACAAGGAAAACAAAAATATGGTGTATGGTTTGATGTAATGGATAAACAAGGAAATAAACTGAAACCAGGTACGGGATATATTATTTTTGATGAAAATGATAAAGAAATTGAGCGCGGTAAGTTAGATAGAACAGGTTTGGTTAAGTTGGAAACTGAAGAGCCGAATAAGCAATATAAAATACATGTGGTGATAAACGATGGGCAATGAAGCACAAGCTTATGCTAATTTGGTTAAGACAACAATGGGAACGGTTAATCCTGTGCCAGCGATTGTACCAGTTAAACTTACAGTTTATACTCAAAGTTTTACAGCATTTATTGGTGGGGCTGCTGATAAATACCCTTTTATATATGGAGATGTAAAACTACCAGGTGTGGGAGATGCTTTAGGGCCTACAGAAATTGTTGGTAATTATGCAAAAAATTTTAATACGGGAAATACAAAAAATTTAAAACAATATTATGGCTATGAGGAGGCTTATAATAATAGAAAAGTAACTATTCCTGTAGCTTCCGGTAAAAGAAATGCTTTTAAAGATATTCTTGAGGTTTATACGAAAAATCCACAAACTCAAATTAATATTATAGGTCATAGTTTGGGTGGTTGGAATTCATCTGGTTTAGTTACAGAACTGAATAAAGCAGGGGTACCAGTCAATTTATTAATTACTATTGACCCTGTTGGAGTTTTATTATCAAAAACCACTCCTCCAAATATATTAACTACTCCAGCAGTAAGAGCCCAAATTTATTTACTAGCACCAGAACCTGTTGCAAATAATTGGATAAATGTTTTTTGTAAACCAAATAATAATGTTGTCAACGATATAAAGAATACGGTGGGATGGGAAGGCTATAAACCAAAATGGAAAGGGTATCATCCTAGCCCTACGAGTTATACAACAGATGATGCAATTGCTGATGCTGGAGGGCAATGGGATAGTTATCCAAAAGAACACAGCAATACATTTCATGAAACTAAATTTAGTCACGCTTGGTTTAGCAAAATGATGCGTGAAACAATACCTAGTATATCTAAATCACCAGAGCAAATATTGCAAGCCGAATTAAAAAAGGTTCAAGTAAAATGAAATTTTTATCATGTATATGGATATTTTTATTATTTGGTTGTACTTCTAAAAATATAAATTATCAATCTACCGATATTAATTTTGGAAAATTTAAGTATTTCCAATCTATGTATAGTGGAGAAAAAACATACCAAGGTTTTGTTACAAGCTCCTCTTCTTTAAAAGAAATTTCTGAAAAAAATGCATTTCCTATTTCTAAGCTAAATTGTTTGGAAAATCAATTTATGGTAAGAGGTGGAGTAGACTTAGATTCAGAAGAAATTAATAATAAATTATATAAATACATCGCACATGTCGAAATATGTAAAAATGATGATTGTTCAGTCGATATTAAAAAAGCAAAAATTGATACTGAATGCAGAATTGAATTAAGAAAAAATTACTCAAATGATGCTTATCAATCAAATAAAGCAAAGTTGACGAATGCTAATTTTGAATAAAATCAAGTGTTGGTGCTAAAGTTGATCTGTAATTTATTAAGTTGAGAACTAGAAATGTAATAAACCCACCAAAGCGGGTTCATTTACATGTTCGGGTAGTTTTGGATCACTGCCGCCCTAAATATTTCAACAGAATTTTATTGTGGTGGTGATGGTAAATTTAAAAAGGAATATACTTGCAAATTTGATTCTAAATAAAAATTTTTTACAGATTGATAAATAGTTTATGAGAAATGTTGTAATAATTATATCAACTCTATCATTGTTAGGTTGTAATCCTTTAGCCAAAAATGAGAAAGAAAATTTTAAGGATATAACTCTTAAGAATTTAACTTACTCACGTCTGGATGGTATGAGTGGTGATATTTTTAAATTTAATTTAGAAATAAATGATGATTTAAATAAGATTTATCAAGAGAATAATTATAAATCTTCAAATTTTAAATGCGATAATATTAAAAATTATCTTATTGTAGGCGCTATCTCGCTCGAGGGAGAGAAGTTAAAAAATGGAAAATATACTTCATCTGGGTACTTCAAAGTCTGCGAAGATGAATCCATGAATGTATGTATCGATAAGAATCAATTGGAAAAATTGTTAACTAGCAATATTTCTTGTAGAGTAGTTTTTGGGGGCTTATTACAAACTAGTAAAGTTGTAGCAGATAATATTTTAATATCAAAAGAAGCTATAAGAAAATCCAATTTCCAATAGAGTTTTTAATGAAAAAATTTCTTTACCTATTAGGGCTAATTTTTTTAAGTGGATGTAGTGAAAAAATTTCAAATTTCACAATAGAACATACTAGGAAAAGTAGTGAAAAATTAAACTTTGCTATGAAAATTAAAGATAAGGAAGTTCTAAATAAAATAAAAGAATCATCATCAAAAAAGTTTATTTGTGAAAATATGATTGATCATCAGCAAACATTAGATGCGGATATCGATAGATTTGAGAGTAACCAAATTGATGTATCTGTAGAATTCTGCTCAAATAATGATAATAGAAGCTGTGAACCTGTAGATATCAGTTCAGTTAAAAAAATTAATTTAGAATGCCAAGCCATTTTTTCTGCAATGATTGGTAATGTGTCTAAATCAGAAAAATTTTCAATTGTATGGGAAGAAAAATAACTTGTTTAAAAATCTGGAACTTAAATTAGTAACTTTGGGTGTGCTATTGTTAGTTATGACAGGGTGTGGTCACGAATATACAATTGAGCCTGAAAGGCTTCCAGTAGCGTATGTAGGAAAGGCATATAATCAGCAATTAAACATATCAGGTGGTAGAGTGATACCATATTCTTTTGAAGTTGAAACTAATTTCCCTAGTGATATGAATATCTCTATTAGCCCAATAGATAAAAATGAAGCGGATGCTTATAATAATTTAAAAATTTCTGGAGTTCCAAAATATAAGGGAACTTTTACTATTAATATATACGCTAGTTTTTATGCTGGGGGTGATGGGGAACTGGATAAGACCTATGAATTTGTAGTTAAAGAATAAAAGATATTTTTAATAAGAAGTGGATATGAAAAAGAATTTATTAATTACCGTACTAATTTTACTTTTTATCATACAGTCTTTATTGAATTATTACTTCTGGAGTCGTACAAAAGCACCCGAAATTCATGTTCTAGAGAAACCTCTACGAATAGCATCAAATTTCGATAACTATTCATCATATACAATCCTTCCTGCAGGCACAGTTCTATATGATGATAGTGACTCTCTAAATCGAAGAGTTATGGTCTATTTTAACTTACAAGGTGTAGATTTTAAGTTTGAAAAACAAGATCCAGATATTTTGAAACAACCTAGTGAAGTCAGTGCTATAAGGTCAGCAGACTTACCAGATTTACTAAAAGAAGTTCCTCTGACTAAAAAAGATATTTATTTAATTATTAAGCATGATGAAGAAATAAATGATTCTGTACGTTCTATTTTATTTAAAAAATATAAAATTGATCCTTCAGAGTATGAAAAAATTAAAGAATTCTAAAATATACAAACATAAATTTAAAAACGAGAAGAAGCCTAATTGATTACGCTTCTTCTCTCATCAGAAATAGTTTAAGCAGCTTGAATGGCTTCTCCACAAAGAGAAACTGTTTCTTGTTTATGCTGGTGTAAGTACCAGAATTGATCTGCAACTGTTTCAGGGTGTACCGCGTAGGTTTTATCCTTCGCTTCAGGGGTTCCATCTACAAAGCCATTTACAATCACTTGGCTCACATAAACATTTGAGTCAGCAAGACTATGGGCAAGCAAATTGGTGGCTTTATATTGAGCGGCAGCAGTAGTTGCTAACGATGAGTACTCTTTGGCAACCAAGTCGATGCCCACTGCATCGAAAGCAAAAATTCCATTTGTCGATAAAATACTACCGTGGTTCTTTTCTAAATCACCTAAGCAAGCTTGTACCGTCGCAATATAGCTCGAAACACGAATATGAAAGCTTTTAGTAAACTCTAGTGGAGGGGTTTTTAAGATATTGCCTTCAATATCATGGAAAGCGTTCCAATGAATATTTTTAATCTCTCCTAATTGATCTTTAATGCGTTTAATTAGGTTTGGTATATCTTCAAGAACTGCTAAATCACATGTAAAAGCGTAAGCTTCAATACCTTGTGTTTTAAGTTCTAAAATGGCTTTTTCGAGTTTTTCAGCATTACGCGCCACTAAACCGATTTTATAGCCTTCTTTACCAAACTTATGTGCTACGGCTTTGGAAATACCTGTTCCATAACCAAAAATTATAATATTGTTGTTCATTATAAAGTTCCAAAAAACCAATTATTTGGTTAGAAATAGTTTATAATATGTTTTTATAATGTATTCAAGCGAAAAAATTAAATCTAAAAATAATGCAGAAAGAACAAGACAAAAATATGAAAAACATTAATTAAGTCAGTTGGTTTTGAATGGGCTGGATGGGATACTTATTTAGGAAATAAAAGGATGAAAAATTTATATTTTTTCACTATAGCTAAAAGTAAGGTTAAGAATATTGTGAATGTAGGTGTTTGTAAATGAGGATTATTTTCTTATATTTTTTATTGGTTGTTCCTAGTCTTTCTTTTGGTAATACTGTGAGTGAATTTTTTTTAAAGTTTCAAGAAAAGAATAATTATTATATTTATAAGGATAAACCAGAGAAATGGATCTATGAGTGTGCGGTGGAGGTGAATAAGAAAGAAAGCTCTACGAATATTAATTCTGTAAGTTTTGATCAAAAGAATCAGTCCATTAAATTCTCATTTGATACCCCTGATCAACCATTTTATAAAGTAACTAAAATTTTGAAAATTAAGCCTAATGAGTATGAGGTGTATTTCCAAGATAAGAATATGGGAAGTAATTTTAACTTTGAGGTTATTTTAAAAAGTAATGGTATTTCAGAATGGATTTTTCATACACCTAATGAAGATACAGAAAACTTCATCGATAGAAGCTTTACCTTAGTGAGTTTCTATGAATCTCCAAAGTTTAATATAACGAACAAGTGTAAATAGCAGGAATGAAAAGTAGAGTTCTCTTGTGGTCTAAGCGCAAGAGATTCTACATAGACAAATCATACTTCACTGGCGTTAGATTCTTTTTATAGACTGGTGCCTAATTTCTCAAAATAGTTAATGAGTTGGTAAAATAAACCGTAAAATACAAATAAAGTGGAATTTAAATTTAACTAATTATGGTGAAATGGGAATAAATTCTTTTTAATTTACTTAATGGCGTAAAAATTTCCAAAAATAGTTAAAATTAGCTGTTCTTAGAAAAACAATCCCGCAGGGTGCTGGCTAAACTATATCTCAAGGGTGTGATAGGGATCGAAAAGAGTAGCATGCACCAAAACGTATAACGTTAGTGTGTACTCACCCAAAAGGTCTCGATTCGGCTTAGGACGCTATAGATCAAAAGTTTATAGGCATAAGGTTCTAACTTACAAAGTTATAATTGTTGAAGTAAACCATAGATGTTTTCCCTTGACACCCTAAAAAATTCTCTATAATAAAAACGATACTTTACAAGAATATAATTTATGAATAAGCCTTATCTTTCTGCCTTGCCGCATGACAGCCAAATCTCATCTCAATTGAACAATGCTTACTTCCACGACTCGTGGAGTATTGTGCTGGGTCAGCCCGACCTGAATGTATTTGGGCAGCTCATTAAATTGTTCCGGCATACTCCGCAGTGGATAGAGTGGAGCATGAATGTGCGTAATAAAATTACTTCTAAGATTGGCCTTAAAGATTTAGGAAGTTTTAAGCAGATTGATGCGCATAAAAAAGAAAATGAATATGTCGCAGGTGACCGAATTGGAATTTTTACCTTACGGCAACGTACCGAAAATGAGTTAGTGATTGGAGACGATGACAAGCACTTAAATGTGACTTTATCTGTTTATAAAAATGAAGATAGCCAAGTGCTTACAGTGACTACAGTGGTACATATTAAAAATTGGCTTGGAAGACTGTACATGGTGCCTGTGATTCCTGCCCACCGAAAAATAGTGCCAGCAACTTTACAGATATTGGGTTAGAGCACTATTTTTATTTACGATGTGTTAGGCCGAAATCGTTTATATACTAATCTTATTATCATAATAATGGGCTGAATAATATGGACAATAAAAATCAGTATCGCCAATGCGCCGTATGCGGAAAGAGTTTTCCCTTGAAAGATCTGGTCTCTGGTGAAGTCATTCGAGATGTCATTGGTGAAGAAATCTTGAAAGATTACCCAGAGTGGTCTTTTTCAACTTTTATTTGTCGTGCTGATTTGGCGGACTACCGTATTAAATATGTGCAGTCCCTATTGCGTTCAGAAAAGGGGGAGCTAACCACTTTGGAGAATGAAGTAATTGGTAGTATGCAACGGCATGAACTCATTACTCGTAATACAGAGACAGAGTTCGATCAGAATTGGACTTTGGGTGAAAAGTTAGCAGATAAAATAGCTTCATTTGGTGGAAGTTGGGTCTTTTTAACTTGTTTTGGGCTGTTTTTAGTGGCTTGGATCCTTTTTAATACCGTAGTGATGGTGGTGCATCCTGTTGATCCTTATCCATTTATTTTGCTTAACCTGATTTTGTCATGTTTGGCTGCAATTCAGGCACCTGTCATTATGATGAGTCAGAACCGTCAAGAAGCCAAAGATCGCTTACGTTCGCAACATGACTATCAAATTAATTTAAAAGCTGAGCTTGAGATTCGTCATTTACATGAAAAAATGGATCATCTTTTATCGCATCAGTGGGAAAGGCTTGCGCATATTCAAGAAATTCAGCTCGATCTTTTAGCTGAAATGAATAAAAAACGATAAAGCTTTCCCGAGTTTCACGTGGAACATGATGAGAGTTTATAGATTGTTTTGCGGTAGGTCTGAAATTTCTTTATGATTTGCCGCCATGCTCCATTGCTGTTTCTACGACCATGCCTTTAAACGACAACTTTGTTTATGCTCCGCCACAAGATCCGCTTTCAATTTTATTTGAAGATGACGATTTGATTGTGGTTGATAAACCTGCGGGTCTATTGTCGGTTATGGGGCGTTTGCCTGAACATCATGACAGTGCTTATTTAAGGGTGCTAGAAAAGTTCCCTTTGGCTAAAGTGACGCATCGTTTAGATATGGCGACGTCGGGCTTACTTATGTTTGCCAAGCACCGTGATGCAGAAGTCGCGGTAAGTAAAATGTTTCAGGCCAGAACAGTCAAAAAACATTATATTGCTTTGGTGCAAGGCCAAGTCACAGAAGAGGGCAGTGTTGAAGTTCCTCTCATTACTGACTGGGAAAATCGCCCAAGACAAATTGTACATTTTGAATTAGGCAAGCATGCTAAAACCTTGTTTCAACCGCTCGTTTATGACGAAAAAGTCGATCAAACTCGAGTGTTACTTGAGCCAGTCACAGGGCGTTCACATCAGCTACGTGTGCACATGATGCATATTGGACACCCAATTATGGGTGACAAGTTATATCATCCTGAGCCTAAACGTTTTCATTTAAGCCGTATGGCTTTACATGCTGCGTATCTGGCTTTTCAGCATCCATTGAAAGGCACAGATGTAGTCATTCAATCCCAAGTGCCTTTTTAAAATTTACATACAATTAAAAATTCAATTTGATGCAATTGGGAACGGAATATATACCCAAACTGCAATAAAAGTCGGGTATTCTAAGTCCGAATAATATTAATACTGCGACAACAACAAGGATCATTTTATGACTCGTGACTACGAACAATTTCCAGATGACGATAACGGCAATGTACTTTGGCAAATGGCTGAAGATGGGGATGATTTAACCGAGCTGCATGAAATTGAATTTTCTATTGCTTTTCAAGATCAAAAGAATGCAGAGCAATGTGCGCTGTATTTGCTTTACCAAGAACAAAAAGTTTCACTTTTCCAAGATGACTCTGTTGAGCCAAACGAATGGGTAATTACCATTTTCGTCAACATGGAACCTGAGTATTCAGATATTGTTGATTTGGAACAATGGTTTGCTAGCATCGCTGAAAAATTTCAAGGCGAATATGATGGATGGGGCTGTATGGCCTATGTCTTTGAGGAAGAAAGTGAAGAAGACGACCTCTTACAGTAAGGTCTAAAAAGAGTAGGAGATACTCATGCACTTATCTCAAAAACAAATTGCGGTACGGTTTTTAGAACTTGCCGCAGCAGGCGAAGTTGATGAAGCCTACAGCAATTACACTGCGCCTAACTTCAAGCATCACAATCCTTATTATGCGGGTGATGCAACTTCGTTGAAGGAAGGTATGCGTGAAAGCGCGGTTAAAAATCCCAACAAAGTCTTTGATGTTCAGCATGTCATTGAAGATGGGACTTTAGTCGCCGTACATTCGAAACTTGAAATGCAAATGAACGGCAAAGCCACCATTTTGGCTGTGGTTCATATTTGCCGTTTTGAAAATGGAAAAATTGCTGAGCTTTGGGATATCGGGCAAATGCAGCCTGAACCGCTTGTGAATGAAAATGGCATGTTCTAATAAAAAAGCCCGAAATAATTCGGGCTTTTTTATTTCATAGATGAATTAAAACTTCCACTGTGCCGAGATTGAAGCATTCAGTGGCTCACCCGGTTGAACCCATAAATCGCTGTAGCTTGAAACATAGTAAGTTTTATCAAACAGATTGTTTACGTTCAGCTGATAACGTAAGCGGTCCGATGGAGCATAGTAAGCATTTAAGTTCACGAGGGTATAGCTTGGTAAATTAAAGCCATTATCAAGGTTATGTCCGCTACGTTCGCCCACATAAGTAAGGTTGGCACCTACACCTGCTTTTGTTGAGCCTTCTTGTAGAAATTCATAATTGGTGCTTACCGCACCTTGGTGTTTTGGAACATTGCTTAAACGGGCACCTTTTGGCAAGTCTTGGTCTTTTTCAATTTGAGCATCGGTATAACTATAGTTGGCATTGACGAACCAGCGGTCAGTGATTTGGCTATTTAAGTCAAACTCAATTCCTTTACTGCTCACTTCGCCTGCGGCGGTTTGAAAGTTACTGTCGATCGGGTCTGTTGTGAGTACATTTCGTTTTTTCATTTTAAACAAAGCGAGACTCAGCACACTTTGGTCATTCACTTTATATTTGGTGCCGACCTCGTAGCTTTCGCCTTTTTCAGGGGCAAAAGTCTGACCGTTTCGGTTCATACCACTATTCATGGCAAATGAGCGGCCATAGTTGCTATAAAACGCCCATTGCTCAGAGGCTTTAAAATTTACTCCGAAACGCGGACTATTCTGGTGAAGCGTCTGGTTGCTTTCCGTCTGAGTCAGATGATTTTTAAAGTCTTGTTCGACCTGATCAAAACGGTTACCAAATAGTACACTCCACTGATCATTAAAAAAGATCTGGTCTTGAATGTTGAGTGCAAAGTAACGCTGCTGTTCTTTGGTATTAGTAAACGGAGCTAAGTTCGGTAAATATTTGCCATATTCAGGTTGGTAAATATCAATTGTGTTAGGCATGTTAGCACTGTGATTACGACGAAGCTGGTTTTGTTTATAGTCGAGTTGACCAAGCTCGGTTGAAAGTAAAATTTCATGGCGCGCCCACGAAGTATCAACCTTGCCAAGTAACTCTGTCTGAGCCAGCACATCTTGACTTGTATAATCACGATAGCGACGTTGACGCTCTAAAGTACGGCCATCGGCTTGCATACGACGAGGTTCGGTTGCAAAGCCGACCATTTTGGCATCTTTATAGCTGACTGCACTATTTAGCTTCCAGTCAGGGTTAAATTCGTGACTCAGACGTAATTGGTAAAAGTAATCTTTTATTTTCAAATCGCCGTCGTCAGGTTCACCTGTAAAGGTTTTCGGGTCCATCACAAACTGGTGATTGACTGTGCTGACACCACGGTCAAAGGTTCCTTTATGTTCTGTAAATTCACTGTCAAAGTCGAGTTGTGTCTGGTCTGAAATTTTCCATGTGAGCTGCGGTGAAAAGAACCAGCGTTCACTACTGACATGATCACGGAAGCTTTGATTATCTTCATGAGCCACTGCTACACGATAGGCCAGTTCATCGTTAATAGGCGCCGTGTGTTCCAGACTAATGCGATATTGTTCTTGGGTATTGGCACGTAGGTTAAGTTCACTTTCGCTTTCCCACTGTGGCTTTTTACTGTTGAGGTTAAGCAAACCACCAGTTTCGCCGCGACCATATAGAGCAGCCATTGGCCCTTTTAAAAACTCTAAAGATTCAATATTTACGACATCTTTTGGCGCATTAATCCCTCGGTTGACACTCAAGCCGTTTCGAATCATAGAAGCACCTAAATTGGGATCGGTACTAAAACCACGGAAAGAGTAGTTATCCCAAAAGCCGCCACCAAAACTGTTTTGATGAAAAACCCCACTCACCAAGCTTAATGCGTCATCAATCCGTTGAACGTCTTGTTGTTCCATCATTTGTTTTGAAACATAAGCACGGTTAAAAGGGACATCTAAAACATCGTGAGAAAATTTAGTCGCCGAGCTATTTTGGCTCACACCTTCTTGGGTACTTTCAGCCTGAACGCGTATGGTCTCAAGTACTGTTGAGGTTTCGTCTCCCCAAGAGAATGTTGATATAAAAGATAACCCTAACGAAGACAACAATCCTAATTTGTGTTGCATAAATAATCAGCCATGAAAGACAAAAGAACTATAATGTAATAGTATAACGTTACATTATTTTGTTTATTACCGCTATGCCTATAGAAAAAAATATTGAACGTTTACAGTCGATTGATGCATTGCGTGGTTTGGTCATTCTGATTATGTTGCTCGACCATGTGCGAGAAACTTTCTATTTACATAAACAGGTTACCGACCCAATGGACGTAACAGTAACAGAACCAGCATTATTTGGCAGTCGATTATTGGCACATATTTGCGCTCCGGTTTTTGTACTTTTAACGGGTATTTCTGCATTTTTATTTCAGTCCAAAAAACAGGACTTACAGCAAACACGTGCTTTTTTATTAAAGCGTGGCTTATTTTTAATTGTGTTAGAGCTCACGCTGGTGAACTTTGCATGGACTGCAACTTTTCCACCCGAAGTCATTTACTTACAGGTAATTTGGGCGATCGGTATTAGTATGGTGGTGCTGGCTTGCTGTGTAAGTTTGCCTTTGCCAGTACTTGCTGGTGTAGCGTTAGTCATTATTTTTAGGCACAACTTATTAGATTCTGTGCACTTCTCACAAGGCATCCTGCAGAATATATGGTTCGTTTTACATGAACGTGGCTGGCTTGAGTTTGCGGGTATTAAGCTTCGTACAAGTTACCCTGTTTTACCTTGGATAGGGGTAATTTTATTAGGCTACGTTTTAGGTCAGTTCTTTAGTTCTAAATATTCAGCCGAGCAAAGAGGCCGTGCTTTACTCAACCTTGGTTTAGCAAGTATTGGACTATTTGTTTTATTGCGTTTTATCAACGTCTATGGTGACCAACCGTGGCAGCATTTTGAGTCATTACAACTGACGTTAATGAGCTTTTTTAATCTCACCAAATATCCACCGTCTTTGTTATTTATTTTGCTAAATGTTGGGATCGGTTTGATTGTGCTCGTTGCTTTTGAACGTATGCAGCAATATTCATTTTTAAAACCATTGGTGGTATTTGGCTCGGTGCCTATGTTCTTTTACTTATTGCATTTATATGTGCTGAAACTGATGTATGTGTTTGCACTCAGTATAAGGGGAGCTAACTATGGAAGTTATTTGTCGGTCAGCCATGTGTGGATGCTGTGGTTAATGACAATTGTGCTGTCTTTTGCACTCTGTCCAGCAGTTAAATGGTTCTCTAAGTTCAAGCACCAAAACAAGCATATTTCGATTTTAAAATATTTCTAATTTTCAAACGTGAGTAAAGCAAGTTTAGAGAGAACTCGCTTTACTTACTCACATCTAGATATAGAGTTTCTTTAACTTCTTCCATGACCACATAACTGTGTGACGATGCCGAAGCGGGAAGTTTCTTTAATAGATCTCCCAATAAGCGGCGGTATGCGCTCATTTCCTTTAAGCGCGCTTTTACAAGGTAGTCAAACTCACCTGAAATAAGATGACATTCGAGTACTTCAGGAATCTCAACGAGGTCTCTGGCCACTTGGTCAAATACATCGCCTGATTTGGCAGATAACTTAATTTCTAAAAAGACGAGAAGGTTACGGTCTACGTAAGCTGGGTTTAGACGGGCGTAATAACCCATGATAATGCCATCGCGTTCAAGGCGTTTTACACGCTCTGAACAGGGGGTGGTAGAGAGGTTAACTCTCGATGCCAATTCACTAATCGCAATTCGTCCTTCACGCTGCAAAATGTCCAGAATCATGCGATCTATACGATCTAGGGGGCGCATAGATATTTCCTCTTTTTTTAAAATTCTCGTGAGAAAAACATAAATTTACCTAGATTATAGCCTGAAAAACAGTGAAATAAACTATTGAAGCAGAAATATACTAGTGAAATAAACTGGTGTGCGTGAGGGAATGGAAATGCGCGTAATTGTTTTAGGTAGCGGCGTTATTGGAGTGGCAAGTGCCTATTATCTAGCTCAACAAGGAGCTGAGGTCACTGTTCTTGATCGCCAGTCAGGTCCTGCTGAAGAAACAAGTTTTGGTAATGCAGGTCAAATTTCGCCTGGGTATTCGACTCCTTGGGCAGCACCAGGAATTCCTTTTAAAGCTGTAAAATGGATGTTCCAACACCATGCACCGCTTGCGATTAATTTAGATGGCAGCATGTGGCAGTTACAGTGGATGGCGCAAATGCTGAAAAACTGTAATCCACAAAGTTATGCGGTGAACAAAGAACGTATGATGCGCGTGGCTGAATACAGCCGTGACTGCTTACGTGAACTTAGAAAAGATACGGGCATTAACTACGAAAACCGTGCGAAGGGTACTTTGCAGTTATTCCGTAAAGAAGCACAAATGGAAGCGGTTCAACGCGACATTAGTGTGCTACAAGAGTGCGGCGTAAGCTACGAATTATTAAATGGCAACGAACTTGGTCGTGTAGAACCAGCGTTGGCAAATGCACAAGATAAACTCGTTGGTGGTTTACATTTACCAAATGACGAAACAGGTGACTGTTATTTATTTACCAATGCTTTAGCTCAAATTGCTAAAGAGTTGGGTGTTAACTTCCAGTTTAACCAAAACGTAGAAAAGTTGATTGTTGAAGGCGATCAAATTAAGGGCGTTCAGGTCAATGGTAAGGTCTTAACTGCAGATCGTTATGTCCTAGCGTTTGGTAGTTATTCACGTGATTTCTTGAAACCACTTGATCTACAGTTGCCTGTATATCCTGTGAAAGGTTACTCGTTGACGATTCCTATTGTTGACCCTGCTTTTGCTCCGCAATCTACAGTGCTTGATGAAACCTACAAAATTGCGATTACCCGTTTTGACCAACGTATTCGCGTAGGTGGAATGGCAGAGTTAAGTGGTTTCAATTTAGGTCTAAACGAAGACCGCCGTGCAACCTTGCAAATGGTGACTCAGGACTTGTTCCCGGGTGGTGATATGGCACAGGCGTCTTTTTGGACGGGCTTACGTCCAATGACTCCAGACAGTACCCCAATTATTGGTGCGACTCGCTTTAAAAATCTGTTCTTGAATACAGGTCACGGTACTTTAGGTTGGACCATGGCATGTGGTTCAGGAAAATTAATCAGTGACATCGTATTGAATCATAAGACTGATATCAGTACCGATGGTCTTTCAATTCAGCGTTATTCACACGCGCATGCTGCATAACGGACGTTAGGAAAGTAATCATGCCTCGTCCTATTACCGCAGTGATCCACCGTCAAGCCTTACAAAATAACTTGGCGGTGGTACGCAAGGCTATGCCAAACAGTAAGGTCTTTGCCGTTGTAAAAGCCAATGCTTATGGACATGGCATTGAACGTGTTTATGAAGCATTTAAAGCAGCAGATGGCTTTGCCTTACTTGATCTTGATGAAGCAAAACGAATTCGTGCTCTAGGTTGGACAGGTCCAATTTTATTGCTCGAAGGAGTTTTTTCTCCTCAAGATTTATTTGATTGTGTGCAGTATCAACTCAGTTTCACCATTCATAGTGAAGCGCAAATCGAGTGGGTAGAAAAGCATCCTTATCCAGCTCAATTTGATGTTTGCCTAAAAATGAACAGTGGTATGAACCGTCTTGGTTTTAAACCACAGCACTATGTTCAGGCTTGGGAACGTTTAAACAACTTGGCGAACGTATCCAAGATTACGCACATGATGCATTTTTCAGATGCAGATGGTGATCGATTTGGACAGCAGGGTATTGATTATCAAATTACTGCCTTTGAAGAAATTGTAAAAGATTTACCGGGTGAAAGGTCGGTAAGTAATAGTGCGGCAATTCTGCGTTATCAAGACCAGCTCAAATCAGATTATGCCCGTAGCGGCATCATGCTTTATGGCAGCTCGCCGGACTACCCGACCCATAGTATTGCGGATTGGGGCTTACAACCGACCATGAGCTTACGCAGTGAAATTATTTCCGTTCAGCATTTAGAGCCGAATGAAAGCGTAGGTTATGGCTCAAACTTTGTGGCAGAACAACCCATGACGATTGGGATTGTCGCTTGCGGCTATGCCGATGGTTATCAACGTATTTCACCCACAGGCACGCCTGTTTTAGTGGACTCAGTACGCACTCGTACAATTGGCCGTGTCAGCATGGATATGTTGGCAGTTGATTTAACAGGCATTGAGAGCGCCAAAGTCGGCAGTGAAGTTGTACTTTGGGGCCAATCAAGTACAGGCGTCGTTTTACCTATTGATGATGTCGCTGTTTCATCCGGTACGGTGGGTTATGAACTGATGTGTGCTGTCACTGCCCGTGTTCAATTTATTAATCAGGTATAAGGAAATCCGAATGTCTAATTCAGATATACAAAAGATTAACACTAACGAAGTCATGAGCGCCGTGACTGTTTTTAACAAAGTGGTTTATTTGTCAGGTCAGGTACCTAAAAATACCGAGCAAGACGTGGCAGGCCAAACTCGTGAAATTCTTGCAACGATTGATGAACTTTTGGCACTTGCTGATACCGATAAATCTCGTTTGCTTTCTGCGCAGCTCTATTTAAAAAATCTTTCTGACTTTTCAACCGTAAATGCAATTTGGGTTGACTGGTTAAAAGGGTGTGTTGCTCCATCGCGTGCCACAATTCAGGCTGATTTGGTCAATCCAAATTGGTTAATTGAAATTGCCGTGACGGCAGCACAAAAGTAATTCGTTTTTACTCCAAAAATGATGATGTATCTAACAGAAGGAAGATAGATACGGTTTATCCAGTCATTTTTTGGTGAACAGATTCAGTGACCTATGGCATACGGTTCGATTTTCGCCATAGGTTGCTGATCTTAACAAAGGAATTCAAAAAGGAATTTTAATATGACAACGGCTCGTCATTCAGATGCAGAAAATTCTCCTGATCATCTGCAACGAAAACTGTCTAACCGTCATTTACAACTGATTGCTATTGGCGGTGCAATTGGAACCGGCCTATTTATGGGCTCGGGCAAAACAATCTCCCTCGCAGGTCCTTCAATTCTTTTGATCTATATGATTATTGGAGGCATGTTCTTTTTCTTAATGCGTGCAATGGGTGAGTTACTCCTTGCAAATCTGCATTACAAATCTTTTGTTGATATGGCTCATGACCTGATTGGTCCTTGGGCGGGTTACTATTTGGGTTGGACTTATTGGTTAGGCTGGGTGCTGGTGGGTATTGCGGACCTTTCAGCGGTCATTAACTATTTGAGTTTCTGGTTGCCCGATGGTGCAAGTTTTTCCCCAATACAGCAGGCCATGATTAGTGCAGGTTGTGTGTTATTTGTGATGGGGCTTAACCTCCTAACAGTACGACTATTTGGTGAAATTGAATTCTGGTTTGCACTTATTAAGATTCTGGCAATTATTGGCCTGATCGGAGTAGGCGGCTATATGATTTTCAGCCATTTCCAAGCTCCACAAGGTGCTGTTGCCAGTATTAGTAATGTTTGGGCGCATGGTGGTTTATTCCCAAAAGGCACGGAAGGCTTTTTGGCAGGATTCCAGATTGCTGTATTTGCTTTTGTCGGGGTAGAACTGGTAGGTACAACTGCTGCTGAAACCAAAGACCCAGAAAAGAACCTACCGAAAGCAATTAATGCGATTCCGGTACGTATTATCCTGTTCTATGTACTGGCACTCTTTATTGTGATGTCAGTAACCCCGTGGGATCACATTCGTGCAGATAAAAGCCCGTTTGTTGAGTTATTCTTAAATGCGGGTATCCCAGTTTCTGCCATCATCATGAACTTGGTGGTGCTGTCTTCAGTGATGTCATCAATGAACAGCGGTGTGTTTTCAACCAGTCGTATGTTGTTTGGTTTATCGAAAGATGGTCAGGCACCAGGTGCATTTGGTCGTTTATCAAAACGCGCAGTTCCTTCAAATGGTTTAATTTTCTCTTGTACTTTTATTATGGGCGGAGCAGTGCTTCAGTACTTTGTTCCAAACACCATGGAGGCATTTACGTTAGCAAGTTCACTTTGTGTGATTCTATTCATTAGCGTTTGGAGTCTCATTATGGTGTGTTATTTACGCTATCGTAAATTACGTCCTGAATTACATGAAAAATCTACTTTCAAAATGCCGGGTGGCGTTTGGATGAGTTATGTGGTTTTGGCATTCATGCTTTTTACTTTGGTTATCTTGGCGCTAGAGCCAGATACTTTGAAAGCTTTATATGTGAGCCCAGTATGGTTAGTCATCTTGGGTGTGACCTATCATGTGTTATATAAACCACGCATGAAAAAGCTAGGACGTGAACTCGTTAACGATCATTAAGTTTTATTAAAAAGCCAATCGAACATGATTGGCTTTTTTTATTTTCTTTCTATTTTTTATCGGAATAATGTTGTTTATTTTTGAATCAATAGCACAGTTTAGAGGGGGGAAGAAAAGCGACATCAAGCATTATCGCATGCTACACTTCGGCTCATCTGGTGAATCGAGATTGGATAATTAAAATTGCCGTGAAGGCAGTACATAAATAATGCAATTTAAAAAAACAGGGATAAAAGATAGTTCAATTAAGGAAAAAATATACTTGAACATATTGTCCCGATGTATAGACTCAGCAACCCATGATATACGGTTCATTTTCTCCCTATATGTTGCTGATTGAAATTAAGCAAATATAAAAAGGACTTCTAATATGACAATGGTTCATCATCCCGATGAGGCAAGCTCCCCTGATCATTTACAACGGAAATTAAATAATCGCCATCTACAAATGATTGCAATTGGCGGTGCAATTGGAACCGGCCTATTTATGGGCTCGGGCAAAACCATCTCCCTCGCAGGTCCTTCAATCCTCGTGATTTACATGATAATTGGTGGTATGTTCTTTTTTCTGATGCGTGCATTGGGTGAACTACTGCTTGCCAACTTACATTACAAATCATTTGTTGATATGGCATATGATTTGATTGGACCATGGGCTGGCTACTACATAGGCTGGACCTATTGGTTAGGCTGGGTACTGGTCGGTATTGCTGATTTGTCTGCGGTCATTAACTATTTAAGTTTCTGGTTGCCCGAAGGCGCCAGTTTCTCACCAATGCAACAGGCCATGATCAGTACAGGCTGTGTACTATTCATTTTAGGGCTTAACCTTCTTACGGTGAAGTTGTTTGGTGAAGTTGAATTTTGGTTCGCACTCATTAAGATTTTGGCCATTATTGGCCTGATTGGAGTCGGTGGCTACATGCTCCTTACTCATTTTCAAGCTCCGCATGGTGAGGTTGTGAGTGTAAGTAATGTGTGGTCGCATGGTGGCATATTTCCAAAAGGCGTAAGCGGATTTTTGGCAGGTTTCCAGATTGCCGTGTTTGCCTTTATTGGCGTCGAATTGATTGGTACAACAGCCGCTGAAACCAAAGATCCAGAGAAAAATCTGCCTAAGGCAATTAACGCGATTCCTGTACGTATTATTCTATTCTATGTGTTGGCACTCTTTGTGGTGATGTCAGTAACACCTTGGGATCACATTCGTGCAGATAAAAGCCCATTTGTTGAGTTGTTCTTAAATGCGGGTATTCCTGTTTCAGCCATCATCATGAACTTGGTCGTACTGTCTTCAGTGATGTCTTCAATGAACAGCGGTGTGTTTTCAACCAGTCGTATGCTGTTTGGTTTATCGAAAGATGGTCAGGCGCCAAGTGCATTGGGGCGTTTATCAAAACGTGCCGTACCTTCAAATGGTTTAATCTTCTCATGTATTTTCATTATGGGTGGAGCAGTGCTTCAGTACTTTGTTCCAAACACTATGGAAGCATTTACTTTGGCAAGTTCACTCTGTGTGATTCTCTTTATTAGTGTATGGCTTCTGATCATGGCATGCTATTTACGTTACCGTAAGTTGAGTCCAGAGTTACATGCTAAATCGACCTTTAAAATGCCGGGCGGGGTGTTGATGGCTTATGTTGTCATTGCATTCTTCTTGTTTACTTTAGTGATTTTGGCACTAGAGCCAGATACATTGAAAGCACTCTACGTTAGCCCAGTATGGTTAGTGGTTTTAAGCGTAACTTACTATGCGTTCTATAAGCCGCGTATGAAAAAACTAGGCCGTGAAGTCTTTTAATTATCCTTTCTCGATTTACCAAAAAAGCCAATCATAATTGATTGGCTTTTTTATTGAGGTGTCTAATCGACCAGTAGGTGCTGATATTTATCGGCTTGTTTACGCAAATAATCCCAGACCAGTTTAATGCGCGGTTCATGTTGTAAATCCACAAAGGTCAGCATCCAGAAGGTATGGGTAAAACGAACTTGTTGCTCTAACACTTCTTCGAGTTCAGGTTTATCGTCTGCTAGAAACTTGGGCAAAATCGCAAGCCCTGCACCCGCACTGACCGCAATTTGCTGGGCCAAAATACTGCTGCTACGGAAGTTAGCATTGAGCTTCAAAGGTAACCGTTCTAAACAGTACAGCTCAGGGCTATACACCAGATCATCAATATAGTTCACAAAACGATGTTGTGTTAAATCTTCTAAACCGCGAATAGGTGGGTTTTGCGCTAGATAGTTTTGGCTGCCATAAATTTTCAAGCAGTAGTCTGATAACCGCGTAATGATGTAGGGCCCAGAAGTTGGGCGTTCAATTGATACTACAATGTCCGCTTCACGGTGTGAGAGCTTAATCATTTTTGGTACTGGAATTAGATCGATGGTCAGCAGTGGATACTGAATTGAGAACTCAGCCAGTAAGCGTGCTAAAAATGCAGTTCCAAAACCTTCAGGTGTGCCAATTCGCACACGACCTTGCAAAGGTTGATGTGGTTTTTCAATTTGTAAGAAGGCCTGTTCCATTTGCTCAACTCGAGGAACCAGTGCCATTCCTTCGAGCGTCAGCTCATAGCCCGTTGCCTCACGCTTAAACAAGGTTGTACCCAAAGCAAGTTCTAGAGCCTGAATTCGTCTAGCCACCGTACTATGCTCGACACCAATAATACGTGCAGCATTAGTTAAGGTTTTAGTGCGTGCTAAAACCAGAAAAAACTGTAGATGATCCCAATCCACTTTCATTTTTGTTATTGTCCCTGTGCATATTTGCACAACAATCGTGCATGAATTTGCGTTGGTGGTCAAAGCTTTCTTTGTTAGTCTCAAATGAAACCTGAATAAAGAAAATACATAGATCAGTATTTTCTAATAACTGAACACAATAAAAATATGGCCTACGGAGAGGTTATGAACACAATCCAAAAAATCGAATTGGACACCGCTAAATTACTCATTAACGGACAGTTTATCGAATCTAAAACACAGGAATGGCAAGACATTGTTAACCCTGCCACTCAGGAAGTGATTGGTCGCGTACCATTTGCAACGGTTCAAGAAGTTGACGCTGCTATTCAAGCCGCACAAGATGCTTTTGCTTCTTGGCGTCAAACCCCAATTCAGGCACGTATGCGCATCATGCTTAAGTTACAAGACTTAATCCGTGCCAACATGAAGGAAATTGCACAAGTACTAACGGCGGAACAAGGCAAAACCTTGGCAGATGCCGAAGGCGATATTCAACGTGGTCTAGAAGTGGTTGAACATGCCTGTTCGATCGGCACTTTGCAAATGGGTGAATATGTTGAAGGTGTAGCACGTGGTGTAGACACCTATACCTTGCAGCAACCTTTGGGTGTCTGTGCGGGTATTACGCCGTTTAATTTCCCTGCCATGATTCCACTTTGGATGTTCCCAATGGCAATCGTGTGCGGCAATACCTTCGTTTTAAAACCATCAGAACAAGATCCTTTATCGACCATGATGTTGGTTGAACTTGCGATTCAAGCAGGTATTCCGGCAGGTGTCTTAAACGTTGTGCATGGCGGCAAAGAAGTGGTTGACCGCTTGTGTACCCATAAAGACATTAAAGCGATTTCATTTGTAGGCTCAACTGCGGTTGGCACACATGTTTATAACCTTGCAGGGCAACATGGCAAACGCGTGCAATCAATGATGGGTGCAAAAAACCATGTGGTTGTGATGCCAGATGCCAATAAAGAACAAACGCTAAATGCCTTAGTCGGTGCAGCATTTGGTGCTGCTGGGCAACGCTGTATGGCATTGTCTGTCGCAGTCATGGTGGGTGAAAGTAAACAGTGGATTCAAGAGTTAGTCGAAAAAGCGAAAACCTTAAAAGTAAACGCAGGCCATGAGCCAAATACTGACATTGGCCCAGTCATTTCAAAACGTGCTAAAGCGCGTGTAATTGACTTGATTAATAGCGGTGTTGAGCAAGGGGCAGAGTTGTTACTCGATGGCCGTGATGTTCAAGTTCAAGGCTATGAATCGGGCAACTTTGTAGGTGCAACGATTTTTAGCGGCGTAAATACCGACATGCGTATTTATAAAGAAGAAATCTTTGGCCCGGTACTTTCAATTATTTGTGTAGATACACTCGATGAAGCGATTGCTTTGATTAATGCCAACCCATTTGGTAATGGTGTAGGCCTATTCACACAAAGCGGTGCCATTGCACGTACTTTCCAAAACCTGATTGATATTGGTCAAGTGGGTATCAACATTCCAATTCCTGTACCAGTGCCTTTCTTTAGTTTTACGGGTTCAAGAGGTTCGAAACTTGGTGACTTGGGGCCATACGGCAAACAGGCTGTCCAGTTCTATACCCAAACTAAAACGATTACCAGTCGCTGGTTTGAAGATAGCCATGAAGTTGGCAGTGTAAATACAACCATTAGTTTACGTTAAGGGGATCACGGATGAATATCGCCTTTATCGGACTAGGAAATATGGGCGGCAAAATGGCCCAAAACCTACTAAAAGCCGGGCTCAAAGTTTATGGTTACGACCTCAGTGAAATCGCAATTCAGCACTTCGCCGAGGCAGGTGGTGTGGTTTGCGACAGCCCACAGGACGCAGCTAAACAAGCAGATGTAGTCATTACCATGTTGCCTGCGGCGAAGCATGTTAAAGAGGTTTACTTAGGTGAAAATGGTGTATTGGAAGTGCTAAAAGCAGGTAGCTTATGCATTGATAGCAGCACCATTGACCCGCAAACCATTAAAGACATTGCTGCTGTTGCACATAGCAAAAATATTAAAATTTGTGATGCACCAGTCTCTGGTGGAACCATTGGTGCTCAAGCAGGAACCTTAACCTTCATGGTCGGTGCTGATGAACAAACCTTTAATGAGGTGAAACCTGTGCTCAGCCACATGGGCAAAAATATTGTTCATTGTGGTGATGTGGGTGCAGGTCAAATTGCCAAAATTTGCAATAACCTGATTTTAGGTATTTCAATGGCTGCGGTGGCAGAAGGCATGGCGTTGGGTGTGAAACTCGGCATTGACCCACAAGCATTGGCAGGCGTCATTAACACCTCAAGCGGTCGTTGTTGGAGTTCGGATGTATGTAACCCGTGGCCGCATATTAATGAAAATGCGCCAGCATCTCGAGGTTACCAAGACGGTTTTGCGACTCAGCTGATGCTAAAAGATTTAGGACTCGCTGTAGAAGCCGCGGGCCAAGTCAAACAGCCAGTTGTATTAGGTGGCATGGTACAGCAGCTCTATCAGCAAATGTGTATGCGCGGTAATGCCAATCTCGATTTTTCGAGCATTATTCAGCAATACCTGCCACAAGAGGCATAACGGTAAAGCCAAAGGATGGCTTTAAACCAATAAATCAAACCCTGTCGTGAATAACAACAAATCCGGACTGAGGGAAAAGATATGATGGATTATCAAAATGCTGCACAGGCTTTCGATTTGGAAAGTACTGCAAAACAGATGTTGTCAGGTTCACTTGATGCACTTAACGCATGTTATGAATGCTGTGATCGACATGCAAATGGCGACAAAATCGCGCTGTATTGGCAAGGAAAAGACGGACGAAAAGAGCAATATACCTTCCGTGAATTAAAAGAGTGGTCAAGTCAGTTTGCTAACTTTCTAAAATCACAAGGTGTAAAAGCAGGCGACCGTATTTCAGGTCTATTACCAAGAACACCTGAATTGATCGTGACTATTTTTGCAGCTTGGCGAATTGGTGCAGTCTATCAACCACTCTTTACTGCGTTTGGCCCAAAAGCGATTGAGCACCGTATTCAGCTTGCACAAAGTAAGCTGGTGGTGACCGATATGGGCAACCGTAGCAAGCTTGATGAAATTGAAAATTGCCCTGCAATTGTGACGGTGGCTGACGCACAAGGCACTCAGCTTAAAGCAGGTGATTTTAATTTCTGGGATGAAGTGAAGCAGCAGTCCGATCAATGTGATCTGGTGATGCGTAGCATCCAAGATCCTTTCTTGCTTATGTTTACTTCAGGCACTACAGGACCAGCGAAACCATTGGAAGTGCCACTAAAAGCATTGATTGCCTTTGGGCGATATATGCAAGATGCCATTGGTTTAACCGAAGAAGATTCATTTTGGAATATTGCCGACCCGGGTTGGGCGTATGGTTTGTACTATGCGATTACTGGGCCATTATTCTTGGGCCACGCTACTTTGTTTTATGAAGGTGGGTTCAGCACAGATAGCCTATGCCAAATTGTGAAAGATTATAAAGTTAACAACTTGGCAGGCGCACCAACTGCTTACCGCATGATGATGGCAGCTGATCCAGCGCAAATGGCGCCGTTAAAAGGGCAGTTCCGTGTGGTGAGTAGTGCCGGTGAACCGCTGAATCCAGAAGTCATTCGCTGGTTTAAACAAGTCCTTGATGCTCCAATTTATGACCACTATGGGCAAACCGAAGTGGGTATGGTGGTGTGTAATCATCATGGTTTAAAACATGAAATTCATGCTGGTTCAGCAGGTTTTCCAAGTCCGGGCTACCGTGTTGCGATTGTTAATGAACAAGGTGAAGAACTTCCGCCTGACACACCGGGAATTTTAGCAGTCGACATTAGCCAGTCTCCAATGATGTGGTTTGGTGGCTATAAAGAAAGCCGAAAATCACCTTTTGTTGGTCATTACTACTTAACGGGCGATACTGCAGAACTTCATGCCGATGGCAGTATGAGTTTTGTCGGCCGTAGCGATGATGTAATCACCACATCGGGTTATCGGATTGGGCCTTTCGATGTAGAAAGTGCTTTGCTTGAACATGATGCAGTGGTTGAGGCAGCAGTGATTGGTGTGCCTGACCCAGACCGTACCGAAGTGGTTAAGGCTTTCGTGATTTTATCCGCGACTACTCAACCATCAGAAACACTTGCTGAAGAACTCAGCCAGTTTGTTAAAAGACGACTTTCTGCTCATGCTTACCCACGTTTAGTTGAATTTGTGAGTGAATTACCTAAAACTCCAAGTGGCAAAATTCAGCGCTTTTTATTGCGTAATCAAGAAATTGCTAAACAACAAGCTAAAGCAGGGTAAAGGAAATAATAATGCAATTTACCGAAGAACAATTACTTATCCGTGACATGGCGAAAAGTTTCGCCCAAGAACAAATCAAGCCTTATGCCAGCGATTGGGATCGGGACGGAACTTTCCCGAAAGATACCTTGGCTCAAATGGGGCAACTTGGCTTTATGGGTATGCTTGTTTCAGAGCAATGGGGTGGCTCAGATACAGGTAACTTAGCCTATGTACTAGCACTCGAAGAAGTAGCCGCAGCAGATGGCGCAACTTCGACCATCATGAGTGTACATAACTCGGTTGGTTGTGTACCTATTTTAAAGTTTGGTACTGATGAGCAAAAAGAACGTTTCTTAAAGCCGTTGGCGCAAGGTGAAATGATCGGCGCTTTTGCCTTAACCGAACCGCATACAGGTTCAGATGCGGGAGCCATTAAAACCCGAGCGGTGAAAGATGGCGATGATTACATCTTAAATGGTGCTAAGCAGTTTATTACCTCGGGTAATAATGCCGGTGTCATTATTGTGTTTGCCGTGACCGATCCTAGCGCGGGCAAAAAAGGTATTAGTGCCTTTTTAGTCCCACGCGAAACACCGGGCTATGAAGTGATTCGTGTTGAAGAAAAACTCGGTCTGCATGCTTCAGATACCTGCCAAATTGCTCTGACCGATGTGCGCATTCATAAAAGTCTCATGCTAGGCAAAGAAGGTGAGGGCTTGAAAATCGCACTTGCCAATTTAGAAGGTGGCCGTATTGGTATTGCGGCGCAAGCAGTCGGTTTAGCACGTGCGGCACTCGAAGAAGCGACCCGTTATGCCAAAGAACGTATTACTTTTGGAAAACCAATTTTCGAGCATCAAACCATCGCTTTTCGTCTTGCCAGTATGGCAACTGAAATTGAAGCAGCGAGACAACTGGTTCACTACGCTGCGCGCTTAAAAGAAGCAGGTCAACCATGTCTCAACGAAGCTTCAATGGCCAAGTTATTTGCTTCAGAAATGACTGAACGCGTGTGTTCAAGCGCCTTACAAGTGTTTGGTGGCTATGGCTACCTGAGAGACTTCCCAATTGAACGCATTTATCGTGATGCGCGTATTTGTCAAATTTACGAAGGCACCAGTGATATCCAACGTTTAGTGATTGCACGTAGTCTATAAAATCAGAACAAGGAATAAATAATGCAGTGGCAAAGTATTTTATTAGAAAAGCGTAATGGGGTTGGACTGATTACCTTAAATCGCCCTCAAGCGCTCAATGCTTTAAACAGTGAATTAATTAGTGAAATTAATCAGGCATTAGATCAGTTCGAAAAAGACCGTGAAATTGGTTGCATCGTATTGGCAGGTTCTGAAAAGGCTTTTGCCGCAGGTGCCGACATTAAAGAAATGGCTGATTTGGCATTTCCTGATATTTATTTAGATGACTTTTTTCATCTTGCAGACCGTATTGCGCAGCGCCGCAAACCCTTAATCGCTGCGGTGAGTGGCTATGCATTGGGTGGTGGCTGCGAATTAGCTCTGATGTGTGACTTTATTTATTGTGCTGATAACGCCAAGTTTGGTTTACCCGAAGTCACTTTAGGTGTGATTCCTGGTATTGGTGGCACACAACGCTTAACCCATGCGATTGGTAAAGCCAAAGCAATGGAAATGTGCCTTACCGCTCGTCAAATGGGCGCTGTAGAAGCAGAACAAAGTGGTTTAGTCGCACGTGTGTTTAGCAAAGAAGAATTACTTGAACAAACCTTGCAAGCCGCTGAAAAAATCGCGGCACGCTCTTTAACAGCAAATATGATGCTTAAAGAAACCATCAACCGAGCTTTTGAAGTAAACCTTACTGAAGGCTTGCGTTTTGAAAGACGTATGTTCCATTCAATATTTGCAACATTTGACCAAAAAGAAGGAATGCAGGCATTCGTTGAAAAACGAAAGCCAAATTTTAAAAATCAATAAGAGATCAATAAAATGAATACAGAAAATCACTTAATGATTGAGCGACAAGGTAAGCTTGGCGTGATTACCTTAGACCGTGTGACTCATCTCAATGCATTGTCGCTAGATATGATCAAAAGTATTGGTGCCCAATTGGAACTGTGGCGAAATGATGCTGCTATTCAGGCAGTTTTAATCAAATCAAATAGCCCAAAAGCCTTCTGTGCAGGTGGTGATATTCGCTATCTCTATGACAGTTATAAAAATGGCACGGCCGACTACAAAGGGTACTTTAGTGCCGAATATAAAATGCTGAATGTACTGCGTGAATATGCAAAGCCAGTCATTGTTATGCTTGATGGCTATGTTTTAGGTGGCGGTTTTGGCTTGGCTCAGGCTTGTCACATTGTGGTAAGCAGCGAAAAGTCTAGATTTGCCATGCCTGAAACAGCGATTGGTTTCTTCCCAGACGTTGGTGCAACACACTTCCTGTCTCGCCTTGATGATATCGGTGTTTATATGGCCATTACGGGTGAGCAGATCAGCAGTAGCGATGCGCTTTACCTCGATTTAATTGACTACCATGTGCCAAGTGAGCAGTTACAAGCGTTGCAAGATGCTCTCGTTGAAGCGCCAAGTTTAACTAAAGAGGGAATTGAACACATCATTACCCGATTTATTACTCGTCCTGCTGAAAGTGAGCTCAAACAGTTGGCAGAAGGTATTCGTAAACACTTCGGATATCAGCATTTAGATGAAATCGAGCAAAGTCTTGAAAATGAACAAGATGAAAGCTTAAAAGCTTGGGCAAGTAAGATGCTTAGTATTCTGCAGCAGCGCTCATTTATAGCCAAACAAACCAGTTTGAAACTGCAACATTTAGGCCGTGGGCTTTCTTTACCGCAGTGTATGCAGCTTGAACGTGATTTACAGGATATCTGGTTTGAGCATGGTGACTTTATTGAAGGTGTCCGTGCTCTCATTGTCGATAAAGACAAACAACCGCAGTGGCAAGAACGTAATTCGAAATTTGAGCCAATTTTAGAAAAATTGAGCTAAACCGCATTACAAAAACATAAAAAGCTTAAGGAGATAAAGCGAGACCTGAAAATGCTTATGGTCAGGGCTGGTCATAAGCATAAAAAAGATAAAACAAGAAAATCTAAAAAGGATATTACGATGCAAACAGTACATGGAAACGGTTCAAATGCTAAAAAGTCGTCACATCGATTAGCAGGCATCTCTAGCATGGTCGGCACCACCATTGAGTGGTATGACTTTTTTGTTTATGGTGCGGCAGCAGCCCTCATTTTTAACAAGTTATTTTTCCCTAATCTGGACCCACTTACAGGTGTACTTGCGGCATTTGCAACCTATGCCGTTGGGTTTATTGGGCGGCCTTTAGGAGGTCTGGTCTTTGGTCATTTTGGTGACAAGATTGGCCGTAAGTCGATGTTGTTGTTGACACTTATGCTCATGGGGATTCCAACTGTACTGATTGGCTTATTACCTACTTATGAATCAATTGGTTATTGGGCTGCAATTGGTCTGGTCATCTTGCGATTTATTCAAGGGATGGCAATGGGTGGTGAGTGGGGCGGCGCTGTGCTTATGGCCGTTGAACATGCACCCGAAGGTGGTAAAGGTTTTTGGGGAAGCTTACCTCAAGCCAGTACCGGTGGTGGCTTAATGCTCGCCTCAATCGCACTAGGACTAGTGTCATTATTACCTGAACAAGCACTTTTTAGCTGGGGTTGGCGTTTACCATTTCTTGCCAGCATTATTTTATTGGCAGTGGGTTGGTATATTCGTGTAAAAGTACCTGAATCACCAGATTTCGAAAAAGTAAAACAGCAGTCTGAAGAAGTCAAAGTTCCTGCCTTACAGGTTTTTAAAAATCATCCAAAGCAACTTATCACCATTATTTTGGCACGTGCTGCCGAGAACGCATGGTTCTATATTGCTTCAACATTTACCTTGGCTTATACCACTGCACAACTTGGGATCCCACGCCAAGACATTTTGTTTGCTACCATTTGCGGGGCAGCCGTTATTTTATTTATGACGCCGCTATGCGGACATTTGTCAGATAAAGTCGGTCAACGCAATATGTTTATGTTTGGCCTATGCGTACTGGCACTTTACTGCTATCCATTCTTTACCATGCTCAACACAAAAGATCCGGTACTCGTCTGGACAGCAATTGTGTTAGCAATTGGTGTTGTATTCCCAATTATGTATGCACCACAAGCTCAGCTTTTTGCTCGTCAATTTCCTGTGGAAATTCGCTACAGCGGAATCTCTATTTCGGTACAGTTGGCTGGTGTATTAGGCGGTGGTTTAGCACCGATGATTGCCACTAAACTGCTTAGTGTTGGGCAGGGCAATCCATATTTAATTATGCTTTATATTGGAAGTATGGCTATCGTTGCCATTATATCGACCTCCTTTATGCCGCGTGATTGGACGACTAAAACGGATGAGGATTATCATAAAAAAGTAAACTTAAATTTAAAAACCAAGACTGATTAATACGCGTTATTTTTGTCTTGGTGGTATGTGTATTTCTTGGTTATAGAAAATAGGTTAACTCATGCTAAAGCAGCAAGAGTTAACCTTTAAACAATTAGACATCAATTAAACATGCAAACATAGAATATCCATCAATCGTCATTGGTGGGCCTGCACGATGGGCACGAAACCCAGCAGCACGTAGTAACCGCTCTACCCCAAGAGGAGAGGTGGTAATAAGTTGTTTGGCACCTTGTTCTCTTGCAAAGTTAATTGCTTCTTGCAGAATGGCAATCGAAACAGGTGATGATACTGCTTGAGTCGCTGTGGTAGGTGGATTCGAGAAATCTACGGCAGAAAACCTTGAGAGTTCCCAAATTTCTGGTGAGCAGGGAATAGGCATTCCATTGAGTAATTGAGGAAATATTTCACCTAATAAATAGGGTTGAGTCGTAGGTAATAGTCTGGCACAGCCAATAATATTGGACTCTCTATCTTGAGCAACCACATAAGCTGTATCGATTTTATCAAATTGATCTAGTTCTTCATTATGTGGGCAATTTAACTCCCATCCCAAATGTTCAACAAATACCCTATAACGGTAACTTTTAAATTTGGTATATAAGCCTTCTGAAAAATTGTTTTGAAATCCAGCAATAATGTTCATTACAAGTGCTTCCACTTATTTTTGATGTGACTTTACTGAACAGCTGGGAAGGCGGTAACTGTAAAAATTTACAGGTTTCTAAGAGAAAGTCAGACTTAATTTAGACTTTGTTAATGTTGCATTGATTTGAGCATAAATGAACTGTTCCCAAAACAGAGTATCTATTTTTCTTTCAATTAGTGTTTCAGTAACATCAAATCCAATATCTGTACCAGACACATCAACAATCATGATATTGCTTCTGGGTAGGCCAATTCGTTTTAAGCTAGCAAAACCATTTTGCTCTACGAACTCCCAGTCCCATCCGGTACTTAAAGCTGGGGTCTTTAATGTGGCCCATTCAGTAAAACCATAATAGATAATTTGAGACTCTTTAATGTGTGTAGACTCAATAATAGATATGACGTGTTGGAAAGGGTAATTCATAAGCTGGTTTTCATTCATGCGAATAAAACCATCTGTTGAGATTGGAAAATGAGGGGGGATGCTGGCCATGCTACCTGTTCAAGCAACCTGAATTAGGAATCTATTGATAAATAACATAAATTATTGCCAATTAAATACTGTTATGTTTAACAGGTTAGATATAATTTGATACCTTACACCGTTAAGCTTTTCTTATTAGAGACTTGTTTAAGTATTAAGGTTTGCTTATGTAAAATTGAAAATTTTGTAGCTTTAATATGAAAATTACTTTTAAAAAATGCTCCATAGGCTTAGTTTGTTATAAATTTTGTAAATAGCATCTATTCTCATTATTAAAATAATAATTATAACTAAGAGAAGTCATAACCTAATTATTTGATTTGCTAGATCATTATGGATGTTTTTAGTTTCAATATATAATAAGTGGTAAAATTATATCACTTGGACCATTAGTGGGAGATATTATTTAATTAAATTAATAAAAATATACTCACAAGAATAAATAATAAGCTGCTTTCATTAATTTAAAAATAGTTGTTTTTTGGAATAAAATGCATCCTGTAAAATTTAAATTTTCAAGCATAATCTGCACACGGATATAACAACCTTAAAAGCTTTCAGAAATTTAGTTTATCTGAATAATTTGCAACCATATCAGGCTTGAAAGTGTTGTTAATTGGATGATGAATTCAAAATCTGCAATTGAGAAATCAAGAAAAGAAGATTAGGTATTGAACATATTTTTGGAACCTAAAATCTTTTAGATTCTTGCAGAGCTTTATTGAAATAAAGGTAAAAATTAGGCCTACGCTTCAATTTGATCACTTGAATTCACAAGATGCAACTGACAAAAATGATTTGTGAATGGAGTCTAATGAGCGCAAATGGAAAGTTGGCAAGAGGATTTATTATCAGCATTTCTGATCGTACAAGATGAAGATGAGCTGTTTGAAGTAGTTAAATCTACAGCTTTAAAGCTTGGATTTGATTATTGTGCTTATGGTATGCAGTCACCCTTATCTATTGCTGAACCAAAAACGATTATGTTGAATAATTACCCTCAAGCATGGCAGAAGCGTTATGTAGAGCAATGCTATGTGAAGGTGGACCCAACCGTGCAGCATTGTATGGTCTCACTTCAACCTCTTGTATGGTCCAGCCAATGTGCAAAGACACAAGAAGAAAAAGAGTTCTGGGAGGAGGCACGTTCTTATGGTTTAAATGTTGGTTGGGCTCAGTCAAGCCGTGATTTTATTGGGACGAGAGGAATGTTAACACTCGCAAGATCTGCCGACCAATTATCAGAAAAAGAGCAAAAAGCACAATATACAAATATGTACTGGTTGACCCAAACAGTGCATTCCAGCATTGCTAAAATTGTAAATGATGTAGAGTTCTCTCAGTTTAATCTTTATTTAACGAACCGAGAAAAAGAGGCACTACGTTGGACGGCTGAGGGTAAAACGTCAGCAGAGATCGCGCAGATTCTTGGGGTGACGGAAAGGACGGTAAATTTCCATCTCTGTAATTCGATGCAAAAGTTAAATGTGAACAATAAAATCTCAGCGGCTATTCGGGCTGTAATGCTTGGGCTTTTATAGAGATAAATAATAAAAAATTAATATTAAAATTTAAAAATAATTAGTTATAGTGTTTTATTTTAAATTAGGTTAATTAAATATTTAAAATAGTTTTAAACTTAAGATAAATTAATAATTAAAATATTTTTAAATTAAATAAAGTGTAAGGTTTTATTTTAAATTTTGGTTATTAAAAAATAATAAAATTTATTTTTTAGAGAGAAGTTATTTATATTAGGATTCCTGCTATAAGCTTCTAATGATTTATAAATAATCATATAAATTAAATAGATTAATTGCGGAACTTGTATCTTGGTTGCACATGAGATGCTTTTCAATCAATAAAATGCTGATTAGATGATTTCAATTTAATACTTGACCCTTGAAAATAAAGGGGAACGAGAGAGTAGGTACTTTATACTTGAATAACCTGTCATCATAAAAATGATGAATTATGTCACATATAACCATCTAAAATTAAAAGTTAGGTAAGAGAAGAGTTACAATTGAGCACAGATTTTAAGATTAAAAAAACATCAAAATTTTAGCTTTGTAATATCTAAATTAAGAGTAAAGATTGAGTATAAAGTTTAATTAATACAAGAATTAAAAATATATAACTGAATAAAAAATGATTTGTGAAAGCGGTCTGGCTTCTTAATTTTTGATAAATCACATCCAACCTGTAAACACTTACAGGTGTAATAAAAAACACTCGCACATAAAATATAATGTGAATTTATATTTTAAACAAAAAGTATATTCATTTTTTATTTAAAAACCCAGCTAGAAATTTAATTTCTGAATGAGCAGGTTTTAAGGGTTAATTATAATTAATCGGAGTAAGTTATGGCTGTAATGTGTACGGATAATATCATTGCAACTTTGGAATCCCATGCAAATTTACAGGGAGGTAAAACTGCTTTCGAGTATTTGGGACGCCAATCTGGTGGTATTCAATCTCTAACGTATGCAGATCTGAACGAGCGAGTTCAACACCAAGCTCAGATATTAATGAACCTTGTGGACAGTGGTGAGCGTGCAGTGTTGCTGTTCGAGCCTGGGCTAGACTTTATCGTATCGTTCTTTGCTTGTCTGAAAGCTAAAATTATCGCAGTACCAGTTAGCTTGCCGTTTAATCGTAATGGTTTTTCTAATATTTTGAATATTATGAATGACTGTGAACCAAAGATAGTACTCACAACAAAAAAAATTCTTGAGCTATCAGGTCTAATCACATTAAAAGCTCAAAATGAAAGTTTAATACTACATGCGGTTGACGCTGAATTTCAGCGTGATGTGATGGAAAAAGATTTTCCATATATTGATGCAGATGACGTTTGCTTCCTTCAATACACGTCAGGATCAACAGGTTGGCCTAAAGGTGTAATTGTCACCCACAAAAATATTATGGCAAATGAAGCCATGATTGCTGAAGCTTTTTGTACACAACCTGATGATATTGGCCTGACATGGCTGCCTGTTTATCACGACATGGGGTTAATTGGCTCAGTTTTGCAGACCGTATATGTTGGTTTGACCTGCTATGTGATGTCGCCACTAGACTTCATTCGAAAACCTCTTAAATGGCTACAATTCATTAGTGAAAAAGGCGTCACGATCAGTGGCGGACCAAATTTTGCGTATGAATTGTGCTTGCATCGCATCTCGGATGAAGATGCAGCAGCGCTTGATCTAAGCCATGTGCGTGTGCTGTTTAACGGTGCAGAGCCAATCAAGGCGCACGTCATGCAGCGTTTCATGGAGAAGTTCAATACTCAATCGAATTTGAAACTGGATACTTTCTTGCCATGCTATGGCTTGGCAGAGGTGACGCTCTTAGTCAGTGGTGTAACTGGTCCACTCAATGCAATTTCGCTTGATCGTGACAAGTTAAATGCTCACTTGGTACAGACCAGTCAGGATCAGACCGCGGTGCAAGTGGTGAGTTGTGGCAAGATCTCGGCACACATTGATTGCCGCATCGTCAATCCGCATACCCGTAAAGAAGTAGCAGCTCATGAAGTCGGTGAAATCTGGCTAGCAGGAGAGAGTGTTACAGCAGGCTACTGGCAGAAGCCAGAGGTCAATCAGGAAACCTTTGAAGCAACTATCCTTGATGAAGCAGGTCAGCCGAGTAAAGAGTATTACTTAAGAACGGGTGATATGGGCTTTATTAAAGATGGAGACTTGTATGTAACTGGCCGTCTTAAGGATGTGATTATTATCCGTGGTAAGAACTATTACCCGCAAGACATCGAGTGCTCTGTTGAAACGGCACACCCTGCTGTTCGTAAAGGCTGTGTTGCAGCAGTAAATTTTGCTGACTCTGATGGTGTTACAGTTGTACTTGAGATCAAAAAGAAGTCATTAGATAAAACTCTTAATTTTGAAACCATCAGAACTCAGGTCAAAGAACAAGTGGCGGCTGACATTGGCTTGCCTGTAGACAGTGTCTATTTACTACATCAAGGCCGAATAAATAAGACCACGAGCGGCAAAATCAGAAGAAGAAAAATTAAAGAGCAGATCGAACGCGGTCAACTGGTCTGTTTAACCCATCCAAACCGTAGAACGGTGATTGCTCGAAACTATGTCAAGAACGGCTTAGAAGTCATCCGTGATCGTGAGCAGCGGGGGCAGCTGATTCGTTATAGCTCCAATCTACTCAACTCAATGATCAAGGAACGTGAAGTGCGCACGTTGATTTTTAATCGTCTGAAAAGTGCTTTGTTTTAATCCTTACCCTTTAATCATTTTGAGTGAAAATCCATGTCACTTACGTCCAATTTGCGGCAGTTTCAATCTGCCGCTCGTCTGGAGCAAATTTTAGGCTCCGTACATGATACTAATAATGATTTTTCTTGGTCCGCAGCTATCGAGCGTGATGAGAAAGAGCAATATCCCCAGCGAGCTGTTGATTTTCTAAATGCGGTGGGTATGAACCGTTTCTATGTGCCTTCAGAGCTTGGAGGTCGCATGGAAATTGGTGAAGAGTTGTTATATCTACATCGTGTGTTGGCACGACGTGATCTAACCATCAATTCGACCTATAGCACGAATGCTTGGTCTGTGATCGTATGGATTGGTGGTAATGCGAACCAATGCCAAAATATTGCTAGTCGAATTTTGAGTGGCGCTGCTCCAGCGTTGGCTTATAGCGAGAAAGCCCATGGTGCCGATCTGCTATCTAGTGAAGTAACTGCACAATCTGCCGATAGCAAGTATGTCTTAAATGGCGAAAAATGGTCGATCAACCGTGCCACTTTAGGTGACTCTTTAAGTCTGATTGCTAAAACATCGAATGATCGTGGACCACGTAGTTTAAGTGCTTTCTGGCTCGATAAGCGTCATATGGCTTCTAAAGGAACGTATAGCCTGAACCGCCTGCCAACAGTGGGTATGCGTGGGCTAGATATCAGTGGTATTGGCTTTAACAATGCTGAAATTCACAAAGATGCTTTGATCGGTGAAGAAGGCCAAGGGTTAGAGCTTGGTCTTAAGACCCTACAGGTAACACGTGCATATTGCAGTAGCTTCTCTCTTGGTGCTGGCGATACCATGCTACGTATCGCGACCGAGTTTGCTATTGAGCGCGAGTTATATAACAAAAAAGTAATAAGCATTCCGTTGGTGCGTGAGCAACTCGCGACAGCCTATGCCTACCTTTTAGCTGCTGAGGTGTTATCACTCGTTGGTGCGCGTGGGTTACACGTTTGTATCAATCAGTTCAGTACATGGTCACCAATCGTCAAAGTACTCGTACCTGAGTATGTAGAGTCACTCGCCAAGATCACTTCTTCAGTGCTTGGGTCGCGTTTTTTCTTAAGAAATGCATATGCGGATGGTATGTATCAGAAAGCATTCAGAGACCATCTAATTGTTAGTGTGTTTGACGGCAGTAGCACCGTCTGTCTAGACAGCCTGAGTTTCCAGCTCAAATCTGCCAATAAAGGTCGTAGCAAAAAAGCTGACCATCTCAACCAAGCCGAAGCTAAAGCACGCTATCGCCAGTTGTATGACTTGCAGGTAGAGACAGGTGCTATTGATTTCCGCGAGCTTGAAATTTTCAACCGAGATGGTGACTTGGTGATGGAATCACTAGGGACAATCATCGAAATGCTCAACGATGCCGATGTCACAGCAGGATTGTCTGCTGAGACACTCACCACGCTACGTGAACAAGCAAACCAACTTTTGGTTGAGCAGCATTCGTTGGATCAAAAAATTCAGGATTACTTCTCAAATTCTGAGCAAAGCAAAGAGTTTGAAACCTTGCGCTTTAGTCTTGCGCGTAGTTATGCAGAGTTGTTTGCTCGCATTGCTGTGCTGGGTTTCTGGGTCTTCAACCGTCATGGCTTAAGGCCTGCTTTACAGGATGGTGCATGGCTGATCATTTTCTTAAATACCGCTGAAGGGCAGACCGCTCCTCCAATGACGTCATTACGTGAAAGCACATTAGCAGACTTGCTAGACCGAATTTCAACCAACCATATGTTATCTGTCATCGATTTTGCACTGGCACCACGTGATGCCAAACCGGTTAAAGAGGAAATTACCCCATGAATAAAGATAAAGCTTACTGGAGCGCAATCATTCGTACGCTAGTAGCCAAAGAAATGCGCGTAGATCCTGAGACGATTGATCCAGACCAAAAGTTTACCAGTTACGGTCTTGATTCGATCGTTGCTTTGTCTGTGTCTGGGGATTTAGAAGATCTGACAAAACTGGAGCTTGAGCCGACACTATTATGGGATTACCCAACTATCAATGCGTTGGCTGAATATCTTGTTTCTGAGTTGCAACAGGGAGTTGCTTCATGAACAACCTTGCACGACTAGAACCGGAAGTTCTGTCTCGTCATGCGATTTCTGCGGAACAGCTTGGTATTTGGTACATCCAACGTCTAGAGCCAACTTGCAGTGCCTACAATATGGTGGTGGCCTTTGATGTGAAGGTTAACCAACCATTAGGCAATAAGCCGATGGAGATTCTGGAAGCGGTAATGCATGATTATCCGCTGTTGCGTGTCAGCATGCCTGCCAATGATCAGGGGATTGAACAACTGATCTGGGATCGCGTGTATCCGAATATCATCTTTTCTGATGCTCGTCATATTGAAGCTTCTGATTTGACGCAATTGGTTGAACAGGATACCAAGCAGCCATTTGATCTGACTCAGCCACCATTGTGGCGTGTTCATTGTTATGAGCGTGGACAAAATCACTATGTGATTGCTGTTGTGATTCATCATGCGCTCATGGATTTTTGGTCAATTGGTCTGTTGCTACGAGACGTCAGCAAACGTTTTGGACTCGTTGCAGAGTCGGATACAGTGAACGGAATTGAGTTTGCACAGTATGCCGATAAGCAGCAGAGCAGCGTAATCGATGATGCTGATGAAAGTTTAATTTTCTGGAAAAATGCACTGAAGCATGCACCACATGTGCATAGCATTCCACTTGATTATCCTCGTCCAGCTGTACAGCAGCATAAGGGTAGCTCACTGGCTTTCCGTGTACCTGAATCAGTGTCATCTGGTCTTGTAAACTTGGCGAAAGATTATGAGATCACATTGTTCGGACTTGTGCTATCGGGGTTCTATATCCTGCTGCACAAATTATCTAATGAAAATAATCTAGTCATTGCCACACCTGTAGCTGGTCGACTTGAACGCTCTTTGCGTAATGCATTGGGGCAGTTCGTCAACACAATAGCTATCCAGATGGACATCGATGCTGATCAGACTTTACGTCAATTTACACAGCAGGTGCAGGAACAATTAAGACAAAGTCTCAAGCATCAAAAAGTTGCCTTTTCCAGAGTGGTTGAGGCTGTTTCACCAAAGCGTGATGGCAGTATTAATCCATTGGCGCAGGTGGGAATGTTCTGGGAACGTCTAGGTGGTATGGATGAGTTTAAAGAATTACTCTTGCCAATCCAGACTCCAGCAACTTTGGTTGGTCAAGACCTGACGTTAGGAAGTTTTCCAGTTCGCCAGCAAGAAGGTCAATTGGATCTTACGCTGGAAATGGGCGGTGAATATCAAGGTGAACTTGTTGGTGTATTGAAATATAACACTGAGTTATTTTCTGCGCAGTCTGCCGAAAATATGGTACAGCTGCTGCAAGCTGTACTATCCGAGATGGTGGCTCACCCTGAACGTAAGATCGTTGAGTTAGATATCGCACCTGATTATAAAGATGGTATCCAGTTCGAGGCCCTCCGTGGAAAGGCGACTGATTATGCTCAGCATGATCTATTCGCAATGATTCTCAAGCAGATTGATGAGCGTGGTGATCATCATGCTTTGACCTCGAACGATCATGCGGTTAGCTACCGTGAGTTAGGTCAACATATTGCTGGTATTGCTGAATATTTGCGTGAACACGGCATTACACGTGGCGATCGTGTAGGTCTCATGTTAGACCGCACAGCATTATTGCCAGCAGCAATACTTGGAATCTGGGCGGCAGGGGCAGCTTATGTGCCACTGGATCCTAACTTCCCAACTGAACGTCTACAAAACATCATTGAAGATGCCGAACCTAAAGTCATCTTGACTCAAACCGAGTTAATGGATGCTCTTAACAGTTCTGTGCCTCGCTTAGATATCAATCAAGCTGGTGTTGTGGCACTTGAGAAAGTGCGCGAGACGCTTGCCTTTGGTGACATAGCTTATGTGATGTACACATCAGGTTCGACAGGTAAACCTAAAGGTGTTCGTATTGGGCATCCTTCAATTATCAATTTCTTGCTATCTATGAATGATAGATTGCAAGTAACGACTGAAACTCAGTTGTTAGCAATCACCACGTATGCATTTGATATTTCAATTCTTGAATTACTCATTCCGCTGATGTACGGCGGTGTGGTGCATGTTTGCCCACGAGAAGTATCACAAGATGGCAATCAACTCGTAGATTATCTAAATGCTAAGTCTATCAATGTTCTGCAGGCAACACCGGCTTCTTGGAAAATGCTCTTAGACAGCGAGTGGAGCGGCAATGCGGGATTGACAGCACTCTGTGGAGGCGAAGCGTTAGATACTATTCTGGCAGAAAAACTGCTGGGTAAAGTCGGTTGCCTATGGAATGTCTATGGTCCGACCGAAACTACAGTGTGGTCTAGTGCAGCTCGTATCACCGATGCAAAGTGTATTGATTTAGGTGAACCACTGGCGAACACCCAGCTTTATGTCCTTGATGAGCAGCAGCGTTTAGTTCCACCAGGCGTTATGGGTGAGCTTTGGATTGGCGGTGATGGTCTGGCAGTTGATTACTGGCATCGACCTGAATTGACAGATGCACAATTTACAACTTTGCCATCTCTACCAAATGCTGGTCGACTCTACCGAACAGGGGACAAAGTCTGTCTGCGTACAGATGGACGCTTGACTCATCATGGACGTCTAGACTTTCAAGTCAAAATCCGTGGATTCCGTATCGAATTAGGTGAAATCGAGAATGTTCTCAAACAGATCGACGGTATCACAGATGCAGTAGTGCTGGTTAAGACTACAGCTGGCAATGACCAGAAATTGGTGGCATATGTAACTGGACAAGAGCTTGATATTGCCGGTTTGAAAAAGACCATGCAAATCCATCTTCCAGCTTATATGGTGCCAAGTGCGTTTATCCGATTGGATGAATTTCCAATGACGGCCAACAATAAGTTGGATCGTAAGGCATTTCCTGAGCCAGTGTTTGAGCAGAGCAATGATTATGTTGCACCGCGTGATCCGATCGAAATCGAGCTGTGTACTACCTTTGAACAGATCTTGTCGGTCAAGCGAGTTGGTATACATGATGATTTCTTCGAACTAGGTGGGCATTCACTATTAGCTGTGAAGCTTGTTAACCATCTTAAAAAGGCTTTCGGTACCGAACTGTCAGTTGCTTTGTTGGCACAGTACTCCACTGTGGAGCGTCTGGGTGAGATCATTCGCGAAAATAAAGAAATTAAGCCATCCATCGTAATTGAACTACGCCGTGGAACCTATGAACAACCGCTGTGGCTGTTCCATCCAATTGGTGGCAGTACCTTCTGTTATATGGAGCTTTCGCGTCATCTCAATCCGAACCGTACCTTACGTGCTATTCAGTCTCCTGGACTGATTGAAGCCGATGCTGCGGAAGTGGCGATTGAAGAAATGGCGACGCTCTATATTGCTGAAATGCAAAAGATGCAGCCTCAAGGACCTTATTTCCTCGGTGGCTGGTGTTTTGGTGGTGCGATTGCATATGAGATCAGTCATCAGTTGCGTCAAATGGGGCAACAGGTCACAGGTATTGTCATGATCGATACTCGTGCTCCAATTCCAGAAAATGTGCCTGAAGATGCCGACGATGCCATGCTTTTGTCTTGGTTCGCCCGTGATTTGGCTGCACCTTATGGCAAAAAGTTAACGATCCCAGCGCAATATTTGCGTGAATTGAGTCCAGATCAAATGTTTGATCATGTACTTAAAGAAGCTAAAGCCATTAATGTTCTGCCTCTCGATGCTGATCCATCAGATTTCCGACTTTACTTTGATACCTATTTGGCGAATGGCATCGCACTCCAAACCTATTTCCCAGACCCTGAAGATTTTCCAATTCTTTTGGTTAAGGCCAAAGATGAGCAGGAAGACTTTGGAGAAAGTCTAGGTTGGGATCAACTGGTCAAAGAAACGTTTACACAAGTGGATTTGCCTGGTGACCATTCATCAATTATGTACGCTGAGAATGTCGTGGCTGTAGCCCAGACAATTGATCAGATGTACCCAATTCCTGCATAAGAAATACAAGAAGGTAGAACCACTATGGTGACCATAGAACATGCTTTCCTCATACCGGCCGATATTGACAAGGTTTTCAACTACCTTGCAAACCCGGCCAATGATGCAGGTTGGCAATTGTCGTGTAAGCATTCTGAGCTGCTAGACAGTACTCCGCGTGTGGGTAGTAAGTACGAAATTGGTTTTAGCTTTATTGGGCGTGAAATGTCCTTTAAAGGTGAAATTACACATCTAGTACCGAACGAATTGTATGCGTTTAAAGTAGTGGAAGGACCCTTTCACTACACCGGTACTTACCGTTTCAAGCCACATCCGGAAGGTACGTGGATTGAATGGGTGTTTGAGGCAGAACCAGGTAGCTTTTTTGGTGTATTGCCGCCAGCGCTGCTAAAAAAGATGGTGCTCGCTCAGTTCAAGAAAGATGTTGATAATCTTCAAGCATTGGCTCAGAAGGGTGAAGCCTATGAGTCGGTTGGCAATGAAAATAAACCAACTATCGAGACCAATAAACCACCTCGTAAGACTCAACAAATGATGGAGAAATACGCGCGTTGGATTCTTAGCCATCGTCGTATTGTCTTGACTGTGGTGATGCTCTTAACACTTGCTCTAGCGTATCTGGCATCTGGTGTAAAAATTATTATTGACCCAGATGCACTTGCGCCTAAAGGGCATCCTTATATCACCTCGACCAAGCTGATTGAAAAGAAATTCGGCTCCAAATATATGGTTGTGATCGGTATTACACCGAAGCAGGGTGATATTTATCAGCCGCAGGTGTTGGAGAAAGTCAAACGCATTACCGAAGAAGTTGATAATGCACCGGGCGTAGTCCGTTCCACTATGATGAGTCTGGCTGCACGTCAGGCGAAAGGTATCGAGGCGAATGCAGAAGGGTTCGATGCCAAGAAACTATTGCCGAGTAGTTCAGTCACTCAGGAGGATATTGATCACCTGAAAAAACTACTGGCACTGAATCCAACCTATATGAATTCAGTGGTATCTAAAGATCAACGAACTGCTGCGATTTTGCTTGAGCTTGAGGAAAGTCCAGAGGGCTTCCAGAAAATGATGGGCCCAATCAACAAAATCGTAGAGAGTGAACAATCTAAAGATATGACCATCAGTGTCGGTGGTAATCCTGTGTATCTGGATAAAGCTGAAGACTACTCTAAGCGTATCAATATCTTGTTCCCGATTGCCGTACTGGTGATTGGTTTATTGCACTTTGAAGCATTCCGCAGCAAGCAAGGTTTGATTCTGCCACTCGTTACAGCTTTGTTGGCTGTGGCATGGGGTATGGGCATGATGGGCTTGTTCAAACAGCCAATGGATATCTTTAACTCGCCTACACCAATTCTGATTCTGGCCATTGCAGCAGGGCACGCTGTGCAGTTGCTCAAGCGCTACTATGAAGATTTTGATCGTCTGATTGCTCAAGGAATGGAGCCTAAAGCTGCAAATAGCGAAGCTGTAGTGCAGTCTTTGGTTCGTGTTGGTCCAGTTATGGTGCTGGCTGGTGGTATTGCAGCAGCTGGATTCTTCTCTCTGTTGACTTTCAACATTCCAACTATTCGTTCATTCGGTATTTTTACAGGGATCGGGATCATCAGTACGCTGGTGATTGAGATGACTTTTATTCCGGCACTCCGCTCAATGTTGCCACCACCTTCGGTTGTGAAGGTTAAACGCAAAGGCTTGCCAATTTGGGATTGGATTCCAAACCGTATTGGTGATGTCATTTTGTCAGTTCGTCCACGAATGATGTTAATGACTGCGATTGCGGCAATGGGCGTCTTACTTGCTATCGGCACGAGCCGTATTGTGGTAGACAACGATAGCCGTAATTTCTTCTCTCGCGACTTACCAATGCAACAAGACGACAGATTCTTAAATCAGTCTCTTGGTGGCACAAACAGCCTTTACATTATGGTTGATACCAAAGTTCGTGATGGTATTGAAAACCCTGAAATCTTAAAAGCGATTGATAATACTGAAAAGTTCGCGAACTCAATTCCAGAGGTCGGTAAAACCATCTCTATCGTGGACTATATCAAACGAATGAATCAGGCAATGAATGCTGATCAACCACAGGCATTTCAGGTTCCTGCAACCAAAGACGTTGTTGCTCAGTATCTGCTGTTGTATTCAATGTCTGGTGAGCCGACTGATTTTGATTCATACATTGATACCACTCAGCGCTATGCCAAGATCACGATTCTTCTGAAAACTGGCAGTAATCATCGCATTAAAGAAATCCTAGAGTCGCTAAAAACGTATATGGCGGGTCAATTGGGCGATAAAGCGGTAGTAAGTTTTGGTGGTGATGTGACGCAAACCATTGCTTTGACTGAAACGATGGTTCACGGCAAGCTTATGAATATTCTACAAATTTCATTTGCCGTATTCTTTATTTCAGCATTGGTTTTCCGCTCGATTTCAGCGGGACTCATTGTCCTGACTCCACTTCTGTTCTCAATTCTTGCCATCTTTGGGGTGATGGGCTGGCTCGACATTCCGCTCAATATTCCGAACTCTCTCATCTCGGCCATGGCTGTAGGTATTGGTGCGGATTATGCCATCTACTTCCTCTACCGCTTGCGTGAAATCTTGCGTGAAGAAGGCGGCGATATCAAAGACGCTATTCGTAAAACTTTAAGTACTGCTGGTAAGGCATCTCTTTTTGTCGCGACTGCAGTTGCTGGTGGGTATGGCGTATTGTCCTTATCACAAGGCTTCCACGTCCATCAATGGCTCGCAATGTTTATTGTGATTGCGATGCTTTTCAGTGTATTTGCAACCTTAATTATGGTACCTACAATGATTCTGATGTTGAAACCTCGTTTTATCTTTTCTTCAAATAAGAAGAGCGTTCCTGTTGCACAAACTGTTGTGACAAGCCTGTTGTTAGGTACGGCGCTTACAATGTCGATGCCTAAAACATCTCATGCAGATGAAGTTCAAGACATTGTTAATCGTAGTGATGATGCCTCTAAGTTCTTGTCTTCAACAGCTAGCGCCAAATTTATTTTGACCTCTAAAAATGGCGAGCAACGTGTACGTTTAACTAAAAACATGACCAAGCTTGCTGGAAATACTCAGAACAACATGCGTTTGACTGAGTTCATCTCGCCAGCAGATGTCCAAGGAACCACGACGCTGTTAATTGAAAATGCAAAAGGCAGCGATAGCATGTTTGTCTATTTGCCTGCATTGAAAAAAGTACGCCGTCTTGCATCAGCGAATAAGGGCGATGCCTTTATTGGTACGGACTTTAGTTATGGTGATGTCCTTGGCTATAAGCTTAGTGACTGGAAGTACACGAAACTTGCAGATGGCAAATTTAATGGCAAAGATTGCTACATGATTGAAGCAACACCAATTAATAATACGGTGAAGAGTGACTTTGGTTATAGCAAACGTCGTATGTGCATCCTCAAAGATAACTTTGTTACGGCAACTATCGACATTTGGGATACAGCAGGTAAGCCATTAAAACACATTGAATTCACCGATATCCGTCCTTACGGCAAAGTCAAACCAAGATGGCAAGCCATGAAATCTATGGCGAAAAATCTGCAAACTCAACATATGACACAAGTGATCGTCAATGATTTTGCGGCAGAAAAAACCTTATCCGATAAGCTTTTCTCACCACAGAGTCTTGAAAAATGACGCAAGGTGCCTATTGGGTATTTGCATGCTGCAGTAGCTTTATGCTACTGCAGCATGCTTATGCAGATGACAGCGAAATTAGTTTTGTGAGCCAGAACTCAGCCAGACTCGATGTGTGGTCATCAGATCGTGATTTAAGTTCGTCAAAAAACATTGGACAGGCAAGTTTCTGGTCCAATGGTACGCTCAAGTTTAACCCTGCATTTAAGCTGCATTACGACATCGTGGTTGGAGACGAAACGGACCATACTGTGAACCCAGATCAAGTGAGTAAGGTAAACCGTAACTTACGTGAGTTATATGCCTCTTATAACTGGGATCAGACAGTTTATGTTGATGTTGGTCGTCAGATTGTCATCTGGGGAAGGGCTGATGGGATTAACCCAACGGATAATCTCTCGCCTCGTGACTATACGCGTCTAGTACCAGATGAGACAGATCAACGTCTTGGAAATGATGCACTCAAATTGACGTATATTCCTGAATCTGGAACTAATAAATGGACCGCATTGTGGTATCCGCGTAGTCGTTCAGATGTAATTCCATTGCGTCAGATTGCTGGTGTTCAGTACGACATAGACCGTAAGAGCCGTCCTATGTTTGCAATACGATGGGATTATTCTGTAGATGGTCTAGATGTCGGGGCATCGTATTTTTCAGGTTTAGATCATATGCCGGATCTATCACTACAATCGTTATCTCCAACAGGAGCAACATTACAACTGAAAAATAATCCTATGTCTGTGTATGGATTAGATTTCAGTTATAACCATAACGATATCGTATGGAGAGGTGAAGCTGCCTATACAAAAACTGACTCGGATGGCAGTGAAGATATTACCCATAAGAAAAATAATTTAACTGTGGTCATGGGACCAGAATTGTCATTAAAAAATTCCACGCTGAGTTTAATGGGTGTGTACAAACATACGGAGGATGTAAGGTCTGCCGATAGCTTAACAGATCCATTATTGAGAGAAGTTTACCGTTATCAGCAAACGATCAGTGACCAGTATCAACAGAATCAGTATGGGGCTATGCTGCGTTATGCACTTAACCTAATGAATGACAACCTAAAGTTAGAATTTACAGGATTCTATTTTGCACCAGAGCCTAATGAATTGTTGAGAGTACGTATTAACTACAACCTCAATGATCACTGGCAGTTGAATGCAGGCGGAGATCGCTTCTGGGGCAGAAATGATACAGTGTTAGGACAATTTAGAGATAACAGTCTGGTATATGCCCAGATTCGATATAACTTTTAAGATAATTCGCTCCAAAACAATGCTGGAGTGCCCAGTCCCTAATAAGGTGATTTATGGATAATTTAAATAACGCAAAAAAAGATAATTTTTCACGGAAGACCATATTAGTAACAGGTGCAGCAGGTTTTATTGGCAGCAGGCTGATTGTTGATCTTCTACGGGAAGGTCATCAGGTAATTGCTGCGCTGCGTAATGCCGCAACCAAGAAAGATAAGCTGTTAGGTTTTATCGCAACAGAAGGACTAGCCGATCCGTCTATTTCGTTTGTTGAATATGATTTAAGCCGTGATTTTAAGCTGGACTCTTTACTAGCAGATGCTCAGACAAAGATCCATGTAATTTATCATCTCGCAGCATCATTTAATTGGGGCATTAGCAAAGCTGAAGCTGAGCGTACGAATATTAAGTCAGGACTTGCCTTAATTGAATGGGCTGCAACATTGAAGCAGCTTGAGCGATTTATCTGGATTGGCGGGTATCGTGTGGCTGCACCGCCGCAAGAATCGGCTGATGAGTTGTATTGCAAACATGGTGGCTATGAAGCTTCAAAAATTTTGGGTTATCAAGCTTTTATTGAGGCCTGTAAGCGTTTAAATGTGCCATGGACTGCAATAAATCCAGCAACAGTCATTGATGGTTTTTATAACTATGGCGATATGCAGTATATCGGTATTGCTGACATGATTGATAAGCTCTATCAGGGACGTCTACTGGCATTGCCAGGTGGCCGTGACACATTCCTACCACTATGTAATATGCAGTATATCGTGAGCTTTTTGATCCGAACGATGTCTTATCCTGAGACCATTGCTCAGGAGTATATGCTGCTTGATCCTGCGACGCCGAAATTTCATCGCTTAGTTCACCTCGCTGCTGAGCACCTAGGAGTGAGCACTCCACATTTACAAGTACCCAAAGGTCTATTAGAGAAATTACCTGAGGTATTACTTGATGGCTCTAAAGAACAACTCTCTTTCATTTCTACCGAGCACTATCATGTTGCTGAGGCAGAGGCGATGGCGGCGAAGATGGGCATCGCAGACCTGATCAATATCACTCCTTATTTTTCTCGTTGGATTGATCGTTTGGTGCTTACACGCTTTGGTCGTATGCAAGTACCAACACCTAGTCATTTCAGCTATCAGAATCGATATTGGACAGAAATCTATACTAAACAGCCGATTAGTTCTGACACATCATCTGCATTATTTTTACATGGCATTCCATTCGATAGTGCATGCTGGTCTCCAATCATCAATAAAATCATATATGATCAGGTCGCTATGATGGACTTACCCGGACTTGGGCATTCGGGTAGTTATGAGGTGATGGAGGATAACAATCATCATTTTATTGACACTGCTGCAGAGCTGTTAGCGCCAAATAGTGTTGTGATTGCCCACTCGTTAGGGTGCCTCTTTGCATTAAACCTTGCAAAGAAATATCCAGAAAAAGTTGCACGTCTTATTCTCATATCGCCTTATTTTGTTCAGGCACAGGCTGCTAAAATGTTTCAGATACAAGCCATATCGAAACTCATTTTCCGTTTTGTGCCAAAAGATGTGATTGCTAAAGATCTGCATCCAGATGGACAACAAAATCTGTCAGTAAGATATGCGATGGACTCACTACGCCGCTTATCAGTGTCTAAGCATATTAGTGAGTACATGCACCACATTAATTTGCCGCAGCAGCGCGCTACACAGACAGCTTTACTCACTGAACTTCGCTCTAAAATCGAGATTATTGTTGGGGAAAACGATCCAATTGTTACCACAATCAGTCCTGAGATTCCTGTACATATCATCGCTGGTGCAGGCCATAATCCGCACGTTACCCATGTAGAAGCGGTTTATGATTACCTCAAACCAGTTCTGACGAAGTACATCAGCACTACAGCACAGCTTAGTGATGTCTGATATAGCCCAAGTACAGGTTTTTGTTTGCCCAGTTTCACGGGTACCACAAGATCACGTGATATTGAGTCATTATCTCAGCTTTCTCAATGCAGCAGAAAAGTTGAGATATGATCAATATCTTCCTCAAGCAGCACGTCTTTTCTTAATTTCTCGTGTGTTAACGAAGTCTGTTTTAGCAGATAAGCTGGGTATCTCACCCCATGAAGTTAATATTCAATTACAACCGAATGGCAAACCTTTTGTACAAGGCAGTAAGGCTATTTATTTTAATCTTAGTCACTCAGCGGACGTTATTGTCCTTGCTGTGACTGAAGAAGGAGAAATAGGTGTTGATGTTGAACGAGTGAATCGAGAGTTCGAATGGAGGCGTGTCGACAGTGTATTAGACCTAAGCGAAATTGAGTGGATTCAGGAAAATGAACCGATTGACCCATTTAGCGTATATCAACGGTTTTTTCAAATATGGACCTTAAAGGAATCCTATATTAAATGTACTGGGCATGGAATGAGCAGCCATTTAAAGAAGCTTAACTTTCATATCTTGTCTGAACATATACGGTTTCTTGATGCAACTAAGGATACTCAAGAAACAGAGCAATATCATTTTCAAAGCTATATTTATGATTGTAATTTTATATTTTCTATATGTTTGCAACAGAGTCACAATATAGGGCGCTTTAACTTGGAGTGTTTTCAATTATTGCCACGTATATCTATGCATCAAATTACTCCAGTACTTTGCAAATATAATTAGATGAGTTCGTTATAACTGACGATTTAAAAATATGAATTTAGTAGGAAGTAGAAAGTCTTTAGTTGGACTTGAACCGAGTTTTTCTCAATAAGTTGTGTGGTAAATCGATAGAGTATAAAAATTATGAATCGATAAAAGAAAAAAGCCCCAGTCTTTCGACTAGGGCCTTTTAAATTTGGAGCGGGAAACGAGACTCGAACTCGCGACCCCAACCTTGGCAAGGTTATGCTCTACCAACTGAGCTATTCCCGCATATATGAGCAGTTTTTACTAAAACTTTCTCAAAAAAAACCAATTTGGAGCGGGAAACGAGACTCGAACTCGCGACCCCAACCTTGGCAAGGTTATGCTCTACCAACTGAGCTATTCCCGCGTGCCGCTTATAATACATTAAGCAAAACAAGGGTCAACAACTTTATGCAAATAATTATGCTGATTGCATAAAATAAAAACAGAAATGAGCATTTAAAGCTATTTTTATCGATAAGTTGCCGAATAAATAGACATTTTGTTTGAAATCAACGCATACAAGAGCAACTTTTGTTTGTGCGCAGACAGGGTATACTAGGTCCAAATATACGAATAATCGTAAAAGGAAAAGCTATGAGCCTTGAACAACAGTTGATTGAACGGTTACAAACCCTTGCACCTAGCCATTTGGAAGTTATTAATGAGTCTGCCGGCCACGGTGGTTATTTCCCTGGTAAAGAATCACATTTTAAAGTGATTGTGGTAAGTGAAGAGTTTAACGGGTTGCGTTTGGTTCAACGTCATCAAAAAGTTTATGCCTTGGCTTCTGATTTAATGAATCCGGGACAAATCCATGCTTTAGCAATCCATGCCTATTTGCCAAGTGAGTGGCAAGGACAAGCGCCAGCGAGCCCAGAATGTGCACATGCACCTAAAAGCTAAGGGCTGATTTATGGACGCACATTTAATCACTAAAATTATTCATATGACTGCGGTGGCTGCCGCACTTATGGTATTTGTTTTACGCGCTTCTACACTGTTCATTGGTGTACAAGATCAACAACCTAACCCAGCAGGGCGTAAAGTATTAGTTGCTTTGCAGCATTTGTCATTTACTGTGGTTTTTATTACGGGTGCAATTTTACTGGTAATGAAGAACTTTCAGGTCCAGCCATGGTTTTACGCGAAAATTATTTTATTTTTAGTGCTGTTATCATCACTAATGAAAGCCTTTAAAAAGGATGACACTATTTTATTGGCGCAGCGCCGTGCAGGTTTAGCTATTAGTGCAGTCGCATTTATTGCCATTATTATTTTGGTGATCGTGAAACCAGTTTTTGCTTAATTGTTCTACATTCTTTGCCTTTTTGCTTAAGCTCTAGGTTAAACTGCATACAATAAAAAAATATGTAGAGGGAAGCATGCTAACTCGTGTGGTGTTTAACCAAAAAGGCGGTGTAGGGAAATCAAGTATTACTGTAAATTTGGCTGCGATTAGTGCCAAACATGGCTTCAGGACCTTGGTTATCGATCTTGATCCTCAAGCCAACTCTAGCCAATACCTTTTAGGCGAAGAAGCAACATACGCTGCTGATAAAGCCGTTTTAGAACCAAATATTGAAAACTTCTTTGAAGATGTGCTGGGGAATAATCAACAAAAAGGCTTAATTGGTAATGCACTAGGCTCAATTTTAAAAGCGCCTCGTAACAAAGATCTCGACAGTTTTGTGCACTCTACATCTTTTGCAAAATTAGATGTACTTCCAGCAAGTCCTACGCTTGGCGCACTTGAGCACGCGCTTGAAAGCAAGCATAAAATTTATAAGTTGCGTGATTCTATTCAAAGCTTAATTGGACGCTATGACCGTATTTATATCGATACACCGCCGGCCTTTAACTTTTTCACGTTGTCTGCCTTAATTGCAGCAGATAAGGTCCTGATTCCTTTCGACTGTGATGTGTTTTCAAAGCGTGCGTTACAAACATTGATTGAAAATGTTCTCGAAACGCAAGATGATCATAATGATCGCTTGGAAATTGAAGGAATTGTGGTGAATCAGTTCCAATCCCAAGCAAAATTACCGCGGGAAGTGGTTCAGCAGTTAAAAGATGAAGGCTTACCTGTGCTTAATAGCATGTTACCGCCTTCGATTTTAATGAAAGAATCACATCAGAAAAATTTACCTTTGGCTCACTTGGCGCCAGAACATAAATTGACTCAGTCTTATGAGGCATTGTTCAGCGAAATTGAACCAAAAAGATAAGAGAAAAATGATGAAAGGCTTATATATTGTGCCTTTGGCAGCAGCCACTTTACTATTGGGCGCTTGTGCCACGACGGTAAAACCGACTTATGTGTCTCCGACACAGTATCAATCTTTGAGTTGTCAACAACTGCAAAGTGAATATAACCGCATTCAACAATATATCGACAATGGTGTACAGACTCCAAAAAGTACAGGTATGGGTGTTGGCGTTGGACTTGGTGGTGGCTGGGGACGCGGCGGTTGGGGTTTTGGTCCATCCATCTCTGTCAACATGGGGCAATCTTCTTCAACCAAGAACACCGAACTTTCACGTGTAATGGGTCAACAAGAAGCCATTGTTCAGGCTGCTCAGTTTAAAAATTGTCCAATTATTGTTCGTAAAAAGGCGAATTAATAATCAATTTTGCATCACAATATGCTAGTCAAAGCATATTGTGATGATTAAAGTTTAGCAAAATGTTTCATAATAAAATAAATATAAATCAATCGCTTGTTGAAAATAAAACTCTAAATTAGCTGTGTTTTTTATAGTCAAAAATACTCTCTAAACTTGCTATATTTTGCCTATTTCGTTTAAGGTGGCCGCATCTTTACCAATGTGGAAACTTTATGATTGAAAGCTGGTTTTTTGTATTAGCAATGTTGGCTGTGTTGCTTATCCCGGGTCCGACAAATGCACTACTTGCAACCGCTGCTCACTCACAAGGTTTATCTAAAACATTCTGGCTTATTCCAATGCAATGGTTGGGTTATGCCTATGGGATTAGCTTTTGGGCTGTCTTTATTCATTTAGCAGCTCCAGTTTGGCCTGCGCTACTGCTCATTTTGCATATTACCAGTGTGTTGTATGTGTTCTGGATGGCATTTCGTTTATGGAAAACTACGCATTTACAGCAGTTTAGTCAGAACCACCGTAATATTCGCCCACGTCAGTTATTCTTCTCTACTTTAAAAAATCCTAAGTCCTTACTGTTTGCAGCTGGTATTTTTCCTGCCGAAACATGGAATTCGCCTGAAAATTTTCTTATGGTCTTTGCGGCTTTTACTTTGACGCTTATTCCTGCAGCGAGTTTCTGGATGGTTTTTGGACGTGCTTTATTGACAGGTTCAATGCAAAAAATAAAAGCCGATCATTTATATAAAGGATCGGCTATGTTACTCATTTTATGTATGCTTCCAGTGGTATTCCGTTTCTTCTGAATGAAGCTTTAAACGTTGGCTTTACGGTTTTTTAACTTCTCACGTATAAAGCCGATAATACCCGGTAGAACACTAATAATAATGATGCCGAAAATAAGGTGGGTAAAGTTATCTTTAACGATTGGCATATTTCCAAATAGATAACCTAGGGTTACAAAAGAAGCTACCCAACAGAGTGCCCCAATCAAGTTATAAGTTAGGAAAAACTTATAATTCATACTACCGGCGCCAGCAACAAAAGGGGCGAAGGTACGGGCAAATGGAATGAATCGAGCAAAAATAATTGTTTTGCCACCATGGCGGGCAAAGAATTCTTGAGTTTTCGTTAAATGCTGTTTGTTAATGAGACGGGAATTCATTTCAAACACACGTGGACCGATAAAACGTCCAATATGATAGTTCACTGTGTCGCCTAGAACAGCTGCAAGGAAGAGTAGAGTACCCAACAACCATGGATCCATCTTACCTGTAGACGCGGCTAAAGCACCTGCTGCAAATAATAAACTATCGCCCGGCAAGAACGGCATAACCACTAGACCAGTTTCGACAAAAATAATTAAAAATAAAATGCCATAAATCCAGGTCCCGTAATTTGTAATAAATTCGGCCAGATGCTGGTCAACGTGTAGAATAAAATCAAGAAGTTCCATGAGATAACTAAGTGGTAAACCGTGCTCAAATCGTAGCAGTGAGCCTATAGAAAGTCAGTATAAAACATCAAAAATATACAAATTGATCATTCTATTTGTGCAACGATATATATGGATTTTGTATATTTAATTATCAATGTCCCAAACCTAGAATAAGTTCATCAACAAATAAGCATTTAAATAAAGGTGGCTGTATGTTTAATCCAAATGTGGTGGTCAAAAATATCGTAACGCAACCAGGCGCGGACAGTTTTATTAGCCTTGTTGCTCGTGTACTTATTGCGTATATCTTCCTTGTTGCTGGCTGGGGGAAAATTACTGGTTATGCAGCAACTGTAGGGTATATGGAAGCGATGGGTGTTCCAGGTGGAATTCTACCATTAGTCATTTTGGTTGAGTTCGGTGGTGGTTTAGCATTGTTATTTGGTTTCCAAGCGCGTTTTGCAGCTTTTGGTCTTGGGATCTTTAGCATCTTAACTGCGTTCTTATTTCACCAAGGTGGGGCTGATGCAGCAGCACAATATAACAATGGCATCCACTTTATGAAAAATCTTGCAATGGCAGGTGGTTTATTCTTCTTGATGCTTCACGGTGCTGGACGTATTAGCCTCGACCATGCAATTGAAAAATAATATCTAAAGCAAAATAAAAACCGGATGATCAATTCATCCGGTTTTTTTATATTTAAAAATTAGAGCATAAACTGGATTTGTAATTCCCCAACAACAAAACCAAGTACTGCACCTACTGCAATGAGTGCCCACTCATCTTCTTTGAACGCAGGACGTAACATGCCTTCAAATTCGGATGGTGTTAATTTTTGCATACGTTCAATTAAAGTACTGCGAATATTCATCGCATCTTCTGCATAAGACTCGACATATTTCATGGTCTCTGGTAGCTGTTGCATAATACGTTCTGCAACCTGTGTTTTCATATTCTGGTATTTTTCTCCACCAATTGCATAAACAACAAGTGGGCGAATCACACCTGCTTGCATATCAATTTCCTGTTTAACATGGCGGTTAACCAACTCAATTACACGTGCAGAGTGAGTACCAGAAAACAACTCTTCCATCATATGACGTGAAGTTAAAAGCTGTTTGGAAATTAAGGCTGCATAGTCAGCTGCTACTTCATTTTGACGTTTAATAAATAGACCTTGCCATGTGTAGCCCAATATCTTTTTCGGATAGAGTGGTCTAAACATCATTTGTAGCGCAATCCAGTCACTAAAGAATCCTACAAATCCGCCAAACATCGGCAGCATCCAAGGGTATTTGCCTTGCGTGATAATCCAGCACAACATTTGGATTACACCAATACCAAAACCGAATACAAAGCCAACATTACTGAAAAATTTGAATTCTTGTTTGCCTACACGTTTAAAAATATTGTTGAGTAGACGTTTGTCTTTAAGCAAGTTGCTAATCACTAAATGCTTAATATCAAAATATCGATTTACGTCACGTTGCACTTCACTCATGATGTGCTCGACTATTTCCGGTGCTTTTGATTGCACTCTACGGATCAATCTTTGACGGGCAAACTCAGGCATACCTTCCCATAAACCGGGTTGATACTCTTGCGCGACTTCACGCGTAATATCTTCTGCTGCTGCCATTAATGGTTTTTCAATTTCTTTGGCAATACGCTTTGGGTCAAGACGAGCAAAAATTTCTTCGGGCTTAATCAGCTTGGCTGTCATGAGTTCAACAGCAATGGTTGCCATTTTTTCAGCTTTACGAGGCACGATACCTTGCCAGCCAAAAAACGGTTTAATACCTTTAAATTCAAGTGGTGAGAACATCATTTGAATGGCAATCACTTTAGTGACATAGCCAATTAAACCACTCATGAAAGGAATAGAGACATACAACCAAAAATGTTGCTGGAAATCTGCAATCATACTTTGAAGCATTGTTGTTCCTTAGATTTCTATTGATTTTGATATGGGGCAACAAGCCATAAAAACGGATAACTGTTTAAGGACAGACAAATATCGCTAATGGTATTTACCTTTCCATGGTAATGCCTGTTTTATCGGGTCATCTTAACATCAAATTCACAACGATGTTGCATAGAATGTGATGAATTTATCAATGTGTATGAAGTTTTTAAGGGGTATGCAGTATGTTGATAAATATCAATAAATTTTAATTTATATTGATCAATCCCAATATAGAAATGATTCTGATATGAAAAAAATAAGATATATGATGATTTGCGGTGCGCCGAAGCGTGAAAAATGTTAAAATGGCGCGCTTAATTCTTTTGCCATTTAGTGGTTTGTCATGACTACCAATACTCAAATTACTGAAGATCGTATCCTGATCCTGGATTTCGGCTCTCAATATAGTCAGCTCATTGCACGTCGTGTACGTGAAGCTGGTGTTTACTCTGAAATGTATGCCTTTGATATGTCTGAAGAAGACATTCGTGCTTTTAAGCCAAACGGTATCATTTTATCAGGTGGACCTGAGAGTGTGCATGAAGAGGGCAGCCCACGAGCACCGCAAGTGGTGTTTGAATTAGGCGTTCCAGTATTGGGTATTTGCTATGGTTTACAAACCATGTCTGAACAGTTAGGCGGTAAAGTTGAGCCGGGTACTGTACATGAGTTTGGTTATGCTGAAGTTGATATCGTTAAACGTGACCAACTTATTGGCAACTTACAAGATCGCGAAAACCAGTTACACGTTTGGATGAGCCACGGCGACAAAGTGAGCAAGATTCCAGAAGGTTTTACGATTACTGCAAGCACACCAAGCTGTCCAGTTGCTGCTGTAAGTGATGAAACGCGTCGTTTCTATGGCGTGCAATTCCACCCAGAAGTAACGCACACGGCAAAAGGTGAAGAGTTACTTGCAAACTTCGTTCATAAAATTTGTGGATGTGGTGGCCTTTGGACACCTGAACACATCATCGATTTACGTGTAGAACAATTACGCGAACAAATCGGTAATGAAAAAGTTCTTTTAGGTCTTTCAGGTGGTGTTGACTCATCTGTTGTTGCTGCGCTTTTACACAAAGCAATTGGCGACCAGTTAACATGTGTATTTGTTGATAACGGTTTACTTCGTTTAAACGAAGGTGACCAAGTGATGCAAATGTTTGCTGAAAACATGGGTATCCGTGTTATCCGTGCAGATGCTGAACAACGTTTCTTAACTGCATTGGCTGGTGAAGTTGATCCAGAGAAAAAGCGTAAAATCATTGGTCGTGAATTCATCGAAGTATTTGCTGAAGAAGCACGTAAACTTGATGGCGTGAAATTCTTGGCACAAGGTACGATTTACCCAGACGTAATCGAATCTGCTGCAAGCAAACAAGGTAAAGCACACGTTATTAAATCTCACCACAACGTAGGTGGTTTACCAGAAGATTTAGCATTTGAATTGGTAGAGCCTTTACGTGACTTGTTTAAAGACGAAGTACGTAAATTAGGTACTACACTTGGTTTGCCACACAGCATGATCTACCGTCATCCATTCCCGGGCCCTGGTTTAGGCGTTCGTATTTTGGGTGAAGTGAAAAAAGAGTATGCAGATATTCTTCGTCTTGCTGATGATATCTTTATGCAAGAGCTTCGCGACAGCGGGTGGTATGACAAAACAGCTCAAGCATTTGCTGTGTTCCAACCTGTTAAGTCAGTTGGTGTAGTAGGTGATGGTCGTCGTTATGCATGGGTGATTGCACTTCGTGCGGTTGAAACAGTTGACTTTATGACAGCTCGTTTTGCACATTTACCATACGAACTAGTTGATAAAATCTCAACCCGTATTATGAATGAAATTAAAGATGTATCACGTGTTGTATATGACGTGTCATCTAAACCACCAGCAACGATTGAGTGGGAATAATTAAATGAAAAGGCAGGATTTAATCCTGCCTTTTTTATGTCTATTGATAAAAGCATTATTTATGTTTATCGATATACTGGTGACTAGTAATAAAAAAAATACTTTGATTTGAACCAAAACGTTCTACTGATTTCTCAAAAACCATTCCAACACGTTCTAGTAATTTGATTGATGCTTTGTTCTGTGTTTGAGTTTCAGCTATTACTTTCTTAAGATTTAACTCATTAAATGAATAATTTAAAACAAATTCAAGTGCTTGAGTTGCATATCCATATCCCATATATTCTGGCAGCAATTCATACGATACTTCGATATCTGAGCCGTCATGATGAGTATCCAGAGATATAATTCCTAGAAAATTATGATCAGTAGAAGATCGAATTGCCCAAATAGGTAATTTACTTGGAGTATTAATATCAGTATGTGCTCGCGTTTGAGCTAGAGATACTTCCAGGGGTCCACCTAAATACTTTCTAGTCGTATCATTTGTATAAAGTCTAACTAAATTAGAGACATCTGCTAATGTTAAATCGCTTAAATAACACAAGTGCATATTATTTATGATTAAAAAGAAAAATTAACATATTACATTTTATAAGAAATTCATCCTAAATATTATTTTCTTTTGTCAGCTTAAACTTCTTCTCAGAAAACGAGCTAGTAAGATGCTTAAGCACTCTTTTTTATTGCTTAACTTTTAAAGCTAAAAATTAATCCTAATAAATATTAATACAATAGTTCGTATTCTATTACTTATACTTGATAAAAGATATATTAAGATATATCTTAATATGCATAAATTAAACATATTAGAGAATCTTTAAAGATGAAACAACAATCAGAACATCATCATACTGAGCACAATGAACATCACCACGGACATCACCGTTCAGGACGCCGTGGAAGACTTTTTGAAGCGGGACGTATGAAACTTCTGGTACTCCACCTTATTCAGCAAAGCCCTAAGCATGGTTATGAAATTATTAAAGAAATCAGTGATTTGGTGGGCGATGGCTATACACCAAGTGCGGGAACAATCTATCCGACTTTAACCAGTCTGGAAGAAATGAACCTCATTAACTTGTTAGACGTAGAGCGTAAGCAATATCAAATCACAGAATTTGGGAAAGCTTACTTAACTGAACAACAGGACAAACTAAGTGGGCTGTTAGAGAAATTGCGCTTAAGACGTGAAATTCACAGTAATGATCAATTAATTGAAATTCACCGCGCCATGGAAAACTTAAAGACGGCATTACGTTTGAAACTCAATACAACTGATTTGCAGCAAGACCAGATCTATCAAATTGCTGAAAAAATTGATCAGGCTGCGGTTGCAATCGGACGCCTATAAGTTGAGATACAACATGTTAGAGCTACAGCAAAAAATCAAAGAGGCGGGCCTAAAAGTTACTCATCCAAGACTTGCTGTTTTGTCTTTAATTCAGCAGCAAGCGGAAGATCTAACGGTCAAACAGATTTATCAAAAGCTATATACCCAAAAACAGAAGTTGAGTTTGGCGACGGTTTATCGGGTTGTCAGTGATTTGGTAGGAGCAGGTCTAATCTCAAATACTCAATTTCAACGAGGTGAAGCCAAATTTAATTTATCTGGCTTAGCCAACAATCAACTCCTACAAATTCATTGTGCAGAACTGACAGACGCCAAACAAGAACAATTTTTAGCCTGTTTGCAATCGGTATTTACTCAATTTCAAGTTGACTTGAAGCAGGTTGAAATTATCCAAAATCATTAATTTTTAATAGAGAATTTATATATGAAACAACATCAATATCACGTTACGGTACAGCATTTAAAAAATGCCAAAGGCGAAGTTTCTACCTATACGGAAAGACTTGAGTTCTATACTGGTAATCATGATGATATTTTTGAGATTGTTGAAAAGTTAAAGAATGCAGAATTTTTCGATGATCAAACCACAAAATCTTTTGCCGTTGGTTTAAAGTTATTTAGTGAAGTCATGTTGGAAAATCGGGACCATCCACTATTTGAAGAGTTCTTGCCACAATTTGGACAATTTATGAAAAACTTAAAACAACTTGTTAAAACTCAATCTTCTTAAAAAGTTATGTTATATACCTTTAATCATTTTCTATAAATAAAAAGTCGATTGTCTCATTGATAGCACCCTGTGTATTACTAAAAGACTATATTGAATAATGAGTGTATTGTTAAGATCAGTATAACGACTCATTGCAAAAGCATAGGTAAAAGAGAGTAATATCATGAGCAATAATAATGATTACGATATTTCTGATTCAAAGGATTGTGAGAAATTTGCCAATCAATTTATTCAGGAATTTCCAATTCGCTCTGCTGAAATTGGACAGGGGACAGTCATTAAGCGGGCTTTACCTAGCCGTCAAAAGCGTATGATTGGAGCATGGTGCTTTCTAGACCATGCAGGCCCAGTAACGTTTCCTGCAGGTAATGGTTTAGATGTAGGCCCACACCCGCATATTGGTTTGCAAACCTTCACGTGGATGATTGAAGGTACCATGATGCATACCGATAGTTTAGGTTCAAAGCAGTTAATTCGTCCTAAGCAAGTCAACTTGATGACAGCAGGGCATGGTATTTCTCATACTGAAGTTGCGCCTGATACAGAAACTCAAATGCACGCTGCACAGCTCTGGATTGCTTTACCTGACCATAAGCGCAATATGGATCCGAAATTTGAACATTATCCTGAGTTGCCTGTTGTTGAAAAAGACGGTTTAGAATTTACCGTGCTCGTGGGTGAATACTTGGCAACGACTTCTCCAGTTGTGGTGCATACACCGTTAGTAGGTGTGGACCTTATTGCTACCCAGGATACTAAGACACGTATTCCACTAAATCCTGAGTTTGAATATGGCTTCATGGCATTAGATGGCGTTGCTCATGTGAATGGTCATGAACTCACTGCTGACAATATGGTTGTATTGGATACTGGATTGAGTGAAATTGAGATTGAAATCAAAAAAGGTAACCGTGTGCTGTTAATTGGCGGTGAACCGTTTGAAACTCCAATTTTGCTATGGTGGAACTTTGTTGCACGTACTATGGATGATTTAAAAGAAGCACGTGAACAGTGGATTAATCATGATGTACGTTTTGGTGAAATTCCAGATTATGTTGGTGCACGTTTAGAGGCCCCAGTTCTTCCAGATCAAATGAGAGCATCAAAATGACAGTAGTAATCGCGAGTAGTAAGGCAAAACCTCTTGCTGAACAGTGGAAAGGTGAAATTACCAGTGGCCGTCATCAATATTTTTGTGATGAACCGGAAAAGTTAGAAGGTCATGATCAGGGGCCCGCACCCTATGATTTGCTGACTGGAAGTCTGGCAGCTTGCACACTCATTACATTAAGAATGTATGCAAAGCATAAAGAATATGATTTTGGTGAGTTCTCGGTTGAAATTGATTTTCATACCAATCGTGAGCATGAAGAACATATCGAGCGTCGTATTGTTTTTAAAGAGTTGCCAAACGAAGAGCTTCAACAGAAAATTTTAACGGTATGTAGTAAAACGCCAGTAACTAAAACTTTGTTACGTAGTTTAGACATTCATACTGTGCTTGTTACAGCATAAAAATGCTATTTTGTTGAGGTGGATGACTTTATATCCATCCCACAAATGGAATAAAACAGCATGTTCACATGCTGTTTTTTATGTAAAAAAGAAAAATAAAAGTAGGCAATAACATGATTAGTGTACACCACCTGGAATGTTCGCGATCGTTTCGGATTTTATGGGCTTTAGAAGAGTTAGGCTTAGATTATGATATTCATTATTATCAACGCTTACCCAACTACTCAGCACCGGAAACGCTGAAATGTATCCATCCGCTCGGTAAGGCGCCGATTTTGACAGATGATGAGCAAGTCATTGCAGAATCCGCTGTCATTTTAGAGTATTTGCAGCAGCGCTATGATCAAAAACAGCAATTTAAACCTAAGCAAGCTCAGGATTTACAGCAGTATATTTACTGGATGCACTATGCTGAAGGTTCACTTATGCCGTTATTAGTGATGACTTTGGTCATGAATAACGTGAACAAACATGTACCTTGGTTAATCCAACCTGTAGCAAAAAAAATCACAGAAGGGGTTAAAGCAAGTTTTGTTCGTCCACGTATGAAAGATCATATTAGTTTTTTAGAAAACTACTTGTCCGAACATGAATATTTTGCAGGGGATTTTTCATTTGCTGATATTCAAATGAGCTTTCCACTAGAAGCTCTTCAGTCCCGTTTACAAGGTAAATATCCGCATATTCAAGCCTTTTTACATCGTATTCAGCAGCGGCCAGCTTTTCAAAAAGCAAAACAAAAGAGTTTGGGTTCAAACGAAAGAAATTGTGCTGACATATAAAAGAAAAGGAACAAATATTTGTTCCTTTTTTATCACTCTTGCTTTATTTGCGTTTAATTACGATAGAGTCAATACCACTATGTTGTAATGTTTGCTGGGCTGCAAGCGCAGCATCTTGAGTATCATATGGACCAGAAATAACACGATACCAAGTCTTACCATTTTCAGAACTTTTGACTACATCGGCAGATAAGCCATTTAAAATAATTTCTGCACGACGAGCATCTGCTTGATCGGGATCTGTATAGCTACGGACTTGTAAAATGTAATTTGGTTGTTGAGGGGCAGCAGCTGTAGAGTCATCGCTATCAGTAGTAGCAACAGACTCAGATGCAGCAGGTTGTGCTGTACTAGGCGCCTCTACAATCATTGCTGTACCCTGATTTTTACTTTCAGGGATTGCTTGTTCCGGAATAGGTGTTACTTGTTGTTGAGGCAATAGATCATAAAAGCGATAGTCTTTATTGGTCTCTTCTTCTTTATAGTGATCAGACGTAATCTGATTTTTTGAAGAAACAGGTTGCCAAGGTTTCCACAGCATGAGCATTACCGCAATGCATAAGACGACTAAAATAGCGACAAGTGTCCCTAGCCATTTAGGGATTAAAGGCTTTTTAGGCTTATTAGGTCTTTCAGATACACCGCGTTGCGTTTTGCCAAACACGTGGATTATTCCTCTGTCTTTTGATTGTTTTCTTTCGAGTTTACTTTAAAACATCGCTCTGTAAGGTTTATATCATCACAAAGCGATGTCTTTTACAGCATGGCTGGATATGTAGTTCTACCAAATATCCAGCATTTATTTACATGGCTTCAGGTGCCGAAACACCAAGTAATTCTAAGCCATTACGCAATACTTGTTGTACATTGATTGAAAGTAATAAGCGTGCTTGTGTAAGTTCAGCATCATCACTTAAAACTTTGTGTTCATTGTACCAACCGTGGAATAGCGCAGCTAATTCCTTTAAGTAGTTACCTACTTGGTGTGGTTCATATGCATTAGCAGCACGTAATACAACGTCTGGATATGCAGCAAGTTTAGCAAGAATTTCAGTTTCTGCATCAAGTGATAAACGAGCAGCATGCGAACGAGCAGCATCTACTTCAAACTGTAAGCCAGTGCTTGCTGCTTTTTCTAACATACGGCAGATACGTGCATGAGCGTATTGAATATAATAAACCGCATTGTCTTTGCTTTGTGATACAGCAAGATCTAAGTCAAAGTCAATGTGTTGTTCGCTCTTACGCATTACATAGTAAAAACGAGCAGCATCGTTACCAACTTCTTTACGTAAGTCGCGTAAAGTTACGAATTGACCTGAACGAGATGACATTTGAACCATCTCACCACCGCGCCACAAACTTACGAACTGAACTAAAAGAACAGTCAATTTTTTCGAGTCATAACCCATCGCATCAATCGCAGCTTTTACGCGAGAGATATAGCCGTGGTGGTCAGAACCCCAAATATCAACAAGGTCAGTATAACCACGTTGTAATTTATTTAAGTGGTAAGCAATGTCAGAGGCAAAGTAAGTCGTTTGACCATTACGGCGCTTAACAACACGGTCTTTTTCATCGCCAAACTCAGTCGATTTAAACCAGATGTTGCCATCTTTTTCATAAAGGAAGCCACGTTGATCAAGTGTTTCTAAAGCTTCATCAATTTTTGCGCTAAGAGATGCTTCACTGAACCATTGATTGAAAGTTACGCCAAAGTCAGCAAGGTCATCTTTAATGTCATCTAAAATCGCATGAAGAGCGGCTTGATGGAAAACACGGTAGCCTTCACCTAATAATTGTTGTGAGTTGGCAATAAGACCATCAATGTGCTTTTCTTTGTCACCAGACAATACAACTTTATTGCCTTCGCTATCGAGTTCATCTGCATATTGCACGTCTTCTGGCACATCTTTATAGACGTCTGCTACATCACGAACATATGCATTGTTATCTTTGTCGATAATGCTTTGGGCAATCTCTTTAACGTAGTCGCCTTGATAAGCATTTTTTGGAAATACAAGGTCTTGGCCCAATAATTCTAAATAACGTAAATAGGTAGAAGTCGCCAAAATATCCATTTGACGGCCAGCATCATTTACATAGTATTCGCGATCAACTTTAGCACCTGTTGCTTCAAGCAAGTTTGCAACAGTCATACCATAAGCAGCACCACGGCCATGACCTACGTGTAGGCTAGATGTCGGGTTTGCAGAAACGAATTCAACTTGAATCTTTTTCGCTGCATTTGATTGGCTGCGGCCAAAGATTTCTTTTTGAGCTTGAATTTGATCAAGAATCGCAAAACGCTGGTCAGCATTTAAAAAGAAATTGATAAAACCAGGACCTGCGATTTCAGCTTTGCTGATATCTGCAACTTCTGGTAGAGCCGCAAGAATTTTTTCGGCTAAATCACGTGGTTTCATACCAGCAGCTTTAGAGCCGATCATGGCAATATTAGAAGCAAAGTCGCCATGGCTTCGGTCTTTGGTGCGCGTTAAATTGCTTGAATTATTCCAATCCGAAGGAAGCACGCCTTCTTGCTGAAGGGTTTGCACTGCATGGTCGAGAGCTGCTTGTATTGCCGTATTCATATCAATCGAAAATAGATGTCGCAGAAAAACGTCAAATATAGCAAATTTCCTATGAGTTGGGGGAGTGCATTTAACGCTTTCACTGAATTTCTTTCTTTTCATTCCCTGCAACTATTTTTTTTGTAAATATTGAAAAATAAGCCTAAGTAAATTCTCAAAGCACGTAAATATAGGCTTTTTAGACAATATTTTCTAAATTATAAGCTAGTAAAACACTTGGTATTTTTTATAAAAATGTAAGAGGCTGAAAAATTATAAGCTTCTAAGCCAAGTATAGTGTTAATAAAGAATGATTTTAAAAAACTTGTAAATCATAAGTAATTAATTTTTAATATTTATTTTATATTATATATTTACTAAATAGTCTTTAATTTTAATATCACAGTTTAAAATACCTATTTCGTCTCAAATAGTCTTAAGCTTACACATACAACGAGCTTTAGAGAGTGCTGAAACTGTACTTTTCGGAGTTCTAAGCTGGAAAATGAGATAGGCAATGATATCAGGACACCCAAGTAAACACCCACTTTATATCCCTTATGCAGGCTATACACTTTTAGAGTTACCCCTTTTAAATAAAGGATCTGCTTTCACTCAAGAAGAAAGAAGTAACTTTAACTTACATGGGTTACTTCCACATATTATTGAAACTATTGAAGAGCAAAGCCAACGCTCTTATCAGCAATATTGTGCTTTTAATGATGATATAAATAAGCACATCTATTTACGTAATATCCAAGATACCAACGAAACTCTTTTTTATCACTTAATCGAAAATCATCTTGAAGAAATGATGCCGATTATTTACACCCCAACTGTGGGTGAGGCGTGCCAACGTTTTTCTGATATCTATCGCCGTCATCGTGGTATTTTTATTTCATATCCAGATCGTGATGTGATTGATGATATTTTGCAAAACGTTAATAAAAACAATGTCAAAGTCATCGTGATTACTGATGGTGAGCGTATCTTGGGTCTTGGTGACCAAGGTATTGGTGGTATGGGTATTCCAATTGGGAAACTCTCACTTTATACAGCATGTGGTGGTATTAGCCCTGCTTACACATTGCCAATCACAATTGATGTAGGGACGAATAACCCTCAATTATTAAATGACCCGATTTATATGGGATGGCGTCAACCACGTATTAGTGGTGATGAGTATTATGACTTTGTAGATATGGTGATTGAAGCCGTAAAACGTCGTTGGCCAAAAGCACTCATTCAATTTGAAGATTTCGCACAAAAAAATGCGATGCCATTATTAGAAAAATATCGCGACAAGATTTGTTGTTTTAATGATGATATTCAAGGAACAGCGGCGGTATCTGTCGGTAGTTTGATTGCTGCAAGCCGTGCAGCAGGTAAACAGTTAAAAGACCAAACAATTGCTTTCTTAGGTGCAGGTTCCGCTGGCTGTGGTATTGCAGAGCAAATCGTTGCACAAATGATTGCAGAAGGTTTAACCGATGCTGAAGCGCGTGCTCGCGTGTACATGGTAGACCGCTTTGGTTTGATCACTGAAAATCAGCCAAACCTATTAGACTTCCAACGTAAGTTAGCTCAAAAAGCTGAAGTGGTAGACCAATGGGGCAACATTGAAGAAGTGATTTCACTGCTTGATGTTGTCAAGAATGCTAAACCTACAGTTTTAATCGGTGTTTCTGGCCAACCAGGTCTATTCACTGAAGAAATTATTAAGACTATGGCTGCTAATTGTGAGCGACCAATTGTGATGCCGTTGTCTAACCCTACTTCACGTGTTGAAGCTGTACCGGCTGATATTGTGGAATGGACTGAAGGTAAAGCATTAATTGCAACGGGTAGTCCGTTTGCACCTGTAAATCATCATGGCAAACTTTACAATATTTCGCAGTGTAACAACTCATACATCTTTCCTGGTATTGGTTTGGGTGTAGTGGCATCAGGGGCTAAACGTGTTACAGAAAACATGCTTATGGCATCAAGTAGTGCATTAGCAGACTGTTCACCATTGTTGAAAGATCCACAAGCTGACTTATTGCCACCTTTGGGCGAAATTCAACAAGTGTCTAAAGTGATTGCATTTGAAGTGGCAAAAGCTGCAATGGCAGACGGTGTGGCTGTAACCATTAGCGATGATTTACTTAAACAGAAGATTGAACAATCATTCTGGAAACCAGAATACCGTAAATATAAGCGTATTCCTTTCTAGAATATTAGACGTCTAAAAAAGGGAGTAAAGTACTCCCTTTTTTATTAACTTAACTTGGCTACAGAGGCTTTTAAATCTTCTAAAAATAAAATAGATGATTCACTTTTATAAAATATTACTAATCTAAAATGATAAGTTATTTGTAAGTTTTGCTTTAGTTAATATTAGATATACTTACTAGGTAATGGCTTTAATTAAGATCAGTTTTTAAATAACACATAATTATGAGTACTTTGTCATGAAAAATATTTATATTTTAATTTTTATAGGCGCTTTAATGGCGTGTAGCGATAAAAGTCCAGATAAAGCCCAACATGATGCTAGTCATAAGTCAGATGTGGTGCGGACGGATAAAAATCAATCAGGCTCTGCTGTAAGTGAAAAGAAAGAGAGTGCGGATAAAGTAGTTAAAGCCGCTGATCAAGTAGGGGAAAACTCTTGTTCAAATCCAAATATTACGCGATGGTATGGTTTTAATGAGAGTGTTGCTGAGCCTAAATGTGAAGTGGTAAAAAACTTTCAACTGTCAGCTTATAAATGTGATATTTCTAAAAATGCCTTTGGTGAAAATAAAGATGCCATTTTGCTAGAAAATCAAGATAAACGAATTTTTGTTTATTCAACTTCCAAAGACTGTAATGAAATGCTTGAAATAAGAAATGCGAATGGGCCTTAAGTTTTTATTTAAGAGTGATTTTTATTAATTTATAAAAGTAAAGATAATATCTTTGTAAAATGTCAAAGTCCTTGTTCTTTGGTTTTAAATAAAAAAGTAGCTGCCGTGGTGATAGCTACTTTTTAAAAAACTTAATTCTCTAAAACTTCTTCTAGTAACTCTTCACTTGGTGCAAAGTAATATGCGCCGTCTAGTGGTGTTACAAAATGCAAGAGGCGGTCATGAATGCCATCGCCACTTGTGCCAAACATACGCTTCAACATAGCATCAATAATGTTCAGGTCTTTAGTGTAAGCAATGAAGAATAAGCCTTGATCACCTTTACCATCGCCATAAGGTAAGCTGTGACGTAAAATTTCCATTTCTTCACCTTCATCATCTTCAACGACAGTACGAGCAACGTGAGCATTGTCTGGCTTAACGTCATCATCTAATTCAATAGATTCAAGTTTAGTACGTCCCATGACATTTTCTTGCGCATCGACTTTAAGTTTTTTCCATTTTTCCAAGTCATGTGCATAGCGCTGTGCAAATATGAAACTACCATCTGCAAATACTCCAGCACTTTCTGGAAGCAGGGCGGTTTCTGCGCGATCGTCTGGAAATTGAGGGTTTTCGGTACCATCTATAAACCCAGTCATATCTCGACCATCGAAATAACGGAAACAAACACGTTCATCCAGAACTTCAACTTTATCTTTAATACCTTCGAAAAATGCTTGGCTTAATGCAAAACAAATATCTGAACGCATACTGGCAATGTGAATAAGCACATCAGCTGGTACGGCAGGCATATTGAATGCACCATTTTCTGGTTCAAGTTGTTTAAAGCCAGCAGGAGATTGACTGTAAAGCTGTTTCCAGAGTTCTGGACCAAAAGCGACTGCTGTTTTGATTTGCGCGTCTGAATGCTGAGTAATGAGACGGTCACGTGTTTCGAATAAAGCTTCGAGTTGTTCTTTTAATTCAGCAATTGTTAGATCTTTTAAGCGAAGAACAATAAAACGGGCATGATCAGATGGTAATGGCAAAATGACAGATTGAGCAGTCATTGGAAGGTATCTCCTCAATTATAATTTAGTATGAGCTTCAATTATTGTGCCTGATGCGAAGAGCTGTTAGTAGTCTATTTATTGATTTTATTGTTTGAATTATCGCCGCGATAGTTTTATAAAACGGTATAATTCCACTTTTATTGTTTATTTCACTATGTCTTTGCAAATTTGGTTTGCTTATATGCTGGCCTGTTGGGTTATTAGTATTTCTCCTGGAGCGGGCGCGATTGCTTCTATGTCGAGTGGTCTAAACTATGGTTTTAGACATGGTTACTGGAATGCGATTGGTTTGCAAATTGCTTTGTTAATTCAAATCATGATTGTAGCGGCGGGCGTAGGCGTTTTATTCGCGACGACGCCGTTGGCTTTTCAAATGGTTAAATGGTTTGGGGTAGCTTATTTATTGTATTTAGCCTATTTGCAGTGGACAGCACCTATAAAAGACATCGAAATTCAACATGAAAAAAAGAATAAGTCTATTTCAGCGCTGCTATTGAATGGCTTTGTGGTCAATATCAGTAACCCAAAAGCGATTGTATTTTTATTGGCGGTTTTGCCTCAGTTCTTAGATTTAAGCAAACCTCAATGGATACAATATCTGATTATGGCAGCTACTATGATTACGATTGATTTAATTGTAATGGCTGGATATACAGGGCTGGCGTCAAAGGTTTTAAGATTACTTCGCTCACCTAAACAACAAAAATATTTAAATCGTGGTTTTGCTGTTATGTTTAGTTGCGCGGCGTTATTACTCAGTACAGTTCATCAAGCAGCCTGATTTAGGCTGCTTGAGTTTGGTTTTTAATTTTTTGAACCATGAAAATAAGAGCAAAACCCAAAGCCATACATAAAACAATACTGAGGCCAGTTGAGATATTTAGCGCTGCGCTTGACCATAGGCCGACACTGACACCAAGTTGAGCTAAAACAAAAGCCCAAACAACCATTTGCTTTGGTGAATGAGCGAGTAGTCGAGCGCTCAACGCAGGAATAACCAGTAAAGCACCCATTAAAAGTGAACCTACTGCACGTAAAGCTAATACTGTAAATAACGCTAGCAGTAACATAAAAATGAGACGCTGCCATTTCGCATTTACGCCTTCACTAATTGCAATGTCTGGATCAATGGCAATTTGAATTTGAGGTTGCCAAAAACGATAAAGAATTGCTAGTGATACAGCAATAATTAATGTGAAAACAGGTAAATCGTGCCAGTCGATACTCAGTAAGTCACCGAATAAATAACTTAAAAGCTCTGGTCTTAAACTTGGAACATGTTGAATAAATAGAAGACCACTACATAGTAATGTTGCTGAGCATAAGGCAAGTAGGGCATCGTTTGGCAAACGATTGTCATGCAATGCCCATAAAATAGCGACTAATAAAATAGCCGTACCTGCCACGCCAAGCCAGAGAGGGAGGCTTAAGGCACCAGCAATTGCTACCCCAAGTAAGGTTCCGTGTGCCATCGTGTCTGCAAAAAAAGACATACGTCTCCATAACATGAGACAACCAAGTGGTGCGGTCAAAAAGACCAATAAGGTTCCCATAATCCATGCGGGCAACAATAATTGTAACCATTCCATCATGGCTTAAGCTTCCGGTTCTGGGTGAATGTGTGGTCGACTATTGTGAGGGCAGGGGTGTGCTGCATCACCATGCGCACAGTGGTCATGATGGTGTTGATAAAATACTCGCTGAGTGCCAAATATTGCCTGATACTCAGGATGCTGTTGAATATTTTCAGGTAAACCGCTGCAACATATATGTTTATTTAAACAAACAACTCTATGCGTCCCTTGCATCACCCACTGTAAATCGTGGGAAACAATTAAAATGGCACATCCATAACGCTCTGGCAGACTACGCACATACTCATAAAGCTCAGCTTCAGATTGAATATCTAGACCTTGCATCGGTTCATCAAGAACGAGAATGTCTGGCTTTCTAAGTAAAGCACGTGCGAGCAGCACACGTTGGCGCTCTCCACCAGAAAGCTGCTGTACTTTCGATTGTTGTAGCTTTGCAATGCCAGTATCTTGAATAATTTCTTGGCGAAGGGCAGGGCTACATTTTTCAAGATCTAATAAATCTTGAACACGTAAAGGAAGGCTATGAGAAGGATTAAACTTTTGAGGAACATAAGCCATTTTTAGTTTTTTGTTGCTTATGACGCGTCCGCTACTTGGCTTTAAAATTCCAAGTAGAACTTTAATTAAAGTCGACTTACCCGCACCATTTGGACCAATTAAGGTCACAATTTCATTTTGATGCAGATCAAAATCGACTTTTTTTAATATATCCCGATCATCACGGTGAACAGAAACCTGTTCAAGTTGAATCAATACAGGATTTAGCGAGCTGTGCGGCACTGCTGGCATTTCCCTGAAATTTCAATAATGCTGTGTTGTGCTGTGAAATCATCTAAAGCTGCAAGTTGGTCGAGTTGTTGAGTCAGACCTTGTGAAGATGCTTCTTTAACAGTGTGACATTCGGTACAAATTAAGAATGCAGCTTGATGTCCTTCACGTGGATGACAGCATGGAATATAAGCATTAATAGATGTTAAGCGATGAATTAGACCTTTTTCTAATAAAAAGTCTAAAGTTCTATAAACAGTAGGAGGAGCGGCAGGGCGATCTGTTTGACTTTTAATACGTGCTAATAAGTCATACGCACCCATTGGACCTGAAGCATTTAAAATGAGTTCAAGAACTTCTTTACGTAAAGGCGTAAGACGTGCACCAACCGCAGAACATAAAGTTTCTGCTTCAGCTAAACGACTTGCGACATTATGGTGATCATGCACACCATGCAAAGAATCATGATGTTCATGCGTGCAAGAACTCATAGACATAACCTCAAATTTTTAATGGAATATTAGCATGAAGCGATGCTTCATTCGATTAATCTTAGGTATTTTTGTAACTTTGTTATATTATAACATGCTTCGAGCTATTACTAATTGATGGTCTGTCATGTTCCGCGTTTTTGTTTTCAGTATGTTCTCTCTAATGAGTACGCTAGGTTGGAGTCAGGGTTTGGTTGTCTCTACACACCCAATCTATTTGATTGCAAAAGAAATTACTAAAGGTGTTGAAGAACCTCAGTTATTGCTACAAGGGCAAAGTGGGCATGACGTTCAATTGACCCCAGCACATCGTAAAGCAATCAATGATGCTTCTTTGGTAATTTGGTTAGGAAAGGCCCATGAAGCTCCTTTAAACAAATTGCTGAGTAACAATAAGAAAGCAATTTCTTTATTAGACAGTGGTATTCTTACTGTTTTGCCACAGCGTAATACGCGTGGCGTTGCTTTACCAAATACTGTAGATACACATGTCTGGTTAGAACCAAACAATGCAGTGCGGATTGGCTTTTTTATTGCGGCTTTGCGTTCGCAGCAGCATCCTGAAAGTAAAGCGAAATATTGGAATAATGCTAATGCATTTGCTCGGAATATGTTGCAGGCAGCTCAAGCTTACGATAGCTCAAGTAATGGTAAACCTTATTGGTCTTATCATGATGCTTATCAGTATTTGGAACGCTCGCTTAATTTAAAGTTTGCAGGTGCTTTAACGGATGACCCGCATGTTGCGCCTACAGCGGCTCAAATTAAGTATCTTAATGATAATCGACCAAAACCTCAGATGTGTTTACTTGCAGAAAGTTTCACAACAAAAGGTCAATATCAGAAACTGGGCAGTATTACCTTCCAACCCGTTGATGAAAGTATGAATAATGAGGACGATTTTGTAACAGCATGGAAGAAACTGGCTATAAAAACCGATAAATGCGTATTAAATACGCAAAAGTAAGATAAAAAGTAAACAAAGGCTGACTGTAGCGTCAGCACCACCTGTCACGAAAAACCCCGACTAAAGTCGGGAAAAGATTGCATGTTCAGGGGTGTAACTCTATAATGCCTGCGATTAAAAGCGATCATCAGCTAAACTTGTCAAGCATTTATGCTGTGAGTGGATAAATAATGAGCCAAACTAGTCGCTTGATTGACCGACGATTAGCAAAAGCTTTGGTCTTCTTACAAGCATGCATGATCCCTGTTTCCGCACTTGTGGCGTGGAGCATAAAAGACATGACAGCAGCATTAAGTGCGGCACTTGGTGCATTGGTCTGCTGGCTTGCTACCAGTTATTTTGCGTGGCAATCCTTCAGAACAGCAGGTGCGAGAGCATCGAAACAAGTGCTGTCTAACATGTATAGGGGCATGTTAGGCAAATTTGCAATCATGATCGTTGGATTTATTTTGATTTTGAGCAATGTTAAACCTTTATCACCGTTAGCATTGCTGTTTGGTTTTATCCTCGTTCAAATGATGTCGTGGGTTGCTCCTTTTTGGGTTTCACGTCTACAAAAACGAGTATAGAAACAAGAAGAATTGAAGATTTTTTGGAGGGTGGCGAGATATCGACAGTACGCCGATGTTCGTTTCCCTTCTTTTTAGTAATTGACATTGACCAGGTGTGATTTATGGCTGCTGAAGAACATGCCCTCACTTCGACAGAGTATATCAAGCATCACTTGACCAATATGACCTATGGCAAAATGCCAGATGGTACATGGAAATTGGCTGAGACTGCTGAAGAAGCTCATTCGATGGGGTTCACTGCAATTCACTTGGATTCAATGGGTTGGTCAATTGGCCTTGGTGTGATTTTCTGTTTGTTATTTTGGATGGTTGCGAAAACTGCGAAAGCTGGTGTTCCAACAAAATTCCAATCTGCAATTGAAATGATCATTGAGTTTGTTGACTCAAGTGTCCGTGATACTTTTCATGGCAAATCACGTTTAATCGCTCCACTTGCACTCACTATTTTCGTGTGGATTTTCCTCATGAACTTAATGGACTTGATCCCAGTTGACTGGATTCCTCAAGTAGCTGCATTTATTGGTGCTAACGTATTTGGTATGAACCCTCACCACGTTTACTTCAAGATCGTTCCATCTACAGATCCAAACATTACCCTTGGTATGTCTTTATCTGTATTTGTACTTATCTTGTTCTACAGCATCCGTGAGAAGGGTGTTGGCGGTTTCGTAGGCGAGTTGGCACTTAACCCATTTAACCCAAGTAATCCAGTTGCAAAAGCGTTGCTTATTCCAGTGAACTTGATTTTGGAATTGGTAACATTCCTTGCTCGTCCTATTTCATTGGCTCTCCGACTGTTCGGTAACATGTATGCCGGTGAGTTAATCTTTATCCTGATTGCATTATTGCCGTTTTGGATTCAATGGGCGTTATCTGTGCCTTGGGCGATCTTCCACATTCTTGTAATCACGTTGCAGGCATTCATCTTTATGATGCTTACCATCGTTTACTTGAGCATGGCAAGCGAAAAACATTAATGGTATTGCCTAACTATCAAATGATGGTTGGGCTGAATTTTTTTAATTTAATTTGGTAATAACCTAACCTCTGAGGAATTTTTCATGGAACTCACTTTAGGTCTAGTTGCAATTGCATCTGCTATCTTGATCGCTTTCGGTGCTTTGGGTACTGCGATTGGTTTTGGTCTTTTGGGTGGTCGCTTTTTAGAAGCTGTAGCTCGTCAACCAGAATTAGCTCCACAACTTCAAACTCGTATGTTCTTAATCGCGGGTCTTCTTGATGCTGTGCCTATGATCGGTGTTGGTATTGGCTTGTTCTTCATCTTCGCTAATCCATTTGTAGGTTAATCAGCTTAATTCCTAAATCCACTATTTGAGGAATTGCAATGAATATCAACCTCACATTGATTGGTCAAGCGATTGCGTTTGCGTTTTTTGTCGCATTCTGCATGAAGTTTGTTTGGCCACCACTAATCAATGCGATTAGTGAGCGTCAGCGTAAAATCGCTGATGGCTTAAATGCAGCAGAAAAAGCGAAAGCTGACCTTGCCGATGCACAAGCGCAAGTGAAGCAAGAACTTGATGCAGCTAAAGCACAAGCGGCTCAATTGATCGAACAAGCGAACCGTCGTGCAGCGCAATTGATCGAAGAAGCTCGTACTCAAGCTGCGGCTGAAGGTGAGCGTATTCGTCAACAAGCTAAAGAAGTTGTTGATCAAGAGATCAATTCTGCTCGCGAAGAATTACGTCAACAAGTAGCTGCCTTGGCAGTAACTGGTGCAGAAAAGATCCTGAACCAACAAGTTGATGCAGAAGCTCATAACGCCATGCTGTCTCAGCTGGCTGCTAAACTTTAAGCGAGGCGAATTATGGCTGAACTCTTGACGTTGGCACGTCCGTATGCCAAAGCAGCATTTGCTTATGCTTCTGAGCAAGGTGCAACAGACAATTGGTCGAATGCGTTACAAGTGCTCAGTGCTGCGGTGCAAGACGAAGCATTTTCCGCTTATTTAAATCGCCCTGAACTTACTCCTGCGGAGCAAGTGAAGCTTTTTGCTAAAGTTTTAGGTGAAGATCAATCTCAAGCAGTGTCTAACTTTTTGACACTTCTTGCAGATAACGATCGATTAGTGTTGTTACCTGAAATTGCAGCAGAATATGAACAGCTTAAATCACAGAATAACAATACGGTTGATGTCGTGATTGAATCGGCGTTTCCGTTAACTTCTGTTCAGGAACAATTGCTTGCACATGCGTTAGAAAAACGCTTCAAGGCAGCAGTTAATGTTTCTGTAGAAGTTAATCCTGCTTTGATTGCAGGTGTGGTTATTCGTGCAGGCGATCAAGTGATAGATGATTCTGCGCTTAACAAGCTTGAAAAAATGCGTACTCGTCTTCTTGCATAATGCAAATGATGAAGACTGAACTAATAAAAGATTGAGGAATAGCGCAATGCAACAACTGAATCCATCCGAGATCAGTGCGCTCATTAAACAGCGTATCGGAGATCTGGACACCAGCGCGACCGCTAAAAACGAAGGTACCATTGTTATGGTATCCGACGGTATCGTGCGTATTCACGGTCTTGCTGATGCAATGTACGGTGAAATGATCGAATTCGACGGCGGCTTATTTGGTATGGCACTGAACCTAGAACAGGATTCAGTGGGTGCCGTTGTTTTAGGTAACTACCTAAGCCTTCAAGAAGGTCAAAAAGCTCGTTGTACAGGTCGTGTTTTAGAAGTTCCAGTTGGTCCTGAACTTCTTGGCCGTGTAGTAGATGCTTTGGGTAACCCAATTGATGGTAAAGGCCCAATTGATGCAAAATTAACTGATGCTGTTGAAAAAGTAGCACCAGGCGTAATTTGGCGTCAATCTGTAGACGAGCCTGTTCAAACTGGTTATAAATCAGTTGATACCATGATTCCTGTGGGTCGTGGTCAGCGTGAGTTGATTATTGGTGACCGTCAAACTGGTAAAACAGCAATGGCGATCGATGCGATCATCGCTCAGAAAAACTCTGGCATTAAATGTGTATACGTTGCGATTGGTCAAAAACAATCAACAATTGCAAACGTTGTGCGTAAGCTAGAAGAAACTGGCGCTATGGCGTATACAACTGTTGTCGCTGCTGCGGCTGCTGATCCTGCTGCAATGCAGTATTTAGCTCCGTACTCTGGCTGTACAATGGGTGAATACTTCCGTGACCGCGGTGAAGACGCTCTTATCATTTATGATGATTTGTCTAAGCAAGCTGTTGCTTACCGTCAAATTTCATTGCTTTTACGTCGTCCACCAGGTCGTGAAGCGTATCCGGGTGACGTATTCTATCTTCACTCACGTCTTCTTGAACGTGCTTCACGTGTATCTGCTGACTACGTTGAGAAATTCACTAATGGCGCAGTAACTGGTCAAACTGGTTCTTTAACTGCATTGCCAATTATTGAAACTCAAGCGGGTGACGTATCTGCATTCGTACCAACGAACGTAATTTCGATTACTGACGGTCAGATCTTCTTAGAAACATCATTATTCAACGCAGGTATCCGTCCTGCTGTGAACGCGGGTATCTCTGTATCTCGTGTTGGTGGTTCTGCTCAAACTAAGATCATCAAAAAATTGTCTGGTGGTATCCGTACCGCTTTAGCACAATACCGTGAATTGGCTGCGTTTGCTCAGTTCGCTTCTGACCTTGATGAAGCAACTCGTAAGCAACTTGAACATGGTCAACGTGTAACTGAGTTAATGAAGCAAAAACAATATGCTCCTTACTCAATTGCTGACCAAGCTGTTTCTGTTTATGCATCTAACGAAGGCTATATGGCTGACGTAGAAGTTAAGAAAATCGTAGACTTTGATGCTGCGTTAATTGCTTACTTCCGTTCTGAATATGCTCCGTTGATGAAACAAATCGATGAAACTGGTGATTACAACAAAGACATCGAAGCAGCAATCAAAGCAGGTATTGAAAGCTTTAAAGCGACTCAAACTTACTAAGTTCAGTTTTAGTTAAGTTTGGTTCACGGATCAACCTTCGGAAGCTCGAAAGGGCTTTCGAATACTAGGTTAAGCGTATGGCAAATTTAAAAGAAATTCGCGCCAAAGTAGCTAGTATCAAGAGCACGCAAAAGATTACTCGCGCGATGCAAATGGTAGCTGCTTCTAAAATGCGTCGTGCGCAAGAGCGCATGGCTCAGGGCCGTCCGTATGCCGATAATATGCGCCGTGTAATTGCTCACTTGGTACAAGCAAACCCTGAATACAAACACCGTTATATGGTTGACCGCCCAGTTAAGCGTGTTGGCTATATCGTAGTGTCTTCAGATCGTGGTTTGGCAGGTGGCTTGAACATTAACTTGTTCAAGAAAGTTGTGCAGCATGTCAAAGCACAACAACAGCAGTCAATTGAAGTTGAATTTGCTTTAATTGGTCAAAAAGCGGTTTCGTTTTTTAAGAATTACGGCGGTAAAGTGCTTGGTGCAACTACCCAACTTGGCGATGCGCCGAGTTTGGAACAGTTAACTGGCTCAGTGCAGGTTATGCTTGATGCATTTGATAAAGGCGAATTAGATCGTATCTACCTCGTATCAAATGGCTTCGTTAATGCAATGACTCAGCAGCCTAAAGTAGAACAACTTGTTCCTTTAGCACCAGCAGAAGAAGGCGATGATCTCAACCGTACTTATGGTTGGGACTATATCTACGAACCAGAAGCAGAAGAATTGTTAAATGGTTTGTTGGTTCGCTATATCGAGTCTATGGTTTATCAAGGTGTGATTGAGAACGTTGCATGTGAGCAGTCAGCTCGTATGGTCGCGATGAAAGCAGCGACAGACAACGCAGGACAATTGATTAAAGACCTACAACTCATTTACAACAAGCTGCGTCAAGCCGCGATTACTCAGGAAATTTCCGAGATCGTTGGCGGTGCCGCTGCCGTTTAACATTATTAAGTTTGAATTGAGGAGACAGCAATGAGTAGCGGTCGTATCATTCAGATCATCGGCGCGGTTATCGACGTCGAGTTTGAGCGCACAAGCGTTCCTAAGATCTATGACGCTCTCCAAGTTGACGGTACTGAAACTACTTTAGAAGTTCAGCAACAACTTGGTGATGGTGTTGTTCGTACCATCGCAATGGGTTCTACAGAAGGTCTTAAACGTGGCCTTAATGTAACTAGCACAAACGCACCGATCTCTGTTCCAGTGGGTCCAGCTACGCTTGGCCGTATCATGGACGTTTTGGGTCGTCCTATCGATGAAGCAGGTCCTGTTGCGACTGAAGAACGTTTGCCGATTCACCGTCAAGCGCCTTCTTATGCTGAACAAGCAGCTTCTACTGACCTTTTAGAAACTGGTATTAAAGTAATTGACTTACTTTGCCCGTTTGCAAAAGGTGGTAAAGTTGGTTTATTCGGTGGTGCGGGTGTTGGTAAAACCGTTAACATGATGGAATTGATCAACAACATCGCAAAAGCACACTCAGGTTTATCTGTGTTTGCTGGTGTTGGTGAGCGTACTCGTGAAGGTAACGACTTCTATCACGAAATGAAAGATTCTAACGTTCTTGACAAAGTAGCAATGGTCTACGGTCAGATGAACGAGCCACCAGGTAACCGTTTACGCGTAGCGTTAACTGGTTTGACTATGGCTGAATACTTCCGTGATCAAAAAGACGAAAATGGTAAAGGTCGTGACGTATTATTATTCGTCGACAACATCTACCGTTATACACTTGCGGGTACTGAAGTATCAGCATTGTTAGGTCGTATGCCATCTGCGGTAGGTTACCAACCTACACTTGCAGAAGAAATGGGTGTTCTTCAAGAGCGTATTACATCTACTAAATCTGGTTCGATCACATCGATCCAAGCAGTATATGTACCTGCCGATGACTTAACAGACCCATCGCCTGCAACTACCTTTGCTCACTTAGATGCAACAGTAGTATTGAGCCGTGACATCGCATCTTCTGGTATTTACCCAGCGATCGATCCACTTGACTCAACTTCACGTCAGTTAGACCCATTAGTTGTTGGTCAAGAGCACTATGAAATTGCGCGCGCAGTACAAAACGTATTGCAACGCTATAAAGAGCTTAAAGACATCATTGCAATCTTGGGTATGGATGAATTGGCAGAAGAAGATAAATTGGTTGTTTACCGTGCGCGTAAAATCCAACGTTTCTTCTCTCAACCATTCCACGTAGCTGAAGTATTTACTGGTGCTCCTGGTAAATTAGTACCACTTAAAGAAACGATTCGTGGCTTTAAAGGTCTATTAGCTGGTGAATACGATCACATCCCAGAACAAGCGTTCTATATGGTTGGTGGTATTGACGAAGTGATTGCTAAAGCTGAGAAACTCTAATTTAAGGAGATCATCTCATGGCGACTATGCAATGTGATATCGTAAGTGTCAAAGAGTCTATTTACTCTGGCGCAGTATCGATGTTAATCGCGAAAGGTGCAGGTGGTGAGCTTGGTATTTTGCCAGGACACGCTCCACTTGTTACTTTGCTTCAACCGGGCCCGATTCGTGTTCAGTTGGAAAATGGTACAGAAGAAATCGTCTATGTATCTGGCGGTGTTTTAGAAGTTCAACCTCATGTTGTAACGGTTCTTGCAGATACTGCTATCCGTGCTGACAATTTGGATGAAGCAGCAATTTTAGAAGCACGTAAAAATGCTGAACAATTGCTTGCAAACCAAAAGAGTGATTTGGACTCAGCTGCTGCTTTAGCATCTCTTTCAGAGATTGCAGGTCAGCTTGAAACAATCCGTAAAATCAAAAACCGCGCTCAATAAGACGCGGTTTGAGATTGAAAAAGCCACCTTACGGTGGCTTTTTTTATTGCTAAAAAGAAAATTAAGAATCAGTTTTTGAATCTGATTTGTCATCTCCTGCCACAATTAGTGCAGCAAGTTTGACCATATCCATTTGGATTGTATTGAGCTGTTTCTCAATTTGGTCGAAATCGATTTGTTCTAATTTTCCATTTAATAAAGGCATGCTTAAAACTTGTTGATTTGCTTGTAATAAGTTTTGACGAATATTTTCAACTTCCTGACTTTTAATATCTAAACTAAGTAGTGCTTGATTTAAGCCTTTTAACTGCTGTTTTAGTGTCGTTACAGTTGTTTTTAGCTCTTGCTGATCTTTATCTTGAATGGCTTGCTCAACATCAAGTTGAGTGTCCTTAAGTTTTTCAATATAGTCACCGGCTTTGAGCTGTAAGTTCGCAGCATCTCGAACAATATAAAAAACATTCCCATTTTTTAATTCATTTTTATTATTTTTAGGCAGAGTTTCTTCTTGAGAATTATCAGTTTGATCTAGTGTTTGTTCAGTAGCTTGAGCAGAGTCTTGATCTTTTGCACGATCTTGTGCCTGATCACATCCAAGTAATAGCATACCTGAAGCAAAAATCACAAAAGGAAGAAATGCACCTTGTAAAACTTTTTTCATAACTACAAACAATACCAACTAAAGCAAGTGCGTACTATATGCATAAAATATGTAGAAATAAGGTATTGTTGCAAATGAACAACATTTTGACCAGACAATAAAAAAAGAGTGCTGTAGCACTCTTTTTTTTAAATCGCTATAAAAATTATTTAGCGAGTTCTGCTTCAACTGCTTTTACAATTTGTTCGTCGTCTGCTGTTAAGTTCGGTGCAAAACGAGCAACAACTTCACCATTTTTATTCACTAAGAATTTTTCAAAGTTCCATAAAACTTCTGGTGCTGGGTTAGTTGGAATACCTAGGCCTTCTAAACGCTCACGGAAAGGACCTTCACCAACGCGTTCTGGTTGAGCTGTTGTGAGTGCTTGATAAAGTGGGTGTTTATCTTCACCTGCTACAGAAATTTTAGAAAAGAGTGGGAAATGAACATCGTAGTTTAATGAACAGAATTGTTGAATTTCTTCATCTGAACCAGGTTCTTGTTCTTTAAAGTTGTTTGCAGGAAAACCTAAGATTTCAAGACCTTGATCTTTCTTTGCTTGATAAAGTTTCTCTAAGCCTTCGTATTGTGGAGTTAAACCACATTTAGATGCTGTGTTTACGATTAATAAAACCTTACCTTTATATTGGTCAAGGTCAACCGCTTCACCTGAAATGGCTTTTACTGGAATGTGATATACAGATTGAGTCATGAGTCTTTCCTGAAGATTGTAATTGATATCAAGTAACGCATTTGTTTTAACTGCTATTGTTGAGGAGTGCAATAATATTCGTGTTCAAAAAATAAAAAGAGAAGAAAAAGCAATCTATGAGCTAATTGTTTCTGATTTGAACAGGGGTCTGGCCTGTATATCTCTTAAAAAATTCAATAAAACTGGAACTGTGTTGATAACCTAAATCATATGCTAAACGTTTAATAGGCATGCCTTGTCGAATTTGATGAATGGCATAAACAATTTTGGCTCTATTACGCCATTCGGATAAAGAAAGTTGTAACTCTTGTTGGCTTAAACGCAATAAATGACGATCACTGACTGAAAAATTCTGAAGTAATTGCTGTAAAGAGTGATTAAAAAATAATGGGTCTGAAAGTTTTTCTAAAATTGGTAGTAAAACTGGATGACGTGTTTGGGGTAAGTAATGAGAATATGCTGTGGCTTGTTGTAACTGATCAAATAGAACTTGCAAAAGATGTTCTAAATATTCAGGTTTTCCATTTTGTTTTTGCTGCTCCAAAATTTGTAAAACCAGAGTTCGAAAGAAAGGCTGAATACTAAAGCATTTACAGGCATCACCTAAAATAGAACAGAGGCTAGGGTGTAGTCGAATACAGATATAGTGAATTTCATGATCGATATGAGTAGATTGATGGACTGTTTGAGGTGGAATCCAAAGTCCATAGCTTGGAGGAGATAAGTAGATTTGTTCTTCTACTTGCATTTCCAAAATGCCATTCAAACTGAAATTAAAATCTCCCCAAAGTGAAGCATGAGGACGAACAATATCTTCTTTTTCATATAGAAATTCATGAACTTCTATATTGTTCAATAAGGAAAATTGTTGGTCCTCATTTTTCATCTATTTACTCTGAATAATATTTTAATTTTCACAAGTCGCTTTAGGATTATTTAAGCCTTTGGCAAAGGTAAATGTACTAATTAATGCTAAAGCAACGAAGCTTAATACACCATAAATTAAAGTATTTTCATTGAAATGATCAACTACATAGCCACCTAATAATGAGCCTGTCGCAATCATGACTTGGAACATACCAACAAAGAGCGGCATGCCTTTTTCCACTGCATGAGGTGCGTGTACAAACATCCATATATTGGCAGAGGTAGGAAAGGCACCGAATGCAAAGCCCCATAGTGCAGTCAAAACGATGGCACCAAATTCATGAATAGCAAAGATAGGAAAGCCGAAAAACACGATTGCAAAACATGTTCCAACGAAGGCTAGAGTGTAACGGACGTTTAAGTTGCCGCTATATCCTGCAAATGCATTTCCAAAAATACCAGCAATTCCGTAAAGCAATAGTAATGAACTAATAGTGGTACCGTTGAATCCTGCAATATTCTTAAAGAAAGGTGCTAAATAACTATAAGCACAGAAGTGAGCAAGACCAATTAATAAAACAATTAACATGCCACTACGTGCCTTAGGAGTGCGTAATAGTGCTGGTAAATCTCTTATGTGAATTGCTGAGTCTGGTACAAGTTTAGGCAAGAAAATAAGTTGAAGTACGAGTACAACAAGACCGATCGCAGCGGTAATACCAAATGCACTACGCCATCCATAAAACTCACTTAGCCATGTTCCAATCGGGACTCCTAGTACAGTGGCAAACGTTACACCAGCCATGACTACAGCAGTTGCTTTAGCAATAGGTAAATGTGCAGGTGCGAGCTTGCCGCTTAATGCAATAGCTGTGGCCCAGAAACCGCCAATTGAGATGCCTAAAATTAAGCGGCTCAGTAATAAAACATGGAAGTTTTCTGCAAAAGCAGTAATGGTATTGGCAATCACCATAATTGCGGTCAGTAAAATAAGAACATAACGACGGTCAAGTTGTTTTACTGAAACAGGTAATAGTGGGGCCGCAATCGCTGCCATAATGCCGGGTACGGTAATAATAAGACCAGCTGTACCCACAGAAATATGTAAATCAGCTGCAACGCTATTTAAAACACCAACAGGTAAAAATTCACTTGTTACTAATGCAAATGCTGCAATGGCAACGGCCAAAATGGCAAACCAGCTCCCTTGAGTGGAGGTCATGGGTCGCGGTTTAGAGGTAGTAGATTGGTCCATAATAAATCCTGACTTGGCTAAATTTGGAGTGAAGAAAGGCAATTTTTTAATTAACTAACGATCATTATGAAAATAAAATAGTTGATAAAAAATCGAACGTCAATTAATTTAATAACGATTGTTATAAAAATAGATGTGATCTTTATGACAAATAGGCATGAAACAGATCTTGCTGTTAACGAAGACACGCTAAAAAAGAAGCGTGGACGCCCTAAATGCTTTGATGAGCAACAAGTGTTAGAAAAAGCAATGTTACTTTTTTGGGAACATGGCTATGAAGCAACGTCTATTAGTGACTTGACGCAGGCTTTAGAAATTACAGCACCGAGTTTATACAGTACTTTTGGTGATAAGGCAGGCTTGTTTTATAAAAGCATTGATTACTACTTAGCTCATGAAGCATGTCCTATTGAAACAATCTTTTTAGAAGCAAAAACTGCAAAAATTGCTTTTGAGTTATATCTTTATGACAATGTGAAACGACTGGTTCAACCCAATAAACCAGCAGGTTGTATGTTGGTCGTTGCGGCGATGAATTGCTCTGATGCAACTCAAGATGTACAGCAAAATTTATTAGATAAACGTATAAAGACCAAAGAAAAATTATTAAAACGTCTAGAACAAGGTGTAGAGCAGGGCGACTTATCTGCTAATGCTCCTCTACAAGAAATGACTGATTTTTATGCCACCGTTATTCAAGGGTTGACTATTCAGGCGAGAGATGGCGCGAGTACTGAGCAACTACATAAAGTGGTAGAACATGCCATGAAAGCTTGGGCATTATTTTAAAAAATTAATGATGTCCTAAGTTCAATATCAATGTCGGAAATACGATATTTCAATTTATTAAGACATTCTTCAGAATAAAATCTCTTTTGTAGATGGTGTATTACTATGAGTCAGGTCATGAAATATCACAAATGGGCATTTATTTTTCCCATTCTGGCAGTACTGATTTGGTCTTTAAATATTGTAGTCACCCGCTATGTCTCAGATTATATTTCTCCTGTCAGCATTAGTTTTTATCGGTGGTTAATCGCCTTTATTATTTTAACGCCATTTATGCTTTTACCAGTTTGGAGACAACGACAGCTGGTAAAAATGTATTTGCCTAAGCTTGCAGTATTGAGTGCATTTGGGATGGTGCTTTATCAAGGTCTTGCCTATACAGCGGCTCATTATACTAGTGCGACCAATATGGGAATTGTGAATGCCTTTATTCCGATCTTCACTATTTTTGTTTCGCTTGCCATTTTAAAAGATGTGCCTAATCGATTTGCAGTCTTTGGCAGTATTTTGTCTTTTGCAGGCTTGCTATATGTCATGTGTCAGGGCGACATTAACCAGTTGTTAAGTGCTGGCGGTCATCTTGGTGATGCACTCATGATTGTTGCTGTGTTCTTCTATGCATTTTATGGGGTTTTCCTTAAAAAATGGCAGCTTCCACTTCCAATCATGACAAACTTATACGTTCAGATTGGTTTTTCTGTATTGTTCCACCTTCCTTTGATTTTCTGGTTTGGTCTTGATGGCTTGAATGCACAAAATGCGCCAAGTGCAATTTATGCAGGTGTATTTGCGTCTTTAATTGCGCCGTTAGTTTGGATGTTAGCAGTACAACAACTTGGGCCAAATAGAACAAGTATATTTATGAACTTGGTCCCTGTCTTTACAGCAGTTATAGCAAGCGTTTGGTTATCTGAGCAATGGACGATCTATCATACCTTCGGCGGAATTATGATTCTGGTAGGTATTATTATGGCTCAAAAGAAGGTTAATTCTAAAAAATCGGATCTATTACCGGAGCAAAACTAAAGTCATTGAAAAAACTATGGCATATTTTGAAAAAAACTGATGAAAATATGCCATATTTTTCTTAGTTAAAGTTTTTCTATATGATTTATAAATAGATTATAAAAACAAGTTGAAATATAAATATTAAAAAAGACGAGTAAAAATATTAATATAATTTTAACTTATAAGCGAAAAATTCTAAATTCCCTACACTTTTCATGCTTTTTTTAGAGAAATAATATATTTCTCTCCTCTAGCCTCTTACCACATAATAGCGACCACTACGAAAGACGCTATTTTAAGCAATTTTTCTTTCGTTCCAGAGATATCCAAACCCTCTGGATGTGGTATATACCCATCCTTTTTTATGCTCAGTTATCCCTATATAACTGAGCTTTTTTTTGTCTAAAATTATGGGCGAATGACTTCACCAGTTAAGGCATTAATGATTCGACTTGGTTGCTGACTTTGCCCTAAGTCACCATTAAGATAGTTTAATTGTGAACCAAAGTATTGGCAGGCATCTTGTAATGAATGAGCCGGTTCTTGTCCACTCGGGTTTGCACTCGTCGATACAATGAAGCCATGAAAAGCATTACATAAAGCGACACATAAAGGATGGGTTGTTACTCGTACAGCAACAAGCGGGTGTTCGCCCTTAATCCATGAAGGAATATGTTGATCGGCTGGCAATAGCCAGGTCGTGGCTCTTTCTGATGGTTGATGGTTAGACCAGCAATCAATAATTTCTTGTTGAGTCGTTTGCGGTAATGAAGTCAGTAAATGCTCGACTTGACTAATGTGTCCAGCTAATAAAATGACGCCCTTTTCAATAGGGCGCTGCTTCAATTCAAGAATTTTTTGAAAAGCTTGTTCATTAAATGGATCACAGCCTAATCCCCAGACTGCCTCAGTTGGATATGCCAAAACTTGACCTTGTTGTAAACATTCGGCTGCTTCGGTCACTGAGGTCGTAATCATGGTAATACTTTCCTTTTAATCAAACAGAATCGTTATTGTGCGCCCTAATACTAAGAACGACAACGTAAATACAGCCCTGATTGTTGCATACATAAACCGAGTAGTTCTAGTTCCATCAGTGAAGAGGTCAGTTCAGAAACTGCAACATTATGATGAATAACAAGCTGGTCAATATTCTGACCTACCCAGTCTAAAGATTGATAAAGGTCAATTAAATGCTCAGGAATTTCTGGGGTATTTACATTAACTTCTTCAGTTTGACTTTGTTGCTGGCTTTGCCATTGGGTTGGTAACGCCAGATCTTCAATAATCTGTTCAGGATGATCGACTAAAATTGCGCCTTCACGGATAAGTTGATGGCATCCTTGATGAAACTCACTATAAATATGGCCCGGAATGGCAAATACGGTTTTGCCTTGTTCAGCAGCTTTATTGGCCGTGATGAGTGAGCCACTTTTTAAAGTCGCTTCCACAACTAATACGCCTAAACTCAGACCGCTAACAATTCGGTTTCTACGTGGGAAATGTTGCTGTAAGGGCGGTGTCCCCGGTAAAAACTCAGTAATAATGGCGCCGTTCTGAGCCAAAATATGTTCTGCCAGTTTTTTATTTTGAGCTGGATAAGTACTATCTAAGCCCGTACCAGTGACTGCGATTGTACGTTGATGGGCGGATGCACCTTGGTGGGCTGCTTCATCAATGCCATAAGCCAGACCACTACTAATAAAAAAGCCCTTTTCACTTAAGTAATAGGCAAAATCATAAGCTACCTGACGACCATGTGGGCTTGGTTTTCTGCTACCGACAATCGCGATTTGCGGTTGCAATAAAGCTTGAGCTTGGCCTTTCCCGAAAATAATAGGTGGATGATCTGTATAAGGAAGTAATTGAGTAGGGTAGCCAGAATCATCTGGCGTCAAAATAAAATCAGTATGCTGATGAACTTGTTGTACAAGCTGTTCGAACTGAGCTTGACCTTGAGCGGTTTGAAACTCAGCTACGCGTTTTAAATGATTAGCATGTAGCCCAAGAGAGGGCCATTCTGCTAATCCATGAGGTTGAGTTGCTTTTTCACAGTTTCCAAAATAATCAATAATTTTTTTAAAACTGACTAATGAGTGCTGCACCAAATACCACACTTTAAGCGTGTGGTAATGGTGTGAAGTAAGTTGGGTGAGCATTGTAAAAGGTTACATCCAGCATTAATCGTTAAAGCGAGGTGGCTGAATGCTTGAACCGACTTTAATAGGCAAATCGCTTTCTAGGACATAAGCATAGCTAAGCTGATCAAAAGTTCTAAAAACCATCAGACTACCAATCTGTTGACCAGGAAGTTGAATCGCCTCTTTGGTTTTAGGATCGCGAATCGTCTCGCCTTGTTGGTCAATGTCAAAAACTTGACCTACCTGAACACCTTGCGCTGTACCACGGTCCAACGTCACGACACTATTTTTTGCAGCTCTACCAATTGAACCCATGACACGAATGATTTTGCCGCCGTCAGTCACTTGTTTTGCATCTACGGGGTAAAACAATGTTGGTAAATTAGCTTGTTCTTCAGGCATAACACGATCGCCACGACGTACTTCACCATCATAGCTATCTGTAAGTTCTAATGTAGTGATGTCTTTTTCAGTAGACATTGCAACACCCGAAGCAACCTGTGACAGCTCTATGCCTAAACTATGCTTTTTACCTTTACTGTCCGTGAAATAGTAAGGTTCACCTTCGCGATAAACTGCATAGCGTTGACCATGAACTAAGCCTTGTCCTCGTGCATAAATAGTTTGACCTTTTCCTGCAAGTACACGTTGATCAGCTGTACCAACAACATAAGGTGTGTTGCTAATTGAGTCAGCTGGTAAAATAGTACTGTTCTCTAACCACTGCTTAATATGTTCAAGTGGAATAACAGGAACACTATTATTTAATGCTTCGACGCGAACTTGTGGCTGCAGGTTTGTGGTTTGACCTGTGTAGCGGCGGATAATACCGACACAGCCGTCGCCTTCGTCTTTCCCGACTAGGGGGCGTCCATCTAGGCTACATAATAGTAATCGGTCACCCGGATAGATCCAGTGCGGATTTTTTACATGTTGATTACTTGCCCAGATTTCAGGCCAGCGCCATGGTTTATTTAGAAAATGTCCCGAAATATCCCATAGTGTATCCCCGCGTTTTACAATGTACACATTGGGTGCATTGCTTTTAAGAGAAGGTGGATTATGGTTTGGGCTGGCAGCATGAACCTCCGCTACCGTACCAAGTGCAACTCCTGTACAGAGTGCTAAAGCAAGTAAATGCTTTTTTATCCCCAAAGCATGAAATTGAACCATGCCGTCAAAAACCTTTTTCATTATGATAATTCCTAAAAATTATGCGTGCAGATGCGTTATAATAGGCGGCTAACACACAATTTTTCGATGAAGTATTTCCTTCATTTGGTTTTTCAATCAATGGCATAAGTGAGGACGTCAGTATGGCCTTATTACCTATTTTAAGTTTTCCTGATCCCCGTCTTCGTACCATTGCTAAGCCTGTTGAAGAAGTTACTGATGAAATTCGTCAACTTGCAGCAGATATGCTTGAAACCATGTATGCGGCACCAGGTATTGGTTTAGCAGCTTCTCAGGTCGATCGTCATATTCAGCTTATCGTCATAGATTTGTCTGAATCTAAAGATGAACCTTTGGTTTTCATTAACCCCAAAATAACTCCACTGACTGAAGAGACGCAGCCGTACGAAGAAGGCTGTCTATCAGTGCCACAAATATACGACAAAGTTGACCGCCCGTCACGTGTGAAAATCGAGGCAATTAACCTTGAAGGTCAAGCATTTGAGATAGAAGCTGACGGACTTCTCGCTGTTTGTATCCAACATGAAATGGATCACTTAAAAGGCAAATTGTTTGTGGATTATTTGTCGCCACTTAAACGTCAGCGTGCACGCGAAAAAGTCGAAAAGATTGTTCGTCAACGCGAGCGTGAAAAAGTTGCGGTAAAACGTTAAAAGTTTTTCAAACATTGTAGTGTGGATGTGATTTTTGGTTTTTCGTAGTGGTCTGTTGCTTGCATGTGCAGCAGTGTTTTTACAGATTGCGGTATTTCTACAGCCGCTATTACCGAAGCAATATCAAATTGCTCCGGTCTGTGAAACTATTACCCGTGCTTTGCTTAAGCCCAAGGCACAGACGGAAACCATGTCACATGCCATGCATCATTCACATCACGAACACCATATCGAACAGGCACAAGTACCTGAACATCATGACCACCATGATGCAAATCACCAGTGCCAATATTGTACCGTCTATGCCAATCTCGTTTTACCACCTGAATTTGGCGTAAAAGAGGTACTCGTTCGTATACAAGTTCGCTTAGTCGCTTATCAACAAGCATTTCGACATGTTTATTTTGCGCTACAGCGACTCTTCTTACTCCCGCAAGGGCGAGCGCCGCCTCTATTTGCATAAATAAAAGCAATTTTTTGTTGGGGTCTTGATTGACTTCAATATCACTTTATTTATGTTTTAGAGCGTATAAAAATGCCACATTCTAAATTTTTACTACAACCTTTATGGGTTGCGATGCTTGCTGTCTCTCATTCGGGACTCGTTTTTGCTGATTCAGAAAAAAATGATGCCGATACCAAAACACTTCACTCATTAGCACCTATTGTTGTTACAGCACAGCAAGGTAATGATGCAAATGGCTTGATCGTACATGCAGACCCAAAACAGCCAATTCAGCCAGTACCTGCTACAGATGGGGCAGACTATCTACAAAGTATTATGGGTTTTAACTCAATACAAAGCGGTGGAACCAATGGTGATGTGACATTCCGAGGCATGTTTGGTTCACGCATCAAAATTCTAACGGATGGCACAGAGAACTTAGGTGCATGCCCAAACCGTATGGATGCTCCAACTTCTTATATTTCACCAGAAAGTTATGATCGTATTTCTGTCATTAAAGGTCCGCAAACTGTTCAATATGCCAATACAGGTTCGGCAGCAACAGTCCTTTTTGAACGTCAACCTGAGAAACTCACCTCTGAAAAACCTTATCGTGGACAAGCGAGTGTCTTATTAGGTTCATATGGGCGTATTGACCATAATGTTGAGGCGGCAATTGGCGATGAAAAAAAATATATTCGTTTAAATGCCAACCGTTCAGAGTCTAATAGTTATCAAGACGGTGATGGAAATACCGTGCCTTCAGCATGGAAAAAGTGGAATGCTGATGTAGCACTTGGCTTTACTCCAGATGAAGACACATGGATTGAACTCACAGGTGGAAAATCTGATGGTGAGTCGCTTTATGCCGGGCGTTCTATGGATGGTTCTCAGTTTGCACGTGAAAGCTTAGGGCTACGTTTTGAAAAGAAAAATATCACTGATGTTATTAAGAAAATCGAAGGGCAGGTGAACTACAGCTATAACGACCATATTATGGATAACTTTAGCTTGCGCACACCGCCATTAGTTGAAATGAACCATGGTGGTATGACCATGCTCATGCCAAACGCGATGGTAATGGAAGTGACACGTCGTACACTAAACTCGCGTTTAGCCATGACCTCTGAATGGAATAAGTGGAGCCTAATCACAGGTGTAAATTCTCAATTTAATAAACATGGCGGTAGCATGTCATCGCCAAATATGCCTTCAATGAATATTCCATACCGTCAAGATATGCGTTTTCAATCATACGGTGCTTTTGGTGAACTTGGTTATCAATGGAACGATCTCAACAAATTGGTTACAGGTGCACGTTTAGATCGAGTCACAGTTGAAGATGAACGTGCCGACTCTAAAGCAAAAGGCTTTAATACTAAACTTGAAAAGACTTTACCGAGTGCATTTGTTCGCTGGGAAAATCAACATCCTGAACATGACCTAAAAAGCTATATCGGTTTAGGTTATGTAGAGCGTATGCCTGATTATTGGGAGCTTTTCTCGCCTAAACATGGGAACGCTGGCTCAACCAATACCTTTAACGGTGTCAATCCTGAGAAAACATTACAGTTGGATATGGGCTTCCAGCAGCAACATGGCGCTTTAAACACATGGGCTTCTGCTTATGCAGGCTTAGTAGATGACTACATTTTAATGAGCTACCACCATCATCCAAGTATGGGAATGGATGGGCATGATATGAGTCATGATATTACTGCGGGTGCAAAAAATGTCGATGCAACGATTGCTGGTGCAGAAGCGGGTATTGGATATCAATTTGCCGATCATATTCAGGCAGATTTGAGTGCTATGTATACGTGGGGTAAAAACACCACAGATGATAAACCACTACCTCAAATTTCACCTTTAGAAGGCCGCTTAAATATTCGCTATGTAGCTGACAAATATAATTTAGGTCTGTTGTGGCGTGCTGTTGCTGAGCAAAACCGTGTGAGTCTACATCAAGGTAATATCGTGGGATATGACCTAAAACCAAGTAAAGGTTTTTCAACCCTTTCTTTAAACGGAAGTTACAACCTTCGTAAAGATATTGATGTATCTGTTGGCATTGACAACGTATTAGATAAAACCTACACCGAACACTTAAATAAAGCGGGAAGTGCAGGCTTTGGATTTGCGAGTGAGGAACAGTTCAATAATATCGGAAGAAATTACTGGGTTCGTATGAGCATGAAATTTTAATCAGCTTAACGAATTAAATGAACTGAAAGAATTAATTTAAAGAGAGAAATGAAATGACAAATAAATTATCGCCTGAACAATCTTGGTGGGGATGGAAGTTACTTATTGTGGCTTCTATCTTGGCTTTACTATTTATGATCATTTTTTACTGGGCAATCAACAATGAGCCTGACTATATGCCTAGTCAAAAAAATAAGCAGATGATGGAGACACATGAGCAAATGAATCAAGCTGAAATGCACATGCACAGTTCATCAGCTCAATAAGTTCTTTAAAATTTGGAAAAGGAAGTCTGGTTAACAGGCTTCCTTTTTTATTTTTAGGTTTTAAAAATTATTGATGTATTCTCGCTAAGATTTTTGCCTTATTTCGATTCTGATAAAGCCTATTGCGGATAGAGCATAGGACTTCGAAAAGTACAGCATAAATCCTTTGTAAGTATGAATAATGTGCTTTTTACCATGATACGTTATGAGATGCAGAACAATTTTCTTATATCAGAACAACAACTTAAACGCGAATTATCGAACATGATACTGGCTTGTTTAAGTAAAAAATAAATAATCAAAATAATTATCGTTATAAAACAATATCTTAACTTGATCTTTGATTTAAAAGTAAACGCTCAAGTCATAAGTTTCTAATTTTCGCTTGCAAAGGGTTCTTAATCCTCTATAATGCACATCCATCGGCGGTGATGCAGATAGAAACTTGTTGAAAAACAGTTACTTGAGATTAAGTTGGTTGCTTTAAGTGATGAATTTGATGTTAAGTTGGTTTTGAGAATAAGTTTTAAAA
>NZ_JBWZIP010000003.1:0-167942 GCF_056736115.1 Acinetobacter sp. 70_2
TCTCTGTTCTCTGTTCTCTGTTCTCTGTTCTCTGTTCTCTGTTCTCTGTTCTCTGTTCTCTGTTCTCTGTTCTCTGTTCTCTGTTCTCTGTTCTCTGTTCTCTGTTCTCTGTTCTCTGTTCTCTGTTCTCTGTTATTGATATTTCTGTCTTAACTCATCTTTTTCTTGATGTGATAAAAATGCGATTTTAAGTCCATTTTCTTGAGCTGTATAAATTTGCTCAGGACTTAAACCTGCCAATGGGGCAGCAGTTAAATATTCATGCTGTATCTCAATGCCTTCTACTGCTGGGTCATCCGTATTAATAGTGGCAAGTACATCATGTTCTAAAAAAGTCTTTAATGGATGCTCTGCTAAAGAAGGCACTGTGTTGGTTTGAATATTTGAAGTAAGGCAAGATTCAATACCAATCTGATGTTTTGCCAAATAATCTAGAAGTTTTAAATCTTGAACTGCTTTAACACCATGTCCAATTCGTTCAGCACCTAATTCTTCAATGGCTTGCCAAATACTTTCGGGACCAGCAGCTTCGCCTGCATGTACGGTAATGTGCCAACCTGCATCACGTGCTTTTTTAAAGTGATTAATAAATAAATTGCCCGGAAAACCAAGCTCATCTCCAGCAAGATCCAGCGCTTTAATATCATTTTTATGGGCAAGTAGGGCATTTAACTCTTTTTCGCAGGCTTCCTGACCAAAAGTACGACTCATAATACCAATTAAATTCGCTTTTACGCCGTACGCTTGGCTGCCTTCTTTTACTCCAGCAATCACAGCTTCAACTACGCCTTCAAGTGGAAGTTGATGGGTCATACCCATGTAACCCGGTGAAAAACGTAGTTCTACATAGTCTAGGCCTTGCTGTGCTGCATCCTGCATGTTTTCAAAAGCAATACGTTTGCAGGCATCTAAACTGGCTAATACTTTTACGCCCCAATCGAGCTTAGATAAAAAACTTAATAAGTCGGGTTGGTTATCCATCACTTGTACGTGTGGTCGTAAAGATTCAATGTCGTAAGCAGGCAAATCTAAATTGTATTGTTGCCCCAATTCTAAAATAGTTTGAATGCGAATGTTGCCATCAAGGTGGCGGTGTATATCTGTAAGCGGGAGCGTTTTTGTAATCATAGATTTCTTCTTATCTGTTCATCTTAATTTATCATGCCTGTTTAGTTGCGCTGATAAAAGTTTGGTTTTGCTATGTTTTTGTGAAAAGCGTTGAGTTGAGTTTTTTGAACTTACTATATTTGTATAAGTTTTAATTTTGATGACATTGTTCTGGCCTAAGAAGACAACGCAGTCTGTGTAAGATACGAGCACCAAGATTTTTATTGTTTTTAATTTCGCTGAGCCTTTTTTTGTTGACTCTTTAAGAGTGGATTGGCTGAAGAATGGTCATTGGTATTTTGCCTTTTAGTTGTAAAGATGAATAAAGGCTTGCTAAAGACCAAACCGATAAAGCGATTAATTTATCTGTAGAAATCTATTTCTGGCAAGTAAATGAAAAAGAAGAAATAGGAAGCACTCAAATGAAGTCGGTACTTTGTCATCAAGCAACTTTGCAAGTAGTAGACCAACCGAACTTAACACCTGCAAAAGGTCAAGTTTTATTGGAAGTAGTGCGATGTGGGATCTGTGGTTCAGATTTACATATGCAGCATCACTGCGACCACATGCATGATTTGGCTGCACGTGTAGGGTTTAATGGTTTAGCCAAGTCTACAGACCCATTTGTATTGGGACATGAATTTTGCGGCAGGGTTTTAGACTACGGTCCCAAAACACGTCATAAATTTAAAGCCGATACACTCGTTTGTGCAATGCCGCTTTTAAAGGTAGATCAGCATGGTTATTTGTCTACAGGGCTTTCCCCAAATGCTTCGGGTGGTTATGCCGAGCAAGTATTGGCTCAATCAAGCTTGATGTTTGAAGTACCCAATGGTCTAGATGCAGATAGTGCTGCCATGACTGAACCTATGGCGGTTGCATTGCATGCTGTTCGCCGTAGCCGTGTAAAAACAAGTGAACCTGCGATTGTGATTGGCTGTGGTCCTGTCGGGCTAGGTGTCATATTAATGCTTAAAGCTGCTGGGGTTAAAACCGTAGTTGCCAGTGACTTTTCTCCAAACCGACGTAAGCTTGCCGAGCAATGTGGTGCCGATATTGTGGTAGACCCTAAAGAGACATCGCCATTTGCCAACTGGAAAGAGTTTGGTTTGCTTGGCAATGTTTCTGATGCCATTAACATAGGTATGGGGCTGTTTGATAAGTTACAAGCGACTCGCTTACCGTGGTGGCATGGATGGCGCATGATTGATAAATTAGGCGCTCTACCAAAACGTCCTGTTATTTTTGAGTGTGTCGGCGTACCGGGTGTTTTGCAGCAAATTATTGAAGGTGCACCTTTGTTTTCCCGAATTGTTGGGGTGGGCGTGTGCATGCAAAGTGACAAAATCGAACCCGCACTTGCGATTAATAAAGAGCTAGAAATTCAGTTTGTGTTGGGCTATACACCACTTGAGTTTAGAGATGCGCTGCACATGATTGCAGAAGGTAAAGTGAACTGTTCACCGCTCATTACCGGTGTTGTTGGCCTAGAAGGCGTAACTAATGCATTTGAAGCGTTACGTGATCCTGAACAGCACGCCAAAATCTTGATTGACCCGAAACGTAGCGCTTCAGATATTCAATTAATGAGTCATTAATTTCAAAGTCATTTATGCTCAACTAAAAAGATTGTGATTTGATTAATCACAATCTTTTTTTATGCGTATAGATCACACAAAGTGGCTCAGCTAATTCGTATTAGTCTTTAGTTGTTCTAGTTCTTGGTAAATCCATTCAACAAATTTTTGAATGGTTGGGGTTATGTCTTGGCTTGAATGGATGAGATAGTATTTTCGGCTACCTTTTAGTTTCTTATTGGAAACAATCACCAGTTCTTTTTTTTGTAGTTCAGACTCAATCAACATTTGTGGAATTAAAGCCATTCCCATGTCATGACTGGCAGCAACGGCAAGCATCGAAAATAACTCATGGCGCTGTCCATCAAAAGGCTTAGGGTGCTGCATCTGATGAGTTAGAAACCATTCTTGCCAAATGCTAGGCCGAGTGGTTTGTTGTAGGAGAGGGATTTTTAATAAATCTTCTGGGCTTAAATCATAGGTATTTTCATTGATCATGACTGCATCTGGAAAATACTTTTCGATGAGCCTCGGCGAGCACACGGGTACAATTTCTTCATCCATTAAATAATGTGCTTGTATGCCGGGCCAGTGATCAATTTGCTGCTGCGTACCTGCAAAAATAGCGGCGTCAAAAATATTGTCATTAAATAAAAAGGGCTTGGTACTGGTTTCTAAGTGAACCGTAATTTCAGGGTGTTTTTGATTTAAAAGATGGAGCTTGGGTAACAACCAGCGCGTTGCAAAGGTAGGTACTACACCTAACTTTAGTGTGCCACCTAAACCTTTATGAGAAATCACATCGGCTGTACATTTCTCTAGTCCTAACAAGTAAGGTTTAATGCTTTTAAAATACTGCTGACCTGCAATGGTGAGTTCAACGCCATGCCGAGTACGTATAAAGAGTTCAACGCCCAAGAAATCTTCTAATTGTTGAATTTGGCGCGAGACTGCACTTTGGGTAATACATAACTCTTGGGCAGCATAGGTATAACTTAGATGTTTTGCTGCACTTTCAAAGCAAATCAGGCCCTGAATGGATGGGATACTTCTTCGCATAAATAAATCCTTTTATTTGTCATCATATTTCAAAACAGCATATGACCTACATGCAGATATCAGAGTTTAGTATAAAAATAAGCCATTTTTAATGAAATACAACGAATTAAATATGTAAATTTAATGCCTCTTATTTTAAATATGCGTAAAGCGCATATCTGCATGAACATTTATCGTTTGATTACTGCATTTTTCACGCATAACATCGAGTTAAATAAAGAAGATCCAATCAAGCAGAGGATGCGATGAATCACATGGTGACAACAAAAAAAGCAAAAGTTCAATTTAACTGGCAAGATCCATTTTTAATTGAGCAACAGCTTAGCCCAGATGAGCGCATGATTCGTGATGCGGCTCATGCCTATTGTCAAGAACGTTTGCAACCCCGTGTACTTGAACAATTTCGTCATGAAACAACAGATCCATCTATTTTCCGTGAAATGGGAGAGCTTGGCTTACTGGGTCCAACCATTCCTGAGCAATATGGCGGCGCGGGTTTGAACTATGTGAGTTATGGTTTGGTTGCGCGTGAAATTGAATATGTAGATTCGGGTTACCGCTCTATGGCGAGCGTGCAAAGTTCATTGGTCATGGTTCCGATTCATGAATTTGGTACCGAAGAGCAAAAGCAGAAGTACTTACCTAAACTTGCTACTGGTGAATACATTGGCTGTTTTGGTTTGACCGAACCTGATCATGGTTCAGACCCGGGCAGTATGATTACCCGTGCTAAAAAAGTTGATGGTGGTTATCGTTTAAGTGGCGCAAAAATGTGGATTACCAATAGTCCAATTGCCGATGTATTTGTCGTCTGGGCAAAAGAAGTTTCTGCTGAAGGCAATGTCGGTGATATTCGCGGCTTTATTTTAGAAAAGGGCTGGGAAGGTCTATCTGCACCTGCCATTCATGGCAAGGTTGGTTTACGTGCATCGATTACAGGTGAAATCGTGATGGATAACGTATTTGTACCTGAAGAAAATGCATTCCCTGAAATTCGAGGTTTAAAAGGCCCATTTACCTGTCTAAATAGCGCCCGTTATGGCATTGCATGGGGCGCAATGGGTGCTGCCGAGTTCTGCTGGCATACCGCACATCAATACACCATGGACCGTAAACAATTTGGTCGCCCGTTAGCTGCAAATCAGTTAATTCAAAAGAAACTGGCAGATATGCAAACTGAAATTGCATTAGGTTTGCAAGTGGCTTTACGTTTTGGCCGTATGAAAGATGAAGGTATTGCATCAGTTGAAGGCACATCCCTAATTAAGCGCAATAACTGTGGAAAGGCGCTTGATATTGCTCGTATGGCACGTGACATGATGGGTGGAAACGGCATTAGTGACGAGTTTGGTGTGGCACGTCATTTGGTCAATCTTGAAGTCGTAAATACCTATGAAGGCACACATGACGTTCATGCCTTGATTTTAGGTCGTGCACAAACAGGCATAGCCGCATTTAGTAACTAACTCATTCATTTTTAAAGGTAGAGGTGTTCTTTCGGGAGCATCTTTAGGTTTTTTTACGCAAAAATTTATGGAAAATGACAAGATTCATCGTAAGGATACTCATGTGAAGATGTGCCTCTGTGTACTTAAAACAAAATTTAAGGTATTGAAAATATAGAAGATTAAGTTATGCAGAAAACATAAGTAAGCTACCGATGACTCATTTGGGAAAATGAGGAACTAAAGATGAACAATGACGTTCAAGTAATATCGAAAGAATTAAGAAATACATTTCCAAGTAACCTTGGAACATACGAAAGGATTGGACCTCATACATGGAAATGGGCGTTGTTATTTGCCTATTTTGCGATGGTGGTCGATGGCATTGATATTATGCTGCTATCTTATAGCTTGACCAGTTTAAAGGCAGAGTTTGGTTTAAGTACCTTTCAGGCTGGTGCATTAGGCAGTGCTTCTTTAGCAGGTATGGGTATTGGCGGTATTTTGGGTGGCTGGGCATGTGACAAGTTTGGCCGTGTACGAACCATTGCCAACTCGGTGACTTTCTTTTCTGTAGCGACTTGTTTGTTAGGCTTTACGCAAAGCTTCGAGCAATTTATGGCTCTACGTTTTATAGGTGCTTTAGGAATCGGAGCACTCTATATGGCGTGTAATACCTTAATGGCTGAATATGTGCCAACCACTTACCGTACAACGGTCTTGGGCACGTTACAGACGGGCCAGACTGTAGGTTATATTGCTGCAACCCTTTTAGCAGGGGCAATTATTCCAGATCATGGCTGGCGTGTTTTATTCTTCCTGACCGTGGTGCCTGCTTTTGTTAATATTTTCCTGCAACGGTTTGTACCAGAGCCAAAATCTTGGCAGCTTACCAAAATTGAAAGCTTGCAAGGTAACAGACAGCCTAAAGAAAGAGCAGTAGCTGAAAAGCCAAAGAGTAGCAGCATTTATAAGCAAATCTTTAATAACTTTAAGCACCGTAAAATGTTTTTGTTGTGGATGACCACAGCATTCTTCTTACAGTTTGGTTATTACGGCATTAACAACTGGATGCCAAGTTATTTAGAAACAGAAGTGCATATGAACTTTAAAAACTTAACCAGTTATATGGTGGGTTCATATACAGCAATGATTCTAGGAAAAATTTTAGCAGGGTATCTTGCTGACAAATTTAACCGCCGTGCTGTTTTTGTGTTTGGAACAATAGCCAGCGCAGTGTTCTTGCCAATCATTATTTTCTTCAATACTCCTGACAATATTTTGTATTTATTGATCACTTTTGGCTTTTTATATGGCATTCCATATGGTGTAAACGCGACCTATATGGCTGAAAGTTTTTCAACCGATGTGCGCGGAACAGCCATTGGCGGTGCTTACAACATTGGTCGTGTCGGGGCAGCGATTGCACCAGCTACCATTGGTTTCTTGGCATCGGGCGGTACGTTTACCATGGCCTTTATTGTGATGGGTGCTGCGTATTTTGTTGCGGGTGTATTGCCAGGCTTATTTATTAAAGATCGTCAATACGATCCGCAAAGACAATCATAAACAATGACAGGAAGGTACGTTGAGTACCTTCTAAAAAGATAAGGGTATCGTTATGGGTGCATTACAAGGAATTCGGGTTTTAGATTTAAGTCGTGTGCTTGCGGGGCCATGGTGCGGGCAAATCTTGGCAGACCTTGGCGCGGAAGTCATTAAAATTGAACGTCCTCGAGTCGGTGATGACACCCGCATGTGGGGGCCACCATGGATGCCCGATCAAGATGGAAACATGACCCGTGAATCTGGCTACTTTCAGTGTACCAACCGCAATAAATATTCTGTTGCGGTGGACATTACCACACCCGAAGGTCAGGCTTTAATTTATGAAATTGCTAAGACTGCCGACGTGGTAATTGAAAATTATAAGACAGGGTCTTTGGCTAAATATGGTTTGGACTATGCTTCCTTAAGTGAGTTAAACCCAAATATTATTTATTGCTCAATTACTGGGTTTGGGCAAGATGGCCCACGTGCAGAAGAGCCCGGCTATGATTTTATTATTCAGGGTATGTCAGGCTTAATGAGCATTACTGGTGAGCCTGATGATGTGGCAGGTGGTGGTGCGCAAAAGGTTGGAGTGGCTGTTGTAGATATTCAAACTGGATTGTATTCCACCATTGCCATTCAAGCGGCACTGATTGCACGCTCACACACAGGACGCGGTCAATATATTGATATGTCACTCCTTGATGTGCAGGTCGCGGCACTGGCAAATCAGGGAATGAACTATTTAGCTTCGGGTAAAGCCCCACAGCGTATGGGCAATCAACACCCAAGTATTGTGCCGTATCAAACTTTTAAGGCTAAAGATAAAGAATTTATTATTGCTTGCGGTAACGATAAACAGTTTAAAGATTTGTGTGTTGCGATTGGTTATCCAGAGTTACTCGAAAATGAAAAGTTTGTGCGTAATCAGGATCGCGTAAAGTATCGAGATGAACTGATTCCTTTATTGTCGGAGCACTTTTTACAGAAAACTGCTAAAGAATGGGTCGACATGATTCATGCGCTTAAAGTACCCGTAGGTGTTATCAACTCTATTGAAGATGCTTTGGCTGAACCACAAATCGTCCATCGCAATTTGGTAGTGAATATTCCTCATCGTTTAAATGAAAACCTCCAAACGATTGGCTCACCAATCAAGCTGTCTGATACTCCAGTTGAATATCATCATGCACCGCCTGAGTTAGGTGAACATACTGCTCAAATCTTATCAAGATTTAAAACAGCAGAAGAGCTTGCTGCATTAAAGGAGAAAGGCATTATTGATGGGAAAATTGCTTAGGGCATTGTCGTTTTTAATGTGATTCAATTTAAATAAAAACTGTGATTTGCAATAAATCACAGTTTTTTATTAGAAACTAAGCGTTTTAATATTTAAAAATAAGCGGTAGCTCTGGTCTGAAATCATGAATCATTCCTTGAGGTTCATGATCAAAACTAATTTCCATTAAATGCTCCGATCCATTAGTCACTTCAAAATTATCAACTGTATTGAACAGTAACGAAGTCGGGTGCTGCTCTAGGTTTGGAATAGAAACTTTAATCGCGGTGATTTCTGATAAATCTTTGCTATGAACAAGTGGTTGTTGTTTTTCTTTTACGGCAAGGTCTGGTCGTGAAGCAAATGAGAGGAAGAACCACATTGGTTCAGATACAACAGCATCTTTGGCAATATTTATTTCTAAGCTGGCAGGTAAATAGCTTGGCTTGTAAACCCAATTAGGAAATTTTGCACCGTTATCATCTTTATTTTTAGGGCGAAAACAAATACCAAAAGGGGACGCGATATTATTTTGAGTACTTAGTCGCTCAAAAAGCAGAGTCGGTTTTGTGAGATCACTTGAAGCTTCTTCGGGGTTATTTAAAAAGATTAATTCGATAAAGCTATTTTTAAAGAAAAAGCGTCTGTTTTCTGTACCTTGACCCGGGTGCTTATTGGATGAACCTTCTGTTAGACCGAATTTTTTTAAAGTTTCAGCTTCGGGAGCGCCTGATTGTACACAAATAAAAATATGGTCCACTTCCATTTTAAGTTCTCATGCTAATGTTGATGAATATTAAATAATTGATTAATAGAATTTTTCATGTTTATCGCAAGTGTTTCATCGAAACCATCGACTAAAAAGCGGCTAATTAATCCTTCAATCACCGTATAGATCAGCTCAGATAAAGCTTCACCATTCGGTATATTGCAATTTTCCGCAATCAACACTTTAATCCATTGTTTATGGGCTTTAGAAATAGAAATAATGTCTTGATCATCTTGGTTAGATTCAGCGACTGCTCTTACAAATAAACAGCCTTTAAAAAAATCTTGTCTAAACCAATTGGTGTGCCAATCCAGAATCTTATTGATGGCCTCTAACCCTGTTGCATTTCCAACATAGCCCAAAAGGCTTTGCTTAAACCTTTCATCACGTGCAACGAGCACAGACTTAACCAGTTGATTTTTATTTTTATAGTACGTGTACATCGTGGTTTTTGAGCAGCCAGATTCATCGCGAATCAGGTCGACACCCACCCCGACAAAACTATTTTCGTTAAATAACTTCTCGGCTGTATCTAATATTTTTAAGGCAGATTTTGACATAAAACTTTTCCAAAAAATAAAATAGTACAGATCTGTACTATTTGAAATTTTATCTATATGCTTTTTAAAAAGCAATGTCTGTTTGAGGAAAAAACCATGTTCTCGATGTTTTATGGCAAAGAAAAATTGGCTCCATCGCCCACTAAAGTTGATGTTTTAAGAAGCCTTATTGGGGGGACAGTCAGTATTTTTATACTTCTATGGTTGAGTAAGCTCACACACAATATCTTTATCATGGCGCCGTTTGGTGCGACCTGTGTATTGCTCTATACCGTGTCGCAGTCACCTTTGGCACAGCCCAGAAATATCATATTTGGGCATCTTATTTCGGGTTTTGTAGGTTTGTTTTTTCTAAAATTTGTCGGTATTTCCATTTTTACAATTGCTTTTTCAGTGGGCTGTGCCATTGCGCTCATGCAAGTGTTTAAATGCGTTCATCCACCTGCTGGGGCCAATCCTTTAGTTATTTTACTCACCGCAAGCAGCATACATTACCAGTGGAGTTTTCTAATTTTCCCTGTTTTGGTCGGTGCAGTGTCTTTAGTTTTGGTGGCGATGCTGATTAATAATATTAAAGCGAGTACCAAGTGGCCGATGTATGGCTTGGGAATTTTAAATAGTAAAAAATAGGCAAGCTATGAAGTATTTTGAGCTTAAAAAAATGAAAGTATTCACTACGCCAAGATAGTGAATACTTTTGAATGAAATTATGACTTCTTAGACATACGTTCTTCGATGGCAAATTTGAGTAAAGAAGCACTGCGGTAAAAACCGTGTGCGAACTTTCCAAATGGCATGGTAATAAAGAATGTCATGACCGTAGCTAAATGGAAAATCAGTAAAAGCGCCATGTATGGAGAATTACGAAATGCCATGAGGGCTAAGCCTGAAGCACTGACTAAAATTAAAAGGAAAATAAAGCCTCGATCTACAGGTTTTTGTTCGCGGTCACCATGTAATGGATGGCGTTTAAGGTTTAAATAGAGCAAGCCAGATGGCCCAACCACTAAGCCAAGTCCACCCAACGTACCTAAAATAACAGGCAAGCTAAAGATAGGGTACGGCGCATGTAGGTTAAGGAAATAGTGATATAAAGTTGCTACGCCTGTGGCTGCAAAGCACAGCATAAAACCATAAAACGTCAGGTGATGGAACACACGGCGGATTTGTGTGTAACGGTCATCTTGCTCATTACAGCCTTTACCATGCCCACCATCTAAATACTTAAGCGTTAATACATTTTGAGAGGCTTGAATAAGGTCTGGTTTTTCAACTTTGCCGTGAATAACTTTAGAGGTCTGTCGCCAAAATTTACTAATTCCAATGCCGAGCAAAACAATCGCAACTGTAAAGGTCGCTCCAAACAGTAGAGCTAAAAAGTTATGAGGAAAAATCGCATAGAAATTACCTTGATAGCCTGCAAACAGGCCAGTGCCTTTGTACCACACCACAGCTAACATGCATAAAAAGAAAATAACTGATAACGCCGAAACAAAAGGAATGCCCACTGATTTATAAAGTCGGCCTAGCGGTTGAGGGGTCGCAAACTCTTGGTAAGTTTCCAAACGTACTTGCGCCATTGCTTTTGGAATATTTACACCAAACTCATGTGGCGGGGCATATTGGCAAGCATGTAAACAAGCACCACAGTTATGGCATAGGTTTGCGAGGTAATGAATATCGGCTTGATTAAACTCAAGGCGCTTGGTCATGGCCGCAAATACAGCACAAAATGACTCACAGTAACGACAAGCATTACAAATCTGTAGGGCTCTTTGAACTTCTTGCTCATGGTCAGAGAGCTGAACAACTGGAATTAGGGCTTTAGTACTAGCATTCATGTTCAACTCCTTGTGAAAGTGCATAGTGGGCTGCATTTTTTCCAGCAATGCGTCCAAAGGTTGTGCCAATCGACATACCAACGCCTGCGGTATAACCCTGACCGAGTACGTTACCTGCCATCATTTCACCTGCGACAAACAGGTTGCGGCTGGCTTTATTGTTAAAACGCACCGCAGCATCGTCTTCGACTTTTAAACCTAAATAGGTAAAGGTAATGCCGGGTTTAAGCGCGTAGGCATAGAAAGGTGGGCGATCGAGAGGAACTGCCCAGTGGGTCTTGTTGGGAACAATATTTTGGGTGGTGCAGTCATCTAAAACCGTGTGGTTAAAGGTGCCTTGCATACAAGCTTGGTTAAATTCTTCTACCGTGTGACAGAAGGTTTTTGCATCTAGCCCGATTTTTTCGGCCAGTTCTTGAATGCTATTTGCTTTCACACCCGCAAACACAGGTGGCATAAAGCGACCAATGGCTTTTGAATCAATAATCGAATAGGCGATTTGCTGAGGTTGTTTAGCTACAAGACGGCCCCAAATCGCATAACGTTTTGGCCAGAAGTCTTCGCCTTCATCATAAAAACGTTCGGCTTTGTTATTGACCACAATCCCTAGTGAAACGCAGTCAATACGAGTGCAGATGCCGCCGTCGTATAACGGTGCTCTTGCATCTACAGCGACGCAATGCGATTGTGATGGGTCACCAATAATATCGGCGCCTTGATCTATCATAAATTTGAGTAAGTTGCCTTGATTAAAGCGGGTTCCGCGAATAATGAAATTATCGGCAGGCCATTCACCGTTTTCATTCTGTCCCCATGCTTCTCTTAACCATTCCAGATTTGACTCAAAACCACCTGCGGCCAATACACAGCTTTTCGCTTTAAACACACGGCCATCTTCCGCAATTGCAGCTTCAAAATGTCCTTGGTTTAACTTTAGATCTTTAATTTTTGTGTTGTATAAAATCTCAATGCCAAGCTCTTGGGCACTTCGGTAATACGCATTAATGAGGGCTTTACCGCCACCCATAAAAAAGGCGTTGGTACGTGCAACATGTAAAGCACCCGATAGTGGTGGCTGAAAATTCACGCCATGTTTACGCATCCAGTCACGACAGGTCGCCGTACTACGAATGACCAGTCGGGCTAAGTGCTCATTAGTTTTGCCCGCAGTCACTTTAAGTAGGTCTTGCCAATATTCTTCTTCTGGGTAAGCATCGACTAATACATCTTGAGGAGCATCATGCATGCAGCGAAGGTTACGAGTGTGTTGTGAGTTACCACCACGCCATTCTTTAGGTGCTGCTTCTATGACCAGCACAGACGCGCCACATTCTTTTGCCGTGAGCGCGGCACACAGTGCGGCATTCCCACCACCAATTACAATCACATCATGCATGGATTTCTCCCTTTCTCAGCTAGGGCTAATGTAGCTTTAAAAGAGAATGTGAAGTGAGAGGCTAAACTTGAATGGGTGTTTAGTAAAAATAAACACTAAGCGCTTAAGTGTTTATGAGTTTCGCACCGGGCCAACGCTTTTCATTAATCAGGTTGGTGACACAAGCACGAATCACCACTTTGGTGGCTAAAGTAGCAGGCGAGAGTTCTTCTTCAGATAGACTAATTAAATAGTTAATACGCTCAATAGCAGGTTCTACAACGCGCAGTAAACATAGGTCTTGCCGTGAGTTTAACGATGCACCCGCAGGTTGGATAGTTGCCATTTCGAGTTGGCTAATGCTTTCCATTAACAAATGCAGCCCATCAATTTCATAGGCCACTTTAAGTTGATGAATTTTCTGTTCGAGCAACAAACGTAGTCCATGTCGTTGGCTCGGTAAAATCAGCGGAAGTTCTTTAAGCTGTGAATGAGTAATGGTTTGAGTGTCGATACAACTTTCAAGATGGTACTGACTCAGCACTTCTTTAGGCGAGATTAAAAACATCTGTTCTTTGACTAAAGGCTGTATAGCCCACTGCGGGTCGACATCGTCACTAAAGATGATGGCAACATCGAGCTGCCTTGCATTGACTAATGCTTTGAGGTCACCCGATAACCCTTCAATGAGACGGACTTTAATATCGGGATAACGGTTTCTCATGAGTTTTAAAAAGTGTGTGCCTATAACCGACGCGACACTTGGCGAAAAACCGACGGTAACATGACCACTTAAACGTGAAGAGTGTGCAGAGTCTACAGCATGGTCTAAGTGCCTAAGTGCCAGTTGAACTTGTTGAAAAAAAGCTAAACCCGCAGGGGTGGGAACCGTACCCAAAGCAGTACGTTGTAAAAGGCGAATAGAAAGCTCGCTTTCTAATTTTGAGATTTGCTGACTTAATGCAGAAGTTCCAATATCGAGATTTTTTGCAGCTTTACCCAAGCTTCCAGACTCGATCACTGCAATAAAATACTTTAATTGTTTGAGTTCCACGGCAAATACTACATTGTCCTTTGTTAATTATTCTACACTGGTTTATCACTATACATTTTGTTCTATTGTGCTGAGTAAACCGCTCAAAGAGTAAAGGCAACACCCTCTCAAAATGTTGCCTTTTAGAGCTTTTATTGTTTAACCTGCTCAAGACCCTGTTCTTCAATAATTTGTGTCGCTTGAGGCGATTTCACAAATTTGATGAGTTCTTTTGCGACTTTTTCATGTTGCGAGTTTTTACCAATGCCCGCTGCAAATACAGTGACTTTTTGGTAAGGCGCAGGAATTGGACCGACTAAATCAACTTGACCATATTTGCCGGTAAACGGTTTGATTTCACTAATTTGCTGGAAACCAATATCAAACTGGCCTTCAGCAATACGTTTTGCAACGCGATCACCGACCACTTTTTCTGCTTTACCAGCAATCACTTTGTACTCGACAGGAGGGAAGCTTGGGAAAACATCTTTTTCAAGATGTGTACCGCTCGCACTTGCTGAATAACCAATGTGCTTAGCATTTAATAAAACTTTTTCAAACTTTGCCGCAGAGCTAATATCTGGTTTTGGTGCACCTTTAGGCACAGCCATGCCAATGCTTGAATTGACTAAAGCACTTTGTGAATTTGGGTCTACATAACCTTTTTCTGCAAGCTTGTTCAGTTCAGGAGCAGCCAACACCACCACATCAAAACGTTCACCACGATCGAGTCGATTTGGAATTGCAGTTGGTGATGCACCCATAGATGAACCAGACGAAAGGTGAACTGTGTGACCAGTTTGCTTTTCAAATATTGGAATGAGTTTTTCCATAGATGAATAGAAACCGCCTGAGCTAATCACTTCGAGGGTATCTGCGTTAGCAAGGGTTGAGCCTAAGCCTGCACCAGCTAGGCAAATGGTCATGAAGATAGGGGACTTTTTCATATTATCTCGCTTTAATGATAGGAGAGCACAGTACGGCTGCAACATGCGCCGTACTGTTCATTAAAATTTCAGGTTAAGGAGTTGTTTTAAGCGCTAACCTTTGCAGGTTCAGCAATCGCGTCAGATTTGTTCTGCTTAGAACCGCGACATAGATATAAACTTGAGATGAGACTACATACCGCAGCAAGCATGAGCCAGTACGCTGGTGTGCTTGCATTGCCTGTGTTTTCCACAAGGTAAGTACATGCCATTGGCGTCATACCACCAAAAATAGCGGCTGCAAGACTAAACGCTAAAGAGAAGCCAACGGTACGAACACGTTTCGGCATTACTTCGGCAAGTGTTGCCACCATAGTCCCGTTGTACATACCAAAGAAGAACGAGAAGTAAGCAAGCGTGATCAGTAAGTTTGAAAAACTAATGTCGCTCACCAACCAGCTTAAAACTGGATAGCTGGTAAAGATCGCAAGAGTCGTAATACCGACTAACACTGGACGGCGACCAATTTTGTCTGAAAGTAAGCCACCCATTGGTAACCAGAAGAAATTCGATAAACCTACAAATACAGTTGCTAACAGGCTATCTGTGACCGACATTTCTAAAGTACGTTTTGCATACACTGTGGTGTAAACCGTAATGAAATAGAACGTAGTTGTGGTCATGGCACTCATCATCATACCCGCAAGTACAATGCGCCAGTTGCTTGCCAGTGTGCTGAAAATTTCTTTGGTTGAAGGATGAGTTTTTTGCGCTTTAAATGCTTCAGTTTCCTCTAAAGTACGGCGGAATAAGAAGATTAAAGGAATGATCAAACAACCAATTAAGAAAGGAATACGCCAGCCCCATTCACTCACTTGTGCATGAGTTAAGACGGTGTTGAGCCAATAACCAAATAACGCAGCAAACACCACCGCAATTTGTTGGCTACCAGACTGCCAGCTTGTGATAAAACCACGGTTTTTATCGGTTGCAATTTCTGCAAGGTAAATAGACACACCGCCAGATTCAACACCTGCCGAGAAGCCCTGTAACAGGCGTCCAATGACCACTAAAATTGGGGCCATAATACCAATGGTGTCATAACCCGGTACAAAGGTAATTAAGATCGTACCAATAGCCATGAGGCTTAAAGTCACAATTAAACCTTTACGGCGACCGATTCTGTCGACATAAGCACCCAAGAAAATAGCGCCGAGAGGACGCATAAGAAAGCCCGCAGCAAATACGGTAAATGTCATCATTAACGAGACATATTCATTTTCAGAGTGGAAAAATTTTGCTGCGATATAAGTGGCATAGAAACCAAAAAGAAAAAAATCGTACTGTTCTAAAAAGTTGCCACTTGTTACATTTAATATTTTTTTTAAAGTAGCCCTACGGTTATTAACGACATCCATTGGAGACCTCCTTGGCCTGACAAAATGGAAACATTCACGATCTTCAAAGTTTGGACGTAAATTGATTCAATCAATAAACCTAAATAGGAAATGGGTTAGAGATGAGATTTAAAGGTGTCCTTGGTAGAAAATGTGATGCCTTGTTTCCAGTTAAAACTACACATCTATATTTCGATAAACAGAAAACCACTTATCATTCGTATAAAAATGTAATCTTAAAAAGCAGGGAGGAGTGAGAGGCGAAAATTAATTAGGTATTTAGAAAAATTAATGACCCTTTAAACAATAATTTCAGAACACGGCCAAATTTGGTTTTGAATCAACTCTTTCACACATGCTTTAATGGCTGACTTGGCAGCAAGTGCAGCGGGTGATAATTCTTCTTCGGCAAGGCTCACCAAATAGTTAATTCGTTCCACTTCTGGGTCAATCACTTTAAGCAATTGCAGCTGATGTTTGTACTCTTGCAAGCAAGCACTTCCGGGGCGAACACTGGCAAGGTCGAGGTGAATTAGACTGTCCATGAGTAAGTGTAAGCCATCAATTTCATAGACGACATTAAGCTGCCCAATCTTGTGTTCAAGCAGCTTTCGTAAGCTATGACGCTGACGTGGCAACACTAATGGAATATCGCCAATTTGTTGCGACTGAATAATGCCGCTTTTAATACATTCGCTAAGACCGTATTTTTCGAGCACTTCTTTGCGCGCCATTAAATACATTTGCTCGCGTACCAAGGGCTGTATAGACCATTGCTTATCAATCTCATTAGTAAAAATAATGGCGATATCAAGCTGACGCGAGTTAATGTATTGAATCAGGTTACCTGACAGGGTTTCCACAATCTCTAAACGAATGTCTGGATAGCGTTCAGACATCAGTTTCATTAAAGGGATACCAATCAAAGCGGTAATGGTCGGTGGAAAACCAAGGCTGACATGACCAGACAACCGTGCCGAATGCGCAGCATCTATGGCAAAGTTCACCTGACGCAAAATAAGTTGCGAGTGCTTTAAAAAGGCAAGACCTGCTGGGGTTGGGGTCACGCCAAAAGCATTACGCTGTAATAAGCGAATGCTTAGCTCTTGTTCGAGCTTACTAATTTGCTGACTAATCGCCGAAGCACCGACATCGAGTTTTTGGGCAGCTTTACCAATACTGCCTGATTCAACGACCGTCAAAAAATACTTTATTTGCTTGATTTCCATAATAAATGTATTCGCTCATCATCCTTGATTTATAGAGATATGAAGGATTGGGAAATCTATCATGCGTTTTAATATTAACAGCAAAAAATATAAAAGTTTCTTAAAAAATCACTCTCTAGCCTAAAAGTCCAATCAATTTTTATGGTTAATAAAAAGATGATGTTCTGCTTACAGCTACATAAACCCTAACTCTTCAATATGGCATCTACGGTCAAATCATTGGCGTTTGGAGCTAAGCAGAAGCATTCAAATCTACATAAAGTGAGGAATCAAAATAAAAAATATCCAGGATGGATCCATGAGTTTTGTTGTGAATAAAAAAATATTGATCTTAGGAATAACTTCAATTTGCACAAGCACCTTACATGCGGCTGCATTTGATAAAACAGGGCAATCTGTAGCTGCATTTTTACAACCGGGTAACTATTTTGAGGCCAGTTTAGGAATCACAGATGCTGATTTAAGTGGTGTAGAATCGGGCACCAACCCTTCACATCATTCAATTTCAGATATAGCCAACACCGATTATCGACCTACCGCAGCCTTAAAACTACAGTTAGCACCACAGTATTCATTTGGCTTGCTTTACGATCAACCATTTGGTGCCGACACGGAATATTCAGGCCTAAATGGCTTTGTTGCAACGCCAAAAGACACAGTTATGTTACCTGGCATTACAACAGCAGGGCTTGCTAATGCTACTTCTGGTCAGGCTCCTACAGGAAATGCAAAATCAGAATTTGATATACAAAATTTAAGCTTTATTTTGGGATATCAACCCACAAAAAACTGGAATCTTTATGCGGGGCCAGTCTATCAAACCTTTAAAAGTCAGGTTGAATTAAGGGGTAATGTATTTAGTCTTTATAACGGCTATGACTTTCACACCAAAACTGTAGGTGACTTGGGATGGTTAGCAGGGCTTGCCTACCAGATTCCAGAAAAAGCTGTGAAAGTCTCATTAACCTACCGTTCAGCCATTACTCACAAACTAAACGCGACTGAAAATGTCCCACTCATTGAGATGTTAAGCACTCAACAAGGTCGTGATTTAGTTAATCAGCATCTAGACTACATGATTTCTATTGGTCAGATGACTCCACAAAAGAAAGCTTACTTAAATCAGATTATTGCTAATTTGCCAGAACAAGAAGATACAGGTACAACAAAATTTAAATCTCCTGATTCAGTGAATTTGGAGTTCCAGACAGGACTTCGTCAGGGAACGTTACTGTTTGGTAGTTTACGCTGGGTAAATTGGAGTGACCTCGCTCTACAGCCTTATCGCTTCGGTGAGATCTCAAAAGTTGTTGGCGTACTATCAACGCCAAGCCGTCCGGAAGGTTTTAATTTGGTTCGTTATTATGATGACCAATGGTCTTTAAACTTAGGGGTTGGACAACGCTTTTCACCTAAATGGTTAGGTTCTGTGTCGGTTGGATGGGACTCAGGAGCAGGTGATAAAGTGTCAACGGGTGGCCCAACTAAGGGATATTACAACTTGGGCGTGGGTGCTCAATATAGCCCGACATCGCAATACTTTATTTCTGGTGGTGTGAAGTATTACTGGTTAGGCGATGCAAAAGCTCAGCTTGGCGCACAGGCGGGTAGTGACTATTATGTAGGTGAGTTTAAGGATAACCACTCAGTCAGCTATGGCTTAAAAATTGGATATAAATTTTAAAATTAAATCAGTCATTTATAAGGTTTTAATTACATGAATAAAATCATTAAAAACAGCCTATTTTTAGGATTATCGACTTTCATTGCAGGTTATGGAACTCTTCTCCATGCGGAAGCAAGTCCAACAAATTTGCCGGCGGTTTCGCAAAAAGCGTTAACCATTATTGATGAGCAAACAGAGTGGTTAAATAAGGTCTATAAAGACATTCATGAACACCCAGAACTTGGGTTTATGGAAACGCGTACTTCTGCCATTGTTGCCAAAGAGCTTAAGTCACTAGGTTTTGATGTTAAAACGGGAATAGCCAAAACAGGCGTGGTCGGCATTTTAAAAAATGGTGAGGGGCCAACGGTCATGTACCGTGCCGATATGGATGCCAATACTGTTGAAGAAGCGACTGGTTTACCATACGCGAGTAAAGTACGCGTAAAACTCGATGATGGAACTGAAACACCTGTAGCACATATGTGCGGTCATGATGCACATGTGACATGGATGCTCAGCATGGCAAAAACATTAGTGGCTTTAAAAAAGGAATGGAGCGGAACTATTATTTTAGTCGCGCAACCTGCCGAAGAGCCGATCACAGGTGCAAAAGCTATGGTGACCGATGGCTTATGGACAAAATACAACTTACCAAAACCTGATTATTTTTTTGCCGTGCATACCACACCTGCACCTGTGGGCGTGGTCATCAATGCACCGGGACCACGTATGGCGGGAACCGACCAGCTTGATGTTTTATTTAAAGGTGTGGGTGGGCATGGCTCATTACCAATGCTCACCAAGAACCCGATTAGCATGGCTGCAAACGCAGTGACTCAATATCAAACCATTATGGGTAATGCAGTTGATCCGCAACAAGCAGCAGTGTTATCGATTGGCTCAATTCAGGCTGGAAATTCGAATAACGTGATTCCTTCTACGGCATTAGTCAAAATGAATTTGCGCTGGTTTGATCCAAAAGTGCGTGAAACCATGCTAAATAATATTAAGTCTATGAGTGAAGGTGCGGCCCAAATGCAGGGGATGGGTAAAGATCAATTACCTACCTTTACGTTTAAAGGTTCGAGCACACCTGTAGTTAACAATAAAGAATTTTCGGCACGTTTAAATGGGCCTTTAAAAGCATTATTAGGCGATAAACATGTTCTAACTGAGTATCCTGCGGTTATGGGGTCTGAAGATGTTCATCATTTGTTAGGCGACCAAAAAGATATTCCTTTTAACTTTATGTTTATTGGTGTGGCAGACCCAGTTGTGTTTGCAAATGCAGTCAAGCAAGGCAAACCTGTACCTTATATTCCACATAGTCCAAACTACATTGTTGATTTAAAAGCTTTGCCAGTTGGTGCCAAGGTCACTACAGTTTCGATGTTAGAACTACTCACTAAAAAGTAAGTTACTCATAAAAAAAGATGCATTCACATGCATCTTTTTTTTCTAAGTTTTTAAAAGTTAAGAGCAAGCCAGATATTTTTCTCGATAATGGATTGGTGATAAATCGGTCCAGCGGCGAAACGCGCGGGTAAAACTACTGACATCGGTAAAGCCAAGAATATAAGCAATCTCAGTAATATTATGGCTTGAGTTTTTAATATACGATAAGGCGAGTTCATGCCGAGTCTGATCAAGTAACTCACTATAAGAGGTGTTTTCGGCAGAAAGTTTGCGTTGCAGACTCCGTATGCTTAAGCCTAGACTTTTCGCAACGTCTTGTTGTTGAAAGTCGCCTGTAGATAATTTTTCAATTAATTTTACTTTCACACGAGCCAATATATTTTCTTTATCGAGCCGTGCCAGATAACGATTAATAATTTCATCATATTCTTGAGTGAGAGTCGGATTTGCACCTTCTAGTGGTTGTTCTATCGTTGCCGTATCAAACACAATCATATCTTTGGGTGCATTAAAAACAATCGGAGCTTTTAAAATACTCTGAAAAGTTTCTAAATCTTCGGGCTCTGAACGTCTAAGTTCAATGCGTAATGGCGAAAAAACAGAGCCTTGTAAAGCACGACTTGAGCGAATAAAAACGGAAATAAATGCATCGATAGATTCGGGTTGAACTTCGTCGGGAACATGAATAACGAAATAATGGCTATTTCCTTGCCCATAAAACTCTAGCTCTGGAATATCCGTAACCACACGAAAATAACGAATAATTCTTAGAAACATCTCTTTTAGGGTGGTGCTGGTAATCAGTGAATGCCCCAACACATGAAAAGTATTTTGATTGACTTGGCTGGCAACTTTAAGGCCAAAACATGAATCTTGAGTTTTCTGAACTGCTAATTTCCATAAATTTGCTGTTTGTTTTAATGAATATCGTGCATCAGGATTACTCAGAGCCTGAATATCTAAACCTGCTTGTTGTAATAAAGGTTGACTATCAACACCGGCTTTTTCGAGCGCTTTTTGAATCGCTTTCACCCAGCTAGCCAGTGCCGTTGCTGTCTGTGGCATGTTATGTCCTATAACTTGTGATTCATATTCCTCTGAACAGTATAAAAGATTCAAAACTAAAAAATCTTTTGTTTATTCTGAATCTTTTTATTTTGGCATCCATAGCCAATAGATTGGCGTTTCGAGCTAAGCACACTTAGGGTGATCTAAATAAAGTAGAGGCATGAAAAACTGAGGAATAACGGATGACCTATATTTATAAAAATCCTGCCGGAATGACCGATAGCGAAAAAACGGAACATATTAAAAAAGTAGTAACAGCAGAAGGCGTGGCTTTACGCAAACGCCATCCTATTTTGAACCATCAAAATGCTATTGGGGCGATGATTCTATTTATATCTTTGGTGGGCATGATAGCGACTGCCGTGCTCTATATAAATCATCAACTTTCAGCTTGGTTTGCAATTCCAATTATTGCTTTTTTTGCATCGCTCACCCATGAGTTAGAGCATGACCTGATTCACTGGATGTATTTTAGAAAGAAACCATGGGCACATCATTTAATGATGGGCTTAGTCTGGTTAGCTCGCCCCAGTACCATTAACCCGTGGAAACGTCGTGAGCTGCATTTTAACCATCATAAAAACTCAGGCACCGAAGTTGATTTAGAAGAAAGAGCTTTAACCAACGGAGAACAGTGGAGCATACGTCGTCTCATCGCGATTGGTGATAACGGCTTGGCGGTCTTATTCCGTATTATTTCTGCAAGCAATTGGACGGTTAGAAAAGTAATTTTTAAACGTGCATTTATGGCTTATTTCCCGCTAGGCATTATTCATTGGTCGCTGTGGTATATCTTTTTAGGTTTTCATGCAGTTGATGCTGTTTCAAGTTGGGCAAATGCACCGATTGCTTGGTCAGCTACCACTTTAAATATCATGCATGTGGTTAATATTTTGACCGTTGTTTGGATTGCACCGAATGTGCTGCGTACCTTTTGCTTGCATTTTGTGACAAGCAATATGCATTACTACGGCGATGTCGAACTGGGTAATGTCATTCAACAAACTCAAGTATTAACGCCGTGGTGGATGATGCCGTTCCAATTGTTTTGCTTTAACTTTGGTTCAACGCATGCCATCCACCATTTTGTAGTGAAAGAACCATTCTACATTCGCCAAATGACGGCACCAGTTGCCCATAAAGTCATGCGTGATATGGGAGTGCGGTTTAACGATGTTGGAACCTTTAAAAGAGCAAATCGTTGGAACGTAAATGATTTATCAGAGTCAAAAAGTTAAAACATAGCTTTTTATCTCACTCAAATGGACTGAGTTCTGTACGAAGCGCTCAGTCCATTAACCATAAACTCACCATACAGTTTCTTAAAAATTAAAGGCTTTACTGAAACTTAGTAAAAAGCAGAATCACGCCTAATACACATAAAATTGAGCCAATGACCTTATTAATCTGTACTTGCTTGGCTAACATTTTTTGTCTCAACAGCATTGAAGAGAAAAGCACAGCAACCAGTGAAAACCATATAAAATGGGCAAAAGACATAAAAAAGCCATAAGCCAAAAGTATGGTTTTAGGCGTAGTTAAGCTCACAATTTGCGTATAGGTGCTAATCACAAATAGCGTGGTTTTAGGGTTCAGAGCATTGGTAAAAAAGCCATACTTTATAGCTTGCAAAGTACCTATAGCGGTTAAAGCAGCAGTGTCTAAAACTGGTTTTTGAGTAAAGGTTTTATAGCCAATATAAATTAAATAAAGCGCGCCAATATACTTAACAATATTCAAAATTTGCGGCGTATAAGTCATCACAAAGGCAACGGCAACTAATGTGTAGGTCACATGCACCAACACGCCAAGCGATATTCCAAGTGAAGTAAATACACCTATTTTTCTGCCGTACAAGTAACTATTTTTAGTGACAATCGCAAAGTCAGCGCCGGGGCTAACCACCGCCAAAATCGTAATGAGAATAACCGCAATAAACTCTGCCATTATCTTGCACCCTCACTGAAAATGAAGAGATCGGTCTGTACTTTTTGGAATGTATTCGAGAGGAGAATTATTTTACTTAAAGCTGTTATTCTTTTCGTGAGAAAGATTGCGGCTTTACATTTATGAAGATAGATATAGATATCTAATATATTTTTCATCATCTAAAATGGGGCTTAATAAAGATGATTTTTATTTTGAACAGAAACCTAAAAATAAAAATCGATAAAAACGACTACACATCTATGAGTTTTTGGAATGATTGAAAGAATATCGCTGAATTCATTAAAATTTTTCTACTTTGTGGCGAAGTATGGCAGCGTCACTTTAGCTGCAAAGAAATTATTTGTGACGCAAAGTGCGGTCAGTAAACAGATTTATAATTTAGAAGAAGCTTTAAACACCACTTTGTTTGAGCGAAAAAATAAAACACTTGTGATGACCGAGCAGGGCGAGATTTTATTAAGTTGTTGCCATCACGTTTTTGGTCAACTCGATGAATGTTTAATACAACTCAGCCAGCCTAAAACTCCCAACAAACAACTGGTTTTGTCCTGTGAACCGACGCTTTCCATGAAATGGCTCATACCGCGGTTATCAAAATTTAAAAAGCTCGGTCATGATTTTGAGGTTGTGCTACTCACTGCAGGCGGCGTGGTCGATTTTGAAAAAGATAATATTGATATCGCAATTCGCCGAAATGATTTTGATTGGGGAGAGCATATCTATAGCGAAAAGATTGCCGATGAATATATCGCTCTAATTCAAGCAACCAAGCCACCCGACACAAACGACGTACTCATTTCGACTTCTAGACCAAATTTTTTCAAAAGCATGAGTCGTATTGCTGAGTTAAAGCAAAGTTTAAAAGGCTACACTAAAGTTGAACTCGAACATTTTTATCTATGTTTAGAAGGTTGTTTAGCTGGACTCGGCGCGACGGTCATCTCAATTTATATGATTGAAAAAGAACTTGAGTGGAACGCAATACAGAAAATTTCACCAATCGTTCAAGATGGCTCAGCCTATTTTCTACTTTCTCATAGTTCTTTTGAGGAAGATCCACGCAAAACCATATTTTTAGAATGGCTAAAAGCAGAGATGAGCGAGATTCAACATAAATTGCTTTAGGTTGAGCAGTTTTATTTAAAGATAAATTGTTTAATTTATTGAAAATAATCATAAATTATAGAAAATGCAGGCATTAAAACGAGAGCGACGTATGTCTCGTTTGTGCTGTCTAAAAAAACCTAAGATGAAAAATATTTAACTTCATACTTATTTATTAAACCCTAAACATGAATTTCACTCAGTTTTGAATGAGACTAAATCATTTTTATTCATGTTGTGATTGCGGTATAAATCTATTCATGCTCTGAAGCGCTCCAGTAATTCACTTTTGATAAGACCATAAGGCACAAAACTGACAAGGCTGGAAAGTTCAAAAAAGAGCTCGAAATTTTTTTTAGGTTTTATCTCAGAAATTAGGGTACTGATCAAAATGAGTAAAGAATTTACATTTACGATTAAGAGTATTTGTTTCGATGAGAACTATCGTCCAGCAGACAATACGCGTATTACCACCAACTTTGCTAACTTGGCAAGAGGGATGAGCCGCGAAGAAAATTTGCGCAATACATTACGGATGATCGACAATCGCTTCAATGCCTTAGCTCATTGGGACAACCCTAAGGGCGACCGCTATGGCGTTGAACTTGAAATCATTTCGGTTGAAATGAATATTGATGCTGAAAACCGTACTAGCGGGCTTCCTTTAATCGAAATATTGAAAACCAATATTGTTGATAAAAAGACTAATGAACGCATCGAAGGTATTGTAGGCAATAACTTCTCGTCTTATGTACGTGACTATGACTTTAGTGTGCTGTTGTTAGATCACAACAAAAACAAGTCGACTTTTAGCACGCCAGAAAAGTTTGGTGAACTGCACGGCAACTTGTTTAAGAGCTTTATTAACTCTGAAACTTACAGAGCCAACTTTAAAAAAGCGCCTGTGATTTGCCTCAGCGTTTCGACGACTAAAGAGTACCACCGTACTGAAAACGAACATCCTGTTTTGGGCGTGGAATACAAGCAAGAAGACTATTCATTAACCGATGAATATTTCCAAAAAATGGGCTTAAAAGTTCGCTACTTCATGCCGCCAAATAGCGTTGCGCCGTTAGCGTTCTATTTTACTGGTGATTTGTTGAGTGATTACACCAACCTTGAGTTGATTAGTACGATTAGTACGATGGAAACATTCCAAAAGATTTACCGTCCTGAAATTTACAATGCAAATTCAGTGGCTGGAAAATCTTATCAACCAAGCTTGAAACACCAAGATTATTCACTTACTCGAATTGTGTATGACCGTGAAGAACGTAGCCGTTTGGCTATAGAGCAGGGGAAGTTTGTTGAAGAGCAATTTATCAAACCATACCAAGCGATTCTTGAGCAGTGGTCTGCGAATTACGCTCCTAATTAATCAACATACAGGTCATTTAACATGAAAAAATTATTACCGACTTCAACTGCTGGCAGCTTACCAAAACCGTCTTGGCTTGCAGAACCTGAAAAGCTTTGGTCGCCTTGGAAACTCGAAAACGAAGGCTTGGTTGAAGGTAAAAAAGACGCGCTACGTTTAGCACTTCACGAACAACAACGTGCGGGCATTGATATTGTGAGCGATGGTGAACAAACCCGCCAACACTTTGTGACGACATTTATTGAACACTTAAATGGCGTAGATTTTGAAAAGCGCGAAACAGTTCGTATTCGTGACCGTTACGATGCAAGTGTGCCATCTGTTGTAGGTGCAGTGTCTCGTCAAAAGCCTGTGTTTGTTGAAGATGCGAAGTTTTTACGTCAGCAAACAGATCAACCTATTAAGTGGGCATTACCTGGCCCAATGACTATGATTGATACGCTTTACGATGGTCACTACAAGAGCCGTGAAAAACTGGCTTGGGAATTTGCTAAAATCTTGAACCAAGAAGCGCGTGAGTTAGAAGCTGCTGGTGTAGACATTATTCAGTTTGACGAACCTGCATTTAACGTATTCTTTGACGAAGTAAATGACTGGGGCGTTGCGACTTTAGAGCGTGCAATTGAAGGTCTAAAATGTGAAACTGCGGTTCACATTTGCTATGGTTACGGCATTAAAGCCAACACTGACTGGAAAAAGACACTCGGTTCAGAATGGCGCCAATACGAAGAAGCTTTCCCGAAACTGCAAAAATCTAACATCGATATCATCTCGTTAGAATGTCACAACTCACATGTGCCTATCGATTTACTCGAACTCATTCGCGGTAAAAAAGTCATGGTCGGCGCGATTGATGTTGCATCTAACCAAATTGAAACACCAGAAGAAGTGGCGAATACACTTCGTAAAGCGCTTCAGTTTGTAGATGCTGACAAGCTTTACCCTTGCACAAACTGCGGTATGGCGCCTCTTTCACGTGAAGTGGCACGTGGCAAGTTAAATGCGTTAACGGCAGGTGCAGAAATCGTTCGCAGAGAACTTACTGGTTTTGATCTTACTGCTTAATATTTACCAATAAGTGGTATAAAGGGTTACTTTTTTGATGGTAGTTGATAATCAAACAAGTAACCCTCATTTTACTTACTACATGTCGCTCTAATCAGAACGCATGTCGATAGTACCTTCCTGATGGAGTTGGGCGGTATAGCAAACACACAGGACAAGGTACGGTTCAATTTAGGAATAATGTCATGGTTCAAGCAACAGACTTTAGAAATGCAATGTCTTTACTCACAAGTGCGGTTAGCGTTGTGACCACGGCAGGCATGTCTGGCCGTTTTGGATTTACTGCCTCTGCTGTTTGTAGTGTGACTGACACACCGCCGACATTATTGGTCTGTATGAACCAATCTGCGAGTTCACATGCACATTTCCTAGATAACAAAATCTTAACGGTGAATGTTTTAGGCGCACACCACGAACATATTTCAAAAGCATTTTCATCTAAGCTCACACCTGAAGAACGCTTTAAACATGGCGAATGGATTGAGTTAGAAACAGGTTCACCTGTGTTAGACGATGCGTTGGTGAGTTTCGATTGTGAGATTGAACAAATTCAACAAGTCGGTACACACACAATTTTTATATGTCCGATTGTGGCAATTAAACAAAGCCAGCATGACCAAAGTTTGGTTTACTTTAACCGCGCTTATCACCAAGTGGGGCAGACAGAGATTGTCTAAACCCACTCTTTTTGTTGTTTCTAAAATGATGAAATGAGGCCTAAGAATAATCTTATTTACAAGTTGTTTCACCGAGTTCAGGCTCTCGAATTTCTAGCTTATTGTTATGTTCTACTACACAAATACGTGTATCAAAAGTTTTGTATGTATCCAAAGTAATGTCATAAACCACATTCTTTTTAAATTCTTTTAGAGGAATTTTTGCACAATCCTTTTCTTCTATTGGCAACGGACCGCTTGGGTAAAACTTCTCATAAGAACTTGAATATGCGTTTCTATTGTCGATTTTCCCCATATAAATCAAAAAACTATTATCAACAGGATAAGTGGTTTTTGGAGGTTTATTGGTAAAGGCACATACATAATCCTGATGTAGCGTAACCTCTAATGGAAGAGGGCCTTGGCTACAGCCATTTAACAAACACCCAGTTGTTAATATTAAAATGGACTTTGAAGATAGTCTTATCATTTATGTTCTCGTAAAGTTTTAAAAAATATTCAAAATCAAAAAGTAAAATTTATGAGGTTTAGCTTACCGTATCTGGCTCTTTTTAAAAAATAAATAAATACAATTGAATATAATATCTAAAATAATAATTTAGTTAATCTAATGAAAAACAATAAGATATTTAATCACTTGTCATAAAAGCTACATTGACACTTCTAAACTCTCAGATTATGCTTTGCGTGCTGGCCACATTGCCAGCCGGTTTTAGCAGACCGTTCTTTGAGGACATTGAAAAAATTCATTTTTTTGATGTAGACCCACTCGTCTCCCTTTTTGTAGCGGTAGGACGGAAGGGGGACACCTTCGGGTGTGCTGGGTTCTCGAAGCCAGTCTGCTAACCCTCTTTCGTTCTGCCACCATAATCCTAAATGAATGTTTTGGCAGAACTCTAATAATCAGGAGTTGGCTATGCACATCCATTATTTTTTGGCACTCCGCGCCAAAAGCTATAACAACACAGCTTAAAAAATTACAGCAGCTTGAATGCCGTAGGGTTTTCAGGCTTTAAGTCATTTTTACTTAAAACTTAGCAACAACAAAACTTGAGATGTGCCAAGCACCGTCTTGCGGCTTTGCTGTGCCTTTTTTCTCCCAAAAAGGGCACAGGCTTTTTATCTCATTTAGACACAACAAGAATTTAAAACGGTAAAACTATGCCAACTTTAGAAATATCTTCCAAAAAATTACAGGTTATTCAAACCGCAATCCAACTCATTACAACGCATGGGTTCCACAATGCAGGCATCGACCTGATTGCTAAAGAAACCAAAATCGCCAAAGGTACGCTTTATAACTATTTCCACTCGAAAGAACGCTTAATTGAAATGTGCATCGCTTTTCAAAAAAGTCTGCTGAAAGAAGCAGTGCTCTCCATTATTTACTCAAACTGTTACTACACTTCAAAAGATAAACTTAAAGCAATTATTGTGTTACATGCCAATTTAAATAGTCTGTACAACCTTTTACTTAAAGCCATTTTTGAAATAAAACTGCTTTACCCGAAGGCTTACAACATGGCGGTTGAATACCGAAAGTGGCTGCGCCATGAAATTTTTGACCTGATTTTTAGCGGGGAAACCCGCGAGCCAAAATTTGATGCCAACATGGTGGTAAACCTGATCGATGGTTTGCTGCTACAGGTTTTAAGCTCTAACAGTTTGGATGAACGGGATGTGGTGGTGGAGAGGTTTTGGGGGAAAGCCATCTGAGGGATGGCTTTTTGATAGTAAATAAACTATCTTGCCTAGAAAGTAGAAAAGATAGTTTGAAGAGTTTTACTTTGTGTAGAAAAGTATTTTATCACTAGCAATTTTATAGTTTTTAATTTCTCGTCTATGAATATAGCCTTTTTTCTCCAATTCTGTAGTCAGTTTATTATTAAGATTTGTTAGGTCTAACCTATGTCGAGCAGGTGTGGTTATCCCATTATATGGTGATCCTAGTAAGTTTAAATAATTGGTAATAAGTGAAGTTTCTAAATATTTTATTTGAGAAATGAGTGCTTCTAATTTTTTATCATTAGATAGTGTCTTTTCAAAATAAATATCAAGGTAAGAAGTTGGAAGTTGAAGTGGTAATGATTGGTAAAAATCAATTATTAGTATTCTAGTTGTTTCTGAAGTTGAAAAAAGCTCATCATTAAATTTATCTATAATCTCTTTTTTTATACTATTTTTGATTTTATCGGAAGCTAAAATTAGTTCAAATTCTTTACTTGTTAATTCAAATTCATCGGGGATTTTTTTTAATAAAGCACTCTGATGTTGAAATAAAAACTCAACTAATATTTCAATAGGTTTTTTTCTTAAATTTTGTAGATTTATTTCAGTTAGACTTAGTATTTTATTTTGACATAATAATAAGACCTTGTCTGAAGATAAGTTGGTTATATCTAAATTTGTATAATTATATTTATGAGCTTTAAGAATTGCTTTATAAGCTGAAATACTTAATTTATTAATTTTTAATAAATTAGATTCAAAGCTGGTGGCAAGTTTGTCATCATTTTTAGCAGATTCAGAGTCAAATATTTTTTTATCGCAAAGAATACTGTAAATTTCAGGATTATTTAAGTATGTAATAAGAGTATCATCTACTATAGATTCTTTGTGTTTAAAATATAGAATTAATGATTCCCAATCTGGTATAATTTTCAAATTAATAATTATTAATTCCCATAAGTTGCTATCTTTAATTTCATTAATACTTGAAATTTTAATATTATTATTTTTTATAAGCCACTCTTTATTCTTTAAACTAAGATCTTCTCTGTTAATTAATGACAAAAAGTTAATGGAATTTTCTTTTAAAGTTTTTGTGTGTGGGATAATAATTTCTTCGAAAAAAAAGTCGATTGATTGATCTATCTGCTTAATTAAATAATGAGGTTGAGAATCTTGTATAGTTCCATAAGGTGCTGAATCAAACTGTTCCTGAATTTTTTCATAATCTTTCTGGTCATTATTTAAAATTAGTATTTGAAATATCATTTTTTTATTCAGAATAAAATATTTTTGTTCACATATTTCATTAAATAGTTCTAGATCTTTATGGCTAGCATTAAGAAAATTAAATTCTGGAGATAAAATTTCTAATAATTTTAAAACTTCATCATTAGTTTCATAAGTGTTTATAACAAAATTAATGAAATCCTCTTTTTCAGAAATATACTCTGTTAAAAGGCCATTTTTATTCAGTTTTTTAATGTTTTCATCTGTAATATTTTTCAATATTGTTTTTAAATTTATATCTATTTGATCATTAGGGAAATTCTCTGATATAAATTTAAAAATGTCACCCCAGTACGAAACTATCGTATTTATAAAATCAATAAGATTTTTTCCTCTTTCTATATATGCAATAATAAATTCTTTTGAGCGATCTTCTTCATTAGAAAGTAAAATAAATAAATTTCTAAAATGATCTGCCAGTAAATTTTTATTTTTAATAACATAGTCTACCATGTCAAAATTAAGTATACTTGAATGACTAAATTGTCTAGGTGTTAAGTATCTATCGAAAATCTTTTTAACGTTAATTAGTGGTTGTGTATAGTCACTTTCAATTTGATTTAAAACTCTTTGTGCATAGTCTCTTTCTTCTATTGTAATAACACTATTAAAGAAAAAGGATATATAATCTGAATAATTTTCGTCAATATATCCCTCACGTATAAGGAATTGTAATAACTTAGGTTGTTTATCATCATCAAAGAAACTAGAATTTGATAAATTTAGAAGTTCTTTTAGTGTGCTTTGTTTAAGTGTGTTAATTTTATCTAAAATAATTTTTCTCTTATTTATTAATTCATTTCTTTTTTCTAAATTTTTATTTTTAATACTTTCCTCTCTTAATTTATAAGTTTTTTTACTATCTATTAGATTTTCGATAGTATTAAAAGTAAAAGGAATGTTGTTTTCTTCAATGTCTGTTTTTGTATAATTTGCATGTACTTCTATATTCCATTGTAGAGTATCTGATTTTTGTAATATTTCAAAATTTTCATTTTCTAATAAAAAATTATCTAAGATTTCATCATAACTAAATCTATGATCATCAGCTAATAAAAATAATTTATAATTGGAAGAGCCACCATATTGATTGCATTGAGTATTTTTAATAATTGGTGTTTTCTTTTGAATTTCATATAAATATATTTTTCTTAATTCTATAATAGAATCATTTTGTTCAGTATTAGATTGGTCTATAATATTTTCTAAAACGTTTAATTCTAACTGTAAATCTTCTTTTAAATTATTAATTAAATTTAATTTTACTTTATTGAAAATATTATATATTTGACCTCTATTTTTGTGAAGCTCTGTGAAATCTGATGGATAGTAATTTTTGTAGATTATAATTGCTAATAATTTGTTTTTATTTAAGTGGTTGTTATTTAATTTTTTAACATATAGTTCAAATTCATTGAATATATTAATTACCAATCTTAAATCATCAAAATAAAGTGAAATTTGATGTAAAAATACTTCATTAATTTGATTGTTTAAATTCGTGTTAACTTTATCATTTATATAATTTTTTTTGATTAAGTCGTATGCATTTGTAGGATTTATAACTGGAATAATAGGTATTATGAAATCAAAAAATTTAGCACGATCCTTATTCTTGAACATATCATCTTTGATAGCATAGAGAAAAACTATTCGTCGATTTACTTGTTTAGCTGCATTTATAAGAGTGTTAAGTTCTCTTAGTCTAATAAATATTTCTGTGTTATTAAAGCGATCAAGATCTTCAATTATAATAATATCAAAATTGGTTTCTTCAAAAAAATATAATATTTCATCTAAATGCTTATTTAAAATAGACTCTTGTGTATTATTGTTGAGAGTAATTTCTGTATCTTGAAATTTTAATTTTAGCTCTTTAATTTTTTCTATATATTGTAAGAATACAAATAAACCAACTATACAGTATGATATAAAAAGAATTTTTATTATAATTTTAGAAATTATAGGTAAATTTTGTAGTAAGCTGAAATTATTTATAATAATATTTTCTGGAGAAAATGTTAGTAGTGCTAAGAAAATCCAAATGATAATAAAAAGTGTATTTGCAATTAGTTCTCTTGTTTTAATAGATACAATTCTCTTTAACCTTGATTTAGGTAGATTTTTTTGATCAACTGAGTAGAACAACTGTTGTAATATACTTTTTTCAATTGCTTCAATATCAACTTCTTTATTACTATTTTCGTTTGTATCCTTTTCTAAATTATCTTTAAAAGTTGCTAGAGATATATTTAAGTAATTCCAATTGGGATTTGATTTCTGAAAAGTTAGCAGTACGCTACTTTTTCCTGATCCATATGGGCCAGTTAAAGCGATATTCTTTACATCTTTCTGTTGTAAAGCAGAAGTTAACATCTCATTGTAGACTTGGTCTTCATCTGCATTTGGGACAGGCGTTAAGGGGAAATATTGATGTGTTGAGAGTTTTTCTGGTGGTTTAATAATTAATTGAATATTCCCTAGAAATTTTTTCCACTCTCTATGCATTAATTTTATTTTTATAAATTTCTCTTTTGACATTGAAGTATTCGCTTATATAGCCCAAGTAAATGGGTGTATATTACACTATAATTTTTGATACTTAATTGTTTTATATTAGATTACTACTAAAGAATATGATCTTTTAGTAGTAAAATTAAAATACACAATGAATAGTGATTTTATTAGTAGCACCTAGTAGACCATCTACTTTTTATTTTTTGATTACCTTATTCTTAATACTGTTATTTAAAGTATCGTGACTAGACTAACTGCTGGTTATTCAATTTAAAAATCTTTCACAACTTCTATAAAGAACTTTCATACTCCACATACCCATCTTCAATTGCAGGAATAATTTCTACAAACTCAAAGTAGGGCACTGTACAAAACTCAGAGTCTCGAATCGCATCAATCACAAAATAATAATCTTGCAAAGAAGTCGTCTCAAACACAGCAATATCACTGGCTTTAGTGCTAAACGCTTCAACGTCATACCACCGAACTTTTACAGTCCGGTACTTCTCAAAAATAGGTTCAAGCTTCTGTGCACTAAACTCAGCCCGCTTTTCACGAGCTAATGTCAACCAAGCAGGCAAAGCTTTTAAATGAATAAAAAAAGTATAGGTTCTAGACATAACCACTCCATGACTGGGCTGAGTTGAAGCTCAACAGAAAAGACAGCATTTGCTTGTCATATCAATATGACTCAGTCAGTATATGAGTGATTACTCACATTAAATACTCGCATTTCGGCTCATGTCAGAAACCCTCCCAGACCCACGTAAACGCCCGCGTCAAGCACGCTCAGTGGCTACCTTTGAAGCTATTTTAGAGGCAGCTGCTCGTATTCTGGAGTCTTTAGGCTTTGCTGGATTTAACACAAATGCCGTGGCTGAACTTGCTGGCGTAAGCATTGGTAGCCTATATCAATACTTTCCATCTAAAGATGCTTTAATTGTTGAATTAATTCGACGTGAGCGCACTAAACTTTCAAATCATATTATTGAAGCCATACAGCAAAGTGATACCGCAGATTTAAAAGAAAAACTAAAACTCATCATCCAAGCTGCTGTGCAACATCAATTAAGCCGTCCTCAGTTGGCACGAACTCTAGAGTTTACTTCTGAACTTATTGGAAAAGACATTGAGGAAAGTGAGCATCAGCATGAGCTTGAAACCATAATTTCTGATCTGTTCATACGCTCTGACATTTCACATGGACAGATAGCGGCACAAGATGTAATTGCTTTAAGTAAAGGAATGATTAACGCGGCAGGCATAGCAGGGGAAAGTGATTTAAATCATTTACAACAGCGAGTTGAAAAAGCTGTATTTGGTTATTTGGATTTAAGCTAGCGGACATAAGCTAAGGTTACAGCGGCACAACCCATGTCATTATAAAGAAAGAGCATATAGATTTGATAAATTCTTTGGAAGATGCTTTTAGATACTCGAATTACTTAAGTGTATGTATGCAGGATAGGGTAGTGAGTCATTGTAAGAATGATTTTAGATTAGAGTAGATATTATCTGCTTTAGAATTAATAGAGATTACATGAAATTTTGGAGAGTTGATCAATAAGTAATAGTAAAACGTGGCAAATCATTAAAAAAGCCCAAATATTATGAATTGGGCTTTTTAATAAAGAGTAATATTTTGATTTATATGAAATAAAAAGTGAATTTTGTATAAGACGTATTATGTTGAGTTTAGATTTTTTTATAAAAAATATTGATAATCATTTGAAAATAAAATATTTTTTGATAGATTTGCAAGCATTTTAACTAGCTAAATATTATTATGAAAGAACTTTTTAAAGGATATTACAACCTAGACGAAAAAGATTTTTCAATCTTATGGGAACGCGCCATCTTTATATTTGATACAAATGTTCTGCTTAATTTATATAGATACCAAGCTTCTACAAGAGATGCCTTGCTTGAAGTTATCGAAAAATTAGCACAAAGAGTGTGGATTCCTTATCATGTAGGGTTAGAGTTTCAAAGAAATAGACTTACCGTTATTGCAGAGCAATATAACCGATTTTCTAAAGTAAAGAATATTGTAGAGGAAGCGATATCTACAATGGAAAAGGAGTTTGAAGAACTTCAATTAAGAAATAGGCATACTCATATTAATCCAGACAAACTTATTGAAGAAACTAAAAAACTAGCATCCATTTTTTTTAATGAACTTAATGAATTAGAAAAACAAAGTATCAATATAAACTCAAATGATCAAATTAGAGTACGACTCGATACCTTATTCAAAGATAAAATTGGGCTTCCACCTTCAAACCAAAAAATTATCGATGACATATCTAAAGATGGTGAAAATCGATATAAAAATAGTATCCCTCCTGGTTATAAAGACTCATCCAAAGGAGATAAAAATCCAGATGAATTTAGTTATGGAGGAATCTTATATAAAAGAAAATTTGGAGATCTAATTATTTGGAAACAAATCATTAAATTTGTTGAAGAAAATGAACATAAAAATATTATATTTATAACTGATGATAATAAAGCAGACTGGTGGTGGAAAGTTAATAGTAGTAGTGGACCTAAGACTATTGGTGTCAGACCCGAGCTAAAAGATGAGTTAACTAGACAAGGAAAAGTAGATAATTTCCATGTTTATAATACGGAGAGCTTCTTAAGATATGCTAACTCACATCTAGGTACTCAAGTGACAAAAGAAACTATAGAAGAAATTCGTGATATATCTCATGATATTAGGAATGTTTATGATATCAAGGAAGGTTTTGTTCCAATGGTACGATATGCAGAAAGAGCTGTATATGAATGGTTATCAATAAAATATTCAAACATTGAGATAAATAATAACTTTCCAGATTTTATTGCTTATGAAGACAATAAAAAATTAGGGTTCGAAGCTAAGTTATTAAGAAATATAAACAATATAAATATAATGTTCAAAAATTTAGAATATCGATCTTATTATATAATGAACGAAGAAAACTTAAGCGAATTAACTCTTATTTTAGTTTTACTAGATGAAGATTCTATATATAGAGCTGAGGAAATGATTAAAAGAAGATATACAGAAATGAAAAGTAACATAAAAGTGATATTAGGCAAGCCTAATGAAATAAAAGCAAGTGGAGAGATAGAAGGATTCAATCCATTGGTTTATATAGATTTAACATAAATACTTTACATAAAAATTTAAAAAAACATCAAGTTAAGTGTATTTTGTTTAATATAAAATCTCTTCTACTAAATGAAAACCTAGATCCAGATCTAGGCTTTTCATTTTAAATAATAATTAAAATTCAGTATAATAGAACTTATTTTAAACTTTTTGTAACATATGTTAGATTTAATCTTCCATATTAAACTCATCAACTTCATCGTCTAACTCCTTACTAATGTCTTCTAGTGATAATGGTTTTCTCTCTTCTCTAGGTATAAGGTTCTTAGCTCTTAAAATAGGAACTCGGTAATCCCTCCTAAAAATAATAGGATCTAAAAGTAGAATTTTCTCTTAAGATACAAGCAGGAGATTCAGCATGAAAACAGCAAAATTCCGATTTTGATACAAATCGGCTTTTTTGTGAGCAAATTTGATAGCTCCTGCTAATCATTTTGACTAAAATTACTCTGTATAACTTGAGTGAGATATAACTCGGTTTAACTTAAACTTTCTTTTTGAATTCGAAATTAGAATAAAAGCTAATTTTTATCACAACACATATTCTTGTATTTTTTTGCTATTTATCTTAGCAAAACTATTAAAAAATTATGTAAAACAAGAAAGAATATGGATTGTAAATTTTCTTGTATGTGTTGGTACTTTTAGCACAGGTATTTTATTAGCCTCTGGCTTTTTACTATTGTTTTATAGGGGGATAGTTGTGATTTATAAACTTAAAATGTGGATCTCTAGGGAAGTGGTTGATCCATTTTTTTCATTATATTCGTATATTTATAAAAATTTTGTTCTTGTCTTTTCCTTAAGTTTCTGTGCGATTGTACTGCTTTGTGCTCTTAACCCAAGTATAGTTTTTACTCCTAGAAAAGAGAGTTTTGTTGTTTATGAGCCTGAATTTCATATCAAATATGGACGTATGACATCGTTGATAATAAAAGATAATTATAAAAAAAATATTATTAATTGCGCATATTTTAGAAATGAGAATGGTTCATTTTGTGAATTATATAAGCCTAGAAAACTACTTAAAGTTGAGGGAGGTTTTTTTCCTAATTCATCATTGTTTTTTAAAAATAAATATATTGTAGTTAATAAAATTCGTTTTGAAGATGAAAAAGGGAGTGTAATTAATTTTTCAACAAGTGAAGAAAAAATTGCTTCTTGGTGGAATTGGGTTATGTTCCCCACCTTATTGATGAGGTATTTAATTTTAATCTGGCTAATGGTGGTTGTTTTAATATTACTTTTAAAACTAATTAAGCATAAGAAAGAAACCTAATTTTATTTAAAAATAGTTTTATCTTTATTTTGAGTTGAGAGATAGATATAAAAAAGGGCGGCTATTAGCAACCCTTTTGATCTAAGTAATATATTGTGGATTACTGAAACTGGTCTAAAGCCTCTTTTGCGGGTTCATATCCATTATCAGCAGCTTTTTTGAACCAAAACTTTGCATTTTCATAATCTGAGTAAACATTAGCATACATATAAGCTAGATTGTTCTGAGCCTCAGGTATACCTTTCTCAGCTACTTGTGTGTATAGCTCCAGAGCTTTTTTATTATCTTGTTTAACTAAGCTACCATCTGAATAAATATTTGCTAAGTTATATTGAGCTTCTGAAAGATTTTGATCGGCAGCTTTTTTATATAACTCTAAAGCTAAATTAATATCTTTTTGTACGCCATTTCCCGAAAGATAAGCATTTGCCAAATTATATTGAGCTTTAGCATAACCTTGGTGAGCAGCTAATTTGTAAAACTCTAAGGCTTTAGATCTGTTTTTGCTTACATAATAGCCATTATCATACATGAGCCCCATATTGTATTGGGCCTCCGGAAAGTCATTTTTCGCAGCTTTCTCATACCAATAGTAAGCTTTTTCTTCACTTTTTTGCGTCCCGATTCCCTTAAGGTACATTCCTGCTAAATCATTTTGTGCAATGGGTAGTCCTTTTTCGGCTGCCTTTTTAAAATATGAAAAAGCTTTTGAATAATCCTTAGGTACTTCTTTACCTAAGAAGTATTTCCCACCTTGCTCATATATTTCACTTAATTCACTTTGAGTATTATTTAGTTGTGAAAGTGGTTTAGAGCAACATATAGTACTTAAAGTCGATAAACTTATGACGCTAGAAATTATTAAATATCTTATATTCATAATGTATCTCTTATAATTTAATCTACTGCAATTCATACTAATAGTTATCTTAAATAAATATAAAAAATCCGACATATAGTCGGATTTTTTATAGCCTCAAATTACTTTGAGGAAGAATGCTTAAACTTACCAGCTTAACGCACCACCAGTTTGGTAGTCAGTTACGCGAGTTTCAAAGAAGTTCTTCTCTTTACGTAAGTCCATCATCTCAGACATCCACGCAAATGGGTTGGTTACACCAGCAAATTGCTCTGGTAAACCTAACTGAGATAAACGACGGTTACAGATGAATTTCAAATATTCTTCCATCATGCTTGCATTCATACCCAATACACCGCGTGGCATTGTGTCACGAGCATATTCGATTTCAAGCATAGTACCTTCAAGAATCATTTGAATGACTTCTTGTTGGAACTCGGCAGTCCAAAGGTGAGGGTTCTCAATCTTGATTTGGTTAATCATGTCGATACCAAAGTTCAAATGCATAGACTCATCACGCAAGATGTATTGGAACTGCTCAGCAACACCGTTCATCTTGTTACGACGGCCCATACTCAAAATTTGAGTAAAGCCACAGTAGAAGAAGATCCCTTCAAGTACGCAGTAGAATGCGATCAAGTTACGAAGTAAACGTTGGTCGTTTTCAGGAGTACCTGTGTGGAAAGTAGGGTCACTTAAAGATTGAGTGTACTTAAGGCCCCAAGATGCTTTACGCGCAACAGAAGGAATCTCACGGTACATGTTGAAGACTTCGCCTTCGTCCATACCTAAAGATTCGATACAGTATTGGTAAGCGTGAGTGTGAATAGCTTCTTCAAACGCTTGACGCAAGATGTACTGACGACATTCAGGGTTAGTAATATGACGGTAAATCGCCAATACCAAGTTGTTTGCAACCAAAGAGTCCGCAGTCGAGAAGAAACCTAAAGAACGCATAACAATAGTACGCTCATCTTCAGTTAAGCCATTTTCAGACTTCCAAAGTGCGATGTCATGGTTCATGTTAACTTCTTGCGGCATCCAGTGGTTTGCACACCCGTCAAGATATTTCTGCCAAGCCCATTCGTATTTAAATGGCACAAGCTGGTTCAAGTCAGCGCGACAGTTAATCATGGCTTTGTCGTCAACCTGAACGCGTTGCGCGCCCATTTCTAACTCTTCAAGGCCAGGAGCAACATCCAAATGTTCTAAGGCTGCAGATGCTCGAGCCATTGAATCGGTTGGATTTGTTGATCGCACGGAATGGGTTCCAGCGGATTGTGGAGCTGCCACGCTCTGCGATGATGGCTGCGCAGCAGATACATTCTGCGAATCAGACGTTTTTTCCGGTTGGATGGGCGCAGACTTGTGTTCAGGTGCAGCCGGTTTTTGCGAATCATCTTCAAAATCGTCCCAACTAAGGATAGACATTTTTGTTCTCTCTTCGTTGTATATATCTATATTTGACATCTCTTAAACGAAGATGTCCCTACTATACGCTTTTAATGTGTAAACAAAATTAAGTTTTATTAAGGTATGACCAAATTTTGGGCCTTTGGTCTCTACTCACTACAACTTATTTTGCTTACGCTGTTGCTTACGTATCGTAATGAATGCGTAAACCATCGGCATATAAAAGAAAATAAAGGCAAAGATTAATACTCCAACACCAAGCATATAATTATGGCTGAGATGAGAAAGCATAATCTTTACCTCTTTTAAAATTGCTCTTTAGTGAAAAAGAGCAATTTTATTGAATGTTATTGGCAAGCTTCACAATCAGGGTTGTCGATTGAGCAAGCCATTGGTACAGGAGCTGCTTGAGTGAAACCGTCTTCTTCAACTGCTTCAGGCTTTTTCGCTTCTACGGCCGGAGCCGCTGCAGGGGCTGCCGCTTCTACAGTTGCAGGTTTAACCGCGTTTAACGCACCTGTGTTAATTGTAGATTTTTCAGCAGAAGTTGCACCTAAAGCTCGGAGGTAATAAGTCGTCTTAAGACCACGTAACCATGCCATCTTATAAGTGATGTCAAGTTTCTTACCGTTTGCACCAGAGATGTAAAGGTTAAGAGACTGTGCTTGATCAATCCATTTTTGACGGCGTGATGCAGCATCAACAATCCAGCGTGGCTCAACTTCAAACGCAGTAGCAAAGATTGCTTTTAATTCTTCAGGAATACGAGCAATTTTTTGTACTGAACCTTCAAAGTGTTTAAGGTCGTTAACCATTACTGTGTCCCAAAGACCACGGTCTTTCAATGCACGAACAAGGTAAGGGTTAATAACAGTGAACTCACCAGACAAGTTAGATTTCACATATAAGTTTTGGAATGTTGGCTCAATAGACTGAGAAACACCACAAATGTTCGAAATGGTTGCAGTTGGAGCAATCGCCATTACGTTTGAGTTACGCATACCGTCTTTTTGAACTTTGGCACGTAAAGTGTCCCAGTCTAAACGTTGAGTACGGTCAACTTCGAACATACGTTCTGGACGAGATTTAGCAACAATTTCAATAGAGTCGATTGGAAGGATACCTTGATCCCACAATGAACCTTTGAATGTTGAGTAAGCACCACGTTCAACAGCCAAGTCGCTTGAAGTTTGGATTGCATAGTAGCTAATCACTTCCATTGACTCGTCAGCAAAGTTCACAGCTTCATCAGAACCGTAAGCCATACCCATTTCGTAAAGTGCATCTTGGAAGCCCATGATACCCATACCAACAGGACGGTGTTTCAAGTTAGAGTTTTTCGCTTGTGGTACAGCGTAGTAGTTAATGTCGATAACGTTATCGAGCATACGAACTGCTGTTTTAACCGTACGCGCTAACTTTTCACGGTCTAATACGCCGCCTTTAACGTGTTGAACAAGGTTGATCGAACCTAGGTTACATACTGCAATTTCGTCTTGGTTTGTGTTTAACGTAATTTCAGTACATAGGTTAGATGAGTGAACTACGCCAACGTGTTGTTGTGGTGAACGTAAGTTACATACATCTTTAAACGTGATCCAAGGGTGACCAGTTTCGAACAACATAGAAAGCATTTTGCGCCATAAGTCTTTAGCACGTACTTTCTTGTGCAACATGTTCTGTTCTTTCGCAACAGACTCATAGTATGCATAGCGTTCAGCAAACTCAGCACCAGTTAAATCGTGTAGGTCTGGAGTTTCAGACGGAGTAAATAGTGTCCAATCGCCATCTTCAAATACACGTTGCATAAATAGGTCAGGAACCCAGTTTGCAGTGTTCATGTCGTGAGTACGACGACGGTCATCACCCGTGTTTTTACGAAGTTCTAAAAACTCTTCGATGTCTAAGTGCCAAGTTTCTAAGTACGCACATACCGCACCTTTACGCTTACCACCTTGGTTTACTGCAACGGCTGTATCGTTCGCAACTTTAAGGAACGGAACAACACCCTGAGATTTACCGTTTGTACCTTTAATATAAGAGTTCAAGGCACGTACAGGTGTCCAGTCATTACCCAAACCACCAGCCCATTTAGAGAGCATCGCGTTGTCACGCATTGCACCATAAATGTCATAAAGGTCATCACCAATCGTTGTTAAGTAACAACTTGAAAGCTGTGGACGTAATGTACCTGAGTTAAACAGGGTAGGCGTAGACGCCATGTAGTCAAAGCTAGACAATAAGTTATAGAACTCGATTGCACGCTCTTCTTTATCTTGCTCATTAAGTGCAAGACCCATAGACACACGCATGAAGAATAATTGTGGTAATTCGAAGCGAACGCCATTTGAGTGAATGAAGTAACGGTCAAATAGAGTCTGTAAACCTAAGTAGGTAAACTGGTTAGAACGTTCAGGCTGAATTGCTGCAGCTAGTTTTTCTAAATCGAACTTAAGCAAGTCTGGTGAAAGCAAATCAAGCTCTACACCTTTTTTCAAGAATGCTTCAAGTGCATTGTTTTCAGCTGTATCTGCCGGTAAACCTAAGAATGCTAAACCAGTGCTGACCAACTCATCACGAAGCAAACGCGCAGTTACGTATGTATAGTTAGGTTCTTGTTCGATACGCGTACGTGTTGCCATCATCATGGTTGTGGCAATATCGCTTTCTTTTACGCCGTTATATAAGTTTTTAACGGTCTCATCGATAATTGCTTGAACCTCAATACCTTCTAAGCCTTCAGCAGCTCTATTTACAGTGGCTTGTAACGCACTTAAATCAAGTGGTTGAAGCTGACCGTTTGCATCAGTAACTTGCAAGGTAGGGTGGTGGTTTGAATTTGTTTGCTGACGAGCGCTAGCACGTTGTTCGCGGTAAATTACATAAGCGCGGGCAACTTTTTGTTCCCCAGTACGCATTAAAGCAAGTTCTACTTGATCTTGAATTTCTTCAATATGGATCGTACCGCCCGATGGTAAACGGCGTTTAAAAGTATTTAATACCATTTCCGTCAACTGGGTAATACGGTCATGAATACGGCTTGAATCCGAACTCTGTTGACCTTCCACAGCAAGAAAAGCTTTACCAATCGCAACAGAAATTTTCTCTGCATCAAATGCAGCAACATCTCCAGTACGCTTAATCACCTGAATTTGACCAGGAGTCGAAGTAATTACGCTCATGCCAGCATAGCTCCATTGTCACTTTTGTTATGTTCATAGACCGTTTGAACCGAGCAAAAAACATGCCACGATATTTGAGGGATAAACACAAGACTTAGTAGTTAAAGTTTATTTTCAACACAAGATACGGGATTTTTTAAGCTAGATCAATCTTGACTTTTTAGTAATTTTTTATCTGTATGATTTGTCGGGAGATAGCATACCAAAGCTATGAAAAAACACTTATAGATAACTTTGTGGATAACTCAAAAAACAAGCACTTGAGCGAATTTAAATTCATCAAAGAAATAATTTGTTTAATATTCATACATAGGAAATATGAATAGATTATGACATATAAGAATAATAAACAGATATCAAAAACACTTGAAAATTCAAAGGTTAATAAAATGCAACAAAACATGGTTGTCATGTATCAGTTTGGTGAACGCCTACTTGTTTACAATGTAAACGTGTGTATATTGCAAATGATAAACGAATGTATCTGCAAGATTTTTAAGATGCATGTAATGAGATTTATAGGGGCAATGATATGAGCCAAGAAGAAAAGTTACCAAAGATTCTGATCGTTGAAGACGACGAGCGTTTAGCGCGATTAACTCAAGAGTATTTAATCCGCAACGGTTTGGAAGTTGGTGTAGAAACTGATGGTAACCGTGCAATTCGTCGTATTATTAGTGAGCAACCAGATCTTGTGGTCTTGGATGTCATGTTGCCGGGTGCAGATGGTTTAACCGTTTGTCGTGAAGTTCGCCCACACTACCATCAACCTATTTTGATGTTGACTGCACGTACTGAAGACATGGACCAAGTACTTGGTCTAGAAATGGGTGCAGACGATTATGTCGCTAAACCAGTTCAACCACGTGTATTATTAGCGCGTATTCGTGCACTATTACGTCGCACAGATAAAACTGTTGAAGACGAAGTTGCTCAACGTATTGAGTTTGACGACCTTGTGATCGACAACGGCGGCCGTTCTGTGACCTTAAATGGTGAGCTTGTTGACTTTACAAGTGCTGAATATGACTTGTTATGGTTGCTTGCTTCAAACGCTGGTCGTATTTTATCGCGTGAAGATATCTTCGAGCGTTTACGTGGTATCGAATACGATGGTCAAGACCGTTCAATCGACGTGCGTATTTCACGTATTCGTCCAAAAATTGGCGATGATCCTGAAAATCCAAAACGTATTAAAACTGTACGTAGTAAAGGTTACTTGTTTGTTAAAGAAACCAATGGATTGTAAAATCTGATTAAACTTCCTATAAGGTTGGTCGAGTGTTTAAACACAGTATATTCCTGCGAATATATGCGGGGCTGGTAATTCTTGTTGTTTTGGTGGCTGTTTTTGGGTATTTACTGGTACAAATTATCAACTACCAACGCGCACAAGAATACCGAGAATCTTTAACTGATGGTATTTCTTATGTCATTAGTGAAGGGGTCGCTCGACAACCTGGGAAGCAGCAAAAGATAGATTGGATTTCTGACGCATCTGATTTGCTCGAACTTCCAATTTACTATACCGATGCAAGTAAGGTTGAATTGTCTCGAACCGAGAAAAAGCGGATCGAAGCACAAAAATCTGTTGTTCGTTACGATGCCAGTAATAGCATTGCATATGTCATTATTGGTTTGCGTGACGACCCACAACATTATCTATCTATAAAAGTCGACAAAATTAGTGAACGTCAAATGAAGGCTCTTCCTATTTTTGTACTCGACTATTTAATGTTTTATCCGGGGCAGGAACAAGAGTACCTTGCCAAGATTCAAAAACATTTCTCATATCCAATCAATATTCAAAATATTCAAGATGTAAATCTGGACTCTGAACAGATTGGACGTTTACGCCAAGACCAAAGTGTCATGTTGTACAAAGATAGTGCAACAGTACGTGGTACAACCATTTCGATTGTCTCTCCAATCCCGAATCATCCTGCACAAGTGTTGGTGTTGGGCCCAGTTCCAATGTTTAACTGGATGCCTTTACAGCTTTCTGCGGGTATTACCTTATTTAGCCTGTTCTTATTAAGTTTGGGTGTTTACGGTTTGATTTTGCCGTTAGAGCGCAAAATTCGACAAGTGCGTTATGCATTAAACCGTATGAAATCGGGTGATTTGTCATTGCGTGTTCCGATTGAAGGAAGTGACGAAATGGCAAACTTGGCTTCAAGTTATAACAATATGTCTGATCATATTCAGCGTTTGATTGAAGCTCAACGTGAGTTAATGAGAGCAGTATCTCATGAACTCAGAACGCCTGTTGCACGTATTCGCTTTGGTACAGAAATGTTAGCCGAAGAAGATGACTACAATCACCGTATGCATCAGGTTGACATGATTGATAAAGATATTGAAGCACTCAATACCTTAATTGATGAAATCATGACTTACGCAAAACTAGAGCAGGGTACACCTTCGTTAGATTTTGCAGAAATTGTACTTTTTGAAGTGTTAGATCAGGTTGCTGTTGAAACCGAAGCTTTAAAAACACAGAAAGAAATTGAACTCATTCCACCACCTTTATATGTGAAAGTAGATGCAGAGCGTCGTTACCTTCACCGTGTTGTACAAAACTTGGTAGGTAATGCTGTTCGCTATTGTGATAACAAAGTGCGTATTACTGGTGGTATTCATAGCGATGGTATGGCTTTTGTTTGTGTTGAAGATGATGGACCGGGTATTCCTGAGCAAGACCGCAAACGCGTATTCGAAGCCTTTGCACGTTTAGATGACAGTCGTACACGTGCATCTGGTGGTTATGGTTTGGGGCTTTCCATTGTAAGTCGTATTGCTTACTGGTTTGGTGGTGAGATTAAAGTAGATGAAAGTCCAAGTTTGGGTGGGGCACGCTTTATTATGACGTGGCCAGCACATCGCTTTAAACAACCGCCATTAAAGGCAAATAAAAAAGCACCTGCATAAGGTGCTTTTTTATTGGTTTATTTATAACTGAGTGGCATCAGGTTCTAAAATTGGTTTTCCACTTCTTAGACTGTTTAGCGCATCTATATTAAAGTCAATTAACAGCGAATTGTTTTTAGCATCGATTTGATATTTTTGAATAAGAGGTTGGTCTCCATTCAATGTTTCAACTCTATATGAATCCGCAATATGTAAAATGCCTTCTAGGTTTGTTGTGGTTGACGCGAAATCTTGTCTAAAAATTTCATAGACATCACGCAAGTCAAAAATGGCATTATCTGCATCTGGATGTTTTTGAATATAGCTTTCTATGTGTCGCACGAGTAATTGTGCAAACAAGTAATAGTCTGGTTTATGCGTATATTCTAGATTCATACATTTTTCTCCTTATTATCTGTTACTAGCATACATGGCAAAACAGAAGTTATTGTATAAAATTCATTACACTAGATGATGACTTGAAAATATTACAAAGAAATAAAAACTCGGTTACGTCCTTGGCGCTTTGCTTGATAGAGTGCGTCATCTGCTTCTTTAAACAAGCTTTCAATAGGGCGATGATAGTTTGGAGAATATAAACTAATGCCAATACTGACCTGCACAAAAATGGGTAATTTGCCATAGACATAAATCGGTTGCTGACTAATTTTAATGCGTATTCTTTCTGCAAGTTCAAAAGCAGCTTCTTTAGTTGTGTCTGGAATAAAAATTGCGAATTCTTCACCTCCAAAACGACCGAGTAAGTCATGAGGATGCAGAATATTTTGTATGGTGATCACACAGGTTTGTAAGGCTCTATCACCAATCAAATGACCATAACTATCATTCACTTTTTTAAAGTGATCGACATCCAACATAAAAAATGCGGAGGTCTTATTTTCCTTTTGTACTTTTTCTTGAAGTAGACGAACTGATTGTAAAAATTGACGTCGAGTTAAACTAGATGTGAGCTCATCATGGGCAATTGCATGTTGTAGTTTTTGAATTAAATCAGAATGAAGCGCACTAATACTAGAAACGGTAAGAGGGGCAAGCGTCATCATAATTAATCCAATACGAATTGAGATGGTATTGCTTAAGTATTCATTTGGATAAAGTAATAAATAATGTCCAGAGACATGATAAATAGTATAAGCACTGGTAAATGAGGTAATCAGTGCCACAATAATTGGTTTATAGCGTATAGCACACCAAGTTAAGGCTGCTATAGGGTAGAGTAAAGAACCCGGTCCTGAGTCGTAATAACTTACGGTAATTGAAATTAATACTGCCAAAAATGGTAATAAATCAATCGTAGTTATATGTTGCCGATTACCCTTCAGATAGCGCTTTATTTGAGGATAAGGAGGGAAGTTTATGAGTATAGGGAGTAGAAGTAGGGCATTTTGTAATTCGGAAGTCATCCAGTAACCAAATTCGGCCCAAAAGCTGCCAAGCATAAATTTGGTATTAAACATCGGTACAAAAGTTGCAGCAAAATAAGCGCCTACTAAGCTGCCAATTCCGCATAATGCAAATAAAAATAGATAAGAGTAGCCACGATGAGCAGCTTTAATATGTTGATTTAAAAAAAGGTATAGCGTTAGAGAGGTAACCACATAAAGAAAATTAGAAGTGGTTAGGATAATAGTTAGTAAAAATGGTGTGCCTTGAATAAGATCGGCAATTACATATCCAGTATACGCGCCAAGAAAAGTACCGAGTTTACGTGTTTGAGGGTAACGAACAAGTAATCCTAGTAGAACCGAATTGGCAGGCCAGAAAAAAGCCAGAAAACTAAGCGGGCGAGACGCAATTCCAATGAAGCAGCATATTGAAATAATGACAGTAAATAAGAGAAAAAATTTCAAGAAGGAAGAAAATGAAAGTTCACGAAGTGAGTATGGCATCAGCTGCCCTTAATGATAAATACCCTTATCCAAGAGTAATAACTATTATGCATGATTAAACATTCATCATAATTCAGAGCGGAAGATGAATACAATAAAAAACCGCCTAATATTATAAAAAAGTAAGTTGTTTAATTTGACCAAATGAGTAATTGTTCAAATAATATTAAAAATCAAAAAATGAAAAAAATCATCACAAGTATAAAAACTATCAAATAAACCGATTATGAACGGTGAAACCCCCTCTACAAGACATAGATGAATACTTTTGATTAGAAAATCATCCAAAAGACTAAGACGCTTCAACTAGCATGCGAAATTAGAAATCAGGTACAATTGGCGGGATTAATTTTGTGTTTGGTGTATTCAAAGGCCAATACATACATTCTTTGTTAAATAATAGGCCTGCCAGGAGTTATCCCCGCATGAGTGCCATTACTCCATACGACTGGGCGATTATCGCCTTCGTGATCGGCGTTACATTTCTTTGCGTCTTTATGCTCACAGTTCCCTTACTCCTCGGGGGAAAATCGTGGGGACGTGCTAAGCAAGAGCAGTTTGAATCAGGTGTCGTGAGTGCTGGTGGCGCTCGCATTCGCCTGTCTGCAAAGTTCTATCTAGTTGCAATTTTCTTCGTTGTTTTCGACTTAGAGGCACTTTACCTCTATGCATGGTCTACTTCGGTGCGTGAAGTAGGGTGGTTGGGATATACCACTGTTGTGATCTTTGTCGTTGACCTGTTAATTGCGCTTGTTTATGCCTTCTCTGTAGGTGCCTTAAGTTGGTCACCAGCAGATCGTCGTAAATCAGCTGGTGAGAAGATTAAAGTCGGTTCACCATCAATGAACATTGCTGAAATTACACGCTTTAACTCTATTGAAGAGCTCGTAACTGACCCTACAGGCCAGATTCCAGCCCAATCATCAGGTCGTGTTAAGTCAAAAACTACACCTGCATTGTCATCTGAAAAGGAGTAAGTCGGGATGAAATATACTCTGACCCGCGCGAATCCGGATGCTGATCAATACCCATTGCAAGAACGTCAAATTGTGACTGATCCGCTAGAAGAGGAAGTGAATAAAAACGTATTCATGACTCGCTTAGAGGATGTCTTGCATACAGCAGTAAACTGGGGACGTAAAAACTCTTTGTGGCCATTTAACTTTGGTACCTCATGTTGTTACGTTGAATATGCAACGACTTTAACAGGCGTGCATGACTTGTCCCGTTTCGGTGCAGAGGTTATTCGTGCTTCACCTCGTCAGGCTGACTTGATGATTGTTGCAGGTACCTGCTTTGTAAAAATGGCTCCGGTTATTCAACGTTTGTATGAACAAATGTTAGAACCTAAATGGGTTATTTCGATGGGTGCTTGTGCAAACTCTGGAGGTATGTACGACATCTATTCAGTAGTACAAGGTGTAGACAAAATTATTCCTGTTGACGTGTACGTCCCAGGTTGTCCGCCTCGTCCTGAAGCATTAATCCAAGCGTTAATGCTTTTGCAAGACCAGATTCAATTAGAGCGACGCCCGCTTTCTGCCGTGATCGGTGATGATCTTCAGCCAGTGTATAAGCCAAAGATGATGCCAGAACGTGATCGTAAGAATGCGCAGCGTATTGCCGTTAAAAACTTACGCTCTATGGATGAGATTAAATAATTTTTTGACGGTGTTTTGACATATCTAACCGATATGTTCATCGAGAAAATTGACAGAATTTGTATTAAATAGGAAGCCAAGCCAATGGCTGAAACTGACATTGCTATGCCAGAATCAACACCAGTTGATTCACGCCCAGCATTTGCAATCGTAGAAGAGCTCAAAACCAAATTTGGTGAGAACTTCTATGTGCAGGCGACTTTTGAAGAGTTTCCAACAGTCTGGGTTGAGCGCGCACGCGTGCAAGAAGTCCTCATGTTCCTGCGTAAAGTGGAACGTCCTTATGTAATGCTGTTTGACTTATCAGCGATGGATGAGCGTTTACGTCAACATCGTGATGGTTTACCAGCATCTGACTTCACTGTGTTCTATCATTTATTATCGCTTGAGCGTAATAGTGACATTCGTATCAAGGTTGCCTTGAACGAAAATGATCTTAACCTCCCGACAGCGACAAATATCTGGCCAAATGCCAACTGGTATGAACGTGAAGCTTACGATATGTTCGGTATCAATTTCGAAGGGCATCCAATGCTCCGTCGTATCTTGTTGCCAACGTATTGGGAAGGTCACCCGCTTCGTAAAGAATATTCAGCACGTGCGACAGAATATACGCCGTATATGCAAGACAAAGCGAAGCAAGATTTCGAACAGGAACACTTACGCTTTGTGCCTGAAGATTGGGGTCTTAAGCGTGGTAACGCTGACGAAGATTTCATGTTCTTGAACTTGGGTCCTAACCATCCATCTGCACACGGTGCGTTCCGTATTGTATTGCAGTTAGATGGCGAAGAAGTGAAGGACTGTGTTCCTGATATCGGTTATCACCACCGTGGTGTGGAAAAGATGGCTGAGCGTCAAACATGGCACTCTTTCATTCCTTATACTGACCGTGTTGACTACTTAGGTGGTTGTGCGCAAAACATGCCATATGTAATGGCAGTTGAACAGCTTGCAGGAATTAAAGTTCCTGAACGTGCGCAAGTGATTCGTGTCATGTTGAACGAATTGTTCCGTATTAATAACCACTTACTTTACTGTGGTACGGCAATTCAGGATGCCGGTGGTATGACACCAGTATTCTATATGTTCGCAGACCGTCAAAAAGTATACGACATCGTTGAAGCAATTACGGGTTACCGTATGCACCCAGCATGGTTCCGTATAGGTGGTACAGCACATGACCTTCCAAACAACTGGCAAAAACTTGTTAAAGAATTGCTAGAGTGGATGCCAAAACGTCTCAACGAATACTACACAGCTGCGCTTAAAAACTCTGTGTTTATTGGTCGTACACGTAATGTTGCTCAATACGATGCAAAATCTGCACTTGCATGGGGTGTAACTGGTACTGGTTTACGTGCAACAGGTATTGATTTCGACGTTCGTAAATATCGTCCATACAGTGGCTATGAAAACTTCGATTTTGACGTGCCAGTTGAGTATGAAGGCGATGCGTACGCTCGTGTTCTTGTTCACTTCCGTGAAATTACTGAGTCACTCAAAATTATCAAACAGTGTTTGGATAACATGCCTTCTGGTCCATATAAAGCGGATCACCCATTGGCTGTTCCACCACCAAAAGATAAGACGTTACAAGATATTGAAACTTTGATTACGCACTTCTTGAGCGTGTCATGGGGTCCTGTCATGCCTGCTGGTGAAGCGTCATTTATGACTGAAGTTGTGAAAGGTGCAAGTACTTATTACTTGACTTCGGATAAGGCAACAATGAGTTATCGTACTCGTATCCGTACACCGACGTTTACTCACTTACAGCAAATTCCTTCAGTGATTAACGGCAGTTTAGTGTCTGACTTAATCATTTATCTGGCGACCATTGACGTGGTTATGGCTGACGTGGATCGCTAAGAGGTAACGCAAAATGATGATTCTGACTGATAAAAAACCACGTGTGAATGTTGAAGGGATTTTGACTGCTGAAGAAATCCATGAAATTGAACATCACATTGGTCACTATCCATACCCACGTGCAGCTTCTTTAGATGCACTAAAGTGCGTACAGCGCCGCAATGGTTGGGTAGATGATGCTCAAATGAACGCCATCGCACAATTATTGACGATTAGTGTTGCCGATTTAGAGGGTGTAGCAACGTTCTACAACCGTATCTATCGCCAACCTGTAGGTCGTCACGTAATTTTGCTTTGTGACTCAATTGCTTGCTTCTTAATGGGTGCTGAAACACTAGCTGAAGCATTCCAGCGCGAATTAGGTATTCAGTTTGGTCAAACGACACAAGATGGTCGTTTTACACTGCTCCCAATTTGCTGTCTAGGCAACTGTGACAAAGGCCCAACGTTAATGATTGATGAAGATACTCACGGTTTAGTTGAAGTGACATCAGTCAAACAGTTATTGGAGAAGTATGTATGAATACTGAACCAAAACCAATTTATGGCGACGGTAATCCGGAAACTCATCCACTGACTTGGCGTTTAAGCAAACAAGAAGCAGTACGTAGCGCTGATGACTATGAAGCACTCGAAGGTTATGCGGGCTTTAAAAAAGCATTAGGCATGAAACCTGCTGAAGTGTTAGACGTCATTAAAGCGGCAACTGTAAAAGGTCGTGGTGGTGCAGGCTTCCCAGCAGGGATCAAATGGTCTCTTATGGCGCCAAATGATGGTGGTCCACGTTACTTAATCTGTAACGCCGATGAGATGGAACCAGGTACCTTTAAAGACCGTTTGTTGATGGAAAAACTTCCTCACCAATTGATCGAAGGTATGTTGATTGCAGGTTATACCCTAGAAGCAACTCAAGGTTATATCTTCATTCGTGGTGAATACATCGAGGCTGCTCAATACCTAAATGAAGCGCTTGAGCAAATTCGCGCTAAAGGTTACTTAGGTGACAACATTTTAGGTTCTGGCTGGAACTTCGAGTTACACGTGCACACTGGTGCAGGTCGTTATATCTGCGGTGAAGAAACTGCATTGATTAACTCGCTTGAAGGTCGCCGTGCTAACCCACGTACTAAACCACCATTCCCGCAAGTTGCTGGTGCATGGGGTCGTCCTACGATTGTGAACAACGTTGAAACTTATAACAACTTGCCAGCAATCATGCTTCGTGGTCCAGAGTGGTATATCGGTTTATCAGCTGGTAAATCAAAAGATCCAGGCACTAAGATTTATGGTGCGTCAGGTAAAGTCAAATTCCCTGGTCTTTGGGAACTACCATTTGGTACGACTGCACGTGAAGTAATTGAAGATCATGCCGGCGGTATGCGTGAAGGCTTAAAGCTTAAAGCATGGTTACCAGGTGGTGCGTCAACTGACTTTTTACCTGCAGATACCATTGATTTACCAATGGATGCTGAAACCATTATGAAAGCAGGTTCTCGTTTAGGAACATGTTTATTGATGGTGGTAGACGAGACCCAATGTATGGTGTCGTTGACCCGTAATCTTGAAGAATTCTTTGCGCGTGAATCATGCGGTTTCTGTACACCGTGCCGTGATGGTTTGCCATGGGCTGTTAAAGCGCTTAAAGCACTTGAGACAGGTGAAGGTAAGAAAGAAGATATCGACCATTTACAAGAACTTACTCGTAAATTATGGATTGGTAAAACTTTCTGTGCCCACGCACCAGGTGCGATGGAGCCGCTTATGGGCGCACTCAAACATTTCCGTAGCGAGTTTGAAGCGAAAGTGACGAATCGTCCTGTCGTGCAAACTAGCAACGTAGAACAAGCTTAAGGGATTCGACTATGGCTACAATTCATGTCGATGGAAAATCGTACGAAGTCAATGGATCAGAAAACTTGCTACAAGCATGTTTATCCCTTGGCATTGATATTCCGTATTTTTGTTGGCACCCATCCTTAGGTTCTGTTGGTTCATGTCGTCAATGTGCCGTAACTCAGTATGCAAATCCTGAAGATACGCGCGGACGTCTTGTGATGTCATGTATGACACCAGCATCTGACAATACCTATATCTCGATTGAAGACAAAGAAGCAACGGATTTTCGTGAATCTATCGTTGAGTTCTTAATGACCAACCACCCACACGACTGTCCAGTGTGTGAAGAAGGTGGTCACTGTCATTTACAAGATATGACTGTAATGACTGGTCATGACCGTCGTCGCTACCGTTTTACTAAGCGTACACATTACAACCAAGAACTAGGCTCATTCATTGCGCATGAAATGAACCGTTGTATTGCTTGTTACCGTTGTGTTCGTTACTACAAAGACTATGCGGGCGGTACAGACTTTGGTGTGTTTGCCAATGCATCACGTGTTTACTTTGGTCGTCCAGAGTCAGGTACTTTAGAGTCTGAATTCTCTGGTAACTTGACTGAAGTATGTCCAACAGGTGTATTTACCGATAAAACTCATTCAGAGCGCTATAACCGTAAATGGGACATGCAATATGCACCAAGCGTGTGTCATGGCTGTTCTTCAGGTTGTAACATCTCTCCGGGTGAGCGTTATGGCGAAATCCGTCGTGTAGAAAACCGTTTCAATGGTTCGGTTAACCAATACTTCCTTTGTGACAAAGGCCGTTTTGGCACAGGTTATGTAAACCGTGCAGATCGTCCACGTCAACCTCAATTCCGTAATGGTGAAACAGTAGCAACTGTTTCTGTTGACCAAGCTTTAGATCAAGCGATTGCGAAACTTGAAGGTAAAAAAGTTTTAGGTATTGGTTCACCACGTGCAAGCTTAGAATCAAACTATGCATTACGTGAACTTGTAGGCCAAGCAAACTACTCAACAGGTGTTGCACAAAAAGAGCAAAGTCTTGTTGAACTTGCTGCTTCAATCATGCAAACAGAGGGCATTTACAACCCGAACATGCGTGAAATTGAAAGCTATGATGCAGTATTAATTTTGGGTGAAGATTTAACTCAAACTGCACCACGTATGGCTTTGTCAGTTCGTCAAGCTGCGAAAAACAAAGCTCGCGAAATGGCTGCAAAAACACGTACGCCAGATTGGTTGGCTGAGCCTGTACAACGTATTGGTCAGGAAGCGAAATCTCCGATCTATATTTTGGCTGCAACTCAAACTCGTCTTGCCGATGTTGCGACTGGTGAAGTTGTTGCATCTCCAAATGACATCGCGCGTTTAGGTTTTGCAGTTGCTGCGGCAGTTAAAGGTGAAACAGTTAATGGTTTGGATGACGATGCAAAAGCATTTGCTCAAACTATTGCAGACACTTTAAAAGCAGCAAACAAACCATTAATTATTGCGGGTACGAGCTTGCAAGATGCTTCAATTATGGAAGCGGCAGCAGAGTTAACGCAAAACCTTGGTTCAAAAGCTGGTTTAAGTCTTGTAGTTCCTGAAGTGAACTCTATGGGCTTAGCATTGTTTGGCGGTTTAAGCCTTGAACAAGCATTTGCTCAAGACTACGACACACTTGTTATTGTTGAAAATGACTTGTTCCGTCGTTTACCTGCTGCTCAAGTTAAAGCAGCACTTGATAAAGCTGAAACAGTAATCGTGCTTGATCACAGCGAAACAGAAACTGTGAAACAGGCGGATATTGTACTTTCAGCAGCAAGCTTTGCCGAAGGTGATGGTACCGTTGTAAGCCAAGAAGGCCGTGCTCAACGCTTCTATCAAGTTTACGATCCAAGCTACTACAAGCCTGAATACGCGATTAAAGAATCGTGGCGTTGGTTGCATGCCATTGAAACTGGTCTTAAAGGTAAGCCAGTTGATTGGACATTGCTTGATGACGTGATTGAAACTATCGTTAAAAATGTTCCGGTACTTGAAGCAATTCAAGACGTTGCACCAGATGCAGGCTACCGTGTACATGGTTTGAAAATTGCGCGTGAACCACGTCGTTATTCTGGTCGTACAGCAATTCGTGCACCTTTATCGGTTCATGAACCTAAACAACCAACAGATCCAGACTCAGCATTAACATTCTCTATGGAAGGTTATGTAGGTCCACAAAAAGCATCTTCACTTGTACCATTTGCGTGGGCTCCAGGTTGGAACTCTCCACAATCTTGGAACAAATACCAAGATGAAGTGGGTGGTCACTTAAAAGGTGGTGATTCAGGCGTTCGTTTATTCGATCGTTTAGCAAAACGTCCAGCACGTAGCTATGTTGCTCCAACTGCGGTAGTTGCAAACCCTGAAAGCTTCCGTCTTGTACCAATGCACCACATTTTTGGTTCTGGTGAATTCACGATTAAAACACCTGCAATGGAAACTCGTATTCCTGAAGCTGTATTTGCTGTGGGCGAACAAGATGCAACGCGTTTGAATCTACAAGAAGGCCAACGTATTACAGTTAAAGCAGGCGAAACTACAGTGAGCTTACCTGTACAAGTAATTGAATATTTACCTACAGGTTATATCGGTTACCCAGTTGGTTTAGCGCCGACAGTATCCTTAGCTGAGCCTGTTTCAGTGGCATTAGGAGTGTAATTCATGAATCAAGAAATTATACGTCAAACGCCACTTTGGGCTGAGAACTGGCCAATTGCTTACGCAGTTGTTCAAGCAGTTGTGATTTTGCTTGTTGTAGTTTTAGTTGCGGCGTTGATGTCTTTTATTGAGCGTCGTTTGCTTGCTTTGTGGCAAGACCGTTATGGTCCAAATCGTGTTGGTCCTGGTGGTATGTTCCAGATCGTTGCCGACATGCTTAAGATCATGTTCAAAGAAGACTGGACACCAAAATTTGCTGATAAATTAACTTTCCGTTTAGCTCCGGCAGTTGCGATGGCAACTGCGGTGCTTTCGTTCATGGTTATTCCTGTAAGCCCTGCATTGGGTGTTGCAGACATGAGCATCGGTCTGTTGTTCTTTATGGCAATGGCAGGTATTGCGGTTTATGCAGTGTTATTCGGTGGTTGGGCATCAAATAACAAATATTCATTACTCGGCGGTTTACGTTCAGCTGCTCAAACCATTTCTTATGAAGTGTTCTTGGGTATCTCATTAATGGGCGTGGTTGCAATTGCTGGTTCATTTAACCTTCGTGAAATTGTTGAAGCACAACGTGATGTTTGGTTCATCATTCCACAGTTCTTAGGTTTCTTGATTTTCGTTGTTGCAGGTGTTGCGGTAACTCACCGTCACCCATTTGACCAACCTGAAGCAGAACAAGAATTGGCTGAAGGTTACCATGTTGAATATGGCGGTATGAAATGGGGTATGTTCTTCGTTGCTGAATATGTAAACGTTGTACTTATCTCTGCATTAATCGTGACTTTATTCTTTGGTGGCTGGTTAGCGCCATTCAATTTAGAAATTCCATTTGTTCCACCAGTATTCTGGTTCGTGATTAAAACAGCATTCTTCGTAATGATGTTCGTATTGGCACGTGGTTCTTTAATGCGTCCACGTTATGACCAAGTCATGAACTTTGGTTGGAAAATTTGTTTGCCATTGGCGTTGGTCAACTTGTTAGTGACTGGTGCTGTGATTCTGATGAATCAGGCCTAGGACAGCAGGGAGTACAAAATGTATAAATTTCTAGCTGGATTCGGATCGATTGTACGTTCGTTGTTTATGGTATTTAGCCATGCAACGCGTAAACGTGACACGATTTTATATCCAGAAGTACCGGCTGAACAGATTGTGCCACCACGCTTTCGTGGTCGTATTGTGTTGACGCGTGACCCAGATGGGGAAGAGCGTTGTGTGGCATGTAACCTTTGTGCGGTTGCATGTCCAGTTGGCTGTATTTCATTACAAAAAGCTGAAAAAGAAGATGGTCGTTGGTATCCGGAATTTTTCCGTATCAACTTCTCTCGTTGTATTTTCTGCGGTATGTGTGAAGAAGCATGTCCAACCACAGCGATTCAAATGACTCCAGATTTCGAGTTAGGCGAATACGTACGTCAAGACCTTGTTTATGAGAAAGAAAACTTACTTATTTCAGGTCCAGGTAAATACCCAGACTACAACTTCTACCGCGTAACCGGTATGGCAATTAACGGTAAAGAGAAAGGTCAAGCACAAAAAGAAAGTGCACCAATCGATGTACGGAGTCTATTACCATGATGTGGCCGTTTTATTTGATGGCGCTCGTGGCCATCGTTTCTACGGTTCGTGTAGTGACTAACACGAACCCTGTACATGCATTGCTTAGTCTGATTGTTTCATTACTTGCTGTTGCTGGTATTTTCATGATCGTAGGTGCGCCGTTTGCCGGCGCCCTCGAAATCATTGTTTATGCTGGTGCAATTATGGTCTTGTTCGTATTCGTTGTGATGATGCTTAACTTAGGGCAACACACTGTGGAACAAGAGCGTAAATGGCTTTCTTCAGATGCTTGGGCATATCCAGCACTCATGAGCTTTTTACTTGGCTTGCTTTTAGTTTGGATGCTTGGTGGTGAATATACAACCATCTCTGCGCCACTTGGCGCACAAGTAATTGGACCAAAAGTTGTTGGTCAGGCGCTCTTTACTCACTACTTGTTATTGGTTGAAGTTGCCGCAATGTTATTGCTAGCAGCCCTTGTTGCAGCATACCACTTAGGTAAACGTGAACCAGGTGCAGAAGAGGAAAAAGAATAATGGGCCAGATCCCTTTAGAACATGGTTTGATTGTTGCAACCATTCTTTTTGCACTCGGTTTTTACGGTGTAATGGTGCGACGCAACCTACTATTTATGTTAATGAGCCTTGAAATCATGATGAATGCTGCTGCGTTAGCATTCGTTCTTGCGGGTAGCGTATGGGCACAACCAGATGGACAAGTGATGTTCATTCTGATTTTAACCCTTGCTGCAGCAGAGGCGTGTATCGGTCTTGCGATTGTCCTTCAGTTCTATCATCGCTTCCATCATTTGGATGTGGATGCTGCTAGTGAGATGCGCGGATGAGTTATTTATATCTAACAGTATTATTTCCGCTAATCGGTTTTATTTTATTGGCGGCAGGGCGTGATAAGCTCTCTGAAAATGTTGCAGCAATTATTGGTGTGGGTTCTGTAGGTTTATCTGCATTATTTGCATTGATTGCTGGTATGGCTTTTACCAACAGCGGCCAACAGGTTTTTGTTCAAAACCTTTGGACATGGTTCAATGTTGGTGGTTTCGCTCCTGGCATTAGCTTACATTTAGATGGCTTATCTTTACTCATGATGGGCATGATCACTGGTGTTGGTTTTCTAATCCACATCTTTGCATCATGGTACATGCGTGGTGAAGAAGGTTATGCGCGCTTCTTCTCTTATTTCAACCTATTCGTTGCAAGCATGCTTGTGCTTGTATTGGGTGACAACTTAGCGTTGTTATTCTTAGGTTGGGAAGGCGTAGGTCTTTGCTCTTACTTGCTGATTGGTTTCTATTATGCAAACCCTGCAAATGGTTGGGCAGCGATCAAAGCATTTACAGTTACCCGCGTAGGTGACGTATTCTTACTTATCGCTTTATTCTTGCTTTACCAACAATTTGGTACGCTGAATACTCAGTACATCGTTGAACACGCAGCAGAAGTAATGACGAAGAGCTCGTCACTTACCATCTGGACTGCATTAATGTTGTTCTTAGGTGCTGCTGGTAAATCTGCTCAAATTCCATTGCAAACATGGTTGGCAGATGCGATGGCAGGTCCAACCCCTGTTTCTGCATTAATCCACGCAGCAACAATGGTAACGGCTGGTGTGTACTTATGCTGTCGTCTATTTAGCGTATTTGAACTTGCACCTGAAGTGATGCAATTCATTTCAGTAACAGGTGCTGTAACTTTATTAGTTGCAGGCTTTGCTGCTCTTGTGCAAACAGACATCAAACGTATTTTAGCTTACTCAACAATGAGTCAGCTCGGTTATATGTTTATGGCTGTCGGTGCAGAAGCTTATCAAGCTGGCTTGTTCCACATGTTGGCTCACGCATTCTTCAAAGCATTATTATTCTTGTCTTCTGGTGCGGTTATTCTTGCTTACCATCACGAACAAAATATTTTCAAAATGGGTGGTTTGTTCTACAAAAACAAATTCCTATTTGCATGTTTCGCGATTGGTGGCGGTGCATTAGCAGCGATTCCATTCTTAACAATCGGCTTCTTCTCAAAAGATGCGATTCTTGGTGAAGTTTGGGTTCAAGGTCAATCAATTGCTCTATACCACACCTTATATTGGGCTGGTGTAGCAGGTGCGTTCCTGACTTCAATCTATACTTTCCGTTTAATCTGGGTTGTATTCTTCGGTAAAGAAAATACACATTACCATGAGATTAAAGGTGCAACTTACTGGGCGCCATTAGGTATCTTGGCTGTATTGTCTACTTTTGTGGGCGCTGCACTAAAAGGTCCGGTCGCTGGTATTTTAAATACAGCGAAAATTCCTGAATTCCATGTTGCTGAACAGTTTGTAGAAGGCATGCATGGGGCAGAGCATTTAGCAGTAGGTATCGCGCTTGCTGGTTTAGCAGTTGGTATTGGTCTGTTTGCATTTGCTTACGGTGCAGTGAAGTCGTTTGCTCAAACAAGTCTTGGTGCTGGCTTAGCTCATATTTGTCGTACTGCATTTGGTTTCGATGCGTTGTATGACATCGTTTTTGTTAAACCTTATTTATTCTTCGCCAAACTATTTGGTCGTGATCCAATTGATAGCTTGTGGCTTGTGCTTCCTGCGCTTGTTAAAGGCGGAAACAGTTTTACAAGCTCACGTCAAACAGGTTCATTGCGTGAATACGCATCAAGCATGTCACTCGGTGTAGTGGTGTTATTGATGATCTTGATCGTTATTCAGGTAGTGGGGAAATAAAATGGAAAACAATTTAATTTTACCCGCGCTGATCCTTGTTCCGTTCATTGCAGGTTTTACTTGTTGGTTAGTCGATAAACTCGACAAAACTTTGCCACGCTGGATTGCCTTAATTGGTATGCTCATTACATTGGGCTTAGGTCTTGCACTTTGGCAAAGTGGTACTTATACCTATGAGTTGGGCTCAAAAGTCCCAACTTGGTCAGCTGAGTTCTATTTACCGTGGATTAAATCTCTCGGTATTGGCATTCACTTAGCAGTGGATGGCTTGTCTTTACTCATGGTGTTGTTAACAGCTTTACTGGGTGTACTTGCTGTTGGTTGTTCATGGGGTGAGATTCAAAAGAATGTTGGTTTCTTCCACTTAAACTTATTATGGAGTTTAGGTGGCGTTATTGGCGTGTTCTTGGCAATCGATTTGTTCCTATTCTTCTTCTTCTGGGAGATGATGCTTGTACCAATCTACTTCTTGATTGCGTTATGGGGTCATAAAGGTTCAAACGGCCGTTCACGTGTTTACGCTGCAACTAAGTTCTTCTTATATACGCAAATCGCTGGTTTAGTGATGTTAATCGGTATCCTTGGCCTTGTGGTCTATGGTTACATGATGACTGGTATGATCGGTTTTGATTACAACTATTTATTAGCTGTAGCGAATCGTTTACCTGCTGGCTTCGCGTATGGTTTCATGATCTGCTTCTTTATCGGTTTTGCAGTGAAGTTACCAGTGTTTCCATTGCATGGCTGGTTACCAGATGCACATGCTCAAGCTCCTACAGCGGGTTCTGTAGACTTGGCTGGTATCTTGATTAAAACAGCAGCATACGGTTTGCTCCGTTTCGTAATTCCATTCTTCCCAGCAGCTTCTGCACAGTTTGCAGATATTGCGATTATTTTCGGTTTGATTGGTATTTTCTACGGCGCTTGGTGTGCTTACCAGCAAACTGACATGAAACGTTTACTTGCGTATACGTCGATTTCACACATGGGCTTCATTTTACTTGCAATCTATGCAGGTAATATTTTGACCTTCCAAGGTTTAATGATCATGATGTTGGCACATGGTTTGTCATCTGCTGCATTGTTCATTATGTCTGGTCAAATCTACGAGCGCTTGCATACACGTGATTTGCGTTTGATGGGTGGTCTTCGTGGTCAACTCCAATACTTACCATTCTTCTTAATGTTCTTCGTAGCTGCTCTTGTTGGTGTGCCAGGTTTAGGTAACTTTATTGGTGAATTCCTGATTTTGATGGGTTCATTTAATAAATATCCGGCCTTCACGATTCTTGCTTCTATCAGCCTTGTATTTGCAGGTTTATATGGCTTGATCTTGATTCACCGTGCTTTATTTGGTGAGCCAAACCCTGAACAAAAGCAACACTACACTAGTCCATTAAAAGACTTATCTGCTCGTGAAGTTGTTATTTTGATGATTTGTGCGATTGGTCTCGTTTGGCTTGGTATCTTCCCACAAACATTCTTGGATGTATCTCATTCAAGTATGCAGTGGTTGGTCAATAGTTATGTGCCAGTACAAGAAGTCGTTGAAACTGTTCAGCAAACAGCTACTCAACTTGACCATGTGGAGATCCAATAATCATGAACTTCACAGTATCATTCTCTACGCTCATGCCATTAGCACCTGTGATGATTGTTGCGTTGACAACAGTCGTCGTTATGCTGCTCATTGCAATTAAGCGTAACCATAATTTAATCGCAACAACTTCTGTTGTCGGTTTAAACCTTGCTGCACTTTATATCTTGTTAGAACTATTTGGCGGTAAATTTGTACCGGCAAATGTGATGGGCATGTTTATGGTTGACCCATTTACTTTGTTCTATCAGTTCATGATTTTAGTTGCATCATTGGCTTGTTGTACTTTGTCTCATGCTTACATCGAGACTTATAAAGACAACCGTGAAGAACTCTATCTTCTGTTACTTGCTTCTGTAGCAGGTGCAATGTTGATGGTTGCAAGTTCTCACTATGCATCTTTCTTCATTAGTCTTGAGTTAATGTCGATTCCTGTATACGGCTTACTTGCTTATACATATCAACGTAGCCAATCGCTTGAAGCGGGTATTAAGTACCTTGTACTTTCTGCAACAGCTTCTGCGATGTTGTTGATGGGTATGGCGTATATCTACGCTTACACTGGTTCGCTTTCATTCTATGATTCGGTTCAAGCTTTATTTGGCGCAATCAAACAGCCAATGGTGTTATTAGGTTTAGCACTTATTATCTTTGCTGTTGCATTCAAATTGTCGCTTGCACCGTTCCACAAATGGACACCAGATGTATATGCAGGCGCTCCAGCTCCAATGGCAACTTTCTTAGCAACTGCTGCTAAGGTTGCGACTATTGGTTTGTTCGTACGTTATTTGCTTGCTTCTGGCGCAATTATGGTGAACTCGCTAGTGACTGTTTTGACAATCATTGCTGTATTGTCAATTTTAGTCGGTAACTTGCTCGCTGTTCGCCAAGTGAACTTAAAGCGTATTTTGGGTTATTCATCTATTGCTCACTTTGGTTATTTGTTAATTGCTTTAATCAGCATGACTTATGCGAGCTTAGGTAGCGTAACTGTGTATGTGGTGACTTATGTATTAACAACTATTGGTGCCTTTGGTGCAGTAGCGTTAATGTCTAGTCCATATAACAACGTAGATGAAGCTCAAAGCCTTGCAGACTACCGCGGTTTGTTCTGGCGTCGTCCAGTACTTACAGCAACATTAACAGTCATGATGTTATCTTTGGCTGGTATTCCATTAACAGCAGGCTTCATTGGTAAGTTTTTGGTTGTTATGGCTGCTGTAACGACTCAACACTGGTTCTTAGCTGCAATGATTATTGTAGGTAGTGGTATTGGTTTGTATTACTACTTACGTGTGATGGTTGTGATGTATATGACTCCACCTGAAACTCCTCGTATTGATGCTGATGCACATTGGGGACAAAAAGTAGGTGGTTTGATGGTATTAGCTGCTGCTGCATTAGTTATTATTTTGGGTGTATATCCAGATCCAATGATTAATTTGGCATTAAAAGCAGAAATTTTATCTCCATTACATTTCATGCTTTCGCAACAACAATAATTCTTGTGTACAAAAAAGCCTCCAAATATGGAGGCTTTTTTTTATTGATAGTTAAAAAAAGATTATAATAAATACGTTTTTATATTTTTAGGTAACATCTGTGGCCATTCAAGAAATTCGTCACCCACTTATTCGTCATAAATTAGGTTTATTACGTCGTGCTGACATCAGTACTAAGAATTTCCGTGAGCTTGCTCAAGAAGTGACTATGTTGTTGACATATGAAGCAACGAAAGATTTACCAGTTGTGGATTGCGAAATTGATGGATGGGCTGGAACTGTTACTACTCAGCGTATTGCTGGTAAAAAAATAACGATTGTACCGATTTTACGTGCTGGTATCGGTATGCTTGATGGCGTACTTAATCTGATTCCAAGTGCAAAAGTAAGTGTGTTAGGTCTTGAGCGTGATGAAGCCACTCTAGAAGTACGTACTTACTATAAAAAACTGGTTCCAGATGTTGCTAACCGTATTGCAATGATTATTGATCCAATGCTTGCAACAGGTAACTCTTTGGTTGCTGCAATTGATGTGTTAAAGGCAAGTGGATGTAAAGATATCCGTGTTATGGTATTAGTTGCAGCTCCTGAAGGAATTGCAAAGGTAGAAGCAGCGCATCCTGATATTGAGCTTTATACTGCATCTATTGACGATGGCTTAAATGAGCAAGGCTATATTGTTCCAGGTTTAGGCGATGCTGGCGACAAGATTTTTGGTAGTGTTCAAAAAGATTAATTTTTGACATAACGATAAAAAGAGACTTCATCAAACCGTATGCTTTTAAGGGCGGAATTGAAAGTCTCTTTTTATTTAGTGTGATGACTGGATTGGAAAAGTAGGGGAAAGATCATGAAACAAGAGTTTTATATTGGAAGGGTAAAACAATATAACCCCGATAAGGGTTTTGGTTTTATTTCAACCACTGAAGGAGATATTTTCTTTCATATTTCTGATTTCCCTGCATCAGAAGGTGAACCAAAAAGAAATGAAAAAGTGAGATTTCTTGCGGCAGATAATCAGGGGAAGTTTAAAGCGATCAAAATTGAGCGTGTTGATCCAAACCCTGCGAAAACCAAGAAGAATAAAATTGCGGATCACAATAAAGCGATCACAAGTGAGTTATTGTCAAATTTCCGACGTTAATAATGAACTAAATGTAATATATTAAAAAACTTAAGTAATGAATTTATCAGACAAGTGTTTTGATGCGTTCAGAAAGATTAAGTGATTTAGAATTAAGGGAGATATAAATTTCCCTTAATTTTTTAAGAATGAATAATAAGATTAAAAAATGGGGAAATATGATTCAACGGGGAAAAATTAAACGCAGCAAATTCAAGCTGAGTTCAAGTGAATACATCAGTATATTTATCGTTGGCATCTTGGTTATTGTTGCATGTGTGAGTTTCACGGTATTGTACTATCGTCAGCAGGCTCAGCAGCGTGTATCACATGAAAAAGTGCATTTATTAATACAACAACAGAAGACGATTATTGAAGCACAGCGCGCAGCTTTGGGTAAGTTACCGGATGTTCAGCTTTCTGAAAAAACGAAAAAGGCTTTAGCACTTACATCTGAAAGAGCCCCGGAACGGGTAAATGATAAAACATCGGCTTTTCATTGTGATGGGCGTGAGTATTGTTCCCAAATGCACTCTTTAGAAGAGGCACGTTGGTTTGTAAGAAATTGTCCGAACACTAAAATGGATGGGAACCGTGACGGTGAGCCCTGCGAAAATGATTCTAGATGGCATTAGAAGATCAGGCTTTAAGCCTGATCTTCATCACAGAATTTTAAAAATGCTTTGAGGCCCGGCCCTTGATATTTTTGGCGATGTACCAGCATATAAAGCGGACGAGTCAGTTGCCAAAATGGTGTATCTAAAATAACAAGCTGACCTTTTTCACTTAAAGGTTCAATTGCTAATCTAGAAATACAAGACATTCCTAAACCACCAGCCACTATTTTTAAGATTGCTTCATTGTGACCAAGCGTTAAACGAATGTTGGCATCTGGTAGATCTTGCAAAATTGCATTATCAAAAACTTCACGCGTACCTGAACCTTCTTCACGTAAGATCCATTCTACTTCGTGAAAATCTTGAGGGGTAAGGGGGCGATTTAAACGTGTTAAAGGATGATCTGGGGAACAGCACACTGCTAGCTCATCATCACGCCAATGAATACATTGAAGTTGAGGTAAGTGACAAGAACCTTCAATTAAAGCTAAATCTAATTGGAACTGATTTACAGCTTCAATCATTTGGCGGGTATTACCCACTTGAAGTTGTAAATGTGCTTGCGGATGACGTTGTAAAAAGCTGGCCATTAAATCAGGCATTAAATAGTCACTGATGGTTAAGGTCGCCCCAATACGAAGGTCAATACTTTGTAATTCACCTTTTGCAGCTTGTTCAAACGCTTCACAACGTCCCAAGATTTCTAAAGCTTGTGGAAGTAAAAAACGTCCAAGATCATTAAGCTGTAAGCGCTTACCTAAACGATCAAATAAAGGAGCACCTAAGCCGTCTTCTAAATCGGCTAAAGCCATACTTGCTGCACTTTGCGTCAGTCTGACCGCATCACTGGCTTTAGTAACGGTTCCTTCTTGGGCGACTGCTACAAAAACAGCCAACTGGCGTAATGTCATCCGCATGTTTAAAAAGCCTTAACGTTTAAAAGTATTCATTATTTCGGCTGTCATGCTAACATGAGCGCACTATTTCATGCCACGTTGAAATCATGTCAATTGAAAAATTTAGCGTAGAAAAAGTTTTATCAGTTCATCGTTGGACCCCAACACTTTTCAGCTTTACCATGACTCGTCCTTCGCATTTTAAATTTACCGCAGGTCAGTTTGCGCGTATAGGTTTAAAGGTAGGTGACGAACTGGTTGTCCGTGCTTATTCGGTGGTGTCTTCTCCATTTGATGAAACGCTAGAGTTCTTCTCAATTGTTGTACCAGACGGTGCTTTCACTTCGAATCTACAGCATTTGAAAGTCGGTGATGAGCTTTATTTGGAAAAAATTCCATATGGATATCTGACTTTGGCGCGTTATCAGCAACCTTTACCGCATGATTTATGGTTATTAGCAACAGGTACAGGTTTGGCTCCATTTTTGTCGATGCTACAAGACTTTGAGACTTGGTCTAATTATCAAAAGATTAATTTGGTTTATAGCGTCCGTACTGCAGATGAATTGGCATATGTCGATCGTATTCAAGAGATTGCTGAAACGTTTGGAGAAGGGCATAACGGCTTTAAATTTATTCCTATTATTACCCGAGACTCATCAGCGCCGTTGCATGAGCGCTTACCTGTATTAATCGAAAATGGTGAGTTAGAAAAAGCAGCAGGTTTGGAACTTAACTCAGCAACTAGTCACGTCATGTTATGTGGAAACCCACAAATGGTTGACGATACTAAAGAAGCTTTAAAACGCCGTGGTTTGACGATGAATCGTCGTGGTGAGGGAAATATTGCTGTAGAGAATTATTGGTAAAACTGAAAGTAAAAATATTTTAAGAAAGTTTTTTATGGATATGTTTATTAATGGACAAACATATCCATAAATTCACGAATTTCTGAAATCGCACTGTCGACATCTGTTGAAAGCCAAGTCGGTTCAAACAGACCTGCATAATATTCAAGACGATCTTGAGGAACAACCAAGCGGACAGGGCAGTCTTCTTCAAGTAAACGCCAAGGTAAAATAGGGACTTCATTGTCCAGAAATACATTGATATTACGAATATCAACAATCATTGCATTAACACATTCAGGGAATGGCATAACCGAGAACTCTTCGGTACGGCGACGGAAATACTCAAGATCACTCCATTTGAGCTCATAGCTTGGCTTATTAAATTCAATAATACCAATGAGATGGTCATCTCTTGTCTGATGCAAATAACATTGATGTGTGACGTCAGTGTCGAGATCAAGAGTTACGCTTTGCTGACGATACATCATAAAATTGAGTAGCTTTAAAACAAGGGGGCTTATTATAGCCTATTTTATAAAAAGTAAGCGCTAAAACATATTGTATTACAAATCGAACTTCGAAGAAGTTTATGAATAAAGTGAGATTATATTTTTAATAGTCAAAATTAATGTGGCTAAATTTTATACTAAATTTATTATTTTAAAAGTAGAGTTTTGCAACCATAGTCACCTTCGCATAATGCTTTTTCACACAATGCAACAAATCAAATTGTTATGATGAATATATAGTTAATGATAATAGAAGAGGGGAAAGAAGATGCATGATTTTTCAAAACCACCTCATGTGACGAGTCCTGAAGAGACTGCAAAAAAAAGAAGATTGCCAGTTTATATTTTAATTATTGTAGGGCTTTTTCTTCTTGCGCTTATTGTTTATATGGTTTCTGAACATAACCAATCGCCAAAACAAGAAGGGGCTTTTCAACATGAGACTACACCACATGTCATGATGGGTACTTCTGATCTGAAAACTTACAAAGGATAGTAAGCCCAACAGTATATCTCGATAGAAAGCCTTTAGGATGTGTCCTGAAGGCTTTTTTTGCAATCTTTTGCATCAATTTGTTGTATTTATGCAGAAGGATGTTGATTGAAAAATATTCAAAACATAAGGTGACATAGACCGCATTTATCGTCATTTTTTACAACGAACTAGTGTTTTTCATTTACTGATAACACTGAAAAGAACATAACAATTGAGGACATAACAATATGAATGAATTTTTTAATGGGCCTCGCGGCGCTCAGTTTGATGCGATGTATTACTGGGATCAGTTTCATCCTATTTTAGCTGCAATTGTCATCTTACTGGTTGGCTGGATAATCGCTTTATTAGTTGCAGCAGGGGTAAAAAAACTTCTGCAAAAATTAAATACAAATGCCAAATTATCTTCAGCTACAGGACGTACTCCTAATATAGAAGGCCTCGTCTCCAAAGTCATATTCTGGTTTATTCTGATTCTTGCTGTTGTTGCTGCTTTAAATGTGCTCAACATTAGTGGAGTGAGTGGACCATTTAGCAATATGGTGAATCAAGTACTCGTCTATATTCCAAATATTATTGCTGCCGTGGTGGTGGGTTTCATTGGTTGGATCGTTGCTCGACTGGTGCGGGCGGGAATTACCAATGTGCTATCCAGAACGCAACTCGATGACAAATTAAGTAGCGAAGTAGGGGTAGGGGGAATTAGTCAGAATATTGGTGAAATTCTTTACTGGCTTGTGTTATTACTTTTCCTTCCTATTGTACTCTCAATCTTAGGGTTAACAGGTTTACTTATTCCTGTTCAAAATATGGTGAATGAGGCAATTGCCTTCTTACCAAATATCTTTATTGCTGGCGTTATCGTTTTTGTTGGATATATCTTGGCAAAAATTGTACGCGGTATTGTTGAAGGTTTAATTAATAGCTTAGGTGTTCAAGCACAAGCGGAAAAAATCGGTCTGTTCAAAAACTCAAATGTAGGCAAATTTTTAGGTTCATTTGTTTTTGCCATTATTATCATTACGACATTGATTGTGGCATTTGAAGCTTTAGGTATTGAGACAATTTCTCAGCCAGCGACAGCAATGCTCAATGAAATCTTGCAAGCGATTCCAAACATTATTGCTGCTGGTTTAATTTTACTGGTTGCTTATATTGTTTCTCGTTTTGTTGGACGCTTGGTTGCTGAACTCATTGCAGGAACAGGTGTTGATGAAATCCCTGCAAAATTAGATGTACAACGCTTTTTCGGTCAAACTAAAGTTTCTGGTGCTGTTGGCTGGTTAATCGTGTTCTTTACCATGTTGTTTGCAGTTTCAGAAGCTGCTGACCGTCTTGGCTTTGAACAGATTAGTGGTCTAATCGCAATGTTTATCCACTTCGGTGCAAACATTCTATTGGGCGCTGTGATTTTGGTTATTGGTTTCTGGCTTGCAAATGTGGTGGCGAACGTAGTTCAGCGCGGTGAATATAACAGTTCGCGTTGGTTAGGTAGTTTGGTTCGTGTCTTAATTATTGGCTTAGTCCTTGCGCTTGGTTTAAAAGCGATGGGTATTGCTGATTCGATTGTGAATCTTGCATTTGGCTTAACTCTAGGTGCAGTTGCAGTGGCTTTCGCGCTTGCATTTGGCTTAGGTGGTCGTCAACCAGCGGAAAGACTATTGTCTGACTTGCTTGATAAAGCGAAAAAAGAAGCTAATCAACCAAATCCTTTATATCAACCACCTTCTACTACAACAGCAAGTACGTCTTCGGCTTCAACTTCGCCAACGACTACAACTTCATCATCAACTGTTTCATCTGATGCAAAACCAGCTGATTCTGCACAAGTAAATCCATCACAACCACCAGTAAATAAACCTTTTGGTTCTACTGGCGAAAATGATGAAATTTAGTAGGTGTAACTAATTTTCAGATAAACAGTACAAAAAATCTTTGATTTTTGTGATAAGTTCGACCACTCTATATTGAGTGGTCGTTCTGTCTTTGACAGCTATAAAAACAAATAAGTGAGGAAAATACCATGAAAAAGCCTGGTCGTTTTTTAGCACCTGTTGTAATTGCTGGGATTACCGTTGGTTTTTTAGCAAGTGCTTATAAATTTGTGTTTAGCAAATCTGATTCATCAAAACAGGCAACAACGCATACACGTGACGCTGAAAAATCATCAAGTGAAGCGAAAGCAGCAAATTAGCTTATTCAGCATTTAAACATATTGCGCTGCTGCATAAGCAGAAGACCAAGCCCATTGAAAGTTATAACCGCCTAAATGGCCGGTCACATCCAGTACTTCTCCAATAAAGAATAGTCCTTTCTGTTTTTTGCTTTCGAGTGTTTTAGATGAAACTTCAGTTGTATCAATTCCACCTAAGGTCACTTCGGCAGTACGATATCCTTCAGTGCCTGATGGTTTAACCGAAAAACCATGTAATTGCTCGGCAATATGCTCTAGCTGTGCATCACTGATATTACCAATTGCCGTTTCGCTATGCTCTGGCCATATGAGTTGTTGTAGCTCTTGTACAATACTTTTCGCTGTAAACTCATTCAGAAGGGTGCGCAATAAAACTTTAGGCTGTGCTTTCTTTTTATCTTTTAAATAAGCTGCCAAATCTTGGCTTGGGAAAAAGTCAATTTTAAAACTTTCCCCAGTATTCCAATAGTTAGAAAGCTGTAAAGAACTTGGCCCACTTAATCCACGATGAGTAAATAATAACGCTTCAGTAAAGCTATTTTTTGAGTTGCTTAACGTGACATCTAAAGCATTACCACTTAAGCGTGTGGTAACTTCTTTAATATGATCTGAAAAAGTAAATGGAACTAAACCTGCACGGGTTGGGAAAACTGTATGTCCAAATTTTTGTGCTAGTTCATAGCCAAATCCAGAACCGCCCAAAGTCGGAATAGATAAGCCGCCTGTAGCAACAACTAATGACTCACAGTTAAAACGACCTTGGTTGGTGTGTACAGAAAAACCGCCTTGTTCTAATGGGTCGATTTGTCCAACTTCACAATGGGTTTGGATTTCAACATTGTTGGTTTTATTACACTCACTCACCAACATCTCTAAAATTTCTTTAGCGCCGTTTAACGTAAATAATTGCCCGTGTTTTCGTTCTTCATATGCAATTCCATAATCACATATCAGTCCAATAAAGTCCCAATTGCTATAGCGTGATAAGGCAGAAATAACAAAGTGTGGATTATGAGAAATATAGTTGTCAGGCTCTACATATAGATTGGTAAAGTTACATTTCCCACCGCCCGACATTAAAATCTTTTTACCAATTTTGTTGGCTTTTTCTAAAATTAAAACCGAGCGCCCTCGTTTAGCAGCATGTGCAGCCAACATGAGTCCAGAAGCGCCTGCACCTAAGACAATGACATCGACATGACTGTTAGACATAAGAGATTCTCGATTAATCGTGAAAATTAAAAAGGGGCATATACTATCATGTCAGCACTTACTCGTGCTAAAGACATTTATTGCGTTAGAGAAAACGTTAGCGAAAAGTGAGTGAATTATTGGTGTGATTTATTTCTTATATCTGCCTGTAAACCACCAGAATGAATAGCCAGAATGCGAGTTGCTTCAGGGAAGTAATTGTTTTTGATAAGATCCAACAGACCGAACATCATTTTTCCCGTATAGATCGGTTCAAGGGGTACAGCATATTGTTCTTCGAAATTTTCTATAAATGCCAGTAAATCAGATGAAGTTTTCGCATAACCACCACAGCAATAAGCATCAGTGAGCGACCAATTCTGTTTTTTAGTCCACTGCTGAACTTCTTGTTGTAAAAAGTCACCTTTTAAAGCCGCAAATCCTAAAACTTTTTGATGTGCTGAACTTCTTTCAATAAGGCCCGAAATCGTTCCACCAGTTCCCACTGCACAGCAAATCACATCGTATTGCTTTAAATCACTCTGACTAAGAATTTCCTGACAGCCTTGAACTGCCAGTTCATTGGTGCCACCTTCAGGAATAATGAAAGTTTCAGGAAATTGAAGATGTAACTGTTGAAGATAGTTTTCATCATTTCTCAAACGATATTCATTGCGTGAGACAAAATGTAGCTGCATTCCCAAACTTTGAGCTTTTGCCAAGGTGGGGTTGAGAGGCTTACTCGCTAACTCTTCACCGCGAATAATTCCTATACTGTGTAAGCCAAAAAGATGAGCTGCATAAGCAGTTGCAGCAATATGATTTGAGTAAGCCCCACCAAAAGTCAAAATAGTTGATAGACCTTGTTGTTTTGCGGCAAGCAGATTGTATTTTAGTTTGAAAAATTTATTGCCTGAAATTTGAGGATGAATTAGATCTACCCTTTTAATGTCGAGATGAACAGATGAGGGGAGTTCAATGTGCTGATAGGAAATAGGCTGGGCAATGTGATCAAACATTAGAAATTGAGAAAAATAATGAATGATCACATTGTAGCTTTTTCAAGAGAACTTTAAAAAGCTGATTAAGAACTTGTGTCGACAGAAGTAATCACTGACATGCCAGGGCGTAAGTGTTCCATTCCTTCCTGATTTGGGTCTATGGTGATACGTACGGCAATACGTTGCACAACTTTGGTAAAGTTTCCTGTCGCATTGTCTGGCTTTAACACACTGAACTCGGAACCCGCAGCAGGCGAGATTTGCTCAACATGTCCTGTAAATTTCTTGTGATTCATTGCATCGACTGTAAACCATGCTTTTTGACCAATTCGCATATTGGCAATTTGGGTTTCTTTAAAGTTAGCAATCACCCAAGTTTGTTGTGGAATTAAGTAGAGTAACTGTGAGCCTGCTGCTACATATTGTCCAACACGAGGATTTACTTCACCAAGTTGACCATCCATTGGAGCCACAATAACGCTATAGTCTTTGGTGGTTTGCGCTTGGTCTAACTGTGCTTTAGCGCTGGAAACTTGTGCTTCTAAGCCAGCTTCTGCGACCTGTGCGGTTTTCAAAGCCTCTTTTGCAACTAAGACATTTGCTTCTGCCTGTTTAAGGGCTGCAAGGTTATTCTCGGCATCAGCAGCAGCTTTATCTTGCTCAGATTTAGAAGCGGCTCCACTATTTCCTAACTGTTGATAACGTCTAAGCTGTGCCAAAGAGAGTTCATATTGAGCTTTCACTTGATCTACTTTGGCTTGTGCCGAAACAATATCAGCCTGTTTTTGAGCGATGGATTGGGTTTGGTTGGCTAAAGTATTTTTAGCTTGTTCAACTCCAGAAGCCGCCTGAGTTACTTTTTGGTCATAAGTAGTTGCATCAATATGCATGAGCACCTGACCCTTTTTAACGTGGTCAAAGTCTTTTACCAATACATCTTTAACATAGCCATTAATTTGTGACGATAAAACAGTGGTTTTACCTTTGACATAACTATTATCAGTTTGTTGGACACTCGTGGCAAAAGGTCCGATTCTCCATGCCCATAAAATCACTAAAATACCGATAATAAGCACACCCAACATCCATAATAGTGTTGAGCGTTTTGTCGGAATCAGTTTACTTGCAGGTGCAGGTGCAGGTGTTGGCTCGTTGGCGGGTGCCTGAGCTGGTGTTGGTTCCGGTTTGTTTTGATCATCTGACATATATCAATCTCAATTTCTATTTCATCAATAACAAAAGCCTTTAAGGGCGGCTAATTCCTCTGCGTTGTAGATATTTACTACGCGCAATATTAAATCCACCCCATAAGAGCAGTGCGATAGCAAAAATACCGTTTAACGCAATAACATCATTGTAGGCACGCACTTGTGCTTCACGGGTAACCACTTGATTGAGTGTACGCATGGCCTGAGTCGTTTGTAATGCTGGGTCATTTGTTGTGATGGCTGCACTACGTTGATAGGTGGAGAGCCTCTGAGAAACTAACGGGTCGGATTGTTCTAAATCTTTAATAATCTCGACTTGATAGTTTTGTGTACGATGTTGTTGATAGGTCGAGAAGAAAGAAGACCCGACCAGACCACCAAAGGTTTGAGTTGCAGAGAACAGCACAATAAAAGTCACCACATACGAAGGACCTTTAGCCAAAGTTTGGGCAAAGCCAATAAGCAGTAACGGCCCAATAAATAAACCACCTGCGAAACCTACTAGGAATTGACTTGCAAAGAAGTTCACAGGTCGAACATCACTGGTTAAGTGATAATCTAGTCCACAGGCAACCAGAATTAAGAACTCTGCAAAAAGTAAGTGGAAGATAATTCGTTCACGTGAAAAAGTCAGTGCACTAAATAAGGTTCCACTTAAAATCCCGATGAAGATCACAACATAAAGCGGTACAAACTGATCAGGCCCCATTCCCATGGCTTTTAAGAAATTAACAGCAGCATAGCTTTGCTCAGACATTAGAAGTCGAATAGCAAAAGCACCAAAAATGAAACGCAAGGTCGAAGAAGCACCTAACCAGCGTGTCATAATTAATGGATTGGCACGATAGTGTTCATAGAGCAAACCAAGAACAACTAAGCTAAAGCCAGCAATTAATACATATGCCAACCATTCACTGTTAAACCACCATAAAATTGGGCCTTGTGTGAGCACAATACATAAGCATGCAAAACCGGGAGCCAGTAAAGCAAAGGTGAAGAAATCCTGCTTCTCAAAAACATAGATTCGTAAGCTACGTGGTAATTTCAATGAAACAACCATCGCTAAACAACAAAGTGCTAAACCTAGCTCAAAGGTATATAGGACAGACCAACTGTCTGTACTGACAAGAAATGGAGAAATAATCCAAGCGAGGGGAACCCCTAATTGTTGGAAACCGAAGGCGATATATATACCTTTTGCCATGTCTGCTTTTTTAAAAGCCTGCATGGTGTAATACATACCTAAAGAGCTGAGAGGTGCTCCTGCCAAACCTGCCACAACCCTTGCGAATAGGGCCATTTCATAGGTATGCACAAAAATATGTAAAACCAGCACGGCAATAAAAATAACCAGCCCTATTTCCGAAAATACTCTTAAACCATACTGTTGTCGGGCTTTAAACAAAATCAGGTTTGAGCTGACATTTGCCATGACATAAGCCGCAGGGAGCCAAGCAGCTTCGGAAGGCGTCAGTCCATATTCACCTTGAATTAAAGGTAAATTTGCCGTAATAAAACCATTACTTAAGCTTGCCGAAAGGGCGACAAATAAACCAATAAAAAAGTAAATAAATCGCTTAGGTACAGAGTGAGCAATAGCTGCCGGTGAACCAGGTAGAGTCGGTTGCTCTTCTGGTGTCCAGTCGGGTGGTGTTTCTAAATAACGAGGCGTTTTACTCATTCTATCCCTCGAATTTTTTGTACTTGAATACCATGAATTAGTAATTCAATTGCTCGTTTTGCTAAGCGAGTTTGTTCTTCTGGCTCATGTCCTTGAAATGAAGAACCCAACATTGCAGTGATCATTGCATAGTCATTGGCAGTGAGATCAGCTCGGCACAGTTTTTGTTCTATCGCATTTCCAATCAGTGGGTTAAGTGCATTATTTCGCCGTTCATAAATTTTTAACATAATTGGATCTTGTCGATCAATCACTCTCCAAAAATCTTGCAAAATTGCAAGCTTAGGAAGTTGTGCAATATGTCCTTCAATTAAACGAAATAAACCATCCTCGAATTGTTGAAAATGAGCAGCTTTTTGCTCTAGCTGTGTAATCGCACGTTCTAAAAGCGCGCTAATTAAAGCCTTGCGGTCACAAAAGTTACGGTAAAAAGTTGCTCTGCCTACACCTGCATGGTCAATCACAACTTGCAAGGGCACATTAATGCCATGAATACGAAAACATTCTTCGGCTGCATTGAGTAATTCATCCCGGTTATGGGCAGCAATTTTTTGACGTTTACTCATGTCATTGATTTGGGAGTTCTAAAGACCGATATATTTAACGGACATTTTTGTCCGTTGTGAAGATATAAATTGTAAAAAACATGAAAATTCAATTTTCATCATTTATATGTTTTCCATTTTTATATGTGTCATAAAAAGCTGTTAGAATACCGCGCAATTGCATGATGCTAGGTCAATACAATGTTTGAGTCCCTTATTCCTCTTTTTTCAATTGCGATGGCATTGATGCTTGGAGCAATAAGCCCTGGGCCGAGCTTTATTTATGTAGCACAAAATTCAATTTCTAAATCACGTAAACATGGTTTGTTTACAGCTTTAGGCACAGGTACAGGTGCAGCTCTTTTTGGTTTTCTAGCTGTTATGGGGTTGCAGGCAGTTTTACTGGCAGTACCTTCAGCATATTTAATCTTAAAAATTGGTGGTGGGCTGTATTTGCTTTGGTTAGCCTTTAAAATTATTAAACATGCCAAAGAACCAATTGCTATGGAAAATGATGGCAAATCAAAAATGACCTATAAACAGGCATATCGTTATGGCCTGATTACCCAGTTAAGCAACCCGAAAATTGCAGTCGTTCTAGCGAGTGTATTTACTGCTTTATTGCCAAAAGAAATCCCAAGTTACTACTATGTCGCATTACCAGTGATTTGTTTTATGATCGATGCAGGGTGGTACTCATGTGTTGCAATGCTGCTTTCTTCAGAGAAGCCTAGAACAATGTACTTAAAAGCAAAAACTGGCGTTGACCGAGTCGCTGGAAGTATTGTAAGTGTATTAGGTTTAAAATTAATTTTCTTCAAATGATAAGCCTTTAATTAAAATATCTAAAAAATACAAAGCCAGCTATTTATAGTCTGGCTTTATTTTTGAGTAAAATATATACAAATTGAAATATCTTTTTTAGTACTTAAACATTTAAAAAGTGGTAACTTAATAAATAAAACAAAAAGAAATGAGGGTCACGTTATGAAAAAACTAATGGTGAGCATTTCTGTAGTTTTTCTCATCTTAACTACAGGATGTGAGATGAGAACCATGAGCAAGCAACAGCCAGCAAATGAGCGAACTATGAGCATTGTTGGTACACCTGTTCATGAAAAAGATTACAAAATTTCTGATTTACAAGCCAATAATCATGAGCAATCCAACTATTAAGTTACTCACAGCTTGCATCACTTACTGCATTTTAAATGTAGTAAGTGCATGTGAGCCTGCATCTTTGGATTGGAAGCTTTTTCAGGAAAAATATGATGTAAATCATGATGGCTTATACAGCTTAAAAGAGTTTCAACAGGTACAAGATTTCTATCCTTATCGTTGGCCTACTGATAAGCGTTTTCAGGGAGAAAATAAGCAAACAGAGCTATTTCATTATTTAGATAAAAATAAGAATGGCTATTTAACCAATGAGGAGTTGGGGAATATACACGTTTTACTTAGTAACCCTTGTGAAGGGCGGCCGTGGTCATAATTTAAATCTTCTTATAGATGTTCCTTGAAAATTTATAGTTAAAAAAAGCTCCCAATTTAGGGAGCTTTTTTATATGCAGGCGGATTAAGACACTTTATCGCCAGGTTTCGCACCGCTATCTGGTGAAATAATGAAAATACCTTCACCATTTCCGGCAGCAAGTACCATACCGTTTGAAATACCAAAACGCATTTTACGTGGTGCAAGGTTAGCAACCATAACAACCAATTTACCTTTTAGGTCTTCTGGTGCATATTGACTACGAATACCACTAAATACGTTACGTGGTTCAGCTTCACCTACGTCTAACGTCAATTGAAGTAATTTATCTGAACCTTCAACTGTACCTGCTTCAAGTACTTGAGCAACACGTAAGTCAACTTTTAAGAAATCTTCAATACCGATAATTTCAGCTTCACCCACTGCCGGAGTAGGCACTGCTTTTTTCTCGGCAGATTTCTCTTTTTTCGTTGCCGCTTTTGTTGCTTCTGGAGCAGGAGCACCTAAAGACTCTTTAGAAGCATCAACCATAGCTGCAACAGCTTTTGGATCAACACGTTGCATAAGTGGCTGGAACTGCGCAATCTCATGGCTTACAAGAATTTGTTTGCGTGACTCGAAATCGAAGCTTTCAAGTTTTAAGAAATCTTGAACTTGTTGAGCTAAAGTTGGCAGAACTGGAGCCAAGTACACCGCTAATTGACGGAATAAGTTGATACCCACAGAACATACATCAAGAACTTGTTGCTCTTGACCTTCTTGTTTAGCAAGAGCCCAAGGTTTCTTCTCATCAATATATTGGTTTGCACGGTCAGCAAGCGCCATAATTTCACGGATCGCCGTTGAGAATTCACGTGCTTCATATGCTTTAGCAATTGAATCACCTGCATCAATAAAGCTTTGTACTAACTCAGATTCTGCACATTCAGCAGATAACGTATTGTTAAAGCTGCTATTGACGAATTTTGCACAGCGGCTAGCAATATTGACGACTTTACCGACTAAGTCTGAGTTTACTTTTTGAACAAAGTCATCAAGGTTCAAGTCAGAATCTTCAACTTTATCTGAAAGCTTAGAAGCAAAGTAGTAACGTAAATACTCTGGGTTTAAATGCTGTAAATACGTCTCGGCCTTAATGAAAGTACCGCGTGACTTAGACATTTTTTGTCCATTTACAGTCAAGAAACCATTTACAAACAAGCCTGTTGGGGTGCGATAGTTCGCGCCTTCAAGCATTGCAGGCCAGAACAAAGCATGGAAATAAACAATGTCTTTACCAATAAAATGATAAACATCGTTTTGGCTGTCTTTTTTCCAGAAATCGTCAAAGTTTAAATCTGGACGTTTAGTTTTGATGTAGTTTTCAAAACTAGACATATAACCAATTGGGGCATCTACCCACACGTAGAAATATTTATTTGGTGCATCTGGAATTTCAAAGCCAAAATATGGTGCATCACGAGAAATATCCCAGTCTGCTAAACCAGCTTCAAACCATTCATCTAACTTGTTCGCAATTGAAAGAGGTAAACGACCTTCATCACGCGTCCATTTCTGTAAATATTCAGAGAAGTTTGGAAGCTTGAAGAAATAGTGATCTGATGATTTTTCAACTGGTGTTGCACCACTTAAAGTTGAACGTGGGTTAAGTAACTCGGTCGCATTATAAGTTGTACCACACACTTCACATGAGTCGCCGTATTGATCTTCTGATTTACATTTCGGGCATGTGCCTTTAATGAAACGGTCAGACAAGAACATACCTTTTTCTGGGTCAAATAATTGAGTTACAGGGCGAACTGCAATATTTCCAGCTTCACGGTTTTTAATGTAGATATCTGTTGAGCGTGCTTTGTTTGCATCGCTATGTGTTGAATCGTAATGATCGAAATGTACGCCAAAACCGTCAAAATCACGAATGTGCTCTTTTTGAACATTCGCAATTTGCTCTTCTGGGCTAATACCATTCGCTTCGGCACGTAGCATAATCGCTGTACCGTGAGCATCATCCGCACATACATAAGTCACATCATGACCCATTGCTCGCATGGCACGAACCCAGATATCTGCCTGGATGTAACCGAGTAAATGACCCATATGAATTGGACCATTCGCATAAGGGAGGGCATTGGTGACTAAAATTTTACGCACGGATCTCATTCTCTCATTCGTATTTATAAGGTGGAAGATTTTAACTGATGCAGGGAGATAAGCAAAGATTAATAATCTTTAGCTAAGCATAAGAGGCATCTATAAAAATGGATGTGAAGTCAAAAGCTGTTTCTCTTTAGAACAGATAAACAAATCAAAAAATATTTGAATCTTCCTGTATTGTCTTTGTTTCAAATTGCAGTTACGGTCAGAAAATAAACCATAACGATGTATAACTAATAACTTATTCAGGTAATTTTTTTAATTAACGATGAGGATAACAACGATGACTACTGAAAATAAATTAGACGAATTAAAGGCAAAAGCGGCAGATGTAAAAGTACAAGGCGAAAAAGCTTTGGACGATTTAAAAGAAAATGTAAAAGAGAAACAGGCTGCTGGTAAAGAAGCAGTTGAAAATACAGTAGATGAGTTAAAGGCAAAAGCAGCAGACGCAAAAGCACAGGGCGAAAAAGCCTTGGATGATTTGAAGGACAATGTAAAAGAGAAACAAGCTGCTGCAAAAGAAGCAGTTGAAGATAAAGCCAGTGATTTGAAAGGTAAACTTGACGACGCTCAGCATAGTCTGCAAGATAAATTTGATCACTTGCGTACCGAAGCCGCCCATAAACTAGATGATGCTAAAGCCAAAGCAGCAGAATTAAAGGAAGAGGCCGCCTCAAAACTTGATGAGTTAAAAACTCAGGCAACTGCAAAGTTTGATGAATTGAAGAAGACAGCAACCGATAAACTCAATAAATTAAAAAATCACGACTCTGCTGAATAAGCTGATTTAAACCAAAATCTGTACTCCTCACTCAAATGATGAGGCTTTAAAATTAGCAATTATTCATTTCGAGTTGAGCGAGTGCGGATCAATACTGTTACACTAGCTCCAACAAGCTGTAATGATCTGTTTTTGGAGTAAACAATATGTCTTGGCTTTCTTCATTAAAGTCCGTTTTTTCACCTGCACAAGAAGTGAAAGAAGATGAAATCCAAACTGTACTCCAAAATTATTTACTACCGCATTCAAAAGATGCCTTAAAAGAGCGCATTAGCCAGCTTCAGGTACAAGGTCGAGTTTTACAACTCACCATTAACACGTTCCCAGATGAAAAAGAGCATTTGCAGCAAATTCATGATGATTTGGCTAGTTCATTAGAAAAGTGTGGTATTGAAGAACTGAACTTACATGTAGTTCAACAAAAGCGTCCTGCACCAGAAAGTTCAGGTCATGCTTGTTCATCTAAAGCACCGAAAGAAAATTCAAATTTACCTCCTGTGCTTGATGCCTCACCTAAATCTGAGCCAGATCCAAACAATCCACCGATTCAGAAAGCTGCTCCGCAGCAAAGAGATGTTCCGCTTCATCCTCGAATTAAGAACGTTATTTTAGTTTCATCTGGTAAAGGTGGGGTTGGTAAATCGACAACTACGGTTAATTTAGCACTTGCCTTACAAAAAATGGGACTTAAGGTAGGGGTGTTGGACGCTGATATCTATGGCCCAAGTATTCCAACCATGCTAGGTAATGCTGGCAAAACGCCTCTTATTGAAAGTGAAAACTTTGTACCTTTAGAGGCATACGGCATGGCTGTACTTTCTATTGGACATTTAACAGGGGATAACAATACTCCTGTTGCATGGCGTGGACCAAAAGCAACTGGTGCTTTAATGCAATTGTTTAATCAAACGCTTTGGCCTGATCTAGATGTGCTCATGATTGATATGCCGCCGGGTACAGGCGATATTCAACTTACGCTTGCACAGCGTATTCCAGTGACTGGCTCAATCATTGTGACGACTCCGCAAAATGTTGCTTTGTTAGATGCTACCAAAGGAATTGAGTTGTTTAATAAAGTTGGCATACCAGTATTGGGTGTTGTTGAAAACATGTCGACTCATATTTGCTCTAACTGTGGGCACGAAGAACAAATTTTTGGTATTGGTGGCGGTGAGAAGCTTTCCGAGCAATACCATATTCCATTGTTAGGACGTTTGCCTTTAAATGCTCAAATCCGTGAACATGCAGATCAGGGTAAACCGAGTGTTGTAGCAATGGATGACGCAGCTGATAGCTACATCGATATTGCTAAAGCAGTATGGCAACAGATTGAAAAAATCCCTCAACGCACGCGTGATGATAAACGAATCTTTTGATTCATCCGACCCGGCTTTAAGCCGGGTTTTTTTATTGTTTGGTTAAAAGAAAAATTTAAATCACTGAATCTAAATAACAAAGCTAAACTTGAAATTGGCATGTAGATTGCTACTTTACGCTTTTAAAAAGAAATAGGTGAGAAATGCAATTTAAATATACTTTTGGCGTTATCAGTTTATGTAGCGCTTTATTTTTGGCTGGATGTAACGACGACCATTCAACAGTGTCCCAAACAACGACAGTTGAAGAGCAAAAACAGAAATTACAGCCGATTATTATTCAAGGTGCCTTACCTGTAGAGTCAAAACAGATGGCTTCTAAATTACAGAATGTGACTGTTGAAACAATAGGAGGGTGGACTTTCTGGAAAGGAACTCACAATGGCTATCCAATGATTATTTCTAAAACACGGATGGGTATGAGTAACTCTGCCGCGGCAACAGCTCTAGCCATTGAACGTTATAAACCGATTGCGATTATTAATCAGGGGACTGCAGGCGGTCACGACCCAGATCTACACGTTTACGATATTGTTCTAGGAAAATATGCGACCAATATTGGTGCATTTAGAACGCCTAAACAACCATTAGGAGCTGGATCAAATTCACTCACTTGGGTTGAAGCATTTGATGTATTGCCAACAGATGAATCAGACCCAGAACCTATTGCAATTCGCAAATTTGAAGGCGATAAAGAATTATTAATGGCGGCACATAAAGTTCGTTATGACAAAGGTGAAGTAGTCGAGGGAACGATTGGATCGGCAGATGTTTGGAATAATGAGCTTGATCGTATTCAATTTTTCCATCAACGTTATGGTACTTCTGTTGAGGAAATGGAAGCAGCATCGGTTGCACAAATCGCAAGTCAGTTTAATGTTCCTTTTTTAGGAATTCGGATTTTATCTAATAATATTACCAATAATGGAGCGTATGACTCAGGTACTGGAGAGGCTTGCCAAGACTATGTGCTTAATGTTGCTGAAGAATATATGAAATCTAAACTATCAAAATAATAGTTTAACTATAGGCAAGAAGATGGGTTCTTATAGGGCATCTTCTTGTTTTTTATAACCAACTCTACTTTTCCAATTCCGAATGACCATCCAGCGCCAGAAAACTTCGGTCACTATATACAGTATGATTGCAAATACAAATGCTTCAACTATAAGCCCAGACATTAAAATTTTAGCGAGACTAAAATCTATATGCCCATGACCAAAATGAGTAATCCACCTAGAAATCTGATGAAGTACGCCTAGCAGCATTTTTTTATTGATCATATGTACATGATAAATGTGCGAACCAAACCAGAAACCAGTATATAAAATGGGAACTAATGTGAGTGGGTTGCTGAGCCAAGCGAGCATTAGGCTAATAGGTAAATTTACTTCAAACAGCAATACCGCCATCACAATAAAAACACTATGAAAGGGAATAGGCAGTAAACCAAAAAACGTTCCTACAAAAACCGCTCTTGTAATCGATTTACGGTTGACATACCAAAGCACTGGATTGAGGGTTTTTTTCCCAAAAATCCTTAAAAATTTCATATTTGAAACTTTCTCTGGAGAAGGAAGCCAAGACTGAAAAAATTGCTTTGCCATAATCATAGGATAGTAGAGTCTGGTGACTCATATAAACACAAAAAAACAATATATTAATTGAAACTTATTAAAAGCTTAAAAATTAAACTTACTGCTGTAATAATTCATTATAGATCTTTTCGACCTAAAAATAGATTTAAAATAAAAATACTTATATTACTTAATACAATTTGGCACGCAAAGCTCGACAACTGACTCTAAAGTTTTTTAGCTTAAATTTTTTAAAAATTACGTATCTATTTGTTTATTTGTTATTTTTTAATTTTACTGATTAATATTTTAAAAAATTGTCTTACAATTAGATTTTGCCTTCCCAAAAGATATCTATTAATCTGAGATGACTACATTGTGAGGTCATTCAATGATTTCATGGCTATTTATTGGCTTAGTTGCCACAATTTTACTTACCCCAGGCCCAACCAATACTTTACTCGCATCGTCAGGAGTACAGGTAGGTCTTAAGAAGTCTGCGAAATTAATTCCGGCAGAAGTTCTTGGATATGTAATTTCTATTTCAGCTTGGGGCATGTTAATAGGGAAAGTTTCTGCAACGCTTCCTTTCTTACCTCCTATGCTTAAATTGCTAAGCGCTTGTTACATTATTTTTTTAGCAATTAAGTTATGGCACACAGCCAATCAGCAACTTGAGTTAGATCAGCCAACGATTCGCCCGCGTGAGTTGTTCTGTGCAACTTTACTTAACCCTAAAGCATTACTGTTTGCTTCAGCTATTTTCCCTGTTGCAGCATGGACTGATTTTCATATTTATCTCATTCATATGCTGGCTTATTTAGCGTTGATTACACCAATTGCATTGTTCTGGATTTTCTTGGGTTCAATTTTGGCAGGTAATAAAGTACGTTGGTTAAATCAATCGAATTTACAAAAAACAGCCTCACTAGTTTTAGTTAGTTTCTCAATTCCGATTAGCTATTCTGCGTTATTAAACCTTTAAAAGTCTTACCGAGCTATTCTTATCGAGAAGAGTAGCTCAAGCGTTGTTTTCATAATTGCTTTTTTACGTTAAAGTACGTCGCAATCAATGAAATTACCTTTTGGATAGAAAATACATGGCTATTAAGTCTGATCGTTGGATTCGCGAAATGAGCGAAAAACACGGCATGATTGAACCTTATGCAGAGAATCAAGTCCGTTTTGATAAGAATGGCGAAAAATTGATTTCCTACGGGGTCTCTAGCTATGGTTATGACGTACGCTGTGCCCGCGAATTTAAAGTTTTCACTAACGTACATTCTGCAATTGTTGATCCGAAAAATTTTGATGATAAAAGTTTTATCGACATTGAATCTGACGTTTGTATTATTCCGCCAAACTCGTTTGCTCTAGCGCGTACAATTGAATATTTCCGTATTCCGCGTAATGTTTTAACTGTATGCTTGGGTAAATCAACTTATGCCCGCTGCGGTATTATTGTAAATGTGACGCCTTTAGAACCAGAATGGGAAGGTCACGTTACTTTAGAGTTTTCAAATACGACGAACTTACCTGCACGTATTTATGCAGGTGAAGGTGTAGCACAAATGCTTTTCTTTGAAAGCGATGAAGTTTGTGAAACGTCTTATAAAGACCGTGGTGGTAAATACCAAGGACAAACTGGCGTTACGCTTCCTAAAACCTAAGTTGTTTTAAAATTAGATTAAATTCTAAAAAATGGGTCACTTGAAGTGGCCCATTTTTGTTGAAAAATAAAGAAAGTGGCATTCATCGGAATATTTATAAATGAACGTTTTCTTTTGTAAAAAATGATATAAAATGATCAATAATTGATTTGTTTCTTTGAGTTGTATCACACAATTTAAATGGACTTAAATCATAAAAAATCAGATATCGGCATTTCTTTGTTTATTCAATTTAAGATTAGATTAAAGAAAGGGAAGCCAAATAAAAAGAAATTAAATTAGATTATGCCCCCAAGGATACGGAGGTCGGTCATGCGACAGTTTAAGTCTCTTCATTTAGCTATTCTAGCACTTGGAAGTTTATGCTTTTCTTCAGCTTATGCTACGTCTACCTTAGTTCCAATGTCTGATGCTGAACTATCTGCAACTCGTGGCCAAGCGTTAATGAGTATGTCTTATATTGCACCTACTGATTCGGCAAACTTGGAGAAACTACGCGATAACAGCAGTAATATTGGTTTTTATAAATTAGGAATGGAAGCCCAGTTAGAAATCAATACTAATATTAGAAAACTTCAGTTGGGCTGTGGTGGTGTAAATGGGGCTGGTGGTTGTGATATCGATATTGATAATTTAAGTTTAAGTGGACAAAATTTTGATACCAATGGGAACCCATTGCCCATGTCTAATGAAGATCGTGCCTCATCTTCTGCAGTATTAACGAATCCATTCATTGAATTTGCTGTTAAGAACCCAACCTCAGCTTCAACACGTGAAGTAGTTGGTTTAAGGCTAAGTGCTGAAAAATTTATTGGTTTATTAACGGCAGGTACTGAAAATACAACGACCCCGAATGGGATCAACTCCATTTCTGGTTATATGAAGGTTCAGTCTGACAGTAGTGGTTTGATTAAAGGTTATGCTACAACTTCGGCTACTCGAGATAATTTATATGGAGCAAATGCAGTAACAGGCCGATTGCAGGCTTTGGGGTTGGGTGGTGCTGCTGAGGTAAGTTTTATTACTTCTGATGGTGGATTTAATATTCCGGGTATTCAAAATAACTATTTTGAAATTGCGCCCATTCAAGTTAATGGTAATCGGGTTACCTCAAAAGTTTTATCTGCTCCAGTAAAAGTCCCTAATATTTATGTAGGACATAGCAGTTCTTATCCAGTGGATGGTACTGTGCAATATAATGCAGCAGGCCCACATGATCCAGCTTATCCTGAACCAACAGGCATTTACACTCAAGGCGGTAGAGTAGAAGCTACAGTAACAGACTGTAGCTTATTAGCATGTGTCATTGCGGGTAAAGGTGCTAAATTCCCGAATGTATATATGAATGGTACCATTTCAAATATTACTGCAAATTTAAATTTAACCCAGTCATTGGGTCTTATTCATAATTTACCAATTAACTCGCCAATGTATCTGGCACTGCAAAATCAAATGTTGCAGTGGCCTGGAGCAAAAGCAGATGACGTAGCCCAAAAGGGCTGGTGGATGTCTTTTGCAAATCCAGTTAATGTAGGTAACATCATTCCACAAGATGCAATTGATATTTCACCATTATTCCCGCAAATTTCAACTGCTGTTTCTGCATATTTACAAGCTAATCCTGCTCAAACTTCTGACTTGGGAGGTTTGTTAAAACTAGGGGATCTGGATGTAAATATTGGTACGATTGATTTAAAAAATAGCCCACTTACACTAAATTTAAGTAATTTACAGTTAACGAATCAAAACTTTAAACCAAACTGTCATGGTACGAATTTAACCTTTTGTTAATTGTAAGCAATTAGCTTGAGCTGATTTTCATTCATCGGAAAATTAGCTTTTTATGCGCTTTCTTTTGCATTTGTGCAAATATTCCGCATAATAGAAATGTGGAAAAGTTGGCAATATCTATTTAGATTTGCCTTCTGGTCTAAGGTGAAAAGGATATATTCACCTAGCATCAAGGATTGTTAAAGAAAAATAAATATGGTGCACGGCATCGTATAAAACAGGAAGGTCAAGATGACTACACTTAATTATACGGTAAGGTTTCAAAAAACCGTTTTGGCAAGTTTAATTGGTCTTTTCATAAGCCAATCGAGTTTCGCTCTTGAAGAACTTTCTGATGCCGGTTTAAGTGAAACTACTGGTGAAGGTATCGCTATTTTACCTCAAAATACTTATATGGTATTTCGTGGGGCAGGTGCGAACGAAACCGCAAGTCAAATTTTAACTGACCGTACTAAAGATACAGGTTATATCAATTATGTACCTGTTGGGCCGTTAAGTATGACGGCGGCAGATACCAATAAAAATGGTACGATTGATTCTGGTGACCGTGCAGTAGGTAAAGCTGATATTTTTCTTTATGGCTTAGCTCTTTCTAAATCTGATAACGATACTAATAGCCGTCTTGCATCTACCGATACTGCGGCCGCGATTTCGAGTTGGGGTACTGCTGTTAATCCATGGATATTCAAAGTAGCTACTCAGAACCTTGTACCTAATTTTAGTGCTGCTACATGTAGTGGCGCGAGTGATCCTTCTTGCCAAGTAACGTATTTAGCCTTAGAAGCACCTTTATATGAGGTAGGGACAAGAGATACGGCAGGGCTTGATGCATATAAACTTAAATTAGGTTTATGGTCAGATATCTTTGTTCGCAATCCAAATAAAATTAATGGTGCGACAGATCAGTTTAATTATGGCGACTCAAATGGTTTGATTGGTACAAGTAGTGATGCAAGTCGTGCGAATCGGTTACGTTTACAAGGTATCTGGAATAATTTTAGTTTAAATGGTAGCCGTTTACAGCTCTTCCAAACTTTGGGAGGTGCGACATCCGCAAATGGATTGAGTCCATTTTATAATAATACTCTAGGCTTCGCAGGTGTTGTGCGTTTAAATAGTGGTGATGCCTCTAATTTGAGAGCAACAATTACTTCAAATACTCCAACAACGACAGTAGGTCCATGGGTAAATCGTTATAGTACTCAATATACTGGTGCGCCTAGCAATAGTTCACCAAGTTCAGATTGGTTATATCGTATTCGCAGCCAGACTACTACGGTTACTTCAACTGGATCATGGACTGCTCCAACAGATAGTGCAATGGATAATGTACTGCGGTTGAGTACTCGTGAATCTGGCACTGGGCAAGGTAATCTCATTACTCCTGCTATTAATGGTGGGCTTGCACCAACCTTCGATGCAAACGAAGGTTTATATCTTTATAATCCGAATATTAATCTTGTGTTAGGTTCTTTATACCAACCACTCGTTTTAAGCTCAGATGGTAAAAACTTTAGTTTAGAGCTTGCACGTATTCCGAATAAGCCAGAAATTTATAAGAAAATCTATACTGACTACACTGGAACAGATAGTACTTATCTTGGTTCTACCTGTAATGTTTATCAATGCGGTACCAATGTAACCTTAGGAGGTAAAACTTATCAAGGTTCTAGTGCAACGCATAGTAGTATCTCAATCGGTTCAACTGTTTATAACTCGACAAATAATACATTAGAAGCCTTTAAAGGGAACAATACTCAAGATGCAGTAGGTATTTCATTTGGGAAATTACCAACAGGAACGGTTGCTGCTGTAACACAAGTTAAAAATTTCTATCAATTACAAAATCAGGAACGACGTGGAGGCAGCTATAGTTGTGGATTTTTAAACTTAGGAACTTGTTATGACACATGGCAATACCGTACAGCATCAGGTTGGACGGGAAATGCTGGCTCAGGCTTAAGATTTGATTCTCAAGGAGCAAACTGGGCGAATATTGATAGTACCTCTTATTATAATCCGACGACTAACACAACAGGTTATACCACTACCGATGCAGGGAATGGGGCTCAGTTTGTAGTACCAAATGGTACACCTTTACCTGATGCACTTTACAATAATGGGCGTTGGTATACGACTACACCAAATGCAGATGTGAACACTTATAAATTATCAGGAGCACAAATTAGCTCTTCAATTAGTAATAATATGGGTTCAGCAGTCATTGATGGTGTTTTAATCCAACATTTAAAACTCACCACAAAAGGTCTATAAGAGGAGGATAATGCGATGAAAAAAATAACTGCTTTACTCCTTACTCTTTGTGCAACTGCGACTCATGCAGAATTACAAACTTTGGACAACGACGCTTTACAAGCCATTAATGGCCAAGCAGGTGCTGACTTGTCTTTAATGCTCAATTTAAACCAAACCAGTAACAGCATATTTGATAATGGTAGTGGTGGTGTCTGTGAAAACGTAGAGTTCTGTCATATTGGTTTAGCGATTAATAAACGTTTTGTGCAAGCAGATGCAACTAAGCCAAGTGGTTGGGCTGAAAATAGTGATAGTGGTAATAAGCTTTGGTTGGTGTTTAAAGGTGTACAAGGAACTTTAAACATTCAAAAAATGGGTTTGGATGGTGCTGATTTGAAGTATCTTGATAAATCTAATACCGAAATTATAAAACCTGCTATTCAACTTAGTTTTAGTGCAGCACAACCAATTTTAATTCGTAACTTTGGTTTTAATGCTTTATCCATTGAGCAAGATAACTTTACAAGTTCAACAACGACCCAAGGCTCAAGTACGAATATGTATGATTATGCATATTTCAAAAAACCAACGTATGCGGCGACCGCAAACAGTGCAACTCAGCAAGTGGCTACGGCGACACCTTCAGCCTACGACTATGGGCGTGAAACAGGTTTTATGGGTTTAATGATGAACGGCAACTTGGCTATTCAAGGAAAAGTCATGGTGTTTAGCTGTGATGGTAGCCATCCCCGTTGTTAATGGTTAATGTAGATTTCAAAGGAACTGAAGTGATGAACAAAAATAAAGAAAGTCACGGCTCAAAGTTTATTTTAAATACATTAACAGCCAGCATGTTGTTAGTGAGTGGACAAGTTTTTGCTTTAGAAGCTTTAACCGATGCCGATTTGAGTGCAGTCAATGGTCAAGATGGGATCTCGATTCAAACGACTTTCAATGAGATCAATGTTGATAATGCTTACTGGGATGACCATGCAGGCACGCCAACAAGTGCTGATCAAGTTTTAAGAGCTCAAGCGAGTGGTGTAAAAATACAAAAAAGTAATGCATCTACACAAGCTTTAGGAACGAACTACCGTTTAGATGTGGGAAGTAATACGACTACAGGTAAAGCTGGGGTCGATTTTTCTATGCAAAGCAGTCCATCTCTCATTACGGTAAATAGCGTTAAGGTTTGTAATAGTTCCGCTACATGCTCACCTACATTAGGGCAGTTGGCTATCCAAACAACTTCACCTTTAAATTTAGCATTGACTACTCAAGACGGTTTATTTAGCCCAAATAGCCAGTCAAATATGACATTGGGTATAAATAACGCAAATATTTATTTAGGACAGTTAGATGCTCGTAGTCAGCTCAACCAACTAATTTTAAAGAATTTTAACTTTAATTTTGTGGGTAAAGGGGTCATGTTTATTGACCCTATCCGTGGTGTGGTTTTACAAACGAATACTGGAACAAATGTGGCTGCGGTTGGGCAAACTCCAAATAGTACTTATGGCTATGTCGATTTTAATCGGGTCGCTGATTCAGCTTCTGGTTTAACAGCGGGTACTTATGTTGATAGCAATGGTAAAGTGACTAATTCGGGTCTAAACATTGAAGTAATGCTTAGTTCCAATGTAGATAAAACCAATCCTTATGGGTTGGATGCGACCAATACACCGCAAAATTCAAAAGGTTTAATCCGACTTGGTGCAAGCGGACGTATGGTAAATAGTTATTTACAAGTCCGTGGTATGGATGGCTCTTCGGACACGACAACCTTAGGTACAGCAAATACTGCCTCAGGCACCACCTCAAGTAATAGTATTTTGGGTAATACGGGAATTGCCTTTCGTATGAAAGGTGAGTTCACTAAAGATAACGATTCTATGCTAGGCGCCGATGGCAAAGCCACGACTTTAGAAATTGGTGGGGCAGGGCTGAACGCCTATGGTTTCGAGTTTGGTAATTTAACTGGGTTGAACTCAGCTACGCGTGGTTATTTTGATAGCGGAAATATTTATTTAAATCTTGCCGATACAAAAACCTTATTAATGCCAAATAACGCGACATTAAATAGTATTCGTTTAGGATCTGGTACTTTAACAACCGCTGCCGATTATCAACATAATATTCACCGTGATACGGTGACTAATCCATTTAGTCTAATTCTTGCGATGCGTGGAGCAGAGTTTCAAGCATTTTCAAGACGAGGCCGTTTTACCACAAGTGCGAATGTTGCTGCTGCTAATCAATTTGCAGATAATGGTTTAAGTAACCAGTGGGGTTTGGCTTTACCTTTTTATAATTTAAATGCCAATGCAGCAGTTTATGGGGTAGATGCACCTGCGAATAGCGCTTTTTACTATACAAAAGATGCTAATGGTAGACCCGTTCAGAATGCTGTAGGTACCTCAGGAACGACTTCGCGTTTAGGATTTGGTGTCGCTGTTGGCACAACAGGACGTGATGCAGGCGGTACAAAAACAACTTCAATTTTATTAATTGATGGTTCTCCAAATGCCAATAATGCGGGTAATCCTACCGACTATTACATGGGCTTACGTAATATCGATATGTTCCTCAAAGGTAATGGCACTATCGGTTTAGAAAATGGCAGTTTAAATATCGGTTTAAAAGATATGTTACTTGCCTTATCAACTGAAATTGCAGCGGGTTATTTACCAGGCGCTAAATATAAAACTTGTCCGGCAACAGGATCTTGTACTTCACCAATTGATAACTTTGCCAGAAATAATGACGTTTTATTTGGTCTTAAACTACGCTTAGGCGGTGATTTAAATTTATCGATTGTACCTAATAGTTCAATTGCTGATGGTAGTGCGCTCACTGTTTTGGGTGATTTTACAATGCCTGCTACAGCAACTGGAAACTCAGTCCAAATTAGTGATCCGATTGATGGCTCTGCAATTGGTTTTGAGAATATGACTGGTAAGCTTGCGTTTAACACGGCATTAGTTGTTGGAAAAGACAGCGCGAGTGGATTAGGTAAGGTTGGTGTAAATACCGCAGTGTATTTTAACCCTGATAAGAATATTGATGGTGCCTTACGAGTTAAAGATATTAATTTCTATCCACCTTCAACAGGGGCAGGCGCACGTTTAGGTGAACTTGCAATTACTGGTGGACGTTTAAATAGTAGCTTCAGTATTGTGCCGAGAAATGGTGCTTTTAACTAATAAAGAAAAGTGGCGATATCGCCACTTTTGATAAAAAATTTATTTTGAATGTGATTGGATTTGCATTCGTCGGGTTATAGGGATAATTATTTTGTACTCATCTATTATTCTGATAATCTGAACAAATAATAAACGTTTGTCTCTTAAGGATTAGAGCAACATGAAAAATAAAAATATAGTCTGCTGGTTATTATTTGCCAGTAGTTCAAGTGTTTTTGCGATGCAACCATTAGATGATCAAAGTCTTTCAGCAACGACGGGTCAAAATGGTTTAACGCTAGGCATTCAGGCCGATAAAGTTAAATTTAATCAAGTCGCCTTGATTGATACCAATGGTATTGCCTCTACCTCTTACAATAGTAAAGCAGGTCTCGTCATTGCGGGGAACTCTACTAATCCTGTTCCAAGTATAGAATTTATTAAAGCGGCTGTATCGACCAATCCTTCTTTCAATATTGCTATAGATACCGATGCAGGTGCGGGTAAGCCTTTTGTGAACTTGGCTGTCACAATGGGAAGTGACGTCAATGGTATTCGGCTTACACCATTTTCGGTTTATTTAGCGCCTAACACTTCAGTCTCTAGCCCTGCTGATTATGCGGTGACTAGTTATGCACCAAAATCAATTTTTAGTTCGGGAACAACAGTAAATACAGGCGTGAAAGAACTGATTCGCTCTACTGGAAATTTGGACATTAACTTTGTACAGACCAATAAACCTCGTTTAAACATTCAATTGGGTCATGCTGCCCAGTCTGTCATGGTCAAATTTGGTGGAGCCATTCAATCGATTTGTTCTGCTGCATCTGGTTGTCCAATTACTTTAGTATCTGATAATACTGGTGCTAACTTTGGGTTTAAATTTGCGGGAACAAACTCATCTACAGGATTTGTTCTTGATGGGTTTTATGCTGGAGTTGACCCAACAGGGCTTACTTTTGGCAATACAGGTGTCTCGAGTAAATTTGATGCGTCGCTTAATAATGTAACTTTAGGAAATGCAGGGCTACAAAGTCCAACAACGTTTAATAATTTACCTAATGGGTCTATGGGGAGTTTTGGAGTTACGGGTGCTTCGGTAACCGACTTTAAAATGAAAGTAAGCGGTTTTTAAAAATAATCACTGAACCTGAAATAAAAGAAGAGGGTGGTTGTATAAACAGCCACCCTCTTTTATAAATTTTAAGTAACTAGCTATGTGATGAACTGGTTTGTTCTAACTTTTGAACAATTTCATCTAAAGCTTTAATGCGTTTAACTTGGTCCCACAGTTCTTTGGCTTGAGGGTAGGCTTTGGTCATCATACCTAGCCATTGCTTATAACGACCAACCATACCAATTTCTGTTTTGGCTTGACCATTTAAAAAACGGATTTGTAAGTCAACCAGTTGCTCCCAACTAAATAATGCCTCATCCATATTATTACGAATGCACTGTGTTAAGTCGGGGGTCGTCACAGCACCGCGACCAATCATTAAATCTTCACAACCAGATTGCTGTTGGCAGGCCTTTGCATCGGCATTGGTCCAGATTTCGCCGTTAGCAATGACATTAATTTTTAAAGCTTCTTTAATCGGTAGAATTTTTTCCCAATAAGCTGGTGGCGTATAGCCATCTGCTTTCGTTCGCGCATGTACTGTTAACCAGCTTGCGCCAGCATCTTCGACCGCATGAGCATTTTCCATAGTGTGGTTTTCATCGAGATAACCCAAACGCATTTTTGCTGAAATAGGAATATGCGCTGGTACAGCATCGCGGACTGCTTTAATGAGCATATGTACCACGTCTGGTTCATCTAGAAGTACGGAACCACCGCGATGTCTATTTACGGTTTTTGCAGGGCAACCAAAATTAAGGTCAATTGCAGGAGCACCTAGTTCAACGACTTTTGCTGCATTTGCTGCCAGCATATCTGGGTTGTTCCCTAAGAACTGAACATGCACGGGTATTCCCGCAGCTGTTTTACCATCGTTCTTTAACTCAGGGCAAAAACTATAGTAAATATGGTCGGGTAAAATGCTGTCTGTAACTCGAATAAACTCGGTTACACACCAGTCGAAATGACCAACAGATGTGAGCGTATCCCGCATGATCGGGTCAGTTAAACCTTCCATTGGAGCGAGTATGAGTTTCACAGTCTGAGTCACCTGATTAAAACAAAAAACAGCGTTATACGGGATATGTATAACGCTGTCTAGTAGTGCTGAAATTTTAATTGTTTTATTGGCCTAATATCATTTCGAGTACAAATTTACTGCCAATAAAACCAATCGCTAAAAGGGCAAAACCAATGAGGGTAAAACGAATCGCTTTTTGACCGCGCCATCCGAGTTTGTAATGGCCAATGAGTAATGAACCATAAATAATCCATGAAATAATACTAAATACGGTTTTATGAGCGAGATGCTGAGCAAAGAAGCTATCAACTGTTAAGAAGCCAAATGCCAGAGCAATGGTTAATAAAATAAAACCAGTAATGATTAAGTCAAATAACAATGACTCCATGGCCTGAATAGGCGGGAGTAAGTTGACCCAAAAACGTTTTTTTTGTTTCTTTTTGAGTTCACGATTTTGGAACCATATCAAGATGGCATGTATGGTTGCCATGAGTAGAACTGCATAGGCAGAAAGTGAAAGAATAATATGAGTATCTAGGCCTAACGAATGCTGCTCAATAAACTGATTTGGTTTACTAAATGCAAAACCCAAAATAAGACCAATAGCCGCTACAGGAATACCGAGTAAGTTTAAAGGTACAATCGGGCGAAACGTACTAAAAATTAAACTTAACAACAACATAAGCCACGATGTAAAAGAGACTAGATTAAAAACATCATAGTTAATTCCTAAAGGCGTCAGCATGGCATGGCATAAAACTGTGCCGTGCAATAGCAGTGCCAAGGTCGTAACAACAGCAAATAACCATGGGTTTGGTTCACGTTTTGACATTAAACGTATGAACAGATACCAGAAAGAAGTGGTATATGCGATGAGTGCCAAAATTGTGTAAACCAAGGGGAGGCTAATCATGTCAAACCTTTTTCAGGATTAATTCATCTAGATAAGATATAAATTCGCTGCGAACTAAAGTATCCTATAGCATTCTATGCATAAATTTTCTATTTTGAGAAAGATTTTTTTGCAACTAGCCATTTTAAGCGGATTTTGCAATGTTTGATACCTTAACAGAACGACTCACGCAGAGTTTAAGAAATGTTACTGGCTCAGGGCAGCTGACCGAAGACAATATTAAAGATACCTTACGTGAAGTACGTATGGCTCTTCTTGAAGCCGATGTCGCGTTACCTGTAACTCGTGAATTTATCGCGAAAGTTAAGGAAGAGGCATTGGGCCAAGAAGTGATGACCCAGTTATCTCCAGGCCAGGCATTTGTAAAAATTGTCTATGACGAACTCACCAAGATGATGGGTGAGGCAAATGAAACACTGGATTTAAGTGCTAAGCCTCCAGTTGTTGTATTGCTTGCTGGTTTACAAGGTGCAGGTAAAACTACAACTGCTGCCAAGCTGGCACGTTTCTTAAAAGAACGTCAAAAGAAAAAAGTAATGACCGTTTCTGCCGACGTTTACCGTCCGGCAGCGATCAAACAGTTAGAAACTGTGTCAGCCGAAGTTGGCGCAGGCTTTATTCCATCAGATCCTTCTGAAAAGCCAATTGACATCGTTAACCGTGCAATTGAGCAGGCAAAAATCCAGTTTGCTGATGTGTTGATTGTCGATACAGCGGGTCGTTTACATGTCGATGAAGACATGATGGACGAAATTAAAGAGTTACATGCAGCAGTTAAGCCAACTGAAACTCTGTTCGTGGTTGATGCCATGACAGGTCAGGATGCTGCAAATACTGCTAAAGCCTTTAATGATGCATTAGCACTTACAGGTGTGATTCTTACTAAAACTGATGGTGATGCGCGTGGTGGTGCGGCACTTTCTGTACGTGCGATTACCGGTAAGCCAATCAAGTTCTTAGGTATGGGCGAAAAGCTTGATGCCTTAGAGCCATTCCATCCGGACCGTGTTGCTCAACGTATTTTAGGTATGGGTGACGTACTTTCTTTAGTCGAAGAAGTTGAACGTAAAATCGACAAAGAAAAAGCCGAGAAAATGGCGAAAAAATTGCAAAAAGGCGGTAGCTTCAACTTTGAAGATATGCTGATGCAATTTGAACAAATGAAAAAAATGGGCGGCATGATGGGCTTCTTAGACAAGTTGCCTGGCATGAGCGGTGCAGGAATTCAGCAAGCGATTGAGCAAGCGAACCCTGAAAAACAAGTCAAAAAAATGGAAGCTATTATCCAGTCAATGACTGTTAAAGAACGCCGTAACCCAGACCTGATGAACCCAAGTCGTAAAAAACGTATTGCGGCAGGTTGTGGTATGGATGTTGCTGAAGTGAATAAACTCATTAAGCAACAAGCGCAAATGGCTAAAATGATGAAGAAGTTTGCGAATCCATCTGGTATGAGCAAAATGATGCGTTCATTAGGCAATATGCAAAAACAATTTGGCGGTGGCGGCGGTATGGGACCACTATTTGGTAACAACGACCAAAAGAAATAAAACCATAAAATAAAAGGCGCCTAGAGCGCCTTTTATTTTGTTCTGTATTTTAGTCTTTAGGATAATGGGCAATATATTGTTGTAATCCTTTAAGCAAAAGATCTTTTTCAACAGTTGGCTGGTACTTCTGTAGAAATTTAGCAAAAAGAGGAGCATCTCCACCTGTGAGGAGCAGCTTTTTAGGGGATTGCTGCATGATGCTTTCAATTGTACTAATCAGGCCTAACAAAATACCGTGGTGTACTGCATCGACTGTGTTATTACCTGGGTTCAGATTATCAAAAGCTGAATCTGGAATTTTAATACCTTTAGTATTTTGAATCAGCGCATCACGCTGCAAATAAAGGTTTGGCAGAATATAACCGCCTAAATGCTGTTTGCCCTTGGTTAAATCAATCGTGAGCGCTGTTCCGCAACCAATAATGCAATAATTTTCTTGTTCCTCTGCAACAGCCAATACTTGTAACCAGCGGTCAATCCCGAGTTGACTAGGAACTTCATAGCCACATTGTAGGCCTGCATATTCCGAATGGACTTTGGCAAAAACAACAGGAATTTCAAGCCATTTTAAAATCTGCTGGATACGTTGGTTGTTTTCAGTATCGAGTACTGAAGAAATGCCAATGCGATGTAGACCTTGATGTTTAAAGTGTTGGATTAATCCAAGTAATAAATCGGCAGGAGACTGCAAATGTAGCTCAGCTGCATGTTCAATAATTTGCTGATTTTCAGTAATCCAGTATTTTAAACGGGTGTTTCCGATATCAAGCCATAAACTTTTCATGGGGAAAATACCTGATTACTGAGTGGTTTGTGGTCTTAAACGACCTTGATAAAACTGCTGTTGCTCTGGAGTTTCAAGAATTACTGCACCTTCATTAGAAATTCCAACAAAACGGCCATGTACCAATCCTTGACTATGTTCGAATTGAACTAACTGATTCAACCAAGCTGCATGATGGTTAAAACGACCTGCTAAGTTATAACAACCATGATCAAACCAGCGAGCTGCATTTTGAATTGCAACATAGAGTTCTGAAATGAGTTCAAGCCGACTCATTTGCTCTAGCCCTAAATCTTCTAAAGAGGTGATTGGCTGGTCACTATCAGTCACTGGTGGTGTTTTTAAATTAATCCCCACGCCTACAATAGCCTGATGCTGAGAAAGTGGTTCGACCAAAATTCCACCCCATTTCCCATGCGCACTATACAAATCATTTGGCCATTTCACTTGTAAGCTCAAAGCTTGCAACTGCGGGATTTGCAAAATATTTAGAGCAACTTCAAGTGCTAAGCGACCATCTAAGGGTGTTCGAGTTTGCACCAATGTGCTTAAATAAATGTTTCCTTCAGGTGAAATCCACTGCCGTTGATGTTGACCTCGCCCTTGAGTTTGTTGAGTACTGCAAACCAAGCCTGTTGTAATGCCTTTTTGGGCAATTTCACGAATATCATCATTGGTCGAAGTTGTGGTTGCTTTTAATAAAACCACTTCTGGAAGCTGGTTTTTTGCGCTTAAAAGTTGTTGTAGTTGGCGAGTCTCTAAATCCATGTTGAATATGAGCAGAGTGGTAAAACATTTATGGAGTTAATCATATATTTACTCATTGGCGCAATTGCTGGTTTTACTGCCGGATTGTTTGGGGTTGGTGGTGGACTAATTATTGTACCAATCCTCTATGTCGTTTTTACCCAGTTGCACTATGACCCTGCTGTAATCATGCATATTGCAGTCGGAACATCGCTTGCAACCATTATCGTGACATCATTTAGTTCAGTTTCTGCCCATCATAAAAAAGGTGCAGTCCTCTGGCCTGTTTTTCGTAATTTGGCACCTGGGCTAGTGATTGGTTCATTCTTAGGGGCGGGTATTGCCGATCTGATGTCTGGTCAGCATTTACAGCTTCTTATTGGTGTCTTTGCTGTTGTGATGGCCTATCGCATGTTTAAAGGCGCAAATGTGGTTGTTGACCCAACACGTCAGCTCCCTTCAACACCTATGCAATTTATGGCAGGTGGTGGTATTGGTATTGCCTCTGCAATTTTTGGTATTGGAGGCGGTAGCTTAACCGTTCCGTATTTAAACCGTCATGGTGTGGTCATGCAAAAAGCAGTTGCGACTTCTGCCGCTTGTGGTTTACCTATTGCTGTAGCGGGTGCAATTGGCTTTATGTGGTTTGGTGCTAAAGAGCACATCTCTGTACCTAACACGATTGGTTATGTGCATATCTATGCGTTTATTGGTATTAGTGTCATGAGTTTTGTGACGGCTAAACTTGGGGCTAAGGTTGCGCATGCTTTATCACCACAAATGTTGAAAAAATGCTTTGCTTGTTTACTCGTGGTAGTTGGCAGCTATTTTATTTATAAAGGTTTTATGAATTAAAAAGCGTATTCATTTAGAAAAATATAGAAAAAGAAGCTTAGACTCACATGGTTTAAGCTTTTTTTATTTGAAGATTTAAACAGACTAAAGATAAGTTTTTTCATCCGATTTCTGTATGGATTTTGGGCGGGTTGGCTTAAAATGCAATAAAATTGTCAGACAATGACATAGTTTTTAATGGATGGGATCAGTTAAAAACAAGGATGCGAAAGAAAAGCATGGATTAATGCATATAAAAAGTAGCGGGTGATTTATGAATCTCGAAGAGACAGAAAGTCTTTCTGAGCAAATTGTAAAATATATTAGCGAACAGATTATTAGCGGCGAATTGGTCGAAGGCGAACGCATACAAGAGCTTCGTATTGCGAAAGAGCTTGATGTAAGTAGGGGGTCAGTTCGTGAAGCATTATTATTACTTGAACGTACGCATTTAATTGAAATTTTTCCGCGTCGGGGTGCAATTGTCTCAGAAATGTCTGCACAACAAGTGAAAGCACTTTTTGATACAAATGTAATGCTACTGGGACATATTGTACAACGCATCAGTGAAACATGGCGTGCGCACGAAGCTAATCAATTACAGCTCTTATTAGAACAACTTCTTGAGCATGTAAAAGTAGGTGATATCGAAAAATTCTACGATGCCATTTTCCAATATCTGGCTGAACAGCAAGATATGGTGGGTAATCCTTACCTAATGAAATTTTATAAAGAATTATTACCTTCTTTACGTCGTAGTTATTTTTTGACCCTAAATACCTCTAAGCGGGAACTACAAGAAGCATTTGCATTATTTAAACTCGTGACTGATGCAATTTTGATCCGAAAATCACAACAAGCCGCTTTATTTATGGAAGATTTTTGTCGACACTTACGTAACCTTGTGTTGGAATCGCTGACACGAATGAAACAGATTGAATTGGCTTGGGCGAGACGCTCACGCCGTTAGTTAGGGCATTATGCGTTTAAGCAGTTTAAAACTTTCCGGCTTTAAATCTTTTGCAGATAGTACAACGTTAAATTTCAAGGCTAACCGCACAGCAGTGGTTGGTCCAAATGGTTGTGGCAAATCCAATGTTATTGATGCGATCCGCTGGGTGATGGGTGAGTCAAATGCTCGTCAGCTGCGTGGTGGTAGCATGCAAGATGTTATTTTTACCGGAACATCCAAGCGTAAGCCAGTGGGTGTTGCCAGTGTTGAGCTACGTTTTGATAATACCTATGGTAAATTGGGTGGAGCCTATAATGCTTATAACGAGCTCGCTGTTCGTCGTCAGGTCACCCGTGAAGGTAAGTCTGAATATTTTTTAAATGGTACACGTTGCCGTCGCCGTGATATTACCGACATTTTCTTGGGAACGGGTTTAGGGCCACGCTCTTATGCTGTCATTGAACAGGGCATGATTAACCGTTTGGTTGATGCCAAACCTGAAGAAATGCGTATTTTCATTGAAGAAGCAGCGGGCGTCTCTCGTTATCAGGCGCGTCGCCGCGAAACCTTGCAGCATCTTGAACATACTGAGCAAAACCTTTCACGTTTAGAAGATATTGCGCTTGAGTTAAAATCACAGCTTAAAACGCTAAAACGCCAGTCAGAAGCTGCGGTTCAATATAAAACCTTAGAAAGTCAGATTCGTACCCTAAAAATTGAAATTTTATCTTTTCAGGCAGATAAAAGTGTACGCCTACAAGAAGAATATACAGTTCAAATGAATGAACTGGGCGAAACTTTTAAGTTAGTTCGCTCTGAGTTAAGTACAATTGAACATGATTTAGAATCGACCAGTGCTTTATTTCAGCGACTTATTCAGCAATCTTCACCACTACAACAAGAGTGGCAGCAAGCTGAAAAGAAACTCTCTGAATTAAAAATGACTCTAGAACAAAAACAGAGTTTATTTCAGCAAAATAGTACGACACTGGTTCAATTAGAACAGCAAAAAGCTCAGACGAAAGAGCGTTTACAACTTTCCGAGCTACAGCTTGAAACGTTAAGTAATCAGCTAGAAGAACAAACGGAAGCTTTAACGACGGTTGAACATACCGCAGCCGAAGTAGAACAAAACTTTGCTGATTTACAATCTCAGCAAAAACAAGCACAGCAACAGTTTGAGCAAGTAAAAGCTCAAGTTGAAAAACAACAGCAGCAAAAAATGCAAATGTCTGCGCAAATTGAACAGCTAGGCAAAAATGTTCAGCGCATTGAGCAGCAAAAAGAAACGCTGCAACATCAGGCAAGTCAGATTCAATCGCAAGTACACGAAGATGAACAAGGCGAGCTTGAGCAACTACAACAGCAGCTTTGTCGTGAAATCTCAACGTTAGAGGCTGATATTGAGCAGTATGTGCAACAGATTGAACAGTCTCAACAAGCGCATCAGGCAACTAAAAATCAGCAGCAAACACTGAAAACAGAAATACAGGTTTTATTATCTGAGCAGAAAAACTTAAGCCAGCTTGTTGCTAAACAAAGTCCAAAGCAAAACCAAGATACGCTACGTTTAATGCAGGCTCTAGAGTTAACAGAGCAGGGTAAGCCACACGCGCAGATTGTTGAAAAGTTTTTAGCAAAATGGTTGCAGGCACATATTGTTGAAACCGAACAAGTCTTTCAGGAAGGAATTGCTCGCCAGTTAAAACCGTCAGAACAAACAAGCAAATTTAAAGGAAATTTGGCCTGTTTAAATGACTGGATTGCGTCACCACAGCTTTCAATATTTTCAAATGTAGCGATTGCGCAAAAATTATCTGATGCTTTAAATGAGCAAAAGCAACTACAACATGGCCAGTCTATCTTGACCTTGGATGGTTATCATGTTGGGCAGGATTGGGTAATTGCTCTTATGTATGATGACGAAAGTCAAAGTGCGCAAGGTATGCTCAGTCATCGTATTCGTCTAGATGAAATTGAACAAGTTCTTCAAAAGCAGCAACCTGAACTACAAGCATTAGATCAAATTACTGTTCAGCAAAAAGAAAAACTCGCACACCTACAAGCAGACTTACAGCAGAAACAACAAATTATTAAACAAAAACAAAAAGACTTGCAGCAGCTAGATGTACAAATTGCTAAACAGCAAACTGCGGCACAAGCATTTTTACTGCAAAAACAGCAATTAAAAGATCAGTTAGCTCAGTTAGACATGCAGCTTGAAGAAGATGCAATGCAAAAAGACGATCTTGAAATTGATTTGCATGCGCTTGCGATGAAGCTAGAAACTATTTTACCTGACTATAAAACTTTGCAATTTCGGGTAGAAGAGCTAACAGAACAACTCGAAGAACAGCAACAAGTCTTACAACAGCAGCAGCAAGAACGCGAGATTTTACGTCGGAACAGTACGCAGACAACTCAACAAATCGAGCTGCTTGAAAAAGATATTTCCTTCTTGCAGAGTCAATATCAACAAATTGCAGCGCAAATGGAACAGGCGAAAAAGTTTGTTGACCCTATTCAGTTAGAGTTACCAAACCTTGAGTCGGAATTTCAACAACAGTTTGCTCAAACTGAAAAGTTGCAAAAGACTTGGAATGACTGGCAGCTTGAGCTTAATAGTGTGCAAGAGAAGCAACAAACACTCACAGACCAACGCCATCAGTACCAACAGCAAGATGAAAAACTCAGAGAGCAGCTTGAAGCCAAACGTTTAGCATGGCAAGCAGCTAAATCAGACCGCGAGCACTATCAAGAGCAGTTAAAAGAGTTAAATGCTGAACTTCAAACGGGCTTGAAAATAGATTTAACTGAGCACCAGCAAAAACTGGAAAAGGTACAAAAGCAGTTTGAAAAAATCGGTGCGGTTAACTTGGCAGCCTCACAAGAGTTTGAAGAAGTTTCTCAGCGTTTTGATGAGTTGAGCCACCAAATTCAAGACTTGGAAAATACGGTAACTCAGTTAAAAGATGCGATGAAAAGCATTGACCAAGAAACCCGTAAACTATTTATGACGACTTTTGATCAGATTAATCAAGAGTTGCAAAACCTGTTTCCAAAGGTTTTTAATGGTGGTGAGGCAAGTTTAAGTCTGGAAGATGACTGGCAATCTGGGGTTAAGCTCATGGCGAGACCGCCTGGAAAGAAAAATAGTTCTCTAGCATTACTTTCCGGTGGAGAAAAAGCGTTAACGGCGTTAGCATTAGTATTTGCCATTTTCAGGTTAAACCCGGCACCGTTTTGTGTACTCGATGAAGTGGACGCACCACTCGATGATGCGAATGTACAGAGATATTGTAATTTGGTAAAAGAGCTTTCTGAACATGTACAATTCATTTACATTACACATAATAAGCTGGCGATGACCATGGCAACTGACTTGTTGGGTGTAACCATGCCTGAACCGGGCACATCAAAATTAGTCACTGTCAATTTAGAACAGGCAAAAGAATACGGGTTAGTTTCGGAGTCATAGAATGGAAATCAATACGATTATTGGCATCGTTGTTGCCATTATTATCATGCTAGTTGGCTTAAGAATGATTTTAAAAAAGCCGAACCATGCTGAACCCTCGCTAGACAGTGATTTACATATTAATCCTGAAAGTAATCAACCGGTTATTCCTCGTCATGTACGAGATCAACTTGAACAGGCAGAGGCAGCTGTAGCATCAGCAACCGTTGCTGAACGTGTAGAACCGACTTTAAGCGAGCAGGCGCAGCCAAAAGAACAGGAAACAAAAGAAGTAGAACTAGCTTCACAAACTCAAACAGACCAGACACAAGCACCCGTTGAAAATACTCCAGTAGAAGAAGTTAAAGCTGAAGAAAATACTGTTAGTCCAACTGTAAGTGAAAATAGTTCAGTTGAGTTAACTGATACCGTTTCTGCTGCAACAGAAGCTACAAGCTCATCAGAAGAAAAAGTGGCAGAAGAGCATTCTAAAGCAGAACCTGAATTAAGCTTAAATCCGAATATTGAAACGGCTGAAATTGCCGAGTTTGAAGGTGAAAGTAATATTCTGGATGTACATTTGCATGAGCAACAGCGTTTTGACGACGAAAGTGCGTTAGCAATGGCTGAGCAGATTATTGCACTGAATGTTTATCCAAATCCGCGCCGTGCGTTATCGGGCGATAAAGCACTGAAAGTACTTTTAAAATACGGTCTACGTTACGGTGAAATGTCTTGTTTCCACCGTTATGAAAATACCGATGAACCAAGTGCATTGATGTTCTCTGTACTTCGTATGACAGATAACGGTCCAGCTGGTTTTGATTTGGAAACTTTATCTGCTGAACAAGTTCAAGGCTTAGCATTTTTCCTTGCACTTCCAAACAGTAAAGCAGTTACTGGTTTTGACATGATGACCAGTATTGCAGGTCTTATTGCTCGTGAAATTGATGGTAAGGTTTATGATGAAAATAACCTTGAGTTTACGCCACAGTTAAAAGAACATTGGCGCCATCATGTGATTGATTATCGTCCTGCACAGGCAACAGCCTAGTTTAAATTTTTTGTATAGGTTGCGATAATTGCAACATATCTAGTCGCAGCTCAGGGTGGAGAAATTTCCACCCTTTTTTATGGTGAATAACATAATGGCAATAACTTCCGTGATCGAACAGATGCGTCAGCTTATTCAACTGATTGCAAAGCATAACCATGCCTACTATGTCATGGATCAGCCGACAATCTCGGACAGTGAATACGATCATTTATTTCATCAGCTAAAAGCTTTAGAAGAGCAATATCCTGAACTTGTACAAGCTGATTCGCCAACAACGAAAGTAGGTGGACAAGCGCTTTCAAAGTTTGAAAGTGTGACGCATGTGGTGCCAATGCTTTCTCTGGGTAACGTATTTAACCAAGAAGATTTATTTGCATTTGCACGCCGTGTAGAAGAGCGACTACCAAACCAAAAAGTACAATATGAAGTTGAGTTAAAACTCGATGGTCTTGCAATTTCACTATGGTATGAAAATGGGGTATTGGTTCGTGGTGTAACCCGTGGTGATGGTGAAACCGGCGAAGACATTACTCAAAATGTAAAAACCATTCGTAACTTACCTAAAGTTCTACACTCGGAAAAGTACGACATTCCGCGCTTGCTCGAAGTTCGTGGCGAAGTACTCATGCCAAAGTCTGGTTTTGAAAAACTCAATGCGGATCAAGAGGCAAAAGGCGAGAAAACCTTTGCTAACCCTCGAAACGCAGCAGCAGGAAGTTTAAGACAACTTGACCCAAATATTGCTGCTAGCCGACCTTTAGCATTTTATGCGTATGGTATTGCGCAGTGTGAGCCAAACCATAACTTAACGACCATGCATGATAGCTTGCAATGGTTAACGGAACTTGGTTTTCAAATTGCGGAACGTCAGTACTTGTGTAACTCAATTCAAGAAGTACAGCAGCGCTACGAACAAATTCAGCAAGAGCGTCCAAACCTACAAGTTGAAATTGATGGTATGGTCGTAAAGGTCGATGACCTAAAACAGCAACAGCAGCTTGGTTTCTTAAGCCGTGAACCACGCTGGGCAACCGCTTATAAATTCCCTGCACAAGCGGCACTGACCACTGTCGAACAGATTGATTGGCAAGTAGGACGTACTGGGACTTTAACACCTGTAGCACGCTTAAACCCTGTTTTTGTGGGTGGTGTGACTGTTTCTAACGTGACTTTGCATAATATTGGTGAAATTCATCGTCTAGATGTACGCGTTGGAGATACGGTAAGTGTTTATCGTACTGGTGACGTTATTCCCAAAGTAGAAAAAGTTTGGCCAGAGTTCCGTCCTGCCGAAGCAGAAGTTGTTCATTTACCTGAAAACTGTCCAGTATGTGCTTCTCCAGTGGTTATGCCTGAAGGTGAGGCTCTCGCACGTTGTTCTGGTGGTTTATATTGTGCTGCACAGCGTATTGAAGCCATTCGCCACTTCGTATCGCGTAAAGCTCTGGATATTGAAGGTTTGGGTGATCGTTGGGTTGAGTCTTTATTACACCTCGATTTACTCAAAGATGTTGCTGATATTTACCATTTGCATGAACACAGAGAAACGCTGTTGGGCATCGAAAAAATGGGTGAAAAGTCAGTACAGAACCTCATTGATGCTATTGAAGCTAGTAAGAAAACAACTCTTGCGCGTTTTATTTATGCCTTAGGTATTCGTGGGGTAGGTGAAACAACAGCTAGAATGTTAGCCAATACATTTCAGACATTAGAGGCTCTTAAAGCTGCTGATATTGAAGCTTTGAAGAAAACCCCAGATGTAGGCGATATTACTGCTGAATGGATTGCTGATTTCTTCTTGGCACCGCATAACATTGAAGTACTTGATCGTTTAATTGCTGCGGGTATTCATTGGGATGCACCAATTGCGCCAACACGTCAGCCATTAAATGGCGAAAGCTGGGTACTTACAGGTACATTAGAGCAAATGACGCGTGATCAGGCGACTCAAATGCTCCAAGCATTAGGTGCGCGAGTAAGTGGTAGTGTATCGAGTAAAACTAAATGTGTGGTTGCGGGTGAAAAGGCTGGTTCAAAACTAGAAAAAGCAGCGAAATTAGGTATTCCTGTCATGAACGAAACAGACTTCTTATCACTCATGGCGGGTTATGGGCAGACTTTGAGCTAAAAGACTTAGCGAAATAAGAACCATTGATTTTAGTTACAAATTTATAAATTGATGGTTTATGCCATATTTGAACGCTTGTTTGAGCCTATAAATCGGACAAGCGTTTCTTTTTGCAGAGGAAATTTAAATAACTTAAACTGCAAATGCGTATGTTTCTCATTTTAATTTGATAAAAATCATAAACTTAACTATTTTTTATTTTGCAATCACTTTTAAGTTTGCCCATAATAGACTCATACGATAGGAGATTTATTATGCGTGGCAATCCAGAAGTCATAGACTATTTAAATATGCTCATTGGCGGAGAGTTGGCTGCCCGTGATCAGTATTTAATCCATTCTCGTATGTATGAAGATTGGGGCTTAAACAAGATTTATGAGCGTATTGACCATGAGATGCAGGAAGAAGCTTCACATGCCGATGCAATCATTCGTCGTGTATTATTTTTAGGTGCCAAACCAAACATGCACCGTGAAGATATCAATGTTGGTACAGACGTTGTATCTTGCTTAAAAGCTGATTTAGCACTTGAATATCATGTGCGTGAAAAATTAGCGACAGGTATTAAACTTTGTGAAGAAAAAGGCGACTACATTAGTCGTGACATGTTACGTCAACAATTATCAGATACCGAAGAAGACCATACTTACTGGCTTGAAAAACAGTTGCGTTTAATTGAACTGATTGGCCTACAAAATTATATTCAGTCTCAAATTTAACGATTTGAAAAACCCAGCTTAAGCTGGGTTTTTTATTCGCTCATTTTAATAAAATGAAGTCATTCCTTAGACGTTAATATTGTCAAATTGAATATATTCAAAGCCTTACTATATAAGGCTTTGGCAGTTACAAAAAAGTCAGAAAAATTGTATCAGACCCCATGTTTTTTTTGTGGAATTGGATATAATTTCGCCAACAAAAACCCTTGCCTGGAACTTAATAAGGCAGGGGTTTTTCTATGGGGAATCGGTTGGTATGGATCGCCAATGGTTTTATGGTGAGCTTCGCGTATATGTTATTTTCCAAACCTGCTGTTTTAGATACAGCTACTCTCTTAAGCACACAACGATTAGCAACTCGTCTTAGCTTTTTTAGCTTGGGCTTTGCGATATCTGCTTGGGCGCCACTTATTCCTTATGCACAGCAACGTTTAAACCTAAATCATGCAAATTTTGGTTTATTGCTGCTTTGTATGGGAATCGGCTCAATGATTGCTATGCCTGCGACAGGGGCTTTAGTTAAGCGTTGGGGATGTCGTCCTTTAATTGCTGTGGCGACTATACTCTTAATAGTATTACTACCAAGTTTGACAATCTGGCATAGTCTTGTATCGATGGCGGTGGCGTTATTTATTTTTGGTACGGCAGCAGGTAGTCTTGGCGTTGCTATCAATTTACAAGCAGTTGTGGTGGAAAAGAACAGCTTACGTGCACTCATGTCCAGTTTTCATGGTATGTGTAGCCTTGGTGGTTTAATAGGTGCCATGCTTGTTACTGCACTATTGGCAATTGGTCTTTCACCATTCATGAGTACGCTGTCTGTGGTCATGATTTTATTGGCTGTTAGTTTTGTTGCTATCCCATCTGCTTTAACAACCTTTGAGCAAGATGAAAAAGGTGCAGCAGAAATAACTGACGCACCGAAAAAATCTTCGCGTCCCAATGGTACTATCCTCTTAATTGGGATGATGTGTTTTATTGCCTTCTTGTCAGAAGGTGCCGCGATGGACTGGGGTGGTATTTATTTAACGAGTAAATATCAGCTGAATCCTGCTTTTGCGGGGCTGGCTTATACATTCTTTGCACTTAGTATGACAAGTGGTCGTTTTGCAGGACATCTCTTGTTAAAACAATGGGGCGAGAAAACCATTGTGACTTATAGTGCAATTGTTGCAGCTCTTGCTATGGTCACTATTGTGATGGCACCTGTTTGGCAGGTCGTGGTATTAGGTTACGCACTTTTAGGTTTAGGCTGCTCTAACATTGTGCCTGTTATGTTTTCGCGTGTTGGCCGTCAAAATGATATGCCTAAAGCAGCAGCGCTTTCTTTGGTTTCAACCATTGCTTACACTGGCTCATTAAGTGGTCCAGCTTTAATCGGTTTAATTGGTCAGTGGACCAGCTTAACCACAGTGCTATCAGGTGTAGCGGTTTTATTAACTATGATTGCTCTACTCAATCGCTTTACCCTTGTGAAGGCAAAGTAACTTAAGCCGATTTACCCGCCGAAAGAACATCGAGAAAAACTTCTCGATGTTCTATAAGCTTAAATCACTATAAGACATGATAAGTAGGTTGATACTTGTCTTGTAATGACAACTTAGACTTTGTGAAGGTCGGAGCATTTTCTAAATCCTTCAAGAAAGTATTTCGCCAATCACTCAAGTCGGTGGCTGCCAAACCCTCTATTAATTGTTCATAACGATTAATACGTTCTGTTTTAGACATCTCTAGAGCGGTTTTTAGAGTATCCATCATGGCTGCTCGATCCAATGGGTCAACAATCAAGGCCTGAGTCATTTGTTCAGCAGCACCAGCATATTTAGATAAAATCAGCACACCGGGATTCTCTGGATCTTGAGCTGCAATATATTCTTTTGCGACTAAGTTCATTCCATCACGTAATGAGCTAATCCAGCAAATATCAGAACGACGATAAATATGCATTAGACTGTCATGTTGAACAGTGTCGTAGCAGCAATCAATTGGACGCCAGTCTTCGTGGGCAAACTCTTCATTAATCAGCTCTAGTTTGGTTTTAAAACGTTGGTATAAACGTTGGTAAGCTGGAATATCAGTACGTGAAGGCGTTGCAACTTGAAGGTGGCGTACCAGTCCATGATATTCAGGATTAGTTTCCAAGAAGGTCGCAAATGCATTGAAACGCTCAAGCAGACCTTTTGAATAATCAATCCGATCAACCCCGATAATAGTTTTTTGACGTGGAATATCTTCAAAGTTAAATACATATGGGGTATGAAATGCCTGTTGTGCTTGACGTTGAATAAGTTCTGGTTGTACACCAATAGGATAGGACTTAATCAACACCTGACGTTTTTTATAACTGATTCGGTCGCTTAGTATTTTTTGAGCTTCAAGTAAGCCCATACAGGTTTGCATACAGGTGTTTTGATCAGCTTGAGTCTGTAGACCAACTACATCATATTGGCAAAGGTCTTGTACTAACTGTAGTGCAACTGGAATTTTGCGCCAAATATTTAGGCTTGCAAAAGGAATATGCAAAAAGAAACCGATTTTATTTTGCATTCCTAATTCGCGGCAATGACGGGCTACACTAAAAAAGTGGTAGTCATGTACCCAAATAACATCATCCGGCTGAGCAATTTGTTTTAATTTTTCAGCAAATAAACGATTAACCCTTTGGTAAGTATTATATTCTTCAGCATCATATTCGATTAGATCATCTCGATCATGCATGGCAGGCCATAAAACTTTGTTAGCAAAACCACAGTAGTACTGCGCATATTGCTGATGTGTAAGAGGGCAGGTAATGTAGTCAATCCCATGAGAATATGCCTGATCGAACTCAGGCGCTTCAGTATCGGTAACTTGTTGACCATTCCAGCCTAACCAAATGCCATTACTGTCATTTAATGCGTCTTGTACAGCTACTGCAAGGCCACCTGCTGAAGCCTTACCTGATGGCATACTTATTCGATTCGATAACACGATTAATTTAGACATATTTGTTCTCCATTCTGATCTTGACTATTTTTGACGTATAACTTTTTTATTTTTTCGAGAAAGAAAAAAAGAAAATTAGAAACACTGTTAATATCTTTTAATCTATATTGAGCTTCTGTTTCACCAGAACCTACTTTAATTGAAGTGCCAAATTGTTGATTAATAAAAGTGAAACCCGATTCATCTGTTAAATCATCTCCTATAAATATCGGATGAATTAACGGCAAATTAAGATGATTTAATATAGTTTGAATTGCTTTGCCTTTATCTGCCTGTTTAGGTACTAATTCAACTACAAATTTTCCTCTATTTAATTTTAGTTGAGGATGAAAATATTTAACCTGTTGCATAATATAAGTTGCATTATTTTCTAATTCTGGATTTTTTCGATAATGCAAAGCAATAGAATATCCTTTATCCTCAATTAATAAATCGGGATATTTTTCACAAGATTTTATAATATCTTCTTTTAATTTATTAAAATTAATATCACTTAAGTCTGGGCGAATATAAGTGCTAGAGTCAAAATAAATATCTAAACCATGTAGCCCTGCTATAGGAACTTCAATAGACTGAAGCAGCTTACTCGCTGTTTCAACATCACGACCTGTTACAGCAACTACTGGTATATTTAATTCAATAATTTTTTTTATAACTTCTAATGTCGTATTAGGAATAAAACTATGTTCAGGATGAATTTGAAATGGAGCTAATGTTCCATCAATATCCAGAAATAAACAATAATTTTTATCTGAAGGTAAGGTATTTATAATACCACTGGGTGTAACAAAATATGTATCTTTTTCTCTCCCATCAGATATTATACTTTGACTGTTCATATTAACCTGCCCAATATTTTTGATCATTAATTAATCTTCTAGCATTAAAATGAATTGATGAGTCATTTTTTTTAATAAAAAAACATAAGTATTAACATTAATTACATTGCACAATGGATTTATGGGTGAAGTGTGGATTATGTTGTTTTTTGATTTGCTTCAATGTTTACATAATTAAATTTTTGTATATTTCATATGAATAATTTAGGCCTTACTTATCAATATATTTCAGAATATTAAACACCTCTAAATGCCTGATTTTACTTTTCGAAATTTAATTTTTATGTTGATTTTAAAGGATATTTAAAATTGATATTAATATATAATCTTGCAAAAGTTGGCTGTGGACATGCATATGAAGTTACAAAATAAAATTTTATTGATTACAGGTTGGGGAGTAGGGGGAGAACCTTTGCAATCACTTAAATTGCATTTGGAAAAAGCTGGTTTTGAAACGCAATTAATTGATATATTTAATATTTTAGAGAGTAACTTTCAAGCACAGCTTGATTTAGTGGCTGAAATTGATGTGGTGATAGGCTGGTCTTTAGGCGGACAGTTAGCAACTCATCTCGTTGACTTTTTTTATAAACAAACTGGGCAAACTAAAACGTTAATTACGCTCGCGTCGAATCCATGTTTTGTTGCTAACGATAATTGGCAAACAGCAATGCCTACTGATGTATTTAGTCAATTTAAAGCGTCTTTTTTACAGAACCCGCAAGCCACTTTAAAGCGTTTTTATTATTTGATTACACTTGGCTCATCTCAAGCGAAACAAGATTGGATGAGTGTACAAAATATAGCAAATCCGCCGTCAAATGAACTTTTAATAGAAGGTTTACAAATGCTTGAACAGTTAAATCTGGTAGATAACTTGAAAAACTATCCAGGTCTACAGCTTCATCTGTTTGCTGAGCAAGACAATGTCATTCCTTGCAAAATTATGGAGAATTTTAAGGATTTCGCTACAGAAAACATGACTTATAAGTTGCTAAAAGATGCTACACATGCTTTTCCCTACTTACAGGTGGAAAGAACAATTGAAGAAATCTGCCAATTTTTAACAATTCATCAGCAAAGTTCATAAGCTTTGGTTGATCTCGCAATTTTCTTTCATTATTAACAGGTTTAACATGTGCTAAATGAAAGATTTGATTGCTGTAAAAGGGTATAGAGGATGACCGATAATTTTGATTTGGAACATATTTGGCATCCATATACTTCAATGACCCAACCGTTACCAACATTTAAAGTTAAGCGTGCTTATGGTGCGACGATTGAACTCAATGATGGTAGAACTTTAATTGATGGCATGTCCTCTTGGTGGTGTGCAATTCATGGCTATAATCACCCTGAACTTAATCAGGCAGTGACAGATCAATTACAGAACATGTCACATATCATGTTTGGTGGGCTAACACATGATCCTGCGATTGAGCTTGGAAAAATTCTTTTAAAAATTACACCGCCAAGTCTCGACAAAATCTTCTATGCAGACTCAGGATCAGTTGCTGTTGAAGTTGCTCTGAAAATGGCTGTGCAATTCTGGACCGCACAAGGCCAACCACAAAAAACAAATTTTATTACTACGCGCTCTGGTTACCATGGAGATACATGGAATGCGATGTCTGTGTGTGATCCGGTTACAGGCATGCATCAAATTTTTGGTACAAGCTTACCAAACCGCCTTTTTGTGGCGGCACCACAAACCAAATTCCACGAAGAATGGAATCCTCAAGATATTGCCGAGCTAGAACAAGCCATTCAGCAAAATCATGAAAAACTTGCCGCACTCATTATTGAACCAATTGTTCAAGGTGCAGGGGGCATGCGTTTTTATCATCCTGAATATTTACGTCAGGCTAAAGCACTTTGCGAGAAATATCATCTGTTATTAATTTTTGATGAAATTGCTACTGGCTTTGGCCGTACGGGTAAGCTTTTTGCTTGGGAACATGCCCAAGTCGAGCCAGACATTATGTGCATAGGTAAAGGGTTAACAGGCGGCTATATGACGTTATCTGCGACCTTAACAACAAAACATGTTGCAGAAACGATTAGTCGTGGAGAGGCTGGAGTATTTATGCACGGCCCAACCTTTATGGCCAATCCACTTGCTTGCGCCGTTGCCATGAAAAGTACGCAATTATTAATTGAGCAAGATTGGCAAGCCAATATTAAGCGAATTGAGCAACAGCTTAGCCAACATTTAGTGCCTTTAGATCAGCTTGATTATGTTGCTGATGTACGAGTGCTGGGTGCAATTGGTGTAGTAGAACTCACCTTTAATGTTGATATGAAAACTTTACAGCAACAATTTGTAGACCGTGGAATCTGGATTCGCCCTTTTGGCAAACTGGTTTATGTGATGCCACCTTATGTCATTACTCAACAAGAGCTAAGCGATTTGCTTGAACAATTGGTTGAAGTTGTTAAAACATTGCAGGGAGCGCATTAAGATGTCATTGCTTAATCATTTTGCTACAGAGTTAGATGAGTTAAAACAACAGGGTAATTTCAGACAATTTACCCAAAATGTGCAGTATGGCCGTTTTATTACTATTCAAAATAAAACAATGCTCAATTTAGCTTCAAATGACTATCTTGGATTGGCGGCTGATCTTAATCTTCGCCAAGAGTTTTTAGATAGCTTGCCGTTAGAGCGCAGCTATTTTAGTTCTTCATCGGCCCGTTTATTGACGGGTAACTTTGATGAATATGAACAGTTGGAAAATAGCCTAAGCAAAGCATTTGGTGGTCGGTCGGCTCTGTTATTTAATAGTGGCTATCACATGAATATTGGTATTTTGCCAGCTGTTTCTGATAGCAAAACTTTAATTTTGGCAGATAAGTTAGTTCATGCGAGCATGATTGACGGTATACGTTTATCTGGTGCGCAGTATGTGCGTTATCGCCATAATGATTTACAGCACTTAGAACAACTTCTGCAAAAGTATCATGATGATGACAAGATTGAACGAATCATTGTGGTCACAGAAAGTATTTTTAGTATGGATGGTGATGAAACGGACTTAGCCGCATTAGTCCAGCTTAAAAAACGTTTTGCTAAAACCATGCTTTATGTCGATGAGGCACACTCAATTGGTGTACGTGGTCAGCAAGGTTTGGGATGTGCTGAACAATATAATGTCATTCAGGAAATTGATTTTCTAGTTGGTACCTTCGGTAAAGCATTGGCAGCAGTCGGTGGTTACATTATTTGCGATCCAATTATTAAAGATTATCTTATTAATAAAATGCGTCCGCTCATTTTTACGACTTCTCAACCTCCTATTATTGTGGCTTGGGTAAACTTTATATTCCAAAAAGTATTAGTTGCTCAACCTCAGCGTGAACACTTAAAAAATATTAGCCAATATCTTCAACAAGCTGTTGTACAAAAGGGTTATGTAAGTCCGTCGACCAGTCATATTGTTCCAGTTATTGTTGGAGAAAGTCAGGCTGCGATCGATAAGGCAAAACACGTTCAAGAAAGCGGCTTTTATGCCATGCCTGTACGCCCACCAACAGTACCTAAAAATAGTGCACGTTTGCGTATTTCTTTAACGTCGATGGTTGAACAACACGAGCTTGAAGCACTGGTGAGTTTTCTGTGAGTCTGAATAAAAACTTAGTTGCCGAGCGTTTTGCTAAAGCAGGGCAAAGCTATTCAGAGCATGCGGTTGTTCAAAAACAAATTTGCCAAAATTTAACGGGCTTACTAAAGCAGTTTTGCCCAAGTACGATGTCACGTGTTTTTGAAATTGGTTGTGGTTCTGGTAACTTAACTCGTCTGCTTGTTGAAGCTTTTCAAATTGAAGATTTAATTTTGAATGATTTGTATACAGAGGTACAGCAGCACTTTAATCATCAAGAACATTTGAAATGGTTAGTTGGAGATGTTGAAACATTAGAACTCCCTCAACAGCTTGATATGATTGTTTCTGGTTCTGCTTTGCAATGGATGCAAGATTTACCGCGTTTGCTTAAGCGTTGTAATGAAGCTTTAACTGACAGCGGTTGGTTATGCTTTTCAACATTTGGAGCTAAGAACTTAATTGAAATTAAAGAGCTAACTGGACAAGGCCTAAGTTACTGGTCGCTTGAAAATTGGACCAGTGCCTTAACTCAGGCTGGTTTTGAGATTTTGCATTTGTCAGAGTCACAAACTCAGCTCTATTTCGATTCACCTAAAGCCGTGTTGCAGCATTTAAAAGCAACAGGTGTAACTGCTACAGCTCAGCATCGTTGGACTAAGCAAAGTTTACAGCAGTTTTATCAAGATTATGAGCGGTTTAAGCATGCTGAGGGATATGCCTTAACATATCATCCAATTTATTGTATTGCCCGGAGAATGAAGTAAATGAGTGGTCAGGTCTATTTTGTGAGTGGGATTGATACTGAAATTGGTAAAACCTACGCGACAGGCTTTTTAGCAAAATTATGGACTGAGCAGGGTAAAAAAGTAATTACCCAAAAACTCATTCAAACAGGTAATGCTGATATTTCTGAAGATATCGAGAAGCATCGTGAAATTATGGGGCAAGGTTGGTTTCAGGAAGATCATGATAAGCTGACTATGCCTGAAATCTTTAGTTATCCTGCTTCACCTCATTTGGCAACACGTTTAGATAATCGAGAAATCGATTTTCAAAAAATTGAAAATGCGACTCAAACATTGGCTGAGCGTTTTGAAATTGTATTGTTAGAAGGTGCAGGGGGCTTAATGGTGCCATTAACTACAAGTCTACTCACTATTGACTATGTAGCTCAGCATCAGTTTCCCGTTATTTTAGTGACTTCTGGTCGTCTAGGAAGTATTAACCATACTTTGCTTAGTCTTGAGGCACTTAAGTCACGCGGCCTGAAATTAAAAGCTTTGGTTTATAACTTAAAAGATGAATCAAAAGATCCATTAATTTCGCAAGATACTTCAAATTATTTGAAGGACTATTTAGCCATACATTTTCCTGAGGCTGAGTGGATTGAATTAGCAAAAATGAATTAAGTGCAAACCAGCAATAAAAAAACCGCTCTAATGTGAGCGGTTTTCTTATTTAAAAGTTTTACTTAGAACTTTTTAAATCCACGGTTAAAACCCGTCGATTTGCGCTGATTGCCTGTGTTAGCTGGCGCTTCTTTTTCATCATCACGGCGCTGTTGGCGTAAGTAACCACCACGACGTGCTGCCATTGGCTTTTCAGTCATACGGTCAGTACGACGTTTTGCCATGCCAAATAAACCTGTACCTTGACGTGGCTTTAATTCAACAGATTTGGCCAAGTTGTCGATGTCAGTTTTATCTAACTCCATCCAGCGACCAGTACGTAACTCACGTGGTAAAATAACAGTACCGTACCGAGTACGTAATAAGCGGCTTACTTTAAGACCTTGTGATTCGAAAATACGGCGAACCTCACGGTTACGGCCTTCTTTCACTACAACTTGATACCAGCGGTTAATACCTTCACCACCAATTTCAGAGAAAGATTCGAACTTGGCTGGACCATCTTCAAGCTCTACACCATTGACCATGTTTTGACGTAATTGTGGGGTTACTTCACCCATTACACGTACAGCGTATTCACGTTCAATTTCATTAGATGGGTGCATTAAACGGTTAGCAAGCTCACCATCATTTGTAAATAGTAATAAACCTGTACTGTTAATATCCAGACGACCTACCATTACCCAACGGTCATTTGCAATTTGTGGCAAATGATCAAATACGGTTGGGCGTTTTTCTGGGTCATTACGTGAACAGATCTCACCCTCAGGTTTATAATAAATCAGTACACGACGACGAATTTCGTCCTCGATTTGGAACTGAACTTTACGGCCATCAATGCGTAATTCATCGCCTGGTTCAATGCGCTCACCCACCTGGGCAACGCTGCCGTTTACACTCACGCGTCCTGCGGCAATAACCTCTTCCATATATCGACGGGAACCTAATCCGATTCGCGCTAATACTTTTTGCAATTTTTCACTCATGACAGCACAACCTTAGACATAATGATCAACAGTCCACCTCTTTATGATTTCGGTGCATTCGCATCGAGAGCCATAAATGCTTCCTTGGCGTTCTGTAGGGGAGGCAATTGGCCTAAAGAGGCTAGACCAAAAGCATTCAGAAATTGAGGCGTTGTAATTAGCAACGCAGGTCTTCCGGGTAAATCTCTAAAACCGGCTTCTTTAATCCAGTTCCAGTCAAATAGCGTTCTGAGAATCTGACTATTATTAGATACACCACGAATTTGTTCAATATCAGCACGCGTGACTGGTTGATGATACGCAATGACAGCCAACGTTTCTAGTAAAGATGGCGACAGTTTTGTTGGTCGCTCTGGCCAAATCTGCGCAATAATATTGCGATATTTGGATCTTACCTGAAAACGGAAGCCTTGCGCGGTTTCAATCAACTCAATAGAGCGGCCATGTTGTAAGAGGGCAAGCTGTTGTAAAAGCTGACGAAGCTGTTGTTTGTTATATTGATTATTAAAAGCTTCTTTTAAACGAGCAATCGAAACAGGTGCTTCACTAGCAAAAATAATCGCTTCAAGTTGCAATAAAACTTCGTGATGAATGTCAGCTAATGACAAATCGGTATTATTTTGTTCAAAACTCATGCCGCAGACCCTTGAATAGCTAATGGAGCTTCAACACCTGTCGCAATAATTTTAATCTTTTGTTGTCGGGTCAATTCTAAAACAGCCATAAAAGTTACAACCATTCCCATACGGCCTTGTTGGGGGTTCAGTAATTCTTTAAAACTTAACACGTCGCCTGACTCTAATTTCTCTTCAATATAAGCAATACGTTCTTCTAACAGTACAGGCTCTTGTGCAATTGTGTGCGTTACAGGTTCTGGACGGTTAAATACGCAAAATAAAGCATCGTGTAATGCTGAAACATCATAACCTTCATAAACAGGTGCAATATGTCCTAAGCTTACATTGGCACTAAATGTATCACGGTCAAGAACTGGCATTTGACCTAAACGCTCAGCAGCTTGCTTAATGCGTAAATAAGTTTCTAGTCGATCAATAAGATCCTGCTTCGGATCTTTTTCAATACTCACTACCGTAGGTTTAGGTAAGAGTAAGCGAGACTTTAAATCAGCCAATAAAGCAGCCATCACCATATAGTCGGCAGTCAACTCAATATTTAAGGATTTCATGCTATCCATATAAGCTAAATATTGAGTGGCAATAGGGGCGATATCGAGCTGAACTAAATCAAAACCGTTTTTCTGAATTAGATAAATTAAAAAGTCGAGTGGTCCTTCAAACTGTTCGAGTAAAATCTCAAAGGCAGCCGGAGGAATATAAAGATCTTCAGGAATCGTGTCGTGCCACTCATCTAAAACACGGATGTGTGGAACGTCTTCCATGGATTGATGAAGTGATTGGTTCATTACGATTATAAGCCACGCGAATTTTCAAAAGCATGAGACTTGTTTTCAAGTCAATAAGAGCTGTAGCAGAAGAACAGCAGATAGTGCAAAACATTCTAAAGGAATTGTGACTTTTAATAAATTGCTTAACGACTAAAGTGTAAAAAAAATCCAAACTAAATAAAGAGTATTTTTTTTCTTGATAATACTTTTTTTTTAACTGTTGGTAAAAAGGAGAATAAGTGCTTATTCGAAAGCACTTACATCTCCAGCGCCATGACGGATAATTTCTGGATGTTCACCCGATAAGTCAACAATACTGGTGGTTGTTAAAGTACCGAACCCACCATCGATAAAGACATCAATACGTTTAGCCAACTGATTTTCAATATCATAAGGATCATCAAGTGGGTCTTCTTGCCCTGGTAAAATCAATGTACTTGTCAGTAAAGGTTCACCAAGTTCTTTTAATAAAGCCTGGCAAATCGGATTACTCGGAATACGTAAACCAATCGTTTTCTTTTTAGGGTGCATTAACCTGCGTGGAACTTCGCTGGTTGCAGGTAAAATGAAAGTCGTAATGGCAGGTGTATTTGCCTTTAATAATCTATAAGTCGCGTTATCAACTTTTGCATAAGTCGCGATATCTGATAAATCGCAACACATAATTGCATATTGATGCTTAGGACCTAAATCACGAATCTGAGCAATACGTTCCATGGCATTTTTATTACCAATCTGGCATCCGATTGCATAGGCAGCATCGGTAGGGTAGACCACAACATCTCCTGCACGAATACGCTCAACCGCTTGATCAATGAGGCGTTGCTGTGGATTTTCAGGATGTACATGTAAATGCAGCATATTTTAGAGACTCCATCACGCCAGTATTAAAAATAGTATTAGACTTTTCAAACTTGGGAAGCAAGTAACTTACGTAGTTTTTTTGTCATTTAATCAAGGAGTTCACGTTTAAATTCATCTAATTGTAACGCTGTACCTGCTCGTGTACATTGGCAAATACATTCAATGAATCTTGCTGCATCGACGGGTAGTTTAGCTTCACCAGAAAAGTAACGTTGTACTTGGGCATAAACATTATCTTTAAACTTTTTGCCATCTCCGCCATCACCTGTCAGGTTATCTAGAGATACTCTAAATTTTCTGTCAAAAGACTGGGCAAATAGCCATTCAATGGCTTGAGGCTTGATTTCTACTTGTTCAAATAAATCCTGCTGTTCTTTAGTTCGACCATCTGGCGCATACCAATAACCTAAATCGGGTAATAGGCGACGTTTTGCACCTGCAATTGTCCAATGGCTAATTTCATGCAAGGCGCTATTGAAAAAACCATGGGCAAATTGAATTTTAGCTGGTTCATGTTCATTCGCTGGGAAATATTCTGGTTCAAATTCTCCACGAACTAATGTCACATTATGGTGGGAAAACCAGTGATTAAAGTGTAAAATAAGCCAATCAACTTGCTCAGACTCTAATTTTGAGCTTGGCCATGGTGAGAGTTGCACCATGTCAGGTAAAAGAGTGTTTTGGTGAGTTGAATGGGTGCAAACGAGTAATGAAGTGTTAACTTCAGGTTGCGGCTGCAACAGGTGCATTGCTTAATTTACCCCGAGTTCTGTCTAAAGAAGTACAAAATTGTATCTTAATCTTTGACAGAGTACCGATGAATTTGTAGAATTGCCGCCTTAATTATGTCAGCAAATACCTTTCCGGCACAGATTGAGCCGTTTAAATGGGCTGAACAAGGCTTTACATGGTCAGGTCAACTGCCATTGTCTCGTCTTGCTCGTATTGCTCGTGAAGCTGTTGGGTCAATTGATAACCAATTGATCAACATAGACTGTAAGCTATCAATGGATGCCTATCATCGCATTGTGTGGTTAGATGGTCATATGGAAACAAAAGTTCCGATGGAGTGCCAACGTTGTTTGGAACCTGTCGAAATGCCAATTGTTTCTGACTTTCATATTGCACTTGTAGATGATGAGTCACTGATAGAGCGCTTGGATGAGGATGCTGATTTCATCGTTTTAGGTGAAAGTGAGTCTTCGACAAAAGGTGATTTTGATACACCTGCTTCGATTAACTTGCTCGCATTACTAGAAGATGAACTGTTATTGTTGATGCCTTTATCTCCCAAGCATGATGCTTGTGAACATAAACATCAACCTACCATTCAGAACGTTGTCGAAGAGAAACGGGATAACCCGTTTGATGTTTTGGCAGGTTTGAAGGGTAAACTTAACTCATAATTTGTGTTATGATTATGAGATAAGACAACTGAATTTGTTCTGATCCATTTTTTCGATCTTTGTAAGGAGCCATCATGGCCGTTCAGCAAAACCGTAAAAGTCGCTCTCGCCGTGACATGCGCCGTTCACATGACGCTTTAACCGAGAATGCATTAACAGTAGACCAAGCAACTGGTGAAACTCATCGTCGTCACCACGTGACTAAAGACGGTTTCTACCGTGGTCGCCAATTATTCGCTAAAGCAGCTGATGCTGAATAATTGCATGATATGCATTAAGCGTGATGCTTAAGTATAGAAAAAATGGGAGCGAAAGCTCCCTTTTTTTGTTGTTTTTCGCAATTATAAATATACGAATTAAATGTTAAATTTCCGGTCCAGAGAAATGAGTGAAAACCCAAAAAGGATTTCTTATGTCTGCTAAACGTCTTGAACAAGTAGCTTTAGCCACAAAAACTGCATTTGTGTTTCCGGGTCAAGGTTCACAAAAAGTTGGTATGCTCGCTGAACTCGCAGAACAGTTTAGTGGAGTTGGGCAAACTTTTGCTGAAGCTTCAGACGCGCTAGGATTTGATCTTTGGCACATTGCGCAAAGTGGTGAAGGTTTAGACCAAACAGAAAACACCCAACCTGTATTATTAACTGCCAGCATCGCTTTATGGCGTCTATGGTTAGATTTAGGTGGTTTAGCGCCTAAATACCTTGCAGGGCACTCTTTAGGTGAATACAGCGCTTTAGTTGCAGCGGGTTCAATGAGTTTGGCAGATGCAGTTAAATTAGTTAATTTGCGTGGAAAACTCATGCAAAGTGCTGTTCCTCAAGGGGAAGGTGCGATGGCTGCAATTCTTGGTTTGGCCGATGATAAAGTAGTTGAATTGTGCCAGAGCGTGACTGCATTGGGTCAAGGTTCAGTTGAAGCTGCAAATTATAATTCACAAGGTCAGGTTGTAATTGCGGGTAGTACTGCATCTGTACAGCAAGTTATGGCATTGGCAAAAGAACAATCTGCTAAAGCAATTGCTTTACCAGTTTCTGTACCTTCGCATTGTTCATTGATGAAACCTGCTGCAGAGAAATTTGCAGAAGCTTTGGAACAAACTGCCATTGAGCTACCTACCATTCCTGTAATACAAAATGTCAACGCGGGAATTGCTACCGATGTTGCTCAATTGCGTCAGGCTTTAACGGCACAATTGTACCAGTCTGTTCAATGGACTCGTACCATGCAGTCTCTACAAGACCAAGGTATTCAGTACATTGTTGAATGTGGTCCAGGTACAGTATTGAGTAATCTCGCAAAGCGTTTACCAAATATTGAAAAAGCTTTTTCTATTGATAGTAAAAGCAAAATGGAAGATGCCCTAAATGCTGTTTTAGTGGCAGAAGGAAAAATTGCATGACACAAGAACGCAAAGTTGCATTAGTAACGGGCGCGAGTCGGGGCATTGGCGCTGCAATTGCCCAGCAACTTATTCAAGACGGTTATTTTGTCGTAGGTACTGCGACTTCTGAATCTGGTGCACAAAAGCTAACTGATAGCTTTGGTGAACAAGGTGCAGGTTTGGCGCTCGACGTGCGTAATCTCGATGAGATTGAAGCAGTCGTGTCTCATATTGAACAGAACTATGGTCCTGTGCTTGTTCTCGTTAACAATGCAGGTATTACGAAAGACAATTTGTTGCTTCGTATGTCTGAAGATGATTGGGATGACATTCTCAATATTCACCTTAAAGCCGTTTATCGTTTATCTAAACGCGTACTTAAGGGTATGACAAAAGCACGTTTTGGTCGAATTATTAATATCAGTTCTGTTGTTGCTCATTTTGCAAACCCAGGCCAAGCAAACTACTCTGCTGCTAAAGCAGGTATTGAAGCATTCAGCCGTAGCCTTGCAAAAGAGATGGGTAGCCGCCAAATTACTGTAAACAGTGTGGCACCAGGTTTTATTGCAACAGAAATGACAGATGCACTTAGTGAAGACATTCGCAAAAAAATGAGTGATCAAGTGGCTTTAAATCGCTTAGGTGAGCCACAAGATATCGCAAATGCGGTGAGTTTCCTTGCAAGTGATAAAGCAGGTTACATTACCGGTACGGTATTACATGTAAATGGTGGTTTATACATGGCCTAACGCCGATGTATAAACTTTTAAAAATTTTTATATTCAATTAAACTAGTGGCAAATCAAACGCCACAAGCAATGAGGAGAATTCCTGTGAGCGATATCGAACAACGCGTTAAACAAGCGGTTGCAGAACAACTTGGTCTTAAAGCTGAAGAGATTAAAAACGAAGCATCTTTCATGGATGACTTGGGTGCTGACTCTTTAGATTTAGTTGAACTTGTTATGTCTTTCGAAAATGACTTCGACATCACTATCCCTGATGAAGATTCAAACGAAATCACTACAGTTCAATCTGCAATTGACTATGTAACTAAAAAACTTGGTTAATTCGCATATTGCTGATTAAAAAGAAGGCCACCGTAAGGTGGCTTTTTTTTATTTGAGTGAAATCATTGAGAGAGATACATATTTTTACAAGATCAACCTTAATTGATAGCAGAGGTGCCTCTTTTTTCAAGTATAACAATAAGGGTCAGTTTAATGACTTTACTATAAACAATAAGATGAGGACTAAAAATGGGTCTTTTTGATTTTGTAAAAGGTATTGGTAAGAAAAATACCGCACCAGCAGAACCACAACCAGCTCCAGCAACGCCAGCAGAACCTTCTGCACAAGAAGTGGCAAATAAATTATTGGGATTAATTAAAAGTTTAGGCCTTGGGGTGGAAGGCTTATCTGTAACATATAATGGTTCAACTGATACTGCGACTATTAATGGTCAAGTACAAAGCCAAGCGGATAAAGAAAAGATTATTCTTATTGTTGGTAACATCGATCATGTTGCACATGTAGATGACCAGATGACTGTTGTGACTCCAGAACCGGAAAGCAAATTTTATACAGTAAAATCTGGTGATAATCTTTCAAAAATTGCGAAAGAATTTTATGGCGATGCAAACCAGTATCCGAAAATCTTTGAAGCAAATAAACCAATGTTGAAAGATCCAGATGAGATTTTCCCTGGACAAGTTTTACGTATTCCACAGTAATTGGAATAAATAAAAAGGCGCTTAAAGCGCCTTTTTATTTGGTTGTTAAAATCGTTTTGGAATCTTTTGTCCATTAGGTACGGGTGTTTCGGCATTTTTTAAAACACCAAATAACCATGTTTCTGCATGTTGTACTGCAATTTTTAGAGAATCACCTAAAGCTAAGCGACCTGCAATAAAACTCGCTAATGAACAACCTGAGCCATGATATTCGCCTTCAAGGCGAGGACAGCTACTACTCGCTGCAAGTTCACCATCAATATATAAACTATTTTTAATGAAGTCGGGGGTATCTTCGTGTCCACCTTTTACTAATACAGCTTTAGCACCCATTTCAAAAAGTTTTTTGGTTGCTTGCTCTAAGTCGTCAATACCTGTTAATGCTCGTAATTCAACTGTATTGGGGGTAATAAGAGTCGCTAGGGGAATCAGTTCAACAAATGCTTTAACTAAGGTTGCTTGGTCACCTAAAGAACCACCGCTATTTGCAACTAAAACAGGGTCAAGTACATATTGATAATCAGGATGAGCACGTAAAAATTCAGCGAGTGCAGCAATATTATCTGTGGTGCCCAGCATACCTGACTTAACACATTTAATGGGTAAGTCACCTACCACGGCATTAGCTTGAGCTAGTAATAGTTCTTTTGAGGTTGCTTCAAAGCCAAATACTTGTTGTGAGTTTTGAATGGTAAGAGCCGTACATGCAATTGCTGCATGGGCGCCACTTTGTCCAATCGCTTCAATATCGGCTTGTAAACCTGCACCACCTGAAGGGTCTAAACCCGAGAAACAAAGTACGGTTGGACGCACGGTTATTTCCTTTTCAATTTAAATTTACGTTAGTATAAGAGAGTTTGATTAAACTCTCGACCAATTGAATTAAATACTTTACTGGGTTAGTGATTGAATGGCTATAAAACATATTTTGATTGATTTAGATGGAACCTTAACAGACCCAAAAGTTGGAATCCATACTTCAATTCGCTATGCAATGGAGAAATTAGGTTATCCATTGGCTGCCGATTTAGATATTGACTGGACAATTGGCCCACCTTTAAAGCCTTCACTCGCAAAATTATTAGCTACTCAAGATGATGCTTTAGCTGAACAAGCTTTAATGGCTTATCGTGAGCGTTTCTCGGTCATTGGTTTATTTGAAAATGAAGTATATCCATCTGTTGCAAAAACGCTTAGCGCTTTAAAAAAAGAAGGATATCGTTTATTTGTTGCAACTGCTAAACCAACGATTTATGCAAAACGTATCTTGGACCATTTTGAATTAAGCCAATACTTTGTACATATCTATGGGAGTGAGTTAACGGGTGAGCGGACTAATAAAGCTGAACTCATTCGTTATATTCTTGAGCATGAGCAATTAAACCCAGAAGAGTGTTTAATGGTAGGTGACCGTCAATATGATGTTTTAGGTGCTCGCCACAATGGTATTGAGGCGGTAGCTGTGACTTACGGTTATGGAACAGCAGAGGAACTTGCTCAAGCACAGCCAAAAGCAATGATTAATCAGTTCTCTGAACTTTTGGACTATGTTGAAGAACTGGCAGCACAAAAGAAAGTTTCTTAAATATAAATAAGTTTTAATTTATAGGTTTGGCTTTGTCGTAAAGCCAAACCTTTTTTGTTTAAATGCTGTGTTGCTGGCGGTATTGAACAAGTTCTTCAATCGTAATCACCGTTAAGTGATGAGTTTGAGCATATGCTAAAACTTGAATGCCCGACGCCATCGTGCCATCTGGATTGGTTAATTCACATAATACGCCAGCGGGTTTAAGCCCGGCTAGTCTTGCTAGATCAATTGTTCCCTCGGTATGACCTCGACGAGTAAGGACTCCACCATTACGTGCACGTAATGGGAAAACGTGACCCGGACGATTTAAGTCACTTGCAACAGCACCATCTTTAATAGCAGTTTTAATGGTTGTTACACGGTCTTTAGCAGAAACACCAGTGGTAACGCCTTGAGCAGCTTCAATGGTTACTGTAAAAGCAGTATGAAACTGACTTGAGTTTTGAGAAACCATGGGATGGAGTTCAAGGTGATCTGCTAATTCTTCTGTCAGGCATAAACATACAATACCTGAGCCATCACGAATCATACGTGCCATGGTCTCAACAGTTAGCGTTTCTGCTGCAACGATTAAATCTGCTTCATTTTCACGATCAAAGTCATCCATAACCAAGACAGGTTTGCCTTGACGGATATCTTCTAATGCTTGTTGAATACGCTGCTCAGCAGGAGAGAGGGCTGAGAAAAAAAGTTCTGGTTGAATTAAGCTAGACATAATGAAACGCTCTCGTAAAAATACGGTTGAACATTTCAGGACTGATGTAAAAACAGGCTGGCACTGAAATAAAACGGATTTATCCCAGTTCGTCGTCTTCTTTCATCCGGACTATACCGTCGGCTTTGGAGTTTCACCAAATCTGCTCAAATTACACAATTTAAGCTCGTGGGCTTGTTAATCTATTCATAAAATTAACTTTACCACCGGTGGGGAATTCCACCCCGCCCTGAAGCGATGGGTTTTATTATAGCGCGCTTGGCAAAATTGGCTAGATGCTTTTGTAGAATGCTAAGTCTCATTATGAATAAGTATTTTCATAAATCGAAATAGGTTTTTTAACAAGAGCTTACTTGTTGGTTTTAAAAGTGAATGCTATGTTTTTTATAGAAAATTATAAATAAAACAGGTTTTTCATGCAGATTAGAGGCGATTATCCATTTAGGAATACTTTATTTATTCAGCATCTCCATATTTTTAGTTATGTATTTATGGCGCTCAGTATTCTTTATTTAATTGCTGCTAACTGGTTGATGCTTCCTGATAGCATTCAACTCATTATTCCACCTGTTATATTGCTTGTCACAGCTTGGGTGAGCATAAACGGTACCTTAAGCGAGGGAATACGGCAGACTTTACATGGTACTTGCGGCTTAATGATCGGTTTGAGTTTAGCTGTAATTGGGCAAGTTTATCAAACTGGTGCAGACAGTTATTTAGTTTTCTTGATTTGGACTCTGTTTTTATTGCCGTGGCTATATCGACCAAATATTGGAATCTTTGCTTTAATTTGTATTACAAGCCAACTTACACTTTTTTTATTTTTTAAACAGACTTTCTGGGCAGAAAAGTTTCCTTATCTTTATCTTTTTGCTCTAAATTTATTAAGTCTTGTCCAGTTCTGGATCTGTCAAAAGAAATATACAGCCTTACGTTTTGTTTTTATTGCTTGGTTTGCTGTTATTTCAATAATAGGGATGATCCAATTTTTATCGAATAAAAATTTACCGTATCTAATTTCCGCTTTCTTTCTAGGCGTTATTGCTTTCTATTATTTCTTTAAAAAGAATGATCAGCTATGTGCCAGTTTGATGGCTGCTGTTCTCGGTGTAACCGCAACAATATGGCTTGTAGATGGTATTAATCATTTATTTAAAGATTCTAATGAGTTCATTTTTTTATTGATTGCGGGCATTATTTTTATTTGGTTTGCACTCATTAGTTACTTCTTAATAAGAATTTTTCGCCAAAGTCGTTTTTATGTTATTCCTTTAGCAATTGGTGCTTGGCTTGCTGGTTTAGCACTTGCAGCATTTACACTCGTATTTTGGAAGACTATTTCTTTAATTATTGGAATCATTTTTGTTGTTATAGCTATAACATTACTGACAAAATCTCAAAGCTATTTCATTCGGCAATTTGCATATTGTTTATTTGTGAGTGGGCAGACTGCTTTTTTATTCCATCTTGGTTCTGAGACAAATCAAATTTTATGGGTGTTGATTGCCCAGATTTTTATGCTATGTATCAGTTATTTTCTTAAGCCTCATTGGTTCTTTATTTTAATTCAAATGCTCGCAACTTATGGCATAGCATTTATCTACATACTGCAACTAGACCATTCATTGTGGTCAGTACATCCGACTCAAACTTACTTCAATTTAACTTTACTTAACTATTTAATTTTTAGCTTAGTACTACTAATAGGGAGTAAGGCAGCTATATTGTATGAGCGGAGTATCTTTTTATGCGTACTTGCTGTGATTTTGGTGAACTCATTCTTTGATAATTTTATAGGGTTAGCATTGCTTGATTCGGCTGATCAGTCATCATGGTTTTTCTATGTTTTACCAAGTCTATGGTTATTGTGCTTTAGTTTTTTCTATCTCTATAGGCAACTTCACGCTATAACTTTTTTTGCCTTTTTAATTTTTGGCATAGTACTTATTGCACTCGGCTATTTTGATGTATTCATTCTATTTATAATTTTGACATGGGCCTTAAAAAATAAAGATCGCGTTGTTTACGGTATTACACTTCTTGTGTTTGCTATTGTACTTTGGCAACTTTATTACAGTCTACAATTAAGTTTTCTAGCTAAAAGTGCATCAATCCTAGTGTCAGGAATTATATTGTTGGCCTTATATGGATTGCTCCTACAAGAAGCTAAGAACAATTTTGTTGAGGGAGAAAAGTAATGAAAAAGTATTTCTCTCTTATACTTGCAATAGTCACTGTATTAGTTTTTGCAGGTTTGGTAGCGAAAAATGAATGGCGCCTGCATCAGAGTAAAAGTATTTTTATTAAGCTTAAGCCCGTTGACCCTCGCTCCATATTACAAGGGGACTACATGGCGCTGGCGTATGAATTAAATTTACAATCTCTTAAAGCACTTTCAGGAAGCGAAGGTGAAGCTTTAGATCAAGTGATTCTTAATCATGCCAATATTCTAGCAAAAGTTATTTTGGATTCACAAAATCGAGTAGTTCGTACAATTTTAGATACTCACAATTCATTTGCTGGGCAAAGTTTAATTTTAAAAAATCCTGAAAATCGTTTGCAGGCTTTATATCCAGCTTCTCGAAGTTTTTTATTTGCCGAAGGTCTAGCCCAATGCTATGAAAAAGCAAAGTATGCTGAATTTAAGGTAAATACAAAAGGCGAGGCGACTTTATTTGATTTAAGAGGAGAAGAACTACAGCCTTTAAACTGTAAGCAGCAGCGAAGCTGGTGGAAGGGGACTGCTAGGAATTTGTAAAGTCAAATAAAAAAGCCCGTATTTACGGGCTTTTTTATTTTTAAATCTTTAATTAAGCAACTTGTACAGGAATGCAATTCGCTGTGTGGTTGACTGTATTATCTGGGTTTGCATATACCAAACGTGGTTTATGAGCATTTGCTTCAACTTCTGTGAAATCACCAAATGTAGCAATAATAACTAAATCGCCTACATCTGCTTGGTGAGCAGCACCACCGTTTACTGAAATAATGCCAGAGTTGTCTTCACCACGAATCGCGTAAGTTGTGAAGCGCTTGCCATTAGTTACGTTCCAAACGTGGATTTCTTCGTATTCACGAATACCAGCTAAATCCATCAATACGCCATCAATTGCACAAGAACCTTCATAGTGAAGTTCAGCATGGGTTACAACTGCACGGTGAATTTTGCATTTTAATAAACGAGATAGCATGGCTAGCGTCTCCTGAGTAGACCTAAGAAGATCTTATAGTGAAATCTTTTGCCTTTGCCATTCGGGCAAGGTGGCTGATGCGCATTTTGCTCCTAAAAAAGCAAGATAGCAAGCTTGATTGTTCAACAATTTAAGCTGGTTTATACGCATTAATTTGGTTCATGGCCTGTGATACTTGTCCTTGAACAAGTAGCTTTACTTTAGAAAGAGCGTGATCAATTGCTCCATCCATCAGGCTTTGTTCACTACTTGGTGCTTTTCCGAGTACATGCCCAGAAACTCTTTCTTTTGAACCTGGATGTCCAATACCAATTCGTAAACGATGAAAATTTGGACCAATATGTGGGACAATATCACGTAAACCGTTATGACCGCCGTGTCCACCGCCTGTTTTGAGACGAATTACACCAGGGTTCATATCAAGTTCATCATGAGCAATCAAAATTGCTTCTGGAGCAATTTGATAGAATTTTGAGAAAGGAACAACACTTTGTCCAGAACGATTCATGTAAGTCGTTGGTAGAAGTAAGCGAACATCGTGTCCTTCTATATTACCACGACCACTGATTCCGTGAAATTTTGGATCATTTTTTAATGTAATGCCATATTTATCTGCAAGCTGTTCAACGAACCAGAAGCCTGCATTATGGCGGGTTTGGGCATATTCTGAACCAGGATTGCCCAAACCAACAATTAGCGAAATATTTGACACTAATTTACGCCTTTAAACACTTATGCGCGTTTGAAGTCAGCGTGCATAGGAGTGTTTTTAGATGGGTGACGTTGTAACGCTTGGATTTTAACGTTTTCAACTTTGTCGCCCACTTTGATTTCTACAACTTCTTCAAAGAAAGCATTGTTTTCTAAAGCTTTTACAAGCTCACGAAGTTCTAAAGTAACAGTTACAGGCTCAGCGTTACCACCGTAGATGATAGCTGGAACTAAAGATTCGCGACGAAGGCGGCGGCTCGCACCTTTCCCTTGTTTGTCTTCAGCACGCGCTTGAGCGTTGAATACGAAGTTTGCCATGAGATAAATCCTCATTAAAGATTAAATAAACTAAACTTGCGACCAGTTTAGTGATAGAAAACCCCAGCCAAAGCCAGGGTTAAGAAAAAGCTGCAATATTATAAACTATCGAACATCGCGCTGATAGACTCTTCGTTATTAATACGACGAATCGTTTCAGCAACCATGCTAGCAACAGAAACTTGACGGATTTTGCCCAAAGTCAATGCTTCTTCAGAAAGAGGAATTGTGTCAGTTACAACTAACTCATCAATGACTGAGTTGCGTAAGTTCTCAATTGCTTTACCTGAAAGTACAGGGTGAGTTGCATAAGCAACAACACGACGTGCACCAAATTGCTTAAGTGCATCAGCTGCTTTACACAATGTACCAGCTGTATCAACCATGTCATCTACAATAACGCAATCACGATCTTTTACATCACCAATCAAGTGCATAACTTGCGACTCATTGGCTTTTTGACGACGTTTGTCGATGATTGCTAAATCGATGTCACCCATCTGTTTGGCAACAGCACGTGCACGTACTACACCACCAACGTCAGGAGAAACCACCATAAGGTTATCATGTTGTTGTTGACGTAAGTCAGCAAGCAAAGCAGGAGTACCGTAGATGTTGTCGACTGGAATATCGAAGAAACCTTGGATTTGGTCAGCATGTAAGTCAATCATCACGACACGGTCAATACCAACAGTGGTAAGCATGTCTGCAACAACTTTAGCTGTAATCGGCACACGTGCAGAACGTGGACGACGGTCTTGGCGAGCATAACCAAAATAAGGAATAACAGCGGTAATACGACCAGCACTTGCACGACGCAATGCATCTGCCATTACCAAGATTTCCATAAGGTTATCATTGGTAGGAGCACAAGTAGGCTGAACGATAAATACGTCTTTACCACGAACATTTTCAGTAATTTCTACTGAAATTTCTCCATCAGAAAAGTGACCGACTGATGCAGCACCTAGAGGGATATGTAAGTGACTTACGACTTTTTGAGCGAACTGTGGATGAGCATTTCCACTAAAAACGACAAGATTGGGCATGAAGCACCCTTGGCGGTTGGTATGTAATGAAATAGATGGCAGGGGCGGCTGGATTCGAACCAACGGATGCCGAGATCAAAACCCGGTGCCTTACCACTTGGCGACGCCCCTAATGCGGCAGAACTTTAATATTTTTGCAATGCAATGTCAAGAATAATCAACAAAAAGCAAGGCAATTAAGTCTGTCTTTAAAATAAGAGAATGGCAGGGGCGGCTGGATTCGAACCAACGGATGGCGAGATCAAAACCCGCTGCCTTACCACTTGGCGACGCCCCTAAATTCGATGATATATATGATGGCAGGGGCGGCTGGATTCGAACCAACGGATGGCGAGATCAAAACCCGCTGCCTTACCACTTGGCGACGCCCCTAATATAATCATCATTACAGGTGAAATTGGCAGGGGCGGCTGGATTCGAACCAACGGATGGCGAGATCAAAACCCGCTGCCTTACCACTTGGCGACGCCCCTAACTTGCAACTTTAAAATGGTGTAAAGGAGATTCTTTTAAACTATGTACCAAATAAGCTTTACATGGTGCATGTTTAAGAATGTCATCAACATTCATTTCATCGGTTACTTCAGTAAAAACACAAGCACCTGTACCTGTAAGCTTTGCATGACCAAATTGATCAAGATATTGCATTGCTTCTTCAACTTCGGGGTATAACTTTCTAGCCAAAGGCTCAAAGTTATTTCCAAAATTAGAAGGTTCTAACTGATAGGCGCAAAATTTAGTGGTCTTAGTGTCTCTTGTCAATGTTTTTTGTGAAAAAAGCAATTGAGTGCTGATAAAACAATCAGGTTTTAAAATAATGAACTGTTTTTGATCTAAGTCTATGAATGTTAAATGTTCACCAATACCTTCAGCCCATGCATTTTTACCATAAATAAAAATAGGAACATCGGCACCAAGTTTTACACCATAGTCTGCAAGCTCTGCCTGAGTCAGGCCACATTCCCATAATTGATTTAAAACGATAAGTGTTGTGGCAGCGTTCGAAGAACCACCGCCTAGACCTGCACCCATTGGAATATTTTTTTCAATTTTGATGTGTAGACCACAGAGCTTTTTTGCATGCGGTTTTAGTATTTGTGCAGCCCGATAAATTAGGTTCTGCTCGAGTTGAATCTCACCTAAACCTTCAATTTGGATTTCATCTTTCTCAATAGGAGAAAAATTCATCCAGTCATATAAATCAATGAGTTGGAAAATGGTTTGTAGTTCATGGTAACCATTTTCACGACGTCCCGTTATATGTAAAAACAGGTTGAGCTTGGCTGGGGAAGGAACTCGAATCATAGATTTATATAGTTAGGTTTAGCGGTTTTGGATAACCATTGTAATACGGTTTTCTTTATCTTCAGCAAGAGGTTGCTTTAAAACCAATTTATTTGGCAAAGTTTGTTCGCCATCATAACTAAAATTAACCGTCCAGCCATCTTCGATGAGTTGGCTCACACGATTTGCATTATCTTTGCTAATTTGGGCATTTAAAGTTGCTGGCTTTGCTAAAATCCAACTGGTTAAATGAGTAATCGGCGCTTGCCAACCAGTAGCACGTTCTAAAAGTTCTTCAGGGGATGCCGCTGTAATAACGCCAGTTTTAGCACTGTTTAAAGTGACTTCACCCAGTTTTCCCTGAATTTGTGTTTTTCCAACACCTAAAATGCCACTTAACTCGATATCGAAATTATCTTGCTGTTGAACCCATGTGAAGAAGGCACTACCACTTTGTTGTGGAGTACGTACGCCAATTTTACCTTGTAAATTGAAGTGTTTTTCATCTTGCACTTGGTGGGTAACTGCGGGTCTAGGCTGAGTAAAATGCTGACAACCGGTTAAAAATAACACACTTGATCCACAGATCGCTGTGCACAGTTGGGCAAGTTTGCTCATAAATTTAACTCTTTTTTGCAGATGTAGGTAAAATTAACGCATCAAGCTGATGTAATTGTGGATCATTCGCGTGTTTTTGTTTCAGTTGTTGTAACACAGCACTAAATTCAGTTAATGATCCTTGCATATACAGTGCCTTAGCGTAACGAATCCCAATATTTATGTTATGACTAAGCTCATAAGCTTTGCCTAAAGCTTCCGCTGCGCCCTCATAATCATTTTGTAAAAAGGCAATATAACCTAGCGTATCAAGAATTGAAGCCTGCTCAGGCGCATATTCCAATGCTTGTTCGGCATATTGTCGTGCTTCTTTTAATCTGCGGTTTTGCAAAGCCAGCGTATACGCATAGGCATTCAGATAGGTCGGGCTATTGGGTTCTAACTGCAATAATTGCTTGAGCGTTTTATCGAGTTTATCGCGGTCAGTATAAGGGTCTAATAATAAGACTTCTGCATAGATGAGTTCTGGGTCATCCGGTAAATTTTTGATTGCTTCATCTAATAAATTTAATGCAGCCTTTTTATTGCCCATTTTCTTTAAAATTTCGGCTTGTGCCTGATAGAGAAAACTTGCATGCTGCGGATAATTAACTCGCTCTTGAGTCAAAAACCGTAAAGCATCGTGTAAATTTTCTTGTTTATCATAGATGGCAATTAGATTACGCCTTGAAACAATGTAGAGACTACCATCTACTAAACGGTAATAGGCTTTGGCGGTTTCATAATGCTGTTTTCGTTCTGCATTAATGGCTAAGTAGTAGTACGCTTCATTTTGATACTTTGCAGAGTTGCGTAAATCAACCAAATATTGTTCAGCTTTATCATACTGCTTCAGGTCAATACTAGTTAAGCCTGCAATGAACAGCGCCTCTTCAGCACGAGGATTACTCTCAATAATTTTTTCTAATTTTTCAAGAGCAAGCTGAGGTTGGTTAATTTGGATAAGATAACGCACTTCAGCCAAGCGAATATCTATATTTTTCTTATATTTACGACTGGATTTTGCATACCATTTTAAAGCACCTTCTTGATCACTGAGGGCAATTAACAGGTTTGCTTTCATTAAGATAAAGCTGGTTACTTTAGGGCGACGGCGTAGTGCACGGTTAATGGTATTTAAAGCAGGTTCTAATTGCCCATTTTGTGCTTCTAGGTTCGCGATAAGCGCTAAAATAGAAGGATTTTCCTTCTCTGCACTTGAACGTAAAGCAGTTAATAAAACTTCCCGATCTTGTGCATTTTCAGGTGCGATACTTGCCAAAATTTGTTCAAGATCGGCAGTTGGATCAATTTTTAAAATTTTATCTAAAGTTTCGGCAGCAAGCTGATATTCATGTGTTTTTAACGCAATATGCGATAAATAAAACAAAGCAGGGACGTCTTTAGGCTCTTGAACCACCCAGTGTGTTGCAATATTCAGTGCAGCTTGTAAGTCGTTATATTCAAGTGCAACATCTAAGGCGCGCTGCTTAATTGTTGTTGAGTTGCTTCTAATTGCAAGCACGGTGTAATTGTGTAGTGCTGTAGGAATATCGTCGTAAGCTAAGGCAAATTCAGCGACCATACTCTGTTGTAGAGCCTGATCAAATGAATGCACGGCATAGGTCTCTTGCAACGGACGTGCATAGACATATGAGGACATGCTACCTAACAATAAGAATGTGGTAGAATACTGTCTTATCGAAGCACCGTTAAAATTTATACGGCTATTCATTTGACGCAATTTTTATTGATCCAAAGTAATGCTTTTTATGACACCGATGTTGCACAATAGCATAAATTTAGCGAAATGATGATCTGATATGTCTTTCTTTGCATTGGGTGTCAACCATCAAACAGCTTCTGTAGAACTCCGCGAGCAAATTGCTTTCAATGCAGAGCGATTAAGTACTTTGCTTGCCGAGCAACGTTATCACGAGTCTTTAAAAGACTTGGTGGTTGTCTCAACCTGTAACCGTACAGAAGTCTACGCCATGGCGGAAGATGCCGAAAGCCTTCTGAAATGGTTAGCCGATGCCAATAATATTGATGTAAAGCAGTTAATTCATCATGTTTATCGTTACGAGAATGCTCAAGCCATCACACACTTAATGCGGGTTGCAAGTGGTTTGGACTCACTCATGTTGGGTGAACCTCAAATTTTAGGGCAGGTGAAAAGTGCTCTAGCATTATCTAAAGAGGCGCAGACGGTATCTCCTGAATTAAATAGTGTATTTGAGTATGCTTTTTATGCAGCTAAGCGTGTTCGTTCAGAAACAGCTGTAGGTAGCCATGCGGTTTCAATGGGTTATGCGGTTGCACAATTGGCTTTACAGGTTTTTAGTAAACCTGAAAAACTCACAGTGATGGTGGTTGCGGCAGGTGAAATGAATAGTCTGGTGGCCAAACACTTAGCGGAAATGGGTGTAGCCAAGATTATTATCTGTAACCGTAGCCGTGAGCGTGCTGATCAGTTAGCACAAGAAATTGCCCATCGAGTTGAAGTTGAGATAATTGATTTTTCAGCGTTATCAGAAAATTTATATCGTGCTGATGTTGTTTCAAGTTGTACAGGAAGTTTGCATCAAGTTATTGCATATGCAGATGTCAAAAGTGCATTAAAAAAACGCCGTTATCAACAGATGTTGATGGTTGATTTAGCTGTACCGCGTGATATTGACCCGAAAGTGGAATCACTTGATGGTGTGTATTTATATGGTGTGGATGATCTACAAAGTGTAATTGATGAAAACTTGGCTCAACGTCGTCAAGCAGCTGTTGAAGCGGAAGTGATGGTGAATCAGTTAGCAACCCAACTGATCACACATCAAAAAGTCAAAGAAGCGGGTAGCACCATTCATGCTTATCGCCAACATAGTGAAGAAATTAGTCAACACGAGCTTGCTCATGCGTTAGAAGCTTTGCATCACGGTGGAGATCCAGAGCAAGTTCTACAGCAGTTAGCCCATCGTTTGACACAAAAGTTAATGCATCCAACATCTATGTTGTTACGTGAAGCTGCTAAAGCAGAAAACCCTGATCATTTCGAATGGCTACAACAGCATTTACAGGATGTATTTGATCATGAGCGAAAACCAAAACGTTAAGACAGTAGTCTTAAACTGATTTGTTTGGTGAGCTCATTGAGTTGTTGTCTTAAGTTTCTTGACTCTACTAATGAAATTTTAGATTTCAGTTTTTGACGTAAATATCTTTCTTGTAAGCCTAACGCATATTCTTTAGCGAGTTTATCGGCCACTTCAGGTGCTTGAGTTAATGCCTGAATATTGGTTCTTTGCATAATATCTGCAATTTCATGGCAATAACTGCTGCACGCACCTAAAACATAATAAGTCGCTAGCTCTTGGTCATCAGGCAATTCATCAAATATACGGTTTAAAATTGCTAATATTTTAGCCAATAATTCATCTTGCGGAATATAGGCGCGTAATCCTTCAAAATGAATATAAAGAAATGGATGGTGCATCAAAATTGCGACAGCAAAGTCTTCATCTTTCGTTTGAATATTAAAGGATAACGATGCATCGTGACTAACTTGTGGGGTAAAACGCTTACCTAAACCTAATTTTTCACGGAAAGATTGGGTTAATAGATAACGGAAGGAACCTTGTTTTGGCAATAATTCGGTGAGCTCCCTTAATTCACCCATAACAAGACTCTTGCCTTCAGGTGTACTAATGTCATGTTGACCCGTAAGATGGGCAAAAACAAAATCAGAGAGCAGGGGAGCTTGATCTAACAGCCTTTGGAAGTTTTCGAGACCTTCACGTCGGATTAGGGAGTCTGGGTCGTGGTCATTTGGCAATACAAAGAACTTAAGCTCACGGCCATCATTTAAGAGAGGTAATGCTATTTCTAAAGTTCGACGTGCTGCTTTTTGACCTGCGATATCGCCATCAAAGGCAATGGTAATTCGATTATTTTGCTTAAATAAAATATTAAGGTGTTCAGTATTACTCGCCGTTCCCAAAGTCGCGACAGCACCTGTAATGCCATATTGCTGTAAAGCAATGACATCCATATATCCTTCAACCATTAACCAGTCATTAGACTTTAATTTTCGACCTTCATAGAGGCCATAAAGTAATTGGTTTTTATGGAAAACTTCCGAGTCTGGCGAGTTAATGTACTTAGGTTTAATTTCGTCATTGAGTGCACGACCACCAAAGCCAACTACACGGCCCTTAGGGTCTCGAATTGGAAAAATGACACGGTCACGTAAAAGGTCAAATTCACGACCACTGTCACTTGAACGGATGAGTCCAAGTTGTTTTAAACCATCGATGTCGTAAGGAAAAGCTTTTTCTAAATGTTGCCAGTCTTCTGGGGCATAACCTAAACGCCAGAATTGAATCGTCTGGTCAGTTAAACCACGCTGTTTAAAGTAATTTTTAGCTTTCTGACTTGTTGGTAATTGATGTTCATAAAACTGAGCAACATTTTCCAGTAAGTCATATAAATTACCTTCTTGTACAGGTTCATCAAAACTAAATGGCTGTTCAAACTGTGCAAATGGATCATCAAAATATACTGGTTCAAGCGTATTGTACTGATCATCTATTGGTGCTTGGGCATTTGGTTCTACAACCGTTTTTTGCGGAACGGGTGGCTTAGTAACTTGGCGGGTATAAGACAGTTTTTTATTATCAGTATTATCTTTGGGTAATTCGACCCCCGCATTACTTGATAACTCTTTCATGACATCGATAAAGTTTCGGTTATCAATGTCCATTAAGAAGCGGATAGCATTTCCGTTTGCCTGACAGCCGAAGCAGTGATAGTACTGTTTATCGCGATAAACATGGAAAGAGGGGGTTTTCTCTTGATGAAAAGGGCAACAACCAGAATATGTTCGTCCGGTCTTTTTCAATTTCACACGTTGACCAATCAGATCGACAATATCTGTCCGATCTAGAATCTGATCAATCGTATGCTGTGGAATTGCCATAATTCAGATAACCGTGTTTAAACTAATGATGCGATAGGTCAGATTATTCTGACATGATGAACCGAGATATGCCCGATAAATATTTTACTATTTTATAAAAACAAACAGGCAAGTGATATCACTTGCCTGTTTGTTGGTTATTTTTAAGCTGTTATTGCTTATTGAGCAGCATCATCTGGTTCAGATGAAGATGCTGCAGGTGCAGTTGTTTCACCTTCTGCTGCTTTTTCTGGTTTATCAAGTAAACCGAAGCTTAAACGGTTAGTCCAACTACGTTCAGTTTTTGGAGTCTCAACAGGTGCTTTTGTTGTTTCTTGAGTTTCTTCTTTGCCAGAATTACCAATTAAACCAAAGCTTACACGGTTAAGTAGACTACGTTTAGGTTCTGTTTCAGTAGTTGTAGTATCTGGTGTTGTAGACTTAGATTCACGGCCAAGAATACCCAAGGTAGCACGGTTAATCCAGTTGCCTTCTTTACGGGCAGCACGCATGTTTACTGTGCCATTTTTATTAACCAGACTAGGATAATTAAGCTTTAAAACTTCGATATATTGTTGTGAAGTTGCCTTATCGCCCAGCTGGTCATAGCTGTATGCCAAAGTTGCTAGTGCTTCTGGTACTTGAGGTGTTTGTGGGTAGTGTTCAATTACCCATTGTGAACGCTCAGCTGCAGCAACCCATGCTTTACGCTTAACGTTAAAACGTGCCGTATTCATTTCACTTTCAGCAAGCTCTTGACCAATAAACTTCATACGCTGTGCTGCATCGACAGAGTATTGGCTACTTGGGAAGCGACGAATCAAATCAACGAAGTTTTGATAAGCAAGTTTTAAATAACTGATGTCACGGTGTGATTGTTGCAAAGATGTGTAACGCAATAAGCTGTCGTAATTCATCTCCATATTAGATACGCCGCGTACATAGTAGGCATAATCTACATTTGGATGCTGAGGATTTAAACGAATAAAGCGTTCAGCTAGAGCAATCGCCCCTTCATAATCTTTTTGTTTAAATTTTGAATAGAGAAGTTCAAGTTGTGCTTGTTGTGCGTATTGTCCAGTTGGATAATAGGTATCAATCGCCTCTAAAGATTTGGCAGCGTCAAGATATTGACCACGATCAAGAGATTTTTGGGCCTTTTCAAAATATGCCTGTTCGCTAGATTGAGGTCCAGTATCGACCACTTCTTTTTTACTTGGATTGCTGCTACAGCCCACAAATGCAGACGCTACACCTAGAGATAAGGCAAGCATCGTAATTTTATAACGTGGTAGCGACATAAAAACTCCTCTGTTATGTTGGGCAATGAGCTACAATTGCGCTATTAAACCACTTTTATCTCAATGATCAAATGACTTCAGCACAATCTTCAAACACAAACTTCTCTGAAACCGACTTCAATTTACTTGAAGATTCTGAGGATGCAGATAACCATACTTCTGATACAACTGCAACACGTTTATCGTTGCAAGTTCAGCTAGATGAAAGCTACTTAGGGCAACGCATCGACCAAGTTGCAGCTATGGTGTGGAGTGAGTTTTCGCGTGAAAAGCTCAAGCAATGGTTGAAGGATGGCCATCTGTTGGTGAATGGTAACATTGTCAAACCTAAGCACCGTTGTGAAGGCACAGAGCTCCTTACACTCGAAGTTGAGCTTGAAGCTCAGACGACGAGTCAACCTGAAAACATTCCACTCAACATTGTTTATGAAGATGATGATATTTTAGTCATTAATAAACCAGTAGGGATGGTAGTACATCCAGGAGCAGGTAATACTTCTGGAACTTTAGTAAATGCGTTGCTTTACCATTCTCCAAAATTGGCGGAACTTTCTCGTGCTGGTTTAGTGCATCGTATCGATAAAGATACCAGCGGTTTACTGGTTGTTGCTAAAACGTTAGAAGCGCAATTTTCTTTAAGTAAACAATTGGCAAATAAGTCGGTTTATCGTGTATATGACTTGGTTGTTTATGGAAATATTATTGCTGGCGGTACGATTGATGAGCCAATTAAACGTCACCCAGTTGACCGTGTAAAAATGGCGATTTTACCGGGCGGGCGTGATGCGGTGACTCACTATAATGTAAAAGAGCGTTTTAAAGATTTTACTCGTGTGCAAGCGCGTCTAGAAACAGGCCGAACTCATCAGATTCGTGTGCATTTTAGTTATATTGGCTACGGCTTAATTGGTGATCAGGTTTATATGAGCCGTGTACGTGTGCCTGCAGGTGCATCTGAATTACTGATTGAAACTTTACGTGGTTTTAAACGCCAAGCATTGCACGCAGCTAAGTTGGGCTTAAAACATCCGCGTACTGGTGAAGAAATGTTATTTGAAGCACCATGGCCTGAAGATTTTACTCAGTTGGTTAATGTGTTACGTTCAGAAAACGCTGCATATTAAGGACATGTATATGGAATTTGTTCAAGGTTTACCTCAAGGCGTATTTGTAGGGCAGACACGTGTTCAACATCCTTTGGCTTTGCCAACGGATCAAACCGAATTAACAGGTTTTAATCTTGCTTTACATGTTAACGATGAAGCTGGTCGCGTTCAGCAGCATCGAATGATGCTGCTAGAAGAGTTTGCTCAGTTTGGCGTTAAGAAAATGACGTGGATGACCCAAACGCATAGTACGATTTGTCATACGGTAAATGAACAAATTCCCTTTAAAGCTTTAATCGGCGATGGCTTGGTTACTCAAACCAAAGGTCATGCGCTAATGATGATGACTGCCGACTGTTTACCTGTGGTACTTGGTAATGCTGAGGGCACTGAAGTTGCCAACTTACATGCAGGATGGCGTGGTTTGGCGGGTGGTATTATTGAAAATGCAGTTGCTGCGATGCAGAGCCCTCCAACTTGGGCTTGGTTAGGGGCGGCGATTAGTCAACCTTGCTTTGAAATTGGATCTGAAGTAAAAACTGCTTTTTGTGATAAATATCCTGAATTGGAAACTGCATTTATTGATGGAGCGGCTCCAAATAAATTTCACGCAGATTTATACGCGATTGCTCGTTTTATTTTGCAAAGACTGGGTGTTAAGCAAGTTTTAGGCGGCGATCAATGCTCATATCAACAGCAAGAAGAGTACTTCTCTTATCGCCGTGATGCTAAAACGGGACGTATGGCAACTTTTGTTTTTATTTAGTTTATAAAAATCGTATTTCATTTTAGAAGTACGATTGTTGTGTTATCACTCTCTTATATTATTTAGACTTTAAAATGATATAAGAGAGTTTTTTATTTTTGTATTTTCAGTACTTACTAAAATAATTCGTTAAAAAGCTAGTCTTTGATATTTATAGATCATGGTTTAGCAAGTTTTAATAAAATGATAAAATACAAAAAATCGCTCAAAAAATTAAGCTTATGTCTTTGCCTGAAAAACATCTCTCTATTGTCTATCACAGCCCCTATGGTCATACCGCAAAGGTAGCATCTGCTATTGCTGCTGGTGCAGAGGTGATGGGTATTAAAGTACATGTGATGAATATTGAGCACATTGACTGGGATGTTTTAGATGCCTCACAGGGTATTATTTTTGGCTCGCCAACGTATATGGGAAGCGTAACTGCCGATTTTAAAAAGTTTATGGATAGTACATCTAAACGTTGGAAAAATCGTTTATGGCAAGGCAAGTTAGCAGCAGGTTTTGCTAATTCGGGTGGTTTGAGCGGTGATAAACTTGCAGTTTTGCAGCAGATTAATATTTTTGCGATGCAGCATGGCATGCTGTGGTCAGGGTTACCTTTAATGACAACAGGTCATACCGAAACCGATTTAAACCGTTTATCGAGCTGTTTAGGTTTAATGACTCAGTCAGATAATGCACCTGTTGAAATTACACCGCCACAAGGTGATTTAGATACTGCAAAATGGTTCGGTGAGTATATTGCTGGATTGCTTCACCGATTGGGTTGAAATAAGTTTTTGATTAAAAATAAATAAATTTTATATTTTGTTTTAATTACAAAAAAGTTGTGTCTTTTTTGTTCTTTTTTGATTATTTTTTACCAAATGGTCTATTTGGACAATGATGTCTAAATACTAATAAATAAAAAAATGGAATAATTATGAAAAATTTGTTAACAGCTCTTTGTATAACATGGAGTACTTTGAGCTATGCTAATTTAGAATCTGCGAATCTTATTCCACTAAATGATACAGAACTTTCTAAAGTCGAAGCGCAGGCTTTATTTTCATTTACCTATACCGATCCAAAACAAACAGATGCTTCTATGGCCCAACAAAATATTGGTTTTTATAAATTAGGTTTAGAAGCTGATCTTGAATTAAATGCCAATATTAATAAATTGCAGTTGGGTTGCGGTGGTGTAAATGGTTTAGCTGGGTGTGATATTGATATTGATAATTTAAGTTTAAGTGGTTTAAGTGATACGAATGATGGCCGAGCTTCTTCTTCTGCTGTTTTCAGTAATCCATTTATTGAATTTGCGATTAAAAATCCAGACAGTGCAGCATTAAGAGAAATTAAAGGTTTTCGTTTAAGTGCAGAAAAAGTGATGGGATTATTGACCCTTGGGCTTGAAAACTCGGAAACACCAAATGGAATTAATAGTTTAAGTGGTTATTTAAAAATTAAAGATACAACTGGCTTAGCATATACTGCAGCTAGAAATATGTCTTATCAAGATACAGGTAAGACAATAGATGGTACTGTTAATGCATGTCTTTTAGTATGCTTGCCTCTAGGATTTAACTCATCTGATTATAATTTACAATTACAACAGACTACTGCGCCTATAGTAATCAATGGACAAGTCATATCTGGTTCAAGAATGAATAATGTCATGCTCAATGGTATTGCAAATATTGATCAACTTAACTTTTCTGGAGATTTGAAAGCATCGATCAATGCGGCATTAGGGCTACTAAATTTACAAAAAAATGTAACGGGTAGTATTACAGGGTTAAGAGCAGCTCTTACGGTTGATCAAAATTTAGGATTTATTCATAAAATTGAGTTAAATAATCCATTCTCTCTTTCTTTACAAGCACAAAAAATATTCTGGCCAGGTGCAGATGCAGCAGCTGAGAGAGGATGGTGGATGGCTTTTGATGATGAAATTGATATTGGAAACGTTACGCCAAGTAAGCAAATTGAAATTACCAATGATGTTTTAAAGCAGGTAGTTGACCCAATTAGTAATTATTTAACTGCAAATCCAGTAAGGTGTAATGTACTTAACTGTTTATTTGGCGAAGATTTAGCGGTGGGAGAGGTGAAGTTACCCAATACTATCGTAAATTTTCCATTAAAAGACTTGCAACTTAAAAACCAGGCTTTTGCACCAAACTGTCATGGTAGTTTGAAATTCTGCTAAATTTAAGATGAAATAAAAAAACCTTTAAAGCGAGCTTTAAAGGTTTTTTTATTATTTATGAAATATACGAGCTTTATCACGTTGCCAGTCACGATCTTTTTCAGTCGCACGTTTGTCATGAAGCTGTTTACCTTTCACAAGCGCAATTTCAAGTTTAACCAGATGACCTTTCCAGTAACATGCTAATGGAACGCATGAATAACCTTTTTGGTTTACTGAACCTGTTAGCTTTTCAAGTTCACGGCGAGATAATAATAATTTACGTGTACGTGTAGCTTCCGGCACGATATGTGTAGATGCAGAAAGGAGCGGTTGAATTTGTGCACCAAATAAGAATGCTTCACCGTTTTTAAAAATGACATAACTTTCTGTCAAACTCATACGACCAGCACGTAAAGACTTTACTTCCCAGCCGAGTAAAGACATGCCAGCTTCAAATTTTTCTTCGATAAAATAATCATGACGGGCACGTTTATTTTGTGCGATGGTTCCGCCATTATGTTTCTTTACTACTGTTGCTTTCGCCATAATTCAAACTTCCACAATTGTCCCTATTGTGCCGTAAAGTGATGCTAAGGTGAAGTTTTTTCCCACATATCAATATTTCGTCTCTTGTATAACTTTTGCTAAAATAGGCGCACAATACAATTAGAGTACTAGCGGATGTCTAAAACGCGTGTAATTTATCCTGGAACATTTGACCCTATCACAAATGGGCACGTTGATTTAGTTACTAGAGCATCAAGAATGTTTGATGAGGTCGTAGTAGCGATTGCAATTGGACATCATAAAAATCCTTTGTTCAGTCTAGAAGAAAGAGTTGCACTGGCACAATCATCATTAGGTCACCTATCAAATGTCGAATTTGTAGGTTTCGATGGTTTACTGGTTAATTTTTTCAAAGAACAAAAGGCCACAGCAGTACTACGTGGTTTAAGAGCAGTCTCTGATTTTGAATATGAGTTCCAATTGGCTAATATGAACCGCCAGTTGGACCCACATTTTGAAGCAGTGTTTTTAACACCTTCTGAACAGTATTCTTTTATTTCTTCGACGTTGATTCGAGAAATTGCACGCTTAAAAGGTGATGTAACCAAGTTTGTTCCGCAAGCTGTGGTTGAAGCTTTTGAACGTAAACATCAACAAGGTTGGTAAAGTGTCATTATATATCACCGATGAGTGCATAAACTGTGATGTTTGTGAACCAGTTTGCCCAAATGAAGCTATTTTTATGGGTGAAGTGATTTATGAAATTCATCCAGATTTATGTACAGAGTGCGTTGGTCACCATGACCAGCCACAATGTCAATTATTTTGTCCAGTAGACTGTATTCCTAAAGATCCGCAGCATGAGGAAACGGAAGAACAGCTATTAGACAAATATAAAAGATTAATTGCTCAAAAAAGCACAAGCAATTAGTGAATAAATTTGTTAATATGCGCCCCTGAAGTGAGCTGGATGGTCGCTGCTGTGGAGGTCTTCGTGACTGAAGCAGGAGAGGAAAGTCCGGGCTTCATAGGGCAGGGTGCCAGGTAACGCCTGGGCGGTGAAAGCCGACGGAAAGTGCAGCAGAGAGTAGACCGCCTCATTCGTGAGGTAAGGGTGAAAGGGTGCGGTAAGAGCGCACCGCGTGTCTGGTAACAGTTCACGGCATGGCAAACCCCACCAGAAGCAAGACCAAATAGGAATCCTAGGTGCGGCCCGTACTGGATTCGGGTAGGTCGCTTGAGCGTATGAGTGATTGTACGCCTAGAGGAATGACCATCCTCGACAGAACCCGGCTTATAGGCTCACTTCACCTCATTTTATTTAAAATTTTTCTTGACGCGCGGTAAAGAAGCTAAGATAATGCGCGCACAGTTTACGGCTATGTAGCTCAGTTGGTTAGAGCACCGCACTCATAATGCGGGGGTCACAAGTTCAAGTCTCGTCATAGCCACCATTTTACAGACCACGCTCCTGCGTGGTCTTTTTTTATGCTTATTTTTTGATTAAACACAGTTTGTAAAGACCGACTTTATAGTTCTGGCATTGTTTGTCTAACCCAATTTCTTCATGTTCTTATAACACTTAACAAGGATGTTGAAGACATGAAAAGGTCATTATTATTTTTAGGAATTCTGAGTTTATCTGCGGGATTACAAGTCTCTGCGGCTGATTTGAGTTGGGGTGATCCAACTTTAGATTCGGGTCAATTTAAAGTGTCTGGTGCGGTACGTTCCCGTTATTTACATAAGAACTATGTGGTTGGGGCCAATGAAGGTGCTCAAAATGATGACTGGCGACTCACAGATATTAAATTAGTGTTGGGTTACGAAAATCCAGATTGGATTGCAGGGGCGGATGCTCGTTGTTATCAATATGATCGCTTATGCGATGCAATTTTTCTAAAAAAAGCATGGGGAGGTTATAAGTTATCTGACCAGCAGAGAATCACGGCAGGTTTACAACCAGTTGATTTTGGCTTTGGAGAATTTTGGGGAAGTAGTTATTACGAGACGCTTTTAAATACCGTTGGTTTAGAAGATATTGATAATTTAGGTATTAAATATAAATTTGCAGATGACAAATACAATTTGACTTTAGGTTTCTATCCAACTGATGGAGGCAATTATAAGGGGACATCAAAAGACTCAAGTCGATATAGCGGAAATTTTGTTGAAGCTGATGACTTGTCGAATGGCACTAATATTGAAGAAAAAAATATGTGGATTGGTCGAGCATCTAGAAAATTTGAAATTGATAAAGCTCAAAATTTTTCAACAGAATTGGGTGGTTCGTTTTGGTACTCTGATTTAGAAAATAAAAGAACAAACATAGATGGACATCGTAAGTCATGGAACGTTTTTGCTCAAACCCAATATCAAGCATGGCAATGGATGTTCTTGGCAGGTAAGCAAGATGTCACCAATGGGGATGATTTATTTCCAAATAGTTCAACGATTGGTGCATTCGACTATCCGTATCAAGTCGCCAATAAAGGTAAATATTTAGTAAATGAAATTAATTACACCTTTGCTCAGCCATTTCACAAACTTGAAAATATTAAACCTTATATCTCTCATAGCCGCTTTTTTAAAGATGAGGATGGCTATAAAGACTCTGAACGCTTAATTGCAGGGGTTTATTTTAATTACAAAGCCATTGGTATTCAGGGTGAATACATTATGAGTAAAAATGATCCAATGGTTGGTGGTGGGGCTGATGGCCTTGCACAAGGTAGCAGTAATGATTGGGATAAATTATTTTATCTTTCAATCGGATATTATTTTTAAAATTTAAAAGCGATTTATTGCCCTAAGTGAATACACTTCACTTAGGGCTTTTTTATAGAAAGACTTTTTCAGGTGGTGGATCTCGTTTGACGGCTGGTGAAATGAGTTGTCCACGACTTAGGTTTTGTACATGCTGTAAACGATTGAGCAATTCATTTTGAATAAACAAAATGCAGGTTTGTAATTTAGATGAGCTTTTGAGTCGTGATGGATAAACTGCCCAAACATCTGCATCTTGCCAATATTCGGGTAAAATGTGTTGGAGTTGACCTGTAATTAATTCATCTGCAACATCCCAAATTGATCGGAAAATAATCCCGTGGCCTTCTATGGCAAGTTGATGAATAATTTCGCCGTTATTCGAAACAAAACGTGGTTTGATATGCACTGAGACATCTTCAGAAGCATGCCTAAATTTCCATAGCACAGACGATTGATCACGCTCACTAATCGTCAAACAATCATGTGTTTGCAAGTCTTCAATGCTGTCTGGTACGCCGTGTTTAAGTAAATAGCTCGGTGCTGCACATAAAATTCGAAAATTAGAAGCTAACTTCTTCGCAATCATGTTTGGCGCAATTTCATTACCAATTCTAATATCCAAATCAATACTGTGTTGAATCAAGTCCTTGGTATTGTCGATGGTGTCAAAATGAATCTGAAGTTTTGGATAGAGCATCATTAATTTAGACAAAATTGGTGCGATATGCTTTCTGCCAAAACCAAAGCTACTAATAATATCCATACGACCCGTGGGTGTACTCAGCGGGTTATTCACTAGTTCACAGACTTCATCAAATTCTTCAAGAATATTTGAAACTCTTTCAAGAATAAGTTTGCCATCTTCCGTTAGGCTGACATGACGCGTGCTGCGATGAAAAAGTTTGCAGCTTAACGTGTTTTCTAAAATATTAATTCGCTTGCTAATAAAAGCTGGCGAAGTCCCGAGTTCCTCAGCAGATTCGACAAAACTTTTTAGTTTGGCGACTGTGCAAAAAACCTTTAAATCCGATAGGTTAGGTAGATTATTCACGATCCGTGTCCATTGGAGTGATAGTTCTGTTGTTGATCATTTTTGCTTAAAACATCATGTTTAAGCCATACAAGGATATTAGTCGAAGGTGTGAAGGAAGCTTATGGCAAAAAGATATAAAGTTGCCACGATTGCAGGCGATGGCATTGGTTTAGAAGTTCTACCAGAAGGTATTAAGGTTGTAAAGGCAGCAGCAGAGAAGTACGGCATTGATCTTCAGTTAGATGCTTTCGATTGGGCAAGCTGCGATTACTATCTTGAGCACGGCAAAATGATGCCAGATGACTGGTTTGAAACTTTGCAGGGCTACGATGCAATTTATTTTGGCGCTGTAGGCTGGCCAGATAAAGTGCCTGACCATATTTCGCTTTGGGGTTCGCTGCTCCAGTTCCGTCGTGGTTTTGACCAATATGTAAATTTACGTCCAGTGCGTTTAATGCCAGGGGTGAAATGTCCATTAGTAGGTAAAAAACCAGGCGATATCGACTTCTACGTGGTTCGTGAAAATAGTGAAGGTGAATACTCAGCGATTGGTGGTAAAGCTTTTGAAGGTACAGACCGCGAGTTTGTTTTACAAGAAGCCGTATTTACACGTCATGGTGTAGACCGAATTTTGCGTTATGCATTTGAGTTTGCAAATCAGCGAGATGCGAAAAAAATTACCGCAGCGACCAAGTCAAATGGCATTGCAGTGAGCATGCCGTACTGGGATGAGCGCGTTGATGCGATGGCAAAACAGTATCCACAAATTCAAGCTGATAAACAGCATGTTGATATTTTAGCGGCTCGTTTTGTTTTACAACCTGAACGCTTTGATGTGGTTGTGGCATCAAATTTATTTGGCGATATTCTTTCCGATTTAGGTCCTGCATGTACGGGAACCATTGGTTTAGCGGCATCGGCAAATTTAAACCCAGAAAGAAAATTTCCATCACTGTTTGAACCTGTCCATGGTTCAGCACCAGATATTTACGGTAAACAAATTGCCAACCCAATCGCTGCGATCTGGTCGGGTGCCATGATGTTCGAATTCTTTGGTGAAGAAGACGAGCGCTGTATCCAAGCGGGTCAAGATATTATGCAGGCGATTGAGAATGTATTAATTAATGGCCCAAAAACAGCCGATATCGGCGGTCAGGCAAAGACTTATGAGGTAGGAGATGCAATTGCATCATGTGTAGCCCAAACTAAAATGGACGTATTCGCTATGGAATAACGCCATCCAAAAATGGATGTATGGATATGGATAATCAAAACACAAAAATTTATACGGATAAATTTCTTGCCGTAACCAGCTTACTGTTTGTATTTATTTCAGTTGCTGGTTTGGCGATTTATTCGCAAGAATCGATAAAGATTGCTGCAACATGGATGCAGTGGACGACATCGGTATTTACAACCCCAGTATTACTGTTTGCTTTTTTAGCCATTATTTTTACTTTTGGTCTTGCCTTTAGTAAATACGGAAAAATTAAGCTTGGAGAAGGAAAACCTCAATACAGCACAATGTCATGGATTTTTATGTTCATCTTGTCGGGTATTGGGTCTTCTACATTGTACTGGGGCTTTTTGGACTGGGCCTACTATTATCAAACTCCGGGTTTGAGCTTACCGCCTGAGTCAGCAGAAGCATTGAAATATAGCGTGGCTTATTCATTTTTTCACTCAGGTTTAAGTGCATGGGCAATTTATGCTTTGGCATCAATTTCTTTGTGCTACAGCTATCATGTGAGAAAAAACAAGGGTTTAAGTTTAGCTTCAGTGATTGAGGCTGTGACAGGCTTTAAATCAACCGGCGTGGTTGGTCGTTTAGTCGACTTAATGTTCTTGCTTTGCATGTTCGGTGCATTGACGATTTCATTGGTACTCACTGCCGTGACATTTACCAATATTTTGTCTCAGCTCACAGGTATTCCAAATACCTTTATGACCAAGGTCATCATTATTTTGGCAGTTTCAGTTCTGTTCGCACTCAGTTCATATGTAGGTATGGACAAGGGCATGCAGCGTTTAAGCCATATGGTGTGCTTGGGTGTAGTGTTATTTGCAATTTATGTACTTTGCTTTGGCCCGACTCAATTCATTTTGAATAATTCATTAATGAGTTTCGGGTTAATGGCAACCAACTTTGTTGATATGAGTTTGTTTACCGACCCAATGGGTGACGGCAAGTTTACTCGTGAATGGACTGTTTTCTACTGGTTATGGTGGATTTCATATGCACCGGGTGTAGCACTCTTTGTAACGCGTGTTTCTAAAGGCCGTACTATTAAAGAAGTGATCTTTGCCATGGTGATTGGTGGCAGTGTCGGTCTTTGGTTCATCTTTGGTGTGTTTGAAAACTATAGTGTTTATAGCTTTATTCATGGGGCTGTAAATGTGCCACAAATCTTAAGCCAACAAGGTGGTGAGGTTGCGATTGGTCAATTGCTTAGCCTATTACCTGCTGGAAAGCTGATGATGTGGATTTTCCTCGGCATTATGGTGGTGTTCTTGGCAGCGCATATGGATGCAGTTGGGTATGCAGTTTCAGCAACATGTACACGCGGTTTAAGTGAAGGGCAAGACCCATCGCCAAATGCACGTCTGTTCTGGTGTGTCATGCTGACCTTAGTTCCAATTGCCATGATCTTTAGTAAAGCACCATTAGACACCATGAAAACGGCAACTATTGTGACGGCTTTACCATTCATCGTGATTATTCTGATTCAAACCTATGGCTTAGTGAAATGGCTCATACAGGATTATGCCAAAGTCCCATCACATTTGATTGAGCAACAAGGTTATGATGATCAGGAAATTGGTTTAAACCAGACTCAAGATGAACATGCAAAACGGATGCAGCTTGAGCTTGCAAGCTCAATCAAACTGGATAGAAAAACCAGCTAGAGGGAACGGTAATGACGACATATGAACAGGCTACTTATGCCTTAAGTGAAGAAATGCAAAGCCTTGTGTATTGGAGCAGCATTTATTCACCAGCAGATACAGATATTGACTCAGTCCGTGCAGCATATGATGCCATGTGCCGACACTACACTTTGCCACGTGATGACAAGTTAGATGTAGAAGATCGAGTGATTGCAAATGAAAAGCATCCTGTGCCTGTTCGTGTGTATTTACCAAAAACAAATCGACCTGAGTCTGGTTGGCCATGTGTGTTGTATCTACATGGCGGTGGTTGGATGGTGGGTGGACTCGATTCACATGAGTTTATTACTAGTTATTTGTGTAAGGACTTAAATGCAGTTGTTATTAGTGTGGATTACCGCTTGGCACCAGAGCATCGCTTTCCAGCAGCCTTTGAAGATTGTTTAGCAGTGTATCACTGGCTTAAACAGCATGGTTCAGCTTGGCAAATCGATAGTGAAAATATTGTGCTAGCAGGCGATAGCGCGGGTGGTAATTTAGCAGCTGCCCTTGCAGTGGAACTACAACATAGTGGTTTACAAGCTCAAGGGCTGGCATTGGTTTATCCATGTTTAACGACAGCATTTGATACCCCATCCGCACAAAAGCACGCCCATGCGCCGTTGTTAACGACAGAAGATATGCATTTTTATTTAAAGGAATATGCTCCGAACTCACAAGATTGGCAGGATTTACGTCTAGCCCCTTTATTGGCGACGGACTTTTCAGATATGCCTGCCAGTTTTGTGGCTGTTGCAGAATATGACCCTTTAAGTGATGACGGTTATCTCTTTACCCAAAAACTGGAACAAGCAGGCATCCCTAACGAGTTTCATTTAGGTAAAGGTTTATTACATGGCAGTTTACGTCTGATGCGTGACTGTCCGGAAGTTCAACATTTATATCAAAACATGCTAAGTGCAATACACCGCATGTTGAGCAGTACCGAAAAGACATCAATTTAATATCGAGTCATTTGGACGAAAAGAATTTAATGGAGTAATAACATGAGTGCAGTTGAAAAATTACCTGAAGATTTTTGTGCAAACCCAGATGTTGCATGGACTTTTCCTAAAGTTTTCTATACTTCATCGCAAGTTTTTGAGCATGAGAAAGAATCAATCTTTGCTAAAAGCTGGATTTGTGTTGCACATGGCAGTGAATTGGCACAACCGAATGATTATATTACCCGTAAAGTAATTGGTGAAAATATTGTCATCATTCGTGGTAAAGATAGCGTTTTACGTGCGTTTTATAATGTGTGTCCGCATCGTGGTCACGAACTTTTAAGTGGTAGTGGTAAAGCAAAAAATGTGATTACTTGCCCATATCATGCATGGACTTTCAAGCTAGACGGTAGCTTGGCATTGGCACGTAACTGTGACCATGTTGAATCTTTCGATAAAGAAAACTCAAGTATGGTGCCTTTAAAAGTCGAGGAATATGCTGGTTTTGTTTTCATTAATATGGATGAAAATGCGACTTGCGTCGAAGACCAACTTCCGGGCTTTGCAGAGCGTTTAAATCAAGCATGTGGTGTGATTAAAGATTTAAAATTGGCAGCACGCTTTGTGACAGAAACACCAGCAAACTGGAAAGTGATTGTTGATAACTACATGGAATGCTACCACTGTGGACCTGCACATCCAGGCTTTGCTGACTCTGTACAAGTCGATAAATACTGGCATACAACACATCAAAACTGGACACTGCAATATGGCTTTGCACGTTCATCTGAGAAGTCATTCAAACTTGATCCATCAGTAACAGATCCTGAGTTTCATGGTTTCTGGACTTGGCCTTGCACCATGTTCAATGTACCACCAGGCAGCAACTTCATGACAGTTATTTATGAATTCCCTGTTGATGCAGAAACAACTTTGCAGCATTACGATATTTACTTCACGAACGAAGAACTGACTCAAGATCAAAAAGATTTGATTGAGTGGTATCGCAATGTATTCCGTCCGGAAGATTTGAACTTGGTAGAGAGCGTACAACGTGGTTTGAAATCACGTGGTTATCGTGGTCAAGGCCGTATCATGACTGACAAGCAACGTTCTGGTATCAGTGAGCATGGTATTGCTTACTTCCAACATCTTGTGGCGCAGTACCATCAATAAAAACAAAGGGATTTATTCAGGTGTAAAGATGACTTACACCTGATTCTTCAGTTAGGAAGATGATATGTCGAGTTTACAAAGTACTGAACTATTTCAGCAACAAGCCTATATTAATGGACAATGGTTAGCTGCACAGTCAAATGCAACGGTTCCGGTAACTAACCCAGCTACAGGCGAAGAAATTGGCACAATTCCAAATATGGGAGCGGCTGAAGCTACACAAGCAGTTGAAGCTGCTTATACTGCTTTACAAAGTTGGAAAGCTTTAACGGCTCAAAACCGTGCAGATATTTTATTGGCTTGGCATAAACTGGTTCTCGATCATACTGATGAACTTGCTCTCATTATGACTATTGAGCAAGGCAAGCCTTTAGCAGAAGCGAAAGGTGAGGTGCGTTATGCTGCATCATTTATTCAATGGTTTGCCGAAGAAGGCAAGCGTATTTATGGTGATGTGATTCCAACCGTAAATAACCAGCAGCGTTTTATTATCAGTAAAGAACCTGTGGGTGTTGTGGCTGCCATTACGCCGTGGAATTTCCCAATTGCCATGATTACTCGTAAAGCAGCACCAGCTTTAGCAGCTGGATGTACGGTCGTGATTAAGCCAGCGAATGAAACGCCTTATTGTGCTTTAGCGATTGCGAAACTTGCAGAAAAAGCAGGTATTCCGGCTGGTGTGATTAACGTCGTTACTGGTAAATCTCAGGAAATTGGTTCGGTATTTACTTCACATGAAAAAGTGAAAAAACTGACTTTCACTGGCTCAACCCCAGTGGGACGCCTACTGATGCAGCAGTGCTCAAGTACCATTAAAAAATTGGCGCTTGAGTTAGGCGGAAATGCTCCTCTGATTGTGTTTGATGACGCCGATTTAGATAAAGCTGTACAAGGTGCGATTTTTGCCAAGTTCCGTAATGCAGGCCAAACCTGTGTTTGTGCTAACCGCATTTATGTACATGACAATATTTATCAAGCTTTTGCCGAGAAGTTTGTACAAGAAGTACAAAAGTTTAAAGTCGGTAATGGACTTGAAGATGGCGTACAAATTGGCCCATTAATTAATGAAAAAGCAGTTTTGAAAGCACAGCAGTTAATTGATGATGCAGTGAGCAAAGGCGCTAAGATTGCCTGTGGTGGTAAGCAGCATGCTTTAGGACAAACCTTTTACGAACCATCAGTTTTAACTAACGTTGACCGTACAATGGAAATTGTCCAAGAAGAAATTTTTGGTCCAGTTGCGCCGCTCATTCGCTTTACAGATGAAGCAGATGTGGTTGCTCAAGCAAATGACACTATCTTCGGTTTGGCTGCGTATATTTATAGCGAAAATATTTCACGTTTATGGCGAGTGTCAGAACAGCTTGAATATGGAATGGTCGGTATGAATGCCACTGCAATTTCAAATGAAGTTGTACCATTTGGCGGTGTGAAACAATCAGGTGTTGGGCGTGAAGGCTCAAAATATGGTCTTGAAGAATTCATGACCATTAAATACATGTGTTTAGGGCTTTAAGGATAAGCCCTAACAACAAAAATATGCGGTAAAAGAAGGATTCTAATATGGCGAGTCATTATGAAATGTTCCCAGCGGTTGTTACTCGTGTGGAACAGCTAACCCCTTTAATCAAACGGTTTACGTTCAAACGTCAAGATGGGCAGAACTTTCCTCGATTTAGTGGGGGAAGCCATATTATTGTCAAAATGAATGAACAACTTTCCAATGCCTACTCATTGATGAGTTGTACGCAAGATCTATCGACTTACCAAGTCTGTGTTCGTAAAGATGTGGAAGGTAAGGGCGGTTCGGTTTTCATGCATGATCAATGTAATGAAGGCTGTGAAATTCAGATTTCAGAACCAAAAAATTTATTTCCATTAGCGGAAACAGGCAATAAACATATTTTAATTGCAGGTGGTATTGGTATTACACCATTCTTGCCACAAATGGATGAGCTTGCAGCACGTGGGGCAGACTTTGAGCTACATTATGCTTATCGTTCACCTGAACATGCGGCTTTACTTGATGAGTTAAAGCAGAAACATGCAGAGCGTGTATTTAGTTATGTTGACTCAGAAGGCTGTACACTTAACTTAGATCAACTCATTTCATCACAACCAAAAGGCACACATGTTTATGTATGTGGTCCTAAACCTATGATTGATGCAGTGATTGATTGTTGTAATAAGCACCGTTACCGAGATGAATATATTCATTGGGAACAATTTGCCTCAACAGTTCCAGAAGATGGGGAAGCTTTTACGGTAGTACTTGCCAAGTCTAATCAGGAAATTGAAGTACAAAGTAACCAGACTATTTTACAAGCCATTGAGACATTAAATATCAATGTGGAATGTTTATGCCGAGAAGGGGTTTGCGGTACATGTGAAACTGCTATTTTAGAAGGTGAAGCAGAGCACTTCGATCAATACTTAAGTGATGCCGAAAAGGCTTCACAGAAGAGCATGATGATTTGTGTATCGCGAGCTAAAGGTAAAAAACTAGTATTAGATCTCTAATATATTTCTGTGGCCGATCAATTGCTTAAAGTAAGAATTTGCTAAAAAATGAACAAATAATGGTGGTGTGAATCATATTTGTTCATTTGGTAGGCATTAAGAGTTTTGAAGTATTGACCTGCTATACAGAACTATAGATAATGCGCACACAGTTTACGGCTATGTAGCTCAGTTGGTTAGAGCACCGCACTCATAATGCGGGGGTCACAAGTTCAAGTCTCGTCATAGCCACCATTTTAAAAACCACGCTCCTGCGTGGTTTCTTTTTATCTATTTTTTACTCATTAAAATGTTTTTCAATCATATCGAGTGTTTTTGAGCTTTGATAAAAAGGAGCTAAGAGCGCTTGAAGTAATGGTTCTAAAATACCGTGCTCATTAAAGCCATCCATAACCTTCGGATAAAAACGTAAAGCTTCAGTTTGTAAATCGGTTTCGGTTAAACCAATCTCACTTAACACTTCAAATAGACTTTGGTCTTTATAAAAGTCATAAAAGACTTCGACGCCATACAAAATAAGATCTTGCATAAATTGCGACTGGCGTAGCTCTTTCCAGTACTCATAAATTAAAACAAAGAACTCCTCAACATCGAGAGGAGTGAGCTGTTTCATAAACTCATACATTTTTTTATGTCTAATGTCTTCCCAGACATGACGTACTAGGCTTTCTAAATCTTCAGCCGATAAAAGGCTTAATTCTGTAAGTTGTTCATGAATAAAACTGGCAATCCACGTTTCAAGTTTATGTTCGAGACGTTGCTGTTGTAAAAAAGAGAATTTTTTGAGTTTATGTTGCCATTCAAAATGGTAGTCATTTACTGTCGAGGCAGTTAAAAATTTTGGTAATTTTTGTTCTAGAGTCGAGGTTGCAATATATTGGCAAAGCTGTTGTACAGAAGGGCTAGTTCTTAAAAACTGATTAAGATAATGAGGAATATGTTCCATTTCTAAAAATTTAGAAAGCCACATTTCAAATTGGTGGTCAGAGACCAGATCTTGTAACTGAATTGGAGACTTCATAGCAGATAAATAAATACGCTGCGCGATTTCCCCAATAAACTCAAGTAAACCAGCACCTAGCTGCATTTCAAAAGCATAGCGTTTCACAACAGCTTGTAATTGTTCTAAATCTACAACTTCATGAAGTTTAATTTCGTCAGCATGTTGCATAAACAACTGAATGAACTGCTGGAAATAAATAGGTGAGTTTTCTATAGATAATTGTTTTTTGAAAAATTCCACCTGCTCAAGCAAAAGTGCTTGAGCAAGTGCTGTAGTTTTTGATGAGTTTTTCTGCTCAGTCATTCGCTGTCCAACCGTTGACAATCGGATAACGTCGTTCGCGACTAAATGCACGAGAGGTAATTCTCGGGCCAATCGCACCTTGACGACGTTTGTATTCATTACGATCAACTAAACGGATGACTTTTTCAACAACTTCTTTATCAAAACCTTTGGCAATAATGTCGGCCTGACCTAAATCTTCTTCAATGTATGCGTAAAGGATGGCATCCAATACATCATAAGCTGGTAAAGAATCTTGGTCTTTTTGATCTGGACGAAGTTCTGCTGAAGGTGGTCGCGTAATCACACGCTCAGGAATAACCGGAGTTTCACTTAAGCTATTACGGTATTTTGCTAATTCAAACACGATAGTTTTATAAACATCTTTTAGAACCGCAAAGCCACCAACCATATCGCCATAAAGCGTACAGTAGCCAACTGAAAGTTCAGACTTGTTACCAGTAGCGAGTACTAAATTACCAAACTTGTTAGATAAGCCCATAAGCAATGTGCCACGAGCACGTGCTTGTAAATTTTCTTCAGTTGCATCGGCTGGTGAATTACCAAAGAACGGATAGAGCGTTTGCATGAAGCTATTTACGATTGAGTGAATTTCAGCAATACCGAAAGTCACGCCCATACGACGAGCTTGTTCAGCTGCATCTTCTACACTAATTTGAGAAGTGTAAGTATATGGCATCATTACAGCTTGTACTTTTTCTGCACCAATTGCATCAACCGCAATTGCAAGTGTGAGGGCAGAGTCAATACCACCAGAAAGACCTAAGATCACACCAGGGAAACCTGAACGCTCTACATAGTCACGCGTTGCCATAACTAAGCCTTGATAGATCTCTGCAAAAGTTTCTAATGCAGGTGCAGACTCGGTAACTTTATAGAGTTTTGTGTCACGGTCAAATTCAGCAATGTAGAGATCTTCTTTAAAGCTTGGAGCTTGTAAAGCAATTTCACCATTTTGGTTGCTGACGAAGCTTGTACCATCAAAAATTAAATCATCTTGTCCACCAACTTGGTTGACATAAACAATGTTTAAATGAAGCTGTTTTGCAAGTTCACTTAATGTTTGTATACGATGCTGTGGTTTGCCCACTTCATATGGCGACGAATTAAGCACAAGTACAGTATCAACATTTAATTGGCTTAATTGTTTAACTGTATTGATTGACCAGATATCTTCACAAATAAGTACACCAAACTTATGGCCTAAGTATTCAAACACCAAGTGCTGATGGCCTTTTTGGAAATAACGTTTTTCATCAAAAACGCCATAGTTTGGCAAGTTGTGCTTATTGAAGACACCTAAAACCTGACCGTCTTTCATGACAGCAGCTGAATTATAACGTTCGCCGTCTTCTGTTTGGTTTACGAAGCCGAAAACCATGACAATATCTTTAACTTCACTAAGTTGAGCAAAAGCTTTTTGCATACGTTTATTTAAATTTGGACGTAACAATAAGTCTTCAGCTGGATAACCAATTACAGAAAGCTCAGGAAAAATAATCAGGTCAGCGTCTTGTTTTTTCGCCTGATTTGCTTGCTCAATCATCTTTTGGGTGTTTGAGTCAATATTGCCAATATGCGGAGAAAACTGAGCAAGGGCAACTTTAAAACTTTTCATTCAAACCTAATCCTAGATCATAACGAATATAAATACACATAGTGTTGATTTTTATGAATATAATTTTTCAACGATGTGTATAGCACGATAATAAACAAGTAAAATAGTAAACAAAAATGTCAAGATCAATAATATATACCAATCACATATTTTCTGCGTAAAAATAACGAGATTTTCTGTATACAATAGAAACAAGCTTCATTATTTTTATTGTTTGTATACTGCCTTAACACTCCAAAATTTGGAATAAGTTTTTATACTTATTTTCAATAATTTGACATTAATAAAATTAGATCTCAACTTTATTTTCATATTTTTTTGTTTATAAATTTTCTACCAGTAAGTTAGCAAAAAAAATTACGTAGAAGACGATCTTGATTATTTAGTTACAAATCAAAGTGAGGTGAACAAATAATATTTGGCAGTTTACCTGAGCAGATATCTCTAGCAATTTCTCCTTGCTGCTCAATATTGTAAGAGCTAAAAGCTTTCTGAGGATGGTAAGTGTATTTATATGGATTGTAATATTTAAAACTCAGATAGTAGGCCGTTTGCAGTAAGGCACCTTTTAGTAGTACATGAATACCTCGTTGGTATTGCATGACATGAGCCAACTCATGAATAAAAATGCCCTGAATGAATTTAGATTCTAGCGCGTAATTACTACTGTAGTCAGAAATATTGACATAAATATTTCCATTTGGCGCCATCAAAATTCCATGAGATTGCCAAGGTAAGTAACGAGTAGCAATAATTTTAGGTCGTTCACAATCTAGCAAATCTCCAAAAACTCTTTGCGCCAAAACCTTTTCTTCAGGTGTAAGTAATCGAATTGGATAGCTTTTTAAGTGACGAAAAATGAAAAGGGTGAAAATAATAAATTTTCGATATATGACAAGTTTAAAAGCGTTGAGAGTGAACATAGTTTTGCTAGTAAATAAGTTCATCTATTGATTTGTAGCATAACATAGATCAACTATGTTGAAAGACAGACACAAATAACTGTCATTCGTTTATCATGCGGCAGTTAGGCTGTTTTACTTGGTAAATCTTCCATTTTTAATATCATCATAGGCTTGTAAAATCTCATCATAAGTATTCATTACAAATGGACCATGACCATTAATCGGCTCTGTGATGGGTTGTCCTGTCAAAATAAGTAATTTGCAACTTTGCAGGGCAGTAATAGAAAAGAGCTCTCCTTGGTTTGACATGACTGCTAGGCCTTGTTCTTCTAAGATCTCTTCATCTTTTTGAAATTGTGCCCGACCTGAACGTAAATAAACTAAAGCTGTTTCACCTGATTGAGCAGGGAAGGTGGCTTGCTGACCTGCATGGAGCTCTACATCTAATACGGTAATAGGAGTGTGGGTAAGTGCAGGACCCATAACATGGTTAAACTGCCCTGCAATAATACGTACAAAGCCAGCTTCATTTTCCAGTTTCACCACTGGTATTTCACCTTTCTTTAAACTTTGATAGCGAGGGGAGTTCATTTTATCTGCTGCTGGTAAATTGACCCAAAGCTGAATCATTTCAAAAGCACCACCAGATCGAGAAAACTCTTCACTAAACAATTCCCGATGAATCACACCAGAAGCTGCAGTCATCCATTGCACATCGCCAGCACTTATAAACCCACCTCCACCAGATGAATCTTTGTGTTCCAATTCACCTGCATAAACAAGTGTTACCGTTTCAAATCCACGATGGGGATGATCATTAACTCCTCTACGTTTTATAGAGGGTGCAATTTTTCCGGGGCCTAAATGGTCGAGTAGTAAGAAGGGTGAGAGGGTATTGCCTAACTCATGGTAGGAAAAAACAGAAAGAACTGGGTAAAAATCACCGACAGCAAAGCGAGTATCGTTACGATGAATAAAAGCCAGACTTTTCATGCTTTATCCTTTCTGTTGATTGAATTTATAAAAAAGATCAGATGTTTTTATAAGAATGTATTAAGGCTGGTGTAAAAGTCTTTTGCTCTGAATAATAAATTATGAATAGGTTGAGTCAGTAAAACGAATAAGAGAAGGAGGTGATAGTACTAGATAATAAAAAACCCCAGTTAAAACTGAGGTTTTACAACAACTAAAATCACAACAGCAAATAAAATTAAGGTTGGCATTTCATTGAAGAAGCGCCAGAACTTATGTGATTTATAGTGAGCATTTCCAATAAGCTTTTTGCGATAGTAACCACAAACAAAATGGTAAACCACTAATAAAGCCACTAATCCAACTTTTAGATAAAACCAAGTGGCTTCATGGTAATGTCGAGTTGCATCGCCCCAGTCTACAAGAAAGTGTGCAGTAATTAATGTGGCAATCATAGATGGCCACATAATACCTCGATACAACTTACGCTCCATCACTTCAAAGCGTTGATGAGTTGCCACATCGTCACTCATTGCATGGTAAACATAAAGACGTGGTAAGTAGAACAAAGCAGCGAACCAACAAACCACAGCAATAATATGTAATGCTTTTACCCACAAAAAAGCATCAGAAGGTGCATCCATTGTTAATCCTAGGTGGGATTATGCATCCCACTTCTTGAAAATTAGGCAAGCGTTTACACCGCCAAAGCCAAAACTGTTACTCATTACAGTATTCAATTTTGCATCACGTTTTTCAAGCACAATATCAAAGCCTTCAGTACCTTCATCAAGCTCAGTCACGTTAATGTTTGGAGCAATAAAGTCATTTTGAAGCATTAATACAGAGTAAATTGCTTCATGAACACCAGCAGCACCCAAGCTGTGACCAGTCATAGATTTAGTTGAGCTTAAAGGTGGTACTTTACCTTCACCAAAAGCACGTTCCATTGCTTTAAGTTCAGTAACGTCACCAGCTGGTGTAGAAGTACCATGTGTATTTACATAGTCAATTTTTTCTACGCCGTGTTGTTTAGCTTCTTCGAGAGCCATCAAGATACAACGAGTCGCACCTTCACCGCTTGGAGCAACCATGTCTGCACCGTCACTGTTAGCAGCATAGGCAACAACTTCAGCAAGAATTTTTGCACCACGTGCTTGAGCGTGTTCAAGAGATTCAAGAACAACGAAACCGCCACCACCAGCAATAACGAAACCGTCACGGTCTTTTGAATATGGACGAGATGCAGTTTCAGGTGTGTCGTTGTATTTAGAACATAAAGCACCCATAGCATCAAACAATAAGCTTTGAGACCAGTGATCTTCTTCACCACCACCAGCAAGCATAAGATCTTGTTTACCTAATGCGATAAGGTTATATGCATAACCAATTGCATCTGCAGAAGTTGCACAAGCACTTGCGATTGAGTGAGCAATACCTTGAAGTTTAAATGCAACACCAACGTTTGCAGTAATTGTGTTCGTCATGTTACGTGGAACGAAGAAAGGACCAACTTTACGAGCGCCTTTAGTTTCTAAAAGCTCAGTCATTTCTACAACAGAAGCAGTTGAACCACCACCTGAACCGCCAGCAATACCATAACGTGGATTATCTGCTAAATCTTCTGCTTTTAAGCCAGCATGTTCAACAGCGGCAACAGCAGAGTTATAAGCGTACATTGCACATACGCCCATGAATCGTTTTAATTTACGATCAATATTGTCAAAATCTTGTTCTGCAGCAGCGCTGACATGACTCTTAAAATTGAGTTCAGCATAAGTTGGGTTAAAACGTGTCCCGGAGATTCCATTTTGAAGTGAGTGAGTAACTGCTTCTAAAGAGTTACCGATACATGAGTTAATACCCATACCAGTGATTACAACACGTTTCATCTACAGGTCCCTTTATGGTGATATTTAAAGTCTATGAACATGAGCAGCTATTAAATGATAGGAGAATATAGCTGTAAGAACATTAGACATATGTTTTCGTTGTTACCATGATAGCAGAAAGGTTTTTTATTTCTTATGGCAAATCTTTATGTCAATTTTGCATTTAAAAAAAATAACCAAATACATAGTATGTTGCATTTAGGGTTAACTAAAATACACACATTCAAGTTGAGATAAATCCACATTCCACCTAGTATTTATCTCTAATTAGATAAATTAAAAAATCGAGGTACTGGATGACAAAATTTAATAATAATCAATCTGACAATTTGTTTTCTCAGGTCTTCGGAGTGGCTAAAAAGCTCAGTTCTACTGGTTTAAACATCTTGCAGCAAAGCCAAATAGGTGAGGTTAGTAAGTTAGTTGAACCACTTGCAAGTGGTAAAACAGTAGAAGGTAATGCTAGAAGTAAAAGTCCGTTTGAAGTGGAACAGTATGAAAGTCCACAACAAATGTTACGTGAACATTTACCTAAAGTTACTCGTCAGGTGTTTGGTCGTCATTTTAGAAAGGTCAATGGTATTGCGACATTTATTTCGCCTGACTGGAATGAAAAAATATCGGGCTATTTATTTGATTGGCTGAATGACTTTAGTTCAAAAAGTACGCTGACTGAAAAAATCTTAGAAGAGGCGGGTGCAAAAGACCTATTTGAGCTGACTAAAGACACTTCACGTTCACAACGTTTAAGTCAGGCTTTAATTGAACAAAATAAACTAATTGCAAGTATTCAAGGTGCGATTACTGGTGTATCGGGTATGGTTGGTGCAGCCGTAGATATTCCAGTTTCTTTAGTATTGGTTTTAAGAACAATTTATCAAACAGGCAGATCACACGGTTTTGATTTAACTGAAGCCACTGACCAAGATGTCGTTGAATTTATTTTTAAAGAAGTTGATATCAGCCTGATTGCAGAGAAGCAGACGGTGCTTTTAGCACTTAAAGCTTTACGTAATATGTTAGAGACACAAGATATTCAACAGTTTCAGCAAGTACTTGGGTCTTCAAATGATATTGAGACTTTAAAAAGCTGGTTAGTCGATGAAAATGGTGAGTTCAAATGGAGCTGGTTAAATAAAGTTCCTCAACTTGCCGCGGTTGGCAAGTTTACTCCAGTGGCCGGTGCAGTACTTAGTGCTGTTTATAGCTGGAAGTTACAAGAAGATGTAGGCCATAAAGCACAAGCTATTTTTGGTGCAGCACGCCATTATTTAAATGAGCACCCAAGTGAACATTTATCACCATTACAAGCTTACTATGCTGCGGTAACTCTCATGCAAAAGGCGAGTCCTCGTCTGTTAAATGTTGGAGAAAATGGCAGTGTTCATGCAGCGCAACATCATAAAATTGAAAATCATGATGTAATTTCAAAAGTATCTGTTGTGGTTAAGTCGAATACTTCTGAAAAAAGTGAAGAAAAAGTGCAAGAAAATGTTCATCAAGGTATCGAACAGCTTGCAGAAAAACATGTCGTCGAGCATGAGCACAGTGAACAAAAACCAGCATTAGAAATTGAAAATGATGATGTTGTAGAGGATCAGAAGTACTCTTAACAATACAATTACAAAGATAGGGTTTGAAAATTAAGTTTCACCCTTATTTAAATTTGTAAATCATCCTGTCAAACATTGATATGGTCAACATTTGGTAAGTATTGCCATGTTGACCATTTTTGCATCTTGGCTTACAATTATGTGCCCTTAAAAAGAGGTGTTTTCTTTTTAAGGTTTTTTAATAACGGGAGAATTGCCATATGGCAACAACGAATCAGTTGATCCGTAAGGGTCGTACGACTTTGGTTGAAAAATCCAAAGTTCCTGCGTTGAAGGCTTGTCCACAACGTCGTGGTGTTTGTACACGTGTTTATACAACTACACCTAAAAAACCTAACTCAGCTATGCGTAAGGTTTGCCGTGTTCGCTTAACTTCAGGTTTTGAAGTATCTAGCTACATCGGTGGTGAAGGTCATAACTTACAAGAGCACAGTGTTGTTCTTATCCGTGGTGGTCGTGTTAAAGACTTACCAGGTGTACGTTACCATACCGTTCGTGGTTCTTTGGACTGTGCTGGCGTTAAAGATCGTAATCAATCACGTTCTAAATACGGTACTAAGCGTCCTAAGAAGTAATTCTAGGAAACTAGTCTAAAAGCCCTTTAGCGTTTCGCTTGTTTGAATTCTTCATAGATTTGTAATTCAAGCGACGTATAGTAAGGCCAGCGTCGTGTACATGACACTTGTACAAACTGCTGGATTATCCTGAAGTGTCATATTATTAGGTGTATTAAAATGCCAAGACGTCGCGTAGTCGCTGCTCGTGAGATCCTTCCAGATCCAAAATTTAGCAGCCAAACAATCGCTAAATTCATGAACCACGTAATGCAAGATGGTAAAAAATCTATTGCTGAAAGTATCGTTTACGGTGCTTTAGAACGCGTTCAAGAAAAAAACAAAGTAGACCCAGTTGAATTTTTCGAGACTACTCTTGAGAAAGTTCGTCCTATGGTCGAAGTAAAAGCACGCCGTGTTGGTGGTGCTACTTATCAAGTACCTATGGAAGTACGCCCATCCCGTCGTACTGCCTTAGCAATGCGTTGGTTAGTAGATGCTGCTGCTAAGCGTTCTGAAAAAACTATGGCTTTACGTCTTGCTGGCGAGTTGCTTGATGCAGCTGAAGGCAAAGGTGCCGCGATCAAAAAACGTGAAGACGTGCATCGTATGGCAGAAGCTAACAAAGCCTTCTCTCACTACCGTTTCTAAGCGGATAAAACAGTCCCTAATCAGGAGAATACTCATGCATACAGTAGCTAGATTCAACATTGCTCTCTACCAAAGTGGGGGCTTTGCGGGTATTTAAGTTGCCCCGTTTGAGTATTCGTGCGCATCAATTTAATTGATGCGTCCTGTTTTAAAGATAACATTTAGGAATGTAGACATCATGGCTCGCCAAACCCCAATTACTCGTTACCGTAACATCGGTATCTCTGCGCACATTGACGCAGGTAAAACAACTACAACTGAACGTATTTTGTTCTACACAGGTGTATCTCACAAAATTGGTGAAGTACACGACGGTGCAGCAACAATGGACTGGATGGAACAAGAGCAAGAGCGTGGTATTACAATTACCTCTGCTGCTACAACTTGTTTCTGGTCTGGTATGGCTAACCAATTCCAACAACACCGTATCAACGTAATTGATACACCGGGACACGTAGACTTCACAATCGAAGTTGAACGTTCTATGCGTGTTCTTGACGGTGCGTGCATGGTTTACTGTGCAGTTGGTGGTGTACAGCCTCAGTCTGAAACTGTATGGCGTCAAGCAAACAAATATAAAGTGCCTCGTTTAGCATTCGTGAACAAGATGGACCGTACTGGTGCAAACTTCTTCCGTGTTGTTGAACAAATGAAAACACGTTTGGGCGGTAACCCTGTGCCAATCGTTGTGCCAATCGGTGCTGAAGACACATTCCAAGGTGTTGTTGACCTTATCGAAATGAAGGCAATCATCTGGGATGAAGCTTCTCAAGGTATGAAGTTTGAATACGGTGATATTCCTGCTGACCTAGTTGATACTGCTCAAGAATGGCGTACTAACATGGTTGAAGCAGCTGCTGAAGCTTCTGAAGAATTAATGGACAAGTACCTAGAAGAAGGTGATCTTTCTAAAGAAGACATCATCGCTGGTTTACGTGCTCGTACATTAGCTTCTGAAATTCAAGTAATGCTTTGTGGTTCTGCGTTCAAGAACAAAGGTGTTCAACGTATGTTGGACGCTGTAATTGAATTCTTACCATCACCTACAGAAGTTAAAGCGATCGAAGGTATCCTTGACGACAAAGACGAAACTAAAGCGTCTCGTGAAGCATCTGACGAAGCTCCGTTCTCTGCGCTTGCGTTCAAAATCATGAACGACAAATTCGTAGGTAACTTAACATTCGTACGTGTTTACTCTGGTGTTCTTAAACAAGGTGATCCGGTTTATAACCCAGTTAAATCTAAGCGTGAACGTATCGGCCGTATCGTGCAAATGCACGCGAACGAGCGTCAAGATCTTGAAGAAATCCGTGCAGGTGATATCGCAGCGTGTGTAGGTCTTAAAGACGTTACAACTGGTGATACATTATGTGATGAGAAAAACATCATTACTCTTGAGCGTATGGAATTCCCAGAGCCAGTAATTTCATTGGCTGTTGAACCAAAAACTAAAGCAGACCAAGAAAAAATGTCTATCGCTTTAGGTCGTTTGGCGAAAGAAGATCCATCGTTCCGTGTACGTACTGATGAAGAATCTGGTCAAACAATTATTGCTGGTATGGGTGAGCTTCACCTTGACATCATCGTTGACCGTATGAAGCGTGAATTCGGTGTTGAAGCGAATATCGGTAAACCAATGGTTGCTTATCGTGAAACGATTAAGAAAACTGTTGAGCAAGAAGGTAAATTCGTACGTCAAACTGGTGGTAAAGGTAAATTCGGTCACGTATATGTTCGTTTAGAACCGCTTGACGTTGAAGCTGCTGGTAAAGAATACGAATTCGCTGAAGAAGTTGTTGGTGGTGTAGTACCTAAAGAATTCTTCGGTGCAGTTGATAAAGGTATTCAAGAACGTATGAAGAATGGTGTCTTGGCTGGTTACCCAGTTGTAGGCGTTAAAGCTGTTCTTTTCGACGGTTCTTACCACGATGTCGACTCTGACGAATTGTCGTTCAAAATGGCTGGTTCTTATGCCTTCCGTGATGGTTTCATGAAAGCGGATCCTATCCTTCTTGAACCTATCATGAAAGTTGAAGTAGAAACTCCAGAAGACTACATGGGCGATATCATGGGTGACTTAAACCGTCGTCGTGGTATGGTTCAAGGTATGGACGATCTTCCTGGTGGAACAAAAGCAATTAAAGCAGAAGTTCCTCTTGCTGAGATGTTTGGTTACGCGACTCAAATGCGTTCTATGTCTCAAGGTCGTGCGACTTACTCAATGGAATTTGCTAAATATGCTGAAACTCCACGTAACGTGGCTGAAGGCATCATTGCTAAATTCCAAGCTGGCGGTAAAAAAGGTGACGACGAGTAATCTTTCGATTACTATAAGCCCTAACTAATTCTTAGTTGAAAACCAAGTGCTCATGGGGTGACCCTCCATGAGTAGTTAATAAAGGAAGATCATCATGGCTAAAGCCAAGTTTGAACGTAATAAACCACACGTAAACGTGGGTACAATCGGTCACGTTGACCATGGTAAAACAACTTTAACTGCTGCGATTGCAACTATTTGTGCAAAAACTTACGGCGGTGAAGCGAAAGATTACTCACAAATCGACTCAGCACCTGAAGAAAAAGCACGTGGTATTACAATTAATACTTCACACGTAGAATACGATTCTCCAATTCGTCACTACGCACACGTTGACTGCCCGGGCCACGCCGATTACGTTAAAAACATGATCACTGGTGCTGCTCAGATGGACGGCGCGATCCTTGTATGTGCTGCGACTGACGGTCCAATGCCACAAACTCGTGAACACATCCTTCTTTCTCGTCAGGTTGGTGTACCTTACATCATCGTATTCTTAAACAAATGCGACCTTGTTGACGACGAAGAATTACTTGAATTAGTAGAAATGGAAGTTCGTGAACTTCTTTCTACTTACGACTTCCCGGGTGATGACACTCCAGTAATCCGTGGTTCAGCTCTTGCTGCTCTTAACGGTGAAGCAGGTCCTTACGGTGAAGAATCAGTTCTTGCTCTTGTAGCAGCTCTTGACTCTTACATCCCAGAACCAGAACGTGCTATCGACAAAGCATTCTTAATGCCAATCGAAGACGTATTCTCAATCTCAGGTCGTGGTACAGTAGTAACAGGCCGTGTAGAATCTG
>NZ_JBWZIP010000004.1:0-89771 GCF_056736115.1 Acinetobacter sp. 70_2
TTTTTGCACAAATAGTTGCAATCGCAGCAGTTAAAGTTGTTTTACCATGGTCAACGTGACCGATTGTACCCACGTTTACGTGTGGTTTATTACGTTCAAACTTGGCTTTAGCCATGATGATCTTCCTCGTTTACGTCGAACCAACTACAAATGGCACTGAGCTAACTCAGCTTATCGACATATCGCCTAAAAAACAGACACCCAATACTTGAAAAGCAGACTATATAGCCTGCTTTTTGAAAACTTTGTGAAAATCCACTCAAACTTTAATATCTGGAGCTCTTATCGAGATTTGAACTCGAGACCTCTCCCTTACCAAGGGAGTGCTCTACCACTGAGCTATAAGAGCGACTATCCTTCGATGGAGCGGGAGACGAGGATCGAACTCGCGACATGCAGCTTGGAAGGCTGCCGCTCTACCAACTGAGCTACTCCCGCAACGTTGGTAATAACCACTTCATTCGAAGTTTAGGATGGTGGTGAGAGAAGGATTCGAACCTTCGAAGCTTTCGCAACAGAGTTACAGTCTGCCCCCTTTGGCCGCTCGGGAATCTCACCAATATCGCACTTATCTACAGTGCTGTTCTTTACTCATTCAACTTAACACTTTAAAATGGTGCCGGCACACGGATTCGAACTGTGGACCTACTGATTACAAGTCAGTTGCTCTACCAACTGAGCTATGCCGGCGTTTCTTAGTGTTTCGTACGTTTCGTATCGGAACGGTGTGCAGTTTAGCAAAACTTCCAAACGATGCAAGCGGTTTTTTAAAAAAAACCGCTAAAAACTCATAAAATCAATCCGTTTGATGATAATTCAACCGCTTTGATCACTGCGCGAGCTTTTATTTGGGTTTCATTCCACTCAGATTCTGGATTTGAGTCAGCAACGAGCCCTGCTCCAGCTTGCACATACACTTTTTTATCACGGATAACGCAAGTACGGATTGCAATCGACATATCCATTTCACCATGCCAACCTAAATATCCCACTGCTCCACCAAAGACACCTCGTTTCACAGGCTCTACTTCATCAATAATTTCCATTGCACGAATTTTTGGGGCGCCCGATAACGTTCCTGCTGGGAATGTCGCTTTAAACACGTCAAGCGCGTCGATATCATCACGCACTTCGCCTTGTACATTTGAAACAATATGCATGACATGTGAATAGCGCTCAATCACCATTTGATCCGTTACTTGGACCTTACCTATTTTTGATACGCGTCCCACATCATTTCGACCAAGATCAATCAACATTAAATGTTCAGCAATCTCTTTTTCGTCAGAAAGCAAATCTTTTTCCAGAGCAATATCTTCTTCTTTAGTTTTACCGCGTGGTCTGGTTCCCGCTAAAGGCCGAACTGTAGCAATGCCATTTTCTAAACGAGATAAAATTTCTGGTGAAGAACCAACAATATGAAATGGTTTCTTATCAGTAATCGTTTGCCCTTGAACTAAAAATAGATAAGGCGAAGGATTTAAATGACGTAATGCACGGTAAACCTGTAAAGCTTCACCATCAAAATCAGAAACCATGCGCTGCCCTGGAACAACTTGCATCACATCACCAGCACGGATGTATTCTTTAACTTTTTCTACTGTCTCTAAGAATTTTGCTTTACCAGTAATAGATTCAAAATGAGGAGGTGTATGTGGCTTCGCTTGTAAACTGACTGGTGTAGCCAACAGTTGTTCTAATTGATCTAATTTTTGCTGTGCATCAGCATAGGCATTACTCTGCTCTGCATCCGCATGAACAATTAAAAATAACGTATCTTTAAGATTGTCAAAAACGATAACTGTTTTTGAAAGCATCAACCACAAATCTGGAAGCGTAATTGGATCGGCTGTAGGAACATTCTTTAAACGTGGCTCGATATAACGGACTGCGTCATAACCCAAATAACCTACTAATCCGCCAGTAAAGGTTGGCAAATCCGGTAAGAGCTCGGCTGGAGGTACTTTAAATTGTTTTTGGAATTCACGAATGTATTGGAACGGATCTAGACAATCTTGTTGTGTAATTGACCCATCAGCATGCTGTATAGATAAGACACCAGCATTGCAGGAAAAAACTGTCGATTCACCCAATCCAATCATAGAGTAGCGCGCCCAGTTCTCTCCACCCTCAACCGACTCAAATAAGTAAGCTTGTGTTTGGTCTTTAAAGCGGGCAAAAACTGATAATGGGGTTTCTGTATCTGCCAAGCGTTGGCGATAAACTGGAATAGTGTTGTAGCCAGCAGCCTTAAGTTGCTCGAATTGCGCTAATGTTGTCATGAATCTTCTCTAATATGGTTTCGATTTAAAAGTGTGTTTTTCTAGATTCGGTTTAGACACGCCATCGAAAAACCATACGCTTATTCATTCTTATCTCCATTTTCTTCATTAGACAATTAACTCAGCAAGACTATCAACAACTTGCTGAGGTTGGCAATCATAGATATTTTCTCCATGATTATAGCCATAGCTAACCACAATACAATCAATTCCGGCACGGCGTGCAGCTTCAATATCATTACTTGAGTCACCAATCATTAACGATTGTGAAGCAGATGTCTTTAGGCTTTCCATGCAATGCAATAATGGCAGTGGGTGTGGTTTTCTTTCAGGTAAGCTATCTCCTCCAAGTACAACTTGGAAATAAGGAGAAAGCTCTAATGCATCTAGTAACCCTTGAGCAAGTTTGACAGGCTTATTGGTCACACATGCCATTTTAATATTCAAAGTTTGACAATGTTTTAAAAATTCAGGTACGCCTGGGTAAATTTGAGTATTCACACAAAGCTCTGCACCATATATGTCTAGAAACTTTTGCAATAAAACTTTATGTTGTTCAGCATCTAGTTTCCCAAACAAATGAAGCAAGACACTTTCACAAAGTTTTGAAGCACCCTTACCTACCCATTCACGTATTTGTGCTTCTGTTACTAATGGCCAACCGAGTGTTTGCAGACTTAAATTCATAGACCGATATAAATCGGCAGCGGAATCCACCAAGGTTCCATCCAGATCAAATAAAATTAAATCGCGCTTACTTAGTTGTGCAACAGACATTTTCTTCTACTCAAAATTAAAAAGGCATGCGTTTAGCATGCCTTGATTGTAAAAGCACCAACGAATTATTTAAAGAATAACCATGCTAATACAGCCAAAATCACTAAAATAATAATAGTGATTAAACCAATCGAAGCATTCTTCTGCTGCTCTTTTTCTTCAGCAACACGAGAAACAGGCTCATCAAAAGTAACAGGTGATGGTTGTTTTACATTGACATCCACACCCTCTGGAATAGGTGCAGGCTTTGGTATAGAAACATTCTGCGGCATACCATCGCGGCGAACTTCTGTTTCTGCAGCACGCTCTGCAAGGCTTGGCATTCCTTGATCACTTAAGTCTTGTGTTGGTGCAGCAGTTTGCACTGGTTCTGCTTCGATTTCAGGTAAATCGAGATTTTCTTGAGTAGGTGCTAAAACTGAGAATTTAAAACTCGCAAACTGAACAATATCGCCATCATGAAGCTGCTTTTCTTGCTCAATACGAATATCATTTACAAACGTGCCATTTGATGAATTAAGGTCTTGTACCCATAGCAATTGGTCTTTTAAAAGCAATGCTGCATGGCGACGTGAAATTTCAGCGGCTTGTAATAGCAAATCGGCATCTTGGTGGCGTCCCACCAACATATCACGATCAACACTAATTTCTTGACCAGTAAATTCACCAGTAATTGCTTGTAGTTTCCAAGTCATGCCTATGTCCTATTCATTTTTTATCAATCATAACATGCTACTACGGCGCTGTGCTTGGACGCAGTGTCGTAGTTGTTACTGTATTTTTAGTTCGATTCACTTCTGGATCAGGCAATTGCAATGTCTGCTTTTGAACTGTTGGCTCTACTGCTACAGGTGTTATTACTGTCGTCGTTTTTCCGCCTGAAGGAACTTGTTGATAATTTTTTGGCTGAGAAATAATACCTGGAGGTGTCATTTTTTGATTGTAAACATCATCAACCTGCTCAGGTAGTTTTGCAAAATTACCGTTCTTATCCATAGCTAATTGCAGGCTATACAGCTGGTTATAGCGCTGCTGAGTCAAACGACGTACATCATTTGCGTCACCAACAATCGTCGGGTGAATAAAGACGAGAAGATTACGTTTTACATTACTTCTGTTATCTGATCGGAACAATCGTCCAACATAAGGGATACTGCTTAATCCAGGTATGCCTTGTCTTGAAAGTGATGTGTCATCTGATACCAAACCACCAAGCACTACAGTTTGTCCATGTTCAGCTAAAACAGCCGTTTTAATAGCACGCTTACTCGTCACCAAGTCAGCTGCTTGTCCACGACTATCTTGAACAGCAGAGACTTCTTGCTCTACCTCCAGACGAACCGTACCGCCTTCACCGATATGTGGAACAACTTTTAATGTCACACCAACATCTTTGCGTTCAACAGTTGTATAGGGATTGATACCTGTACTATTGGTAGTGACCGACCCAGTGACAAATGGAACGTTCTGACCTACAACAATATAAGCCTCTTCATTATCCATCGTCACGATAGATGGTGTAGAAAGTAAGTTTGATTTTGTATTGGCTTTGAGAGCCTGAATTAATGCACCATAGGCCTTACGAGAGTTATCAAAATTACCCAATCCTAAAGTTGCACCATTACCTTTATTAGCTCCATTAGCGATAGCAGATGCAGCTCCAGCCGAACCACCCGATAAATAACCAGCAGCGATAGAAGATAAACTCGCCCCTACATTACTAAAGCTAAGTAAACCAATCCCACTAGATAAATCACCGAGTGCCCATTGAATTCCAAGTTGATCTGCATCATCTCCAGATACTTCAATAATTGCGGCCTCAATAAGCACTTGTTGACGACGAACGTCTAGTTGTTGAATCGCTGATTCAATTTCACGCATTAATTGTGGATCAGCCTTAACAACCAATGAGTTTTGAGCACTATCTGCAATGATGCTTACACCATTTTGGCTAAAGCTAGAGATATTGTTCTGATTATTATTGTTTGAATTACCATTTAGGTTAATTGATGGAGTAGATATTGAACTGCCATTGGAACCTGATGTGTTTGAACCAGAGTTCTGGTTATTCCCAATCAAATTATTCATCGAATTCGATGAGTTAGATGAATTCTTATTGTTACTGGATGAAGATACTGCCTGACCAGTGACTAAACCTTGCAAAATTTCTGACAGGCTTTTAGCACTTGCGTATTTCAAACGGAAAACTTTTAATCCACCTAAACGGTCAGCAGAAGGTACATCCAGCATTTCAATCATGTGGCGAATGCGCTTACGTGTTCCTGGATCGCCTTTGACTAAAATACGGTTGGTTCGATTATCAGCAATAATACGAATACGAGCACCGCTGAAATCTTTCGATGCTCCTGTTGCACTCATCGCTTCAAGTTGAGTGATAATTTCTTCTGCTTGGCTCGACTGAAGGTTGATGGCTTCAATATCGTTCTGCCCAGTTCCGTCTAAGTTACGGATAATATTTTCAAGCTGATAGATATTTGCCGCGCGGTCCGAAACAATTAGTGCATTAGTCCCTGCAATCGCAGCCATATGCGCAAATTGAGGCATTAAAGGGCGCAGTGCTGGAATTAAGTCATTTGGATTGGTATTTTCAAGCCAAATCACTCGTGTAACGATTTGATCACCGCGAACCTTATTTCGAGAATCGTAAGGAATTCCTGAGTTTTTAACATTGCTATCTGGCACAAGCTTAATCGTATTACCAGAAGGAATCGCAACTACCCCATTTACATTTAAAACCCCAAGAAATAGGTCATAAACCTCATCTTTATTTAATGGTTTATTCGAAATGACTGTGACATTACCACGCACTCTTGGATCTACAGCAAAGTTCTTTCCTGTAATGTCTGCAACTTCATTAATAAAGGCAGTTAAGTCAGCATCACGTAAATTGATCTTCCATGTTTGGGCATAGGCACTGCTACTCACTGTCGCAATCAATGGGGCTGCTGCAAGTAATGCCCAAAGTGGACGTTGATGATTCAATAAAGCCATAACTCGCGATATTTCCTAACTCTTATGGTGACGTGTTATCACTAAAAATTTTGTTGTATGGTCATCACTTGATCACCACGTTTTATTTCTATTTTCACTTGTCCTGCTCTACGAGCTTGTTCAAGTAATTGCACATCCGTTTGCCCTTGCCCAACCGTTTGACCATTTAAAGAGACAATTCGATCGCCAGGCCTTAAACCTAACTTATTTCTAAGCGCAGACGGTGTACGTTCTGTAACTTCATAACCTTCACTTGAGTTGCCACTGACCCCCATATCTTTGAGGTACTGCTCTCGGTTACCTTGCATCTGCTGAATCGCTTGCCCTAGAGCCTGTTGAGTCGTATTTACAGGTGCCGTAGGTTGAGACGGTGTAGCAGCAGGTTGTTGTTGTGAAGCATCTGGCGTCATAGGTTGATATAAACCATTTGGCAAACCTTTAAACTCAAGTTCGCGAGTACTGCCATTTCCTTGACGTAATACCACATGATCCCAATAAACTTCTGCCAGTTGGTAAGAAGTAGAACCAATAGTTTCACCAACTCGATAACGCTCAGCAGTATTATCAATTTTAATAACAGCTGAAGAAAAGCGGTTTGGATAACCCACCATCACGCCTTGTAATTCTAGATTCACATTTTCCTGAGCCGCATTGGCAGAAGGTTCATTAAAAAGTGAAAAAGTACTAATGTTTGGTATTTGTGGCTGCTGGGAACCGAGTTCTACCCGATCAAACTGCATCATTTGTGGAGGAGCAATCACCAACCAAAAAAATGAAGCCAATTTCCAACACAACCATAAAATTAAAATGGCTAAGACGACTACACTGAGTCGATCTAATTTTTGCCATTGTAATTGCTGTAATTTATCAAGCCATGCTTTCATTAGTTACCACCTTGTAATAATGGTTGGCGAGAACTAATGACAAAAGTATCTAAACCAGCTTTTCCGTCATAAGATGGAACATTAAGCAATAAACGCTGTGTGAGTTGAACATCAAGCATCATATTGGCATCAAGTAAAAGATTCGCCATTTTTTGATTTCGCTGATCACGGATGTCAACTTGTAGCTGTCCATTTTGGTCAGCCAACTGCCCACTTAAAGAAGGCATGTTCATACGATCTTGACGATCACCAATATTATAAACTAGTGCTCCGCCACCCCAATGCAATTGCCCATCAACCGCTGCAAAGCCCTGCTCTTTTTTATAATTAAATTGGATATCTTTAAGTTGAATGCTGTTTACAGGCCATTGCCAGTTCACAATCTGCTTCAGTGTTTCTGGAGCAACTTGACCATTCATATTTCGTACAATTACTTTTTTGCCAAAACCATATGCCATGATTCCTGCTAATTGCGTATTACCACTATGAATATCAACATCTGCAGCAAAGCGTAATAAAAGTAAATCTAGCGGTCTGGTTTTCCAATGGATGGTTCCTCGTAAAGCACCACGATGCCAGTCAGCTTGCCCCTGCCAGATATTGCCACTTACATTATGGACAGTTTGATTATTCTTTGAAAATTTAGAGATAAGCCAAGTCGCCGGAATCTGTAAAATAATAAAAATTAAAAATGCAATGAGGGCAAAAAACCACCACTTCCATTGCTTAGACTTTTTCTTCATTCAGCCTTACCAACATGCAAATTATCGTCCTTATATGAGAGTTCCTCTCTAGTCTGACATTATGCATACTTTTTCAACATCGCCAATTCACTTCATATAAAAAAACCAAGCAATCAGGCTTGGCGTCTTCTTAAAGACTATAAGTTGTACGTATGACAAAATCATGAAAATTGACGATTGATCTTACTAAATGCAAATTTAGTCTCAACAATGTATTTATTTAGGAATTTAAACACTTTATTGAATACTTCCTTTTTAAAATAAAAGTTTTATTTCTTTTTAAAATAAAAAAGCCAAGCTAAATCGCTTGGCTTTTTAAGAGGCAATACAATTAGATTAAGAAATCTTCAAGTTTTGCACCTTTTTCAATTTCAGCAACTAACCAACGTGGTTGTTTACCGCGACCAGTCCAAGTCTCTTCAGAGTTGTTTTTGTTACGGTAGCGTGGCTCTACAGATTTACGTGTTGTTTTCTTACGTTTTTGAGCACCAAACTCAAGAAGTTGTTCAACACTAAAACCTACATTTTCTGCAATCTCGATAATTTGATTATAAGCATCTTCGATTGCTTGATCTTTTTTGCTTGCAATTAAAGCTTCTGCTTCTTCTTGTAAGCGTTTTAACTCTTCAACAGATAATTCACTAATATCCGGTTTCATTAATAAATACTCCAGTCTTACAGACAATTCAAATAATACAGACAAAATTTAAAAACATTAAATCATAACCAATAGTATTTATAATCTATTCAATAAGCAATAGTTTGAAAGACAAGTTCGTCAGAATAATGCTATAAATTTACTTTTTAATTACATTAATAATTATAATTGAAATATATTTTCTTAATATTTATTTAAGCTAAATGTATTAAGTCATGTCCTACTGATTTTTCTAATTCAATAATTTTACTTTTTACTTCATTTGGTATTTCACATTTTAATCCTGTCATTTTATCTATACAGACCATTACAGCTTCACCTGTAGCAACGATTTGCTGCTGTGCCTCACTCCATAATATATAAGCCATACGGAATGCACTATTGCGCATCTCCTCTACGCGAACCCCTACTTTTAATACATCTGGATAAAACACGGGTTTTAAATATTTGCACTGACTTGAAGCAACAACAGTATATATATTTGGGGTCAATATATTTACATTTTCCATATATAAAATACGTGAGCTTTCAATATATCTATAATACTGTACATTATTGACATGACCAAAAGCATCCATATCTCCCCATGCTACTTTCTGGTCGTATATTACAGGGTAGACAGACAGTTCTTTCATTTTTACCTCAAATTTTAAATTTTAAAAAATTCGCATCATTTTCAAAGATTAGGTTTAACTGTTTGATTAACTCATCATCTTCTTTTAAGGTTGATTTAATACGTAAATAGCTCATTAAAATATTATCTGGGTATAAACTTAATAATATTTCTGCTTCAGCTTGACGCTCAGTTGCCATGTAAACATGCCATTTTGCAAATGTTAAAACCGGCAAACTCATATATTGAGATTCAAATTGATTAATCTTTTCCTCAACATCCGCATAGTCAGGAACCTGCTTAAGCAATTGCTGCTGAAACCACAAATAAAACACTTCTGGATCAAATTGCTCTTTGAGAAGATGCAAAGTTAATGTTTCATGCTGAATACTCATTTCCGGCATACGCGCCAAGAGTTTTAGCCATAGTAATTTACTGCTATAAGGTCGAGTTTGAATTTCAGACTCTAAATCTAGATAGCGCTGTTGCAGTGCATGTAAGTCATCAACTGAAGCTTGATCGAACTGTTGAAGAAGTTGCTGTAACCATAAATCACGATGCTCAGCGTCTAATAATCCATATTTCATCGAACGCAAATATAACCATGGTTGCTGTAAAGCAAGCTGTCCCCATAACGCAGTTAATCGCTGTTGATATGCTGTCTCGATCTCTTCAAGCCACGGCGATAATTGATGCTGATATAAAAACTCAAGATGAGTTAACGCGCGCTCAGCTTCATTTTGAGCTAAAAATATTTCAATACGCTGTAATTCTGCCAATTCAAAAGCCATAGGTGGAGATTGATCCAAAGCATCTAATGCTTTTTGATAATCTCCACTTAAAACCAAGAATTTGGCATCAATAATATTTTTTAAAAGTCCTGACTGGGTAAAAACTCGTTCGATAAAGACGCGTTGATCTTCGGCAGCTTCTAATAGCCAGACAATACCTAATTGCTCATAAGGATGAAGATTTTTAAACTGAAAAATATTTTCTCTTTTTCTTTGTTCACGAGAAGAATAACGTTTAATCCACAGCCATATTAACTGAGCAATAAAACTCATCACGACAAAAGTAAGGACTAATCCCCACACATTTGTTTGCAATTGCAATTGGCGCCAGTAGATATAGACATAACCCATACCGTAGCCATAGCTCAATAAAGCTAAGGCCGCAAAAAGTACCAAGCTAATGACAAGATAAACCCACAGGAGATGTTTCATATGTCCTCCTTATGGGCCAAGTAGGCCAAGAGTCGATAGTTTAGGCACAGGCACGATAGATAAGTGAGACACTTTAGCAATACGATTTTTCAACTGCTGACTGGTCGCATCTGGCATTTCATTTAATTTCTGCATTACTGATTGCAGCTCATTTTGATACTCTGCCATTTTTCCTTGATTTAATGCCTGCTCAGCAATTAATAATCTTAATTGCACTTCTTTCAGCACCACACTTCGATTCATTAAATTAATAGACGGCGTTTCTACTTTTTCAATGCGGAACCATTTCTTCCACCAAGATACCGACTCGGATTGATCCATCTCAAGTTTAGGCCGAGCCAATGCTTGCTGAATATTTTTATCAATAGTTTGTAGTAAATCATCAATCAATTGATGACGCTGATTTTGAGCAATTACGTATTGTTGTATTGCCTGTTTATCCTGTTCAATTGCCTGATTTAAGCTGTGTTGCAATGTTGGAGCAATTTCATATTGAGGCAAGGATTGTTGTAGCTGAGTTAAATGATCCACCGCATAAATAAACTGCTGTTGATCGATCGCAAACTGAATTAAATCTAATTTTTGCTTAATGACTACCGTTGGCGTAATACCAGAATGAATAATCTCATTATTTGTTGAAGGTGCTGTTTGAACACCAGTACTCGGCTGGGACTGTATTTGCCTTTTTAAAGCCACCAATTGATCATTCAAATTGGCATATTGTTGTTCCGATTGCAGTAAACTTTGCTGAAGCTCTGGAACAGTACGAGAAATTTGCCACATATCGTAACTGAGCTTAGCCAACCAAGCGATGCTCAGCAAAATGATGATAGAAACAAGTTTTCTCATACAAATCCTTATAATGCCTGAATGTGATGAATCATCCCCGAAGGCGATAAATTTTCAAGTTGAATAATGTGAAAATGAGCCTGTTGCTGATCGCGATATTTTTTAACAAGTTGAAAAAGACGTGGTCCTAAAACCAAATATACACAATCAGGTTGTACATTATTTTTTAAACAAAGCTCTAACCAATATTTCCAGCTTGCCTCACTGGTAATTAAGACAAGCCATTTTTCTAAATTATAATTTGAATTCTGTGCCAGATGTTTGAATGTTGAATATGAAACTTCTGGGCACTGCCGATGATATAAAACAAAATTTAAAATCTGAATCCCTTGCTGCTGCAAATTATCCATCATAAATTGGCGTCCGCCTTCTCCCCTCCAAAAAGCCACGCTACCCGTTTGCGGCATATTATAGAGAATAGGTAAAGTGAGCATGCCTTCGGAAGTTTCCACATCTGGAACATGTACGTCAATTCCATATTCATGGAGACGATTCGCCGTAGCTTGTCCGACCGCAATCCATTGAATATGTTTTAAGTTATCTAACTTTAAACCACTTTGCGTTAAGTACTGCATACCTACTTCAACAGCAGTGGGGCTCACAACTACAATCGCTTGTGCATCTGTCAACTGCTGATAGAGTTGAAAGAGTGATTCTGAAAAAGGTTGAGCAACCAGTTCTAAAAGAGGTAAAGACTCGACCTGATACCCCTTATTTTGCAAAGCTTCCGTTAATTCAGCTGCACGTGAGTCAGGTCGGGTATTAATAAACAACATGGCGTTAGTAAAGAGCCTTTAATAAATCGCCCGCACCTTGTTCAAGTAAGTTTCGAGCAAGGTTCTCACCTAACTGCTGAGCATTATGAGCTTCATCTGTCATTTCAGCACGTAATAATGTTTGCCCATCAGGACTACCTACACGGCCTTCAATATGAATTTTGCCATCTTGTAAGGTTGCATAACCTGCAATTGGTACCTGACAACCACCTTCAAGATAGGCATTAAATGCACGCTCAGCACGTACACACACATCAGTCTCTGGATGTAAAAGAGGCTGTATTAAAGCTAGTACTTCTTGGTCATCTGCACGGCATTCCAAACCAAGAGCCCCCTGTCCAACAGCAGGTAAGCTTACATTTGGCTCGATACAATGACGAATACGTTGTTCTAACCCTAAACGCTTCAAACCAGCGCTCGCCAAAATAATCGCATCGTATTGACCATCATCTAGCTTAGATAGGCGAGTTCCAACATTGCCGCGCAAATCAATAATTTGTAGATCTGGACGTTGTTTTAAAATTTGTGATTTACGACGTAAGCTTGATGTGCCAACTCTCGCCCCTTGCGGTAAGTCAGCAAATTTTTCAAAAGTATTTGAAACAAAAGCATCTAATGGGTCTTCACGTTCGCAAATAACTGCCAGAGTTAAACCTTCTGGTAGTGCCATTGGCACATCTTTCATTGAATGTACAGCGAGATCCGCACGACCATCTAAAAGAGCGGCTTCCAACTCTTTAACGAACAAGCCCTTACCACCAATTTTTGCTAAAGGTGTATCTAAAATTTTATCGCCCTGCGTGACAAACTTGACCAACTCTACCGTTAAATCTGGGTGAAGCTCCTGCAAACGGGCACGAATATGTTCTGCCTGCCAAAGAGCAAGTGGGCTTTGTCGTGTAGCAATTTTCAAGGTTTTCATAAATTCAAGCATGGGCTGGTCAAACAATACACCCTAAACTTAACTTGATCCCTTAAAATTGCAAGTAAAATCTCACCAGCAGAAATAAGACAGCTGCAAGTTAAAGCTGATGTATCCGCTCTCTAAGCGTAGATAAATGGCGACGGCTAACGGAAAGTCTTTCATCAAGACCTCGCAATCGAACCTGATATTGGCCTGAGCTGACAAGCTCTAAACCATCCAAATAAGCAATTGAGACCAAGGCATTTCGATGAATACGGATAAATTGATCTGCAAATTCAGTTTCAAGTTCTTTCAGTGTTTCATCAATTAATACACTGCCATTTTTATGACGTATCGTGACATATTTCTGATCTGCCAAAAAGTAATAGATATTTTCAACAGGAATCAGCTCAACCCCACGGTAGGTTTTAGCAGCAATTTGATGCCTTTGTGTTTTTAAATCCTGTAAAAGTTCAGGGTTTGGCAAGGCATTGAGCTGTGCTTGAGTAAGTTGGGTTAACTGCTTAAAAACTTGCTCAAGTTCTACTGGATCAATTGGTTTAAGAAGATAAGCTTGTGCTTGTGACTTAAATGCCTCCAAAGCATGCTGATCATAGGCTGTGCAAAATACAATAGCAGGTCGAGGTTTAAGCTGACTTAGCTGCTCCGCGCAGACGAGACCATTCATACCCGGCATTTGGATATCAAGTAAAATCACATCCGGTTGATGAAGCCGTGCCTGTTCCAAGGCATCTTGGCCATGATGAGCTGTTGCGACAACCTCATGTCCCATCTTTGAAACTAAACGTGACAATCGTTCCACTGCAAGTGGCTCGTCATCACAAATTAGCACCTTCATTCATCCTCCTTGTCACCGTTAACTTGGTCCATTTTTTTATGGTTAACTCTGACTGACTTATTATTTTGATTGGTATTGATAGCTCATAATAGTGGTATATAAAGTTTCACCCTTATACACCTGGAACCTAACTGAATTCCCATAATACGCTTTCAAGCGCTGCTTAACATTTTCAAGAGCGATTCCATGCCCTTTCCGTGATTTTATTGTATCGTCTGTATAAGGGTTGGTAATGACTATACTGACCTGATTTTGCAATATTTCAACCAATACCCCAATGGTCGCTTTACCCATCATTGGTTCCACCCCATGAAAAATACTATTCTCTAACAAAGGTTGTAATGTCAATAAAGGAATCGTGACCTGCTTTAATTGCAAAGGATCAAGCTCCACTTTCCACTCGACTTGTAAACGCTCACCTAAACGTATTTGTTCAATCATTAAATATTGTTTACTGAGCTCAATTTCTTCATGCAAGCTTACCAATTTTAATTCTTGAAAACTCGCTCTAAATAAACGCGACAGACTAATCAGCATACTTTCTGCTTTATCTGGATCTATCGTAATTAAACTCACCACATTATTTAAACTATTAAATAAAAAGTGAGGATGAATACGGGCCTGCATAGCCTGAATACGGGCATTTAACTCTGCATATTGTTGATGTAACCATTGTTCCCGAACATATAAATAGCGCAGACAAAATGCACCGAGTAATATTCCATAACTTAAATATAACGGGACATTGGTAAAATAAATGCTCCAGTCCTGCGCTATAACTGTTGTTCTTTTCAAAATTCCAAATTGAAAAAAATTGCTTATTAGGGTTGTCACTACCACAATCGCTTGCAGCATAACAAAGCCAATTGCCAAAGCATATTTTTGCTGAAGCTGACTAAAAAAATTTTGAAAATATTCAACTAAGGCAAAAAAAGACAAAATCACCCAGTTAATAAAAATCATATATTGTAAAAGGCGTGACCCGCTTAAAGCATGCCAAGATTGCGCTTCAGCCAATGCTAAAACCAGTGCCAAAACATTACTTGCGATAATTAATTCTAATAAATGTTGCCAACGGTCAATTTTCGTAAAAAAATAGGAGGAATTTTGATTTCGATATGCTGTAGAAAACAACTTTGTTTGTTGAGCTTCGGCAAGTGATATACTCTTTTTTATTTTACTGAGCCACCATGACCACATCTTCAAATCCCCCTAATTCAGCAGCCCCAAACCAAACCTCTGGTATGTGGGGTGGTCGTTTTTCTGAAGCGACAGACGCTTTTGTAGCAGAATTTACTGCCTCTGTTCAGTTTGACCAACGTTTTTATAAGCAAGACATCGCTGGTTCGATTGCGCATGCTACCATGCTTGCGAAAGTTGGCGTACTGACAGAAGCAGAACGAGACGACATTATTGAAGGTTTAAGCACCATTCGCGCAGAAATTGAAGCTGGAAACTTTGAATGGCGTATCGATCTTGAAGATGTTCACATGAACATTGAATCACGTTTGACTCAACGTATTGGCATTACAGGTAAAAAACTTCACACTGGTCGTAGTCGTAATGACCAAGTTGCAACTGATATCCGTCTTTATCTACGCGACGAAATTGACGACATTTTGGGCTTATTAGAGCGTTTACAAAAAGGCTTGTTAGGCTTGGCTGCCAAAAATGTAAATACCATTATGCCAGGCTTTACACACCTACAAACTGCTCAGCCTGTAACTTTTGGCCATCACTTATTGGCATGGTTTGAAATGTTGGTTCGCGATACTGAACGTCTTCAAGACTGCCGTAAGCGTGTTAACCGTATGCCTCTTGGTTCCGCGGCTCTTGCAGGTACTACCTACCCGATTGACCGTGCTTACACAGCAGAATTACTTGGTTTCGAAGCGGTATCTGAAAACTCTCTCGATGCTGTATCTGACCGTGACTTTGCTATTGAATTTAATGCAGCTGCATCTTTAATCATGATGCATTTATCACGTATGTCTGAAGAACTGATTCTTTGGACTTCTGCACAGTTCAAATTTGTGAATATTCCTGACCGTTTCTGTACTGGCTCGTCAATTATGCCGCAGAAGAAAAACCCAGATGTTCCAGAACTCATCCGTGGTAAATCAGGCCGTGTATTTGGTGACTTAATTAGCTTGCTTACGCTCATGAAAGGTCAACCATTGGCATACAACAAAGACAACCAAGAAGACAAAGAACCTTTATTTGATGCAATCGATACGGTTCGTGGTTCACTCATGGCTTTCGCAGATATGATTCCTGCATTAGTTCCAAATATTGAAATCATGCGTGAAGCTGCACTTCGTGGATTCTCGACTGCAACTGACCTTGCTGACTACTTAGTGAAAAAAGGCGTTGCGTTCCGTGATGCGCATGAAATTGTGGGTAAAGCTGTTGCATTAGGTGTTGCTGAAGAAAAAGATTTATCTGAGTTAACACTTGAGCAATTACAACAATTCTCTGACTTAATCACAGCAGACGTATTTGATAAAGCATTGACACTAGAAGCTTCGGTAAATGCACGTGATCATATTGGCGGAACTTCACCAAAACAGGTTGAAGCTGCAATTGCTCGTGCCCATACACGTCTAGAACAGTTATACGCTTAAGGATACAAAATGAGTCGACAAGTATTTTGCCGTAAATATCAAAAGGAAATGGAAGGATTAGACTTTGCTCCGTTTCCTGGTGCCAAAGGCCAAGAATTTTTTGAAAATGTTTCTAAGCAAGCATGGCAAGAATGGCTACAACACCAAACTACGCTAATTAATGAAAAGCGTTTAAACGTGTTTGATCCAGAAGCGAAAAAATTCCTTGAAGAACAACGTGAGAAGTTCTTCAATAATGATGAAAGCGTTGAAAAAGCAGAAGGTTGGAAGCCGGAATAATTCGTTTTTTCTAAGCCCATCATCATTGAAAAGGCAGGTTTATATACATAGACCTGCCTTTTTTTACGTGAAACTTACACAAACATATAAAGCCTTACATAGAGCGCACAGGACTCTACATGACATGAATTGGTTGCAACCTTATTATCAATTCATAGCAAGTGAGACATGATCCCTGTCGTGTTTTCTCTTAATGCACTTGATTTTCTGTCCTGAACTTCCCCCCAAAGTTCGGGACATTTTTTTATCTATTATTTTTAAACAAATAAAAAAGCCTTGTTTCAAACAAGGCCTTTAGATATTTCAGCTCAAGTATTATTTTTCGTGAACTTTCGCTTCAATTTCTTCAATTTTGGTATGGCGAGCATCAAAACCTTTCGCCATATAAATTACTTGTTCAGCAATATTACGTGCATGGTCACCAATACGCTCTAAAGAACGTAAAACCCACATCACGTTAATCACGCGCGCAATATGACGCGGGTCTTCAATCATATAGGTCATTAAAGTGCGCGTTGCTGACTGATATTCACGGTCAATATCCGCATCTGCTAAAAGTACACGTAAAGCTTGATCTGCATCTAAACGTGCAAAAGCATCAAGTGCATCGTGAATCATGACACGTACTTGGTTACCAATATGACGGGTTTCCATGTAACCACGAGGTGATCCACCCTCTTCACAAAGGTTTTGTGCAATACGGGCAATTTTTGCAGCTTCATCCCCAATACGTTCAAGGTCGGTATTGGCTTTGCTCATTGCAATCACCATACGCAAGTCAATTGCGGCTGGATGACGACGCGCCAAAATCAGTGTCAGACCTTCATCAATATCACGCTCATATTGATTGACCGCATTATCTTTAAATTGAACATCAATTGCTAAATTTGCATCTGTATCAAGTAAAGAATGAATTGCATTGGCAACCTGTTGTTCGACCAAGCCACCCATGGTCATAAACTTTGTGTTCACATCTTGCAAATCTTCATTAAATTGAGAAGAAATATGATGGCTTAACACCGGATTACTCGGACTCAAGGGAAGCCTCCAACATGATGGCGCAGGGATAAAATGATTGAGCATTAAAACACATCAATCATTAAATTTTTATGACAAAATTAAATTTCAGATAAAAGCATTTTTATTACTGATACGTTAACCAACTGTTTAATTCGACCAGATCTTTTTCACCTAACTGGCCTACAGCAGCTTTTAAACGCAGTACATTTAATAAATAGTCATATTGAGCATTAAGATAATCCTGTTTTGCTGAAAAAGCATTACGCTGCGCCAATAAAACATCGACCATACTTTTTAAGCCTTCGTTATAACTTGCTTTTGAAGCTTGAGAAACAAGTGCTGATGAGTCCATTGCCGCCTTTCTTGCTTCAAGTTTTGCTCGGTCGGTATCTACCTGCATAAAAGCACTTTTTACATCAACATTGGCACGGCGAATGGCCGCATCGAGTTGGGCTTGCGCTTTATTTAACTCTACACTGGCTTTTTTAATAGAGGTTCGGGTCTGACCTCCATTAAATAGATTCCAGTTCATCTCTACCCCTACCTGATCAAACTTCCCATCAGTCGAAATCAGCGTTTCTGGGGTTTGTTTGGTATAACCATAGCTCGCAACTGCGTCTATCTGTGGATAAAGTGCAGCTTTTTCCACACGGCGTTGATCTTCAGCATATCGTCGTTGTAAACGCGCTTGCTGAATCTTTAAATTTTGTTGTTGGGCTAAACTTAACCAATCATCAAGCTGGGCTGGATAAGGTTTTTGAAAAGTAAAATCACTTCGCAGTACTGCAAGCTTATCTTGATAAGGACCAATATATTCCGACAGTTGCTCTTGAGCTAATAGAATCTGTACATTGGTCGCAATACGGTTGGCTCTGGCACTTTGATATTGAGCATTTGCTTCACTCACATCGCTACGCGCTACCAAACCTTCTTTAAGCTTGGCATTCATCATATTGAGTTGTTCGAGTAATGCTTTTTCTTCTTGTAAATATGCAGCAGTAAGTGCTTGCTGACGAAGTACATTAAAATAAGCTTCGGCCACGTTTAAAACATGATCTTGTTTTTGCAGTCTTAAGGTAATTTCACTTAAGGCAACTGAGGTTTTAACTTGCTTATAACCTTCCCATGCATCCATACGAAAAAGAGGCTGACGAGCAGATAAAGTTGCTTGTTTGGTGGTCGATGTATTACTCACCAAAGCATCTGACAACCCTTCTTGATCAACACCTGGAAAATTTGAACGTTTTACAGTTTGGCTATTACGATTAATTTTTCCAGACAAGGTAACTGTAGGTAGTAAAGCACCCGTTGCTAAACCTAAATTGAGCTGATCTGCTTCAAATTGTTGTTGATTCGCTTGCCATGTCGGATCATTTTGTTTCGCGCGCTCATAAGTTTCAACTAAATCCAGAGCAAAACTCGACGAGGTAAAACTCCATAAACCCGCCACAAGCATTAATTTTATTTTCATTGTTTAAATCAACGATAAAACTTGGCTTTAAGACTAAGAAAAATTCGAATCAAACTCAAGCCATTAAAAGTTTTAGTTTTTTTAAGTGTTCCGAGTTTTTGATAATATTAAAATACAAATAAAAATCAAAAACATGCCGATCCAACCTAACCATGAAACATGCTCACCTACCAACACAATTGCAAAAATCGCAGCAACTAAAGGTTCAAATAAAGTTAAGGTGGTCGCTTTGCTCGCATTGACCGTTTTTAATCCGAAGCCAAAAAGTAAATAACCCAAAAACATAGGAATCAGCATCATATAGCCAGCTACAAGTAAATTGGTTGAGCTTTCTAATAACCCTCCACCTGTAACCAACAAGGTAGGAAGCAAAATAACTGCCCCACCGCCCATAATCATGCCCATTGCAGCTTTAGAGGCAACACCGCGATCTATTAATCTTTTTGCAGCCCATGAATAAAGCGAATAAGTTGTAGCTGCGACAAGCCCAAGAAAAATACCGAAGTATTTATTCCATTGATTTGTACTATCTTGAACTGCATGACTTTCACCCATCGACAACATCGTTACGCCAAGTACACCGCAAATAAAACTTAGAAACCAGATGGCAGACAAAGCTTTGCGATCAAAGAATCGCTCTAAAATTGCTGCGATCAGTGGAGCAGAACCAATTGAAACCACAGTACCAATCGTAATGCCGGCATAATGCATTGAGGAATAAAAAGCCAAAGGGTAAATACCAACCGCCGCTACACCCAAAAGCAGTATTAAAAGATTCTCCCTTATAAATTGTCGGTTTTCACGTATCGCTCGGGATGCAACTAAAGCTTGTAAAAGCCCCCCTCCACCCATCGCTGCGGCACCAATAGCAAGTGGGCCAAGTGTCGGTGCAAATGCGGCCGCAGTACCTGTTGTTCCCCACAAAACAGAGGCAACTAAAATCGCAATTGTGCCGCCATAACTACTATTTTTAATGAGGCTAATCATGTGGGCATTCTCGATCTAAAATATCTTCTGCCATTTGCTTTGCTAATAGAAGTTGACGACTGTTGCCTTCTAAGCCTGCTCTTGCCATAGAGCCTTCTAAAAGAAATGAAAGCTGCGTAGCCACATAGTTAACGCGCTGCGAGTCTGGTATTAATTTTTTTAAATGCTCGGCAACAATAGCCTCAACTTCTTCTTTATGTTGTCTTACCGAACTTCGCCCTGAACTATTTGCGGGAAACTCTGCGGCAGCATTTAAAAGCCCACATCCTCGAAAGCCCTTCTCATAGGCAAATTCCGCATGGTCTTGATAGGCATCAAATACCGCTAAAATAGCTTCTTTAGCTGTTTTTGTTGTTGCTAAACGGTTTTGGTAAAGGTCTAGCCACTCTTGATGCCGTGCAGCAATATAGGCATCGACCAATTCACCTTTTGAAGCAAAATTATTATAAAGCGACATCTTGGCTACATCTGCTTTAGTCGTAACTGAGTTAATGCCAGTTGCAGTAATGCCGTCGTTATAAAACAAAGTTGAAGCGGCATCGAGAATTTTCTGTCTTGCTGTTTTATCATTCATAGCTTTATTTAAGTAGACCGACCTACCTAATAATAAAGATTTCTAACAATGATGCAATCTTTTTCCGAGTTATAATTTGAGCAATATTCACTTTGATAAAAATATAAAGATGAAAAAAGTTCTAATGATGAGTATGTGTAGCGCACTACTTTTAGCTGGATGTAATAAAACATCAGAGCAAGATCAAGTTGTATCTAAAGAACAAAAATCAACTGAGCAAAAGGCCACTCAAAAACAAGACAGTAGCTGCTTACAAATTATGGTAGCTATGCACACGATTAATCAAAACAGTAAAATAGAGGACCTAAATCAAATTAATGAAAAGCTTAAAACCTGTGTTCCATCATTAAAAAATGATGAACAACTAAAGCTGATTAATGCTTCAACCGCCATGTATCAGCGTTTTCTAAAACAAGAATATAATGAAAAAACAGCAAAAGCGTTTGAAGCTTTTGGCTATGCCATTTTAGAAAAAGAACCATTAGATGCGAAAAAAACAATGAAAACCAAGAAAAAGTTATTCGATCAGCTTAGTACTCGTGATCAATATCTGATTCAACATGAAGGCCAAGCCTATATTGAACTCCTCTATCAAGGTGAAGGTATGTTTACTTATCGCCGTCAGCCGAACTATTTAGTTGATGTTTTTGCTAAAGCCCTACCCGCTGACCAAAAAGAGTTCTTAACGCGTATGGCAAAAGACAATAAAGACATTTTCTATGACGATGGTGCTTTAGCTATTTCATGGAAAGAGCTCACCGAACGTGCATTGTTTTGGGAAAAATTTATTCAAAAATATCCAAAGAGTTATTTTATTAGTGATGCAAAATTATTATTTAATGAGTACCGATATTTTATTTTCTTTGGTCTAGATAATACGCCTGTGTCCGATGAATTTGCTCCAAACACATGGATTGATAAAGATGCGCTTCAACAAATCCGTTTCTTATCTACACAAAACCAATCTAGCTTAGCAAAACCCGCCCAACAATTTTTGAAGTTTATTGCCACTCCCGTAGATGAGCGTAATACTCAATTTAAGACAGATTTAACTGATGAAAATGGGCAAAAGAAATCTACCTATCAGATTGTGCATGAACAGCTTGAACAGTTATTAAAATTAGAGTCACCATGGAATACCAAAATTTATCGTGACTGCCACATGGATGCGGTTTGTATAGATACAAATTGACAATGCCAGCCAACCTAAAACATGTTAGTCTTTAAATCGCTTGACGGAGCGCGAGTAATAGCTCGCTGAGATTGTGTAAATTCCGTGTTATCGCAACACAAGTTTGATCACAAGTACCGTTGAACCTGATCAGGTTAAGACCTGCGTAGGAATCAAGCCATCTGAAAACTTACAGCCCTCAATTTATCTAGTTAAAGATAAATCCGCCATCGTTTTTGGTCGTGCTTGATTCGTTGATGTTATTCATAAGGATCATGTGATGAACCAGTTAACGAATCTTTCTTCTGCTGAAATTTCAGCACAACATGAACAAGATGCAAAAGATTTAACCCGCATCTTACCCGCTTCAAAAAAAGTTTATATTGAAGGCTCTCGTCCTGATATTCAGGTTCCAATGCGAGAAATTTCTTTAACCGATACCCCTACTGGTCTTGGCGGTGAACATAACCCTCCTGTTATGGTTTATGACACTTCAGGTGTTTATACCGACCCGAATGTTCAAATCGATTTAAATAAAGGTTTACCTTCAGTTCGCCAAAAATGGATTGAAGAACGTAACGATACTGACGTACTTGCTGGTTTAACTTCAAAGTTTGGTCAAGAACGTTTAAAAGATATTCGTACCGCTGACATTCGTTTTGCTCACATTCAAAACCCACGCCGTGCTAAAGCTGGCAAAAATGTCACGCAAATGCACTATGCCAAGCAAGGTATTATCACGCCTGAAATGGAATATATTGCGATTCGTGAGAATCAGCGCCAACGCGAAGCTGTAGATATGCGCCAGCACCCAGGTCAAAACTTTGGTGCAAAAAATTTAAAAGAAATTACGCCTGAATTTGTTCGCCAAGAAGTTGCTGAAGGCCGCGCTATTATTCCTGCCAACATTAACCACCCAGAACTTGAGCCAATGATTATTGGCCGTAATTTCTTGGTTAAGATTAATGCCAATATTGGTAACTCAGCGCTTGGCTCTTCAATTGATGAAGAAGTTGCGAAAATGACATGGGCAACTCGTTGGGGCGCCGACACTATTATGGATTTGTCGACAGGTAAAAACATTCATGAAACTCGTGAATGGATTATTCGTAACTCACCTGTTCCAATCGGTACCGTACCTATTTATCAAGCGCTTGAAAAAGTGGATGGTGTTGCAGAAGATCTAACATGGGAAATCTTTAAAGACACGCTGATTGAACAAGCTGAACAAGGTGTTGACTACTTTACCATTCACGCAGGTGTATTGCTGCGCTATGTGCCACTTACAGCAAACCGTTTAACAGGTATCGTGTCTCGTGGTGGTTCAATCATGGCGCAGTGGTGTTTAGCGCATCATGAAGAAAACTTCTTATACACTCATTTCGACGAAATTTGTGAAATCATGAAAGCCTATGACGTGTCATTTAGTTTAGGCGATGGCTTACGTCCGGGTTGTATTCAAGATGCAAATGACGAAGCGCAGTTCAGCGAACTTAAAACACTGGGTGAGCTGACTCACCGCGCATGGGAACATGATGTTCAGGTCATGATTGAAGGACCGGGCCACGTACCAATGCACATGATTAAAGAGAACATGGACTTGCAGTTAGAAGTGTGTAAAGAAGCGCCATTCTATACGCTTGGGCCTTTAACTACAGACATCGCTCCGGGTTACGACCACATCACTTCTGCTATTGGTGCAGCTATGATTGGGTGGTATGGCACAGCAATGCTTTGCTATGTGACACCTAAAGAACATTTAGGTTTGCCAAATAAGAAAGATGTGAAAGACGGGATTATTACCTACAAGATTGCAGCACACGCAGCCGATCTTGCCAAAGGTCATCCGGGTGCACAGGTGCGTGATAATGCCTTGTCTAAAGCCCGTTTCGAATTCCGTTGGGACGACCAGTTCAACCTAAGTCTAGACCCAGATACAGCGCGCAGCATGCATGACGAGACTTTACCAAAAGAAGCACATAAATCTGCACACTTTTGCTCAATGTGTGGTCCGAAATTCTGTTCAATGAAAATCACTCAGAATGTCCGCGACTATGCCAACAATCTCACCAATAGCGATTCAGAGGTTGAAGAAGGCCTCAAAGCGATGAAAGAGGTTTATCAAGAGCAAGGACAAAAACTGTATCATAAAGTGTAAATATTCAAAAAAAACACTTGCCTAGCCATGATTCTCGGTTAGGATGAAATAAATAGATTTCGTCCTGATCGAATCATGAGTATTGTCGAGCGTCCAAGTTATACATCTAAAGATGTCGAAGTAACATCACGTGAATCTCTGTTCCGTGGTTTTATTCAAGTTGAAAAAGTCAGCCTTCGACATCGTCTATTTAATCAATCTGAATATACTCCTGTATTGCAGCGCGAACTTGTGCATCGGCCTGAAGCGGCCGGAGTACTACTCTACAATGATCAAAAACAACAATTTGCCCTGATTGAACAGTTCCGTGTTGGTGCTTTAGACGACTCTCAATCGCCGTGGCAACTCGAAATTATCGCGGGTGTGTTAGATGGCAATGAGTCACCAGAAAGTTGCATTCGACGCGAGAGCCTTGAAGAATCAGGCTGTGAAGTTCAGGATTTAGAACATCTATTTAGTTTTTATCCATCAGCAGGCGCATGTTCAGAGCTATTTCATCTGTATGTTGCCGAAACCAATTTACCCGCTGAAGGCGGTGTTTTTGGAGTAGATGATGAGGGTGAAAATATTCAGCTGCATTTGTTTAGTTATAGTGAAATTCAAACACTACTCGACAGCGGACGTTTAAGAAATGCCCCTGTTATTATAGCATTACAATGGCTGGCTCAACACAGCAAAACGATAATAAATCCGAAGAGGTAGGACGGTGACTTTTCAAGTCTCAACACTTTCACAAAAAAATCATGTCATCATACAAATTACCGATACACATTTATTGGAGTATCCACAGCTAGAATTTGTGGGGATGAATCCTGAAGAAAGTTTCCATGCCATTATTCAACAGATATTAAAACAACATCCCGAAGCCGATGCGATTATTCATACTGGAGACCTCGCACAAGCACCAACACCTGTTACCTACAAGCGTTACATCAACTTTATGCAAACCTTGGGCCTGCCATTTTTCCAGACTCTCGGTAATCATGACAATGTCGACCACTTTCCATTGCATAACGAAAATCATCAGCAACCTGTGGTGGTCGGTTTAGGCAACTGGCGAGTGATTATGCTCAATAGCGCGGTAAAGGGAAAAGTGGATGGTCATTTGTCTTCGGAGCAATTAGAAAATTTAGCAAATCTACTTGAGGAATTTGCAGATCATCCAGTTTTACTGGCTTGTCATCACCATCCATTTGCAATGAAATCAAAATGGATTGATCACCATAAGCTTCAAAACTCGAATGTTCTTCTTGATACGTTAAGCCCATTTAAAAATGTAAAAGCTTTAGTTTGCGGACACGTCCATCAAGACTCTCTTAATATTTGGCAAGGCATCGAATTTTTCTCGACACCTTCCACAAGTGTACAGTTTAAGCCGTTTAGTAATGATTTTGCACTCGATCAAAATGCACCGGGTTATCGTTACATTCGTCTGAATAACGATGGTAGTTTTGAAACAAAAGTGTTTCGACTTGAAAATTTTAAAACCCGTATAAATACTGATATTTCAGGCTATTAGCCCTATTTTTTATATGCTTATATAGAATTATGACTAGTGCAAACACGTTTTGAAAATATTTACGGGTCGGAATGACTATCATCTTGCAGGAAAAATCTATATGATGACGACCCGATGGAAAAATCCATCGATGGTTTTCTATAAAAACACTTGCATATCACCATATTTTTTGCGTATAGATAATACGTGTATGATGAGGAATGCCCTATTATGGCGAATGACAACCACAACCAAGTTTTGGATGAACATACAGAAGTTGTAGTAGAAGGTGATAAAGCTTCTGCAAAACGTGCACGTAAAGTGAAACCTAAAACTTCTGACGTAGGCACAACTGCAAGTTTATTTGGTATTGCACCTTATCAACCTAAGAAAAATGAAGAGTACATGTCTGAAGGACAGCTCGAGCATTTCCGACAAATTCTGCAAGCATGGAAAGCTGAATTAATGTCTGAAGTTGATCGTACTTTAAATACGATGCAAGACGAATCAACTGCATTGCCAGACGTAAATGACCGTGCTACCCAAGAAGAAGAATTTGCAATTGAATTACGTACACGTGACCGTGAGCGTAAATTAATTCGTAAAATCGAACAATCTATGGAAGCGATTAAAAACGAAGACTACGGTTTCTGTGAAACTTGTGGTATCGAAATCGGTTTACGTCGTTTAGAAGCACGTCCAACTGCAACGTTATGTATCGACTGCAAAACTTTGGCAGAAATTAAAGAGAAGCAAAATAACGGTTAATTGTGACTGTTGAGAATTCTCTAGCCGAGCACAGCTCTGCTCTTGCGCAGCAGTTAAATCGCCTGCCAGAAAAGCATAGCTTTTCTCTTGCGCAGCGGCAGAACAATGTTCCGCTTAATCGCTGCTCATACTCAGGCCGGTTTGCGCCCTCGCCAACCGGCCCTTTACATTTCGGATCACTCATTACGGCTGTTGCCAGCTATTGCGATGCCAGAGCTCATCAAGGGCGATGGGTAGTTCGTGTTGAAGACACCGACATTCCCCGCATCTACCCCGGTAGTGAAGACCATATACTCGCATCACTCGAAGCTTTTCAGTTCGATTCAGATGCCGAGATCATTTTTCAAAAAGACCGCCTAGACATTTATGAAAGTGTATTAGACCAACTTAAAAAAGAGGGTCTGGTTTACGCTTGTAAGTGCACCCGTAAAATGCTCGGTTCAAATGCAATCTATGCAGGTACCTGCCGTGATCTGAATCTTGATTTTCACGGTCAAGCGATTCGGGTAAAAGTACAAGATCAGCAAATCTGTTTCGATGACCGCCTACAAGGACGTCATTGCTCCAATCTGCAATATGACCTTGGAGACTTTGTTCTTAAACGCCGCGACGGCATTATTAACTACCAACTTGCTGTAGTTGTAGATGATTATCTACAAGGTATTACACACGTTGTTCGCGGCGCAGACCTCTTAGATAACACCGAACGTCAAATCTGGTTAGGTCAGCTCCTCGGTTATCCTAAACTCAGCTATATGCACCTTCCACTCGCGATGAATGATCAAGGGCAAAAGCTTTCTAAACAAAATCTTGCTCAAGCACTCGATTTAACTAAAGCTCCTCAATTACTACAACAAGCCATACAAGCACTAGGCCAACCAAGCGTTGATTTAGATCAGCCTAGACTGATGCTCAAGCAAGCTGTAGCGCAGTGGAATGTAGATTTAATTCCTCACGGACAAGAGCTTGGCGGAATATATCTATAAATAAAAAAGCCCGATTTGATATCGGGCTTTTTTATAAAAACTGAAATACTTTAGAAGTTTGATTCTTCTCTTTCAGGGTTCACTTCTTGAGTTGATGCATCAATCTTTAAGATCAAGCTAATCATAGCTGCACACATCATTAAAGATGTACCACCATAACTAATAAATGGCAGAGTCAAACCTTTGGTTGGCATTAAGCCCATATTCATACCCGCATTTACCAAAATCTGGAGTAAGAAAATAATACTAATACCGTAAGCCAAATAGCCTGCGCGAAGATAATGATGTTTCAAAGCACGGTGACCAATTTTGATACAACAAGCCAACATCAAGAAAGATAAGCCAATGACAATTGAAATACCAAAGAAGCCAAACTCTTCACCTAACACGGCCAACATAAAGTCAGTATGCGCCTCAGGTAAATAAGATAGCTTTTGAACACTATGCCCCAAGCCTGTACCAAACCACTCACCACGACCAAAAGCCATTAACGCATTTGATAACTGATAACCCACACCTAATGGGTCTGCCCAAGGGTCAGTAAACGAAATCAAACGTTGGAAACGGTAAGGTTCAAACAAGATCAAAAACACAATACCGGTGACAATCGCACCAAGCATAATCAAGAACTGTGTTGGTGGCGCACCTGCTAAAAAGAACACCCCAACCATCATCATGACGATAACGATCGTAGCACCCAAGTCAGGCTCGGCAATAATCAAACCGACCGTAATTGCCATCACACCACTTAAACGCAGTAAACCTTTCCAGTGCGTACGAACCTCTTTAGCACGGCGTACCACGTAGTCTGCTGTAAAGATTGCCATCATGACCTTGGCAACTTCTGTAGGCTGCAAGGTAAAACCACCGATTTTAATCCAACGAGTAGAACCATTGACTTCCGAACCTACCGCCAAAGCAGCAAGTAAAAGAACCATGGTTAACAACCACAGCGGAAAAGTATTTTTAAACCATGTATTGAGTGAGATTCGGTAGGTCAAATACGCCACTACCCCAGCAACTGCAATAGAAATTGCATGGCGGATGACATAATGAAACGGGTTCTCATGCATATATTCTGCATAAGGCATCGAAGCAGATGCTACCATCACCGAACCGATACATAACAATGCAACGACACAGAAAATCAAGACATTACGTGGCGTCACTTCCGTTGGCCATTTCGGCAATATCCGTTCATACCAATGATTGATTTTCTGGATTGTGGTCTGAGCTAAGCCTGCCATACTACATTCCTAATCATATTTTCTTTAAACCAACGAATTGACGCAGGCAACAAACTGCTGACCACGGTCATTATAACTTTTAAACATATCAAAACTTGCACATGCTGGTGATAGCAATACCACATCTTCAGCGTGTGTTTCACGTTGACACAGCTCTACAGCTTCTTTAAGCGTTGCTGCATGTAAAATTTTTGTTGCACCTTGAATAGCTTGTTCGATGACCGGAGCATCTTCACCAATCAATACCACAACTTTGGCATACTTTTCGATAGAAGAACGTAAAGGAACAAAGTCTTGGCCTTTGCCTTGGCCACCTAAAATGAGTGCAACCTTACCTTTCTTCACTTCAATCGCAGCACCTAAGCCATCAATTGCCGCAAGGGTAGCACCAACATTGGTTCCTTTAGAGTCATTGTAATAACGTACATCATGTACGGTCTTTACATACTCGCAGCGATGCTCTAAACCTTTAAAGTGTTTTAAAGTTTCAAGCATAGACTCCATAGGTAAGCCAATTGCTTCACCCAATGCTAAACACGCTAAAGCATTGGCTACGTTGTGCATACCTTGAATATATAAGTCTGAACTTTTAATTAAACGCTGCAAGCCACGAGCAAGCCAAAGTGTACCGTTAGCATCTCTTAAAACGCCGTACTGATTTAAGTCAGGTGCATTTAGACCAAAGCTTTGCATTGGGGTTGTATCAGGTACAAGAGGACGACTCAAAGCATCATCACGGTTAAATACAACTTTCTTCGCACCTTGGAAAATACGGTGTTTTGCTTGGTGATAACCTAACATGTTGCCGTGACGATCCAAGTGATCTTCACTCATGTTCAATACCACAGCCACCTCAGCATTTAAGTGAGAGGTGGTTTCTAACTGGAAGCTTGATAACTCAAGTACCAATAACTCTGGCTGATCTTTTAATAAATCTAGAGCTGGGCGACCAAGATTGCCACCAACGGCAACTTTCTTACCTGCATCTTTAGCCATTAAGCCCATTAGAGTAGTAACAGTACTCTTCGCATTAGAGCCTGTAATCGCAACAATCGGTACATCAGTTGCACGGCGAAGTAGCTGAATATCCCCTACTACAGAAATACCCTGAGCAATAGCAGCTTGAATTTCTGGTAATTGTGGTGCAAGGCCCGGGCTTAAAATAATTTCTTCTGCTTGTAGTAATAATTCTTGGTCGAGTTGACCAAAACTGGTCTTCACTTCTGCAGGAATTTGATCATGACCGGGAGGTGTGGGGCGAGAATCCGTTACTGCAACTTGGTAGCCTTGTTCATGCAGGAAATTTACAGCAGAAACACCTGATATACCCAAGCCTGCTACAACTTTTAACCCACCACGTTGTATTAACATTTTTGCCCCACAATTTATCAATCGACAGAATGGCAAAAATGTTAGCACTTTGCTGTTTTGAATACTTTTTCAGTTTGACTTTTATTCTACTTTTTTTGTGTCAGTGCGTAAAAAAGCCATCATTCGATGGCTTTTTATACAGAAAAATTAACGCCACTTCACCGTTTGTACTGGAGCGGACTTTTGTGCAGGAGTATCATCCGTAGAACAACCACAATTACCGCCACAACCTGCAGCCTGTTTAGGCTTCAGCCATGTCGCCAAACGCTGCCAGCCCAACTTTTGACACTGGGTTGATAGGGCAAGAAATACTGAAGCAGATGTTTGAGGAAATACCTTTTTAAAGACAACAATGGCACTCCACAACACCAATACAGCAACAATAAGGTAATCAAACATAAACGCCTCCAATTAACCCCAAATGCGTGATGCAATTTGGTAAGTTAAAAATGACATGAGATAAGCCAAACCAAATAGATAAGCCGTCATGACTGCCACATGTTTCCATGAACCTGTTTCACGGCGTACCGTTGCCAAAGTTGCTAAACAATGCGGTGCATAAACAAACCAGACCAATAAAGACAAGCCTGTAGCCAGTGACCAACCTGTGCCATTTGCACTAATCAAATGGGCAAGCCCTTGTGCAACAGCATTATCATCAGCACCAGACAACGCATATACCGTACCTAATGCTGCGACCACAACTTCACGAGCAGCCATCGCAGGAATTAAAGCCACCACGATTTGCCAGTTAAAGCCAAGCGGTGCAAATAAAGGCTGAATCAAGTGCCCCGCCATACCCGCGAAGCTATAATCAATTGCCGGTAGCGTTGCACCTTCTGGTGCTTGAGGGAAAGTACACAAGAACCAAAGAATAATGGTTAATGCAACAATAATCCCACCAACACGACGTAAGAAAATCTTTGCGCGTTCCATCAACCCAATAGCAATACTTTTTGGGTCAGGAAAACGATAACTTGGCAACTCCATTAACAAGGCATGCTGTGATTTGTCTTTACGTAAGAACTTCATCACAAAGGCAACACAAAGCGCACTTAAGATACCCGCCATGTATAAACCAAACAGCACCAAACCTTGTAAATTGAAGATTCCTAAAACAGTTTGACTTGGAATAAATGCACCGATTAACAAGGCATAGACAGGCAAACGTGCCGAACATGTCATGAGAGGTGCAACCATGATCGTAGTAAAACGGTCACGTGAATCACTAATACTTCGGGTTGCCATAATGCCGGGAATCGCACAGGCAAAACTCGACAATAATGGAATAAAAGAACGGCCACTCAAGCCAGCTTTAAACATTAATTTATCGAGCAAGAACGCTGCACGCGGTAAATAACCTGATTCTTCGAGTACCAAAATAAAGAAGAAGAGAATCAAAATTTGTGGCAAGAACGCCAACACTGTGCCCGCTCCCGCCAGAACACCATCTACCACTAAACTACGTAGCACAGGCTGATGAATAGCTCCATTTAACCATTCACCTAACCATGGGATTACGCCATCTTCAATTGCAGCTTTAAAAGGTTCAGCCCAAGCAAATACCGCCTGAAACACAATAAACATCATCACTGCCAAGCTGAGTAAACCCAACACAGGATGTAAGAAAATTCGATCTAGAAAATCAGTACGCTTATCATCATGATCGACAAAATTAACCACATCTTTAAAAATCATTTCGATTTTCTGATGATGTCCACCACTTAAACCACTCAGCTCAGTATGCGGTACGGTATATTTCTCTTGGTCAAGCGCATGTAATAAGTTTTCAATGCCTGAGTTACGTACGGCAACTGTTTCAACAACTGGAACACCTAAACGCTCAGAGAGTTTCTGTGTATTGATCTGGATACCACGACGACGCGCTTCATCCATCATGTTCAACACAACCAGAATTGGGCGCCCTAATTCAATAATTTCAAGCACCAAACCCAAGTGCAGTTTTAAGTTGGTCGCATCGACAATACATAAAAAAGCATCTTGCTGCCCTTCTTCGGCAATTTTGCCTTGGCAGACATCACGGGTAATTTCTTCATCTGGACTGGTTGCCTGCAAACTATAGGTACCTGGCAAATCCAGTACACGAACTGCACGACCTGAAGGTAACTGAAAGTTACCGACTTTACGCTCTACAGTTACACCCGCATAGTTAGCAACTTTTTGTCTTGTTCCAGTTAAATGGTTAAACAGTGAAGTTTTACCGCAGTTCGGGTTTCCCACAAGGGCAATACGTAGCGCATCACTCATGCGGGTACTCCTTCTAACTGAATCTCGATTTTTTCCGCTTCCGCCTTACGTAAAGCGAAACGAGTAAAGCCAATTTGGATTAAGATCGGATCACCACCAAAAATGCCCTTGGTAATCACTTCCACTCGAGTACCTGGTACAAAGCCCAAGCTTTCCAAACGAATTGCGACCAAATCTTGCTGCTCGGACATTTGTGTCATCCGATCTACTTTGGTGATGGTAGCCGCTTGCTTCACTTTCAACGCTGATAAACGCACCGCATCCGATCCTAAACCTTTTCTTCTAGTATACATATAAATGAGAATAATTACCAAATAAGGTTAGATTTCAATTCTCACCTACTTTAATCGACAAATCTTAAAGTTTCTTTTAAAGTACAGTGGTTTAGAGGATATTGTTTATGATAAATAAAAAACCGCGTATTCCAAGCCCTGTTCAAATTCCTGAACATTTGAGCTTTTTACAAGGTTTTCGCGACTATTTAGTTGCACAAACAGTGAGTCCACATACGCGAAATGCCTATTTATCTGACCTTATTCAATGCAGTGAACTTCATAAAAAAAATAGTTTGCCGAAATGGTCGAGCGACGACATTTCTGATGTCCTCATTGAACTCACCAAAATAGGAAAAAGTCCACGCTCAATTGCACGTTGTTTATCTGCCTTACGTCAGTTTTATAAGTTTCTACGTGAACAAAAATTACGAAGCGATAATCCTGTAGCGACTCATCACTCACCAAAAATTGGCCGAGCTTTACCAAAAGATTTATCAGAAGAAGACGTCGAAGCACTTATTCAAGCACCTGACATTACCACAGCCTTAGGCTTACGTGACCGGGCAATGTTTGAAGTCCTTTACGCTTGTGGTTTACGTGTTTCTGAGTTAATCAACTTACGCTTAGAGCTGATCAATTTAAAACAAGGTTATTTACGTATTACAGGTAAAGGTAATAAAGAACGTTTGGTTCCTTTAGGGCAATATGCCTGTGACTGGGTAGAGCGCTACTTGCAAGATGCTCGGCCTCAACTCTATAAAAGCTCTACTGACTATCTCTTTTTAACCCAACATGGCGGAATTATGAGTCGTCAGAACTTTTGGTATGCGATTAAACGTTATGCCTTACAAGCCAATATTCAGGCTGAGCTGTCGCCTCATACCTTACGTCATGCCTTTGCAACACATCTACTTAATCATGGTGCCGATTTACGCGTAGTACAAATGTTACTGGGTCATAGTGATTTATCTACTACCCAAATCTATACCCATGTAGCACAAGTCAGAATGCAACAATTACATGAAAAACATCACCCTAGAGGTTAAAAATTTTTAAACGAATTATTTGAAATTCATCAAACAATCGTTTGATTTCGTTCACAAAGGTTAAGAAAGTTTTAACAATACATACTAGATTTTTTGTTATGCTTAGCAGCTTCTGACTATAAATACTGATGAAATAAGGGTTATCTATGTCCTTTACCCGATCTCAAATTTTTCTTGCCTGTGCTTTGGCTTCTAGCTTGTTGTTCAGTGCTTGTTCTAAAGAAAACAAACCACAAAAAGAAGATGCGCTCACAGCGACCGCACCTGCTACTGGGGAAGCTTCAACTATTATTGAACGTAATGCTAAACAGCGTTTAATTGAAACTTTGCAAAAACAATTTAAGAATGCAAATATCAACGCCAAAATTTTAGACATTAAGCCTACTGAAGTTCCTAATTTATATTGGGTAAATCTCGAAGGCATGACGTCGATTTATACAACTAGTGATGGTAAATACCTTATTCAAGGTGATGTCATCCGTTTAGGCGGTAAAGAGCTACATAATATTGGCGATAACCTGCAAGCTTCAGAAAATAAAAAGCACCTTGCTGCTTTAAAAAATGAAGATTTGATTGTTTACCCAGCCAAGGGTGGTAAGGCTAAACATGTAATTTATGTGTTTACCGATGCAAGCTGTCCTTATTGCCATAAACTACATGAGCACATACCTGAAATTAATGAAAAGGGTATTGAGGTTCGTTACATTGCTTGGCCACGTGGTGAGCAATTCATGCCAACCATGGAAGCCGTTTGGTGTAGTGCAGACCGTAAAGCTGCATTTAACCAAGCTGTACAAGGCGTTAGTATTCCACCTGCGCAATGTAAAAACCCTGTTCGCGAACAATATCAACTTGGTTTAAACATGGGCGTAAATGGTACTCCTGCAATCTATAATGTTGATGGCGAGTACTTGGGTGGCTACTTAACACCAGATGAATTGGTTAAAAAACTGGATAAATAACATCCATCAAGCTGATGAAGGATTAATCAGCTATCTCTTCAACAAAGCGCTGCTCTTATTGCAGCACTTTGTTTTTCCAATAATTAATACTTTTTCTATCAGTGTTTAAAGACTGATCTACTTTGCTTTTCCGAACATCGCACTCTAATTGATTGAACAGGCACGAAAAGCGCTAGAGTCTGGCGTTTTTTTTAGCTATGATCTAGCTTCAACTAAATGATTAAATGATGATATGGAGTGTGACGTGAAACCAGTTCGCCTGGCAATACTCGGTTTAGGAACCGTAGGTGGAGGAGCCCTTAAACTACTACAAGAAAATGCCGCTGAAATTAAACGTCGCACCGGTCGAGAAATTCAAATTACCCACGTTGGAACACGCCGCCCTCGTCCAGATCTTGAATTAGAAGGGATTAAACAAAGCGCAGACTTACTTGATATCGTTCGTCAACCAGACGTTGATGTGGTTGTAGAAGTGATGGGTGGTATTCACCCTGCTTACGAAGTCATCATGGAAGCGATCAAACACGGTAAGCAAGTTGTTACTGCAAACAAAGCCTTACTCGCTGAACATGGCAATGAACTATTTAAAGCAGCTGAAGACAATGCTGTGCAAATTGCTTATGAAGCAGCAGTAGCTGGCGGTATTCCAATTATTAAAGTGATCCGTGAAGGCCTTGCTGCAAACCATATCGAGTGGCTTGCAGGCATTATCAATGGTACAGGTAACTTTATTCTCACTGAAATGCGTGAGAAAGGTCGTGCATTTGATGATGTATTAAAAGAAGCTCAAGAACTCGGTTATGCAGAAGCAGACCCAACTTTTGACGTTGAAGGTATTGATGCTGCACACAAGCTTACCATTCTAGCGTCTTGTGCTTTTGGTATTCCTCTTCAATTCGATAAAGTTTATACCGAAGGTATCAGCAAAATTACTGCACAAGATGTGAAGTATGCCGAAGAGCTTGGTTTCCGCATTAAACATTTAGGTATTGCCCGTCGTGCTGAACATGGCATTGAATTACGTGTTCATCCAACACTTATTCCAGATGAGCAACTTATTGCGAACGTAAACGGTGTTAAAAATGCTGTTTTAGTTCAGGCAAATGCAGTGGGTCCAACGCTTTATTACGGCGCTGGTGCTGGTGCAGGCCCAACAGCTTCTGCGGTTGTTGCCGATGTGATTGATATTGTTCGTGACATCTCTTATACAGAAGATGGCGCAGGTACAATTCCTCAACTTGCTTTTGAAGCATTAACAAATATGCCAATTTTAAGCCGTGAAGAAATGACCACAGGTTATTACATCCGCTTAAATGCTGAAGATCAGACTGGTGTACTTGCAGATGTAACGACCATCTTAAGCCGTGCCGGAATCAGTATTGATGCCATCATGCAACAATCACGCTTAAAAGACCTCATTCCAATCGTAATTTTGACCGATCCAATCGTTGAATCAAAAATGGATGACGCTCTTGCGCAAATTCAAGCATTACCTGCAATTCGTGGCGAAATCGTAAGAATTCGTTTAGAATCGCTCGATAGTTAATCAGGTTGAGGGAAAGATTCCCTCTCCCGCTTCACCTCATAATTGGAACACCATCATGTCTAATGCCAATCGTTATACTGGTCTTGTAGATCGTTATCGTGACCGTTTGCCAGTTTCGGCAACTACTCGTGCTATCTCTTTGGGTGAAGGCAACACCCCTCTCATTAAACTTGAGAATATTCCACGTATTATTGGCAAAGATGTTGAAATTTATGTGAAATATGAGGGCTTAAACCCGACTGGTTCATTTAAAGACCGTGGTATGACCATGGCTGTAACCAAAGCGGTTGAAGAAGGTTCTAAAGCGATTATCTGTGCATCTACAGGTAACACGTCTGCTGCTGCTGCTGCATACGCTGCTCGCGCTGGTATCAAAGCATTTGTTTTGATTCCAGAAGGCAAAATTGCGATGGGTAAAATGGCTCAAGCCATGATGTATGGTGCGATCACTATGCAAATCCGTGGTAACTTCGATGATGGTATGCGTCTAGTTAAAGAAGTGGCTGATCAAGCACCTGTAACGATTGTAAACTCAATCAACCCTTACCGTTTGCAAGGTCAAAAAACCATTGCTTATGAAATCGTTGAAGCTTTAGGCCGCGCACCTGACTATCACTGCTTACCAGTAGGTAACGCAGGTAACATCACCGCTCACTGGATGGGTTATACAGAAGCTGTAGCAAACCAACCTGCTGATCAGTTCGAACAAGTTGTTTACGACGCTGCAACTGATCAATTCACTGGCCCTAAACCAGAAGGCTTACCAACAATGGTAGGTTACCAAGCTTCTGGCGCAGCTCCATTCTTACGTGGTGCTCCAGTTGAAAGCCCTGAAACAGTTGCAACTGCAATCCGTATTGGTAACCCACAAAGCTGGAACCATGCAAAAGCTGTAGTACGTGACTCTAAAGGCTGGTTTGATGAACTTCAAGACAGCGAGATTTTAGAAGCTCAACGCTTACTTTCTATGTATGAAGGTGTATTTGTTGAGCCAGCGTCTGCTGCTTCTATCGGCGGTGCAATCCGTGACATTAAAGCAGGTAAAATTGCTGAAGGTTCTGTCATCGTATGTACAGTAACTGGTAATGGCTTGAAAGATCCTGATACTGCAATCAAACAATGTGCTGATGCAGTGATGTTGTCAATTGATGCAACAATGGACCAAGTAAAAGATTCGATTTTATCTAATATGTAAGATCTGAGTTTTTATAAAAAACGGCTGTTTCATACAGCCGTTTTTTTATGCTTTTTAAATGGCATAAAAAAACGCTTCTTAGTAGAAGCGTTTTTAAAATATTGAACTTAAATACGTTTTGGCAAATTACTCAACCAACCTAATAAGTTAGTTGCATCGTTATTACGTGCCTGTGTACTTGGCTCACCAAGCAATACAATCACTGCTGGACGCGAATTTACAGTCGTGTGCATCACAACACAGCGCCCTGCTTCATTAATATAACCAGTCTTAGATAAGTTGATATTCCAACCACCATTACGCACTAAAGCATTGGTATTGTTAGATTTCAATACGCGATAACCCAAGTTAAAATCATAAGTCGGTGTTGTCGAGAATTGACGGATCAAACCATACTGAGATGCTGTACTCGCCAAAATCCCCAAGTCACGTGCAGAAGAGACATTGCGTGGGTCTAAACCAGTTGATTCATAATAATGAGTTGCACTCATACCCAAAGAACGTGCTTTCGCATTCATCGCTGCTACGAATGCAGGACGACCACCCGGATAAGTACGCGCTAAAGCTGCCGCTGCTGGGTTTTCAGACTTCATTAAAGCAAACAGAAGAACTTCTGCACGGTTCATCTTGTCGCCAACACGTAAGGTTGAGCTTGAGTTTTTACCATTTGCACCAGCAAAATCGATTTGCTCAAGTGTAATTTCTTCTGACATGTTTAAACGCGCATCTGCCGTTACAACTGCTGTCATTAATTTGGTAATAGACGCAATCGGTACCGATGCGTTGGTATTTTTACTATAAAGGACCTCACCTGTTTGTGCATCCATCACAAGTGCAGCACGTGCACTGACACTCGGCTGGGCGTTATAACCCCCAGTATCACGGATTGGAGCAACTCTAGGTGTAGAGCTAATAACTTTTGGCGCATTACCGCCACGCAAAGTTGTAGTTACAGAAGTTGAACCTTGCGGCGTCGGCTCATCATCTTCATCATTTAAAAGCTGACTAGCATCCGCTGCTGACCAATTTAAACTTGCAGTACCAGTACTCCCTGAGGACGGGTTATTGACGAGTTCTGCAAAGCTTGTTGAACTCAAACTAAGCAAAATAGACATGCTTAGCACATGCATTAAAGACTTTTTAGAATTTTTCACGGCACAATACTCGACTCAGGGTGACACACATTTGCGCTTACTATCATTATGCCTTACATTTGGGATATAAGGTATAAAGCTTTACCGACACAATTGTGCACAACTATTCGCTCACTATAGAAGAATAGGATTGCTAATTTTGTCATTCCATTGCAAGCTTATTTTGCTTTATGTAACAAAAAACTTGTTTTTTGAAAGAAAGGAGGTCTTCTTGATTACAGTTTTAGTTGTCGATGACCATGAACTGGTACGTACGGGTATTTGCCGTATGTTAGAAGATCATGCAGATGTTGAGGTAATTGGACAAGCCGAATCTGGGGAAGAAGCAATTGCTATCGTTCGCCAGCAACATCCGCAAGTCGTACTACTTGATGTCAACATGCCGGGCATCGGTGGTGTAGAAACAACTCGTCGTTTATTACAAACAGCCCCAGAGACCAAAGTCATTGCTGTAAGTGGCCTTGCTGAAGAACCCTACCCATCTTTATTGCTAAAAGCTGGTGCAAAAGGCTACATCACCAAGGGTGCGCCAATTGCCGAGATGGTACGTGCAATTAATAAAGTCATGCAGGGCGGTAAATATTTTAGTGCCGATATTGCCGAGCAACTAGCAAGCTCTTATTTATCCGACACTCAACAATCCCCTTTTGATTCTTTATCGGAGCGGGAAATGCAAGTTGCGATGATGGTCGTCAACTGTATTAGCGCACAAGAAATTGCCGATAAACTTTTTGTGAGTGTGAAGACTGTAAATACTTACCGTTATCGTATTTTTGAAAAGTTAGGAATTGATAGTGATGTAAAACTCACACATCTTGCGATTCGTTACGGTCTGATCAAACCATAATCAGACTTACATGCACTCTCCTTTAAATTCATCCCTGTCCCATACGATTTTTCGTTTGGGCACTTGGTATGGTTTATACCGTCTTATTATTGCGGTTAGCCTGACTATTATTTTGGTTTCAACCAATGCTCAAACCGACAATAGTTTGCAGCACCCTGCTTTATATTCTTACGCACTACTCGGCTATTCGCTCTTAAGCCTTATTCAGTTGTTATGCTTTAAATTGGTTGCGACTCAAGCAACACGCCAGCTTGCTTTATTTTTTATTGTCGATGTTATTTGTTTGAGTTTGCTGACTTTTTCTGTTGGTGAACCAAATTTACAGCTTAGTCTACTTTATGTAATTGCAATCTTTACCTCGGCAATTTTGCTCAGCGCAAGAATGTCTTTGATCATTACCTTACTTGCGATCATTGCGGTTATTTACCAGCGCTTCGTGGGTAGTTTGTTCGACTACAATAATCTAAACACGATCGGTAACAGCGCCCTACTGGCCTTCTTATTTTTTGTGGTGCATGGTATTGGGCAAATTGCCGTGCAGCGTTTTAAATTACTTGAAGCACTCACCTTTCACCAATCAATAGAACTTTATCAATTACAAAATATTAACCGTTATATTTTAGAACAAATTGAAGAAGGCTATTTAGTTTTAGATGAAAACTACGACATCGTTGTCAGCAACCCGGCCGCTTGCTCACTGCTTGGCATTCCTCCCCAGTTTGCCAATGAAAAATATCCTTTGGCTAAATGGCATGCTGATTTATTTGAAATATTGAAGTTTGGTGACTTACAAGAAGGTGACCGATTTATTTTTGAGTCTCGGCTATCAGCCTATTCTATTAATATTAAAGTGCAGCATCTTTTAGTTCCGCAACAAGCGCTAACACTGCTTATTTTACAAGATGCCCAGCAAATTAATCAGCAAGCACAGCAGCTCAAACTTGCCGCTTTAGGGCAACTCTCAGCAAGTATTGCACATGAGATTCGCAATCCCCTTGCTGCAATTGTTCAAGCAAATGAGCTACTTAAAGACAGCGGCCCAGAACAACAAAATACTTTACGCCATATGATTGGCAAACAGACCAAACGCATTGATAGTATTGTTCAAGACACCTTAGGACTTGCTCGTAGTGAAAGAACACACCCCATTCAGATTGACTTAAACTACTTTATAAATACATTACTCGATGAAGATTTATCTGACGTTAAGCATTCTATTCAGCTCAAAATTTCTGATCGTTCTTTAAAATTTTTATTTGACGAAAAACAATTAAGACAAGTCATGATCAATCTGGTGCGAAATGCTCTACGGCACAATGCACCCGACTCACCGAATGTCATGATCGACATTCATTCACAAACAAATAAAATTTATATTGATGTGATCGATTACGGTGAAGGTGTTTCAAAACGTGATATATCTCAATTATTTAAACCATTTTTTAGTACCGAAATTAATGGAACTGGTTTAGGATTATACTTGTCTCATAGTTTTTGTGAGGCAAACCATGCAAAGCTCACCTATGTAGAGCAAAAACAAGGGGCATGCTTCAGAATAGAATGTCCAATAATATATTGATTTTTTTATTAGGTTTTTGGGGAAATGGCAGAACAGCAACCACTCGTTTTGCTTGTAGACGATGAAGAAGATTTGTGCCTTTTAATGCAAATGACACTTGCACGAATGGGGATTAAAACACATCTTGCTTATCGGGTTGAACAGGCCAAACAACTCTTCACACAGTTTCATTACGATGCATGTTTAACCGATTTAAACCTACCCGATGGAAGTGGGTTAGATTTAGTCAAACATGTCTCTCAAAATTACACCAACACACCCATTGCGGTTTTAACTGCCTACGGCAATATGGATATTGCAATTGCAGCATTAAAAGCAGGTGCTTTTGATTTTGTAAGCAAACCCATCAACCAAGTACATCTAGATCAGTTATTACAGAAAGCCTTGAATCGGCAAAAAACAGAGTATGATTTTGCCGAGAGTGCTTTAGAAAACAAATTATTAATCGGTCGTTCTCTGCCTATTCAACAATTACGCATCGCAATTAAAAAAATTGCTCGCTCTCAAGCACCGGTATTTGTTACGGGTGAGTCTGGAACAGGTAAAGAAGTAGTTGCTAACCTAGTTCATCGGCTGAGTAACCGTAGTGAAGGTCCTTTTATTGCGATTAACTGCGGTGCTATTCCAACCGAACTCATGGAAAGTGAGCTGTTTGGGCATAAAAAAGGTAGTTTTACCGGTGCCACGCAAGACAAACAAGGCCTAATTTTATCGGCTCATGGCGGTAGTTTATTTTTAGATGAAATTGCCGAATTACCACTCAGTATGCAGGTTAAACTACTCCGTGCGGTACAAGAAAAAAAGATCCGTCCTGTCGGTTCCGATCAGGAAATTGATGTTGATTTTCGGGTAATTAGTGCGAGTCATCAAGACTTAGATTTATTGGTTAGACAAGGCAAATTCCGTCAGGATTTATTCTTCCGTATCCACGTTATGGACCTGATGTTACCGCCTCTACGTGAACGTGGTGAAGATGTCTTGTTACTTGCAAATCACTTTATTCAGAAAATTTGTATGGAGTGGGAAACCCCACCTAAGCAATTAACCGAAGCAGCTGAAACTTACTTGTTACAGCAGCACTTTCCGGGCAATGTTCGCGAATTAAGAAATATGATTGAGCGAGCAATTACCTTAAGTGACGATGCCAACATTGATATACCACATTTGCATCCTGCACCTTTAAGAGCAAATATTCCTCATCCAATAACATCGGCATCTCAAAGCTTACCGAGTCCGGCGAATGCTGCTCCACAGACTGTAAAGAAATTGCCTACTGAGGGCTTGGAGCGTTATTTAGAAAGTATTGAAAAAGATATCTTGCTCAATGCACTCAATATGACCCATTGGAATCGAACCTTAGCAGCTAAAAAACTAGGAATGACTTTCCGTTCTTTACGCTATCGTTTGAAGAAATTTGGATTAGATACTGAAACTGAACAGGAAGTATAAAGCTTACTTCCTTTTTAGAAGGAGATCGGCAACACGATCTAAATAAACTTCTTCTTTCATTTCTGGAGGTAAGGGATAGGTCTGATTAGGCTGAATACCTTGCCCTTCAATCATATTACCATTTGGTGTGTAGTAATGTGAGACCGTCATTTGTAAGGCTGCCCCACTTGGTAAAGGGAAAAGCTTTTGTACAACGCCCTTTCCATAACTTTTCTCACCAATGACCCAAGCACGTTGGTGCTCTTTCATTGCAGCAGTAAAAACTTCTGCAGCCGATGCAGATCGGTGATTAATTAAAATACCAACTTTTATATTTTGAAAATCGTTTCCCGGTAAAGCCTGAAATTGCTGATTGCCTTCCGAACGACTTTTTGTAGAAACAATAATGCCATGATTTAAAAATAAATCGGCTGACTCAACAGCAGCAGATAACAGCCCGCCTGGGTTATTTCGTAAATCAATTAATACGGCTTTTAAACGTGAAGAGCTATTTTCTTCAATTAAACGTTTGATCTCATTGGCAGTATCTTGCTGGAATACTCTAATTTTTAAGACCAATACCTGATTGTGTAACATGACAGGTTCGATATCGGTTTCAATCTTTTTATTACGAACCAAACTGATTGGGGTATTTGACTCTTCTGTCTGTACTTGAAGTGTTGATCCTATCGATCCATAAAGCAAACCAAATACTTGATCTTGCGTCAGATTCTTAAGCTCTTGATTGTCGATCTTTAAAATAGTTTGGCCATTTCTTAAGCCTAATTTATATGAGTCTGAACCCGCCTTCAGGTCACGAATCATCCATTTATGAATATGTGCTTCTGGACTTAACGCGAAATCAACCGAAGCAAGGTCGCCTTCGGTATATTGAATGAGTTGACGATATTCTTCAGCTGACAAATAACGGGAGTAACGGTCTAGACCACTAACAAGGCCTTTAATTGCTTGTAAAAATAAAGCGTCGTCCGACTTTTCATCGACATAGTTATCGCGAACAATTCCGTAAATTTGTACAAACTGCTGAATCGATTCAATAGGGACTTCTGCATAACTTTCTTCAGATTCTTGTGAATCAGCATGCTGAGGCGATAATTTTTCTTTTACAACAGGAGCAGCAAGAGCAAGGTGGCTGCAACACATCAATACACTACCAAAAAAAGCTTTATATATATTGTGTTGCAGCATTTAGTCACCTATCGCTTATGCAGATAATGTAATCAGATTACGACCTTGCATTTCCGCAGGTACAGGAATCTGCATTAAATTAAGGATGGTCGGTGCAACATCTGCAAGTACACCACCTTCTGCAATAGTCGCTTGTGTTGGACCAACATAAATAAATGGTACAAGCTCTGTTGTATGTTGAGTATGAACCTGACCACTTTCGTAGTCCTGCATTTGCTCAACGTTACCATGGTCAGCAGTAATAAGCATGTGGCCTTTTTTCGCCATCACAGCTTCGTATACACGACCTAAACATGTATCAACCGCTTCAACAGCTTTAACAGCAGCATCAAATACGCCTGTATGACCTACCATATCACCATTGGCAAAGTTCACAACAAGTAAATCGTACTCACCTGAGTTAATTGCCTTAACGAGTTCATCAGTTACTTCATAAGCACTCATTTCAGGCTTTAAGTCATATGTTGCAACGTTTGGTGATGGAATTAGAATGCGCTTCTCACCTGGGTATTCATCTTCACGACCACCACTAAAGAAGAATGTGACATGAGCATATTTTTCTGTTTCAGCAATACGTAATTGTGTTTTGCCAAGAGAAGATAAATATTCACCAAGTGAGTTTTTCAACTCTTCAGGCATATATGCCACAGGTGCATCAATACTTGCCTGATAACGTGTCAACATGACAAATTTAGAAAGGTTCGGTACAACTTTACGCTCAAAACCGGCGAAGTCTTTTTCAACAAATGCACGAGTAATTTCGCGAGCACGGTCAGCACGGAAGTTCATGAAAACAACGCTATCGCCGTCTTGAACTTTGGCCACATCACCAATACGAGTTGCTTTTACAAACTCATCATTTTCATTAGCTGTATAGGCAAGCTCTAAACCTTCAACTGCAGTATTTGCAGTACGAACTGCTTCACCTTCAGTCAATAAACGGTAAGCCTGTTCAACGCGGTCCCAACGGTTGTCACGGTCCATTGCAAAGTAGCGACCAATCATGGTTGCAATACGTCCTTTGCCTTCATATTGAGCAAACAAAGCGTCTAATTTTTCTAATGAAGGTTGAGCACTACGTGGAGGAGTATCACGACCATCAAGGAATGCATGAAGGTAAACTTTTGCACCACGTTTTAATGCAAGCTCACACATTGCCACAATATGGTCTTCGTGTGAATGAACACCACCTTCAGAAAGTAGGCCCATAATATGAACTGCACCGCCTGCCGCTTTTGCTTTTTCAACAGCGTCAATCAACACTTCATGTTTGAAAAAATCGCCAGTACGAATGTCTTTAGTAATACGGGTAAAATCTTGGTACAACACACGGCCAGCGCCAAGGTTCATATGGCCAACTTCGGAGTTACCCATTTGTCCGTCAGGTAGACCTACATCTTCGCCAGAACCAGAAATCAGACTATTTGGATGCTTTGCTTTCATTGCAGTTAAATTCGGGGTTTTTGCTGCAAGAAAAGCATTATCTTCAATCGCTTCACGGTGTCCAACACCATCCATAATGACCAGAACGTGAGGGATCTTGCCAGCAGTTGCATCCGTCATAATCAATTTCTCTTTTGTCTACAATTTCATCGCAATATCTTACCGAATTTTCGGTGAAGACTCTATTTATTCCTATGGCTTTCACCAATGCACATCATTGAGAAAGCCATTCATATTCTTTCAAATTAGCGGGCACGGTAAAGTAAGTAACTTCCGGCACCAAACATTAAAATAATAGGTACAAGTACAAACCAAGCTGGAGAAGGTGCATATACCAAACTTGCGTAACCCAAGAAATCTTGCAAGTAATAGAAGCCTAAACCAATAAAGAGTGCAATCACCAAACGGAAACCCATTGACTGTTGACGTAGTGGACCAAAAATAAAAGAACACGCCACTAATACAAGAGTAATCAATGAAAATGGAGAGGCAACTTTTTGCCAGAAAGCCAATTGGTAAGTTTTAGGAACTTGGCTATATTCCTCCATATAGCGCATAAAACTAATGAGCTGACTTGGAGATAAGTCTTCAGGGTCTAAAGTCACCATGTGTACATATTTAGGTTGTAAAGCCAACCCTAAAGACTGCTGATCATGGTTATTTTGTATTGAATTACCATCTGTAAGAATGTCGGTCTGGCTAGCTTTTTGCAAAGACCATTGACCGTCTTTGATAAACTTTCCTTGCTCTGCATTAATTACCGACTGCAAGTGATATTCTTTGTCAAAGTCGACCACCTGAATATCTCTTAAATTTCCTTGCGAGTTTGCATAATCAATATAAATAAAGCGTTGCCCTTCTCGTGACCAATAACCTTTCACTTCGCCTAAAGCCGCTACTGAACGATGGCTTTTGATACTTTGTGCTTTCTCATTGGTATAGGGAACAACCCACTCGCTTAACGCAAAAGATAAAACAATGAGTAGCAAAGCTGAACGCATCACCCAGCCCACAATACGCCATAAACTAATCCCAACTGAGCGCATCACGATGAGTTCACTGTTGGATGCTAAAGCGCCCAACCCAATCACAGCACCAATTAAGGCCGAGATAGGCAAAATTTCGTATAGATAACGAGGAGCGCCCCATAATACATAGATAAAAGCTTGCCATGCATTATAGTCAGGCTTTAACTCACCCAACTCACCCAAATAGGTAAACAAGACTTGCAAAACAGATAAGACAATGGTGGTACCAAACATTGCAAGCGCAGTGGTTTTCGTCACATATTTGGCGACTATTCGACGTGCTAACATTATAATTTCACTCGCTTGATCTGTTTCTTGATTTTCGGCCCTAATTTCTGTTTACGTGAAAATAAGGCAGCTGCAATTGCATAAACCAATAAAGCCGCTGGATAAGCCCAAATATCCAACTCACCTTTACTAATACGAGTCTTAATCGCAATCATAAGCACAATCAGGCTCGCGAAAATAAAAATAGATGGAATAAGACGATAATAACGACCTTGTCGAGGACTTACCTCAGACAATGCAACCGACATCATTAGGGCAACAATAATGGTAAACGGACCAAATAAACGCCAACCCAATTCACTTCTAATGACTGGATCATTTGTTTTAGCCAATAGCTTAGAAGTTGGAAGTGCTTCTACTTCGCTACTTTCAAACTTGACGTCTTTATCATTCTCAAGTCTTAAGCGGTAAGACTGGAACTCTGCTTGCGTATATTTCGGTTGTCCCGGATATATTTCATAACGGCGACCTTGAACCAGATCGACAACATTGGCTGTATCATTAGCCATCTCAACACGTGTTGCCTCTTTTGCCAAAATCATGACATCTGGCTTGCCTTCTTTGGTCGCACGTTGATAAAAGAAAATATCCTTGAGGTTTTTACGGTCTTCCGACAATGAGCCTGCATAAATCGTATAAGGCCCCGAAGAAATAAACTCTCTTGGTCGAACCAAGTCAAAGCCTGTCCGTACAGCTTGGGTCGTCGTTAGTTTTTCAAATTCACGGAGTCCCCACGGCGTCATCCATAGCATAAGTACAGACTGACAAACCATATAAACCAGTGTCATTGGAATGAGTAAACGCGCTAACTGATGACGGCTTACCCCACTACCATTCAAAACAGCCATTTCATGGTCAACATATAAACGACCAAACACCAACATTAAACCAATAAAAAATCCCAGTGGTAAAATTAGGGTTAAAAATTCAGGTAAACGGTATCCAATGATGCTAAATAAAATACTTGCATCTAAACGCCCCTGTGCCGCCACACCAAAGTATTTGATCAGACGACCACCCATCATGATTAGGGTCAATAATGCAATGACCACCAATGAGGTAGAGACAACTTGCTTGACGAGATAACGCCGAATAATCAAATTAATACTTCCAAAAGGCTAAACGGGACGAACGCTAGTTTACCCGAATGTTAAAAATATAAAACCGCACATTGCAACGCTATGCTTGAAAGTGTTTCAATGTTTTAATCCAACATAACTTTCTATAGGCAATCACGGCAGCCATGAAATTTACAACTTATACAACTTTTCCTGAACAAACATCTAATGAATCTTTGTGGGTTTTAGTTGATTCAGAACAGCTACAAAGCAACCTCAATACATATCAAATCAATAACCTAGAAAGTATTCTTACGGCGACTCAATATAAAGCTAACTTCAATGAGACACTGCCATTATTTGGTCAGCTTAGCACTCAACCTCACAGCCAACTACTTGGTTTAGGAAAAGCAGCTGAACTTCAAGCAGTTAAGTTAGCTAAATTGGCACAAACCATTATCAAATCGACACAAAATAAATTTAAGCATATCGCAATTGATATTGCTGCATTACCTGTCGAATACCATTATTTATTCGCCTTAAGCTTAACTCAAGCAGCTTATGGTTATGATGAGTTTAAATCGAAAAAAAATGAATTTCTGTTACAACAAGTTGATTTAATTAGTCCACAAACTAGCCTTGATGAAAATCAACTTGCGTTAGTGCACGCGGTACAATCTGGTCAGTCTTTTGCGCGTGACTTAGGAAACCGTCCAGGTAATATCTGTTTCCCTGAATATTTGGCTGAACAGGCTTTAGCTTTAGCAGCAGAATTCCCTGATTTACTCAAAGTGACTGTCTTAAATGAACAGCAAATGGCTGACTTAGGCATGTATGCATTCCTTGCAGTCAGCAAAGGATCTGAGCGTCCGGGTCGTATTGTCACTCTTGAATACCAAGCACAGCTTGAACAAGCTCCTGTCGTACTTGTCGGCAAAGGCGTTACTTTTGATACAGGCGGTATTTCTTTAAAACCAGGCCTTGGCATGGATGAAATGAAATTCGATATGTGTGGAGCAGCCTCTGTACTCGGCACGATTCGCGCACTATGTGAAGCACGCCTTCCAATCCATGTGGTGGGTGCAATTGCAGCCGCAGAAAATATGCCTTCAGGTAAAGCGACTCGTCCAGGTGATATCGTAACGACCATGAGTGGTCAAACTGTTGAAATTTTAAATACGGATGCAGAAGGCCGTTTGGTTCTTTGCGATACGTTAACGTATATCAAACGTTTCAATCCGGCAGTCGTTGTTGATATCGCAACATTAACTGGTGCTTGTGTAGTTGCATTAGGTAAAGTGCTAAGCGGTTTATTCTCTCCTGATGATGCCTTAGCAGCTGAGCTTCAACAAGCGGGTGAGCAGTCATTTGACCGTGTATGGCGCATGCCAGTGATTGATGATTATCAAGAACTATTGGACTCACCTTTTGCAGACATCGCTAACATTGGTGGACCACATGGTGGTGCAATTACAGCAGCCTGCTTCCTTGAGCGTTTTACTCGTGACTATCGTTGGGCTCATCTAGATGTAGCAGGAACAGCTTGGTTATCAGGTACAGCCAAAGGTGCAACTGGCCGTCCAGTACCACTACTTATGCAATTCTTGGCTAACCGTGTAAATACGAATGGCTAAAGTTAGCTTTTATCTGTTTGAAACCAGTGAAGAACGGCAAGTCGATAGTGCTTGCCGTTTATGTCGAAAGATCTTGCTGAAGCATTCAAACATCTGGTGGTATTGCCCAGATGTACAGTTACAACAAACACTTGATGAAAAATTGTGGAGCTTTGATCCGACCAGTTTCATTACACATGGGATTGATCAGGCAGACGCAGCAGTATGTATTTCGGCTAAACAACCATCTGAACAAGGCTGGTTGGTATTTAATTTTAACAATCATGCACTTGAACAAGTGAATCATTTTAGCCACATTATAGAAATTGTTGAAAATAATGAAGCAGCCAAGCAAATTGGCCGAGAAAAATTTAAAATGTATCGTCGTTTGGGTATAGAACCTCGAACCTTTAAATTATAACGCGCTAAAATGTAGATACTGTTGAACAAAGGAGAACTGTGGTGGCATTAAATGTCGGGCAAGATTTTAAAAAAAGATGGTTAAATGCGCCTGAAGCTGTCCGTCATGCCTATCAACAGGATTTGGCACGTATTTGTGATTTATTAGAGCCTCAGACGCCTATTCAACTTTGGGTACTCAATGATGAGAAGGCCCAACTAGAGTCACAGCAAAACATTGAACAAGCTTATGCTGACTTAAAAGCAGAGTTAATCGAACAGGCACGTATTCGTCGTCAGCTTGCTTTAGAAAAGTCTCTTGCAGATAAGCGCGCAATGGAAGCAGCCTATGCTGCTGAATTACAAGCAGACGAAGTTCGTAAATTTAGTGAACAAACCGAAGCTCTACAAGCTTTCCGCAGTCACCTAGAACAAGAAGTTGCAGAACAAACTGCGCGTTATCAGAAAAATCCTGAAACACCAGCAGTTAACTACTCTTCTGGCGTAAAACTTAGTATTACCGATGATCAAATCTTATCTGAGCTTGAAAGTTTACGCATTCGTTTAGAACTTGAAGCTGAGAGCTTAATTGAACAGTCTGTAACGGCTTTCCGAGCTAAGCTAAATTCGGCAGCTCAAGAAGAAATTGAATACATTTTAAAGAATTCTAAGTTTTCTGATGAAAAAATAGAAAAGTAAAGTTTGTAAAACCATCTTTGTCATCAAAATGACATTTAATTATCACAAAATGTTCATGCATAATATTCTTTTAGTTCAAATAATTATTAGAATAACGCATGGTTACTTATGAAAATTAATGAGGGTAAAAATGGACATTCCACATCAGATTTCAACGCAACTTGAGCAGCTTAATCAGGGTGAGCAATGGACATTTTCAGCACAAGAACTTTATATGAGTCATAACGACTTTAATTCGCTTTCAATCTTGCTTACACGAGCGTCAGAAAAAGGTGAGTTTTCAATTACACGCACCCAGCATAATAAACCATGGGTCGGCACACACTCGGTTACTCTGACCAAGCATTAATTTCAAAAATAAAAAACCGGAACATATGTCCGGTTTTTTATTTTAGCGATTTAAAACTTTATTTTAAAAAGCCATTTTCAGCTAAGAAAGCCATACTAATATTTGACTCGGTTTTTTGTTCAGCTGCTTTATCACCCAGTAATAAACGCTCGATATAACGTGCTAATACATCGACTTCAAGGTTAACTTTGCTACCTACTTGCCATGTTCCAATATTGGTACGTTCTGCTGTGTGTGGAATTAAGTTCAAACTTAAAATATTACCGCGCAAATGGTTAATGGTTAAACTAATACCATCTACAGTTACAGAACCTTTTTCTGCTAAATATTTAGCTAGTTCTACAGGCGCTGTCACTTCATAATAAATTGAGCGAGCATCTTCACGTACTACGGTAATTTCACCTACGCCATCAACGTGACCACTAACAATGTGTCCACCAAAACGGGTTGTCGGCAGCATCGCTTTTTCAACATTGACACGTTGACCCACTTTCCAGTTACCCAAAGTAGTACGGTTTAAACTTTCGCGAGAAACATCTGCTGCGTACCAATTGTCACCCCACTCAATCACGGTGAGACAGATTCCATTGGTTGCAATTGAGTCACCCAAATGTACATCAGACATATCCAAATCGGTTTGAATACGTAAACGCACATCGCCACCTACACTTTGCAGGCTTTCTACTTTACCTAAACTTTCAATAATGCCTGTAAACATGGCTCAATCTCCAAATCTTTTACACTGCTTAAATTGCAGCGCTTACCAAAGTGCGAGCTGCGTACTGTTACCTGAAGTATCTACACCACCTAGCTCGGCAAAGTGGTAAAGCTGGCCTAACAATTGACGTAATGGCGGTCCTGGTTTGGCATGAGTATCGGTAATCACAATAAACTCAAGCACACGTGCGCGCTCTGACTGTCGTTGTTTACTTACGCGATAACGTGGAACATCTTGAGTTAGTAAAGTGACTTTTCCACGCTCCAGATTGGCCATCAGTAGATCTTTTGGCTCAATATTACCATCGGTCGAATAACTGGTCAGAATATAACGTGCATTGATGGTTGAAAGTAATTTTTCATACGCATCTTTTGCATGTTTAGACGAGTTGTACGGACTTGGACGCTCTTTACGCCATGCACGGTCAATACCACTCTTATAGCCTTTGGTATCTGGCGGTGGTAAATCGACTTGATCCCATAACGTCAATGCATTTAAAACGTGGTAGTTACTACTATAAGCATGCTGGTTATAAGGTGGATCAAGATAGGCTACATCTACTTCAAAACCACTCATCTGATTTGCTAAATGCTGAGCATCTACACACCACATTTCAGCAGCTGGACGCTTACGGTCACCAATCTCACAAAAACGGCTAGGTGTGAGCCACAGCAATGATTCAATGCGCTCTAACGCCGTTTGTGTACGTCCGCCCCACCCTTGATGGAAGCTTTTAAATACACCACTAGTATTACTTACAAAACTTGCCGAATAGAGTAATGGTGCGAGCAAAGCACTCATTTCTACATCATTAATTGCGCCTTGTGCCTGCCATGTTGCAATTTGCTGGCGAATCGCATCGATGCGCATACCATTACGACGCTTAAAGAACAAACGGTCACGCGACGGATCATAGACATCATCGTTACGAGGGCAAAGGTTATGCGTTACCCAACCTTTAACCTCAGGCAGCCTATTTAAATAATCGATGGCTTTCTGATATCCACCCAACTCTTTAAACGCAGGTGCATCGACACAAGCTAAAATCGCATGATTTAAAGCATGGCTATAAGGTTCCCAGTCATTCGCAATGACTCGGTAACCATTTTGACGTGCCAAACGAGACACCACACCACTACCCGCAAAGAAGTCGGCAAAAATTGGAGGATTCTTTTTCTTGCTATTCAGCGTCCCTGTAATTTCCAGAGCTTCTAAAATCAAATGGAGCAATCGGCGCTTGTTACCCAAGTATGGTACAAGCTGATGAAAAAGATATTCGTCTGTCGTGCGAGCTGCATGACGACGTTTGTGGTAAACCGAAGGCTCTGAATTCATACTTTCTCTTGCGTAGGGATTAACCTTAAGCGTATATCTTGATCAAGTTGTATTACATCAAGAAGTTTAAAACGAAGTTGCTGTGCCATATATTCAAAATCTGCATTGAACATGGCTCTTGCACTTTGCCCCAATAAAGTCGGGGCAACATAACTGATCATTTCATCCACCAAACCTTCTTGTAAAAAGGCGGTAGACAAAGTTGCGCCAGCTTCAACCAACACATCATAAATTTGGTATTGCTTAGATAAGGTCTGTAATAGTGTTTTTAAAGGCTGAATTTCTAATTGTATCACGCCTAAGTCAGCAAGTTCCTGACGATATGGCCCCATCACCATGACAGTTTCAGGATTTTCTAAAATTTTAGCGGTGAGCGGTAAGCGCCCTCTCCGATCTAGAATTACCCGTTTTGGTTGAGCAACCGTCTCGATCTCAATATCATGGAGTGAACGTACATTAAGCTGGCAATCATCAGCAATCACAGTATCAATGCCTGTAATCACGGCGCCTGAAATGGCACGCCAATGTTGAACATCTTGACGGGCAGCAGAACCCGTAATCCACTTCGACTCACCAGATGCCATTGCAGTACGCCCATCTAAACTAGAAGCAACTTTTAAACGCACATATGGCATGCCCGTAGACATCGCTTTTAAAAAGCCTTGATTAAGTTTAACGGCTAAGCCTTCACAAATACCGATTTCTACTTCAATACCAGCATTTCTTAAAATTTGAACACCTTTACCTGCAACAAGCGGGTTTGGGTCGGGACATGCCACAACCACTTTTTTGACCTGTGCCTTTACAAGTGCCTCAGCACACGGAGGTGTTCGTCCATAATGAGCACACGGTTCAAGCGTTACATAAGCGGTTGCACCTTGCGCTTGCTCACCAGCTTCACGTAAGGCAAAAACTTCAGCATGAGGTTGACCAGCTTTCGGGTGAAAACCTTCACCAATGATTTGATTATCTTTGACAATGACACAACCGACATTTGGATTTGGTTTTGTCGAATAGAGTCCTCGTTTGGCAAGTTCAATGGCTTGCTGCATCCAGTACTGATCTTGTTTCAACTCAGACATATAAATCTCAAATATTTAGTGCTCACGTTGTTGCATTTGCTCAATTTGACGGCGAAACGCTTCAACATCCTGAAAGTCTTGATAAACCGAAGCAAAACGAACATAGGCAACGTGGTCAAGTGCAAATAAAGATTGCATGACAATTTCACCAATAGTTCTAGACTTAACATCACGCTCACCTAAACGGCGAATCTGCAATTGAATATCGCTTAGAACCGTTTCGATCTGCTCTTGTGTCACTGGGCGCTTTTGTAAGGCATGCATAAGCGAACGACGTAGCTTCGCCTCATCGAACGGTTCATTTTTTCCATTCGATTTGATCACACGGGGCATCACCACTTCATAGCTTTCAAAAGTGGTAAAACGTTCACCGCAACTTACACACTCACGACGTCGACGAATCTGACAACCTTCTGCGGCTAGACGCGAATCGATGACTTTACTATCTGCGGCGTTGCAAAATGGACAATGCATAGCGGACTTAATAGGGTCAATTACTTTGACCTAGTGTAGCAAAATTTCTACACTTACAGAACCAGCATTCTATGAGACAAAAAAACAGTCCTGAGCAAGATCAAAGCATCGCTTTGATCACAGCGCAAGACTGTTCTTTATAAGACAGTTATATTACGAATTATTCAATACGTTCGCCATGTTGGCTTAAATCCAGACCCATACGTTCATCATCGGCATTAACACGCAGACCAATCACAATATCAATCACTTTAAGAATAATGAAGGTTGCAATACCGCTGTAAACCATAGTTGCCAATACGCCCTCAACTTGTACCCACAATTGACCTGCAAATGTTGGAGCTAAAGTTACACTAGCTGCTTTGATGATTTCATCACTATAGAACACGCCAGTTAAAATTGCGCCGACAATACCACCTACTGCATGTAAGCCAAAGGCATCCAATGCATCATCCGCTTTAAGTAAACGTTTAAGTGCTGTAATACCCCAGAAGCAGACCACACCACCAATTAAGCCCATCACTAAAGCTCCGCCGACACCGACGAAACCAGCTGCTGGTGTAATCACAACCAAACCAGCCACAGCACCAGATGCACCACCTAATACAGAAGCTTTACCACGAATCATACGTTCTACAACCAACCAAGAGAACGCAGCAGCAGCGGCAGCAACTTGAGTAACAAGAATTGCCATACTTGCACGAGCACCAGCGCCTAACGCACTACCACCATTGAAGCCGAACCAACCTACCCAAAGTAAGCTTGCACCGATTACAGTTAAAGTTAAGTTATGCGGTGCCATAGATTCACGGCCAAGGCCAATACGTTTACCAAGCATGTAAGCTGCGACTAAACCAGCAACACCAGAGTTGATATGTACAACTGTACCACCAGCAAAATCTAATGCGCCTGCTTTAAATAACCAACCATCTGTTGCCCACACCCAGTGAGTAATTGGCGCATAAACCACAAGTACCCAAATTGTAATAAAGGCCATGAAAGCTGAATATTTCATACGATCAGCAATCGAACCACTCAAAATTGCGACAGTAATGATGGCAAAAGTCATTTGGAAAATAACAAACAAGCTTTCAGGAATTGTTCCACTTAGTGCATTAAAGCCTACACCATTGAGCATAGCTTTAGACAAGTCACCAAAGTATGCACCTGTGCCAGAGAACGCGATTGAATAACCCGCAATCACCCAAAGCAAACTTACCAAAATTGCAGCAGAAAGGCTGAACATCATGGTACTTAAGACGTTTTTCTTACGGACCATACCGCCGTAGAATAATGCCAAGCCAGGAATCGTCATCAACAGTACTAAAGCTGTTGACACTAAAATCCAAGATGTATCGCCGGTATCGAGTTTTGGTGTCGGTGCTGGAGCTGCCGGAGTTACTGCGGCGGCTGGTGCTGCTGCAGTTGTTGCAGGAGCTGCAGACGTTGATGTTGCTGTAACCTCAGATGTCGGTGTTGTTACAGTCTCTTCTGCCCAAGCGGCAGTACCACCCAAAAGTGCGCCTGTTAGACTCAGCGCCATAAGCATTTTTTTCATTCGTGTCCCCCAACCTCATTTGCGAGCTATTTATTGCTCAGCAAGCTTTGTGCCAATTTAGACAGCATCTGGTCCTGTTTCACCCGTACGGATACGGATGACTTGTTCCAGGTTAGTCACAAAAATCTTACCGTCGCCGATTTTCCCAGTGCTTGCCACACGAGTAATTGACTCAATTACTGCGTCGACCATTTCATCGCTAATCGCAATTTCGATTTTTACTTTAGGTAAGAAATCAACCACATACTCCGCGCCGCGGTAAAGTTCTGTATGCCCTTTTTGACGACCAAAACCTTTAACTTCAGTTACGGTAATCCCTTGTACACCAATGTCAGAGAGTGCTTCACGCACATCATCCAATTTAAACGGTTTTACAATTGCAGTTACAAGCTTCATGTTTGTTTCCTTCGGCTTCTTTTCACCAGTAAGGTTTTATGTTCAATTTTCATGCCAATATTTCAAAGGTTGGAGGAGATGAATCTTTTGCATGAGCTTTCTTTATAACCTATTTAGTTATCAAGATGTAGATGAGCTACTAAAAATAAAATGAATTTGCAGTCCTGTTTTTATTTCGTTTTATCGTTATCCCATATGGAAAAGCCGAGAAGCCTATATCCGAGGTTCAAGCAGTGTTAAACTGGCAAGCATAAGGTAATACAACAGTTTGGATATCTCATGCTAGAAACTCTATTACAGGCTATTTTGGAACAAATTGACGAGCCTAAAAAAGATTTAGAAAAAAACTTACGTGCATTATTAAATGAAACTGTCGAGAAATTAGACCTCGTATCTAAACAAGAAATCGAAAGACAAAAAACTGCACTTCATTTAGCCAACCAACGTTTAGAAGAGCTACAAAAACAAGTGAGTCTATTAGAAGAAACTTTAAAGAATAAAAAATAAGCACCAATGTAGCGCACTTATACTTTACAACGATTAAAAATTAAGCACCATAATGGAACAATAAGATGTCTTTTTCTAAAATTTATACACGGGGACTTTTAGGTTTGCATGCCCCTCTCATTGAAGTAGAGGTGCATGTGAGTCAAGGCTTACCCTCTCTGACGATTGTCGGGCTAGCTGAAGCGGCAGTGAGGGAAAGTAAAGACAGAGTTCGCTCAGCCATTATTAATAGTGGATTTCAGTTTCCGACTAAACGGCTGACCATTAATCTTGCTCCCGCAGATTTGCCCAAAGATGGTTCACGTTTAGATTTACCGATTGCATTAGGGATATTAATTGCCTCAGGTCAACTCCCAGAGAACTGCACAGAAGACTTTGAATTTATTGGAGAGTTAGCACTAGATGGTCATGTAAGACCTGTTTCAGGTGCTTTAACTTTGGCAATGGCATGCCAGCAAGCTCAGCATAAAATTGTTTTACCCCAAGATAATAGTCAGGATATTAGTCATTTACCAAATCTTGAGTGTTATCCGGTGAGCCATTTAAAAGAAGTTTGTGAACACTTTTTAGGAAATACTAAGCTATCTCAGGTCCAATCATCTTCCCGCTCAAATGACATGCCGTATAAATTTGACCTTGCAGATGTAAAAGGTCAGCTACGCCCACGTCGTGCATTGGAAATTGCAGCCGCTGGAGGGCACTCCTTGCTCTTTAAAGGACCACCGGGCACAGGGAAGACTTTACTCGCCTCACGTCTTCCTTCAATTTTACCGCCACTATCTACTCAAGAAACGCTTGAAGTTGCTAGTATTTATTCGATTTCAAATACGCCCCATACTTTTGGGCAGCGTCCTTTTCGTGCACCCCACCATACAGCATCAGCAATTGCACTAGTTGGGGGCGGCTCACACCCTAAACCGGGTGAAATTACATTATCCCATTTAGGTGTTCTATTCTTAGATGAATTGCCCGAGTTTGATCGCAAAGTATTAGAAGTCTTACGCCAGCCGCTCGAGTCAAAAGAAATTATTATTTCACGTGCAGCCCGGCAAATTACTTATCCTGCAAACTTTCAGCTCATTGCAGCCATGAACCCCTGCCCATGTGGTTATGCATTTAATCAAGACAGTCGTTGTCAGTGTTCACCAGAGAGTATTAAACGTTATCAAAATCGTATATCAGGACCTTTACTTGACCGTATCGATTTACATATTGATGTACCACCTTTAAAAGCTCAGGAACTACAAGACCCAACGCCTGTTGAAGGCTCTACAACTGTAAGACAGCGTGTAATTTCAGCTTATGAACAACAAATGCAAAGACAAAATTGTTTAAATCAAGCGCTTTCACCAAAACAATTAGAGCAGTTCGCTATTCTGGATGACACGTCACAGCGAATGATTGAAATGGCTCAGCAGCGTTTAAATTTATCTGCACGTGCTTATCATCGGGTTTTACGAGTAGCACGGACCATTGCCGATTTGGCTCAAAGTGAGATGATTCAAAGTCCTCATCTCACAGAAGCACTCTCTTATCGAGGCAATCATTCTTAAAATAAAAAAGCGGATCGTGTATCCGCTTTTTTAATATATATATGAGTTGTTCATTAAAGAATTTATTAATGCCTATATAAAAAGGCAAAAAAGAGGACGCTATGAAAATTTTGGCTATCTCCGGTAGTGCAAGAAAAGTATCTACCAATACAGCGCTATTAAAAGCAATGAAGGATATAGCACCGTCCAGTATTGAGTTTACAGTTTTTGATCACATTAATAATCTGCCTGTCTTTTCTCCAGATAATGAAGGAGAAAAAACGCCTACTGTAGTGGAAGAATTCATCAAATCTGTTTCTGACGCAGATGGCATTATTATCTCAAGTCCTGAATATATTCGTTGTATTCCGGGCGGTCTTAAAAATGCAATTGATTGGATGGTTTCCCGTACCGAAATCATAGACAAGCCCATTGTTCTAGTTCATGCATCTAGTCGCGGTGACGACATGCTAATTTCTTTAAGAAGAGTACTTTCGACAGTAAGCAGCAACTTCTTTGAAGATTTATTTTTACGCTTCTCACTTCTTAGCAAATCCCCTGAACAAATTTTTGAAATGCTACACACTGAAGAATATAAGTCACAAATTACATCTTTTCTGCTTAGCTTTGTCTCAGAAATTCAAAAATATCACGATCAATTAGAGTGAACTTTCTTAAAATGAAATAGCAGATTATGAGTTCATTGTTCTTTTATTAAGAATCTCATTTAGCTTCTCGATTAAAGCAGTAATTTCTTTCTCTGATAAAGCAGCAAAACCCAAGCGAATACAACAATTAGAAGACCCAATTTGTTTAAACTTATGCTCTGTATCAATATTGAGTTCTTTTAACTTTATAAGCTGATCTTGAGTAAATGGTTTCCGGAATTTCACCCATAAAGCCATTCCGCCCGCAGGTGGTTGTATCTGAACAGACTCAGCAAAAACTCGCTGAAACTCAGCTAAGGCATGGTCACGGCGTAGTTGATATATTTTTTTCATTTTACGGATGTGTCGTTTGATCTCCCCTCGCTGCATTAAATCTGCTAACGCAAGTTCCGTAATGTTATTACCTTGCCGATCAATCAATAAAATATCTTCAGTAATGGATTGAATGATTGGTGAAGATGCCACGATGTAACCCAAGCGAATACCGGGTGCAAAAACTTTAGACAATGAACCCACATGAATGACTAATTCAGAATGAGGCAAACTTGCTAAGGGCGGCATAGGCCGACTGTCATAATGGAATTCATGGTCATAGTCATCTTCAATAATATAAAATCCCCATTTTTTTGAAAGTTCTAAGAGTTGAAGACGACGACTCATTGGCATAGTAACGGTTGTAGGGTACTGATGATGTGGCGTTGTATAAATTGCTGCAACCGAGTGTTCGTTTAAAATCCGTTCGAGATCTTGAATGACAATACCTTGCTCATCTAATTTGACAGCAACCACTTGAAAGCCATTTGATTGGAACGCTTTAACAGCAGATGGGTAATACAGCTCTTCAACGACAATAACGCCCTGCCGATTGGGTAATGCACGAGATGCAAGAAAAATTCCCATCTGACTACCACGTACAATACAAATTTCATCTTCAGCAACATTCATAAAACGTTCCATCGAGAGCATTTGCTGTAAGGCTTGTCTTAGCTCAATCATTCCCCGTGGGTCGCCATAACCCATGTACTGGTTTTGCGTAATTTTAATCAGTGCATGTCGATAGGCCCTCGAAAATAATTCGTAGGGAATGAGCCGTGGATCTGGTACACCATCGTTATGTGGATATAAAGCAACTTCTTGAATAGTTGGCTTCTCATTCACTTTTCGCTCAGATATCGACTCTATTTGGAGTTGTTTTTCTGGCAAAACATCTGCCACAAATGTGCCTTTTCTGGGGCGAGTCACAAGCCATCCTTGTGCTTCTAATTCTTCATAAACCGCTTGTACTGTTTTCCGATTAACTCCTAATTCTTTTGATAGGCTACGAGACCCCGGCAGCATAGTCCCTTGCACCAAACGGCCACTTAAAATTTCCTGACTAATCAAGTTAGTAAGCTTTAAAAAAACCGTCTTTTCTTCTCTTTCATCGATACGAAAATGTACTTGCCAAGGTCTTAGCATATTTGCCCCATCTGGACCATATAACTTATTAAAACTGGATGTATTGATTCATCCAGTTGTTTTCTATTCTGCCTTCACCTACTTAATTTGGTCAACTGGACTGGAGAAGAGATGAAGACTGCTTCTGTAAACAAACAAGACCTGATGCAACACGCACAGCAAGACATGCAAAAGTGGATTAGCGACTCAGATTTAACTGAACGTCAAAAGCTTGCACTCACTTGTCGTATTTTATTTGATCATGGGCATGATGCTGGTTTAGCAGGCCAAATTACATGTCGTAGTGAAAATAAAGAGGCCTTTATTACCCAACGTTTCGGTTTAGGTTTTGATGAAATTACTGCCTCAAATTTACTTGAGGTGAATCAAGATTTAGAACCCATCAATCAAGAAGGAATGGCAAACCCAGCCAACCGTTTTCACACATGGATTTATAAAGAACATCCCGAAGTGAACTGCATTATCCATACTCATCCTACCCATGTAGCGGCCCTATCGATGCTACAGATTCCGCTCATGATTTCCCAAATGGATGTTTGCGCACTCTACGAAGACTGCTCATTTGTAGGTCATTGGCCAGGTGTCCCTGTAGGTAATGAAGAAGGTATTTTGATTTCTTCTGCACTTGGTAAAAACCGTGCTGTTTTGCTGTCTCATCATGGTCAACTGGTTACAGGAAAAACCATTGAAGAAGCCTGCAACTTGGCGCTTTTAATTGAACACGCAGCTCAACTGCAACTTTTAGCCATGTCTGCTGGGCAAATTCAGCCGATCCCATACGATTTAGCCACAGAAGCTCATGACTGGGTATCTACCGATAAACGCAACAAAGTGAACTTTGCTTACTACGCACGTAAAACTTTGAAAAAACATTCTGACTGTATTTAAAAAGAGACTTCAACCATGAAACTAAACGGCATTATTGGCTACCCTGTTACCCCATTTTCTGATGACAACACCATTAATCTTCCTGTTTTAAAACAGATGCTGGATTTGCTTATTGAAAATGGCTGCGACGCAATTGCGCCTTTAGGCAGTACAGGCGAAAGCGCTTATCTTGAATGGGATGAATGGTGCTTAGTCGCAAAAACTTCAATTGAAAGTATTAATAAACGCTTACCCGTCATTATTGGAATTTCAGAACTCACCACTGATCAAGCCATCAAAAAGGCGCAAATCGCGCAAAGCTATGGTGCAGACGCAGTTATGGTGATTCCTGTATCGTACTGGAAGCTAACAGACCAAGAGATTTTTGAATATTACCAAGCGATTGCTCAGGCAACGACTTTACCGATTATGGTGTATAACAACCCTGCAACGAGTGGTGTTGATATGTCTCCAGAGTTAATTGTTCGTATGTTTAACAACATTGCAAACATCACGATGGTGAAAGAAAGTAGCGGTGATATTCAGCGCATGCATAAAATTCAGGAACTCTCAAAAGGAGAACTCCCATTTTATAACGGCTGCAACCCTCTAGCTTTAGAAGCCTTATGTGCAGGAGCAAGCGGTTGGTGTACAGCAGCACCAAACCTGTTAGGTCAGCAACCTCAACAGCTTATTCAACACGTCAAAAATGGTGATTTAAGTCAGGCCCAGAAGTCATTTTACCAACAACTTCCTTTACTGCGCTTTATCGTAAATGGTGGATTACCAAAAACAATTAAAGCAGGTTTACAGCTACAAGGTATTTCTGCAGGCTTACCACGTAAACCTTTATCTAAAGCCACGGATGTTGAGCTTAACCAGTTAAAACGATTACTTTCTGAAATAGAAAATTAAATAAAAAAAGCGGGTTATTTACCCGCTTTTCTACAGCATAAACTTAGAAAGTTTTAGTTAAACTAAACACTAAGCCAGCGTCATAAGGTTTTTTCTGAGCATCGGTCATACCAGAAGTACTCACATCGGTACCCACTACGTCTAGCTCAGCCAAAATACCTAAGATGTTACGGTTTACACCAACTTTATAATCGATATAGCTGTCGTCCGTACCAGGACCACCCGCAACTACAGCTAAAGCTTCTTTATTTTTAAATTTGTTATAACCAACTGATGCAAGTCCGGTAAATCCAGTGTTTGCAATTGGCGCTGAATAGCCAACGTTAAAATACCAGAACTGTTTAGAGTTAGCCCAATAATCATTTGAATAGTTAACGCCTACACTAAGTGCATCGCCTTTAAATAAAGAGTCGGCAAACGTTAACTTACCGTACACTTCATTAAAATCTAATCCGTTTTTGCCATCGTAACCGATACCATTACGGTCAAAACTATGGCCCGAACCAATGTAACCATAATGGATTACACCTACATCATAAGTTGGTGCAAGTTTATCGGATAACTTTAAAGTATTGGTATAACCCAAAGCGACATCTGTTTCAGTTGAGTTGCCTGTTACACCAAAATCAACACTTGAGCCCCAAAGTGATAAATAAGCACCTGATTTATGAGTAAAAGTAAAACCGCCTTGAATGGCAGGGTTATTTGAAGATTGGGTAACACCACGGAAACGATAGTCTGTGGTCGCTGCTACACTACCCGTTGTCGTGATTCCGTAAAAAGATGATGGAGCATTTTCAGCCATAACCATGGTTGAACCTGCCGTGAGTACGCCGAATGCTACTGCTTTAAGTGCAAATTTCATCATTTTGATCTCCCCCACAATGAACGCACGATTTAATTGAATTAAACAAATTTTGTTACTTAAGCTTTAGCAATTGCTGTGCCAAGTCCATATTTCGTATCGCCCTGTTGCATGAGTTTTGAAATCAAATTCTTTTTAAAGTGAAAATATCGCCTAACGCTTATAAAAATATATTTATAAAAAACAATGCAATAAAATAAAGTTATTACAAAACTAAAAATGCTCAACATAGAAAAACCCCTTATCGGAAATTATTACCGAGCTTAGAAGTATTCATTTGATGTGCGTAAATTTTCTATTTAGATCTAAAGCCGAGATATAAAAAGTATGTAAATTATTGAGGACCGCACTTGTAATGATCTGTGAGTGAGCATTTTTACTTACTTCATTTCTTTATTTATTTCTGAGTTAAAACTGGTGAACTATTTTGGGTCTTTTTTAAGCGATAATATAAACAAAAAGAGTACTGCACAGAATTTACGCAAAATATCGCACTAATTTTGATCAGCTCAATTAAATTGTATTGGCTTTTTATAACAATCCACTCTTATACATTGCGCTTTAAAAATAATGTTATATTGTAACAATTTAAAGGATGTTTAAAATAAATCGTTGAAAAAATCAACTCGAAACAAGGTTAAAAAGTAAACATATCCAGTAAAAATGGATAAAAAACGAACACAAGAATCAACTATTTTTTGAAGTTTGAATATAAAATAAATGGTAAAAATCAACTAAAAAATAAATTACTTTTTTTATTTTAAACAATAGATTAAGTATAAAAGGCTAATAGTAAATTTACTAAATAACCAGTAGCACATTAATCAATTTCTGCATAGCATATATAAAATAAAATCAACAAAAATATATCTTTTTTATAGATTACTTATACAATTGATGGAAATCCTAGGCCCTGAACTATAACAAGGCACAGGATTTATCGTTTTTATGAGGTTCTTTAAATATGCTAAATGCACAAAAACTTACATTAGCAGTTCTCATTTCTGCGGCAATAATTTCCTCAGCTCAGGCAAGCGAGCAAAGTGAGGCAAAAGGATTTGTTGAAGATGCGAACGGTTCTATTCTCTTCCGTACAGGTTATCTAACTCGCGACAAAAAACAGGGCGCGAAAGATACTAGCTCAGTTGCTCAATCGGCAATTGTAAATCTTGAATCTGGCTTTACCCCTGGTATTGTTGGTTTCGGTGTAGGCGTTGTTGGTGACGGTTCATTTAAAATCGGTGAAAATAATCATGCCGGCAACCAAATGATTCCTAAGCACAATGATGGTTCAGCTTATGACCATTGGGGTCGTGGTGGCGGTAGCGTTAAAGCTCGTTTCTCAAATACGACTGTACGCTACGGTACTCAAGTACTCGATTTACCAGTTTTAGCAAGTAATACTGGCCGTATGGTTCCTGAATACTTTACAGGTACTTTATTAACAAGCCATGAAATCAAGAATCTTGAATTAGTTGCTGGTAAATTCACTAAAGACCAAATGTCTGATCAAATTAATACCGATGCTGATGTAAACGGTAATGGTCTTGATCGTGCAATCGTTTGGGGTGGTAAATATAAGTTCAATGACAACTTAAATGCCTCTTACTATGGCTTAGACAGTAAAAATGCGCTTGAACGCCATTATGCTAATGTGAACTTTAAGCAACCTTTAACAAATGACAGCTCATTAACTTATGACTTTAGTGGTTATCACACTAAGTTTGATAAAGATGCTATTACTTACTCAGCAACTGGAGCAGTAGCACCAAATTATGGTAAGACTGGTGTAGCTGGCGAAGAAAAGACCAATAATATTTGGGCAGTTTCAGGAACTTATGCAACTGGCCCACATAGTGTTATGCTTGCTTACCAACAAAACACTGGTAATGTTGGTTATGACTACGGTCAAAATGCTGATGGTTTCCAAAGTATTTATTTACCAAACTCTTATATGTCTGATTTCATCGGTAACCACGAGAAATCTGCACAAATTCAATACAACGTTGATTTCGGTAAATTAGGTGTATTACCTGGTTTGAACTGGACAACTGCATTTGTATACGGTTGGGACATCAAAGTTCGTAATGTAACTGACGATGCTCAAGAGCGCGAATTCTTCAACCAAGTAAAATACACAGTACAAAGTGGTTTTGCTAAAGATGCAAGCCTTCGTATTCGTAACTCTTACTACCGTGCAAGTGATGCTTACCAATCTAATGCGTACATCGGTGACACAAACGAATGGCGTATCTTCCTTGATATTCCTGTGAAATTATTCTAATTCATAGATCTATCAAGCATAAAAAAACCTACCTCTGGCAACACAGGTAGGTTTTTTATTGAGCCTAGAATATCAATTGTGACACTCTAGGCTCATAAAATCAGAGCTTATTTAGCAGCTTCGATTGCTTTCAATACTTCAGCTTTAGCAACGTCAGCACCTTCCCAACCACTGATTTTTACCCATTTGCCTGGTTCTAAATCTTTGTAGTGGCTGAAGAAATGCTCAACTTGGCTAATCAACAACGGAGGAAGATCTGTATATTCCTTCACGTCTTTGTAAAGTGGAGATAATTTCTCGTGTGGAACTGCGATTAATTTCGCGTCGATACCACCGTCATCTTCCATGTTTAATTTACCAACTGGACGGCAACGAATTACAGAACCAGCAGCAACAGGATGTGGAGTTACAACAAGTACGTCTAATGGGTCGCCATCTTCAGACAAAGTATTTGGTACATAACCATAGTTTGCTGGATAGAACATTGCTGTGCCCATGAAACGGTCTACAAACAATGCATCAGAATCTTTGTCAATTTCATATTTAATTGGCGCTGCATTTGCAGGAATTTCAATGATGACATAGATGTCATTTGGTGCATCTTTACCTGCTGGGATATTGCTGTAACTCATATCAATACTCTTTCGTTATGAAGTCAGATGTAAAATCCACTCGATTATAACGTGGATATCATCAAAATGATGCCGATTATACAATGCGCACACGCGAAAGTTGATATGAATGGCGACAGAATGACACTCAAGTCAGCTTAATTGTCACGATCAATAAAAATATTGGGCATAACAATGATAAAAACCAGACAATCGAACGCAAAGTTGCCCAATTACTTAAGTAACAAATGCCATAAATCACGCGCAAAATAATATATGCCCAGCCCAATCTCAAAATAAAGTACTCAGGCACCACCATATATTCAGCCATCAAAATAGCTGTTAAAAATAAAGGTAAACTTTCAAAACTGTTTTGTTGTACTGCATTTGCCCGAGCAGCGATACCCTTTGTATTAGCAAGAAAATCTCTTGGGTTATGATTATCCGAGGGCTGAAAACCACCCTTAAATTTTGCAATTACGGTAAATGCGTATGGCAGCAAACATGCCACTAAAATAATATAGATAATGCTGCTGATGCCGTGCATAGTGCCATCCATCACTGAAAATACTGTTGATCATGCTATCATAACTCATCGTTTTTACCTGAAATTTTATGCAATCGCATGTCATCACTGATTTATAGGGCTATGTATGCAACAACCTGATCAAAAAGAATTGCTCGAGGTCTTAGAAAAGCAAAAGAAGAACCAGCTTCAGGTAGATCTTATCTTCAAAATTGTATTACCCATCGTCGCTTTTTTACTGAGTGTAATTTGCGCGAATTTTAATTGGCAATCGACATTAGGTACTTTTGTCATTTTGACAATTACTTTTATTGCGGTGGGTGTCAAAAGACTTCCTTTATGGCATTGGCTCATTGTAGTTACCATATACTGTCTTATAGATAATTACCTCAGCTATGGCCAACTTGACTTATCTCACTTGCGCTTACAACTTGGCACAATGATTGTTTTTGTGGGTATGGTTGGAATCGGCCGTCCTTATGTAGACCGCTGGTTTATGAAAAGCCACTAAATAAAAAAGCGCCCTACGGCGCTTTTTTATTCACTAACGATTAAGCAGGTTTACGTAAGTCTTTACGTAAAATTTTACCTACATTTGATTTTGGTAATTCATCCATAAACTCAACATAACGAGGGCGTTTGTAGCCTGTTAAGTTTTCTTTAGCAAAGTTCAAAATTTCTTCTGTGGTTAAACTTGGATCTTTTTTCACAATAAAGAGTTTTGGCACTTCACCTGATTTTTCATCAGGAACACCAATTGCAGCAACTTCCAAAACTTTTGGATGTTTAGCAATAACTTCTTCAATTTCACTTGGGTAAACGTTAAAGCCTGAAACCAAAATCATATCTTTTTTACGATCTACAATTTTTGTATATCCACGGCTGTCCATTACACCAATGTCACCAGTACGGAAGAAACCATCGGCTGTCATCACTTTAGCGGTCTCATCTGGACGGTTCCAATAGCCCTTCATGACTTGCGGACCACGGATTGAGATTTCGCCTTGTTCACCTAAAGGTACTTCTTTACCGTCATCATCTAAAATAGCAACTTCTGTTAAAGGTAATGGAATACCAATCGTGCCACTAAATTCAGTAGAAGCTGGAGGGTTTGCAGTCGCTACCGGAGAAGTTTCCGATAAACCGTAACCTTCAATAATGGTTGTGCCCGTAATTTTCTTCCAAGCTTCTGCTGTAGAAGGCAGAACTGCCATACCACCGCCCATCGCCATTTTTAAATTGCTATGGTCAAGCTGCTTGAACTCTTCATTATTCACTAAGGCATTAAATAACGTATTTACTGCAGGGAAGAAAGAAGGTTGATATTTACGTAACTCCTTAATCACGGCTGGTAAATCACGTGGGTTTGGAATCAAGATATTTGCCTGCCCTTTGTACATACCGTACATCGCACAAACCATGAACGCAAAAATATGGTAAAGAGGTAATGCACAAACAATACGATCGCCTTTAGCACCCTCATTTACACCAAATTTACTTTGGAAAATACCGTCACACTGTAAAAGGTTAGCAACTAAATTACGGTGAGTCAGCTCAGCACCTTTTGAAACACCTGTTGTACCACCGGTATATTGAAGCACGGCAGTATCACTTAGAGTTAAAGTCGGGCGCTTATAATTGCTTGGATTTTCTTTATTCAATGCACTGTTAAACTTAACATGACCAGGAATGTTCCAAGCTGGAATTTGTTTACGCACTTTGCGTAAAACAAAGTTCACTAAAGTACCTTTCAGTGTTCCTAGCATATCTCCAACAGAAGCAACCACGACGTGTTTGACCGGAGTTTTTCCTAAAATACTTTGGTAAACACTCGCAAAGTTCTCAATAATGACAAGAACTTCCGCACCTGAGTCGTTTAACTGATGCTCAAGCTCACGCGCAGTATACAGCGGGTTAACATTCACTAAAATCAAGCCAGCACGGAAAACCGCCAATGCCACGACAGGATACTGCAATACGTTTGGCATCATTACTGCAACGCGCGTACCTTTTGCTAACCCCAAATTTTGCAAATAGGTCGCGAACTTACGGCTTGCAAGTTCCAACTCGTTAAATGACATGGCTTTATCCATAAAGATAAAGGCATCACGAGAACCAAATTTTTGGAAATTACGCTCAAAAATATCAACAAGTGAGGTATTTTCTGCAGGCAATGCTACTGTTTCTGGAATCCCTGTCTTTTGGTATTCTGCAAACCAAATCTTTTCCATAATGCCATTATCTCCGATTCGTAATCCTTAGTAATAACTGTTATTCAATGCCCCAGCTATTCTTTAGCTTCTTGGTGCCAGAACATATTTAAAACTTATTGGCACATTCATGACACTTTCGAACAAGATTATGAGACAGAAGTTTTGACAATTTGACCCTGCCAAATTTTTTGCATGGAGTACAAATTATGTACTCCAAATTGCTGCCCTTTTAATCATTATTCCATACCAACAAGTTCAGTTCATTGCTTGAACTTGTTGCCATATATAGCGTATTTATGTTGCCAGACGCTAGCTTTATCTCTGAATCAACAGTTTATTTGCTTTTTGATATCCACGTGGTAAGAGCTGACCTTTCGAAGCACGTTTACCCATGTATTTTTGTAGATCATCACCTTTTAATTTTAGATGTTGTTGACCTGCAACCACCTGAATTATTTCATCTAAGTTCAGGGTTGTCATGGATAAAATCTGCTCTTTGGCTTCAAGTTGTATCAACTTATTACCTTTACCTTTATTTAAATTTGGTAGTTCTGCCAAATCTAAAATTAACAAACGCCCTGCCGAGCTCAGCACAGCCAAATGCGTCATATTTTGGGCAGAGATGAGCGGTAATGCTTTTGCCTTATCAGGTACCGTTAAGAATGTCTTACCAGCTTTAGCATTGGTATCTAACTGTTTGACTTGAGTTTTAAAACCATAACCCGATGAGCTTGCAGCAATCAGTTCAGATTCTTCATCATCTAAATAAGCCTGAATAAACGCTACGCCACTTGCTGGTGACAGTTTCGAACTTAATGGATCGCCTAAACCTCTAGCCGAAGGTAAGCTGCTAATTGGTAAGGCATAACTACGCCCTGTTTCATCAAGGAAGTAAACCCGTTGATTGGTTTTACCTACAGCATGACTTAAATATTGGTCCCCTGCACGGTAGTTCAGGTTTTCAGCATCAACATCTGCGCCTTTTGCCGCACGAACCCAACCTGCTTCAGACAACACAACGGTTACCGTTTCAGCTGGCATTAGATCTTGTTCTTTAATTTGAACCGCTTCAGCACGTGCAACAATTGGAGAACGGCGTTCGTCACCAAACTTTTTCGCGTCTTCTTTTAATTCACCAATAATCAGATTTTTTAGAGATTCAGGATTTTCCAACTGTTCACGAATAATGGCAGCTTTCGCAGAAAGCTCATCTTGTTCATGACGGATTTCCATCTCTTCAAGCTTTGCCAAGTGACGTAATTTAAGTTCTAAAATCGCTTCAGCCTGTATCTCATCAATATTGAAATGTTCCATCAATACTGGCTTAGGCTGATCTTCTTCACGAATAATGCGAATAACAGTATCAATATCGAGATAAGCAATTAAAAGACCTGCCAAAATATGTAGGCGCTTTTCAATACGGTTTAAATGATACTGCAAACGACGAGTGACCGTATTTTTACGAATCTCAATCCATTCAAGCAAAATACGACGAATTGATTTCACCTGCGGGCGACCATCTTCGCCAATCATGTTCAAATTGACACGATAGCTTGACTCTAAATCGGTGGTCGCAAATAAGTGACTCATCACCGCTTCAGCATCGATACGGTTAGAGCGCAATACAATCACGAGTCGTGTTGGGTTTTCATGATCTGACTCATCACGTATATCCACTACCAAAGGCAGCTTTTTCGCCTGCATCTGGTCAGCAATTTGGGTAATCACTTTAGAACCAGAGACTTGATATGGTAGCTCAGTGATTACGATTTCATGCTTTTCAACGGTATAAACCGCTCGCATGCGGTAACTACCACGACCAGTCGTCTGGATTTTAAGTAGCTCTTCTGGCGGAGTAATAATTTCAGCTTTGGTTGGTAGGTCTGGAGCCGGAATATATTCAGCTAATTTTTCGTCTGAAGTTTGCGGGTTGCGAATTAAAGCAATTGTCCCCTTCACAACTTCACGCAAATTATGCGGAGGAATGTCGGTCGCCATACCCACAGCGATACCAGTTGTACCATTCAAAAGAATATTCGGTACACGTGCAGGTAAGGTAATCGGTTCTTTTAACGAACCATCAAAGTTATCTTGCCATTCGCTGGTACCCTGACCTAATTCACTCAGCAACAACTCGCTATAAGCTGAAAGTTTAGCTTCGGTATAACGCATCGCAGCAAATGACTTAGGGTCATCGGGTGAACCCCAGTTACCTTGACCTTCAATTAAAGGATAGCGATAACTAAAAGGCTGAGCCATGAGTACCATGGCTTCGTAACATGCCGAGTCGCCATGTGGATGGTATTTACCAAGCACATCACCCACTGTACGCGCTGATTTTTTTGGCTTGCCACTATTTTTTAAGCCTAGCTCGCTCATGGCATAGACAATACGGCGCTGTACAGGCTTTAAGCCATCACTGATATGCGGCAATGCACGGTCCATAATGACGTACATGGCATAATTCAAGTAAGCCTGTTCAGTAAATTCGGCTACAGAGCGGTTTTCTGTCGCATGATGCGCAAGGCTGGTCATAGTCAGCTTATCTTCCAAATCAGTCGTTATTTTAAGTGTGTATTATGCTAAGTGGGCTATGTTACAGACACAAGAGGGACTCTGTCACCTGAGCGTCAAATTATGTCTTATCTCTCTATATTTTTAGTTACTTGCTATAAAGTTAGGCAGAAACTATAGCCCAATCGACTCTAGTCTTTTACCTTGAGTCTCTTCACCTAATATCAAAATTACTAAGGCTACAGCAAGTAAAACCACAGTAAACATCATAAAAACGTGATTAAACCCGTTTTTGGCAACCATCATATGAGTCACGACCATTGGCGCGACAATTCCACCAATACGCCCCATTGCCGATGCCCAACCCGAACCAAACGCCCGAATATTGGCTGGATATTGTTCTGGTGTATAGGTATATAACACTCCCCATGCACCCAAATTAAAGAATGACATGAGACAACCCCAAAACATAATGCTATTTACGCTGTCGGCTTGTCCAAAGAAATATGCAGATAAGGCACAAAAACCGATAAATGCCGCGAGTGTAATTTTTCGACCTAAACGTTCAACAAACCAAGCCGCCGCTAAGTAGCCCGGTAGCTGCGCCAAAATCATAAGCAATACATATTCAAATGATTTAACAACGTCGTAGCCTTGTTTCACCAATAAACTCGGCAACCATGTAAAGATACCGTAATAGGAATACACAATGCCAAACCAGATCAGCCAGAGCATTAAACTTCTACGAGCAAATTGACCACTCCAGAGCTGTTTAAATGAAACTTTTTGTCGCATCGCCACAGGTACAACTTCGATATGATGCACAATTTGCACGCATGCTTCGGCTTCTAGTTTTTGTACCAATGCATGTGCTTCTTCAATACGACCACGGTTAATCAAATACGGTATCGACTCAGGGACTTTTTTCCAAATGACTAAAATATAAATAAGTGGTAGGCCACCCATAAGAAAGGCAATATGCCAGCCAAATTTAGGAATAATAGAATAAGAAATGAGTGCAGCGACTAACCAGCCTAAACCCCAAAAGCTTTCAAGCAGAACGATAAATCTTCCACGAACATGAGCAGGAACATATTCACTCACTAGTGTAACTGCTACAGGTAACTGACCACCGAGTCCTAGCCCCACAATAAAACGAAAAATTAATAGCCACTTTAGATCGGGGGCAAAAGCACATAAGGCGGTAGCAATACTATAGATCGCCATCGTGATCGCAAATACCGTTTTACGGCCAAAACGATCTGCCAAGGCACCAGAACAAACTGCACCAATAGCCATGCCTACAAAGCCAATACTGACAATCCAACCGCTTTCAGCTGGTGTTAATGACCAGTCTTTAACAAGGGTTGTCATAATAAAAGCGATAATGCCAGTATCCATCGCATCAAACATCCAGCCTAAACCCACTACCCATAAAAGCGTGTAGTGAAATTTGCCAATTGGAAGATTTTGTATGCGTGAAACCAAATCCATAAGAGTAACTCTACTGGAAAGAATAAGTGGACAAGACCATATATAGAATTGTTATATCATGCCCACATGAAGTTCTGCATGATTAATGTTCGTCGGTTGAAGAAGCCGACTCTGCATCATCATCTTTATAAATAAATTTAGGCATTTCCAAACCAAAATAAATGGCAATTAAACGAAGCGTAAAACCAAATACCAGGGTGGAGATAACGGTAAGTTCTAAACTCAAACCTAAGTCCAGACAAACCCAATAGCAAATGACTGCAACAAAAGAAATACTTGCATAAAGCTCACGGCGGAAAACAAACGGGACATCGTTACATAAGATGTCACGTAAAATACCACCAGACACTCCAGTTAACACCCCTGCTACAGCCGACACGACAAAGCCATGCCCCATTTGTAAGGCAATCTGGCAGCCAATAATGGTAAACCCAATCAAACCTAAAGCATCGAGCACCAAGAAAATATTATGTAAATGGCGCATCCACTTGGCAATAATGATGGTAACAAAGGCAGCACAACACGTTAAAACTAAGTATTCAGGATGCTTTACCCACGTTAAAGGATAGTGCCCAAGTAGTACATCACGTACAGAACCACCACCCAAGGCCGTTACACAGGCAATCAGTACGACACCGAACCAGTCCATACTCCGTCGCCCAGCAGACAATGCTCCTGTCATGGCTTCAGCAGTAATCGCAATAATATAAATAACGGTGAGTAACATTGCCCTTTCCTTCAGGCCAAACGGTGGGCGTATTTTAAGATAAAGTTATAGGAATTGTGCACAGCATTGCTTAAATTTTTTTCCTGAACCGCATATACACGGCTGTTTCATGGTGACCTGCATATCGACCGTTGGATCAAGGAAAAACCATTGTTGCTGGTGATATACAAAATGTGAAACTTCATGATGGATTTGAGCACTTTTTCCATCATGATAATGAGCCTTGAACTCCACCTGTGCATGGGTCTTATCCAACTTTTCTTTGGCTTGGATGACTCCCAAAGCGAGCCATTGATTCTGTTTACTCCAGTCACGAATGGCCTCTTTATCAAGAGCAGCTTGTTGACCTAGTGCTGTGGTTTGAACAATATAATCAATTTGCTGTAATGCAAAAGCACTATAACGGGAACGCATAAGCTGCTCCGCCGTGAGAGCTTTTGCTGTGCCTAAATGTAAAGGCTCACAACATTCTGAATAGCTGCCTTTTCCACATGGACAAGTGTGTTGAGTCATTCTGTGTTTCTCAAATAAAAAAATAGCTCAGAGTTGAGCTATTTTATGATGTTTCTAGACTTAAAATACCATTTAATCTTTTGATTCATCTTGTTCGATAGAAACAATATGAACTTTCTCGATCTTGTGGCCTTCCATGGTTACAACTTCAAAGCGATAACCATCTGCCTCAACAGTTTCCCCATTTTCAGGTAAACGACCTAAATGGAATAACAAATAACCCGATAAAGTAGAATATTGTTCACTTTCATCTACCAAATCACGACCAAGTAAAAGCGATACATGGCGAATATCGGTTGAACCTTCAAGTATTAAAGAACCATCTTCTAAGCTTTCAGCTGCTGCATCTAGTTCATCTTCATCAGGGAACTCACCAGCAATAGCTTCTAAAATATCAATTGGTGTCGCAATACCTTCAATTGAACCATATTCATTTAGAACAATCGCCATTTGCAAAGGAGCCTGACGTAATTGTTCCATTACCATAAGCACTTGAGCATTTTCATGCACAATGACTGGCTCACGTAAGTACTTTTGAAAATCAACAACGCCTGTTTCAATGAAACCATTTAAAACTTTATGTGTAAGCGCGATCCCTTCAATATTATCAAGTTCACCACGAGCAACGATTAAACGCGAATGTGTCATCGACATTAAACGTTCTTTTAAAACTTCCGGTTCATCGTCTAAGTCAATCCATTCCAGCTCAGGTCGTGGAGTCATTACCGACTTTACTGGACGTTCAGATAACCCAAGTACGCCTTGTACAAGTACACTGTGGTAAGCACCATTTTCTTCATCAAAGACTTCATCGGCGAAAGCTTGAGTAGCCAATACATCTTCTTTATCAGCCGTTTGGGCATCTGAAGTAGAACCGCTATTTTTACTGCCTAACATACGTAAAACCGCAGAAGCCGTACGATAACGTAAATCGGTAGTCGTCACTAGCTTTTCTTGATTGCGGCGCATGGTTTGGTTGATCATTTCGACTAAAATCGAGAAACCAATAGCAGCATATAAGTAACCCTTCGGAATATGGAAACCAAAACCTTCCACCACCAAAGAGAAACCAATCATCATTAAGAAGCCAAGACACAGAATAACGACTGTTGGGTGCTTATTTACAAAGTCCATGAGTGGTCTTGAAGCCCACAACATGATACCCACAGCAATCACAACAGCAACCATCATGATTGACAGCTCTTTCACCATACCCACAGCAGTAATTACGCTGTCTAATGAGAATACGGCATCAAGCACTACAATCTGGACAATCACCATCCAGAACGCAGCATGGACTGGATTATCTTCTTTATGAAGCTGTTTACCTTCCATCCGCTCATGTAATTCCATGGTGCCTTTAAAGAGCAAGAACACACCACCGAACAATAAAATCAAGTCACGGCCAGAGAATGGATGGTTAAGAATATGGAAAAGTGGTTGGGTGAGTGTCACGACCCAAGCAATTGAAGCTAAGAGGATAAGACGCATTCCCAAAGCGAGTATTAAACCCACTATACGTGCCTTAGTACGTTGTTCTGGTGGCAACTTTTCAGCCAAAATGGCAATAAAGACGAGGTTATCGATCCCTAGTACGATTTCAAGAACAATTAATGTAGCTAAGCCTACCCAAGCAGACGGATCAGACATCCATTCAAAGATCATTGATCCTGCTCCTGTGCTGGGTGGATTTTATCTTTATTGGACAACGCAACAGGCGTGCCTAGACAAAGGGGGAATAATGTTTTTTTAGGACAAGAAATTAAAACGGAGCGACTACAACCACTACCCATATTTGTTCATATGTTGTTAAACGAATTTTCAGTATAGGCAAGATTTAACATAAATTCATCATTTTTATTTGATCATTATATGTATTCACCAAACCCATACAAAACATGAATCTTTCCTATAAAACTGCTTATAAAGTTGTCATATTTTTTGCTTAGTGTAGACAAGAAATATGAACGTGATAAGGTGAAAATAAAGCAATGAATAGCGTATTAACAATGGCAGTAAATGATTCACCAATAACAGCTGTAAAAACAACACAACCTCTTATTGCATTATATTGTGGCTCACGAGCAGGAAATAACCCGATTTATCGCGAAAAGGCAATTGAGTTAGCCAGCGGAATTGCTGAACAAGGTTTTGGTTTGGTCTACGGCGGTGCCAGCATTGGTCTAATGGGGCAAGTTGCAGAAAGCGTACTTGCGCATGGTGGAGAAGCTGTAGGTGTCATTCCTGAATTTATGCTTGATTATGAAGTCGCACATGCAGGACTGACCGAATTGCATGTGGTCGAAACCATGCATGAGCGTAAAGCCATGATGGCAGAGCGTGCGAGTGCGTTTATCGCGCTACCTGGCGGTTTAGGAACATTCGAAGAAATTTTGGAAATTGCGACTTGGGGTCAACTCAATCAGCACCAAAAACCCATGATTTTATATAATGTAAATGGTTTTTATAATGCATTAATTGCTCAGTTAGACCATGCGGTCCAAGAAGGTTTCCTCCCTCTTCAGCACCGAGCTAAATTAATTGTATGTGAAGAAATCGATCAAATTTATAACGTCATCCGAAACTTAAAAATGCCAAAGAGATTTGTTGTTTAAGCTCTCTACCTCAACAAAAAAGCGGTTCTTCCGCTTTTTTTGTTTTAACTATTTTCACCGTTGCCTTCAAAAGCAATTAGATTTAGTAAAGGGGTACTCAACATTGCCTTACTCTTTTTACTTTCAATTTGTTTTACACTAAGCGAAAACGTTAATTTTCAAATGTTATGAATGCCACGCCGACTCATCAAGCTTTGCAACCTGAATATCGCCTATTGGTTCTTTTGGTTTCCATTGGCTTTTTTATGCAGGCATTGGATACCACCATTGTAAATACTGCTATTCCTGCAATGGCACATCATTTAAATGAAGATCCATTACGTATGCATAGCGTGGTGGTGGCTTATGTTTTATCTGTAGCGGCCTGTATTCCTTTAAGTGGATGGCTAGCCGACCGCTTTGGCGTCAGAAATACGTTTTTATCAGCGATTGTTATTTTTACGCTTGCATCTTTAGGTTGTGGTCTTTCTCAAAGCCTTAATGAGCTTTTATTTTTCCGTGTCATTCAGGGTGTCGGGGGCGCGTTATTACTCCCCGTTGGTCGTTTATCACTTTTAAAAATTATTCCCCGAACTCAGTTCTTAGCTGCCATGAGCCTCATGAGTTTGGCAGGTTTACTTGGTCCATTAGCGGGTCCAACTCTAGGTGGCTGGTTAGTTGAAGTTGCAACATGGCACTGGATTTTTCTTATTAATATTCCAATGGGTATATTAGGTATATTAATGACATTGAAGGTCATGCCAAATGTAAAAGAGCCTACCGTTAAAACCTTTGACCTTATTGGGTTTGTGCTATTGGTTGTTGCAATGATTGGCTGGTCATTGGGTATTGAACATCTTGCCTCACGTGAATATTCAAAATGGTTCAGTATTTCACTGTTAGTTGTCGGTGTAATCGCAACGCTCTGGTATGCCTATCATTCACATACCCATCAAAATGCATTATTCCGTAGCCGATTGTTTAAAAATAAAATATTTGCCATTGGTATTTTAGGTAATTTCTTTGCCCGTTTTGGTGGCAATGCCTTACCTTTCGTTTTACCGCTTATGTTACAGGTGGCCTTTGGTTTTGAGCCATTCATTGCGGGTTTAATGATGATTCCACTGGTGTTAGGATCGCTTTTTTCTAAGCCGATTGTTAGACCTATTATTCAGAAAATGGGTTATCGCCGCTTTTTGTTAATTAACACCACATTAGTCGGTCTATGTATTGCATCTTTTGCGATTATGACGGTCGATACTCCTACTTGGTTTAGAGCCCTACACTTTTTCTTATTTGGTACATTGAACTCATTACAGTTTGTGGGTATGAATACACTTACCTTGAAAGATTTGCCTCAACAAGATGCAAGTAGTGGGAATAGTTTCCTATCAATGATTATGATGCTTTCAATGAGTATTGGTGTTGCACTGGCAGGTACCCTCATTAATGTATTTACCGATTACTATGGTACAGCACATGTGACTACCGCCTTCCATGTCACCCTTATTTGTTTAGGTTGTATTAATGTCATTACTGCGCTTATCTTTTGGCAAATTCCAAAAAATACGCCTGTGTAAGCAGTTGCATTTTTAGCATGGTTTCTCGCTCGCGAATCACGCTATGATGTGAGCTTCATATTGATACTGAGTTTTGCATGACCAAGCTGGCAAAAACCTTTTCTACACCACGCTACAACACCCTAATCGGGATTGTTTTAGCTTGTGTTATGGGGGTTCTCTCTTACTTTGGTCTGTTCTACCAACAAAAAGCAATTGCTCAAGATTATCCGGTTCAAGGCTTTGATGTTTCTCATCATCAAGAAGATATTAACTGGAAAAAAATATCACCCAAAAAATTCCAATTCGTCTATTTAAAAGCGACTGAAGGTGGTGATTATAAAGATCCAAAATTTCAAGAAAACTGGTTAAAAGCACGCGAACATGGATTTCATGTTGGGGCTTATCATTTTTACCGTTTATGTCGTGATGGCAAAACACAAGCTGAAAATTTTATTGCAACCGTACCCAACAAAGCTGATGCCCTTCCTCCTGTTATCGATTTGGAATATGACGGCAACTGTATTAATGCGCACACCAAAGAACAATTACTTAAAGAAATAGGCATTATGCATGACCGCCTAAAACAGCATTATGGCAAACAGCCTATCTTTTATATTTCCAAAACTTTTTACCACATTGTATTAATAGGAAGTTTCCCTAATACACCACTTTGGGTCAGAGATTACGAAGGGAAACCTGAGCTGAAAGACAAGCGAAAATGGCTCTTTTGGCAGCATAGTAATCAAGGTAAAATTGGAGGCATGACCAAACCAGTAGACTTAAACGTTTATGAGGGTTCAGTCAAAGAATGGGACCAATTTTTACAGCAGCAAGGCATCGTGAAAGCACAATAATATGCGCAAAATCATTCATATCGATATGGATGCCTTCTATGCATCGGTCGAATTGCGAGAGCGTCCTAATCTAAAGCATCTTCCCGTCGTTATTTCTTCACATCATCCGCGTGCTGTAATTGCGGCAGCTTCTTACCCTGCCCGTGAGTTTGGCTTACGCTCTGCCATGTCCATGAGCCAAGCAAGAAAACTATGCCCTCAAGTTGTTATTATTGAGCCTAATTTTGAAAAATATCGTGCCATCTCGGCTCAAATTCATAGTATTTTTCAACAATACACCACTCTGATTGAACCTTTATCGCTTGATGAAGCATACCTTGATGTTACTGAAAATTTAAAACAAATCGCGAGTGCAACCGAAGTGGCCATGCATATTCGGGAAGATATTTTTAGGTTAACAGGACTAACTGCCTCGGCTGGTGTAGCACCCAATAAATTCTTAGCAAAAGTCGCGTCTGACTGGAATAAACCAAATGGCCTGTTTGTTATAAAGCCCTCTCAGGTGGCCAGTTTCATTCAAGACTTGCCCTTAAAAAAAATTCCGGGGGTCGGTAAAGTTACCCAAGAAAAACTCCAACAGCTTGAGTTACATACGCTGGGTGACTTACAAAAAATTGAAGAAGCTGTTTTGGTTCACCACTTTGGTAAATATGGGCAACAACTTCATTTATATGCACAAGGTATTGATAATCGGCCTGTTCAAGCTGAACGTGCTCGTCAGCAAATTTCAAAAGAAACCACATTTGATAGTGACTTTACCCTCGCCCAGTGCCAACCCTACTGGCATGGCTTAGCCGAAAAAGTCTGGCAGAGCTTAGAGAAAAAACAACTTAATGCTCGTGGTGTAAATATTAAGCTCAAACTTAAGAATTTCCAGACACTCCAACACAGTAAAAGTTTTAAAAACCCAATTCATTCTCAACAAGACCTGATTCAAGTTTTATTCTTACTTTTAAATGAGATGCATATTCCCGAAAACTTCCAATTTCGGCTGATTGGTATTGGCGTTTATCAATTACAGACTAAAGCTGACGACTTTCAGTTGTCCTTATGGTAAGTGTTGTTTTTTTATCCAAATGAGCAAGTTTTAAACAAAAACAGTTCCCTTTTGATCAAAATTTGAAGTAATCTAATCAACGCATATTCATTACCCATGTATTTGCAACGTGCCAAAGCAACCTTACTTTCGGCATATCGTCCTGTGATTGGCGTGACGACCAAATCCGAATATTACAGGGCACTTAAAGTACATGGGACTCTACCCATTCTTATAAATCACAACAATAATCTACCGAAATTCCTTTGCACTTGCTTGCGCCTGCCTAGTAACTCTTCATAAAATCAAACTATTCAATAAAGACACTTTAGAGCATTTTTATGACGGTAAAACGCTTACACGTGACTTCAAGATATTGTGAAGTGGCGATTTCGGGTAATTTAGTCCATTTAGCAGGACAACTCGCTGATGATACCAGCGTAGACATTACGGCGCAGACTCAACAAACTTTAGACAATATTGATCGCTTACTTGCTGAAGCAGGAACCGACAAAAGTCATATTCTTTCTGTCATGATTTTTCTAAAAGATATTGAAACAGACTATGCAGCTATGAATGCTGTATGGGACGCATGGATTAGCAAAGAGCATCCACCTGCTCGTACTTGTGTGGAATCTAAACTTTATGCACCTGATGTACTTGTAGAAATGACAGTAGTTGCAGTACTTCCATAATTCTTATTAATTTTAAGCAATAAAAAACTGAGCAATATTGATGAAGATAGTGCTCAGTTTTTTATGTTTTTAGAAGTTTTAATTTCAGCATTTTATTCAAATCTTCTTTAATGAGTCCTAAAATTAAATTGCTATAACCTCTATTTATAACTTCTAAGACTTCACAAAAGCATTTGAGATTCTTTCTAACTGCGGCGTGGCAGGTAAAGTTGCCATCTCTGATTCAGGGGTTAATAAATCTCTTCTTAAATCATGATAATCAGGCACACTACCGTAGCGAAGCACACGATAACCTGCAAGTTGTAATAAACGGCGCTCATATTGCTGATGTGCTCGGCGTAAACCATTTTCCTCAAGCATAACCACTACAAAAACTTGGTAATTTTGATCAAGTACAACAAAGTCAGCCGTCATATTTTGATATTTGCGACGTGTGTGAGCATATTTAGTTGTTAATAAAGCATCAAATGAAACATGGGCTAATACGGTAAATTTAGGCAATACTGTTTGTAAACGAGTAAGTGTCATTTGTTCATGACTGCTTAATACGGCGCGGCGCTTTAAAGCACTGTCTTGTTGATGCTTTCTGGATAGACTCTTTGCCGCCATAACGACAGTCAAAAAGAGTAATAATATCGTGATTAAATAATACATGGGCCTAATCCTTTAAGTTTTTTATAATGATTTTGCTAGATCACACTTTGTTTTAATTGATAACGACACAGCCGTTTTTTTAAAAGGTTCACTTAGTAATTTCACTTGTAGTTATCAAGCTTGGCTTAAATTTAGCCACCCTCACATTATTTATAATCATAGAATCAATAACAATCAAGTGCAGCTCGTCAGATTTTTAGCATTTATCATTTTTCATTACATTTTTTAGGCTAAAAATTTCAAAAAATCTCACTATACGATTTAAATAACCTCGTAAAAAACAAAAAAGGCTCTGTTTAAGAGCCTTTTTTATCATTATCCACGTGCTTTTGATTTTGGTTTACTTTTACCACCAAACGGTCTCTTCTCACCTGTTTCACGAGGAGGTAAACCTGTATGTTGCGTTAATACCTGACCTTTCTGTGGACGCTTCTGATTTGAATGATTATTGGTTTGCTGGTTATTTCGTTTAACCGAATCCCCTGCTGCAGACGAGTTTTTCTTACGTGCAGATTTATATTCCCCTTCTGTGCCTTTTGGCTGATAAGTCGGAATTAAATGCTGCTTTGAATTACCAATCAAATCGGCACGGCCCATTTCTTTTAAAGCTTCACGAAGTAATGGCCAGTTATTTGGATCATGGTAACGTAAGAATGCTTTATGCAGACGACGGCGTTTCTCACCTTTTACAATATCAACCTTTTCAGTATAACGAGCGACTTTAGCAAGCGGGTTTTTGCCCGAATAATACATGGTTGTTGCAGTTGCCATTGGTGATGGATAGAACGTCTGCACCTGATCGGCACGGAAACCATTCTTTTTCAACCAAATAGCAAGATGCATCATGTCATAATCTGAAGTACCCGGATGCGCAGCAATAAAGTAAGGAATTAGATACTGCTCTTTTCCTGCTTCTTTACTGAAACGGTCAAACATTTGTTTGAAACGATCATACGTACCAATACCCGGTTTCATCATCTTAGATAACGGGCCTTGCTCAGTATGTTCAGGAGCAATTTTTAAATAACCACCCACGTGGTGTTGCACCAGCTCTTTGACATATTCAGGGTTGAGTACAGCAAGGTCATAACGTAAACCTGAACCGATCAGAATCTTCTTCACACCTTTAATTGCACGTGCTTTACGGTAAAGTTGCACTAAAGGCGCGTGATCGGTATGTAAGTTTTGACAAACGCCCGGATAAACGCAGGAAGGTTTACGACAGTTCTTTTCAATTTCAGGGTCCTTACAATGCAAACGATACATGTTTGCCGTTGGACCACCTAAGTCAGAAATAATGCCGGTGAAATTTGGTGCTGTATCACGGATTTTTTCAATCTCACGTAAAATTGAGTCTTCCGAACGGTTTTGAATAATACGACCTTCATGTTCCGTAATTGAACAGAATGTACAACCACCAAAACAGCCACGCATAATGTTGACTGAGAATTTGATCATATCAAATGCAGGGAAACGCGCATCACCATAAGTAGGATGTGGCAAACGTGCATAAGGTAAATCAAATACATAGTCCATTTCCTCAGTAGTTAGAGGAATTGGAGGTGGGTTAATCCACACATCACGCTCACCATGGCGTTGAACCAAAGCACGGGCATTACCAGGGTTGGTTTCAAGGTGCAAAATACGGTTTGCATGTGCGTAAAGCACTTGATCATTTGCCACTTCTTCAAAAGAAGGCAAACGAATAACCGCCAACTCTCGTGGTGGTAATTTGTGTTTAATTGCTTTTGACGGTGCTGGCTTTAATTGAACGATTTGAGTGTCGTCATCGAGTTTGTCGCCTTCACGCACAATCGGATTTGCAACAATCTCTTTTTGGAAGTTTTGATACTGAGCTAAAGAGTTACCCTTTTCTTTTTCAACCTCACAGCCATCAATATCTTCTGTCATGACATATGGGTTAATAATTGGGTCAACACGCCCAACTGTATCTACATCATTACTCGCAACTTCAACAAACTTTGCTTTTGATGCTTTGTTATGTTTATTAATAATAAATGCCGTACCACGAACGTCAGTAATCTCGTGGATTTTCTCACCTTTAGCTAAACGATGCATCACATCAATAATGGCACGCTCACCATTACCATACATGAGCAAATCAGCTTTTGAGTCCATTAAAATCGAACGACGGACTTTATCTGACCAATAATCGTAGTGCGCAATACGACGTAAACTACCTTCAATACCACCTAATAACACTGGTACATCTGGGAATGCTTCACGACAACGTTGGCAATAAACTGTTGCAGCACGGTCAGGACGTTTATTTGGTTCATTGTTTGGAGAATATGCATCATCCGAACGGATTTTACGATCTGCCGTATAACGGTTAATCATCGAATCCATATTACCGGCGGTTACACCCCAAGCAATTGTTGGCTTACCTAAAACGCGGAAGCTTTCAACATTGGTCCAATCTGGCTGCGCAATAATTCCGACACGGAAACCTTGTGCTTCCAGTACACGCCCAATCACACCCGATACAAATGATGGGTGGTCAATATAAGCATCACCACAAACTAAAATAAAGTCACACGCATCCCAGCCGAGTTGATCCATTTCTTCTCGTGACATCGGCAAAAATGGCGCTGGTTCAAAACACGACGCCCAATATTTGTCGTAATCAAACAGCGCTTTTGGCGCAGTTTGCATGGTATAAGCGGTAGACATGGCTTGCGAATCTCGGCTAGCAGATGAAGGAGAGACATCTAAAGATGAAAGCCGATCATTTTAACATGAATTTCATTCATTTTCCTTGTTTATAAAACATACGAAAACAATAATATAGAAATTAATTTGATTAAAGTTTATCCAATATTTTATTCTCGGAATAAATACGGCGGAATAAAATCCGCCGTAGTCTTAACATAATTTATTTATAGGTATTAGAACAAAGCTTTTGGCAAACGAATCTGAATAATCTCGTTATCATCAGCCAGTTTTGCGTTGCGCCCTGTTGAACCGGGGAAGTTATTGTCATTTAGTGCCGTGAGCGTTGTACCATTTTCAATAATCACATCTTCAATGGTTTCAAACGGGAAAGCAAAAACCTGTCCCGTCCCAATATCTCCTGCTCTAGCTGTGCCATACAACATATTCGGGTTAGCAATTTTAATTAAATCGACTAAATCTTCACGGCTTACCAGCTGACCTGACTCATTCAATTTAATACGGATTAATTTTTTATATCCGCCTAAATTATTCTGAGTCGCATCACGCTCAATAATAATGCCTTCTTTATCATTAAAGAGTTGGAAGTCACCAATATTGGTTGCCTTACTGTCTAATTGAAACCAATAATATTTCCCTGTATACGCTTTCTTCTTAATGTCGAATTGAGAAATCAGCAACTGTCTTTCCGTTTCCCGAATTGATTTAATTGGCTTTTCTATAAGCGGATAAAGATATTGCCCATCTGGTGAAATTGCCATACCTTCAAAACCACCACTTTGCTGAACTAGAGGTTCTACAAAATTAATTTGCGCTTTATTAAACTGATTTTGTGGTGAACGTAATTCTTGGGTCGGATTTAATGGGTTTGGTAAAGCGATTGGTGCATCTAGTAACACACCATCCGCTGAAAAATGAAGTAAATAAGGGCCAAACTCATCCCCAATCCAATAAGTTCCATCGCTAGTACGTTGCATTGACTCTGGGTCAAAATCAGCACCCGTTAATAAACGCTCAGGCGTATTACCGTTCACGATATTAAAAGGAATTAACTTATTTGGATCACGCAATTGAATAAAGCTTTGTACCGTAACCTGCCCTGTACCTTTGGTTTTAGTTTTGAAATCAGGTTTTAATTTATAAATACGAAGTAAGAAGTCTGCTGAATTATCTTGGGTACCAAAGCCATTATCGGCCATTGCCATATAGCTGCCATCTTCATTTTTTAATGCAGCAGAAAAACCTTGTACAGGCTGGCCTTTAAATGGAGGATAAATTCCATTTGCACCTTTTACATATGCACCAGAGTCTGGGCCAGCAGCATAGGTTTCTACAGGCAATTTGGCAAAAGAAATTAAAGTTGGTTCGGTAACGTTTTCAGTAGGTGATGTTTGATCTTGATCGTTATTATCATTACATGCCGTCAATCCTAAACTGGCACAGCATAATAATGCGACTAAAGTTTTTTTGCTCATGATTTTATACATTTGGTAAAAAATTAAGCAAATTTAATCAAGCTTATATGAAGTTTTTACTTCAAAAAGATGAAATCTTTATGGCGAAAATATGACAAACCCAACTATTCAATACAGACACAAACTAAATGACTTCATCAAAAAGAATTAAAGTTTCGTTGGCTGATATTCTCCAGCAATTGCTGCTTTCAAAAAGTTCTGAAAAGTTGGGCATTCCATATGATTTTCAGCAGGACATACAGCAGCATGCTGTAATCCTTGACTAATAAAATGTAAACGCTTTGCCATTTGCTCTAATTGTTTAGCTTTATCTTTTAATTTTTGCCGATCAAGCTCTGGCTTACCATCTTGTCCAAACATTGTGGCAATTTCATTTAAAGAAAAACCTGCGGCACGACCTAAAGCAATGAGTGCCAGCTGATCAAGCACCTGCTTATCATACTGCCGACGCAAACCTTGCCGCCCAATCGACTTAATTAACCCCTTCTCTTCATAAAAACGTAGTGTAGCTGTTGTGACTTTTGCCTTTTTAGCAACTTCACCAATATCCATAACCACCTCTTGACTTCAAGTGAACTTGAACTTGCACAATAAATTTATCACGTTTCATACGTATAAAAGCAAGGTGTAAAAATGAATACCTGTACATTATTCTTCCAAGCTTTATGTCTTGGTGTTGGTGCAACAGTCATTATGGATATATGGCTGTTAATACTAAAAATATTTAAGATCCCGACCTTAAATTTTGCCTTTCTCGGACGCTGGGTAGGCTGGATGTTTCAAGGAAAACTCATCCATCAATCTATTGCAAAAAGCCCTCAAATTAAGGGTGAATATTTATTGGGCTGGATTGCTCATTATAGTGTTGGGTTGATCTTTGCAGTGAGCTTTCTTCTCATTGTCGGCTCAGATTGGCTCATTCATCCTCAGTTTTATTCAGCACTTCTGTTTGGTGTAGTCACTGTTCTCATTCCCTTTTTTATTATGCAACCAGCCATGGGTAGTGGTTTTGCTTCGTCAAAAACCCCGCATCCTTTTCTGAACTGTCTAAAAAGTTTACTGAACCATAGCGTTTTTGGCTGTGGTTTATATCTCACTGCAAAACTATTTCAAATTTAGATAAAAAGGAAACTATCCATGAAAACTGTTGCCATTATTTACTATAGTCGCCAAGGGCATACCCAATTTATCGCTCAGCAAATTCAAACTGGTATTTTGAGCCATAAAGATATGAAAGCAGATTTACTCAATGCCGAAGATCTTATCGAGAGCCCAGAGACTCTTATCCAATATGATGGTTTAATTTGGGGATCTCCTACGTATTTAGGTGGCGTATCTTCCAAATTAAAACAACTCATGGATGCGACGGGTCCATTATGGAAAAAGCAGAACTTTAAGGGAAAGCTAGCAGCTGGATTTACCGTTTCCTCTCTTCCCGCTGGTGATAAACAATCGACACTAATTTCGATTTTTACCTTTTGTATGCAACACGGCATGTTATGGGTCGGCAACCCGATTATGCCTGAGCAACACCAAGGTATTCCTTATACTCAAGCAGTCAATCGTCTAGGCTCATGGTCAGGCTTAATGGCTCAGGCTGAACATGGCAGTCATGCCGATAGGTTTGATGAAGGAGATATTAAAACTGCTCAACAATTTGGAGAAAATTTTGCATTGATCTTAAGTGCTTATCAAGGAATATAAAACCATGAAAGTACAGAAACTTTTATTCCTCTTAATTTTATCGGGAATGATGTCTTTTATCATTTCAGGTGTTTCAACTTTTAAAGTAGTAGGACTAAATCATCACTTCGTTTCATTGTGGGTATCAGCTTGGATTATTGCATGGATATTGGCTTTCCCAAGTGTATTGATTTGTGCCCCTATAGCTCAGAAACTAGTCGACATCATATTTAAGAAAGTTAAAAAAGTACGTCTGTAAGTTAAAACGTACAAAAATTGCGGTGATTTGCGGATATTCAGCTTTAGTATTTTTTCATAATATATGAATCATAGAGAGACAGGATGTCTCATTGAAGAAGAATAAGAACGCAGGAAGCGGTAGTTGACAGGAGTTAGCTACATAAAGCTGAATACGAAGGAACCTCGACAGGATGTCGGGGTTTTTTCATTTCAATTATACAAAATTCTTACTTTTTAGATGTGTTGAGCAACAGAACTAATATTGATCCGATAAGTACGGCTAAATACCATCATTTTATTTGAAACTTCATTATTGGTTTTGTATTTTGCTTACCACATCTTTAACCCAAAATCGTTTTGAACCATCACAATTACACATTCTTGGTCTGAAATTTTTCATAATTTTCTTGATGATCATCATGACAGGATGTACAAGCTTAGGCCCTAATAGTGGCTCATTTACTTGGCGTTCAAATAAGCTATCATCTGGTTTACAAAAAGCTTATTCCGTTCCACCGAGTACAGCGAATCGATTGTCTCCTATGATTATTCAAAGTGCTGACAAATATAATGTTCCTCCACTTTTACTCGCGGCAGTTATCAGACAAGAGTCGAACTATAATAGTAATGCCCGCTCTCCGACTGGGGCTGTTGGTTTAACTCAAATTATTCCAAGCTATTGGCAACAAACTTGTGCTGGTAATTTGTATGATGAATCTACAAATATCCAATGTGGTGCTTATATTTTAAATCATTACTATCAAACCGCAGATAGCTGGTTTAAAGCCACGGCCTATTATAATGTTGGACCAACAGGATATGAGCGAAGCTTCTGGACCCGTCACAAAGCGAAAAAATATGCCCGATCTATTAAGCACCATCAAAAAAATTTAAAAAGTGCCTTATAAATAAGCTTAAATAAAAGCCCATCAATAGATGGGCTTTTTTATGCAGTTAATTTTATTCTTCAAATAAACCTTCAAATAACACAGAAGATAGATAACGTTCCCCACTGTCTGGCAGAATAACAACGATGGTTTTACCAGCATTTTCAGGACGCTCTGCAATTTTTGCAGCGGCTGCCAATGCAGCTCCACTTGAAATACCTACTAGAATACCTTCTTGGGTTGCACAGTTTCTCGCCCATTGAATTGCTTCTTCGCTAGTCACTGGTAAGACTTCATCCACAAGGTCCAAATCAAGATTCTTTGGAATAAAGTTTGCACCAATTCCTTGGATTTTATGCGGTGCAGGGGTAATGTTTTCACCTTTTTTGGTCTGAGTAATAATTGGAGATTCAGCAGGTTCAACTGCTACTGAGTACAATGGTTTATTTTGGACTTGTTCAAAATAACGAGAAATACCTGTAATCGTACCGCCAGTACCCACACCAGCAACCAAAATATCAACTTGTCCACCTGTAGCTTGCCAAATTTCAGGACCAGTTGTGTCTACATGGATTTGCGGATTTGCTGGGTTTTCAAATTGTTGTGGCAAGAAATAAACATCTGGCTGTTCAGTTGCTAATCGTACCGCTTCATCAACTGCCCCTTTCATTCCCTTCGCAGGTTCAGTTAAAACCAAATTAGCACCTAAAGCTTTCAGTACTTTTCTGCGCTCAAGGCTCATACTTGCAGGCATAGTTAGAGTAATTGGATAACCTTTTGCCGCAGCAACAAATGCCAATGCAATACCAGTGTTACCACTGGTTGGCTCAACAATGTGCATACCTTCTTTTAATACACCGCGTTTCTCTGCATCTGCAATAAGTGCCGCTCCGATACGGCATTTCACAGAAAATGCAGGATTACGGCTTTCCACTTTTGCTAATACGGTTGCGCCCGTTTTAATCAAACGGTTAATACGTACTAAAGGTGTATTACCAATAGCTTCGGCATTATTGGAATATACCGCGATACCTAAATTGTTGGGAGTTGGAAATTGCTGGTCGGTAGACATGTTATATCCTTATTAGATTTGGAATGATTCTGAATCATTATAGGCTTGTCTAATAAACAGGAAAGTAGAAAAAGTTAAGTAATATAAAAAAATGACAGCTACATCTAAATTAGACTTAGAAAAAAATAATAAAATTATTAGACCATTCTAACTACCAAACCTCACCCTCTCGCCATTCTGCGGAAATACTATCGCCCTGTGAGCGATGCAATAGTAGATCTTTAATAGGAATACTCAAAGAATATAGCATAATTTCATAGTCATCGGTTAGATAAGTAGATGTATCTTGTTTGATGTACAAATCACCCCACCAAGTAGTCCAACCTAATCTTTTATAAAATGCTTCATCTTCCGGTTGTAATGCAGCAAGTCCATATTCCAAGTCAGTTAATGCTTCAACTAAATGTTTTAATAATTGTGATGCCAGCCCCTTACCTCTCATCGTGTAATCAGTGGTCACATACTCTACATAAGCTGTTTTTACATCGAAGCTACCATTTATAGTAAAAACTCTATCCGTCCATAAGGCATGTGAAACAATTTGATTGTCCAATATACCGACGACATGAATAGCTTTTTGCATGAAAGCATATTGGCTCCAAGGATCTTCATCAAAAGCAGAAAAACATAACTCAGCAATCTGATGACGTTGATTTTTATCTAGATCTTGGGCTGCGATGATTTTGAACTGCATAGATGAAAACTCAAGTTTAACTATTTATAGATTAAGCAAATATGGGAATATTATGAAATGTTTTTTTATTACAAGGCAATTTGATTGAATTAAGACACTCTATCTCTAAAGCAGGGCAACCGTACAAATTTATTCCGCGCAATAAGAAACACCCCCACTCTTTAGAATGGGGGTGTTTGGAATAATGAGCTGGCGATGACTTACTCTCACATGGGTAACCCCACACTACCATCAGCGCTAAGAGGTTTCACTTC
>NZ_JBWZIP010000005.1:0-49440 GCF_056736115.1 Acinetobacter sp. 70_2
TTCCAAAGATTCCAAAGATTCCAAAGATTCCAAAGATTCCAAAGATTCCAAAGATTCCAAAGATTCCAAAGATTCCAAAGATTCCAAAGATTCCAAAGATTCCAAAGATTCCAAAGATTCCAAAGATTCCAAAGATAGACTAGAGCAAATACTCTATTTATTGTTTAATACTTTTTATTCTTTTCTTTTTCTATTTTTCTACTTATTAAGTTAATTACAAATTGTTCCACGTGGAACGCTTAATTGATTTTGTGATCCAGAAATAAAAAAAGCAGGATTACTCCTGCTTTTTTTACTATATAACTTTCTTAGTCAGTGAAAGTTACACGTGCAATTGCTTTCTTACCTGACTGAATAATGAAAGTCCCATTTTCTTTTACAGAGAAACCTGCATCAACTACATTCCAGTCAACTTTTACTGCACCACGTGCTACTGCATCTTTTGCAGCTGCTGCATTTGGGTTTAATCCTGCTACACGTAGAATCGTAGCAATGAAGATCTCTCCACCAAACTCACCACGTGAAATAGTCACTTCCGGTGTATCTTCTGGCACCTCACCTTCTGTAATACGGTTACCCGCACTCTTATGAGCATTGGCAGCAGCTTCGACATCATGGAAGCGTTCAACCAACTCAAGCGCAAGAATACGTTTTACTTCTTGTGGATTACGTCCAGCAGCGATTTCGTCTAATAAAGCTTTGATCTCATCAAGAGATTTGAAGCTTAATAAATCGAAGTAACGTTCGATTAAAGAGTCAGGCATTGATAATACTTTTTGGTACATTGCACCTGGAGCATCAAAAACACCAATATAGTTACCTAAAGATTTAGACATTTTATTTACGCCATCTAAACCTTCTAGAATCGGCACCGTGATACACACTTGTGATTCTTGGCCATAACGGCTTTGTAACGTACGGCCCATAAGTAAGTTAAAGGTCTGGTCTGTACCGCCCAACTCAACGTCAGCTTCAAGCGCAATTGAGTCATAACCTTGAACTAAAGGATATAAGAACTCATGAATTGCAATTGGCTGATGGTTGCTATAACGCTTAGTAAAGTCATCACGCTCTAACATACGAGATACGGTTTGTTGACTTGCTAACTGAATAAGGTCAGCAGCAGACTTTTGGTTAAACCATTCTGAGTTAAAACGTACTTTTGTTTTATTTGGGTCTAAGATTTTAAAAACTTGTTCTTGATAAGTTTTTGCGTTGGCTTCGACTTGTTCACGTGACAACGGCGGACGAGTTGCACTTTTACCAGTTGGGTCACCAATCATCGCTGTATAGTCACCAATCAAGAAGGTAACTTCATGGCCCAAGTCTTGGAAAGTTTTTAGTTTGTTAATAAGAACCGTATGTCCTAAGTGTAAATCTGGTGCTGTAGGGTCAAAACCAGCTTTAATTTTAAGAGGACGATTCTCTTTAAGCTTTTTCAGTAAATCTTCTTCTGAAATAATTTCGTGCGTGCCTCGTTGGATGAGGGCAAGCTGTTCTTCGGCGGGCAAGAAATTTGACATCACAAAACCTAAACACATCAGTTATTCAATTTGTGCGATATACTAACATTTTTTCAGCGTCTTGCAGGGGAAGTTGCATATGAGCGCAATCTATATCGGCGTAATGACTGGCACTAGTATGGATGGTGTAGATATTGTTGCGGCTTCATTTGAGCCACTACAGCTTCATGCCACTCTTACAGTTCCATTCGAACCCGAGTTACGTGATGAGCTTATGGCATTAACTTTACCCGATGACAATGAAATTGACCGCATGGGTAAAGCTGATGTTGCTCTAGCCAAAATGATTGGTCACGGGATTAATAGCTTAATTGAGAAGCACCAATTAGACCGTAGCCAAATTAAAGCGATTGGTTCGCATGGGCAAACTATTCGTCATCGTCCCGAGCATGGCTTTACGTTACAAATTGGCGATCCCAACATTATTACTGAAATTACTCAGATTCCGGTTGTTTCAGATTTCCGTCGTAGAGATATGGCTGCGGGTGGTCAAGGTGCGCCATTAGTACCAGCATTTCATCAGGCATTATTTCAACATCCAAGCATTCATCGTGTGATTTTGAATTTAGGTGGTATTGCCAATGTAAGTATGTTGCCTGCCAATAATCCTGATGGCGTATTTGGGTTTGATACGGGACCTGCGAATATTTTGATGGATGCATGGTGTCATCGCCATACAGGTCATCCATATGATGAAAATGGCGATTGGGCTGCTTACGGTCATCCTATTCGTTCATTACTCGACCGTCTTCATGCTCATGAGTATTTTTCTAAAGAGCCACCTAAAAGCACAGGTCGTGAAGATTTCAATATTGACTGGTTAGATGATCAGTTAATCGATTGGCGTAATGATTTAACTTACGATGAACTAGAAGATACACCTGAAAATATCCAAGCCACCTTATTAAAGCTTACGGTACGTGCTATTCAAAAAGCGATTTATCGCTCTGACATGGAAACAGGTGAAGTATATGTATGTGGTGGTGGAGCTTATAACTCTTATTTGTTAGAACAATTACGCTGGCGTTTACGTAAGCACAATTGGTCAGTTCAAACCACAGATGTTTTAGGACTTTCCCCTACTTGGGTCGAGGCTACAGCCTTTGCTTGGTTAGCAATGCGTTTTGTGAATAGTTTAAGTGGTAATTTACCAGCAGTAACCGGTGCATCTGATTTTAGAATTTTAGGAACAATCACGGCGGTATAAGATTTTTTATAAGTTCTTTTACCTAGATTCGACCTCATAGCACATTTACTGACCCGAAATGCTGTTATTTAAATGTACATAAAAACTCATGATAAATGCCAACAAAAATAAGTAAGGCATGTTGTTATGGATTTGACCAACCGTATTCATCAATACACACGTGGGGCCTGGACATTCGATGTGATTGATTCAGGCCCTATCGATGGTCCGCTCGTAGTTTTATTGCATGGTTTTCCTGAGACAGCCCATAGTTGGGAGCAAACCTCTGAACTATTGCATCAGCATGAGTTTAGAACGCTTGCGATTCATCAACGTGGGTATAGTTTAAATGCTAGCCCCCAAAGTCGCTTTCAATATGCTTTAAGTGAGCTAGTCGAAGATGCTGCAAGTTTGATTAAGCAGCTTGGTCAGCCAGTTTATTTAATTGGGCATGATTGGGGTTCTGTAATTGCGTCTAGTGTAGCCATCAAATATCCACAATATATTCAACATCTCACTTTAGTTTCTGTACCTCATCAAGCTGCTTTTTTAAAAGCTTGTTTAAGCAGCAGACAACTTTTTAAATCTTATTATTTTGCAATTTTTCAGCTTCCTATTCTGCCCGAACTTTTATTTAAAAAGATGCCTAAATTAGGCCGTAACTTTCTTAAGTCATCTGGCATGACCCAGCAGCAAATTGAAATATTCGAGACTGAGTTTATAAAAGAAAATAGGCTAACTACGGCGTTGAATTGGTATCGTGGATTTTTCTGGGATAAACCTCAGAATCCTTTTAAATTAATAGATGTGCCAACTCTGTTTATTTGGGGTAAAGATGATATTGCCGTTACTGAAAAAAGCGCCGAGCTAAACTCACGTTATTTTAAAAATAGTTATAAAGCCATTTTCATGAACGCTTCTCATTGGATTCCTTATCAGAATGCCCCCGAACTCGTACAATACTTTTTAGAATCTATAGATGATCGCGGATGATTTCATCAATAAAAAAACCTCTCAAAATAGAGAGGCTTTTTTATTTAAAATTCTTTTTAAATCGAGAATGAAGAACCACAACCACAAGTTGTTGTTGCATTTGGGTTCTGCACAATAAAGCGTGAACCTTCAAGGCCTTCAACATAATCAACCACTGAGCCAACTAAATACTGATAGCTGAGTGAGTCAACAAGCATCTTTACATCGCCATTTACAAATTCTGCATCATCTTCATTTACGCTTTCGGCGAAATTGAAGCCATATGAAAACCCTGAACATCCACCACCTGTTACATATACACGTAACATGAGATCGTCATTCCCTTCACTATCACGGAGTTGGCGTACCTTATTGGCAGCATTATCTGTCAAAACTAGAGCTTGGGCATTCATGATGATTGTTCCTCGGATTTTGCTGTGCCTTTCAAAATAAAAAAGACCCTATATTGAGTATAGCATAATCAATATAGGGTCTGTCTTCGAAGTTTAAAGCGAATCTTGAGTATTTTTATCAAGATTATTTGTAATTCTCATCTTGTAAGCCACATTCGAAGTTTTTCGCATCTTGCTTACAACGGAATTGCCATAATAGTTTCATCATCCGTTTATCATAAACTCCGCGCTTTGTAAGGTTAATTCGTGATTCACGCATAAGCTTTTGATAACCTGGTTTATCAGCAACGGGTACATCCATCCAGTATTTTTGCGGAATATCCGCTTTCATTTTACCTAAGATAGTAAAGGCACGTGGTAACTGGCCTGCCACCCATTCTCTAGATTTTTGACCAAATCCAGCTGGGAATTTATCTGGACGGATAATAATATTTCCAGTTACCTGTAAGATTGGATAGTTAACGATTGCTCCTTTGGTACCTAAGCCTTTTTGTAGTTCTAAAGGTTTAAACGCTGCTGCTGGTGCACCAATAATATCGACCTGATGATTATTAAATTTAGCGCCGAAGTTCGTCACATCTGCACTCACAGCCTGCGCACCGACCTGCTGAACCATAATTTTTTGTGCTTCATCATAGTCAAGAACAGCAATTTTTTTACCCGCCGCTTTCGCTACTGTATTAATACTACGGTCGTTTACTAAAAGGTAAGCATCCCCTACCGGAATAACACCCACGACCTCATAGCGTCCGTTGACCATATATTTACTAAAGGTTTGACTCGCTAAACCTTGCATGACTTTAACAGCAAGTTTGAGATCTGGAATCGCACCAATTGCATCTAATGAACCTGTAAATGAGTTGAATTGACGTCCGCGCATACCTGATACGCTAATGCCGTCACATTTACCAGCTTTAAAATCTTCAGCAATCACTGCTTCGTTTTGATTTACTTTGAGTTCGATATCAGCTCCCCAGTTTTTCGCTGCAAGCTGATAATCTTTCATGAGTGCATAGACATCACCATTTTTACCAACGAAGTCAAAAACACAAATGGTTTGTTTGGCCTCGGCTGCAAATGAAATTGTTGTGAGTCCCATCGCAAGTAAAAGCGTTTTGGAAAATCGCATATTCTTTTCCTTTCCTTGTAGATTTTTTGTTTTTGGCATCAAGAAATTTCACGCTGGTTGGCATGATTCTCATGAGATATGCTTCATCTAAAATTCACGATTAAGATATTTTTACGAGCAATTCTGTTTATATGAGCTCAATTAAAGAAAAATAACTATTTAAATATCTATAGTAGCTCTTTGATCACTCACATCCTTGTTCCCTTTTAATACCTTCATATATCCAGATGAAGTTTTATCCTCAATTTAGATTAGCGACTTTTTAATACACCACAATGGCTGAATTGACAGCCTGTATAAAGCAAAAAAGCCTAGAATAAATCTAGGCTTTTAAGTTCAATATGAATTATTCACCAGCCATTGAACATTCAAAGTTAGCTTTGTCTACAGAACAGCGTGCTTTTTTCAATACAGACATCATACCTGCATCGTAAATACCACGTTTAGTTAAGTCCATACGACCATCACGTAACATTTTTTGGTACTTAAGTTTGTCTTCAGCACTTAGGTTCATTTTGTATTTACCTGGAATTTGCGCTTCTAAACGGTTAATCATCGCAAAGTTTTTAGGTAATTGTTTTACAAACCAGTCACGAGACTTTTGACCAAAACCAGCAGGGAATTTATCTGCACGTAATACAAGGTCAGCAGTTACATGTAATACTGGGAAGTTCCACATTACACCGTTTGCACCCAAACCTTTGTTCAATTCTAATGGTTTGTATGCATAAGCAGGTGCACCTACCATATCTACCTGACCATTGTTAAATTTAGCAGCAAAGTTTGAAATATCAGAAAGAACTGCCTGAGCACCTACACGTTGCACCATAATTTTTTGTGCATCGTCATAGCCTAATACGGCGAATTTTTTACCCGCAGCTTTTTCAACAGAGCTGATGTTTTTGTCACGTACGAAAATGAATGCTGAACCTAATGGAGAGATACCAGCAACTTCGTATTTTTTACCACCAAGGTTAGTTGTCATTTTTGCAGCATTACGTGCATCTAATACATAGGTAATAGCACGCTGTGCGATTTGGTTATTAGGAACACCACCAAGCGAGTCGATTGATCCTGCGAATTTGTTATATTGGCGTGCACGCATAGCAGTCATTGCTACAGCATCACATTTACCAGCTTTGAAATCATTATCTGCAACAGCCTCGTCCTGACGAGGAACCAAGTTAATTTCAGTACCCCAGCCTTTTGCAGCTAGAGCCCATTCTTCCATCATTTTATATGAGTCGCCTGCTTTTCCTAAGAGGTCGAATACACACACGGTACTCGCTGCTTGCGCTGAAGCAGAAAAACCAACAACAGAAGCGGCAGCCATAGCAAGTACGATTTTTTTCATTTTCTTCATCCTTCCACGGAACAGATTTTTTGTTTGAAGTTTCCTTTCAAACACAGATATTAATCATGTTTTTTAGAAAAAAATAGAGCTTTTACTCAAATATTTTTATCTGATTGGATCATTGTTTGTTCTATTTAAATTATTTATTAGAAGTAAAAATCTCTAATTTTCCGTAAGTTACTTTTTATATTCACAATTTTCATACCCATATTCAGCTTTGAAATATGTGTAGCGATTTTGTGATTAAAAAACAATCTACTCTCCATTGAGCGTACATTCAAAATTTGTACGTTCAATGGTACATCGGGCACGCTTCAACACACTCATCATTGTCGCATCGTATACACCTTGCTTTGTTAGACCAAGGCGACCTTCCCGTAATATCTTTTGGTATTTCAATTTATCTTCAGCTGAAAAATTTAATTTAATTTTAGGTGGTACTCCAGCTTCTAACTGTTTCACCATTGCAAAATTCTGCGGCAACTGCTTAATAAACCAATCACGAGACTTCATTCCAAAATTGGCTGGGAATCTACCACTTCTTGCAATTAAGTCCCCTGTAACGTTGACCACTGGAAAAGTAAACATCGCTCCATTTGTTCCAATACCCTTGCCTATTTCTAAGGGTTTATACGCATAAGCAGGTGCAGCAATCGCATCGACTTGGCCACTATTAAACTTTTTCACAAAATCGGTAATTTCTGACGGAATAGGATGTGCACCTACACTTTCCACCATAATTTTTTGAGCTGCGTCATATTGTAAAATAGCAAATTTAGTACCACGTACTTTTTCAATTGAGTTCAGGTTTTTATCTCTTACAAACAAGTAAGCCAAACCAATCTGGACAATCCCCACCACTTCGTAGTTTGTTCCATTTTGTGCAGTTACCATGCGATGTTTATTGCGCTGGTCCAAAACATAACTAATTGCCTTTTGAGCAATGGCATTACTGGTTACACCACCAATCGCATCAATCGAACCTGCAAATTTATTGTAATTTCGTGCTCGCATGGAAGTCATATAAGCCGCATCACATTTGCCCTCACGCAGTCTACGATCTACCAAAGCTTCATCTTGAAATGGAATTAAAGTAATGTCAGCCTGCCAACTTTTGGCTGCAAGTGCCCACTCTTCCATCATTTTGTAGGATTCACCTGATTTTCCCAATAAATCGAATACACATACATTTTGTCCGGCATGTGCTGTTCCCATAGCACAGCAAAATACTGTACCAATTATCCCCAATCCTTTTTTCATTTGACTTTCCTTAGTCTAGTTTTATTAGGAGTTCATTTATCAACCAAGTTTTAAATTGTTTTTATTTTAGCCATATTTTTTAAAATGTGGTCTATCTCGTTAAAAATTTAGATATTTTCAGACGAATAGCTTAAATAGAGATAGGTTAAGCCATGCAATCTCAGCATTTATAAACTAAAACTCTGAAAGTTTTGTCTTCACGGTCAGTTCTCTTTAAAATACAGCATCCCTAACTCACCTCGATAAGACAAGATGATTCAATTTGACCAAGTTTCTTTACGCCGCGGTGGACGTGTTCTCTTTCAAAAAGCGTCTATGCAATTACACCCAGGTTGGAAGATTGGTCTGACTGGGGTCAATGGTGCAGGTAAATCAACGTTATTTGCAGCGTTACTGGGCAGCTTAGGTGCAGATGAAGGTACACTTACTCGTCCTTCAGTCTGGACTGTGGCGCATATGGCGCAAGAAGTTAAAGCTCTAGACATGCCTGCCCTCGATTTTGTTCTGTCTGGTGATGAAGAATATTGGGATATTCAAAATAAGCTTGCTCAACCAGATCAACTCACAGATTCAGACTTGGCCAAACTACATGGCCGCTTTGATGAAATTCACGGTTATTCAGCGCCATCTAAAGCTGCCCAACTCATGGCTGGTCTTGGTTTTCTAGAGCATCAATTACGTTTAAATGTTGCTAGTTTTTCTGGTGGATGGCGTATGCGCTTAAACTTGGCGCGTACATTAATGAGCCGTTCTGATTTATTATTACTAGATGAACCAACCAACCACTTAGATTTAGATGCAATTTTGTGGTTAGAAGATTGGCTTAAAGCCTATGAAGGCACTCTCATCCTCATTTCGCATGACCGCGATTTTTTAGATGCAATTACAGATCATATTCTCCATATTGAGAATCAGGAACTCACGCTTTACACGGGTAATTACTCCACTTTTGAAACAACTCGAAGTGAACGCTTAGCACAACAACAACAAGCCTTTGAGAAGCAGCAAGAAACCCGTGCTCACCTACAAAAATTTATTGACCGTTTTAAAGCAAAAGCCACTAAAGCTCGTCAGGCACAAAGTCGTATTAAACAACTTGAGCGTATGCAACAACTCGCCCCTGCTCATGTCGATACGCCGTTTACTTTTAGTTTCCGTGAACCGACCAAAATGAGTTCACCCTTGCTGACGTTAGAGAATGCCAGCATAGGTTATGGCGATAAGCAAATTGCTGAAAAAATTAAACTTCAAATTACACCGAACTCACGTATTGGTTTACTTGGTATGAACGGTGCAGGTAAATCAACTTTGATTAAGAGCTTGGTCGGTGATTTACCACTTCTAGCAGGTGAACGTAAAGCTTCAGAGTTGCTTAATATTGGCTACTTCGCACAGCATCAAATGGATGCTTTAGATGGCCATGCTAGCCCGATGCTACAGCTTGCACGTTTGGCAGATAAACAAATTAGTGAAGCCACCTTACGCTCGTTCCTTGGTAGTTTTGGGTTTAGTGGTGAACGCATGGATACACCATGTGAAAGCTTTTCTGGCGGTGAGCGCGCTCGTTTGGCTCTAGCACTGATTGTATGGCAGCGTCCAAACGTTTTAATTCTCGATGAGCCAACGAACCATTTAGACCTTGATATGCGTCATGCACTAAGCATGGCTTTACAAGATTTTGAAGGTGCTGTTGTTCTGGTTTCTCACGAACGTCAACTTATTGCTAGTGTGTGTGATGAACTTCTTTTAGTACACGGCGGCAAATGTACCGAGTTTGAAGGTGATTTGCAGGATTATGCTAAATGGTTACGTGAAGCACGTCAGCAGCAAATCAATGCTCAGACTGCTGTAGCAGCAAACAACTCATCATCATCTGCTCCCCCTGCTCCTACTAAAGTTGATAAAGAAGCACAGCGTAAGGAAGCCGCACGCCGTCGTGAACAGACCCGACCTATTCGTAAAAATATTGAGAAGGTTGAATCACAAATTGAAAAGCTTCAACCGCGACTTGCTGAAATTGAAGAAGCTTTAGCGGATAGCTCATTATATGAAGCGAATCGTAAAGACGATTTGCTGAAATTGATGAATGAACAGACTGAGCTGAAGGCTAAGCTTGAACAACATGAAGAGCAACTTTTAGAACTCATGATGGAACTTGAGGAAATGGAAGCCTCTTTCGAAAACTAAGTTCTTGCCAGTACTGGTATTTTTAAGGACCAGTACTGGCTTTTAGTTCAAATCAGAGCTTTATTTGCGCTACTATATAAAAATTTGAATGACTTTTAATAATATTTCATTCAGCTGTTAAATTTTTGAGATAGATTCAAATTTGATAACATATAAGACTTAAGCTACATCTTAAGGGTTGCGATACACAGATAATTTAACTAAATTCTGTAACTTCGTTTTTACCCTTCTTGAGTAGGTATTTAATTCGGGATCAGACAAACTGAATGAATTTTATTGATTTTATTACTAATTTTGAACATTTTTTACCTATTTTAATTCAGGAGTATGGCGCATGGGTCTATGCCATACTCTTTTTAATTATTTTTTCTGAAACAGCTTTTGTATTTATGTTCTTTTTGCCTGGAGATAGTTTACTTCTCACTGTAGGGGCGCTTTGCTCAGTGATCGAAATGATGCATCTGGGTTATATGATTACTTTGCTTACCGTAGCTGCCACCCTAGGCTATATTGTGAACTACTCTATTGGTCGTCATTTTGGTAACCGTATTTTTGAAGCAAAATCACGCTTTATTAAAAAAGAATATTTAAATAAAACCAACCGTTATTTCTTGCAACACGGTGGGAAAACCATTCTTCTGGCACGCTTTATTCCTTTTGCACGTTCTTTTGCACCATTAGCTGCGGGCTCTAGCAATATGAGTTATGGAAAATTTTTAATCTATAATGTCGCTGGAGCTATTTTGTGGATCTGCATTCTCTTAACAGCTGGATATTTATTTGGCCACGCGCTCATTCAGGTTACAGACTTAGTAGAAAATTGATCTTTTTAGGTTTAATACACTTAAATAGACCAAAAAATAAAGGGAATGAATCAATCATTCCCTTTATTTTATTTAGATCAAAATGAATCTATCTAAATTTTTTGTGGTTTTCATTACGGATATTAACCAGATTAATTGCTTCTGATTTTGCTTGGTCTAATTGACCCTTATCAACCAATACAGTTACTCGATCAATTTCAGTAACCAACTGATCTAAACCCGCTTGATATTGTTTTACCTGTACATTTTCCGGCGGTAAACCTTCCAACTTATGAGGTAAAGATTTTTTTGAAGATACTGCTGCCTGACGCATAATCACAAGCTGCTGTTTTGCGTTATTGAGATCTTTCGCTTCAGCAAAGGCTTTTGTGCTCTTTGCTAAAGTTTTCATGTCAGCTTCCAACAAGTCAGCTGCAAATGCAGAATGACTCACTAAAGCTGCACATGAAATCAGCATACTTGCTATAAACTTTTGACTCATCATCTTCTCTCCTTAGACTGATTTAGAATCTAGCTATCAATTAAGCATCAATATCTGCATTTAATGCATTTTCTTCAATGAAGGCACGACGTGGTTCAACGTCATCACCCATTAAGCATGAGAACATACGATCTGCTTCGATTGCATCATCAATAGTCACCTGTAACATATTACGGTTTTCAGGGTCCATTGTGGTTTCCCAAAGCTGTTCAGCATTCATCTCACCCAGACCTTTATAGCGCTGGATCATCATTCCACGGCGCGAATCTTGCAGAATGTGCTGCCATACCTGATGGAAATTAGCCACTTGAATACGGCGATCACCCTTCTGTAAATATGCACCATCTTCAATTAAATTGAACCAACTCTTAGAGTTCTTCAATAAACGCGCATATTCTGCTGAGTTTAATAAGCCAGCATCAAGCAAGTAAGCATGTGGCAAGTTATGGACATATACCGTCACACGTGGCCAATAATGCGCTGTTTTCTCGCCTTGAGCATTTTCACGTTCGAAGGTTTCAAGCGTAATTTCAGGACGCAAACTTGGCTGTAGTCTTTGTACAGCTTCGCGTACTTGATCTGCCCATTGCTGTACATAAACCTGATCGTGGTTCTGATCAGCTTTAAACGCCTCTACTTCAAGTAATGCATCAAGTAAGCTTGCTGGATAACGCAACGTTAAACGTTGTAAGCTCTTTTGTGAAACTTGATAGTCTTGAATCACTTTTGCTAATGCTTCGCCTGTAATCGCAGGTGCTTCTGCACTAATATGCAAAGCAAGCTCATCAATTGCATTTGAAATTAAATAAGTTTCCAAGGCATCATTATCTTTAATATATTGCTCTTGCTTACCTTTTTTCAGTTTATATAAAGGTGGCTGTGCAATATAGATATGACCACGCTCCACCAACTCCGGCATTTGACGGAAGAAGAACGTTAATAACAATGTACGGATGTGCGAACCATCGACGTCGGCATCGGTCATAATAATAATTTTATGATAACGAAGCTTGTCAGGGTTATATTCTTCACGGCCAATACCACAGCCAAGTGCTGTAATTAATGTACCGACCTCCTGACTCGAAATCATTTTGTCAAAGCGGGCACGTTCAACGTTCAAGATTTTACCTTTCAAAGGTAAAATAGCCTGCATTTTACGGTTACGACCTTGCTTGGCACTACCACCCGCTGAGTCACCCTCGACAAGATATAATTCAGAAAGTGCTGGGTCTTTTTCCTGACAATCAGCCAATTTACCTGGCAAACCTGCGATATCTAATGCGCTCTTACGACGTGTCATTTCACGTGCTTTACGCGCCGCATCACGTGCACGAGCAGCATCAATAATCTTACCAGCGATTGATTTTGCAGCTTGTGGGTTTTCAAGTAAGTAAGCAGAGAACTCTTTGTTCATTGCTTGCTCTACTGCTGGTTTTACCTCACTCGATACCAATTTTTCTTTAGTTTGAGAAGAGAATTTTGGATCAGGAACTTTAACCGAAATAATAGCAGTCAAACCTTCACGCGCATCATCACCAGTCACATTCACTTTTTCTTTCTTGAGAATGTTTTCATTTTCAAGATACTGGTTTAAGCCACGCGTTAATGCTGCACGGAAACCTGCTAAGTGCGTACCACCATCTTTTTGTGGAATGTTATTTGTGAAACAACGAACATTTTCTTGATAGCTATCATTCCATTGCAATGCAACTTCTACAGCAATACCGTTATCTGCATCAGCCGTAAAATGGAAGATTTCATTTAAGTGGTTTTTACCTTCGTTAATGTATCTAACAAACTCAGATAAACCGCCTTCATAGTCATAAACATGCTCAAGATTAATGCGCTCATCACGTAAAACGATACGTACACCAGCGTTTAAGAAAGAAAGTTCACGTAAGCGGCGTGCTAAAATTTCAACGTTGAAAATGGTTTGACTAAAAGTTTCTGCACTTGGCCAGAAGCGTACAATCGTACCCGTGTTATCCGTTTCACCAATCACACGTAATGGATATTGCGGATCACCATGTTGATATTCTTGTTCATGTACTTGGCCAGCACGATTAATAATTAAATGTAATTTACTAGAAAGTGCGTTTACAACTGAAACACCTACACCGTGCAAACCACCTGAAACTTTATAGCTGTTGTCATCAAACTTACCGCCTGCATGCAGAATAGTAAGAATAACTTCTGCTGCAGAAACACCTTCTTCAGGGTGAATATCAGTTGGAATACCACGGCCATTATCTGAAACACTCACAGACTCATCTTCGTGAATCGTGACAATGATTTCATCACAGTGTCCTGCTAAGGCTTCATCGATTGCGTTATCGACAACCTCGAATACCATATGGTGTAAACCGGTACCGTCGTCTGTATCCCCAATATACATGCCCGGACGTTTACGAACTGCATCTAATCCACGTAATACTTTAATACTAGAGGAATCATAAGCCTTTTCATTGGTTTGTTCTGTTTGAGAGGCTGATTGAGACTCTGAACTCATGGTTTCTCCCTAGCAAATATAGGTTTATTCAAAGATGGGTAACATCAAAAAATTATGGTGAAGCAAGACTAACTTGACCGGATTCAACACTGAATAATTGATATGAAATAGACAGATCATGTAAATGTTTTTTTACCGATGCATGATCTAAAGTTGTCATAAAAACCTGGCTACCAAGTTGGCTTAATCGTTCAATTAAACGTTGTTGTGCGGTTAAGTCTAATTCTGCTGTCAGATCATCTAATAATACCACAGTTTCCTTATTACTCGCATGCAACATTGCAATTTGTGACAGTTTTAAGGCAATAATCAAGAGTTTTTTCTGACCTCTTGATAAAACATCATCTGCGTGTCCAAAAGGCGTTTTTAAGCGCAAGTCAGCCCGATGTGGACCATACTCTGTATAACGTCTTTCAATGTCTTTTTGGTGCTGATTCAGCAAGTCTTGCATGAGCCCCTGCTCTGTATGAAAACCGGGGCTGTATTCCAGCTCAATCTCTAAATCAGGTAATAACTGACTTAAGTCATTTTGAAAATAAACGTTCCATTGCTCTACGATACTTAAACGCTGTGAGTGCAAAATTTCGCCATAATCACTCAACATTTTGTTCCACGGCTCTAAGTCAGCCAAGGAAAGATTGCGTCTTGTTTTGAGTAAGGTATTCCGCTGTTTTAAAGCTCGAGAGTAATATTGCCAAGCAAAATAAAACTCAGGTTCCACGTGGAACATTAGCCAATCTAAAAGCTGACGTCTTGGCTTAGCACCATGGTCAATAATATCTGTACTTTGTGGGTCAATATGCTGTAAAGGGAGCAATTTGGCGAGTTGACCTTGGGTCGCAACTGTATCGCCGTTGACTTTCATCAATTGCTCACCAGAAGCGAGTTTCTGCATACCGATTTTTTCAGTTGTTGACTGAGCAAATACAATCGCGTCGTCAGCTGCATACTGAATATAATTTTTGGGAATATGTGTACGGAATGAACGACCAGTTGCAAGCAAATGAATCGCTTCTAAAATTGATGTTTTACCCGAACCGTTAGCGCCATAAAAAACATTAAACGGTTGCAAACCATGGAGTGCAACCGTTTTTAAATTACGCACGCGTTCTATATTTAAGCGCGTAAGATGCATAGAATTAAACCAGATTAAACACGCATCGGCATAACAACATAAGTCTGGTCAGGATGAGCTGGATCTTGTACCAATACTGACTGGTTTGCTTCAGTCATGCTCATATTTACGTCATCACCATCTAATACACCCAATACATCAAGCAAATATTGAGCATTAAATGACATTTCTAATGGGGTATTTTGATATTGGATTGCTAAATCCTCAATCGCTTCATCTTGTTCAGGGTTATTTGCACGAAGCTGCAAAGAATCCTGATTAAAGTTTAAGAAAACACCACGTAATTTTTCATTACTTAAAATTGCGACACGTTGTAATGATTGTTTAAATACATCATGACCAATCAAAACATGTTTATCACCACCACGTGGAATTACACGGCGGTAATCAGGGAATTTTCCATCAATCAATTTTGTCGTAAAACGAACAGTAATATCACCTTGTTCTTTATCACGGCTTGGCGTATTGATCGTTACATTTAATAATTCACGGCCAATAAGCAAAGTAAGTTGCTCATCTTCAATACTAAGTAAGCGTTGTAATTCACCCACAGCTTTACGCGGCACAATTGCTTGTACTAATTGAGATGAACTAGAAGAAGCCAAAATTTCACAAAGAGCAAGACGGTGACCATCTGTTGTGACTGCACGCAATTGATTTTCATCAATTTCTAACAACGTACCAGTTAAATAAAAACGTACATCTTGTACGGCCATCGCAAAAGCAGTTTTTTCAAATAAACGCTTTAATTCACGTTGGGTCACCTGTACTTGCGTACCTTGGCTATTCTCAGTATTTAACAACGGATAATCTTCTGCTGGTAAAGTACCTAGCACAAAACGGCTATTACCAGACTTTAAAATACATCTTTGATCTTCTGTAATTTGTAAGTCAATCAATGCGGCGGTAGGCAAAGATTTACAAATGTCCATCAATTTACGAGCAGGAACAGTCGTTTCACCTGCTTCGAGGCACGCCCCTTCTGATAAAGCAGTGCTCGCCACCAGTTCAACTTCTAAATCCGAACCAGTAATGGTGAGTGCTTGACCATTAGCCTGAATTTTGACGTTTGAAAGAATATTCAAGGTATGACGACGTTCTACCGCACCGACAACATGTGATAAAACATTGAGTAAACTTTCTTTAGCGATTTTCAAACGCACGATTCATTCCTCTAGCAACTTGGAGCAAACATTTCATTTTTTAGCTGTGTACTATGCTGCACTTATGGAGACTTTGCAACAACGTCTTATGATTTCATTAACTCTGAAGAAGACGTAGTAAATTCTTATAATCTTCGTCAAAGATAGGATCTTCTTCCCTTAAACTGACTACTTTTTCACAAGCATGCATCACGGTACTATGGTCTCGGCCACCAAAAGCCATTCCAATTTCCGGAAAACTATCACCAGTCAACTCACGAGCAAGCCCCATCGCCAATTGGCGTGGTCGCGCATAGATTCGTGTTCGTTTTGGACCTACGAGTTCTTTGAGCGGGATGCGGAAATATTCACTCACCACACGTTGGATATTTTCCACACTAATTGTACGCGCACGGATCGCCAATACATCTTTTAAAGACTCTCGCACCACATCAAGATCGATTGGCGCACCTTTAAAACGTGAAATTGCGACAACTTTATTCAATGCGCCTTCAAGTTCACGTACGTTCGCTACCACTTGTTGTGCAATAAATAATGCGCAGTTTCTTGGCAAATCAACACCACTATTTTCAGCTTTTTTAAGCAGAATTTCGATTCGTGTTTCAATATCTGGTGGTTCAACACCTACTGATAGTCCCCAAGAAAAACGAGAAACCAATCGAGGATCAAGTTCTGTTAATTCTTTAGGATAGCGATCAGAAGTTAAAATAATTTGTTTAGATTCATCGAGTAAGGCGTTAAATGTATAAAAGAATTCAACTAGACTAGCTTCTTTACCAGCCAAAAGGTGAATATCATCAACTAATAACAAATCTAAAGAACGACAATTTTTCTTAAACTCTTCAACCTTTCCTTTTTGTAAGGAACTCACAAAATCTTGTACAAAACTTTCTGAAGTCATATACATGACTCTCGCATTCGGCTTAGCTTGAAGTAAAGCATTACCAACCGCTTGCATTAAGTGAGTTTTACCAAGACCCGTTGGGCCATATAAAAACAAAGGGTTATGCTGAGAAGCACCTAATTGTGTTAATACTTTTCTACAAGTTTCCGCTGCCATTTGGTTAGAACGGCCTTCAACAAATAGTGAAAAAGTAAATTGGGGGTTTAATAGTTTCTTTTTTGATGTTTTCGGGCTAACTGCAGTGTTGGTAACAGGTTCAGGTTCTCTTTTAACCTTAGTTGGTTGCGATACAGGCGTACTTTGTAAGGCAGCTGTAGTTGTTGCCGGTTGTTCATTAGAAGACAAAATACTACCAGGACGAGAATCGACTAAGATTTCTACCTGACGTACACGTCCTTCTGACAACTGTTCTGCCAATATAGAAATTAACTCTAAATGATTCTCTTGAATATAACGTGTCCAATAAGGGTTAGGAGCATATAGACGTAGTATGCCCTCCACTTCTTCAGCTACTAAAGGGCGAATCCACATCGCAAAGACGTTATCAGAGAGCTCTTGTCGCAAGCGAGTTAAGCAGTCTGTCCAAAGCATGTGTATCCCCTATGTCTGCGTTTTAAATTCAAATCATTTAAAGATTAACCCTTCCTGATAAGAAGGGGTCGCCATTCTACCCAAGTTATCCACATCTGTCATGACGAATTCGGTTGATTTTGCCTAAAAAGAAATCTCTTGTGAATAAATTTAAATTCAAAACCAATTGTGAATAACTTTTTGCACATCCTGTGGATAAATTATCACATAAACTTATCCACAATCCATAAAGATAATAAAAACAGAGTTATCAACAGTTCAAATATATGTTTTTTAAATTTAAAACCGTGAAATCCACAGAAAAAGTCCACACTAATAAGAATAAATTTAAATTTTAAAATTTGAATTTATTTAATAGGGCTACTTCAAATTGTGGATAACTAAAAAATATGAATTTAAATTCAAATATACCGGAACAAAACTAATTTCACATCTAGGTTTGTTGATAAGTATGTAAATAAGAAGTGTATATCTTAAAAGTCATAATAAAAATAAACAATTACTTTGTGTATAACTTTTAAATGGTAAAAATTGACTTAATATAAAGAGAGGATGAATAAGTAAAAATTTGACTTAAATACAAAACTTTCTCTGTTTATCATTGACAGAGTAAACATTGCACAATAAAATCGCGGACCTTTATAGAAAGATCATTTTTGGGAGTTTCGATATGAAACGTACTTTCCAACCATCTGAATTAAAGCGTAAACGCGTTCATGGTTTCCGTGCTCGTATGGCAACTAAAGCTGGTCGTCAAGTATTAGCTCGTCGTCGTGCAAAAGGTCGTCATAGCTTAACTGTTTAATTACTGTTACGCTGACCAGACTTGGGTGTGATGGCACTTTACAGTTTTAGCACAGATCGTCGTGTGCGCTGTGCTGCAGATTATAAAAGTGTATTTGATGGTGCGCTTTTTAAAGTGCATCAACCCCATTTTTTATTTCTTGCAAAATTAACCGAACAGCCTAATAGCCGTTTGGGTATTGTCGTTGCTAAGAAAAAAGTGCGCCGTGCGCATGAAAGAAATCGAATAAAGCGTCTTGCTCGTGAGAGCTTTCGTCTAAATCAGCCGAAATTTGGGTTAGACATAGATGTTGTTGTAATGCCTAAAGTTGGTATTGAAACGATTACGAACGCTGAGCTATATCAACAATTAGATTTTGCTTGGCAAAAATTACAACGCTTGGCAAAAAAACATTCTAAAGTTGTCCCAACCTCGCAAAATTAAGAGATGACCAATGGTTCGTATTTTGCGTTGGTTCATTCGACTGTATCAAATTGCGATTAGTCCGCTTCTTGGACCCCGTTGTCGTTATATCCCAACTTGTTCCCAATATGCGATAGAAGCATTACAAACTCATGGTGCAATGAAAGGCGTTTGGCTATCTTCTAAACGTATTTGTCGATGTCATCCATGGGGAGGCTCCGGATATGATCCGGTACCGCCAAAAGCAATTCGTTTTATTTCGTTTCATCAAATAGATTCTCAAACGCATCATGTTGCTGTACCCTTTCGTGATCGTTTAATGAAGCAAAATCTCTCTAACCATTTGGGGTAATAGATATGCAACAATGGGCCAGGTTTGCAATTCTCGGGGCCATGTTTGTCACCGCATATTTGCTCATTTTGGCTTGGCAAAAAGATTATGGAAATGCTGCAACTGCACCGCAACAACAAGCGGCGGCTGTAAGTTCACATGAAATATCTGCTGATTTGCCAAATGCTAAAACTGCAACAGTGGCTTCCGATGTGCCACAAGCAAATATTACGCAGTCACAAACCACAGATGCGACAGCACCTGTGAATCAACAGCTTATTTCAGTACAAACTGACCTTTATCATCTTTGGATCAATCCAAAAGGTGGTGATATTGTTCGTATTGAATTACTCTCTCACGACAAAAGTAAAGACAGTAATCAACCATTTGTTATGCTTGAAAATGATGCCAAGCGTACATATGTTGCTCAGTCTGGCTTAATTGGTTTGAATGGACCAGATAGTAGTCGTGGTGGTCGTCCGTTATATGCGGTTGAAAAAACATCATATACTTTGGCTGATGCTAAGGGTGTACAGGATCAAAAGGGTCAGTCTGAAAAAGTTTTAAACGTGCCGATGGTATTTAAGACACCAGAAGGCGTTGAAATTATTAAAACTTTCACCTTTACCCAAGGTCAATACCCGATTGTTGTAAGTCATCAAGTCATTAACCGTAGCCAACAAAATTGGCAAGGTCAGATGTTTGGACAGTTAAAGCGTGATAACTCTGAGGATCCTGGTAAGTCTTCTCAAGGTATTTTCACTCTAGGAACTTTCTTAGGTGGTGCTTGGGGAACGCCTGATTCACATTATAACAAGCTTAAGTTTGCTAACTTCTCAGAAGAAAAAGTAAATGCTGATGCTAAAGGTGGATGGGTTGCAATGGTTCAGCACTACTTTGTAAGTGCTTGGATTCCTGGAAACCTTAAACTGACTCAAGCAAATGGTCAGCCTTATGTTGCTAAGCTTGAATCTCGTCAGTCTGCGGATCATATGAATATTATTGGCTTTACTTCGCCAGTAATTAATGTTCCAGCTGGCACTTCAATGGAAGTAGATGCGAAGCTTTATTCAGGTCCAAAAGTACAATCTGAATTAAAAGATTTGGCTGTAGGTTTGAACCAGACTGTTGACTATGGTTGGTTATGGCCAATTGCTAAGTTATTGTTCTTAGGTCTTCAATTCTTCCATAGCATTGTAGGCAACTGGGGATGGTCAATCATCTTGCTTACCATTATGGTGAAGATGATTTTATGGCCTTTATCTTCAAAAAGTTATCGTTCTATGGCGAAAATGCGTGTGATTGCACCAGAAATGCAACGCATGAAAGAAGAGTTCGGTGAAGACCGTATGCGCTTCTCGCAAGAAATGATGGCGCTTTATAAACGTGAACAAGTTAATCCACTATCAGGTTGTTTGCCGCTATTGCTACAAATGCCGATTTTCCTTGCCTTGTACTGGGTACTCATGGAAAGTGTGGAATTACGTCACGCACCATGGTTAGGCTGGATTCAAGACTTGTCTGCAATGGATCCATGGTTTATCTTGCCGTTAATTATGGGTGCGACAATGTTTGCTCAGCAAATGTTGAACCCGCAACCGGCTGATCCAATGCAAGCGAAAGTATTCCGCATTATGCCGATTATGTTCACGGTATTTATGTTGTTCTTCCCTGCAGGTCTCGTGTTGTACTGGATTGTGAACAACAGTATTACCATTTTACAGCAATGGTTTATTAACAAAAGTGTTGAAAAAAGTCGTCTAAACAAGACTGAATCAGCGTCTTAATCGTTGAACTTTTGCTGAATCAATCCGCTTAAGATGGTAATCTTAGGCGGATTTTTCTTTGGCTGTATTTTAGGTTTTTTAGGTGAATAATATGCAAAGTCAAACCACAATTGCTGCAATTGCAACGCCGCCAGGGCGTGGTGGAGTGGGCGTGATTCGCTTATCTGGACCTAAGGCCTATGAAATTGCTCAAAAGCTGACGCAAAAAAACTTGCCTGAAGCGCGTCTGGCGGTTTTTCGTAAGTTTTATGATGCTGATGGAAGCATCATGGATGAAGGGATTGTCTTGTGCTTTCCAAATCCGCATTCGTTTACTGGTGAAGATGTTGTCGAGCTACAGGGACATGGCGGTCCAGTCATTCAAAATGCTCTTCTTGGCCGTTTATTTGAGCTAGGTGCAATTGCTGCAAAAGCTGGTGAGTTCTCCATGCGAGCTTTTGAAAATGGCAAAATGGACTTGGTACAAGCAGAAGCGATTGCTGACTTGATTGATGCAACCTCTCAAGCTGCGGCACGCTCTGCTGTTCGCTCTTTACAGGGCGCATTTTCAACAAAAATTAATACGGTTTTAGAAAAACTGATCCATTTACGATTACATGTCGAAGCTGCGATTGATTTTCCTGAAGAAGAAATCGATTTCTTAGCAGATGGTAAGATTTTAGCTTTACTGGAAGATGTCCAGCAGTCGGTACATGCGGTTCAAACTTCTGCACGACAAGGGCAACTCTTACGTGAAGGTTTGCAAGTTGTTATTGCGGGTAAACCGAATGCGGGTAAATCGAGCTTATTAAATGCGCTTGCTGGTGTAGAACGCGCTATTGTGACGGACATTGCTGGCACAACTCGCGATGTTTTGCATGAAAAAATTAGCTTAAATGGTCTGCCAATTACCTTAACAGACACCGCTGGTCTTCGTGAAACAGGTGACATCGTTGAAAAAGAAGGGATTCGTAGAGCAATTAAAGAAATTGAACAAGCTGATTTATTGTTGTTAGTTTATGATTTAAATCAAGGCGACGACCCCTTAAAACTCGCTCAAGAATATTTCGCTGAACATATTGAACCACGTCGTTTAATGTTAATTGGTAATAAATGCGACTTAACTGGACAGGTAGCTGAAATTACTGATTTTCAAGGTTTCCGTCATATTACCGTTTCGGCAAAACAAGAGATGGGCGTACAAGGCCTCGTAGATGCGATTACAGCTCATGCAGGCTTTCACCCTGAGGAAGATACGTTTATTGCAAGAACACGCCATTTAGACGCAATGAAGCGCACACAGCTCTATCTTTCAGAAGCACGTGAGCAACTTGTTGTATTTAACGCTGGTGAGCTTGTTGCCGAATCATTACGTCTTGCTCAAAATGCTTTAGGTGAGATTACAGGTGACTTTAGTGCTGATGACCTACTCGGCAAAATCTTTGGTTCGTTCTGTATTGGAAAATAATAAAAAACTGGATGATATAGAGTGTTATGTCATCCAGTACTTTTCTCAGCCGTATCTCTTTAAAACTTTTAAAAATTCATCTAACTCATTTTGATCGACTTCTGCACCTTGAAGTACATGGTGGTGTAAGTGTTGTTCCATCAATTCACTCATTAAACCGTTTATTGCACCTTTTATGGCCGCAACTTGCTGCAAAATATCAATGCATGATGATTCTGGTTGTTCTATCGCATTTTCAATGCTGTTGATTTGCCCTTTTAGTCGTTTTACACGATTAAGAATTTTTTTATCCTGACCAATGTGACTCATCTGTTTTCTCTTAATAATTCAATATACTGGTAGGGAGTATATTGGGTTTGAATTTTATACACGATCATAGTGTATCACGTCATGATCAAAATCAGGTTGAAGGACTTTCTAAAAGCGACTTATGTTCCACGTGAAACATAAGCATAACGATGTGGGAATTTGGTTATAACTCGGTAATCAGTTCTGTTTTCATGAGCTGAACTGATTAAAATGATCTCCTCTCCTACCAATGAGTCGGTTTTATGCTTAAAAAAATAGGAATATTGGCATTATTTAGCTTAACTACAAGTTTGAGCTTCGCTAATGTAGATACTGTTCGGGAAAATATTAAAAAACAATATCCTAATTTGAAAATTAGCAATATTCAGAAAACCGAAATGCCAGGACTATATAGCGCCAATCTCGATCAACAAATTATTTATCTGGGTGAAGATGGTCAGCATATGTTGGTAGGTTCTATGATTCGCTTAAAGGACCAGAAGAATTTAACCAAAGATTTGGTTTTAGGACAAAACTCAATTGATTGGAAACAATTGCCTTTAAAAGATGCCATTAAAACAGTCAAAGGTAACGGTCAGCATGTTTTAGCGGTATTTTCTGACCCAAATTGTCCTTACTGTAAAAAGCTTGAACCTGAACTTGATAAACTTAAAGATGTAACAATTTACACGTTTATTTACCCTTTAAAACCTCAGTCTATTGTCGTTTCGAGACAAGTTTGGTGTGCACCGAGCCAGTCATACTCTTGGAAGAAACTGATTGAACAAGGTGTAAAACCAACAGTTGCGAGCTGCGCAAACCCAATTGATCGTAACTTAGAGTTGGGTAAAAAATTAGGTTTTAATGCTACTCCTACCCTAATTTTTGCAAACGGTTTTAAACTAGTAGGTGCAAGGTCTGCTGAAGAAATTCAGGAAGTTTGGAAAGAGTTAGGCCTATAAATTATAAAAAAGCACCACAAGGTGCTTTTTTATGAACGAATTAAAGTTTAGCTTTTTCGGGCAATCAAGTTGTAAATGAATAGAATAATGACTGCACCAATCACGGAAGCGATAAAGCCTGCAGCTGAGTTTTCGCCGTAAAGCCCAAGCAAACGACCACCATAAGTGGCTAGAAGTGAACCTGCAATACCAATCAAAGTCGTAACGATGAAACCTGCTTTATCATCACCTGGATGCAAAGCACGAGCAATTAAGCCAGCGAAGAAACCAACCACAATAGCAACAATAAGTGACCACATATTTGTTCTCCAGTTGTTTTTTTGATGAAGTTAATGATTTTGCTTCATATTCTATCGTGCGACAGAGCTGTCTGTTTTGTCTGTAGCAGATTGCGACTTTTTGTGTCTTTTTTGTTCAAAGCTAAAACGTTATATAAAAAAATAGCACCTTATGGTGCTATTTTTATGAAATTTATAGGCCAATTTCACCAATAAAAGGCAGATGACGATATTTTTGATCGTAATCTAAGCCATAGCCCACAATGAATCTGTCTTCTACTTCAAAACCTAAAAATTTAACTTCAAGATCAATTTCACGGCGAGACGGTTTACTCACTAATGTGCATAGCTGAATTGAATTTGGTTCGCGAGTTTGCAACATTTCCACAACTTTGCTTAAGGTGTTGCCTGAGTCGATAATGTCTTCAACCACAAGCACATCTTTACCGCGAATTTCACCGTCAAGATCTTTTAAGATTTTAACATCTCGACTTGAAGTGGTACCACCGCCGTAGCTAGACACTGTCATGAAGTCGAGTTCGTGTGGTTTGGTAATGGTACGGCATAAGTCTGCCATAAAAATAACAGAACCACGAAGTAGACCAATCAGAACCAATTCTTTGTCACTATTTGCATAGTGAGAATTGATTTGCTCGCCGAGCTCTTTGACTTTTGCTTGAATTTCTTCGGTTGAAATCATGATGCTCATTGCAACAGTCATGGCAGATTCCTACAAGATATAAAAGAAAAAATAAAAAAGGTGTTGACCTGCAACACCTCGAAAAACTGAGTTAATGGTAAAATTTTAAAGCAAAATGACGTTTCATGCACCCTTTGATGGCTATGAAATTTTATCATTTTGCGGAATATATCGATCACGCTTTAATGCAAGAGCACATATTCCAAATAATAACAAAAACTTAACAATACCTTTTTTACTGGACTGTTTCTTTTTGATAAGCACGTTTTCCATAAATATAAGTCGCCTCAATATTACGGTCATCACCTAAGGTGAATAATGCAAACAGTGAATCTTCAACAGATTTAGATTTAGACTGGCGAAGTTCCTGTAATGCAGTTGGCTTAAGATTCAATACAACAAAATCTGCTTCTTTACCGATGTTAAAATTGCCTAACTGGTCTTGCAAATCAAGTGCTTTTGCTCCGCCTAGCGTGGCATGATAAAGAGCTTCATAAGCTGAGAGTTTATCGCCTTGTAATTGCTGAACCTTATAAGCCTCATTAACGGTTTGCAGTAAGCTGAATGATGTACCCGCGCCGATGTCTGTACCTAAGCCTACCTTCACTTGTTTTTCCCATGTTTTTTTCAATGGAAATAAACCACTGCCTAAGAATAGGTTCGATGTTGGACAAAATGCGATAGCTGACTGCGTATCATGCATACATTGCCATTCTTGATCTTCTAAGTGAACACAATGCGCAAACACAGAACGTTTACCAGTAAGACCATAGTGTTGATAAACATCTAAATAGCCAGCTTGTTCCGGAAATAAAGATTTCACCCATGAGATTTCATCTTTGTTTTCACTTAAATGCGTATGGACATAAACATCCGGAAATTCTTGTTTTAACTGCCCTGCTCTTTCTAATTGTTCAGGTGTAGAAGTAGGCGCAAAACGTGGCGTAATTGCATAGAGAGCACGGCCCTTACCATGCCATTTTTCAATGAGTGCTTTAGTGTCGCTGTAAGCTGTTTCTGGCGTGTCACACAGCGCTTCAGGGGCATTGCGGTCCATGAGTACCTTACCGGCAATTAAACGCATCTGAACGCGTTCTGCGGCTTCAAATAAGGCATCAACAGACTCGGGATGAACTGTACAGAAAACGAGGGCTGTAGTTGTACCGTGTTTTAAGAGTTCCTGAACAAAGAACTGGGCAATTTCACTTGCATATGCTTTGTCATGAAACTGGATTTCAGTTGGGAAAGTATAAGTATTAAGCCAACTTAAAAGTTGTTCACCATATGCTCCAACCATTTCTGTTTGCGGGAAATGAATATGGGTATCAATAAAGCCGGGTACAATCAATTGTTCTGGGTAATGTTGAACCTCAACTCCAGTAGGAAGATGCTGTTGAGCTTCTTCCCATGCACCAAACCATTTGATTTTTCCATGTTCACTAATCAATACACCATCTTCTAAATAACGCACTTGATTTGGAATATCAGTTGGCTCAGAGACAGTTTGTTGAATATCTAAAAAACGACCACGTACAACGGTGGTATTTGCGATCAATGACATGGAAAGCCTTTATATTTTCACTTTTTTCGATTGATTGTACCCCAGTTAGCCAAGATTTAAACGGTATAACGTTTACTTAGTCCCCATTCTGCCAAAATCCGTCGATAAGTCGTTGATGAACGGTCTGCTTCAAAATGTGCTTCCATCATTAAATCAAGCGGAAGGTCTTCTGGCTTTTGTGATTCGATCATCTCTTGGTCTTCAGCAAAAATTTGCGCATTAAATGCATATACCTTTTCTAAATCGCCAGTTTGGTCAAAGTTACGCGTGAGTGGGACAAATAAACGGGTCTTATTGCTTGAAACAGGACAACAGGCATTTAAGATTTTTAAGACTCCACCTTCTGGAAAATCGACCGTAAGTACAGCTGAAAAAGGTGGATAGACCTCAAAGGTGCGCTTCCACAAAAAGCCTTCTGGTTCGAGATGTTTTAGTTCGTGTGGATAGTTACTGACATTGCTGATATAGACTGTTTTTAAGCCGTGGGCGGTGCGTTCGGTGTGGTACTTAGGGACAACGGGATTATCGCGACTGGCAAAGGCATTGTGATGCACCCACGCAAAATGAGCGACATCGATAAATCCTTCGAGTTGACGACCACTAGAACCGCCAATATCGACAAAAGGCGGTAAAATTGATTGATGCTCTGCATGGTCCCAAGTATCTAATACAGGAATATTGGCTTGAGTAACATCACGACCATGAATACTGGTCCAAATCAGACCATATCGTTCAACAACAGGAAATTTGGTCAGAGAAAAACGATCAGAAATTTTGGTTAACTCGGGTTGAGCTGGTATTTGGGTACATTTCCCTTCAGTGTTATAGCGTAGACCATGATAGGGACACACAATTTCTTCACCATCGACCCAACCTTTGGTTAATGGAACCCCACGATGTGGGCAAATGTCTCGAACCAGATGAATTTCGCCACTTTCTGTTTTATAAAGGGCCATGTTGACGTCTAGTAGCGTGACGCGTTGAGGTGCTGTAGAGACATCTTGAATACGCGCAACCGGATACCAGTGACTTGATAAAATTTCCCAATCTTTTCCTTCAAAACTGCTGTTACACGGCATGGTAAGTGGCGTTAAAGTTGGAATAGCATTCATGGCATCACTCCTTAAAAAAAATCAGGGCTCTCGCGAGCCCTTAAAATCTAGGCTTTTTTCTTTTTAGGAGATGCAAAGAGCTTGCCAATATTGATTTTTAATAAAGAAAATAAGGAAAAATTTATTAAAATACATAAATTTATATTATTGTGTTTTTGAATTTTTGTTCTAATTTAACTTTAAAAATGAAAGCTCATTATTCGCTGTTTACTTAAAATGCACTAATTGATCGCAAGTAAGACCCAATAAAAAAGCACTTAAAAAGTGCTTTTTTATATATCGATGCGCTTATCACTCGACAAAATAATGTGCTGCAAAGTGAGCATCATTACCAATAATGTCGTAGCAATCTTCACGAATAGACATGCCTGTACATTGATGTCCAACCATCCATAAACCGAGTGTAGGCAGTTGCCCTGAAAATAATGGGGTATCTACCCATTTCTGTACGACATAACCATATTTGTCATAGTCATCAAAATAAAAGCTACCAGAAGCTGCACCTTGGTCATGGCCGTCTTGTAAAACTCGAATATTGGCCCCTTCTCTTGCCAAAATCGGCTTTTTCACCCATTTACCGGACAAAGCTTGTTGCGGGTCATAGGTATGGGTTTCAACCAATAATGGATGGTTTGGATAACGCTTCCAAAGCTCAACCAAAATCGCTTTATTTGAAAGTAACATTTTCCAGCAAGGTTCAATCCACTGTGTTTGTGGATGGATATATTGAGAAAATGCTTCTTCCCAGATCCATTCCCATGGATAGAGTTTAAATATGTTTTGAATGGGCTGATTATGGAGATCAACAAAATCTTGCCCGTTCCAACCTATGTTCTCCATAGAAAGCTCGGAAACTTGTAGATGAGCTTGATAAGCGGTATCCATCAAGTACTCTAAATTGCCCCAGTCTTCCCTTCCCGCTTCCTGACAGGCAGCAAAATGCACATGGCTACCACGCGGTAAAATTGTCTTCCAGCGTTTAATCAGGTCTTCATGAATACTATTGAACTGGTCTCGATTTGCAATGCCTGAGACTTGTTCTATCCACAGCCACTGTGCAACAGAGGCTTCGAGTAAGCCAGTCGGCGTATCGGCGTTATATTCCAGCATTTTGATATTTCGCCCATCGTAAGCGAAATCAAAGCGGCCATACAGCATCGGAGCATTTTGTTTCCACGAATGTTCAATATGGTTTATGGCGACTTCAGGAATTTGAAAATAAGCAGGATAGTCGCCCCGTTGAATGAGGTCTCCTACTACCGATAAACACATCTGATGCAGCTCATTTGCTGCATCTTCAAGTTTTTCAATCTGCTTAAGCGTAAATTCATAAGCAACCCCTTCAGACCAGTAAATTGAGCCATCGAGAGAAGGTAAATTAAAATAATCAAAACCAATATTTTGATGCTCCACTTGCCAGTCTGGTCGTGGAGTAAATATTTTTCTTTTCATATTAAGTGAATGCCTGAGAATTTAGCCGCCGAAAGAGAAGCCGCTACGACCAAAACCCCCACGAATTGGGGATGAAGAAGATGCGCTTTTCGCCGTACTTGAAATAATGGGATGACCTACACTCAAATTGCTGTAAGGATGTAAGGTATTTCCGTGAAAAGAAACTTCCCGATTATTTCGATAATACGCAGGACCTAAATAGCGGCTACCGACATAACTAGAACCATGTCCACTTGAGCTATTTTCTTGTTTACATGTTTCGTTATTCCAGTCGCGAGCACAGTCATATTGGTTGTTATATATATCTTGTACTAAAGGACCATCATTATGGCTACATGCCGTGAGTAATAAAGGGACCACGACAAGATTAATTTTTTTAGAACGCATGAGACTCCACACATTTTAATAAGTATGTTCGGCATAAAAACCGAATCGCTGTTATCTATTATGTTTCTGATTAGGAAAGATAAATTTTAGGTTGGCATATGATATTAATCTGCTTTTTTAAAGTACAGCCTATTTTAAATATTTAAATGACAAGGCATCTCACATGTAGATGCCTTGTTGTGATGAGTTAAGACTGCAATTGCTTTTTGTTGTGTCGTAAAGAGAGATAAGCAGTAATTGCTAACACTATTACGATAAAGCTTAACGAGATCCAGATTGGCATGTGGAATACATCAAGCAACAACATTTTCGCGCCAATGAACAATAAGATGATGCCTAAGCCATACGGTAAGTAATGCAATTTAGAAGCAGCGCCAGCAAGTAAAAAGAACATTGCGCGTAAACCTAAAATTGCCATTAAATTCGCCGTTAAAACAATAAACGGATCGCTAGTAACAGCGAAAATAGCAGGAATAGAATCTACCGCGAAAATTACATCTGAAGCTTCAACCAAAATCAACACTAGAAATAACGGCGTTGCCCACAATAAACCATTTTGACGTACAAAGAATTTGTCACCATCAAGCTGTGGGGTAATACGCATGTGCTTACGTAGCCATTTTAAAATTTTGATGTCTTCGATATTGGTTTCTTCTTCTTGGCCCTTTAAGAACTTAAAGCCTGTATATACCAAGAACGCACCGAAAATATAAAGCACCCAAGAGAACTCTTGTACGAACCATGCACCAATAAAAATAAAAAGGGTACGCAGTACAATCGCGCCTAATACACCGTAGAGCAAAATTTTACGTTGTAGCGCAGCTGGAATAGCAAACGCCGCAAAAATCATTAACCAGACGAAAACGTTGTCAATTGCGAGGGATTTTTCGAGTAAGTAACCCGCAAAGTATTCCATGGTTTTTTGGTTTGCTAAGGTCACCCCAACCGTTTGTTGTAGGTAGAGCCATAAACCACCACCAAATAAGGCTGCAACGCTTACCCACGCCACGCTCCAGTAAGCAGCTTGCTTAATTGAGACATCTTGACCTTGTTTTTGCTTAAAGCCCAAGAAGTCAATCAGAAGCATGACAATGACTATGCCAAAGAATGCTACGTACAGCCATAAATTGCCGATTGTTTCCATAAATCCTCCATACATCCGGCAACTGGGCATAAAAAAACCTCGACCAGTTGCCAGATGAATTAAACATCTGTATCAACATGATCAAGGTCTTGCCTACATCATGAATTTCACGATGCTCAGATACCGACTTTTTAATAAAAGTGTATTGACGATATCTGACACATAACATTGCTGTTATGTTTGGAGGAGGCTACTCCCCTTGTCAAACTAAATTCTGTATTGGATAAAACCTATCCAATTTCATATAGAATGGCAGATTTTTTTGTATTACGCAACTGAACTTAAGAGGGTGCTTTTAATCCCAAAAAGATCTACGCATTATTTAATCAAACCGCGGTCTAAAAGCGGTTTGCATATAATCTGGTAAAGGTGAATAAAGAATGCGGTCAAACTTGTACCGTAAGCATTCCAGAAGTAATAACCTGCTGTGTTGACCAGAAGCGCGACAATAAAAGCCCCCAACATGTCTAAAGGGAAATGCACACCTAAATAAATACGTGACCACGCCACCACAAATGACAAAAATAACAGAATCATTCCAATCATTTTGCGCTGAGCAAACAAATAAGACAACGCGATGGTGCTGAAAATCAGCATATGATTACTTGGAAAAGACGCTGTTGGTGCATGTTCAATAAAGGTGGTGCCCATACCCATTACAAATGGTCTTGGATGGTGATAAAACAAAGAAATAACATAACCCACTAAAAGTGATATGCAGGTTAAAAAGACAGATTTAATGACCCTATTTTTTAAATCTTGATCGCCATAAAACCATAAAAATGTAAGGATGAATAACAGGATATAGAGGAGATCATTAGCAAAAAAGATAGCAAGACGAATGATAAATTGACTCGCATCCTGAGCACCATTTATGACATGGAATAAGCTAAGGTTGAGTGTTTCTAAAGACATTCATATTCCAAACAAGAACAAAAAAACGTGAGCTATGATAAAGAATTAAACCTATTGTCTTGATAAAGAATTGTCACAAAAATGAAATATAGTTTGCTAATGAGTAAAGATTAATCAGCAGACCTAAATAATTTTTAATGCGTGATCTGGTGGTTAATATTAAAGTGTTAACGTGTTGGCACTTTATTCGAGAACGTTATTTTATGACTACTCAAGAAAAACAGAAAAAATTAAGTTTGAGGCCTTTATCTCCAAGAGATCCTAAACAGCCGCATAGAGCAGCAACTCCCCTCGAATTATTGTTCGATTTAATTTTTGTGGTCGCGATTGCAACAGCAGGTCAGCAGTTACACCACGCGATTATTGAAAATCATCTCTGGCATGCACTGCCAAGCTACCTAATGGTGTTTTTTGCGCTGTGGTGGGCATGGATGAATTTCTCATGGTTCGCTTCAGCTTACGATAATGATGATGCATTGTATCGGTGCCTTACTTTTGTACAGATTGTAGGTTCATTGGTGATGGCCGCAGGTATTCCTGATGTGTTTCGTAGTCAGGATTTTGACATCATTATTGTGGGCTATGTGATTATGCGCTTGGCTTTAGTCACCCAGTGGCTCCGAGCAGCAAAACATGATCCTGAACGGCGAGTTACGGCTTACCGCTATGCGATCGGTATAGTCTTGGTACAAATTGGTTGGCTTGTAGCTAACTTTGCTCATGTCCTTTCTATACCTCTATTTTTATGTCTAGTTGTGTTCGAGTTATTCGTTCCGATCTATGCAGAAAAACATTCGCCTACGCCGTGGCACCCTCATCATATTGTAGAGCGCTATGCTCTCCTCACCATTATTGTTTTGGGCGAATCAATTGTAGGTAGTTTTAATGCCATACGTGATGCGCTTGCGGCTCAATCTATCAATATTCCGGCTGTTTTTTTAATGATTGGCGGATTAATGTTGATGTTTGCAATGTGGTGGGCTTACTTTGATCGCAGTGAACAACATCATCATTTTAAAGGTGTGCGTCCATTTGTATGGGGTTATGGCCATTATTTTGTTTTTGTGAGTATTGCTGCCGTAGGTGCTGCGCTTGCCGCCGCCGTGGATGTTACTACCCATCATGCACATATCTCTGATTTATATATGGGTGTAATTGTCGCAGTAAGTGTAGTGCTTTATACCACTTGTATATGGATGTTATACGAGTTTGAATGTTTAGCTGGAATTTCTAAATGGTTTTATCCTATTACCGCGCTTATTATTTTATGTATTCCGTTCATTTGTAATAACGTGGGATATAGCGTGTTTGCAATGGGTATCGTCTATACCTTACGTTTATTCATCTCGAATAAATTTATAGAAGATATAGAGCCAAAGCAGGTTTAAAAACCATTAAACTAAAAAAACGGGTTTCAAACTGAAACCCGTTTTTTTATTAAATCATCTAGAGAGAAAGTTAAGCAGCTTTTGCTTTTAATGCACTCAAAAGTTTTTGATGTAAGCCACCAAAGCCACCGTTAGACATAATCACCACAGCATCACCCTCACCTGCTTCATTGACAATACGGTCAATAATTTCATCAAGTGAACGGCTGACTTGAGCACGGTTTGATGCAGCTGCAATTACAGGTTGTAAATCCCAGTCTAAACCTTCTGGCTGGTACCAGATAACATCATCTGCTAAGCGTGCTGAATGCGCCAAGCCATCTTTATGGCTACCCATACGCATGGTATTTGAACGCGGTTCAATAATGGCCCATAAACGTCGTTCGCCTAAACGTTTACGTGCGCCATCTAAAGTGGTGTCAATTGCTGTTGGATGGTGAGCGAAGTCATCATAAACCTCAATACCATTTACGGTACCGAGTAACTCCATACGGCGTTTTACACCGCCAAAGTTAGATAAAGCTTCACAAGCCGTTTCAAGAGCAACGCCCACATGTTGAGCTGCTGCAATAGTTGCTAAAGCATTCGCTACGCTATGTTGCCCTGTCATGCTCCATTTCACTTCGCCAACGACATTGCCATTTTCGAGGACTTTAAAATGGCTGCCATCAATTGAAATTAATTCGGCAGACAAAGCCGCTTTTTCATTTGCTTCTAAACTTGTGCGGATCACTGGCGTCCAGCAACCCATTTCAAGCACTTCATCAATATGAGTTTCAGTAATTGGCGCAATAATACGGCCTTCACTTGGAATAGTACGAACCAGATGATGGAACTGTTTTTGAATCGCTGCTAGGTCATCAAAAATATCGGCATGGTCAAATTCAAGGTTATTTAAAATCGCCGTTTTTGGATGATAGTGAACAAACTTAGAACGCTTATCAAAGAAAGCTGAGTCATATTCGTCGGCTTCAACGCAGAAGTATTTTCCACCGCCTAAACGAGCACTTTCACTAAAACCAAGTGGGACACCACCAATTAAAAAGCCCGGATTTAAACCAGCTTGATCAAGTACCCAAGCTAACATGGTGGTAGTCGTGGTTTTTCCATGAGTACCTGCCACACCAAGCACATGTTTGCCTTGTAAAACGTGATCAGCAAGGAACTGTGGACCAGAAATATATGGCAGGCCTTCATTGAGCATGTATTCCACGGCATCAATACCACGTTTCATGGCGTTGCCGACAATAACTAAATCTGGATGAGGCTGTAAATGACTACGATCATAGCCTTGCATGAGTTCAATACCTGCGTTTTCTAACTGGGTAGACATTGGCGGGTAAACGTTTGAATCGGAACCTGTTACCTTATGTCCTAAATCACGAGCTAAAAGTGCTAAAGAGCCCATAAAAGTGCCACAAATACCCAAGATATGCAGATGCATTGCTCGCCTTCTCCACTGCTTTTGTACACAGTATTAATGTGAATTACTGTGTTTTCATTATTGATAAATTTGCCAGCAACGATAGCAAGGCTCAACTGGAAAAGATAGTCAAAATTCGTTGTTGTTCTATGTGTTTGAGGCACTCATAAAAGTACAGCTTTATTTTTTAGATTTAAGCTGAATTATAGTTTTATCTTTTATAATGTTTTTGATCCATATTAATACTTAAATCATCGTGACGATGAAGGATGTGCCTTTGAGCCCAACGGTTTTAGCTTTTGTGCTATTAATTATTTCGAACTGTTTTATGACACTTGCATGGTATGGGCATCTTAAATTTTTGCACCATGCTCCATTCTGGCAAGCGATTTTATTCGGTTGGATTATCGCCCTACTGGAATATAGTTTTATGATTCCAGCAACTCGAATCTTGAGTGATCAAAACTGGACCTTGGGTGAAATGAAAATTACCCAAGAAGTAGTCACTCTCATTGTATTTGTGCCATTCATGGTGTTGCTATTTAAGCAGCCGTTTAAATTAGACTATGTTTGGGCCATGTTATGCCTGTTTGGCTGCGTCTATTTTGTATTTAGAAGCCAGTAAAATTATTTGAAATCGGGTTTTCAGACAGATCGTTGTTAAATCCATCGGATTCATGCTTTTTCCTCATAAACTTGGGCTTTGGGGTGAGTGAAAAAACAGCTATAATATTGGCCTCATCTTTTTCTCTCATGCTTGGCTTGGTGCAAGTCGAGTTTTTACCATTTTTACGCTTTGGAAATGCCAATGAACGCGGTCGCAACAGATACCCAACCTTTAGTCGGAATTATCATGGGTTCCCAGTCCGATTGGGCAACGCTTGAACATACTGCCAATATGCTTAAACAGCTTGGTGTCCCATTTGAAGCGGAAGTGGTATCTGCTCATCGTACTCCAGACCGTTTATTTGAATATGCAGAAACTGCGCGTGATCGTGGTATTCAAGTGATTATTGCAGGCGCTGGTGGTGCTGCGCACTTACCAGGTATGTGTGCTGCAAAAACTGACTTACCTGTGTTGGGTGTACCAGTTAAATCATCAATTTTAAATGGTGTAGATTCATTACTTTCAATCGTACAAATGCCAGCAGGTATCGCAGTCGGTACTTTGGCAATTGGTCCGGCTGGTGCGACTAATGCTGCGATTATGGCTGCTCAAATCTTAGGTTTAACTCGTCCTGAAATCGCAAAAAATGTTGCTGATTTCCGTGCTGCACAAACTGATAAAGTTGCAAGCAACAACATTCCGGGACAAGTTTAAGAGGCTGAAATGGATAAAACTATCGGTATTTTTGGTGGTGGACAACTGGGCCGTATGATGGCGCAAGCAGCTTTACCATTAAATATTCAATGTACTTTTTTTGAAGCAAATACAGATTGTCCAGCAGGTGTTCTAGGTCAAGTTTTTTCTAGCCAAGATGAACAAGGTTTAAAACAGTTTATTGAAAGTGCTGATGTTTTCAGCCTTGAGTTTGAAAATACACCTGTTGCGGACGTGGATGTTTTAACACAAACCAAAACATTGCACCCTCCCCGTATTGCTTTAGCAACTGCACAAAATCGTTTATCTGAAAAAGCATTGTTTGATGAACTTGCGATTCCTGTTGCGCCGTATCGCGCTGTAGATAGCTTAGAAAGCTTGAAAAAAGCTGTTGCTGAACTTGGTTTGCCGATTGTACTTAAGACGGCAACTGGTGGATACGACGGCAAAGGTCAGTTTGTACTTCGTTCAGAAGACCAAATTGATACTGCTTGGTCTGAACTTGGCCCTGCAAAAAGCTTAGTTGCTGAAAGTTTTGTTAAATTTTCTCGCGAAGTTTCAATTATTGCAGTACGCGGCCAAAATGGTGAAGTAAAAACTTGGCCATTGGCTGAAAATCATCATCACAACGGTATTTTGTCGCACTCAATCGTGCCTGCACCGAACAGTGAAGCTCTACAACCAGTTGCTCAAGACTACATTACGCGTTTGTTGAATCATCTCAACTACGTTGGCGTGTTGACTCTAGAGCTATTCGTGACAGAACAAGGCTTATGTGCAAATGAGATGGCACCACGTGTGCACAACTCAGGCCACTGGTCAATTGAAGGCGCCGTATGTTCACAGTTTGAAAACCATGTTCGAGCTGTTGCAGGACTACCATTGGGTTCAACAGACGTTGTTCGCCCAACGGTTATGATCAATATTATTGGTCAGCATCCTAAAACTGAAGATGTTTTAGCACTACATGGCGCTCATCTGCACCTTTATAACAAATCAGAACGTGCTGGTCGTAAGTTGGGTCACATTACGTTAATGCCTGTGGATAGTAATGAATTGACGAATTTATGCCGTCAATTAGCGAAAATTTTGCCAGAACCACTCGCATTAACAGCTGATATGACTATTTAATTAAGTTAAAATTTCTAAAAAGCGATCTTTGGATCGCTTTTTTTGTCTTTTAAATTTAAAAAATCTAAGCTTGTTCTGTTGTGGATAACTTTTATTAAGCTTTTTGAATTTAAATGAGGACTTTTATTTTGAATTTAAAAAATGAAACAAGGTGTTTTAGTGGTTTTGAATTTAAAATAAGTTATCCCCAGCACCTAAAGTTTGAATTTAAATCTAGTAGATCAGCTTATGTTTGTTTTGAATTTAAAAAGATGCATGTTATCTCGGTGGTGTTTTGAATTCAAAACTATATCTAACTTTTAAATTTAAAATATCTCTCTGAGTGGTGAAGGGGTTGTAGCATATAAAGATGATGAAGAGCATAGCTAATATAGGGGTTGAGGCAGTTTAGAGCTGTGGTTTTATAAGTTATCCACAGATGGATTGGGCTTATAGTTTTAAATTTAAAGAAGCATTTTGAATTTAAACTACAGGAGAGATTTCTGAATTTAAAAACCAATTAATCTTGTGTAAGAAGTTTTAAATTCAAAACTAGATGCAAAATTTGAATTTAAAACTCTGGAAATGAATTTAAAGAATTAATTATGAATTCAAATTTACGATTTCTCTCTGAAAATTTTGAGTCCATAATGGTATGGTAAAGACAAATTTAAAAATTGAACTAGGATAATATGCGACGTTTTTCTTGTATTGTTGGGTCTATATTTTTGACAATGACTCAGGCTCAAGCAGAGCTGATAATTAATGGTTCTACTTCTACAATATCTAGTAATGCGACTGTTCCTGTAACGAATAGCAATACTTACACGTCTAATAATAATTTTCAGAGTTGTTTGGCAAATTTACGTTCGCAAGCGATTGCTGCAGGTGTTTCAGGTAGCACTTATGACCGCTATACACAAAATTTAACGCCAGACTACTCAGTAATTGATAAGTTAAATTATCAGCCAGAATTTTCGACACCGATTTGGGACTATTTATCTGGTCTTGTAGATGAAGAGCGTGTTGAGCTTGGGAAACAGAAATTAGCGCAATATCGAGATATTTTAAATCGTGCATCTCAAACTTATGGCGTACCGCCAGAAACAATTGTGGCAGTGTGGGGCGTTGAAAGTAATTTTGGGGATATTTCTGGAAAATATCCTTTATTGCAAGCACTTGGAACTTTAAGTTGTGAAGGGCGCCGACAAAGTTATTTTCGTACAGAATTTTTTGCCACTATGCGTATTTTACAACGTGGTGATTTAACCGAAGATCAGCTTAAAGGCTCATGGGCTGGCGCATTCGGTCATACACAGTTTATGCCATCAACTTATGAACGCTTAGCTGTTGATTTTGATGGTGATGGTCGTCGTGACTTAGTGTCTAGTACAGCAGATGCATTGGCATCAACAGCTAATTTCTTGAATAAAGCTGGTTGGCAAACGGGTATGCCATGGGGCTTTGAAGTCAAAATCCCAGCAGGTATGTCAATTGATGGAGAAGGGCGTCGCTCTAAAAAATCATTGAGTAGCTGGAGTGCTCGTGGAGTAACCCGAATTGATGGTACACCTTTAATTCAAGGTGCGTTGTCTGATAATACGCCTGCTGGTTTAATGGCACCAGCAGGAGCAAATGGCCCAATCTTTTTAGTATTTAAAAATTTTGATGCTATTTATAGTTATAACGCAGCAGAAAGTTATGGACTTGCGATTGCACATTTATCTGATCGTTTGAAAGGTGGTAAACCATTCGTTGCTTCTTGGCCAACAGATGACCCTGGTACTTCACGAGCAGAACGTCGAGAAATTCAGCAGTTTTTGATTAATCGTGGTTATGATATTGGTGCTGTGGATGGTTTAATTGGTGATAAAACTCGCGTTGCTATCCGTCAGGAACAAACTCGTTTAGGTTTAAATCCAAATGGACGGGCAGGGCAACAGATTTTACGTGCATTTCGCCAAGAGCAAGCTCGAAAAATGATGCAGTAATAACGATACCAAATAAAAAGGTCTGCATATGCAGACCTTTTTATTTAGCAGTTAAACTATGAATTAATCTAGCTTTACAGCTTCCAAAATGTCCAAAATAACTGAAGTGACATCTTGGCTTAAATCACGATCATTAAAGATTTCATAAGCAGTAATAGTGACATCAGTGTCACTTGGCAACTGCTTTTGTTCTTCTTCGATTAAATGCTCGATAGGGAGTAAGGTTTGCTTAACTTCAAGATGTAAAATATCTTTATATTCAATATTTTCATCTTCAAGCTCAATTTCTTGCTCGTTAAAGTAAGGCAACAAAATAGAATGAAGGTACGGTTTAAGTTCAATAATATCAAATATTTCGATATCTCGAGTTTGTTCAATCGTACTAATGTGGTCATTTACTTCAATCAGGATATGATAATAACTCATCTTGATCTCCATTCTATTTTAGTCAGCTCTTACAACCACAATAACATGACTTTGACATGAATTTCGATGTATCTACTTATAAAATAGATACATCATTGATGTTTCATATCTAATTATTGAGTTAAAGCGTTTAGTAGATCACGATCAGCGTCAGTTAAAACATTAGTTTTTTTATCACTGTCTTTGCGAACTGAGTACATTAAGGCACCAGGTTGATCGCTATGTTTCAAACCAAGCGCATGGCCTAACTCATGAGCAATCGTTAAACGTAAATCATCGATAGAGCTATATTCATAGATTGTGATTTGTTTACCGTTATAAATGCCTTTCTTAAATACATCAGCTTGTGCATTTTGCTTAAACTGATTTAAAGATTGATTGAACTTATCATTAATTTGGTTAAAGTGATTAACCTTTTTATTTAAGTCTGCAGCTTGTTGATTATAAGCAGCAATATCTTTCTTTAAAGCAACAGTCTGTTTCTGTAAATCTTTCTGAGTTTTACCAAGCGATTTTGCTGTGTATTCAGGTGCTAATTTACCTTGATTAAACTGCATCATTTGTTGATCAAAATTTTTCAACTTCTCATTTAAGATCTGTTTTTTATTTTCAAGATCAGATTGAGTTTGACTTAAATTTTGCTTCAACTGCTTAATTTGCTGCTGTTCATCAATGATACGTTGTTGATCTTGTTTAAACTGAGCAGAGATTTTCTGACGCTCTGCTGAACGATTTTGGCTGTCGTCATATACAAGACGAATTTCTAACTTTGCATTTGGGTCATAAGTAAAGTAATTTTTACCTGTTCCTTCTTTCCAAATATCAGCAGCTTGCTGAGTAATCTCAAGCAATTGATCTTGACTTAAACCAAAACGAGGATCAACTTCAGCAATTCTATATGTCAAATGTTGAGCATTTTTTTGCTGAACTTGAGTATTTGCAGAAGTAGCCAAGTGAGCATTGGCCTGAAAATTAGAAAAAGCAAAGGCTACGCCTAGTAACAAAGATGTTAAACGCATAATTGATGGGGGAGATTTAAAAAAAAACGTATTATAAGAATATAAAGTGAAAAATCAATCAAAAAATGTACAATTTGAATAAATAAATGAGACTTTAGTCTCATTATTTTTTACCCTTTGAAAAAATCATTTATTAGTAAAATTTGATTAATTTATATTTTATTTAGTTTATTTAACTGGTTAGCTTTAATAGTTTTCACTATTTGATTTATAAAATGAGCCTAATAAATTTAGATCGGAATCTGTTAATTTGAAGTTATGAATATCTTGCTCTTTTAAACGAGGATACATTAGAGACTTTGGGTCGGTTGTATGTTTTAGACCTAATGCATGTCCAAACTCATGAGCAAGGGTTAAGCGTAAATCATCGAATGAACTAAAACCATAAATCTGAATTTGATTATGACTGAATAAGCCCTTATGAAAAGTTTCTGGACCACTAGTCGTGGCTAAATTAATTTGTTTAATAGCTTCATTAAGCAGGCTTTGCTGTTGATTTATTTGCTTAATTTGAGAATTAAGACTTTCTATCTTATTGCTATGTTGAATAAATTTAACTTTTAACTCTAATGATTGTTGATTTAACTGAGTTTGACGTTTGATTAAATCAACTTGATTGAATTTTCCCAAATTTCCTTGATTATAAAGAGTTACATCTTGCTGATACTGTTCAAATTTATTATTAAGCTGAAGTTTTTCTTCATTCAAAAGTACAGTTTCCTGATCTATTTGTTGTTTTAACAAATGAATAGCTTCATTTTTCTTATGCCATTCTTTCTGTTGTTCTAATAAATTGTTTATATTACTTTTCTTTTCGTTCTGAACAGCTTGATAATCATCAAATACTAAGTTAATTGTAAGCTCTGCTTGAGCATCATAAATAAAATAAGTTTTTCCTGTTTCTTTCTGCCAGATTTCAGCAGCTTCTTGACCAATTTGCATAAATTGTTCTTTAGTAAGATGAAAGCGTGGATCTATGAAATCAATCTTATATTTTAAAGGCTGATTAAAAGTAACACTTGATAAGTTGCTTTGAGCAAAAGCAAATGTGTGTAAGCTCATACTTAAGTAAAAGCTCATTCCCCACCATAGAAATTTTTTCATGGCAACATATAAATATTAATAAATTCTTATTGTTAGTGAGTAATTTAGATTCGTCAAAGTGATAAAGGAGACCAAAGAAGGCGATCATTTTGTGATCTTGCTAAAGAAACGGAATAAATAAAACTATTTATTTGGCATTAATTTTAAAATTAATGGATTTAATAACAGTGGTTTTATTTTTTAAAAAATACAATAAATAATAAATAGTTAGTTTTTATAAGTGACTATTTTGACAATAAATTATTTCAAAAAATATATAAATTGCAATTGTTATTTTTTGTAAACAATAAAAAAACCGCGCTTTCGCGCGGTCTTTTTTTAAAGAGACAAATTATTTTTTGTCGTCTTTTACTTCTGTAAATTCAGCATCTACAACGCCATCATCAGCTTTTTGTTGACCAGCTTCACCGCCTTGGAATGCATTAGGATCAAAACCTTCAGCACCACCAGCTTGTTGCGCTTGTTCATAAGCACGTTGAGTGATCGGCATCAAAATGTTTTGTAAAGCTTCAGTTTTTGCTTTGATCGCTTCAACATCATTTTCTTTAGTTGCTGCTTCAAGTTCAGAAACCGCTGTGCTTACCGCTGTTTTTTCATCTTCAGTCACTTTGTCACCAAGATCTTTAACAGCTTTGTTCGAGCTTGAAATTAATGCATCAGCTTCGTTACGAGCTTTTGCAAGTTCTTCAAACTTACGGTCTTCCTCAGCATTCGCTTCAGCATCTCTAATCATCGCTTCGATTTCAGCATCAGATAAACCTGAGTTTGCTTTAATCTGAATCGATTGCTCTTTACCAGTGCTCTTATCTTTCGCAGATACTTTCAAGATACCGTCAGCGTTGATGTCAAACGATACTTCAATTTGCGGCACACCACGTGGAGCAGGTGGGATATCACCTAATTGGAAGTTACCCAACAATTTGTTTTGTTGAGCCATTTTACGTTCACCTTGGTAAACCGAAATATCTACAGCTGGTTGGTTATCAGCAGCAGTAGAGAACACTTGTGATTTCTTCGCAGGAATCGTAGTGTTTTTCTCAATGATTGGTGTTAATACACCGCCCATTGTTTCAATACCTAAAGTTAATGGTGTTACATCAAGAAGCAATACGTCATTCTTGTCACCAGACAATACAGCACCTTGAATTGCAGCACCGATTGCAACTGCTTCGTCAGGGTTCACGTCTTTACGTGGCTCTTTACCAAAGAATTCTTGTACTTTTTGTTGTACAAGTGGCATACGAGACTGACCACCAACCAAAATTACGTCAGAGATGTCAGAAGTCGAAAGACCAGCATCTTTAAGAGCAATACGGCAAGGTTCAATTGTACGAGCAACTAAATCTGCAACTAAACCTTCAAGTTTTGCACGAGTTACGTTGATCACTAAGTGCTTAGGACCAGTCGCATCAGCCGTGATGTATGGAAGGTTGATTTCAGTTGCATTAGATGAAGAAAGCTCGATTTTTGCTTTTTCAGCAGCTTCTTTCAAACGTTGTAACGCAAGTGGATCATTTTTCAAGTTCACACTTTGTTCTTTCTTGAATTCTTCAACCAAGTATTCAATTAATGCGTTATCAAAGTCTTCACCACCAAGGAAAGTATCACCGTTAGTTGATAACACTTCGATTTGTTGGTCGCCATCAAGGTCTGCGATTTCAATGATAGATACGTCAAAAGTACCACCACCTAAGTCGTAAACAGCAACTTTACGGTCGCCTTCTTTTTTGTCCATACCGAACGCAAGAGCCGCAGCAGTTGGTTCGTTAATGATACGTTTAACATCTAAACCAGCAATTTTACCTGCATCTTTAGTTGCTTGACGTTGAGCATCGTTAAAGTAAGCAGGAACAGTAATAACTGCTTCTGTAACTGTTTCACCTAAATAATCTTCTGCAGTTTTCTTCATCTTTTTCAAGATTTCAGCAGAGATTTGTTGAGGTGCTAATTTTTTATCGTTTACTTCAACCCAAGCATCACCATTGTCTGCTTTGATGATTTTATATGGTACAAGACCAATGTCTTTTTGTACTGCTTGATCTTCATAACGACGACCAATTAAACGCTTGATCGCGAATAATGTATTTTTAGGGTTTGTTACTGCCTGACGCTTAGCGCTTTGACCAACTAAGATCTCGCCATCTTTATAAGCAATGATCGATGGAGTTGTACGTGCGCCTTCAGCGTTTTCGATTACTTTTACTTTATCGCCTTCAAGTACAGCAACACATGAGTTGGTAGTACCTAAGTCAATACCAATAATTTTTGCCATTTGGTGTGTTCCTCTAAAATTCTGTTGCAATGTTTTGCTTGTTATTCGATATGAGAGTCAATCGGTTTTTTTCAAGCATTTTTATGAAAAAAAATCAAAAAACTCTCAAATTCTTGTGCTTTTAGCAAAGCGATGCTTCGCTTTTGTTCGTTTTATTGACCAACCATAACCATAGCAGGGCGCAACAAACGACCATTTAAGGTATAGCCTTTTTGTAAAACGGTGCCGATTTCATTGGCTTTGGCATTTGGATCAATGCCAACAGCTTGATGTAAATCTGCGTTGAATCCATTTTGAGTATCAGCTTCTACAACGCCAAATTTCTCAAGAGTTGTTAATAGTGACTTCAAGGTTAGCTTAATACCTTCAAGTACAGGTGTTTCTTCACCACCAGCAGCCTGAATTGCACGTTCTAAATTGTCGACAGAGTCCAACAATTCTTTTGCAAATTTTTCAAGCACAGTTTCTTTATGCTTCTCAGACTCACGTTGAATACGCTCTACACTTTTTTGTGCTTCATAAACTGCATTTGCTGTACGAGCTTTTTCAAGTTTAAGATTTTCTTCTAGTTTGGTGATTTGCGCTTGTAAAGATTCAACGGTAACGTCGTTTGCTTGCTCTACACCTTCAGCTTGAGTTTGCTCGTTAGATTGCTCAGCTTGCTCATTTTGAATGTCTTGAGCTTGCTCATTTTGCTCATTAGCCATTGATGATCTCCGTTTAAATGGGTTTTTAAACATGTACAGTCCTTTTTGGCATCAGTATTTACTGTGTAAAACCTGAACTGCCATGCATATGCTGTAATTCATTAATAGGGATGAAGTATGGGCATTGCCTAAAAATTCAAGCGTACACGGCAATTTAAAGCTTTTAATTTTGCGGTTTTAAGTAAAAATCCAGATTTTCGATCATAAAAGCTATAAATTCTTGAGTGATTCGGGGTAAATGTTGTCTAGAAGCATACACAACCGACAAACTTAACGCAGGAGCCGTAAAATTTTTAAATAAAGCTGTCAGGCGTTTTTCTTTTAAATCTTTCTCAACTAATAATGACGGTAACATCGCAACTCCCTGGGCATGTAAGCACATATCGTAAAGCGCATTCACATCGTTACTTTTAAAAGTAACATTTAACGGATAGTTCTGAGGTTGTTGTTCATTATCAAAAAGTGTCCAGAATTGATGCTGGCTATGGTGAGCAATACATTCATGCTGAATCAGCTGACGAGGATGCAGCAGGGGACTGTGCTGTTTTAAATAATCCGGATGAGCACAGAAAACAGACTCGATCTGACAAACTGGCCGAGCAATTAAACCATCAGCTACCTTTTGAGTAATACGTAGTGCCAAGTCCACTTGTGCATCTATAAGATCAATTGTGCTTTCAGTTAGGTAAACATCAAACTGAATATGAGGATGCTGTCGCTTAAATTGACGAATACATTCTGCTACCCCAAGTTCAAATAAAAATAAACCGCATGTAAAACGGATTGTACCGTTATGTTGCTCAGGCGCTGCGAGCTCTTGTAAAAGTTGTTGTTGCTGTAAAATATTTTCACAGTAGAGCAGAGCTTTCTCACCTGCGGGAGTAAGAGATATTTTTCGGGTATTTCTCTGAAAAAGTCGAGTTGAGAACGTGTGTTCAAGGTGCTCAAGATAACGCGAAACCATGGCACGAGAATAATTAAGATGCTCTGCGGCTTTGGTCAAATTGCCATGTTGTGCAATAGAAACAAAGACCTGAATCGCTTTTAAAGTATCCATATGTCTAGCTATTATTACAATATATGCAACAGTTTATCTTAAATTAGTGCATTTATCTTACATAAATTGCAATTTAAAGTGTTCTTCATGAAACAGGAGAATACCTAATGAAATTATTTAAATTAACCGCTTCTGCGCTTGCTACTGCAATGGCATTCACTATGGCTCAGTCAGCTTTTGCTCAAGACCTAAAAATCCAGAGTTTTCTGGCTAAACCGGAACACTTCGGTGTGACTTCAACCTTAATAGAAGGGGATAAGGAAGTTTTATTGGTTAATGCACAATTTTCAAAATCTGAAGCATTGCGCATTGCCGCAAATATTCTCGATAGCGGTAAAACATTAAAAACTATTTTTGTAAGCTATGGTGACCCGGACTATTATTTCGGCTTAGACGCATTTAAACAGTATTTCCCGAATGTACAGATCATTGCTACGCCGGAAACAGTAAAACATATCCAAGATACTCAAACGCTTAAAGTTAAATATTGGGGACCAAAAATGGGTGCAAATGCACCTAGCCAAATTATTGTGCCTCAAGCTTATACAGCTAAGACTTTAAAACTTGAAAATGAATCAATCGAGATTAAAGGTAAAAAAGAACTTACCTATTTATGGGTACCGTCTGCAAAAGCAGTAGTAGGGGGGATTCCTGTATCTTCAGGCATTCATTTATGGATGGCCGATACCCCTAAAACTAAAGATCGTGCCGAAGTTATTCAATCTTTAGAAAGTATCAAAGCTCTTCAGCCTAAAATTGTTGTACCTGCTCATATGGTTCAAGGAGCTCCGCAAGGTCTTGATGCGGTTAATTTCTCAATTAATTATTTAAATAGTTATGAAAAAGCAGCTAAGGCAACTAAAAACTCTGCTGAGTTGAGTAAACTTATGCAAAAGCAATATCCAACTCTTCAAAGCGTGGATAGTTTAGAGTTAGGGGCTAAAGTTGTAAAAGGTGAAATGCAGTGGCCATAATCTAACGTTTAAGCCATATTCACTTTCAAAAAAAGCCGCGATCATTCGCGGCTTTTTTGTGAAGAAACCACTTTTAAGGGTAAAAAAGCTCTGTAACAGTCTACGTACCTTATATAGCGTTTCTATAAATGAAAAATTTTTAAATATAAAGGCTCAGCAAAATAAAAAGAAAAAATTGATAAAATTAAACAAACGTTTATCTATGGTTTAATTTATAAATTAGGTTGGTCAGATTAAAAAATTGAATTTAATAAAAAATTGCAGAATTTGTACTTCTACTACTACAAAAGACAACCAATGATACGCACGTCAGAAAAAAAAATTGTGAATTATAGGCAGCGCGAAGATGAACTTTGCATTTAAACGTTTGTCGTAATGAAAGGAAAGCAATCATGAAAAAATTAGGTCTTATCTCTGTAGTACTTGCTGGTGTTGCTCTTACAGCTGTTGGTTGTGCATCTGAAGCTGGTTTAAACGCATCAGGTTCTGCTCAAACAAGTGCTAGCCCATCTGGTGTACACGCTGGTGCTGGTATTGACGCAGGTGTTTCTGGTCAAGCTCAACCAGGTCAAGTAGATGCTGGTGCTTCTGGTTCAGTTTCAGGTTCTGCAACTGCTCAGTAATTCACTGCTAAAATAAGAGATATGAGTTTATAGAGCATATATGTTCAAGATGCCGATACATATATGAAATGAGCTGCTACTCATTTTCTATAAATGAAATAGAATTTATATTTCTCAAAAAAGCCCCAGAAGACTTATCTCTTTGGGGCTTTTTATATAATAGTGAATTTAATCATCATGACGATAATCTCGGCGATCATGATCTCGATCTTCTACCCGTTTTTTATCCCAATCACGGTGCCTTTTTTCCCATTCACGACGATCTTTTTCTTGTTCACGAATATCTTTACGTTGTTGTTCATATACTCGTTGACGCTCTTCCCAACGTTTCCGTTCCCAATCATTATATCGACGTTGATCGTCACGATCATAGCGACGATCATGATCATGGTAACCATATCCGCCACCACGATAATAAGGGTCATCTGGATAAGCAACACAGCCTACAGTTAAAAGACTGGTTGCTAACATAGTAACAACTAGTTTTGCTGACATAGCAGTACCTCTTTTTGTCTGTTAACAATAATTGGCAAAAAAGTCCTGTTTTAATCGACAGATTTGTTAATGACATTTGCTATAAATCAGATTAGCGTAGATTGGTTTTTACCTTTGTATCTTGATTGCATGAGTTGTATGCGAATATAGTCAAACAACAAAGAATTCTGTAGAAAATATGAAGGATAAGAGGGATTCAAGGAGACAGGCATGACAGCATTTAATCAAAAAATTCAAACATTGCTAGATAAGGGGCAGGGCCCCGCTGCTCGAGCACTCGATAGGTTGCCTCGAATAGCCCAAGAGTCTCTCGCTAAAATTTTAGGATATTCTTATCAATATCCAGATCTCGATTCATTTACTAAATGCATGATGGCTGTGCAAATTAAACAGGGGAGAGTGGGCTTTATTGGTTCTGACCCAATTGAATCAAGAAGAATGTTTGATTCACAAATGCATGCCATACGCCAAAAACCAACCTATATTGAGTCGGTAGAGGATATTCGTCTACCACTCCAAAGCGGCACAATCTTTGCCAGACATTATCATCCTGCTCCTAACAAGAAACTGCCATTAATTGTGTTTTATCACGGAGGTGGTTTTGTCGTAGGTGGTTTAGATACTCATGATGAGGTTTGTCGTTTATTAGCTAAATACGCCAGAGTACAGGTTCTCAGTATCGACTATCCTCTTGCTCCAGAAGTTTCACCACAATATTTAATTCAGTCGTGTGAAGATGCATTAGCATGGGTTTATCAAAATCGCAGACAATTAAAAATATTAAAAAATAGAATTGCGGTTGCAGGGGACAGTGCAGGTGGAAATATTAGTACTGTTGTTGCGCAAAGATCAGTAAATAAAGCTTATGCTCCGCAAGCACAATTACTTATCTATCCAACAGTGGATTTCAAAAGCAGACATCCTTCTTTTTATGCTTATAACGAAGGGTTGGTGTTAACAAATACCGATATTGATTACGTCACACAATATTATGCAACTCAGCATAATGTAGAACTTGACGATCCAATTATTTCACCTACCTATGGCAACCTAAAGAAAAATCCACCGGCTTTTGTGATTACAGCTGGACATGATGTCTTACATGACGAAGCAAAAATATATAGTCATAAATTAAGACAAAATGGCGTAAAAATGTATTACGAAGAATTTCCGGAACAGACCCATGGTTTTATTAACCTGACACCAATTTCTAGAAAAGCAAAACGCCATACTATCGAAATTAGTAAAAATTTTAGAAAATTCTGGGATAAAAATAGTTAAGCAAACTCAACAATCCATGTTTCACGTGGAACATGGATTAAATAAAAAGTAGCATTAAAATTCTTAATAAATACTCACTAGAATTCTTTGCTTTAGACGATTAGATTTAATGATTATCTTTTTATAAAGTTTATTGTAGGAAAATATGAAAAAGCTATTGATGTTGTTTTGTCTAGGTCTAAGTAGTCACTCAGTATGGGCTAATAGCTTAGTTGAGATGCAAACAAATTTGGGCAACATCGAAATAGAGTTATATGATGACAAAGCACCGATTAGTGTGAATAACTTTAAAAGCTATATAAAGTCTGGTTTTTATAAAGAGACAATCTTTCATCGAGTCATTCCTGGTTTCATGGCGCAAGGTGGTGGTATGACTGCAAATATGCAGGAAAAGACAACACGAGCACCTATTAAGAACGAAGCAGGAAATGGTATTGCAAATACACGCGGTACTTTAGCTATGGCTCGTACATCAGATCCAGATTCAGCTACTAGTCAGTTTTTTATAAATGTTGCAGATAATAAATTTCTTAACCGTTCACCGGGAAATCCAGGATACGCCGTTTTTGGTAAAGTGGTAAAAGGAATGGATGTAGTTGACCGTATTGTTCAGGTTCCTACATCAAACTATGGCATGCATCAAAACGTGCCAAAACAGCCTATAAAGATTGTAGATATAAAGATTAAAACAGCGAAAAAATAAATTAATGATATAAATCAATTGTTTAATAATTTTAAAAAGTTTTATTTGAGTGAAAAAGAACCGGTCGAACACGGATATTTATAAAAGTGCTTGCGTACCGGTTTTTTTTCCCTATAATGCACTCATCCCGACGCGATACACGAGAATATCTTAGCTTACAGGGTTAAGATAAAAGCTTAGTATTGTGTCGAATCTGTCTCTGACGAAGAGCAGAAAAATCATTAAGAGAATTGAAGAACAACTTGTGTGGATTTTTACTGATTGATTAATCGAAATAATTTTCATTGATTGATTGGTTTAAATTACTCGAAGTTTATTTGAGCGAAATTTAAGTCAGTAATTGA
>NZ_JBWZIP010000006.1:0-33879 GCF_056736115.1 Acinetobacter sp. 70_2
TGATCCCTTCCCGAACTCAGAAGTGAAACCTCTTAGCGCTGATGGTAGTGTGGGGTTACCCATGTGAGAGTAAGTCATCGCCAGCTCATTATTCCAAACACCCCCATTCTAAAGAGTGGGGGTGTTTTTTTATACAGAATAAAGTCAAGTTTAATCCACTAAACAACAAATCTTTCCGATAACTAAAATAGATTATTAGGAATAGCTCGAAATAAATTTAATATTACTTTAAAGGAATAAATTACTATTTTTCTCATGAAATCCTGAGTCAATATATAGGATAAACCCTTACTATATGCTATAAATAGTAAATAGGCATGATTTTTGCTTGTTTTTTGGAAAGAGAAATATATGAAATTATCTGTTGGATTGAAAGTTGCGAATTCTCTATCGTTAACGCCTCAATTGCAGCAGGCAATCCGATTACTGCAGCTCTCAAGTTTAGAATTAGAGCAAGAAATTCAAATTCAATTAGATAGTAATCCATTACTTGAAAAAGTGGAAGACGAATCACTAGTAGAAAGTTTATCCACTTTAGAAAAAAAAGAAGCAGATGATCTTACGACAGAGTTAAATGCAAACCATTTACCAGATGACTTGCCTGTGGATACTGAGTGGGACGATATTTATACCCATCAGTCTACAGCTTTGGCTACTCCTGAATTTGAAGAGCGTGAGGATAATCGTCAAGTTCAGATGACACTTAAAGAGCATATGTTAGAACAAGTCAACTTACTGCACTTTTCTAAAATAGATCAGTTGATTGCTTATTGTATTGTGGATGCGTTAGACGATAAGGGATTTTTAGATGCTGAGGTAGAAGAGATTATCTTAGCTGTACAACATTTATTAAATGATATGGATGTTGAGGAAGAAGTCGAAGAAGATGAAGTCTTAGTTGTTTTAAAGCATATTCAACGCCTTGATCCAATTGGCATTGGGGCTCGTAATCTTGCTGAGTGCTTAAAAGTTCAGCTAGATTTTTTACCTAAAGAAACTGAATATCTAAAAGAAGCTAAAAATCTACTTCAATATTATGAATTATTGATTGCGAATGATCTCAATAAATTATTAAAGCAAACAGGTCTTTCTAAAGATCAGTTAAAGTTTGCAGTTGATTTATTAAAGACCTTAAAGCCTTATCCTGGTATGGATTTTGAAAAGCAAGAATCAGAATATCAAATTCCTGATGTAGTAGTTGCTAAGAAGGATTTACATTGGCAAGTCCAGTTAAATCCGGATGTTATGCCAAAACTAAGAATTAATTCTTTTTATTCGAGTATGATCCGCAGGGCTGATCAGAGTGATGATAATTTATATCTGCGTAATCAGATGCTTGAAGCCAAGAATTTTATAAAGAGTATTGATGAGCGACATAAAACTTTATTAAAAGTCGCTACTTGTATTGTTGAGCATCAAAAAGCATTTCTTGAAATAGGTCCTGAAGCAATGAAGCCGTTAGTACTAAGGGATGTTGCTGAAGAAGTCGAGTTGCATGAGTCTACCGTTTCTCGGGTTACAACAAATAAATACATGCTGACCCCACGAGGACTTTTTGAGTTGAAATATTTCTTTTCTAGTCATGTTGGAACAACAGCTGGAGGGGAGGCTTCCTCTACCGCAATTCGGGCTATGATTAAAAAGTTAGTTTCTAATGAAAATCCACGTAAACCGTTGTCTGATAATGCAATTGCTAATTTATTAAAAGATGAAGGGATAGAGGTAGCGAGAAGGACTGTAGCAAAATATCGTGAATCGTTACATATTCCATCGTCATCCGAAAGAAAAGTCTTGATCTAAATTTTGAAGTATGACTATTCTAGATATTCATTATGACGAAATAATGAAATTTCAATTTCACCAAGAGGAGTAGCTAAAATGATTTAATTGTCCCAAATCATCTTTTTTAGATTGCATTAAATCGTTTTAGTTCTTCTTTATATAACCCAAAAAGGTGAGGGATAGAATTATGCAAATAACGATTCGTGGACATCATTTAGCAATTACACCAGCTATAGAAGAAAATATTAAAGCAAAATTTAATCAGTTAACGAAACATCTTGATCAGGTGAATAGTATGCAGATTAAATTAACGAAAGATCATCAGATTGATAAGCGCTCACATAAAGGTAGCTCTAATCATGTGGCCGAAGCGATAGTCCGGTTACCTGGAATTGAACTATTTGCTCAAGCAACAGCAGATGATATGTATACTTCAATTAAAAAACTGACTGAAAAATTAAAAAAACAATTGTTAAAATATCGAAAAATGCAATGTACGTATTCACAAGTTGCTGTTTCTATTTAATAAGTTTTTAATAATTGTGAGAGGCTTGAAATATAGCCTCTTTTTTATTGATAAAATATAAACACGTACTGAATTCTTTGAAAAAGTTATAGTAAAATACTTCGTTTTACACCGTAGGTTGTGCCAGAGGTCTTTGCAATGAATAGTGAACAGCTCACTCAAATTTTAAAAGAAGCTTTTCCTGAAGCGGAAGTAGCGGTGAGCGGACAGGCTGGAAAATTTGACCTCCGTATTGTGGATGATCAATTTGAAGGTAAGCGTACTGTTGCCCGTCAACAAGCAGTTTATGCACCATTAAATACTTATATTGCAAGTGGCGAAGTCCATGCCGTAACAATTCGTGCGATGACCAAAGATGAATGGCGCAAAGCAAGCCTTTTCGGAGCTTAAATATTAATGGATAAATTTTTAATTACGGGCGGTGTTAAGCTCGAAGGGGAAGTACGCATTTCTGGTGCTAAAAATGCGGCTTTACCATTACTTGCGGCAATGATTCTTGCTGATTCTCCAATTACATTAACCAATGTTCCAAATCTTAAAGATGTAAATACTTTGGTGAAATTAATTGGTGGTTTAGGCGTCACGATCAGTTATGAGAACGATACCGTCAAAGCTGATACCTCTACTTTAGATAACCAGTTTGCTCCTTATGAGCTCGTCAAAACAATGCGTGCATCTATTTTGGTATTAGGACCATTATTGGCACGTTATGGAAATGCCAAGGTTTCGTTGCCTGGTGGATGTGCGATTGGCTCTCGACCTGTAGATCAACATTTAAAAGCCCTAGAAGCGTTGGGTGCGCATATCGAAGTTGAAAATGGTTATGTGCATGCAACTGTAGATGGTCGCCTCAAAGGTGGTGAAGTGATCTTCGATATGGTCACTGTAGGTGGTACCGAAAATATTTTAATGGCGGCTGCTTTAGCGGATGGTGTAACTACAATTCGTAATGCTGCGCGTGAGCCTGAAATTACTGATCTTGCTCAAATGCTTATTAAAATGGGCGCAAAAATTGAAGGTATAGATACAGATACACTTGTTGTTACTGGTGTTGAAAGTCTACATGGTTGTGAATACGCAGTTGTTGCAGACCGTATTGAAACGGGATCTTACTTAGCTGCAGCGGCTATTACTGGTGGTCGTGTAAAAACAACACATACAGATCCTTCATTACTTGAATCTGTTTTAGATAAATTTGAAGAAATGGGTGCTGAAGTCACCCGTGGTGATGACTGGATTGAATTAGATATGTTGGGTAAGCGTCCTAAAGCAGTAAGCTTTAGAACTTTACCTCACCCAGAATTTCCAACCGACATGCAAGCGCAAATTATGGCCGTAAATGCAATTGGTCGCGGATTTGCAACGATTTCTGAAACCATTTTTGAAAATCGTTTCATGCATGTTCCTGAATTGTCACGTATGGGTGCTAATATTCAGGTTGAAGGCCATGATGCTGTAGTGACTGGGGTTGAAAAATTACAAGCAGCTCCTGTAATGGCAACAGATTTGCGTGCTTCATTTTCTTTGGTTTTAGCAGCTTTGGTTGCTGAAGGTGATACAGTAATTGACCGTATTTACCATATTGACCGTGGTTATGAGCATGTCGAAGAGAAACTTCAAGGTTTAGGTGCCAGAATTAAGCGAGTAAGTTAATGAATGACGTAAGAAACGATGATCCTAATTTTGATGTAATGGGTAATTTTGATCATGGTTTGACCTTGGCACTGAGTAAAGGGCGTATTTTAAAAGAAACTTTACCTTTACTTGCAACAGCAGGTATTAACTTGCTTGAAGACCCGGAAAAATCTCGTAAGTTGATTTTTCCTACAACACATAAGCAAGTTCGTATTTTAATTTTACGTGCGTCTGATGTGCCAACCTACGTTGAAAATGGTGCAGCTGATTTAGGTGTAGCAGGTAAAGACGTACTTATGGAACATGGTGCTCAACATGTTTATGAGTTACTGGACTTACAGATTGCAAAATGTAAGTTAATGACTGCTGGTAAAGTAGGAATGGAACGTCCAAAAGGTCGTTTAAAAATTGCCACTAAGTACGTCAATCTAACACGTCAATACTATGCAAGCTTAGGTGAGCAGGTGGATGTTATTAAGCTTTATGGTTCTATGGAGCTAGCACCACTCGTTGGTTTAGGTGACTATATTGTTGACGTAGTTGATACTGGTAATACTTTACGAGCAAATGGGCTTGAACCATTAGAAGAAATTTGCAAAGTATCCTCACGTCTTATTGTTAATAAAGCGAGCTTTAAGCGTAAGCAAGTTTTATTAAATCCAATCATTTCCCAACTTGAACAAGCTGTTCAATCACGTTAAAAGTAATTTCCTATCATGCTTTTGCGATAGTTGTAGATATGATGCCCACAAGGCCTTAGAAAAAGAGTAAACTTGGTTTTTCTTTTTCGCCTTGTGGGTAAATTGATGCGACGTTTATCGACTCAAGATCAGAACTTCAAACAGGTTTTTGCAGAGCTTTTGGCTTTTGAAACCGTTAATGATCCTAATTTAGTTCAAACAGTAGATCAAATTATTGCTGATGTTCGTCAGCATGGTGATGATCATGTTCTAAAACTTACTCAACAGTTCGATCGACATCCAGCGCATCAATTTTCCGATCTAGAATTGTCTCAACAACAACTTAAAGCTGCATTTGATGGCTTAAATCAAGAGATTCGTGAAGCGCTGCAACTTGCGGCTGACCGTATCCGTACATTTCATGAAGCTCAGAAACAAGATAGCTGGACTTATGTAGATGATTTAGGTAACACCCTAGGACAAAAAGTGACTCCACTTGACCGTGTTGGTATTTACGTACCAGGTGGACTAGCATCTTATCCTTCATCTGTACTTATGAATGCAGTACCAGCACATGTGGCAGGTGTACCTGAAATCATTATGGTGGTACCTGCACCAAATGGTGAATTAAATCCATTAGTTCTTGCAGCAGCTTACCTTGCGGGAGTTAGCCGAGTATTTACTATTGGTGGGGCACAAGCTGTTGCCGCTCTAGCTTATGGCACTCAAACTGTTCCACGCGTAGATAAAATTACCGGACCTGGAAACCGATTTGTAGCAGCAGCTAAACGTGCTGTATTTGGTCAGGTCGGTATTGATATGATTGCAGGGCCTTCTGAAATTTTAGTATATGCAGAAGGAGTGAATAATGCTGAGTGGTTGGCGATGGATGTATTATCTCAAGCTGAACATGACACAGTCGCTCAAGCCATTTTCATTACTCCTGATGAAGCATTATTAGAAGCAGTAGAGTCTGCAATTGAAAAACACTTAAGTGAGTTGCCAAAAGCTGATATTGCACGTACATCGATTGAAAATCGCGGGGCGTTAGTTTTAGTAAAAGACCGAGCAGAAGCAGTTGATTTGATTAATCAGGTTGCACCAGAGCATTTGGAATTGTGTCTTGATGATGCCGAAGCAATGAGCCAAGACATTCGTCATGCAGGGGCAATCTTCATGGGACGCTATACACCTGAAGCAATTGGTGATTACTGTGCTGGGCCAAACCACGTATTACCAACATCTGGCACAGCTCGTTTCTCGTCACCACTGGGTGTATATGATTTTCAAAAGCGCTCTAGCTTGATCATGTGCTCAAAAGAGGGTGTAAAAACATTAGCTAAAACTGCTGATGTACTTGCTGTTCAAGAAAATCTTGATGCTCATGCACGCTCGGCTCGTTATCGTTATCAATAAGCTTTAAGCCTTGTAGAATTTTTAATGATTATTCAGGGCTGACTTTTCAGCCCTTTTTTGAGATAAGACTATGACTGTATCTACAGCACAAATGCGTTTTTGGAGTCCTGAGGTTCGTGAGTTGGAGCCTTATGTGCCAGGTGAACAACCTAAAATCCAGAATTTATTGAAATTAAATACCAATGAAAATCCCTATCCGCCATCACCAAAAGTAGTAGAAGCAGTTCAAGCTGTGCTACATGAACAAGCTGATGCTCTGCGTCTATATCCAGATCCAGATGCGACAGCATTAAAACAAGCAATTGCAAAACAACAGAATATTGATGTATCTCAAGTTTTTGTGGGTAATGGTTCTGATGAGGTATTGGCTCATATTTTTAAAGCATTTTTCCTTCAAGATGAGCCAATTCTGTATCCGGACATCACTTATAGTTTTTATCCAGTTTATAGCCAGTTTTTTGGAACAAAAACAAAAGAAATTCCACTTAATGAGAATTTCGAGATTGATGTCAAAGAATATGCACAACCCAATGGTGGCGTGATTATTACTAACCCTAATGCACCAACCAGTATTGCGCTCAGCTTGGCAGAGATTGAACAAGTACTACAAGCCAATCCAGATCGTGTGGTTGTGATTGATGAAGCTTATGTTGATTTTGGTGCTGAGTCAGCTGTAAGTTTGGTAAACCGTTATGAAAATCTTGTGGTGTGCCAAACAACTTCAAAGTCTCGTTCTTTGGCTGGTTTACGCGTCGGATTTGCGATTGCTCAGTCACACTTGATTGCAGCACTTGAAGCGGTAAAAAATAGTTTTAATTCATATCCAATTGATCGCTTCGCTATTGCAGCAGCTGTTGCTTCTTTTGAAGATCAAGCTTATTTTGAAGAGCAGTGTCAAAAAGTTATTACAAGTCGAGAAAAACTGGTTAGTGATTTAACTGAACTTGGCTTTAATGTTTTGCCATCAAAAGCGAATTTTATTTTTGCTTCACATTCGCAATATGATGCTGCGCAATTAGCCCAGAAGTTGCGTGAGCAGGGCATTATTGTCCGTTATTTCAATAAGCCTCGCATTAATCAGTTTTTACGTATTACGGTCGGAACAGATGAGCAAAATGCACGTTTAGTTCAAACTTTGAAGCAAGATATTCTTTAAAATTTATTCTGCTGTGCTGTTCATCAAGTTCAGCATAGCAGAGATTTTATCTAAGCTTTCTTGATATTCAGCCTCAGCCTCTGAAGCGATAGTAATACCGCCACCTGCCCAAATAGAGAGCTGGTTTTGATATTGTTGAAAGCTACGAATCAGAATATTCCAACGTCCAGTACCCTCAAAATTAAAATACCCCAAAGTCCCGCAATATGCTCCTCTTGGCGCACCTTCTAACTCTTCAATAATTTGCATTGCTCGAATTTTAGGGGCACCAGTAATTGAGCCTCCTGGTAAAGCACTAAGCAACATTTGCATAGGATTAATATCATTTTTAAGTGTAGCCGTAACTTCACTTACCATATGGTGAACTTGATTGAAGCTTTCAATTTCGAATAATTTTGTTGTTTTTACCGAACCTGTATTGGCATAAATGCTCAAATCATTACGTAATAAATCAACGATCATGACATTTTCGGCCTGATCTTTTTGAGAGTTTTTTAAGGTTTGCTTTGAAAGCAAATCTTGTTCTTTATTTTCGTAACGAGGCATTGTGCCTTTAATTGGTCGGGTTTTTATTTGCTTATCTGTATTAAATTCAATAAATAATTCAGGAGAGCAACTTAATAACTCAAACTCTTTTAATTTTAAATAACCAGAATATGGAGCATTTGTTAAATTCCATAAAGCTTCTGCTTTATTTAATAATGTACCTGTAAAAGTTGTATTAAACTCTTGTGTCAGATTAATTTGATAACAATCTCCTGCTTTAATATATTCTTGTATTTTGTGGAAAGCAGTTAAATATTTATTTTTAGACCAGCGCGGTTGAATATTTTGTTCTATTTTAAAGTTATTTTTGTTTGAGCTGTTATAAGGTTTTTTTAATAGTTCTATAATACAATTAAAAATTTCTATAGCATTAGTTTCATCACTAAAAAAGTACCATTCATTATTTATATTTTTAAGAAAAGAAGAATAAGAACCTATAAATAAAGAGGGCTGTTTATGTATTTGATTATTTATAAATTGATTCGCAGAAAAGTCATAACTAATAAAACCAATATAACCTCCATTGAAGCTTATTTTTTCTTTACTTTTATTTTTTAGTTTTTCATCGTGAAATTGAGTAAATGCTAAAAGACTTTGTGTGTGAGAGGATTTTTCGTAACGATTTAGATCAGTTTTATCAAATAATTTTTTTTGATTATTTTGAATAATTAAGTATTTTTTTGGCAAAAAACCAATAATTGGGTTGTTATCATCATGAAGATATACAAGTCCAATTAACTTTTCTAATTTTTTTAAAATATCGGCAGCCGATTGATAGCTTTCTAAAGAGATTTTTTTCTTTAACTGTGACATTTTAAACATGTAAGCGCTTGGAAGAGGTGACATAGTTTACTACAAGTTCCAGCCCATCAGACGGATGAGTCGAAAGAGTTTAATATTTCGTGGAAAAAATAACCGAATAATATCTCAGTTTTAAAGACAATTTATAAGCGTGATCAGGCAGTCAGCATCTGTACCGTTTGTCGGGTAATTGGCAAAAAATGCATTACAGTAGTTGAACAAAAATTAACGTAGCTGTAATTTAGTAATTGCTAAGCAAAACTACTCAAGGATTGGAAGTTTCGGTTGCCATAAAAGAAAAATGCAATTTGAGACAGTAAGAGTGGTTAAGTCAAAAAATAAATGCTCTTGGGAGAGTGCTCAATGAAAATGTTTACTAAACTTGCTTTAGTTTCTTCTTTAGCTATCAGTGCAAATGCAATGGCAATGCAATCAATGGATGATGCAGCGCTTAGTGCTGCTACAGGTCAAGATGGTATTAATATTGGTATTGCTTTGGGTTCTGGTGGTATTTCTATCGATAAGCTATACCTACATGATAATGATGGTTTAGCAACATCCACAGGTATTACAGGGTCTTCAGGTACAGCGGGTTCAATCGCAATTAGTGGTGTTACTGTAACTCAAAAAGGTACAGGAAACCTTTTAGATTTAAAAATTGATACAAACGGTGCTTCAGGCTCAAACGGTGCTTTCTTAAACGTTGCAGCAACAGTGGGCGCAGTTGATGTACATGTAGGTTCAATTGGCGTAGGTACTTCTGGTACATTAAATACGACTACTGCTGTACGTGGTATTACTGAAACAGCTCCAACTGAAATTATTTCTGGCTTAGATTTATCTTTGGGTCAAATTTCTGCAAATGTTCAGTTAGGTTCAACTCCGCAAGGCGCGATGATCAAAGTGAACTCTAGCTTACAAGGTGGTTTAACACTATCTAACTTCGGTATTAATGATGCTGCTGGTGGTGGTAAAATTGTCCTAGACAAAGTAATGGTTCGTGGTTCAGGTAATACAACTGGTGACTTGGATGTAAATGCGAACATTTCTGTTGTTCCTACAGGTTTACGTATCCAGAATAACAGTACACAAGGTATGAACGTTTATGCACAGGGCGTACACCTAGGTGCAGCGGGTAATGCTTCAATTGGTGATTTAGAAATCCAAGGTTTAAATGTAGGAACGTCTACAATTACTATTTCTGGTCACTAATTTAAAGTCTGATAAAAAGCGCGTTTATACGCGCTTTTTTATTTATCTTAATAAAATTCAATCTTAATCTTTTCTATTTAAATAATATTAGCTCATATAATAAGAAAGAATATAAAACATTTGAAATGAGAATTAATTATCAGTTTATAAATGTAAAACTATGCATTCATCAAAAAGATTAAAAAAAAGCTGTTTTTTACAAAAAAAAAAGGTATCTTCAACACACAGGGATGTAGAGCTATTGCTCTAAGAATAAAATGAATAAGGCCGGTTAGGCCACCATTTAGACCAAGTGCTTATGTTAGAGATAGTTTTAGGCTCAGCATTGATGTATTACTTTGCGACAGAAGCCTTCGAAATAGAAAAAAAGCCGCCGGGAACTGTTTATTATACAGAGACTGCCGATTCACGTAATTTATCATTCCATAGAAACCATATTGAACCTGTCACAATAAAACCGGCTGTAGAAGATCAGTTTCGTGGCATTGTTCGACAAGCCTATGATTATAGTTGTGGTTCTGCTGCACTTACGACTTTATTAAATGGCTATGTTGGAACAAGTTTAACTGAACAGCAAACAATGAGTGGCTTGCTTCAGTATGGTGAATATCAACGTATTATTGAGCGCCGAAGTTTCTCATTACTTGATATGAAGCGTTTTGTCACAGCAATTGGCTTGGACAGTGGCGGTTATCGAGGTGAGTTTTCTGATTTAGTTAAACTAGGTCAGCCTGCAATTGTGCCTATTTCTTATGCAGGTTTTAAACATTTTGTCGTATATAAAGCTTATAAAGATGGAAGAGTATATGTAGCTGACCCTGCTTTAGGGAATATCAGCTTTGATGAAAGTCGTTTTAAACAAATTTGGGATAATAATACTTTATTTGTTATTTCTGTTCCTGAATCACAGCGTAAAGATTTATTGGCATTAAAAGATGCAGATATGCGTCATGTAGAAGATGCTACGGTCAATAGATATGCTTTTGTTGATGTTCAATATCCAGCATTTAACTTTGATCGTTTAGCAAATAAAGCTTCAACCATGAGACGTGTACTAGATAACGATAATCATTCGCCGACATATGGACAGCCGATAGAAACCTATATGCGTCTTTATTACAAACGCAAATAGTCAATTTTAAAGTTAGTAAAATAAATAAATTGGGTAGGAAAAACATGAATAATCGATGGATGAAGATGAGTGTGTTGGCCTTAAGTATGAGTGCCATTACAGGGACAATCTATGCCGAAGATCAAGTACAGCAAACACAAGTATCTGGTACGAATCAGACTGTAACAGAGGGAATAGAAAGCTCTGCTTCTTCAGAAGCTACTAGTTCTGGTTCAGTCTCAACAGATAATACTACGCAAACATTGAATGCAGTAGATACAAATGCTGTAGCCCCAGCTTCGAATAGTGAGGCACATCAAGCTGCAAGTGCATTACAGAAAAAAGAAGGGGATGCTAGTCAGGAGACAAACTTACAAGAAGTATTTACTTCAAATGAACGTCAATATTCTTTGATTAAGAAGGGCGTGATTTCTTCTTACTATGACCTTGATTACACTTATTATCGTGATGCTCGTATTGATTTAGCCTTATCGGATAATTCTTCTCAACTTAACCGTTTACGTGTTGAAGAAGATGCTAACCACACATTAACGAATAGTTTTACTTTCCAATATGGGGTATTAGATAACTTAACGTTGTCTGCAACTCTTCCTTTTGTTGCTAAGTCTGAGATTATTAAAGATAAAACAACAGCTGGTTTAGGGGATATTTCTTTTGGTGCACGCTGGGAACCTTTTCCATTAAAGCAAGGCCGTTTACCACTCGTTCTTTTTGGTAGCGTATCAACTAAAACAGGTGATAGTCCTTATGAAATTGGTATAGATGAGCTGTCAACAGGTAAGGGATATTACTCGGTTGGTGTAGGGGCGAGTACTCGAAAATATATTGATCCAGTTGTTCTCTTCGCTTCTGCATCTGCCAACTATGGATTTAAAGAAAGTGGTCTTAATCAAGCCCGAGGTTCACGCATTTTAGAATCTTTTGATCCAGGTATCAGTGGCGGTTTCTCATTTGGTTTTGCCTATTCATTTAACTATGACGTGTCTTTGACGATGTCATATCAGCAAAGTTTTAATACAAATGCTGAATTTCAATTTAACAATGGTGAGTCTTATAAGTCACCAGATCAAAGTAGTGGAATGTTATCTTTTGCTTTAGGTGTTCGCGTTTCACCTGAAACGATTGTTAATGGTACTGTTGGTATTGGTTTAACCGAAGATGCACCAGATATTTCTCTTGGTTTGTCGTTCCCGTTAGATATTTTAGGTTTTAACAAAAAACAAAAATAAGGAGATAAGCAGGTGAAATATCCTAAATTATGTCCTTTAACGGCGGCAATTGTTATCTCCGGTTTTTCTAGCTTTGCCAATGCTCAATTAGGACAAAACCTAGCTGTTGATATTCGTTCACTATCAATGGGGAATGCTGTAACTGCAGACCCTCCTGGTATTAGTGCAGTTCACTTTAACCCTGCAGCCTTAGCAAAAATTGATGGGCTGCAAACAGATGTGCAAGGGATTCTTGCTAACTTTGATATTAAGCGTGAGTTCTCTGCTCCCCCTGGTTATAACATTTTTGGTTATTCAGATGACCCTCTCGTTTGTAATGATGGTCCGGAAGTTTCTGCCAATATTTGTACAGATTTTAAAGGAACAGTTCATGGTGATGTCGAGTACGCAAGTCTATATGTGCCTATCCTTAAAAAAATGGTTGATCTCGGAGCAGGGTATCCTCTAGTTGCTCCTACTGCCGGAATTGCATATAAACCACCAGGCTCGAAAGTTACTTACGCAACAGCAATATACGCGCCGTTAGTAGCAGGGTTTGGAGCAGAGAATGGTAATCCTGGTAATTACATGGGTAAGCAAGTTGCTGTAGAACGGATCACTTATTTATCCCCATCGTTTGGTTATCAGGTAAATGATCATTTATCAATTGGTGCTTCTATAGGGATGTCCTATAACGCAATCGCATTAAATACTGATCTACGTTTTCCAAATGAGATGATTGGTGTATTGCGTATGGTTGATGATGTGGTATGTGCACCCTTCAAAGACAATAACGATATGATTACCGATCTATTGTTATTGGGAATTTGTAATACAAAAGAAGGTATGAATCCATTTGGTAAAATGGGTTCATTGCAAGTTTCGTTAGAACAATCATTAAGCCCAAGTTATAACCTGGGTTTACTCTGGGAACCAACAGATGATTTTGGTTTTGGTATGGTCTATCAAAGTGCTGCCAAGATGCGTTTAAAAGGCAAATACATGATTGATAATGCCAGAGCACCTCAAGAATTAATCAAAGGTCTTAACTCATCAGCTACGGGTCAAATTTTAGCTGCCATTCTCGGATTACCGGGTTATGTTCCTGATACTGAGTCTGGTTTAGTTGCAATGGATCTCGAGTACCCAGCACATTTCCAAGCAGGTATCAAATATAAAATATTACCAGATTTACAAGTTAACTTTGATGTGGGATGGACCGATTATTCTGCTTGGGATAAATTTAAGTTTGAATTTGATCGTCAAATTACGTTATTAAAAGTGGCTAAGCTTTTATCTAATGACGTTACCGATAATTCATTATCATTGCCACTGAAATTTACCTCGCCGTGGAGCTGGGGGATTGGTTTTGAATATTCAGCAACTGATCGTTTGAAATTAAGAGCAGGTTATGAGCCTCGTGCCAGTTCGATACCTGATGATAAACGTAATACCATGGTCCCGATCAATAATGCACAATTATTCGGTCTTGGGGTGGGGTACCGTTTTGATGCGGATACTGATCTAGACCTTTCAGTGGGTTTCTTACGTAGTCGTGATAATATTCGAGCTTGTACGAGTACATTATCAAACAAGTGTGGTGTCGATAATATTTTATTAAACCCTTATTCTGGTTTAGATGTAAAAACGAATACAAAAGTTACAATACTTGGTTTGAGCTATAGAACAAAATGGTAAAACAATATAAAAGGATGTTTCGACCTAGATTTGCTATCTCAACTTTATGTGTTGCGATAGCAAGCATTTCTGTATCTTATGCAGATGGGTTCTATACAATCATTGGTCCAGATGGCCGACCAATGATTGTGCCGAGTAAAAAAGTTGAACAGAAGCAATCAAATATTAAAGTCGAAGCACCGAAGCAAGTTGCGCAGCCTAAATCTGTCGTTATACCTGTTCAAGAATTACCTAGTGAAAATTCTCATAATTCCAAAGAACCTAAAAAGTTTGAATCACGCGTTACAAAAAAATTAAATACTGCACCGACTGCACCGACTGCACCGACTGCACCGACTGCACCGACTGCACCGACTGCACCGACTGCACCGACTGTACCGACTGTACCGACTGCACCGATTGCACCGACTCAAGAGCCTCCTTTAACAGTTAGTAAAACTCAGAAGAATGAAGTTAAAAAGCAAACTAATACTGTTAAGGAAGAAAGTACCCCAGCTAAAATTCCTTCATCTGTACCAAGTGCTTCACAAGCTGTTTCAACTCAAAATTCGCTAAATGATCCATCTAAATTTACGAGTGTTGATGGCGTAGAGTATGTAAATAATGAATATCTTGAAGACCAAGAGTTTAATCTTGAAGGCAAAAAACGCTTTTATGTTATGCCGGATGGTTTAGGACGAACAGAGTTTATTGAGCGGAAAAAGGGTGTAAGTAAATCTACATTAGAACAGTTTTTTAATAAACAATCTCAAGATGATCAAGCAGTGATTGTTTTAGCTCCAACCTATATACGTCTGTCTCAAAAAGAATTAGAAACAACTTTTGAGCAAGATAAGTGTTTTGTTCAAGGCTACAAAAAGTCAATCAAAGTGCTTGGATCTAAAAAAGAAGTAAATTTATGGCCTCGTAAGCCATTAAAAGAAAAGTTTGAATACGAGCTAGTAAAACTAGATCCGTCTGTACAACATTTACAGCTTATGTCATTTGCAGCAAATAACTCTACGCCTCTATATTATTGGCCTTTAGCTATATTTTTAGATGAGAAGGGTTGTATTTTAGAGGGTGCAAGTGGTTTCAAGAGCAAGTCTTATCCTTCTACGATATTACAACATGCATCCATTCAAGGTACTTTAAAAGTACCGCCTCATGCACGTTATATGATGTTAACTCCGTTATCTTCCTCTGTAGATGTAGCAGAACATGAGTTATCTAATCAGGGACAGATTCAAATTTCAGTATTACGTTAAAAATAAGTAGGGTATCTAATGAATAAAAAATTATTATGGCCTTTTGCATTAACCACATTGGCAATGATGCTGAATGGTTGTGGCGGTGGTAGCTCGACAATTAATGAAGATCCAAGCTCTGGTAGCAATAACGGAAACTTATCTTCTGGCAGTTGTACACCGACCACAAGTAATATTGGTGCAGAAGATACAACTTGTTTACAATTTGCTTTAGATTATCCGATAGCTGGTATTAATTTTGATTGTAGCTCGGCTACAAATTTTCATTATGCTACAAAATTTTCAGGAAATGCTGTAATTGGATCATGTAAAGTTGGTGATACAGCACGTTTTTATATTCAAAGTAAAGATAATAAAAAGGTTTACTTAGGAAACGTTAATCTTGATACAGTTGGAAAATTTACTTCTGTTAATCCTAATACCAAGCAAAGTAATCCTATATATTTAAGAATACTAGATTTAGCAAGTGGAATTACAGGAAAAACACCAGCAAGCTTAGATAAAAATGATGAAACTATTAAAGTAGCAATTGCTTTAGTAAAAATTTTTCAAAGCATTGGTGTAGAAAATAGCGATAATGTCATCGGTGATATACAGCCAACTCAACTTACAGATACCAAAAAAGATCAACTTACGAAGATTTCTCAGAGTATAACAGCTACCGAATTTCAGAACGGAGCTTATGCAAACATTTTGAAACCATGGTTAGATCTAGACCAAATTTCTGATGATGAAGCATATAGGCTTTTAGTACAAACAACTAATTTAAGTAATGCAGGTGTTCTCCAAGCATTCAATTTATTTCTTAACTCCTCAGTAATACTTCAAGATTATCAAGTGTTTAATGGGTGTAATAGAGCTACACGAGAAGAATGTTTTAATAATACACTTAACTTACATCATTCAACAGATGATCTTTATTTATTATCGGATCGTCAAGGCTATACGCTAGGATATGGACTACAGTGGAAGGGAAATGCTATTGTAATAGATAACAAAGTACAGAATCCTTATTTGTTAACCTCAAAAGTTAAACCAGCTAAACTCAATGTAAATGCACAAAATAATTGGTTAAACCCAGTTAGTCGAGAAGTTCAGTCAACTACACCACTCCGTTTGAGTTTTTCTAATAATCCAAGTGAAGATTTACAGATTTATCAGGGAAAATTCTTTAATGATTATGCATTAGCAGGCACAGAGGCATTCTATAAATCCTTAACAAAACTCAATACAGGTAATCCGCAGCATTATGGGCTCTGGCGTCAAAATGTGGATGGGGATAGCTACAATGGTATATTGAGTATTATTAAAAGTAGCCCTATTAGTTATCTAGAGAGAAATGTTTTTAGAACATCTGGTAATGTAAAAACAGGCGAAAATTATATTTTTCCTCTTTATGCTACTTTGACATTCAATTTTTCAGATACCACTATTCAACCTGTAAATTTAGGTATTGTAATTGATGAGCATGGAGATATTCGTACTGATATTAAACCAAATTCAACATCAACTGACATGTCGGGCCAATGTGCTACAGTATCAGATGAAAGCTTAGTTGATAGTAATGGTGTGCAACAATATCGAATTGGTACTACAGCAGCGACAGTTAATGACCCTTTAAATGCTGATCAATCTATATATGTCCGTATGATTTTATCTAATACTAAATTTGCCAATATCGATGGTGTTATGGTTGGGCTGACTTTTGTAGGAGTTTCTCCAGGCCCTGCAAAATTGAATCTATTTAACTTATTGGCAAATAAGGTAGATAGTACAAGCATAGATTTTGATAATAATACTCCTTGGTATAATCAATATGCGGCTGCTCAGGATAGTTATAATAAGCTTGATAAAGTAACACCTACTGAAGATGATAAAGCTTTAGCCAAACGCAAATTGGGTACAGTCACAATTAAACTGGCTGATCAGTCTATTCCAGCATGTAAAGCAATCAAAATTAAATCTTAATTAAACAAAATAAAAAGACCGCAAATGCGGTCTTTTTATTAATTAAATTATTAACCTGTATGGTCTAAACGAGTTCCTAGCGTTTCTAGATGCGTTGGAAAAACTTGTTTTTTACGGTCTTCAAAATAATGTCTTAAAGTGTGTTCAACACTAGGAAATGCAAGTTCACCCCATGGAATTTCATGCTCTTCAAACAGACGACTCTCGATGCTTTCTTCACCTGCACCAAAAATGCCATCTTTCAGCTGCGCTTTGAAAAGTACATAAATTTGACCAATACGAGGAATATTGTACATGCAGTAAAGTTGTTCTATTTCAATCTCGGCTTCTGCTTCTTCACGAGTTTCACGTGCTGCACCTTGTTCCATGGTTTCGAACAATTCCATGTAACCAGCAGGCAAAGTCCACAAGCCATAACGAGGTTCAATTGCACGACGACAGAGTAATACTTTGTCTTCCCATAACGCTAAGGCACCGCAGATTACTTTGGGGTTTTCATAGTAAATATTGCCACAATGAGTACAAACACGGCGTACTTTATGATCACCTAAAGGAATTTTTTGTTCGGTTTTATGCCCACACGCTACACAGAAACTCATAATTATCATCGAGTATAGAGATGACTCAGCATAACTGAATTTTTAGACTTACGCATCAACTCTATTCCCTAAGTTTTATTTTCAGATATGATGAAAAGAGAGACAGAATAATAGGTGAAAGGTATGGAAGAGCACTTGCTAACACAAAAGTTACAGCAAAGATTGCGCTTTTCCACCCGCATACAAGAAGCACAAGCTGCGGTACTTATTGCGATTACAAATGAAAATAATCCTAAAGTACTACTCACACGCCGTTCAATACATATGAACAATCATGCGGGAGAGGTTTCTTTTCCGGGTGGAAAGCGTGACCCCAGTGATACCAGTAATATTGTTGTAGCGCTAAGAGAAGCTCAAGAAGAAACAGCCTTAAACCCGTTTGATGTGCAGTTGTTAGGTGATTTGCCGATGCAGCGCGCAAGAAGTGGGCTGTCTGTAAAACCGATTGTTGGGCTTATTCCACCAGAGGTTCATTTAATACCTCAGCCTACTGAAATTGATCGAATTTTCTTTGTGCCCTTACAGCAACTTATAGAGACGCGTCCGACACCATACGAAGTTCGATATGCTCATCAGTCTTTGTATTTTCCAAGCTTGCAGATTGATAATGAAATTATTTGGGGTTTAACTGCTCGTATGTTGGTGGCTCTATTTAAATATGGATTAGGTTATCAAAAGGAATGGCCATTTTTACTCAACTCACCTACATTTGGAATGCCAAAATTTTCTCATAAAAAATAAAGATCAGGATTGATAAATTATGATGTATAGCTATCAAGGACAGCACCCAAAAGCATTATATGAGCCATGGGATGGCTGGGTTGCTCCAACCGCAACGCTTATTGGACAAGTAGAATTAGGCCGTCAGGTCAGTATTTGGTTTGGAGCGGTAGTACGTGCTGATAACTGTGTCGTTCGGATTGGTAATTTTTCTAATATTCAAGAAAACTCGGTATTACATACCGATGCAGGCCTTGAACTAAATATTGGTGAATATGTCACGGTCGGACATAAAGTCATGCTGCATGGTTGTACGATTGGTGATAATAGCCTGATTGGTATGAACGCCGTCATTTTAAATCGGGCTGTGATTGGTAAAAATTGTATTATCGGTGCTAATGCTTTAATACCAGAAGGTAAAGTGATTCCAGATAACTCAGTAGTGATGGGTTCACCAGGAAAAATTGTGAAAACTTTGGATGAAGATGGCGCGGCAAAAATACGTTTGAGCGCACTACATTATGCTGAACACTTTAAAAGCTATGCTGATTTAAAAGAATTTCACTTTTAAAATTTTAGTAAGATATTTTCTATGCCAAGCACTCGCTTGGCATTTTTATTTAGATAGGAACAACTCGCCTAACAGGGCCGAGTGGGGTATCATTACTTCCGTTTTTAATCTGATTGAATACTAAGGTTGTGCATGAAACTGCTGGCGTTGGAAACTGCAAACGAGCAATGTTCCATTTCATTAATTGATGAAACCCAAGAACTATTTTTCCAACTCGATACGCGAGCGAAAGCACAAACTCAGACCATTCTGCCAATGATTGAGCAAGGGTTGCAACAAACCGAACTTGACGTAGCTGGTTTAGATGCAATTGCCTTTAGTCGAGGGCCAGGTTCTTTTAGTGGTGTTCGAATTAATGCTGCTGTTGCTCAGGCATTAGCTTGGTCACAAGATTTACCAGTGGTTCCAGTTTCTACGTTACAAGCTCTCGCACAGGCGGCTTACCGACTTGAAGGTTTAGAACAGGTGACTGCGGTACTCGATGCACGTATGAACGAAGTTTACATTGCAAGTTTTGTTCTAGATGAGCAAGGCATCATGCAGTGTATCGATGAAGAAAAATTAATGAACTACGAGCAAGCGGCTGCTTATGCAAAGCATTGCTTAATTGGTTCAGGTGCTAAGCTTCTTCAAGCCGATGCAGAGCATCAAACAATCACTGCCACTGCACAAGACATTGCTTCGATTGCACGTGTCTATGCCACGCAAAAGCAGTGGGTTGATGCAGAACATGCTTTACCGGTTTACTTGCGTGATGATGCGTGGAAAAAAATAGCGGATCAGGGTAAAGCAAAGTAAAGGCACTACTCATGCATATATATTTTGAAGTAGATTTTCAAGAGCAAGCACAGCACTACCAAGCTGTGCTTTGTTCTAGAGGTGTGACTGCCGATTTACAGCCGATTGAAAAGCTTAATGCTCGTTTTTTACGTTTAAACCCTGAACTGGCACTTTGTGTAGATGAAAACGGACTTTGGTTATCTGCAAATGGCATGAAAATGCAGCCTGACTGGAAAGCTGAAATTCTGCGTTTAAAACGTGCAAGTCTTAAATCAGAGATGATTGCTCGAGCTTGTCAGTTGGGTGAAAAACCAGTACTGGTTGATGCTACAGCAGGTTTAGGCCATGACAGCTTACTTATGGCGTATTTAGGTGCTCAAATTCAGCTTGTTGAACGCCATCCGATTTTATTTACTTTACTTGAAGATTCAAAAGCTCAGGCGGAACGTGATCCATTCTTAAGTCAATTTATAGATCGTATTCAACTGATCTTTGCTGACTCTGCAAGCTATTTACAGGAATTACATCAAGAAGCAAAAACGGTTGATGTAGTCTATCTTGACCCGATGTTCCCACAGCGCGACCAGAACCAACAAGCGATTAAAAAACAAGCCCAAGTCAAAAAGCAAATGCAGCTTTTGCATTTACTTTTACCAGAACATGGAGAAATGGATTTAGGCGATAATTTGCTTGAGTTGGCTCAGAAAGTTGCCAAGCGAGTGATTGTGAAACGTCCAAGACATGCTGTTTTTTTAGCAAATCAAGAGCCAGCCCATCAGTGGCAGGGGGATGCTTGTCGTTTTGATGCTTACTTTCAGTAAGCTTATGTAAGGTTAAGTTTTATTGCTTGAATAATGCACAAATATATGTGATATAGTTCAAAAGCATGATTGCTAAAATTCTTAGCAGGCATACACTTATGGTGCCTGACAAAAACGAAATTTTTGAAACCTTTTTATGATTGATCTCAAACCTTCCATTAACTTTTGGCATGATTTTAAAAGTAACCAGCTTGCCGGAATGTGGTTATTTTTGGGGTCAAGACGTTCCTTACAGATCGTACATCCCTCTATTCTTCAGCTTATTGTTTGGGGAATATTAGGCGGATGTACCAACTCGCTTTATAGCTGGCTTGTTGCCGGTCAAACGGGTGACTTTAACTCGCAAGGCTTAATTGGATACGCGCTCTGGCCTTTTATTGCGCTTATTGTTGGTATTTTTCTATCACAGCGTATTAATCAGCCGCGTCTAATGTTAGTTCCAGCTTTGCTTTGGCTGGTTCTAGATACCAATATTTTATTAATCCAATGTTTAATTCAATATTTGGGTTCTAACGGTTACCTCAACTTTATTCCCGATGCTATTTATAACGGTATTTTACCAAGCCTATTTGTGGCACTTTTTGTATGGCAAAGTTTAGCTGTCATTTGGGTTTTCTCACGTGAGCTCAAGTGGCCGTGGTGGGAGCGGGCATTGGTTATGGTTGCAACTATTGCGACCATGGTGGTCTGGCAGCTTTCTGTAAAAGATCAGCCTATTTGGAAAGTAGAAGACTCTCCACCTACGTTTGCCGAAGATGCTTTTTATGCACAAAGCAAGTTACTTCATGATGCCTTAGAACAGGTTCAATATGGTGAAGTGGCTAAAAGCCATTGGTATTTCTTGGGTGTGGCGGGCGATAGTTACCAAGACGTTTTCAAGTCGGAAGTGGTCCGTATTAAAGAACAATTCGATACACGTTTCGGTACAGTTGGGCGTTCAATGATGCTGGTCAATAACCCAGATACTCGAACTGAAATCCCGATTGCATCTAAAACCAGTATAGAGTTGGCTCTACGCCGTATGGGCCAACAAATGAACCGTGATAGTGATGTGCTGTTCTTATACATGACATCGCACGGTGAACAAAACCATTTTGAAATTGAAAATGCACCTCTAGATTTGGGGCAAGTCGATCCGAAATGGTTACGTGAAACACTCGATAAAGCTGGTATTCGTTGGCGTGTGATTGTCATTTCTGCTTGTTATTCAGGAAGTTTTATTCCTGCTTTACAGTCACCAGATACTTTAATTATTACTGCATCTGCGGCAGACAAAACCTCTTTTGGATGTAATAACGAAGCTGACTATACTTATTTTGGACGAGCTTTCTTTGACTTGGCAATGCGAGAGCAATCTTCAATGAAAGATTCGTTTAATGCTGCCAAGCAAACCGTGACCAAATGGGAAGTAGCTCAAGGTGTAGACCCTTCAGAGCCGCAATGGATGATTGGTAAGAATATGGAACTTATGCTACCTCAGTTGGAAAAATATCTTTTCCCGCAGCAAAGTACAGGTAGTGTAAATATTGCTCAAACACAAACAGAGGCTAAAAACGATGCAACTCCTGCAAAAAAACCGCTGCTTTGAAGGTGAGCAGCGTATCTACCAGTTGGATTCTCAATTATTAAAAGGGTCTACTAAGTTTGGTATCTATTTGCCACCTGCTGCATTAGAAGGTAAACCATGTTCTACATTGTTTTACTTGGCGGGTTTGACGTGTACTGAGGAAACCTTTGCCATTAAAGCACATGCACAGCATATGGCAGCTCAGCTTAGTCTTATATTGATTACGCCTGATACTTCACCTCGTGGTGAACAGGTAACAGCTGGTGACAATTGGGATCTAGGACAAGGTGCAGGTTTTTATATCAATGCTACGCAAGCGCCTTGGTCTGAACACTATCAGATGGAAAGCTATTTAATTGATGAGTTATATCCACTCATTTTAAAAAGTTTTCCAGTAAATGCTCAGCAAGTTGGTGTCTTTGGACATTCGATGGGCGGTCATGGTGCATTAACTTTGGCTTTTAAATATCCAGAGAAATTTAAGTCAGTCTCTGCTTTTGCACCGATCTGTGCACCAACTGATTGTGCATGGGGTGAAAAAGCATTTAGCCATTATTTAGGTGCAGATCGTGAGAGCTGGTTGGACCATGATGCCACAGCTTTAGTCTTAAAAAATGGTGCAGTTTTTAGCGAAATTTTGGTGGATCAGGGATTGGATGATCAATTTTATGAACAACTTCACCCTGAAAAATTTAAGCAAGCATGTTTAAAGGCAGGACAGCCTTTAACTTTAAGACAACATGCGGGCTATGATCATGGCTATTATTTTATCCAGACCTTTATGGATGAGCATTTGCAGTTTCATGCAATCCAGTTGGAAAAAGTCGCTGGCTAATAATTAGTGCTGCCATTCCACCTGAAATTCTTGTTGAGCCATACGGTTTAGATGATCAAGGACAACTTTTTCCAAGTGGTCATGGTCATCTAACTGGCTATCAATAGCAACATTTAATTGCTCTGTTTCTGGTGCAAGCGTAATGGTTGCTGTAGGCATTAAGATTTTAAAATCTTGCTCAGTTTCTTGTACTTCAAACTTATGTTTCCAATGATTAACTAGACGTTTTGCAATGCGTTTTCCATCGTTTGTTAATAGATGAGTCGTACTTTTCATTATCAATCCTCACATTGGTTTAATGTACCTTAACAAATTCGTTTGGCACTTGGCATTCTATAGTAGCAACGTTACGTTGCAAGTTTGAAATGTTGTCATTTAAACAAGGAAGGGCGGGCTAAGTAGGTTCTTTTTTGTTATAATTTCTAGCCTCTCCTTAAACTTCTAGCCAGGTCATCCACCTATGTCCAAGCCTTATTTGATTGCTCCTTCTATTTTATCTGCCGATTTTGCTCGTTTAGGCGAAGATGTAGACAAAGTGTTAGCTGCAGGTGCAGATGTAGTGCATTTTGACGTGATGGATAATCACTATGTTCCAAACTTAACTTTTGGTGCTGGTGTATGTAAGGCTCTAAAAAACTATGGTGTTAAAGCTCCAATTGATGTGCATTTAATGGTGTCTCCAGTTGACCGTATTATTGGTGATTTCCTAGAAGCAGGCGCTGATATTATTACTTTCCACCCAGAAGCATCTCACCACATTGATCGTTCATTACAGCTGATTAAGTCTGGTGGTGCTAAAGCAGGTTTAGTCTTTAACCCAGCAACGCCGTTACACCATTTAGATTATGTGCTTGATAAAGTTGACCAAATTTTAATAATGAGTGTAAACCCTGGCTTTGGTGGACAAAAGTTCATTCCAATGACTTTAGAAAAATTACGTGCAGCGCGCAAAATTATCGATGCAAGTGGCCGTGATATCCGTTTAGAAGTTGACGGTGGGGTTGGCCCAGCAAATATTCGTGAAATTGCAGAAGCGGGTGCAGATATGTTTGTTGCTGGTTCAGCAATTTTTGGTCAACCAGATTATAAAGTTGTGATTGATCAAATGCGTGCAGAGCTTGCTAAAGTAGGGGTGAAAGAGGCTTAACAGCTTTTTTGTGCTTGAATAAGATGAGATGTGCTTTTCGCCACTCACAGCATAGCTGTTCGTCTTGCACTCGGGCAGCGATACTTAATCGCTGCTACCCCTCGTTCATGTGGATAACTTTGTTTATAACTGTATGGATAACTGTGTTGATAACCGTATGGATAAGATGTTGGTAAAATAAACAAAATGAGATCAACCGTTTACTCTCTAAACAAAATATATGAAAAAAGAACGCTTTGGCGTTCTTTTTTTATGCGTATTGAATGTTTTATTGTCTGGTTTTTTATTAAGCTTTGCTAAAAAATAACCTGTGCAAAAAACGAGATGAGGCTGTATAAAACTTTTAAAAACTTATAGAGAGAAAACTATAAAAGTGTCATGAAAAGTAAAGCTAAATTTGCTTTAATAAGATTTTAGTAAGAGACCTAGATCATTAATGACAGTAAAAATTTTAGCGGTAGATATGGATGGGACTTTTCTTAATTCTAAGAAGCAGTACAACAAAGCACGTTTTTTAAAACAGTATGAACAATTAAAACAAAATAATATTCATTTTGTGGTGGCCAGCGGGAACCAACTCGCAAAGCTTGTGACCTATTTTCCAGAAATTAATCATGAAATAGCTTTTATTGCAGAAAATGGCGCGCATGTTGTAGATGCTGGACAAGAACTCGCTTTTGCCCATTTAAGCAAAGAACAATTTAGTAATATTCTAAAAGCGATTGACTCTGCGTATACCTCGACTATGGTGATCTGTGGGAAACAGAGTGCTTATGTGCATAGCAGCATGAACGCAGAGGACTACGCTAAAGTCGCTCGATATTTTGAGAAGCTGACAGTTATTGATGATTTTTATGCACTAGATGACTTGGTGTGTAAAATTACTTTTACTGCTCAGGAAAACGAAAGCTTTGCGATTTTTGAACATTTTCAGAAAAAAAGTTTTGTTGCAGATAAAGTATTAGTTCCCGTTTCAAGTGGTTTTGGTTTTATCGATTTAATTCTTCCTGATCAGCATAAAGCGCATGGTTTGAAGCTATTACTACAAAAATGGCAGATTGAGCCTAATGAAGTGGTGGCGATAGGTGACAACAATAATGATATCCAGATGATTAAAGCAGTCGGTTATGGTTTTGCTGTTGAAAATGCTGTTCAAGCTTTAAAAGCAGTAGCGCCTTATGCAACAGTAAGTAATGAACAAGAAGGTGCACTAGATGTGATTGATTTAGTCCTTCAGCATCAACCTCCGTTTGCTTAATGACCATAAAAACAATCAATTAAGATGTAAAATTGTATCTGTTTTAAAACTTGGTTATGCTTATATCCCATAGATAAATGGATTGCTCAAGGCAATAAATGATGACGCTGCAACACTTACGCAAGTATGCTTGGTTTGTGTTCCTAATGACTTTGGTCGTTGGGTGGAGTGGCGTGTCTGTTGCTCAGATGCCTATGCAGCATGATCTTCATACAATGCCATGCCATAGTAAACAAATGACACATCACACTATGCAGGGTCAAGCTGATGATCAAGCGATGTGTCATCAATCTATGGTTAAAGTTTCTCATCAACATGGTGAACACTGTCAAGACTGTAACCCAGTGCATTGTCAAATGGTGAATTTGGCTTTACAGCAAGCAGTACCAGATATTGACTCGCAATTCATTCCTATCTCGTCTCAATTTAGTAGTATTTATCAGGCTCAGCATTTAGCCGGATACTGGCAAGAAATTTTACGTCCTCCAAAAGCTTAATCCTTTCTTACTTATTTTTTTAGTTCAAAGGATTACAGCAATGTCTCATAAAACAATTAGCAGCCTCGTCGCTGTATTTGGTCTATTGGTTTCACCATGGACTCTCGCGGCAATTAAGGAATATCACCTTAATATTAATGAACAACAGGTCAATGTTACGGGCAAACCCCTTAAACGAATTACCGTAAATGGCAAGTTTACAGCACCAGTCCTTGAGTTTGAGGAAGGAGATGATGCGGTTATTCATGTTCATAACCAATTAAAGAATCAAGATACCTCTTTACATTGGCATGGCTTATTACTACCTGGGTTAATGGATGGTGTACCGGGTTTCAATGGTTTTAAAGGAATCGCACCAAACGGAGATTTTGTTTACCGCTTTAAGGTGAAACAAAACGGCACTTATTGGTATCACGCCCATAGCAAAGGCCAAGAGCAAGATGGTTTATATGGCCCGCTCGTGATTTATCCAAAAGGGAAAATACCAGTAGCTGCACATGAAAAAACTGATCGTGATTATGTGGTGATGCTTTCAGATTTTCATCATTCTTCTAGCGATAGCATTATGAAGAATTTGAAGAAATCTGCGGAGTATTATCAAAATCGCCGTGAAACCGTATCTGATGTTTTGAAGCAAGTTAAAACACAAGGCTTAAAAGCAACTTGGCAAGATCGTTCGATGTGGAATCAGATGCGGATGTTAAAAACCGATATGTCTGATGTGACGGGTTATACTTTCTTAGTTAATGGCAAGACACCACAGCAAAACTGGACAGGTAATTTTAAAGCTGGCGATAAGGTTCGATTACGATTTATTAACGCATCGGCAATGTCATTTTTTGATGTCAGAATTCCAAATTTGAAAATGACTGTTGTAAGTGCAGATGGGCAGCCAGTTAAACCAGTTGCAATTGACGAGTTTCGTATTGGTACAGCCGAAACCTACGATGTGATCGTAGAACCTAAACAGCCAAATTATCAGATTGAAGCAGAGTCTATTGACCGCAGTGGTTTCGCTATCGGTACTTTGCACAATGAAAATACGCAAGCTGTAGGGTCAATTCAAATGCCGCAGCCACGTCCTCGTTCTTTGCTAACCATGGATGATATGGGCATGAGTCATGGCAATGGGGTGAGTGATGAACATGCTGGCCATCAAATGAACATGCAACACGACATGTCGGCTATGCCTGAAATGAAAAAAGAAGAGAGCCAGACTAATCATGATCACACAATGATGAATATGAGCCATGACATGAAAAATATGTCATCTGAAAAACATGATCATTCTATGATGCAAATGAAGCATGACATGTCAGCGATGCCTGAAATGAAACATGATATGCAGGCAATGTCGTCTAGCAAACATGACCACGCTATGATGAATATGAAGCATGAGATGCCTGCGCAATCTGAGAATAAAACTAAAAAGGATGAACCCGTTTATGGCTGGGCAAATGCTTCAACACCAGCGGGTATGAAAGCGCTGCAATATAGCGATTTGCAATCTTTAACACCTCAGCCAGACACACGTGCGCCAGAACGAGAGCTTGTTATTCGTTTAGGCGGCAACATGGAGCGTTATATCTGGACCATTAATGGCAAGAAATTTAGCGAAGCTGAGCCATTGCAAGTTAAGTATGGCGAACGTATTCGCTTGAAGTTCGTGAATGACAGCATGATGGCTCATCCAATGCATTTACATGGCATGTTCATGCAATTGGAAAATGGTCAGCAAGCTGAAAACTTGCCAAATAAACATACCGTTATTGTTCCACCAGGAAAAACAGTTACTGCGTTATTAACAGCCGATGCTTTAGGAGAATGGGCGATTCATTGCCATCTGCTTTACCACATGAGTGCAGGGATGATGAATAAGTTGATTGTGGCTCAAGTGAATGATGGAGCAGTAGATGCATCTCAAGCACCTGTTCAATCTGAAAATGAAAAAGGAGCTAGTCATGCGCATCACTAAGTTATTTTCTCAAATGATATGTTGCGGTGTTTTCTCTGGTGTATCGGTTCTTGCTTTGGCACAAGAACCCTTAACGCATGATCATTTACGCGAACATGGTGGACAGATCTATCAAGCAACAAAAATTGATACTGGCTGGAGTCAGAATGAAGAAGGAAAAGGCAGTTTTTCTTCTGAATTAGAAAGTTGGGTGGGAACTGATGAAAATAAATTGTTCATTAAAGCCCATGTTGAAAAAGCTGAGTCGGAAGATGCTAATTACGGTGGTTCAGTACTTTACAGTCGAAATGTAGCTGATTATTGGGATGTACAGGCTGGGGTAAACTACGAGCGTTTACAACGGGAAGATGAAAAGCAAGATCGCTGGGCAGGTGTAGTCGGTTTGCATGGCATGGCACCTTACTTTTTTGAAACCGATGCATATCTTTATGTAGGTGAAGATCAGCTATGGAAGCTAAGTTTAGAAACGGAAAGAGACTTACTCTTTACCCAAAAGCTAATTGGTAAACCTTATTTAAAAGCAGATGTTGTTTTGCAAGATGAATCTCACTATGCAAGTAAAACAGGTTTATCAAGTTTACAAGCTGGTTTTCAAACCCGTTATGAAATCAACAAAAAGGTGATGCCATTTCTTGATGTGGGTTACGGCTATGAAAAAGGTTTAAAACAAACTGCTTGGCAAACTGGAACCGACTCTGAACATGGTTGGTATTATGGAGCAGGGTTAACACTTAAGTTCTAATTGCCGAACAAAAATTAAGCTTAATGACATGCCATTGGTTTATACTGATGGCATTGTTTTTTGTGTCAGTTATGGTGCACAGATGGCTTTAGAAAAACAAGAGAATCAAATACATTTAAATAAAACTAGCTCTAGCTGCGGGTGCTCAAGCATGCCGTCTCAGGAGTATTCTACATCTAGTGAAGCTGTGCCTAGAAAGAGCCAATGGGTGAGTTATTATCATATTCCTCACATGGATTGTGCAGCTGAAGAGCAAATGGTGCGGATGGCTTTGGCCTCTTACGCTGACGATATTCAAGAGCTTCATTTTGACTTACCAGCACGGCATTTGGCGATTTATCACAGTGTTCAAGCTGAAAAGATTACTCAAAGTCTGCAACGTTTAGGACTAGGGGCGGAATTACAACAAACGCAGCCACATTATGAGCCTGTTGAAAAACCTAAAAAGGTTCGAGCTAATTCTTCAACCAATGCAGCACAAAAGCAAGTTTTACAATGGTTGTTACTCATTAATGGCGTCATGTTTGTCATTGAGTTTATGGCAGGTATTATTGCTTCATCGACAGGATTAATCGCCGATTCACTCGATATGTTTGCCGATGCTGCAATTTATGGCATTGCTTTATTTGTGGTGGGTAAAAATCTAAATGCACAATTAAAGGCCGCTCATCTTTCAGGATGGTTCCAGTTTGGCTTAGCCATAATTGTGTTAATTGATGTGTTGCGCCGTTTTATTTACGGCAGTGAACCCGTTTCAATTCTCATGATTTTAATTGGTGGATTGGCTCTTGCAGCCAATATTAGTTGCCTTTATTTAATGAGAGACCATAAAGAGAGTGGGGCACATATGAAGGCGAGTTATATCTTTTCTGCAAATGATGTCATCGTAAACTTAGGTGTCATTGTTGCGGGAGTATTAGTTGCCATTACAGGTTCTCCTTATCCTGATTTAATGGTTGGATTAATTATTGTTTTGTTTGTCTTAAATGGCGCACGAAAAATTTTACAGTTAAAAAACGAATAATATTTTCTAAGATAGGTAAGCTTTAGATAGGGTTTGCCTTCATTTTTTATTTTAAAGTAAACTGAGTCCTCACATAAAGGAGGAACGACCTCCCCCATATTGGGTAATCATGTCGGGACGACCTGACACTATAAAAATTAGTGAATGTTATGGCTTGGGCTATTTTAATTTTAGCAGGTGTATTTGAAATCATTTGGGCATATTCTATGAAAATGTCCGAAGGTTTTACACGTTTAACCCCTAGTATTATTACCGTAGTTTTTATGATTTTGAGCGTAATTCTACTTTCAATTTCAATGAAGACTTTACCCCTTGGCACTGCCTATACGGTTTGGACAGGAATTGGCGCAATTGGGTCATTTCTTGTAGGTATATTTTTTCTTCATGAGCCTGTTGGCGCTATGCGAATGATTGCCGCTGTATTGATTGTGTCAGGTTTGGTTTTAATGAAAATTTCATCGCCTTCCTAAGAGAATAAAACTATGTTGCTGTCTTATAAGTATATCAATTCGCCTGTTGGGCAATTAAAGCTGGTTGCGAATGAAAATGCTTTGGTGGCAATACTCTGGGACAATGAAAATCCAAAACGTGTTCGACTGGCCGAGCTGGTCGAACAACTTGAACATCCAGTTTTATTAAATACCGAACAACAATTAAAAGAATATTTTGAAGGTAAACGCCGCGAGTTTACATTGCCACTCGATTTCGAAGGAACCGCATTTCAAAAGCAGGTCTGGTCTGCTTTACTGACCATACCATATGGTGAAACAAGAAGTTATAAAGATATTGCTGTTCAAATTGGCAATGAAAAAGCGGTGAGAGCAGTTGGCGCTGCAAATGGCAAAAACCCGATTTCAATTATTGCACCTTGTCATCGTGTCATTGGTGCGGGCGGTGCTTTAGTTGGTTTTGCTGGTGGGCTTGATAAGAAAGATATTTTATTAAAACTAGAGCAACAATGAGCCGTTTTTGCGCTCGATTTTTTTAGACTTTTCTACTAAGCTGTCCTCTATGATATTTCATGAAGAAAGTGCTTCATGGCATCGCTTTTTTTGAAATATTGATCTTATTCAACAAACTTTGGATGTTCTAAAAATGGCTGTCGGTGACGTAACAATGCCACAAATGCATGTGGTAAAAGGTGTAAAAATTGGCTCAACAGAAGCATATGTACGTTACCAAAACCGACGAGATTTAGTCATTTTTGAGTTTGCAGAAGGTTCAAATGTTGCTGGTGTATTTACTCAAAATGCATTTTGTGCAGCGCCTGTTCATGTCTCTAAAGCTCATCTTGCCGAAGGTAATCCGCGCTATTTAGTAATTAACACTGGTAATGCCAATGCAGGTACTGGACCTACAGGTTTGAAAAATGCTCAGGATACTTGCACGAAGTTAGCGGAGCTTGCAGGAGTTAACAGTTTTGAAGTACTTCCGTTTTCTACGGGTGTGATTGGTGAGCAGCTTCCGATGGAGCGCTTAATTGCCGGTCTTCAGCCTGCGTTAAATACCCTGCAAGACGCGGCTTGGAATGATGCTGCATCTGGCATTATGACCACAGACACCGTACCTAAAGGCGCATCTGAACAATTTGAGCTTGATGGCATTACTTATACCATGACAGGTATTAGTAAAGGCGCTGGAATGATCCGCCCGAACATGGCAACCATGTTAAGTTTTGTGGCAACAGATGCACCTATTAGCCGTGATTTAGTACAAAAGCTATTAAAGACCACGGTTGAGCATTCATTTAACCGTATTACGATTGATGGCGATACCTCAACAAATGACTCTTGTATTTTTGTAGCAACAGGTCAGGCGGGTGGCGCTGAAATTACATCAGATAGTGATGCACGCTACACTAAAGTGTTAGAAGTACTTGCTCGTGTAATGAATCGATTAGCACAGTTAATTGTTCGTGATGGTGAAGGCGCGACGAAGTTTATTACTGTGGCTGTAGAGGGTGGCGGTAACATTCAGGAGTGTTGTGACATTGCTTATAGCATTGCGCATTCACCACTCGTTAAAACTGCACTTTTTGCATCGGACCCGAACTGGGGACGTATTTTAGCTGCGATTGGCTATGCAGGAGTTAAAGACCTAGACGTGTCTAAAATTCAAGTGTGGTTAGACGACGTACAAATCTGTAAAGATGGCGGCGCAGCTGAGGACTATACCGAAGAAGCGGGCGCGCGCGTTATGTCTCAAACCGAAATCACCATTCGTGTTGATTTAGGACGTGGTCAGGCCAAAGACACGGTATATACCTGTGACTTATCTTACGACTATGTCAAAATTAATGCTGATTACCGTTCTTAAATATCAGTTATAATCAAGCCTCGACAAAGAGGCTTTTTTATTAGCCCCAACTTTTGATATTAAATGATTCAATCCGTAAATCATTTAAGCAGTAACGTTATATGCGAGCAGGTATGCCAGCATGAAGGATAGAGAAGACGTTTTATGAGTGATGCGACTTTAATTGCCAACGATGCAAAAAACATTGTACAAGCGCATTTAGACCGTTTAGGTGAGCCAAAAGACAATCGCTTAAGTGAAGAAGCAAAACAACAAAAGTTTGCACAGATCGAAGCAGAGCTCAAAAAACGTGATGCTGTCCTTGTTGCTCATTACTATTGCGACCCTGAAGTACAGGAGCTTGCCGAAAAAACAGGTGGATGCGTTTCTGACTCTTTAGAAATGGCCCGTTTCGGACGAGATCATGCTGCCTCAACACTCGTTGTGGCTGGTGTAAAGTTTATGGGAGAAACAGCAAAAATTCTGTCTCCTGAAAAAACAATTTTGATGCCGACACTTGAGGCAACCTGTTCACTCGATTTGGGCTGTCCTGTCGATGAGTTCACAGCATTTTGTGATCAGCACCCTGACCACACCGTAGTTGTTTATGCCAACACATCGGCTGCTGTTAAAGCACGTGCAGATTGGGTGGTGACCTCAAGCTGTGCTGTAGAAATTGTTGAACACCTAGATAGCTTGGGTGAAAAAATTATTTGGGCACCAGATCAGCACTTAGGTCGTTATATTCAAAAGAAAACCGGTGCTGATATGTTGCTTTGGGATGGTGCATGTATTGTGCATGAAGAATTCCGTGCACGTGGCATTGCCAACATGAAAGCACTGTACCCAGATGCGGCTGTATTGGTACATCCAGAGTCACCAGAGTCAGTTGTAGACATTGCAGATGCGGTAGGTAGTACTTCTCAACTTATTAAAGCTGCGCAGACTTTGCCACATGAAAGACTTATTGTGGCAACTGACCGTGGTATTTTCTACAAAATGCAGCAAGCTGTACCAAATAAGATTTTAGTTGAGGCGCCAACAGCAGGTGAGGGTGCAACTTGTCGTTCATGTGCACACTGTCCGTGGATGGCAATGAATGAACTCGATGGAATTTTAGAAGTTTTACAAAAAGGTGATCAGGAAATACACGTCGAACCAGCGCTTGCTGAACGTGCCAAAATGCCTTTAGATCGAATGTTAGCCTTTAGTGCATCGTTAAAGCGTTAAAAAACCTCAAAATGCTTGTTAAATATACATTTGATAAGGATTTTTAACTTTTTTTGACAATAGGTGTTGACGTCTGAGGGCGTCGCGCCTAGAATGCACACCGTACCGCACGATGTGCGATACAGCAAAAGCTGAGATAGATCGGAGCATAGCACAGCCTGGTAGTGCACCTGGTTTGGGACCAGGGGGTCGTAGGTTCGAATCCTACTGCTCCGACCACTTAAAATAATATTTTAAGATCGGCGAAGTATCGCATGATAAGCATCATCGGTTAAGCGCCTGTAGCTCAGTTGGATAGAGCATCCGCCTTCTAAGCGGATGGTCACAGGTTCGAATCCTGTCAGGCGCGCCACTCGGTAGCTTGGTACATAGAACTATTTGATGGTGGATGTAGCTCAGTTGGTAGAGCCCTGGATTGTGATTCCAGTTGTCGCGGGTTCGAATCCCGTCATTCACCCCAATTTCGGAGCATAGCACAGCCTGGTAGTGCACCTGGTTTGGGACCAGGGGGTCGTAGGTTCGAATCCTACTGCTCCGACCATATTTAAAAGCGTTTAAGCTTTCTAAAATATCCCATATATTAAAATCATTTCTTCTTATCTTATAGATAGAAGGAATTTTTTTGTTTTCTATAATAAAATTTTAATTCCAAATTGCTCCAATATCTGAACTTATTTATATAAGCTCTGTTCTCTGTTCTCTGTTCTCTGTTCTCTGTTCTCTGTTCTCTGTTCTCTGTTCTCTGTTCTCTGTTCTCTGTTCTCTGTTCTCTGTTCTCTGTTCTCTGTTCTCTGTTCTCTGTTCTCTGTTC
>NZ_JBWZIP010000007.1:0-30287 GCF_056736115.1 Acinetobacter sp. 70_2
GAACTCAGAAGTGAAACCTCTTAGCGCTGATGGTAGTGTGGGGTTACCCATGTGAGAGTAAGTCATCGCCAGCTCATTATTCCAAACACCCCCATTCTAAAGAGTGGGGGTGTTGCTTTATGGGCGGGAAAAACAGGGGAGATATGATTTTACATAATCCTTTATATTGCTAATTATTTTGCAGCATAATAAAAACCAGTTAAATTATAGATGAGTCTAAAATAAAAAATGTTAAAGTCCATTGAGGTTTCACAGTTTATCAATCAATCTCCTCAAAAAGTTTGGGAAGCATTGACCACGCCTGAACTTGTCCAGCAATGGTGGGCTAAAGGGGACATTCAGCCTAAAATTGGTCATCAATTTACTTTAGATATGGGTAATTTCGGAATACAACATTGCCTGGTTAAGGCAGTTGATAAAGAAATTTTATTTGAATATGACTTTGCAATCGGTGCACTTGATACAACCCTAAGATGGAAATTAACTCCTCAAGAAAATGGCACACTTTTACAGCTTAACCATTCGGGTTTTAATATGGATTCTTCTTTTGGCCAACAGGCTTTTATTGGTATGGGAAAAGGTTGGCCGCAAATCTTAAGCCGAATTGAGGTGGTAATTTCTAATAATAAATAAAGTAGGATGAAAGAATATTTCTATTTCACCTTTGGAGTGTTTAGATAATCTACTAGAGTTTTAATTAAGTAGATTGTGTAAAGGTGAAAACATCAAAATCTATAAGAAGATTGAAAATTGATCTACCAAAAGAATATTATAAAAATTTAAAAAGTGGGAAAAAGATATGGAATATAAAGGAAGTTGTCATTGTGGACAGGTAAAGTTTATCGCAGAAGGTGAGCTAACAGAAGCCTTATCTTGTAATTGCTCGATCTGCCAAAAGAAAGGGTCTTTACTTTGGTTCCTACCCACTAATCAAGTTACAGTTACTTTAGATTCTCCTGATATTTTAGCGAATTACACTTTTAACAAGCATGTGATTAATCATCATTTCTGTAAAAATTGCGGTATTCATCCTTATGCTCAAGGTATAGATCCCCAAGGTAATTCTATCTTTGCGATTAATGTTCGATGTATAGATGACATTGACTTAGATAAAATAAAAATAAATTATTTTGATGGACGTTCAGTTTAATAATTATAAGGATTTATTCAATGATAACTAAAAAACAATTAACTCAAACACAATTAAATTCACTACTTGAACTATTAAAGAAGAGATTTGAAAAGAACACACATCGTCATAAAGAAATCGATTGGACAAATGTGCGAGCTAAATTATTAGAATCGCCTGAAAAATTGTGGTCATTGCAAGAAATGGAAAACACTGGAGGAGAGCCTGACGTTGTCTCTTATGATCAACAGAAGGATGAATATTTATTTGTCGATTGCTCTCCTGAGAGTCCAAAAGGCCGTAGAAGCCTTTGTTATGACCGAGAGGCTTTGGAGGCTAGAAAAGATCATCCTCCAAAAAATAGTGCAATCGATGTGGCTAAAGAAATGGGAGCTGAGCTTCTCACAGAAGAGCAATACCATGAATTACAAAAGTTAGGGGAATTTGATCTTAAAACATCGAGTTGGATTGCAACCCCAGCTGAGATTCGTAAGTTGGGTGGAGCACTTTTTGCTGATCGTCGGTATGGTCGGGTCTTCATTTATCATAATGGGGCCCAATCCTATTATGCTGTTCGTGGTTTCCGTTGCTGCTTAAGAGTATAGGCGTTGTGCATAAATAAAAATAATTCTGTTTGATGTTTTATGCCAAGAAAATGGGAGTTCTTGCAACTTTTGATTGACTGTAAACATGACAAGATATGTTGAGGAATTAAATAAAAACATCAGGACAGTTCTAAACATGCAACTCAACCCAATTTACTATAATGAACAACACATTGCTTTTGCTGACAATGTTCGCCGATTTGTAGAAAAAGAAATAGCACCTTTTGTTAATGAGTGGGATGAGGCTGAGACATTTCCTAGAGAGCTTTATAGAAAGGCTGCTGAAATTGGTCTATTGGGGCTAGGTTTTTCTGAAGAATACGGTGGTATTCCTGATGCAGATCCATTCTATTCATTACTAGCTGGTATTGAAATGGCAAAGGCGGGTTCTGGGGGAGTACATACCTCACTCATGGTACACACAATTGGCGCCCCTCCCATTCAGCACTTTGGAAGTGAGGAGTTAAAGGCTAGAGTCCTACCAGGTATTATTTCCGGTGAAAAAATTTCTGCTTTAGCTATTACAGAACCTGGTGGTGGCTCGGATGTCGCTGCATTACAGACTAAAGCTGTTCGTGATGGCGATTACTATATTGTCTCGGGGGAGAAGACATTTATCACATCGGGAATTCGTGCAGATTACTATACTGTAGCAGTACATACAGACCCTACTAAAACAGGGGCAGAAGGTATTTCAATGTTGCTCGTTGATGCGCACAGTGAAGGAATTACTAAAACACCTCTAAAGAAAATGGGTTGGTGGGCTTCAGATACAGCTCATTTGCATTTTGACCAAGTACGAGTACCTGCATCAAATCTGCTCGGCAAAGAAAACGCTGGTTTTAAAGTTATTATGAATAACTTTAATATGGAGCGGTTCTTCTTGGGAGTAGTCGCTTATGGGTATGCATTAGTCTGTTATGAAGAAGCTTTAGACTGGGCGCAACAACGAAAAACTTTTGGTAAGAGATTAATTGATCATCAAGTGGTTCGTCATAAATTGGTAGATATGGCAACGCAATTAACCTCAACACGGGCATTGCTTGAAGAAACTGCATGGAAAATGACTCAGCCAAAACTACAAGGACCTGAGTTGGTAGCGCAAATTTCGATGCTGAAAAATGTTGCGACTCGCACTATGCAATTTTGTGCTGATGCAGCTGTACAAACATTAGGTGGTATGGGCTTTATGCGAGGTACCAAGTCGGAACGTATTTACCGTGAAGTGAAGGTCAATATGATTGGTGGCGGTGCTGAAGAAATTATGAAAGATTTGATTAGTAAGCAGTTGGCTTACTGATTCTTACAAGGTGGTCATTGAACCACCTTTTTTATTTCAAAGCCATCTCCCAAACCATTTCGGTTAACTCATCAATTTTGACTTTACCCTCAGCTTTATACCAAGTTACGGTCCATGAAATTGCGCCACCAACTAATCTTCGCCAAATAAAGGCATCATGCTTTACCTTGCCTTCAGTGCGTAATTTTTCAATAATATCTAACCAGATTTGCTCATATTCATTACGCATTTTTAAAAGATAATCTTGTTTTTCTTTTGACAGCGCAAACCACTCATAAACTAAAACAGCCATGGCTGCCCCAGTATCTCCAGTAATTGAAGTGAGTTCTGCTTTAATAAGAGCTCGTAATTGGTGTTCTGGATCGGTAGATTGGGCTGCCGCATCTTGTAAACGAGCAAGATTGTAAATAATGGTTTCCTCCATCACGTGAGCGAGGATGTCATCTTTACTTTTAAAGTGGTGGAATAAGCTTCCCGACTGGATTCCAATAAATTGAGCAAGTTCGCGTACGGTGGTTTTATCATAGCCTTGTTTATGAAATAGGTAGGCAGCCCCTCGTAATAAGCGACCACGCGGGCTGTCATCAAAACAAGAGATATTTGGAATCTGTTCAATTGAAGTAGCAATCATGCGAAAGCCGGATCCTTTATATAAAAATACTTAACAGAAAAGTTTGCCAAATCTCATCATGTTTTAGCTGAGCTGTCGAGTTTGGCAGTTTTGGTCAATTTCACAATAACATTTTGCTCTTTACAAACCAAGCGCTTGCTTGGTAATGTTGAGTGTAATTTTTAAACAAAATAATGAGAAATAAGATGGCAAGTAATCAACAGGATGATGAGCGTGTCGTGAAAATAGGTTGTGCCTCTGGGTTTTGGGGAGATACCAATACTGCCGCTTTTCAGTTAGTGCATTTGACCGATATTAATTATTTGGTTTTTGATTATTTGTCCGAGATTACCATGTCGATTATGGCAAAAGCGAAGATGGTGGAACCAAAGCATGGCTATGCATTGGATTTTGTCAGCCGAGTGATGGCACCTTTGCTTAAAAAAATTGCTGAAAAAAAGATTAAAGTGATTAGTAATGCCGGTGGTGTTAATCCATTGGCTTGTCGGGATGCCTTACAAAAAATTATTAAAGAGTATGGCCTAGATCTGAAAGTGGCTGTGGTATTAGGTGATGATCTTTTAGCGAAACATGAGCAACTTAAGCAGCAAAATGTTCAGGAAATGTTTAGCGGAGAAGCTTTGCCGGAACAGGTGGCGAGCAGTAATGCTTATTTAGGTGCGGTGGCTATTCGCGATGCTTTGAATTTAGGCGCAGATATTGTGATTACTGGTCGTGTTGTTGATTCGGCAGTGGTGCTTGCCCCTTTACTTCATGAATATCAATGGTCTTTAGATGACTATGACAAATTGGCACAAGGTTCCTTGGCAGGTCATGTGATTGAATGTGGTGCGCAATGTACGGGTGGTAATTTTACCGATTGGCAATTGGTACAAGGCTTCGACAACATGGGGTTTCCAGTGGTTGAAGTGAGTGAAGATGGTTCATTCGTTGTGACCAAACCACAAGGGACAGGTGGTCTGGTTTCTACCGCCACGGTTGCTGAACAAATTGTTTATGAAATTGGCAATCCTAAAGCATATTTATTACCCGATGTAATTGCTGATTTCAGCCACGTGCACTTAGAGCAAGTCGGGGAGCACCGAGTTCGTGTGATGGGTGCAAAAGGGCAAGCACCGACTGGGCAATATAAAGTTAGTGCAACTTATCCTGATGGTTATCGGGTTTTAGTCAGTTTTTTAATTGCAGGCCGTGAAGCACCACAAAAAGCACAAGTCATTGCTGATGCGATTTTGACTAAATGTGAGCGTGTTTTAGCAATGCGTTCGGTGCCACCTTTTAGTGAAAAGTCGGTTGAAATCTTAGGTATTGAAAGTACTTATGGAGCACATGCTCAAGCATTAAATAGCCGTGAAGTTGTGGTTAAAATAGCTGTAAAACACATGTTTAAAGAAGCATGTATGTTCTTTGCATCTGAAATTGCACAGGCTTCAACAGGTATGGCTCCAGCCTTGGCAGGTATTGTTGGAGGTCGACCAAAAGCATCTCCAGTGATTAAGTTATTTTCATTTTTAATTGATAAAAATCAAATTAATATCGAAATCGATTTTGATGGGAACCGCTATCCGGTTGAGATTCCTCGGAATACTTCTACAGAGCAATTCAATACTTTAGCAGCGGGTGAAAGTGCGGTTTATCAAGGGAATGAAATTGAAGTTCCTTTGATTGAAATTGCGCATGCCCGTAGTGGTGATAAAGGCAATCATAGCAATATCGGTGTGATTGCGCGTAAAGCAGAATATTTACCGTGGATTCGTGCAGCACTGACTGAACAGACGGTTGCAAGCTATATGCAGCATGTATTGGATGCAGAGAAAGGGCGAGTAATTCGTTATGAGTTACAGGGTTTAAATGCACTGAATTTTATGTTGGAGAATGCCTTGGGCGGTGGTGGTGTTGCAAGCTTACGTATTGATCCACAAGGTAAAGCATTTGCACAGCAATTATTGGATATGCCTGTAAAAGTTCCGGCAAATCTTTTAGAAAAATAAAATGAATGGATGAAACAAAGATGAGTTATCAATCAATTTTTAGACCAGATGCTTTCGCTAATAAAGTCATTATTGTGACAGGTGGCGGCTCAGGAATTGGCCGTTGTACGGCACATGAGCTTGCAGCCCTTGGCGCTCAAGTGGTGATTACAGGACGAAAAATTGAAAAACTGGAAAAAGTAAGCCAAGAAATTATAGAAGATGGTGGACGGGTTCATTTCATTGTTTGTGATAACCGTGAAGAAGAACAAGTGAAAAATATGATTGCCGAAGTGATTGAGAAATTCGGCAAGCTCGATTGTCTTGTAAATAATGCGGGTGGCCAGTTCCCGTCAGCTTTAGAGAATATCTCTGCAAATGGTTTTGATGCAGTAGTGCGCAATAATTTGCACGCAACTTTCTATTTAATGCGTGAAGCTTATAACCAATGGATGGCAAAACATGGTGGCAGTATTGTCAATATGACTGCTGATATGTGGGGCGGTATGCCAGGAATGGGGCATTCTGGAGCTGCGCGTTCAGGGGTCGATAACTTAACAAAAACAGCATCGGTTGAGTGGGGCAAATCTGGCGTTCGTGTAAATGCGGTTGCACCGGGGTGGATTGTGTCATCTGGTATGGATAATTATAGCGGTGATTTTGCCAAAGTAATTATTCCAAGTCTTGCTGGCAATGTACCGCTAAAACGTATGGGAACTGAGTCAGAAGTATCGTCGGCGATTTGTTATTTACTGTCCGATGCTGCGGCTTTTGTTTCTGGTGTGACCTTACGTATTGATGGTGCTGCCTCACAAGGAACACGCATGTATCCACTAGCTGAGGCGACAAATAGTCAGTCTTATAATGGTTTCCATCGTGCATTTATTCCTGAAATTTTTAAAAAAGATAAGACTGAAAAAGTCGAGCAAAGCAATAATTTAGGCTCGGAGTGAGGAATAAAAATGATCATTCTCCAATCCGAAATTACTGTTGGTAGTGAACAGTATCAAAAGAATAAAGAGGCACTGCTTGCTCAGCTGAGTGAAGTCCGTGCAATTCAGCAAAAAAGCATTGATAAATCGTATGCTGCCAAAGCGAAGTTTGACAAGAAAGGCAAGATTTTGCCGCATGAGCGTATACGATTATTACTTGACGCTGATTCATCTTTTATTGAGCTTTGTGGTTTGGTTGGCTACAACATGCATGATGATAAAGATGGTTCAGAAGCGGGTGGTGGTGTGATTGCTGGCATTGGTTTTGTCAGTGGTGTGCGTTGTCTGGTTTCTGCAAGTAATAGCGCGATTAAAGGTGGGACCATGTCCCCTATGGGCGTACAAAAAACTTTGCGTTTGCAAAAAATTGCCTTAGAACAAAAACTCCCCCTGATTACGCTGACCGAAAGTGGTGGCGCCAACTTAAATTATGCGGCTGAAGTATTTACTTATGGCGGTATGACCTTTGCCAATCAGGCACGTTTGTCTGCGGCTGGTATTCCACAGCTTGCAGTTGTTCATGGTAATGCAACGGCAGGAGGAGCTTATCAACCCGGTCTTTCGGATTATGTCATTGTAGTACGTAAGCAAACCGAGATGCTTCTTGCAGGTCCACCTTTACTTTTAGCTGCGACTGGTGAAGTAGCAACAGCTGAAGAGTTGGGTGGGGCTGAAATGCATGCTCAGGTTGCCGGAACAGCAGAATATTTAGCTGAAAATGATGCTGATGGTATTCGACTTGCACGTGAAATTTTTGAACATCTGAACTGGAAAGAGCAAATCAAACCAGTTGATGTGTCTTATAAAGAACCTCGTTACGATGCCGATGAACTGTTGGGTGTGATTCCAAGTGATCCTAAACAACCATTTAACATGAAAGAAGTGGTTGCGCGCATTATTGATGATTCAGATTTTCTAGAATTTAAACAGGAATATGATGATTTAACGGTCTGTGGTTGGGCAAAGATTGGTGGATTACATATCGGTATTATTACCAATAATGGTCCAATTACACATCAAGGAGCAGCGAAAGCAGCTCAGTTTATTCACTTATGTGAACAGACTAACCGCCCGTTATTATTCTTACATAACACTACTGGCTTTATGGTGGGAACCGATGCCGAGCAAAATGGCATTATTAAGCATGGCTCGAAACTGATTCAAGCTGTTGCGAATTGTTCTGTACCTAAAATTTCAATTGTTGTGGCAGGCTCTTATGGTGCTGGTAACTACGCGATGTGTGGTCGAAGCCTATCGCCAGACTTTATTTTTGCATGGCCAAATTCGCATGTTGCTGTCATGGGATCTGCACAAGCTGGAAAAGTACTGCGTATTGTTGCCGAAGGAAAGCAAAAGGCTTCTGGTCAGGAACCGAATCCGCAAATGCTCGATTTTCTTGAGCAAAGCACGGCCATGAAATTGGAGCAGCAATCTACCGCGCTTTTCAATACGGCCATGCTACATGATGACGGCATTATTGACCCGCGAGATACCCGAAAATTACTTATTTTCCTTTTACAAACCATTTATGAAGCACAGCAACGAGAGCTAAATCCAACTCGTTTTGGCGTGTCCCGTTTTTAATCAACCTTTACCGCAATTAAAAAAATTAATAGGAATAACACCATGAAATTTACTGCCGAACATGAAGCATTACGTCGTACAGCGCGTCAATTTGTTCAAAATGAGCTGAATCCACATATTCCAGAATGGGAAGTTGCTGGGAAATTTCCAATCCACGACGTATTTAAAAAAATGGGTGATCTTGGTTTATTGGGAATTTGTAAGCCTGAGGAAAATGGCGGTTTAGCGTTAGATTATTCTTATAACCTTGTGGTTGCAGAAGAAATTGGCTATGCGGCTTGTGGCGGGGTACCTTTGGCAATTGGTGTACAAACGGACATGGCAACACCTGCTTTGGCGCGTTTTGGTAGTAAAGAATTACGCGATGAGTTTTTAACACCAGCCATTGCTGGGGAATATGTTGCCTCAATTGCAGTATCGGAAGTGCATGCTGGTTCGGATGTTGCTGCTATTAAAACGACTGCTAAAAAAGATGGCGATGACTATGTCATTAACGGCAGCAAAATGTGGATTACAAACTCATTGCAGGCCGACTTCTTTTGTCTTTTAGCCAATACGTCTGATGATAAACCACACGTTAATAAGTCGATGATTATTGTGCCAGCAAAAACCAAAGGGATTAGTTTTTCAGAGCCACTTAATAAATTAGGGATGCGTTCAACGACCACAGCGCAGGTTTATTTAGATAATGTCCGTGTACCTCAACGTAACTTAGTGGGTGTCGAAGGCATGGGCTTCATGATGCAAATGATGCAATTTCAGGAAGAGCGCCTATGGGCATGTGCTAATGCCATTGGCGGTTTGGAAAATTTAATCCAAAAGACCATCGACTATACAAAAGAGCGTACCACTTTTGGTCAACCCCTCATTAATAACCAATATATCCATTTTCGTTTTGCCGAACTCATGACTGAAGTGGAAGCGCTTAAAGCCTTAACCTACCAAGCTTGTGAACAGCATATTGCTGGTGAAGATGTGACTAAACTGGCATCTATGGCAAAACTCAAAGCTGGACGTTTAACTCGTGAAGTTGCTGATAGCTGTCTGCAATATTGGGGCGGCAATGGCTTTATGTGGGATAACCCTGCATCACAGCTATATCGTGATGGTCGTTTAGGCTCTATTGGCGGTGGTGCAGATGAGATTATGCTGGGGATTATCTGTAAGTTAATGGACATTCTGCCTAAAAAGCAGAAATAAAAATAAGGAATACACCATGACACTTTCCTCATCTCTACAAGCTCTAGATATTGATGACAGCATTCAATTAGAACAAGACGGCAGTATTTTATATCTCTGGTTAAACCGACCAGAAAGCCGTAATGCCATGAACTTGAAGATGGTCAATGCCATTCAACAAGTTTTCACTGCCATTCGCGATGACCTTTCAATTCGTGCGGTAATTATCCGTGGTGAAGGCGGAACTTTTTGTGCAGGTGGTGACATTAAAGACATGGCGGCTTTGCGTGTTGAAGCGACCAATGTCAGCAGTCTACAACCTTATGCTGACTTTAATCGCCGTTTTGGTGCCATGCTTGAGCAAGTTGAAGCTGCGCCGCAAACGGTTGTAGTGATTTTAGAAGGTGCTGTTTTAGGTGGTGGTTTTGGGCTGGCATGTGTTTCCGATGTTTCGATTAGTCGTGACAATGCTCAGTTTGGTTTGCCTGAAACGGGTCTAGGTGTGATTCCTGCACAAATTGCTCCTTTTGTGGTGAAACGTATTGGCCTGACTCAGGCGCGCCGACTTGCTTTACTCGGTATGCGTTTTGAAGGGCATACAGCATTAAGTGTCGGTGTTGTTCATCAAATTGCACATAATGAAATTGAACTTGAACAAGCTTTAGAAGAAACCATTCAACACATTAAACGAGCAGCTCCTCAAGCTTCGCGTGTGACTAAAGCGCTGTTACATCGAACGCTCAATGAACCTTTAAATGAATTGCTAGATGATGCTGCACAGCAGTTTGCTCAAGCAGTTGGTGGGGCTGAGGGACAAGAAGGAACAATGGCTTTTATCCAGAAACGTTTGCCAAACTGGGCTGATGAGTCATAAAAGATAAGGATAAAAATAATGAAATTTTCAAAAGTACTGGTTGCCAACCGTGGTGAAATTGCAGTTCGAGTCATGCAGACTGCTAAGGCAATGGGCTACCAAACTGTCGCAGTTTATTCTGATGCTGACCATAAGGCTCGCCATGTACAAGAAGCAGATGAAGCTGTTTACATTGGGCCATCTAAAGTATCTGAGTCTTATCTCGCTATTACCAAAATTATTGAAGCTTGCAAAAAAACAGGTGCTGATGCGGTTCACCCCGGTTATGGTTTTTTGTCAGAAAATACTGAATTTGCTCAGGCCTGTATCGACAACCAGATTACGTTTATTGGGCCTACTGCTTCTGCAATTGAGTTAATGGGTAGTAAACGTCTCTCAAAAATTGCCATGATTGAGGCGGGCGTCCCTTGTGTACCGGGCTATGAAGGTGACCGACAGGATCTCGAATACTTAGCAGGACAAGCCGAACAGGTTGGTTTTCCAATTATGGTCAAAGCTTCTGCGGGTGGTGGTGGTCGTGGCATGCGTTTGGTACAACAATCATCCGAATTGGTTGAGGCATTGCAAACTGCGCGTTCAGAAGCTGAAAATGCATTTGGTTCAGGTGAGCTTATTTTAGAAAAAGCAGTCATTGCTCCGCGCCATGTCGAAATTCAGGTTTTTGGTGATACTCATGGCAATTATATTTATTTGTTTGAGCGCGATTGTTCAATCCAACGCCGCCATCAAAAAGTAGTTGAAGAGGCGCCGTGTCCAGTCATGACGCCTGAACTACGTCAGCAAATGGGTGAGGCAGCTGTAGCAGCAGCAAAAGCATGTGCTTATGTAGGGGCCGGTACAGTTGAGTTTTTGCTTGATGCATCGGGTGCATTTTATTTCTTAGAAATGAATACACGCTTGCAGGTTGAGCATCCGGTTACTGAACTTATTACTGGATTAGACTTGGTTGAATGGCAATTACGTGTTGCTAATGATGAACAATTGCCTTTGCAACAACATGAATTGACGTTAAACGGTCATGCAATCGAGGTGCGTTTGTATGCTGAAGACCCACGTCAGGATTTCTTACCACAAACAGGAAAGGTTTTACGATGGCAGCCTGCAACTTTGCCAAATGTGCGAATCGATCATGGCATGTTAGCAACCGATGAAGTCAGTCCATTTTACGATCCGATGGTAGCAAAGGTGATTGCATACGGTAAAACCCGTGAGGATGCGATTCGCTTACTGGCTCGTGCCGTAGATGATTGTGTTTTGCTAGGTGTAAATAGTAATAAACAATTTTTGGTCAATTTATTACGTCATCCAGTTGTTGTTGCAGGAGATACTAATACTGCGTTCATTCAACAGCATTTTCAAAATGACAGCAGTCTACATAAGCAGGTTCTATGTTTAGAAACCTTAGCAATTGCCGCGGCATTATTTAGCCAAAGTAACGGTACGGCAGTGTGGCAAACTGGCTTAGGTGTGCCATTACCATTAAAACTTAAATATGATGATCAGCAAATTCAATTACTGCTTTCATCTGTGAATAATACATTTACGGCTCAGTTCTGTGATCAAACAGTTTGCATTGAAGTACTTGAGAGAACGCCAGATTACCTAGTTTATTTAATTAATGGTGTGCGTCGCCGTGTCCAATATGTATTAGATGGTGATCAGCTTTATTTAGATCGAGATAATGGCAATGTTGCAATTCGCAACGTAACTTATGCCGCTCCAGAAACAGTTGATGCGGCTGGTGATGGCAAAATTCGTGCACCAATGGATGGTGCTGTGGTAAATATCTTGGTCAATAAAGGAGATCAAGTGGTGAAAGGTCAGACCTTACTAGTGCTTGAAGCTATGAAAATCCAGCAGCAGATAAAATCTGATGTTGATGGGATTATTGAAGACGTTTTAGGCCAACAAGGGCAGCAAGTTAAAAAACGGCAAATGCTATTTAGTATCCAAGTATAAAAAAATACCGCTCTTATTGGGCGGTATTTTTTATAGCCGTGTGGGTTATTCTCCATCTGCCTCTGCAATCACTTGGCTTGCTTTTTTTAGACTATAAAGCAGCTGCCCTAAAAGTACATCTCTATTACTTAGAGTAACCATCACCATCGGGTGATGGATCGCTGGAATAGCCGTCAAAATAGCCTTACCATTATCTGCATCTAAGGTGATGTTATTACAGCCGGTCAGTTGAATTTCTTTTAAAAATGCAGTGACCATTGCCAAAATCGAGCTACTCACCGCTGCTAATTTAGTGGTGTTATGGTAGTTCTTGTGGCTTACTGTTGCCAATTCAAACCCATCTGAAGAACAAATCATCACAAAGTCTACACCACGTGTATTCATCAGAATTTTTTGGGCTTCACTTTTTGCAAGTTGTAGCAATTGTGTTGGAGCGGTTCGTTTTTGAACTGGAATACTAAGCATGATCTTTCCCTTGAGATGTTGTGCCTACCTTAACTTCAAGTGATGCAATTAATGATTCAACCATCATTAAAATGTGCTCTTGCTCTCTTGCATCAATAAAAAATAATGGATATTGAAGTTCATTTTCTGTTAACCAATTACGATACTGTTGAAGTGAAGATTCTTTATTTTCATCAATATGTGTAATACCAATCGCAATATTATTGTTATAATTTTTAAAGGTTTCTAAGTAGTTTTCTAACTCAGAAATTGGACTAGGGCTGTTATGATCTAACAGAAGAATAATACCTATTGCACCTTCACAAATGACCGACCAAATAAAATCAAAACGACTTTGTCCAGGTGTTCCATATAAGCCAATTTTAACACCATCATCTAAGGTAATTTCGCCGTAATCGATCCCAACAGTTGTTTGTGATTTTTGGTGACTTTGTACATCTGTATTAAATGCTTCTGTTCCTAAAATTGGAATTTCAGATAGCGACTTAATTGCTTCTGTCTTTCCAGCCCCCATACTGCCCGCAAAGACAATTTTATATTGCTGTATAATCATAACGTTCCCTAAAGACCAAAGCGGCGTCTAATCTTTCCTATAAAATTCTTAAAAAAATGACTTTCAGTATTTGAGCTTTCTAAATGCGATTGTGGGGCATATGAACACTTATTTGCAGGAACGTATTTACCGTTATTTGCCATTAAGCAAGCTGTGATAAAACGTAAAACAACGTCGATTGGTTGGTTGAGTTGTTTAGCAACTTCAGTGACTTTTGCTCCCTGTATAAAACAGGCAGAGAGCTGCAAGCTAATTTTTCTATATTCTTTTTGATAAGGTTGTGGCCAATGATCGATTTTGAAGTAACCATCAGCTGAAGCTAAATTTTCAAAGTCTGTTGAACACCAAATTAAATTCCATAACCAATCTTGTAAGCAATAACCTTTTTTACGAGAAACCTTAGTAAAGTCCGATGTTTTAGCAAAAGCAAAGTTAAAGCTCATATTGGTATGTGCTTTTTGACGGGAAGGTTCTACCCAAGCAGTTTGAGTTCTATTATCAATAATGGCTAAGGTGCCTTTATCATCAAATAAATGTAATTTAGTATTTTCTGGGCTATGCAAATTTCTTATAAATTGTTCATCTATGATAGATATTTCATTTGATAAAGCTGAGCCAGAACCAATAGCCGCATACTTTAAAGAAGATAATACGTTTTTTTGTAGCCAAGAGCGCAGCGATTCTGTTTTTTCTAAAGGGAAGTGTAAGATATGCTCATCAATAGAATTTCCATTTTCTGAAGGTGTTTTGGTAATTTTTAAATAAGGAAATTTTTTCTTTTGAAGAATGTTTTGAATATTATCTGCATCAAAAAAGTTTTCATTAATGATTAATAAATCAATATGATTATTAGAAATATTAACCCAGTTAATACCATATTGATTAGATATTAAATCACGGATTAAGATTTTTAATTCATCTGAAACTTTTAAGCTTAAACCGGAAACTGCAATATTTATGCAATAACTATCCATAGTATCATTTTAAATTTTTATTAATTAATATAATGATTGTTTATGTGCTCTTCATAATTAAATAAAGAGCACACAGTAAATCAATTAGCTAAAGTCGAGCTCTTTTTCAAATGATTTCAACTCATGACGAGCCATGGCTAAATTCGATTTGGTACGATCAAGCACTAAATAAAGGAATAAATTGTTATTACTTTCTAAAGGACGAATTAAGTGGTAAGCCTTACCTAGTGTAATTAAAATATCCTCAATATTATCATTTAATTTCAAAGCATTAGCGATATTTCGTTTTGCTCGGATGACTTCCGTGTTTCCAGCTGCTGCTAGTTCTAAATCAATTTCCCCACCGCCTTGTGTAGCAAGTGATAATCCACTTTCAGAATCAACAAGTGCAGATGCAATAAAACCATCAATTTCCGTTAAGCTATCTAAAGAAAGTTTAGCCATTTTTTATCTCTCAGGATTATAAAATTATATTTACTACTTTTTATTTAAAAGTAGTTAAAAATCATTATATTTCTGCTCAATTTGAAGTCAATCGAGAAAGAAAAGATTGAAATTGATGTTTAAGGAAATAAGTGACCAAAAATGTCATATTATAAAAAATATAATAAGATTATTTATGCATTATACTTTTAATAGTGTGCTCATGTTTGCATTATATATTTTTCATTTTAAATTTAATAATTGTAATAGAATGTTAAAACAATATTTGTTAATAAATTATGTTTATTTAAATAGAAAAAAGAGGAGCTATGAGTTCCTCTTTTTAAATATTTATAATTAAATTAAACAAGATGCGTATAAAAACAATAGAGGTAGCCCAAAATTGCTAAAGCTACAAGAGGTGCGATAACTTTCGACCATGCAGGAATAAAAGTTTCGATAGATTGTTCTTCAGCATGTAAATCTTCATGATGAGGTTGAGCTTGATGAACCATTTGATTGAACTCCTTCATTGTTGCGTCCAATGATAGCTCTTCTTGTTCAACAGGTTTAGAACCAATTAACTCTGTTAGATGGTTTGTTGACCAAACCCAATCATCAGCCTGACCTGATAGATGTTCCACTTGTCCTAAAATTAATTCTTTTAAGCCATTTTGTCCGAAGCCACCAGTTTCATCAAGTTGATTAAGCTCAATTAGCTGTAAGGCCAAAATTTCTGAAATACTCTGTTCAAGTTCAGCATTCTTTAAAATCGACTCATTGTGCTTAGAAGTCGTTAAATGGCGTGCTACTTCTTGAATATATAATGGATCGGCAGTTTTGATTTCATTATAAATTTTATTGTCATCTTGACGCCATAAGCTGATTAACTTTCCAAGTGTGAGCACATTCACTTCATCAATCAGCTTATTTTTTTCATGGGCTGGGTATTGATTTAAAAGCTGAGGCTTTTGAATTTTTATTTGCTCAGCAAAGTATTGGACTAAATCAAATGCCATACTTTATTCCTCTAAAATTAATCTAAAATTCTTAATGTTGGCTTTTTCTTGGTTGGTTCAGTGGTGTCTTGTGTTTCAGGTTCTAGTGTATCTTCTACAGGCGCTACATTGGCATATTCTTCTGGGTCAAAGAATAAACCTTGTCCATTCTCGCGTGCATATATACCCAAAACAGCTTGGATTGGGACGTAAATATCTTTTGAAACGCCACCAAAACGTGCTGAGAAAGTGATTGCATCATTGCTAATAAGTAGTTGATGTACAGCATGCGGCACAATGTTTAAAACAATTTGGCCATCTTTGACAAATTGTTGTGGCACATCCGTGTGTGGCTGTGTTGCATCAACAAGTAAATAAGGTGTGAGTTGGTTGTCGCAAATCCATTCATAGATTGCACGAGCAAGATAAGGACGTGTAGGGGTTAACTCAATAGTTTGCTCAGACATATCACACTATTCCATATTTAATTGTTCATTGTAACGGGTTTTCTCTTGGGGCGTCATTGATTTAACAAAAGAAGGACGGCTAAAGATACGTTTACAGTACAAAAATATAGGCCGACACTGCTGCTTTGGTAAATCAATTCCCATGCTATTAAGCCTTACAAAAATTGGGGCGAGCATACAATCCAAAATTGAAAAATTTTCAGACATAAAATAAGGGAAATGCTGAAATAGGGGGGTAAGAGAAACTAAGGTATCACGTAATTCTTTTTGCGCTTTTTGTTTTTGTTCTACATTTAAAGTATCTGCATGTTTGAGCATATGATCGGCCAATTTAAACCAATCATTTTCAAGACGCCAAATGTATTGCCGTTGTTCAGCACGTGCCATAGGAGCATCAGCGTAAAGCTTGCCTTGACGATATCGGTCATCAAGATATTCAGCAATAATCGGTGCTGAAAATAATTTCAGGTTTTGCTCAAGTAGCATTGGCAATTGGTTATAAGGGTTTAGACTGGCTAAATCCTCATCTTCGTGATCTGTTACGATCAATTGATATTTAATTTGCTTTTCTGCCAATAAAAAACGGATCCAGTGAGAACGGAAATCATCAGCATGGCTGTAAAGGGTAATTCCCTGAATTGAAGTGTTTTCGACCGACATATCACAAGGTATGGTTGTGTGAATCGGTTAGAATACTAAAAATACGAGTGGAAATCACGGTGGCAAAGATAGAGTTTCATATATTTATCTGTTTCACTCATGCTTAAAATGAATAAGCAATAAAAAAGCCTTGGAATAACCAAGGCTTTTTGTCCGATTCGGTAAACGAATTAACGTTTAGAGAATTGAGGACGTTTACGAGCTTTACGTAAACCAAGTTTCTTACGTTCAACTTCACGAGCATCACGAGTAACGAAACCAGCTTGACGTAGAACAGGTTTTAAAGTTTCGTCAGCAGCGATAAGCGCACGAGTAATACCGTGACGGATAGCGCCAGCTTGACCACCGATACCACCACCTTTAACAGTGATGTAAAGGTCAAACTTTTCAGTAACTTCTAAAAGTTCTAAAGGTTGACGAACAACCATACGAGCAGTTTCACGACCGAAATATTGCTCTAAAGTACGGTTGTTAATAACGAGTTTACCTGTACCAGCTGACAAGAAAACACGTGCAGTTGCGGTCTTACGGCGACCTGTACCATAATTAGTAGCCATGTGCTGTATCCCTTAGATGTCCAAAACTTGTGGCTGTTGAGCAGCATGAGGATGCTCAGTACCAGCGTACACTTTCATTTTTTTGATCATTGCATAACCAAGAGGACCTTTTGGTAACATGCCTTTAACCGCTTTTTCAAGAACAGCTTCAGGTTTGTGAGCAATTAACTTCTCGAAGTTAGTCTCACGGATACCACCAGGGAAACCAGTATGGCGATAATATTTCTTATCAAGTGATTTATTACCAGTCACTTGAATTTGTTCAGCATTAATCACAACGATGTAATCGCCAGTGTCAACGTGAGGAGTATAAGAAGTTTTATGCTTACCGCGTAAACGACGAGCGATTTCAGTCGCAAGGCGACCTAAAGTTTTGCCAGAAGCATCAACAACATACCAGTCATGTTGAACTTCAGCTGGCTTAGCGCTGAGAGTTTTCATTAAACCACTACCTATTATAGTTGGTTTGGACTATGGAATCTGTCCAAACAAAAGGAGCCGAAATTCTAAACGAGATCACCTAAAATCACAAGAATAATTTGATGTAAGTTTTCTTGGTCAATAAGCGGTCTATATTTTTAATGGGGAGATTTAATTTAAAATTAAAAACCACGTTTTTCTGATGTGCTATGTTGAAACTGACCTGAAAAAAAGGGGGAGAAAGGATGTGTCCAAAATTATACAATTTTTTATAGGATGGATGGCAATATTACTTTGCTTGCATCTTATTCTTTTCAATGGATTTTGTCTTTATTATGGTTTTAGTGGTTTGGTTGGTGTGGCTTTGATTAGTCTTTATATGCATGCTACTCCATTACCTTATCTATTATATCTATTGGGGGGAATAGGGTTTTGCTTTATTAAGCAAGAAAATTCATTGCGAATCAATTGGCTGTGGGGTAAATGGTTAATGATTGTGACATTATTGAGTTTAATAGCCATAATTGTATCTGAAATTGCTCATACTTTTGGTTGGTTAGAGGCTAGATTCAGTCTCAATCATTGAATCCATAATATATAAATTGAGTTGAATATGAGTCATCCCTTATATATCACTTCCGGTGAGCCTGCCGGTATTGGTCCAGATATTTGTTTAAGTCTGGCGGAACGCGTTGATGAGCGTCCGGTTGTTATTTTGGCTGACCGAAATTTATTGCAACAACGTGCTCAAAAGCTTGGCTTGGATATCAAGTTTTTAGAGTATACAGGGCAAACTGAATCATGTTTGCAAGGCGAGCTTTATATAGAGCACGTAGCATTAAAAACAGAAGTCATCGATGGTCAATTAAACCCAGCTAATGCAGCTTATGTATTAGAGCAACTACGTCGTTCAGCTGATTATGCAATGTCTGGTAAAAGTGTAGGGGTAGCCACTGCGCCCGTGCAAAAATCGGTCATTAATGATGCAGGTATTTTATTTAGTGGTCATACTGAATATTACCAAGAGTTCGCAGGTGTAGAACGCGTTGTCATGATGCTGGCAACTAAAACCTTGCGGGTTGCTTTAGCGACTACACATTTACCTTTAAGAGATGTAGCAGATGCAATTACCAAACAACGCTTGTATCAAGTAATAGACATCTTGCTTCATGACTTAAAAACTAAGTTTAAAATTACCGATCCAAGGATTTTGGTGTGTGGCTTAAATCCTCATGCGGGTGAAGATGGTTACTTAGGTCGTGAAGAGATTGATACCATTAATCCGGTTCTTGAAACTTACCGCTCTCAAGGTATTAAAATCAGTTTAAGTATGCCAGCAGACACTTTATTTACTCCTGAACATCTTAAAAATGCTGATGCTGTTCTTGCCATGTACCATGATCAAGGCTTACCTGTGCTAAAATCACAAGGTTTTGGTGAAGCAATTAATATCACATTGGGCTTACCGTTTATTCGTACTTCGGTCGATCATGGTACTGCTCTGTCTTTAGCTGGGACAGGTTTGGCAAAAAGCTCAAGTTTAAATGTCGCTGTCGATTTAGCTTTATCGTTGGCAGCGAGTTAAATTTTTCATGTTGGAAATGTTCTATGTATCAAATTAATGCCCTAAACCCGAAAGATGAAGGGCATAAAGCTCGTAAACGTTTTGGTCAAAACTTCTTACATGATCAGCGAGTCATTGCCAAAATTGTACGTTCTGTTAATCCGCGTACAGGCGATAATATTGTTGAAATTGGTCCGGGCTTGGCTGCTTTAACCTCTCCTTTAATTGGAGAATGTGATGCTCTGACTGTAGTTGAGTTAGACCGTGACTTAGCAGCAGGCCTACCAGAGCGTGTACCACATCCAGAACGTTTAACTATCGTAGAAGCTGATGCATTAAAATATGATTTTAGCCAGCTTGTAAAAGATGGTCGTCCGTTACGCGTTGTCGGCAATTTGCCTTATAACATTTCAACACCACTACTTTTTCATCTCTTGGAATTTGGTAGCAAAGTCAAAGATATGCACTTTATGCTGCAAAAAGAGGTGGTTGATCGTATTACTGCTGAACCAAATACAAAAGAATATGGTCGTTTATCGGTAATGATTCAATATTATTGCCAGCCTACATTTTTATTTGAAGTTCCTGCAGGCGCATTTAATCCACCACCAAAAGTGACGAGTGCTGTATTCCGTTTAGTTCCTTATGAACAAAAACCGATTGTCGCAAAAGATGAGAAAGCTTTAGCTCGTTTGGTTGCACACGTGTTTACACAGCGCCGTAAAACCCTAAGAAACAGCCTTAAAGCTATGTTGGCAGATGACGGTTTCGAGAAAGCAGGCGTTGACCCAATGGCTCGTCCAGAAACTCTGACACTTGCCGAGTTTGTAGCTTTGGCAGATCAAATGGTGGCATAAATGACCAAGCGCTATAACTATATCATTGGAGATGTTCAAGGTTGTTTTGAAGCACTCAAAGCATTGCTGAAAGAAATACGTTTTGATCCTGACCAAGATTTTATTTGGTTTGCTGGTGATTTAGTTGCACGTGGAGAAAATTCTGTCGGTGCACTTCGTTTTATTAAAAAACTAGCCGATCGTGGCGCAGCTGCAACCGTCTTAGGTAATCATGATTTAACACTGGTTGCTGGTGCTCGTGGTCTTAAAGAAATTAAAGAGAAAGATCGTACACAGGATGTTATTGACGCTGTGGATGGTGATGAACTCATCGACTGGTTACGTAAACAGCCATTATGTTTATTTCCAAATGAACAAACTGTGCTAACACATGCTGGTATACCTTGTATTTGGGATGCAAAAAAAACGGCTGCTTTAGCGAAAGAAGTTGAAGCTGTATTAGCACATGATGATCTGTCTGTATTAGATGCTTTTTTAGCTGAAATGTATGGTTCAAAACCAGATCTTTGGACAGATGACTTAACTGGTAATGACCGCCTACGCTGTATTACCAATTATTTAACACGCATGCGTTTAACTAATGCAGAAGGTACTTTGGAATTCAGTTTTAAAGATACTTTAGATGCACCTATGCCAGAAGGTTATTTACCTTGGTTTGAATTTCCTAGTAAAGCTGCACAAACACATCAAGTATTCTTTGGTCATTGGGCTGCTCTAGAAGGCAGAACAATTAGTGAACATATTCAGAACGTAGATGGTGGCTGTGTGTGGGGTAAAAACTTAATTGCTTATCGTCTTGAAGACCAGCAAAGTTTTTCAGTAGTTAATCCTGTCATGTAATAAAAAAAAGCCGCATCAGCGGCTTTTTTTCTTTTTTAAGATTTATTCTAGGCGAATCCAGATTTGATTGCGGCCTAAAGCTGAAACTCCAAGATAACCACGCATGTGTAGACGGTTACCATTTGCACTGAGTTTGGCTTTTAATCCGTAAACTTTGCCAGTATTTGGGTCTAGAATTTTCCCACCAGTATAGGTTGTACTATCCACTTGTTTTAAACCAGTCGCGATATCTAAACCTACAATATGCTTATTGGTATAAGGCGCTGGGCAGTTATCACAAATTTCTTTTGGTGTATAACCCGGACGCGGTGTAATTTTTACAACTTTTCCTGAATAAGTACCATTTGCCTCTTTTCGTATTTCTACATGAGCCTTAGGCGTACCAGTTTTATCGTCAATCGTTTGCCACATACCAGTAATATCAGCCGCAAAAGTAGCTGAATTTATCCCCAATAAGAGCAACGCTCCAACAAAAAATTTCCCCATAATCAAAAATCCTTTTAGATTTGAAAAGATCATCTTATTTCGAATTGTTAACTGGTTCAATGTTTATTTGAACTACTTTTTAATCAATGTATTCCAAAAGATAGCATGAATGTGGGTAACCATATGGCTGTAAATACGCCATTTAAAGCCATACCAAATGCAGCATAACGACCCGCAACGGGACCACGTTGCCAAGCTTGAGCAGTTCCGATCGCATGGGCAGCTAAGCCTAGAGCTAAACCTGATGCTCTTTCATCATGAATATGTTTAAGTAAAAATGGTGAAAAGGCTGCACCAATAACTCCAGATAAAATCACAATTAGAGTGACCAATGTTTCTGGGGCATGTAATAAAGTCGCGATATTTAAAGCAATAGGTGTAGTTACTGCGCGTGTCGCAAAAGCCAAAATAGTAGGCTCAGACATATGTAACAAGTAAGCGAGGCCCATAGGCAAAGCAACAGCGCTAATACTTGCAAAAAGTAAAATCCCAATCACCGATTTAAGAGGTAAGTCGTCATAACGCATTGCAGCCAACGGTATAGCTAAAGCAACGGTGACATATCCTAATAGGTGGCTGAATAAATCGTTTACGTAAAGTCGGTATTCTTCATAAGGAACTTTCAAGATTGATAATAAACCAATTACAATGAACATACCGAAAACTAAGAGAGGTACTTGAGGGAAACGGCGGTTTAAAGGTTTTGCACAAAGATAGCCAACTAGAGTGATCAAAAATCCATATAAAATCATAAACATTTTATTCTCCTTATAACCAATGTTTTGCCATTTTTGCATAGATCCACAGAGGGATAAGGGTGCTCACCACTAGTACAAAGAGAAATAAAGGAATTTCTTTGCCCATATGCACCAGCATAATTAACGAGCCTGCACAAATGGGTAAAAAAGCAAAACCACTTTCTTTCATAATTTTATTGTTGGTGTCGACGAGTCTTAATGGGATTTTTTTAAATTTACGCCAAATGAGTAAAATGATGAGCAAACTAATTAAGCCCACTAAGTTTCCTAATTCTGGATGACCAAAAGCACGCATAACGACGACTGAGCCTTCACGAAAACCGATAATAAGTAGAAAAGTTCCTACCCATGCTGCCCAATCTATACTTTTGATCTTATCCATATTTTTTATCTCTAAAAGTGTACTTATCAAGTTTTAACTGATCTAGTGCTTGATTTCAAACTCTTCCAGTGGTCGTTTAAACTGACTCGCTCGTTCACCTAATATCTCGTCGATAGGTAATTTGGCTTGACGAATTAACTGCTCAAGCTTATGTGGCGCAATTCGTATATCAATATGTAATAGCCCTTCATCATCATAATGTTCAGATTCGATAACATTTAAGGCATAAAGCTGGGTACGCAATTTGCCATAAGCAGGTTTTAGTATTAATGAGAATTGTTGAAGTTGTCCCATTAAACATTCTTGTACTGCTTGACGTAGCAAATCTAAACCTAAACCTGAATGTGCAGATACATAAACGCGATCAGGAACATGAGGTTCTGAATAAATAATTTTAGCCTCTTCACCACTTAAATCGATTTTGTTGTAAACCCGAAGAACAGGGGCATCGGCTCCAATTTCCTTCAATACCCCTTCAACAGCTTCAATCTGATCAAGCATGTCATGGCTACTGCTATCAATCACATGTAAGAGTAGTGTGGCTTCAAGCGTTTCTTCTAAAGTTGCTTTAAATGACTCAACTAAGTCATGTTGTAGGTTTCGTATGAACCCTACGGTGTCTGCGAGCACTACAGTACCAATACCATCCCATTCTAAACGACGTAAGGTTGGGTCAAGTGTTGCAAACAGCTGATCGGCTGCATACACATCACTTTTCGCTAAAATATTAAATAAAGTAGATTTCCCCGCGTTGGTATAACCAACTAAAGATACGGTGGGGATCGAAGCTTTTTGTCTTGCTGCTCGTCCTTGTATACGCGTTTGATGAACTTTATCTAACTTATCTTTTAACTGTGTAATACGCACACGAATGAGACGACGGTCTGTTTCCAGTTGTGTTTCACCAGGACCACGTAAGCCAATACCACCTTTTTGTTGCTCAAAGTCAGCAGACCAACCACGAATCAAGCGAGTTGATAAATGTTTAAGCTGAGCAAGTTCAACTTGTAATTTACCTTCATGCGTGCGGGCACGTAGGGCAAAAATATCTAGAATTAAACCAGTACGGTCAATGACACGACATTTTAATATTCTTTCTAAATTTCGTTCTTGAGCGGGTGATAAAGCATGATCAAAAATAACCAGTCCAGCTTCTAATTCTTGAACTTTCTCTGCTATTTCATCGACTTTACCTGAACCAATAAAAAACTTAGGATTTGGCTTATTACGTTGCACTTTAACGTGCTCAAGAATATCCGCACCAGCAGACTGTGCAAGTAGAGCAAACTCTTCGGCATCCAGATCATCTAATAATTGTACAGACACACTCACCAATATTGTGCGCTCACCGCCTTGATGCCGATCAACAAATTCCACGTGGCTATAAATCCTGAAAAGGGTAAAACTTTATTCTAGAGGAAACTTGAGTAAAAGGGGAAAGGGTTTACTCTTATCCTTTAGATTATCTACATGCATTTTATTTTTTATTTGCTTCTATCCCATAGCGATGCAAGTTTATTCCGAAACGTATAGAATGGCTCGAGATGGGTATAACAATGATTGATCGTTAGTGAAATTTTATGACTCAAACGCAAAGTATAGTGAATTCAACATTAAAGAAATTTTCAAAAATAGGTTTATACGGAAAAAAAGTTACTTCAGCGACAGCGGCAATCAGTGAAGGTTTTTACTTAGTTTATCGTCATGGACTCTATAAAGATCCAAATAACCCTGTTAACACTCGATATGTCCAATATTTCTGCCGCCGTTTATGTCAAGTTTTTAACCTTGAAGTTCAAGTGCATGGCACTATCCCTAGAGAGCCTGCTTTATGGGTGAGTAATCATATTTCTTGGCTCGATATTGCAGTTTTAGGTTCTGGTGCGCGTGTTTTCTTTTTGGCTAAAGCAGAAATAGAAAACTGGCCTATTCTTGGTAACTTGGCAAAAGGCGGTGGTACCTTATTTATTAAGCGTGGGTCTGGTGACTCTATTAAAATTCGAGAGCAAATTACCGAATTTTTAAAACAAAATATTCCAGTTTTATTCTTCCCTGAAGCGACTACTACAGATGGTCATTCTGTTAAGAAAGTTCATGGCCGTTTACTTGGAGCTGCTATTGAAGCAAAGCGTCCGGTACAGGTATGTTTAATCTGTTATGTAAACCGCCATGGCGAATTAGATACCGTTGCACCATTTATTGGTGAGATGTCGTTTGTTGAGCATATTCAGCGTGTGCTAGAAATGCCGAAAGTAACCGCTCATTTATTAACATTGCCTCCTATCTCGGTAGAAGGGCACGATGTAAAAAGTCTAACTCAAGAAGTTCAACAAAAAATGGTAGAAGGTTTGGCTCAATTACATCAAAAAGTACTTAAGCCAAAAAGTTAATTACATAAATCCTTCAAGAGGTAGCCATGAAAGAAACTTCATGCCTGCCTTTTGCCACCATTTCATCTCTGGTTCTTTTTTATAAATTACAGGGCCGTTTGGCGTTTCCTGTTGCCAATAAATATTATTATTCGAGTCGAGTTTTAACTTATAAGCATACTTATTTAAATTTTCATCCATCGTATGGTGAATTGTTTTAGCTAATGCTGGACTATCTAAAATTACACCAATTTCAGTATTTAAATAGGCTGAACGTGGATCAAAGTTGAATGATCCAATAAAAACCTGTTCATCTAAAGCCATGAGCTTAGTGTGTAAACTTGAGCGGCTTAAACCTTTCATGTTTACTTTTGCTTTAGTTGCTAACTCATCCGTATTTTTATTTAGATTACGTTTATCTGGAGTCGGTAAAAACTCATAAAGTTGTACGCCATTTTTCAAAAGTTCTTTTCGATATCGACCATAAAATGCATGAACCACCGCAACGTCATTGGCTTTAAATGAATTTGTTAAAACTCGTACTTCTACACCTTCTTTGGCAAGTGAACTTAAAATTTTAGCGCCTTGCTTTTCAGGAATAAAATAAGCAGAAATCAAATCAACATTACTTTCTGGTTTTTCCAAATGATTAATCAATTGGAAATTCAAATGCTCTTCTTTTTTGGCTTTTGACTTAATTTTATCTGGAGAGTCTTTCACAACTTCCGCCTTAACCCAGTCAAATTGGATGTTATGGTCTAGCCATTTATCAAAAGCATGCGATCTAGAAGTTAAATCAAGGAAGTTTTGAACTGTTGCTTGTTGATAGTGAGCATCAAGTTGTTCTTTTAGACTTTCATAGCGTAAACGGTGATATTGAGCACTGACAATACTCTGCACCGAATAAGCATATTCATGATTCCAGTAATCATCAAAAGAATTTACGATGTCATCAACAGCTGCACCGACTAACATGACATCAACGTCAGAAAATTGATAACTATCACTAACGTTATAATACTGATTGGTCATATTACGCCCGCCAATCAGCGCAACCTGATTGTCAGCAATAAAACTCTTATTATGCATACGACGATTGATACGCTTTAAATCAAGCACCATATCCATCGCACGGTATTGGCGAAAACGGTAAGGGTTAAATAGTTTAACTTCAATATTTTTGTGCTGAGAAAGAGCAAGTAAAACCCCTTCCATCTTTTTAGCATTATTATCGTCAATTAATAAACGCACTTTAACGCCACGATCGGCAGCACGAATAATGGCATGCAAGGCCAAGGCACCAATTTTGTCATTATCCCAAATATAGTACTGTAAATCTAAAGTTTTCTCGGCCTTATCAATCAGTCGCAAACGAGCTGCCAAAGCCTCCAAAGGATCATTTAAAACGTGATAACCCGTTAAATTGGGGTTTTGCTCACGTAATGGCGTAATAATTTTCGCAAGCGAAGTTTGAGATGTATCGATATCACGCGCGTATTGAACGGGTTCAACACGATGTTTGGGTAAGGTGCTACAACCTGTCAAAGTCACAGCAAAACTTGAACAGACAATTAGGGAAGCTTTGATCAAAAAGCCTTTAGCCTGTTGATGAGTTTGAAGCTGTTTGGAATGAAAGGATTGTGCCATAATCAATACATGCGATAAGGTGAGCTAGAGTATAATTCGTGCATATTGAAAGATAAATATTGAATTTGATTACTAGCAATCAATATAAAATAAGTCGAGAGTCGTAATGTGGAACCCAAATTCAATCATTTTTTGTTTTTACTTTATTTTTTCAATACTTGCCTTATGGGGGATTGTTGAAGCTTGGGTTCATCAATCGCGCACTGAAACGATTCATCCATTTAAAGCTTTTGTTCACTTACTTGCTTTTTATCTATCTTATCTTCTTATTCCACTGTGGTTCTTTAATTTATATGCAGGTTGGATGGGGTATTACTCAATTCATCAAACCATTTTTATCTTCTTATTAAGCGGTATTCTCATTTATGCACGTTTTATAGAACCGCATATGGTACGTGTTGATGTTCATCAATATCGTTTGAATCCAGATCGCCGTTTTAATAAACCTGTAAAAGTTGCTTTAATTGCTGATTTACATATAGGTTTATTTTCTGGTCACGAACGCCAACTTAAAATTATTGTAAAAAAACTCAATGAACAACAGCCAGACTTGGTGGTTGTGGCAGGAGACTGGACTTATGAACCAGAAGATAAGTTAGTTCAAGAGCTGGCTGTACTCAAAGATATTCAAGCTCCAGTTTATTCGGTTCCTGGAAACCACGATGAGCAATATCCTGGGCCTCCTATCCAACAACTACTAAAAGATGCACTTCACTACAATGAAGTGATGGACATTGAAGGGAAAATTGTTGAGTTTGATGAGTTCCGTTTAATTGGTATTGGTGATCTATGGGCTGGCAAAACAGATATGCGTTCAATGCCAGACTTACCTCAAGATAAACCGTGGTTAATTCTGTCCCATAACCCCGATACTGTAGATATGGTTCCCAAACTACCTAATCGCCCTTTAATGTTATCAGGGCATACTCATGGGGGACAGGTCGAGCTTCCTTGGGTGACCAACTATATTATGAAAAAGGTATCAATTTTAGGTCATAAACGTGGCTTTTATTCGCATGAACATGCAGACGTATTTGTTACTGTTGGAACCGGTATGGTTGGTATCCCCCTAAGATTTCGTGTACCACCGACCATTGATATTATTGAACTTGTATAAAATAAAAAAAGCCAATCATAAAGATTGGCTTTTTTATAATTAGAAAATTAAGGAATAATGACGATTGCAACACGACGGTTGATTGCTCGATTTTCATTAGTTGTATTTGGTACATATGGTTGAGTTGAACCGCGCCCAATAACGTAAATATTTTCCTTTTTAAATCCACGAGTCAAGAAGAGGTCTGCAACACTTTGCGCGCGTTCTTCTGATAACTTCTGGTTGTACTCAGGATTACCTACATCGTCAGTATGACCAACAATTTTTAATTTATTCAAATCATATTTATTTAATTGATTTGCTAAGCGTACTAGCTCTGCTTCATGACTTTGTTTTAATGTTGCATCATTAAAATCAAATAATAAGCGTTCTGGTAAACCTAGAGTCCAGCCTTCATTAGTCAGAACAAACCCCTCTTTTTTTAGCATTTTTACTTGGCGGTATTTCAAAGGACCAAAACTCAAGCAGCCTGCAAGAGCAATGCACAGCAATGCAATAAAGGAGAGTTTTAAAGATCTTGTATTCATAGATTAGCCTAAATTTAATTCTCTGGTTTATAAATAAACCAATGTTGCTCAGAAGTCTTAGCCTTATACATCGCTTGATCTGCTTGCATAATGAAATCTTCTGGACTAGACGCAAATTGGGATAAAGCAATCCCTACACTAAAACTGAAATAAATCGTTTGATCATTTAGATGCAAAGGTTCTTTACAGCTTTCGAGTAAATTTTCAGCAATAGATATTAAATGATCAGCATGCGTAATGGAATGCAAAATGACCGCAAATTCATCGCCACCTAGACGCGCAATGAAATCTTGATGTCTTAAACGTGTTTGTAATCTTTTCGCCATCTCTTTTAAGACTTCATCACCAGCTAAATGACCGAACTGATCATTAATGGATTTGAAGTTATTGTTATCTATGAATAATAGGGCTGACTTGTTGTCAAAATCCTTATCTTCAAACATATCTAACAATATTTGATAAAAATAATGTCTATTCGGTAAAAGGGTGAGTTGGTCATGATGAGCTTGAAACGATAATTTACGATTTTCCTTTTGTAGCTGATTATCCCAAATCTGAATTTCTTCAAGTAACTCATTAAAAACGGTATTTAAATCTTGAAACTCTTTAATCCGGTTATACGGAAAACGAAGATTATAAGCTTTCTGTTCACTTACGATCTGGGCAATATTTGTGAGTGGATAAATCGCTTGCATAATTTGACGATAAGTCAAATTCACTGACCACAGCAAAGCACAAACGATAAATAACATCGCAAATGCAAGACCGACCATAATCATCTTTAAAAATTGCAATATTTTTTCAGAGCTACCAAAAAGCGTTAACTCACCTACATTCTGTTGGTGATGATAAATCGTTAAATGTACAGGCTCATTTAAAAACCAATGATCAAACCATCCTTCTAAAACAGAAGTTTGACTCGATAACTTAAAACTTTGCGCAATTAAATGATGTTCAGAATCATAAATATGAATCGCGCGGATAGAGTGATCATTTGTATATTCATTTAAGATCTGTTCTATCGTAATTTTATCGTTAAATACTACAGCAGGCTGAATACGCTCCAGAAGTGTATGGCTGAGTAACTGCAAATTCTGCTTTGCATAAGTTTCCATAGTAAAAACGGAAATTGATACAAACGTAAAAGAGCAAATAAAAAAAGTAATAGCAAAAATAGTAAATTGAGATTTTCTAAAAAGTGCGTGTAGAGAAGTTGACTGATACAACTTAGATATCATAGCCATTACTCCGCATTCTTAGCCAAGAGTAATACCCTTGGATCAATATGGACCTTGGAATGGCTTAATGCATCTAAGTTAACTTTAAAAGTTGTGTAATTATTTTGGTCATATAAACAAAAGATACTACCAACTTCACATTCTGGATTATTAATACTTAAAGAAAGCAAAGAACGATATGGATAATTCTGAATTAAATTTTGTTGTTGTTGAGGGGAAGTTGTAGAGAAATAAACAGCTTGGCAATGAGACTTTGGAAAATCTTTAGCATTAACTGTCTGTACACGATAGTTATAAGATAATTGCTGAATATAAGACTGAAAAGTAGACGTAATTGAAGCATTATCAATTACACAAAGAGTAGGGGTGCTTACATTCTCCCATTTGCTATAACTTAAAATAGATAAGGTCAGCACATAGAAGTTATGTTTTGAATTGGCATACGCAGGCCCGCTCGTAGCAAACACTACAAGTATGCAGAATAATACTTTCTTAGCGGAGTGCCACATGGTGAGTTAATGCCAAATCAATTGCACGAATAATCTATTCTACATGAAGTTGATTAACTAAAAAAAGTTTAATATCTCATCTAATTTACACCCGAAAGCCTAAAAATTGATCGGTTGAATGATAAAGTTTGAGAAAGGGCTTGCAAAGGGGATGGGATGGTCTATAATGCACATCCATCGGCGGTGATGCAGATAGAAACTTGTTGAAAAACAGTTACTTGAGATTAAGTTGGTTGCTTTAAGTGATGAATTT
>NZ_JBWZIP010000008.1:0-5524 GCF_056736115.1 Acinetobacter sp. 70_2
GAATAATGAGCTGGCGATGACTTACTCTCACATGGGTAACCCCACACTACCATCAGCGCTAAGAGGTTTCACTTCTGAGTTCGGGAAGGGATCAGGTGGTTCACTCTTGCTATGGTCGCCAGCACAACTGTTTATGGATACTTGCTTTGGTCTTATTAGCTGCCGAAGCGTTTTCCAAATCTTTACAGATTGGGCTGATTGAATCTGACTTGTTCATTTTATCTAGTGGAATAACTAAATCAAGTTTGTTTGTCGATTTATGAATCGATTGATGCTTTATATACAACTGCTTGGGTGTTGTATAGTCAAGCCTCACGAGCAATTAGTATTGGTCAGCTTCACATATCACTATGCTTCCACATCCAACCTATCAACGTCCTAGTCTCGAACGGCTCTTTAGAGGACATAAAGTCCTAGGGAAATCTTATCTTGAGGTAGGCTTCCCGCTTAGATGCTTTCAGCGGTTATCCCTTCCGAACATAGCTACCCGGCGATGCGACTGGCGTCACAACCGGTACACCAGAGGTTCGTCCACTCTGGTCCTCTCGTACTAGGAGCAGATCCTCTCAAATTTCCAGCGCCCACGGTAGATAGGGACCGAACTGTCTCACGACGTTCTAAACCCAGCTCGCGTACCTCTTTAAATGGCGAACAGCCATACCCTTGGGACCTGCTTCAGCCCCAGGATGAGATGAGCCGACATCGAGGTGCCAAACACCGCCGTCGATATGAACTCTTGGGCGGTATCAGCCTGTTATCCCCAGAGTACCTTTTATCCGTTGAGCGATGGCCCTTCCATACAGAACCACCGGATCACTAAGACCTACTTTCGTACCTGCTCGACTTGTGGGTCTCGCAGTTAAGCGCGCTTTTGCCTTTATACTCTACGCGTGATTTCCGACCACGCTGAGCGCACCTTCGTACTCCTCCGTTACTCTTTAGGAGGAGACCGCCCCAGTCAAACTACCCACCAGACACGGTCCTCGTCCCGGATAACGGGACAGAGTTAGAACCTCAACATTACCAGGGTGGTATTTCAAGGACGGCTCCATTGGAACTAGCGTTCCAACTTCAAAGCCTCCCACCTATCCTACACAAGTAAGGTCAAAGTTCAGTGTCAAGCTGCAGTAAAGGTTCACGGGGTCTTTCCGTCTAGCCGCGGGTACACTGCATCTTCACAGCGATTTCGATTTCACTGAGCCTCTGCTGGAGACAGCGCCGCCATCATTATGCCATTCGTGCAGGTCGGAACTTACCCGACAAGGAATTTCGCTACCTTAGGACCGTTATAGTTACGGCCGCCGTTTACTGGGGCTTCGATCAAGAGCTTCGCTTACGCTAACCCCATCAATTAACCTTCCAGCACCGGGCAGGCATCACACCCTATACGTCCACTTTCGTGTTTGCAGAGTGCTATGTTTTTAATAAACAGTTGCAGCGGCCTGGTTTCTGCGGCTGTCATCAGCTCAGGAAGCAAGTTCCATCACCAACAACAGCGTACCTTCTCCCGAAGTTACGGTACCATTTTGCCTAGTTCCTTCAGCAGAGTTCTCTCAAGCGCCTTGGTCTACTCGACCTGACCACCTGTGTCGGTTTCGGGTACGATTCCTGTGTAACTGAAGCTTAGAGACTTTTCCTGGAAGCATGGTATCAGCCACTTCACTGTACAAGTACAGCTTGCTATCGGATCTCAGTATAGAGTACCCCGGATTTGCCTAAGATACATACCTACATCCTTCCACCTGGACAACCAACGCCAGGCTGACTTAACCTTCTCCGTCCTCTCATCGCATTACACAGAAGTATTGGAATATTAACCAATTTCCCATCGACTACGCCTTTCGGCCTCGCCTTAGGGGTCGACTCACCCAGCCCCGATTAACGTTGGACTGGAACCCTTGGTCTTTCGGCGAACGGGTTTTTCACCCGTTTTGTCGTTACTCACGTCAGCATTCGCACTTCTGATACCTCCAGCATACTTCTCAATACACCTTCATCGGCTTACAGAACGCTCCCCTACCACTTGACTAATGTCAAATCCGCAGCTTCGGCACATAGTTTTAGCCCCGTTACATCTTCCGCGCAGGCCGACTCGACTAGTGAGCTATTACGCTTTCTTTAAAGGGTGGCTGCTTCTAAGCCAACCTCCTAGCTGTCTATGCCTTCCCACATCGTTTCCCACTTAACTATGATTTTGGGGCCTTAGCTGGCGGTCTGGATTGTTTTCCTCTTGACTACGGACGTTAGCACCCGCAGTCTGTCTCCCGGATAGTACTCATAGGTATTCGGAGTTTGCATCGGTTTGGTAAGTCGGGATGACCCCCTAGCCGAAACAGTGCTCTACCCCCTATGGTATTCGTCCGAGGCGCTACCTAAATAGCTTTCGGGGAGAACCAGCTATCACCAGGCTTGATTAGCCTTTCACCCCTATCCACAAGTCATCCCCTGGCTTTTCAACGACAGTGGGTTCGGTCCTCCAGTTAGTGTTACCCAACCTTCAACCTGCTCATGGATAGATCGCCTGGTTTCGGGTCTATACCCAGCAACTAAACGCCCTATTAAGACTCGATTTCTCTACGGCTCCCCTATACGGTTAACCTCGCTACTGAATATAAGTCGCTGACCCATTATACAAAAGGTACGCAGTCACACCACGAAGGTGCTCCCACTGCTTGTATGCATGCGGTTTCAGGATCTATTTCACTCCCCTCACAGGGGTTCTTTTCGCCTTTCCCTCACGGTACTGGTTCACTATCGGTCAGTCAGGAGTATTTAGCCTTGGAGGATGGTCCCCCCATATTCAGACAAGGTTTCACGTGCCTCGCCCTACTCGTCATCATTATGTGTGCCCTTTCGTGTACGGGAATATCACCCTCTACGTTCGCACTTCCCAGAGCGTTCCACTAAAACACACATAACTTAATGGGCTGATCCCCGTTCGCTCGCCGCTACTGAGGGAATCTCAATTGATTTCTTTTCCTAAGGGTACTGAGATGTTTCACTTCCCCTCGTTCGCCTTGCAACACTATGTATTCATGTTGCAATACCTACCTTAAAGTAGGTGGGTTCCCCCATTCAGACATCTCCGGATCAAAGGATATTTGCCGCCTCCCCGGAGCTTTTCGCAGGCTATCACGTCTTTCATCGCCTCTGACTGCCAAGGCATCCACCACATGCACTTAATTACTTGACTATACAACCCCAAACAGTCGTCAACACCTACAAGTGAGTGTTGTCCGTGCGATTCTTCATCGCTACTATCTGTTGTCTGTGTACTTAAACACTGTACAGCTTCAATCTAAATTCATATACCAAAACGCTTGATTCAGTTAATTTGCTAGTTCTCAATTCATTCAGATTAATTGCTTAATCTAAACTCTTGAGTGAACAATTTATTTCAGACTCAATTTTGCCAATCTGTTAATGAATAAACACGCCTTCGTCAGGTCATGCTTAATACCGTGATACTTAAATCACAGAAGTTAATAAACCAAGACCGAAATCTCTATTTACTAATTTCTGTAATCCGAACTTATCTTAAGTTCTGGTGGAGACTAGGAGAGTCGAACTCCTGACCTCCTGCGTGCAAAGCAGGCGCTCTACCAACTAAGCTAAGTCCCCAGCTTACATCATCAGTCATGTATCTTTTATCTATAACTTCAACCAGTCAAAGTCATGGTGGGTCTGACAAGACTTGAACTTGTGACCCCACGCTTATCAAGCGTGTGCTCTAACCAACTGAGCTACAGACCCTCAGATACATCTATGAAGAACAACTTGTTGTGGATTCTTACCAATCGTCAATCTTTCGTTAAGGAGGTGATCCAGCCGCAGGTTCCCCTACGGCTACCTTGTTACGACTTCACCCCAGTCATCGGCCACACCGTGGTAACCGCCCTCTTTGCAGTTAGGCTAGCTACTTCTGGTGCAACAAACTCCCATGGTGTGACGGGCGGTGTGTACAAGGCCCGGGAACGTATTCACCGCGGCATTCTGATCCGCGATTACTAGCGATTCCGACTTCATGGAGTCGAGTTGCAGACTCCAATCCGGACTACGATCGGCTTTTTGAGATTAGCATCACATCGCTGTGTAGCAACCCTTTGTACCGACCATTGTAGCACGTGTGTAGCCCTGGCCGTAAGGGCCATGATGACTTGACGTCGTCCCCGCCTTCCTCCAGTTTGTCACTGGCAGTATCCTTAAAGTTCCCGACATTACTCGCTGGCAAATAAGGAAAAGGGTTGCGCTCGTTGCGGGACTTAACCCAACATCTCACGACACGAGCTGACGACAGCCATGCAGCACCTGTATGTAAGTTCCCGAAGGCACCAATCCATCTCTGGAAAGTTCTTACTATGTCAAGGCCAGGTAAGGTTCTTCGCGTTGCATCGAATTAAACCACATGCTCCACCGCTTGTGCGGGCCCCCGTCAATTCATTTGAGTTTTAGTCTTGCGACCGTACTCCCCAGGCGGTCTACTTATCGCGTTAGCTGCGCCACTAAAGCCTCAAAGGCCCCAACGGCTAGTAGACATCGTTTACGGCATGGACTACCAGGGTATCTAATCCTGTTTGCTCCCCATGCTTTCGCACCTCAGCGTCAGTGTTAGGCCAGATGGCTGCCTTCGCCATCGGTATTCCTCCAGATCTCTACGCATTTCACCGCTACACCTGGAATTCTACCATCCTCTCCCACACTCTAGCTAACCAGTATCGAATGCAATTCCCAAGTTAAGCTCGGGGATTTCACATTTGACTTAATTAGCCGCCTACGCGCGCTTTACGCCCAGTAAATCCGATTAACGCTTGCACCCTCTGTATTACCGCGGCTGCTGGCACAGAGTTAGCCGGTGCTTATTCTGCGAGTAACGTCCACTATCTGAAGGTATTAACTTCAGTAGCCTCCTCCTCGCTTAAAGTGCTTTACAACCATAAGGCCTTCTTCACACACGCGGCATGGCTGGATCAGGCTTGCGCCCATTGTCCAATATTCCCCACTGCTGCCTCCCGTAGGAGTCTGGGCCGTGTCTCAGTCCCAGTGTGGCGGATCATCCTCTCAGACCCGCTACAGATCGTCGCCTTGGTAGGCCTTTACCCCACCAACTAGCTAATCCGACTTAGGCTCATCTATTAGCGCAAGGTCCGAAGATCCCCTGCTTTCTCCCGTAGGACGTATGCGGTATTAGCATCCCTTTCGAGATGTTGTCCCCCACTAATAGGCAGATTCCTAAGCATTACTCACCCGTCCGCCGCTAGGTCCAGTAGCAAGCTACCTTTCCCCGCTCGACTTGCATGTGTTAAGCCTGCCGCCAGCGTTCAATCTGAGCCATGATCAAACTCTTCAGTTAAAATCATTTTGTACCTTATTTAAAGACAAGGTACCAATTCTGGCTCATCAATTACTGACTTAAATTTCGCTCAAATAAACTTCGAGTAATTTAAACCAATCAATCAATGAAAATTATTTCGATTAATCAATCAGTAAAAATCCACACAAGTTGTTCTTCAATTCTCTTAATGAT
>NZ_JBWZIP010000009.1:0-1202 GCF_056736115.1 Acinetobacter sp. 70_2
TGCCTGCAGGGTCAGTTGCTGTCGCAGTTACTGTTTGACCATCAGTCAAGTCACCTGGGTTTGGCACTGTCCATTTACCATCAGGACCTGCAACTACAGTTGCTGTTGTGCCATCAGGGAAGCTCACAGTCACGGTTGATCCCGCTTCTGCTGTACCTGTCACTGGATCAGTGGCATTGATTGGATCAAGAACCGGTACAGTTGGAGCTGTGGTATCGATAGTTACAACTGCATTTGTTGTACCTACATTACCCGCAGGATCAGTTGCAGTCACAGTCACGGTGTGTGGACCATCGGTCAACGCTGGAAGCGTATTGTCTGCAAGTGTCCAGGTGCCGTTACCATTATTGGTTGCCGGATAGTTCACACCATCTACAGTCACAACCACTTTCGCAGTCGGATCATTCACTGTACCGCTTAACGCAGGTGTACTGTCGTTGGTTAATGTCGTGGTGACAGTCACAGTTGGTGCAACTGTATCTACTGTACCAGTTGAAGGAGTTGATGGGTTACCAGCAGGGTCGGTTGCAATAGCTGTAACTTTATCACCATCTTTAAGATCACCTGGGTTTGGCGCTGTCCATTTACCATCAGGGCCTGCAACGACAGTTGCTGTCGTACCATCAGGGAAAGTTACTTTAACTGTTGAACCTGGTTCTGCTGTACCTGTCACTGGATCAGTCGCATTGATTGGATCAAGAACCGGTGCATTTGGTGCTGTGGTATCGATAGTCACCACTGCATTTGTTGTACCTACATTACCTGCAGGATCAGTTGCAGTCACAGTCACGGTGTGTGGACCATCGGTCAACGCTGGAAGCGTATTGTCTGCAAGTGTCCAGGTGCCGTTGCCATTATTGGTTGCTGGATAGTTCACACCGTCTACAGTCACAACCACTTTTGCAGTCGGATCATTCACTGTACCGCTTAATGCAGGTGTACTGTCATTGGTTAATGTCGTGGTGACAGTCACAGATGGTGCAACTGTATCTACTGTACCAGTTGAAGGAGTTGATGGGTTACCAGCAGGGTCGGTTGCAATAGCTGTAACTTTATCACCATCTTTAAGATCACTTGGGTTCGGCACAGTCCATTTACCATCAGGGCCCGCAACTACAGTTGCTGTCGTACCATCTGGGAAAGTCACTTTAACAGTTGAACCTGGTTCTGCTGTACCTGTGACTGGATTGGTCGCATTGATT
>NZ_JBWZIP010000010.1:0-676 GCF_056736115.1 Acinetobacter sp. 70_2
TTGACAGTGTAACGGCAGGGGACAGCAAGCTGGATACGAATGGTTTAACCATCACTGGTGGACCAAGTGTGACCAAGACTGGTATTGATGCTGCAGGCAACACAATCAGTAACGTAGCAGCAGGCACCAATGCTACTGATGCAGTAAACAAAGGCCAGCTTGATGCATTAAGTACCTCAAGCAATAACAAGACTGATGCCTTGGGCAACAGCACAGCCAATAATCTGGGCGGTGGCGCAAGCTATGACAGCACTACAGGTGCAGTAAGCTCACCAACTTATGTCACCACTAAAACTGACGGTACAACAGTTAATGCCAACAATGTCGGTGATGCCTTAACTAACCTGAACAATGAAGTGGTTAAACCGATTACCTTTGCGGGTAACAGCGGCAGTGTTGACCGTAAATTGGGTGAAACCCTGAATATCACAGGTGGCCTGACAGCATCTGGCTCGAACTCGAATGTGAAGACGGTCATCAGTGGCAATACCGTTGACATTCAACTTGCCGATGCGCCTGTGTTTGCAGGGAAGCTGACAGCGAACGGACTGGATGCCAATGGTGAGAAAGTTACCAATGTTGGTGCGGGTACAGCAGCAACCGATGCAGTAAACAAAGGTCAGCTTGATGCATTAAGCACATCAAGCAACAACAAGACTGATGCCTTGGGCAACAG
>NZ_JBWZIP010000011.1:0-509 GCF_056736115.1 Acinetobacter sp. 70_2
TTGCTGTCGTACCATCTGGGAAAGTCACTTTAACAGTTGAACCTGGTTCTGCTGTACCTGTGACTGGATTGGTCGCATTGATTGGATCAATTACCGGTGCAGTTGGAGCTGTGGTATCGATAGTCACCACTGCATTTGTTGTACCTACATTACCTGCAGGGTCTGTTGCAGTCACAGTCACGGTGTGTGGACCATCGGTCAACGCTGGAAGCGTATTGTCTGCAAGTGTCCAGGTGCCGTTGCCATTATTGGTTGCCGGATAGTTCACACCGTCTACAGTCACAACCACTTTTGCAGTTGGATCATTCACTGTACCGCTTAATGCAGGTGTACTGTCGTTGGTTAATGTCGTGGTGACAGTCACAGATGGTGCAACTGTATCTACTGTACCAGTTGAAGGAGTTGATGGGTTACCAGCAGGGTCGGTTGCAATAGCTGTAACTTTATCACCATCTTTAAGATCACCTGGGTTCGGCACAGTCCATTTACCATCAGGGCCCGCAACTACA
>NZ_JBWZIP010000012.1:0-468144 GCF_056736115.1 Acinetobacter sp. 70_2
TTATTCTCAAAACCAACTTAACATCAAATTCATCACTTAAAGCAACCAACTTAATCTCAAGTAACTGTTTTTCAACAAGTTTCTATCTGCATCACCGCCGATGGATGTGCATTATAGAGGATTAAGATCCAGTTGCAAGCCCTTTTTTAAAATTAGTGCAACGACAGTTTGCTTTTTAACCAAAAATGATAAAAACATTCATTTTTTATATAAACACGGCTGTAAAAGCATCAATTTATCTAAAATTTTCTCATCTTGATTCTTCTCTTGCCATCTTAATGGGCGGCAATCGATGTATTCACAATATCCACCTTCTCCTTGAAGGCATTGATCATTCCAACTTAACTGATAACGGAAACTTCCAATATACCCTGCAGCTAATCCAAATTTGTAATCACCACGACTTTCAGCATAGAGCTCAAAAATAACTTTTCCATTTTTTTTACATTGCCAAGAGAATTCTCGAGGTAAATACATTTCTCGTCCATGAGGTGTTACAACTTTTGGATAAACCCGATGAATATGGAAATTGACATCTTCAGTAAATGTGACAGCTGGCTTTCCCAGCTCTTGAATATCTAAACGTGAAAATAGAATAATATTCCATTGATTTCTTATTTGAGAAAGTGTGACTTGCGTTGTTTCATTTAAATTAATAATTTGGCAGGTATAAAAACATAAAGATAAGAAAGGTAAATGTAAGGCCCGAGCATGTTTAAAACGTCCTAATCCATTGACTTCATATTTCTGACCTTTATATAAAATCTCTCCTTCACAATGACATAAAACAGACCAGTAATCAGATATCCCCCACTGCAATGCGGATGAATTCGAAATGTCCGAAGGCGTTTGGACAATTAAATTACAACTCATTTCAGAATCTGTTCGTGTAAGCTGAATTCTTGGAATTTGCCATTCAATAAGATCTGTTTTATCAAATTGGTAATAACTAGGAGTAAGCTGACATTGTCTTCGAATGGAATAGATTTTTAAGTGACCTAGACTGTGTAGGCTATTACTAACTAGTACTGTTGCCGTATCAATTGGTGAAGTGACAATACTGTTTGCGTTATAGCAAAGGGGAATTCTAGGCTGCCCGATTAGACTAATATAATTGAAGTAACGAAGTGGTGCCGGTAAGTTTGGAAGGATTAAGCCTTGATAGACAACTTTAAAGAAGCCTCTAGCAGGCTGATAAACAACACCCTCATTTGAGTTGAGGCTCAGTTGCTGCAATTGATTTATTGGACTCATCAACTTAGGCATACTGAACCTCGTCTAATTTATGTTTTGATAGTCTCGTTATTTTTTTTAGCTAAAAGTGTGGTAACAAAACCTGATAGAGCATAGATGATTGAAACAATCAGAATACCCATTGGGATATTATAAGTGATTGCTGCAAAAATCAGTACTACCGGCAACATAACTACAAAAGGAACACGTTTACGGTCCATTTGCTTAAATGAATAGTATTTAATATTGGAAATCATGAGTAAACCAACAACAACCATGATTACCGCATTAATAACTTGAATCGCAATATCACGTAAATCGAAGATGAACGGATAATCACGAGCCACCCATACAAGCGAAATAATGATAATTGCAGCTAATGGGCTTGCGATACCAATAAAATAGCGTTTATCAACCACTCCAATTTGAACATTAAAACGTGCCAAACGGAATGCTGCACAGGCAGTATAAACAAAACAGCATGCTAAGCCGATACGGCCTAAGTCATGGAGACTCCAGCTATACATTAGCATTGCTGGTGCGACACCAAATGCTAATAAATCAGATAAAGAGTCATATTGCTCACCAAAAGCACTTTGAGCGCCAATAGCTCGAGCAACACGTCCATCTAACCCATCAAACAAAGCGGCAAGGAAAATGGCATAAATTGCTTGCGTAAATTCACCATTCATACTTGCAATAATGGAATAGAAACCAGACAACAAAGCGGCTGTCGTAATTAAGTTAGGCCAAAGATAAATACCTCGGCGCTTCACTTTTTGTCCTTCCGGATTATCTTCTTCTTCAACCACTTCGAACGTAATCCCATCAAATGAATGTTCATTATGAGTTAAATCTTGCTCTGGTTTAGGCGCATTTGTCATTATTTTCTATTCCAAACATGTGCATTGATTTAAGTTAACTGTTACTCACCCACTAACCAGCGAACAGCAGCATGTCCACCCGTTTCTTGCATACGTAAGTGCGGGAATAACCACTGTAAAGCTTGGTCAGCTTGTTCAGAGAACTGCCATGGTGGATTAATCACTAATAAACCACAACCATTCAAACCTACAGGTGTGTCATCTGGCCATACACAAATTTCACAAACTAATTGACGGCGAATTCCGGTTTTAAACATTTTCTTTTCAAAACGTTCAATCATGGCGCGGTCTTTAATTGGATACCAAACTGCAAAAACACCTGTCGGCCATTTCTTATGAGCTTGTTGTAACAGTTCAACTAATTGCGGAAAGTCTTTACGCTCTAATTCGTAAGGCGGGTCAATCATAACCAGACCGCGCTTTTCTTTTGGCGGAATTACACCGAGCAAGCCTTCATATGCATCACGCTCATGTAAACCTGCACGTTTATCGCGAATGTTATGACGTAATTGCTGAAAAACATCATGCTGCATTTCAAATATAGTCGCTTTGTCAATTTCACGCATACCTTGTAAAGCAAACCAAGGAGAACCAGGATAGCTACCCTTACCTTCTTGATTACGTAATTCTTCTACAAGTTTTAAGTATTGCTGGATTGCTTCAGGAGCTTGACGCTTTTCCATTTCAGAAAGCTGTACAAGACGATGAATACCCGTTAGGAATTCTCCTGATTTTTGTGCAGGTGCTTGAGATAGATCATATTTTCCAGCCCCTCCATGCGTATCGATATAGCGATAAGGTTTATCTTTAGCATTTAAACGGTTGAGAAGCTGTAGCAAAAGCACATGCTTCATAACATCTGCAAAGTTGCCCGCATGGAAATGGTGACGGTAATTCATGTTGACTTTAATTCCTCAATTCAACGAATAGTTTAACATGAAAAAAATATTCTTTCGTAAGGTTGTGATCATCTAAAATAAGGCTGCTTGATTTTCTTACGATCGATATGAGGTTATATGCGCTCTCAGCCACTTCCTGACAGTTGGAATCTGGATCAGATTCTAGATGACTTAAATGCACATGGTTTTGCAATTGTGAATCATGCCTACTCTAGTGAATATCATACTCAAGTTTCCAAAGAGTGTAGTCATCACTTTGATGAGTTTCGTGAAGCTGGTATCCAAAATGGAGTGGTGAGTACCATTCGAAGCGATCATATTTTATGGATTAATGAATCACTTCCTGTTGCTGAACAACATGTAGAAACTCTAACTTCATTTTGCCAACATCTAAATCAAGCTTTCTTTTTAGGAATTAAAGAGGTTGAGGCGCATTTTGCCTGTTATAACGCAGGTGAATTTTATGCATTACATCGAGATAACCCTCAACAAAAAAATGATCGTATTATTTCTACTGTTTATTATTTACATCCTGAATGGCAAGATGATTGGGGTGGACAACTACGCTTGCAGGACAAGAATGATATTTGGCACATTATTACACCAGAACCTAATCGCCTGGTTATATTCCAGAGTGATTTGCTTCATGAAGTTTTAGTTTCTAAACAGCAGCGTCTATCAATTACAGCTTGGCTTCGTAGTGGAAACTCGATTTGGGTTTAGAAGAATGCTCTTTAAATTTCTTAAATAAACCCGATATAAGAGCTATTGATTAAAAAGGGCGAAGGCGTATGTCTATTGAAACAAAAATGATTGTAAGCAGAATTGGTGAAACAGACCAACTCTATTTAACTGAGAATACGCCCGAACTTGCTTTGGAACGTGCAGATTTACGTATGCAGCTCGTTGTATTAAGCCGTGTTCGCCAAGAGCAAATTCATTTTTTGCAAGAAGCTATTGTTTTGCTTGAGCAAGCTCGTATGGAATACGATGAAATGCCAATGAGTTTATATTTGAATTTATCTCTTCATTTAGCTAAAGCGTATATGATTTATTTTGAATTAAATAAAGAAAAACGCTTTGCGCTTATTGCACAGCAAATTTTAAAGCCCTTAGCTCACCATCACCATAGTGATATATATTTCTTCTTGGCTTATGCTTCAGCAGCGCAGGAAAAACCTGCTCTTACTCGTCATTGGCTTACAAAATATTTATCAACTGCCCAATGTGATCTTGAGTTAGTTCATGAGCATCCGGTATTTCATCCAGTACGGCATGAGCCATGGTACAAAGATTTATTAAAACCCAAAATTCACTAAAGGGTGAATTGTAAAAGGCCTGTTATTTATAAACAGGCCTTTTATTTTTTTATTTTTTAACACTATCTTCGTGTAATTGCTCATTGAGTTCATCAATGACGACAATCCACTCATCATCTTTTTCCCAATGGCTTTTTAGGAAATCACTTTGGCCTTGTGACCAAAAAGGTGCTTCATGTAACTTCTGTTCAGCAGGTAACTGATGCGTTTTGATAAAATTTTCAATACTCGCGTCATCAGCATCTAAACCCAATTGCTCAAATAAAAGCTGTAATGTCGGTTGCTGTTCAAACATTGTTATTCTCCCATGGCTTCTTTTCAATAATCTAGCAACAATAGATGTTAGTTGCATATCTATGTCTATATTTTCTTGTTGTTTTTTGTGTGTTCTTATTAAATCTCAAATATAAAAAAGCACCCTACAAGAGAGTGCTTTCCAATTCATTTAATTAATGAATTATTTTAGCATGTCAGCAATTGCTGCACGTTCTTCTTCAAGCTCGTTTAGAGTGAAGTTGATACGCTCACGGCTGAATTCATCGATTTCTAAACCCTGAACGATTTTGTATTCACCATTTTCAGTTGTTACAGGGAAACCGAACATCACGCCTTCAGGAATACCATAAGAACCATCAGATGGAATACCCATAGTTACCCACTTGCCGTTTGTACCAAGTGCCCAATCACGCATATGGTCGATTGCAGCATTAGCCGCAGAAGCAGCAGAAGACAAACCACGCGCTTCGATAATCGCAGCACCACGTTTACCAACAGTTGGAAGGAATACGTCTTTATTCCAAGCTGGATCGTTGATCTTGTCTTTTAAGCTTTCACCATTTGCAGTTGCAAAACGGTAGTCAGCATACATAGTTGGAGAGTGGTTACCCCAAACTGTTAATTTTTCGATGTCAGCAACTGCAACACCAGCTTTTTGAGCAACTTGAGTCAAGGCACGGTTGTGGTCAAGACGTAACATTGCTGTGAAGTTTTTCGCTGGAAGATCTGGAGCAGATTTCATTGCGATGTAAGCGTTTGTATTTGCAGGGTTACCTACAACTAATACTTTAACGTCACGGCTAGCAACTTCGTTTAATGCTTGACCTTGGCCAATGAAGATTTCACCGTTAACTTTTAACAAGTCAGCACGTTCCATACCAGGACCACGTGGGCGAGAACCAACTAATAATGCATAGTCAGCATCTTTAAATGCAACTTTAGGATCATCAGTCCCGATCATGCCAGCCAATAAAGGGAAAGCACAGTCATCAAGTTCCATCATTACGCCTTTAAGCGCTTGTTGTGCTTTTTCAACTGGAACTTCAAGCAATTGTAAAATAACTGGTTGATCTTTACCTAGCATTTCACCGCTTGCGATACGGAATAATAAGCTGTAACCAATTTGACCTGCAGCGCCAGTCACGGCAACACGAACGGGTTGCTTCATGTAATTGTCTCCAATGAGTGTCCTTAATCGGGCTAAATAGCGATTCTACTTAACCAAATCATCATAAACGGCAAAGATTGTACTCTAAAGAAGTGGCAGATGCATGTAAAAGCGACTCATTTTCACCAAAAGTCTGATAGAAAATACAAATTAATCTTTACAAATAGATTCAATGTATGGTGAGCATTTTTTGGGGAAATGGTAGCTACTCTTAATAGCTACCTTTAATCGTAATTTCGCTTGGGCAATTAGAGACCACATGATTTGAACATTGCTTATATTGGCCATTTACTGTGTAGCAAACTTTAACTTCTGTAAGCACAACATCTGAGCGCGAGAGTTGGCAAGAAAAACGAATGCCATTTTGTGGCAAACTCGGATTAAGCTTTGTAAATTGTTGACGTAATGTAGATTGTTGCATTTCTACGTTACTAGAACTGGTTAAATTAGCAGGTATTTTTAATCGTTCAGCGAAGTTAATAATTGTACGGAAATACTGACTCGCGTTCATAGGCACACAACCACCTACACTCTTCCAAAGCTGTACACGAGCATTATTGTCTGGCATCACTCGAGCAACGACTTTAGCTTGCAGTGGTGAAAGTGTGGCAGAACTTTCAGTTGAACAGTCTGTTCTTGTGGTTTCAGGCATTAAACCTGTAATGGTAAGTGAATATCCTTCAAGACATTTACGCTGCTTCTGTTTAGAAGGATCTAGCGAACAGACAGCAGGCGTCATCTGTACATGCATGACATAACCTTGCACGTTTACAGGTTCCGCATGTAAAACAGAACTCATCAATCCAATGCTTGCACAGATGAGCCACCATGCAAGTTGCGATATTGGATGAAGTCCTAGATATCTATATTTCATTTAATTAAAACTTGGTTATGCCAATTAAAAGAATGTTCCATCATTCATCATCTAAAATTAAGGTGATGATCGCATTGGAATGACTTTCATACGCTGTATCAGCGACTGAGCGCCTTGCCCCAATACCACTCCATAATGTGTCGCATTTGTCATGACATGCTTGACATAATCTCTGGTCTCAAGCAATGGAATGGTTTCTGTATATTGATCAGCTTCAATCGGTTGGTAATCGGGTTGCCAACGTCTTGCACGATTCGGGCCAGCATTATAACCTGCCGTTGCTAAAACTGGGTTATTGCTTAACTGCCCTTGAATCATTGATAAATAAAATGTTCCATAACGAATATTGGTATTCATTTCACTTAACGCCGCCGGATTATATGTCTCCCCCATCTGACGAGCAATCAACTTTGCTGTATCAGGCATAATTTGCATAAGACCACCAGCTCCTACATGAGAACGCGCCGAGGTAACAAACCGACTTTCTTGACGCATTAAACCATAAGCCCACGCAGGATCAATTCCAGCATTGTAACTATGGCTTACGACATTGGTCTTATGTGGGGTTACATAACGGTAGGTATCGTTATGTTTATTCGTTGTACGGTCTGCTGCGTAAATTGCACGGTCATACCACCCCATATCGTGAGCACGTTTCGCCGCAGCTAATAATAATCCATCGTCATGCTGTAGATATGCCTGACGAACTGCCCAATTCCACTCGCGATTGGTATACGTTGGATTTGCATTAATACGTCTTAAAGTAAATGCACGGTTAAAGTGAATATTTTGATCTAAACGGCGTAAATCGCTTGCAGACGGTTCATCACTATAAGGTTGATGGTTATAGCGTACACCTAAACGGTCTTTTGCAAGAAGATTATGATAATCATCACCACTTTCAGCTAATTTTTTATAAATACGTTGTGCGGTATTTTTAGAGTTACTATCGCCACGTTGTTCTGTTGCACGGGCTAACCAATATTGCCAGCGATCTTCTTGTTTCTGTGAAACCGTCATACTATCAATCGCACGAATTAAGCTTTCCCATGCGCTAAAGCGAATCGCTTGTCGTGCATAAATTTCAGCTTCTTCTGGACTTAGCGGATAACCATAGCTTGCATCGAAGTATTGAAGAACTTCACGGTTAAAGTTGTTTTTCATCACCGTGGTACCACCGATATAGGCTACGGTGCGATAGAGATACTTTTGTACGCTCTCTGGAGTACCTTGCGCTACACGTTGCACATTTGCAAAAGCATTGCTTAAATCATTATTTGCTAGACGTCCTAATGCAAAAATCAAATATGCATAATCTACATCATTAGTTTTTGGGGCGGTCCATAAATAATTAAGAGGATTCGCCTGAATTTGGTTAAGCTGAGCCAAAGACAAATTCATACCCAAAGTCTGTGCTGTAGCAAGTGCCTGTCCCGACAGGCCCGACCGTAGCTGCACCCAAAGGCGTTGCTGTTTATCTTGCGCACTCATTAATGGACTAGAAAGCATCATACGGCCTAGTCCAACACATGACTCTGGTTGTGATTCAGTTGCTAACCAGACATCTTTATATTCTGCAAATACTAATGCATCGCCACTTTTAGCTCTCACCTGTGCTAAAGCACAATTTTCGGCTGGATCTGGGTTAGACACGTAAGATAAAAGTGGTTGTGCAGATACGAAATCAGCTTGTTTAACTTTTTCTTCAACATAATCTGCTGCAAGTTTCTCTGCCATAGCAGATTGAGGATAGCGCTGGGCAAAACTTACAATTGACGTTGGGGATTGAAAGCCTAAATTACTGTTTAGTTTCCAATATTCAGGGTAATAACCCAATACATCATTTTGCATTGCTGCCTGATATTGGTCTAACAAGGCGATATTACCACTATTTGCGGCATTTAATGCATCATTAAATTGTTCTTCTGCTGCATAAGACAATGAACAACCAAGTAAACACACAGCTCCTAACCAGCTACGATGTGCATATTTATTTTTCATCACACGACTCTTGTTTGATGAGCTCTTTTTACCTGGTCTCATAAATGCGCTAAACCCTGACTATCCACCTTTAGGCATAGTTTAATTATTCTTCGTGCATTCTTTTGTTGTGTTATGTAACTATCTGATTCGACATCATTAAAATTTATGTCATTTGTCTCCATAAATCATGTGCAGCTTATGGCAGTTTATTGTTATCTGTCCGGCACAAATACTGCTATAATGATTGGTTTGACCCGTTTTGGGTCATTTTATTATTTATCTAGATCGATCTGTTAGGAGCCTACATGACGGTTCAAACCTTCATTCCCAATGGTGCCAAAGCTGCCTCAGAAAACACTGTTACCCAGCCAACGCACACCACTGATGTTTCAATAAAGAAATTATATATTGAAACTCAAGGGTGTCAGATGAATGAGTATGACAGTCACCGTATGGCAGACCTTTTAGGGGATTCTCACGGTTATGTTTTAACAACTAACCCTAATGAAGCAGATATTCTGCTCATGAATACATGTTCTATCCGTGAAAAAGCACAAGAAAAAGTATTTAGTGAGTTAGGCCGCTGGCGTAAACTAAAAGAGCAAAATCCTGACCTTGTGATTGGTGTAGGTGGTTGTGTCGCATCTCAAGAAGGTGACAATATTCAAAAGCGTGCACCGTATGTCGATATGATTTTTGGCCCACAAACCTTGCACCGTTTACCACAAATGCTTGACCAACATCATGCACAAGTGGAAAAGCCGAAAAAAGATAAGATTAAGCTCGTTGATATTTCATTCCCTGATATTGAAAAGTTCGACTTTTTACCTGAACCACGGGTAGAAGGTTTCAAAGCATTCGTTTCTATTATGGAAGGTTGTTCTAAATACTGCTCCTTCTGTGTGGTTCCATATACTCGTGGTGAAGAGGTTTCTCGTCCACTTGATGATGTACTTGCAGAAATCGCAGGTCTTGCTGAAAAAGGTGTTCGTGAAATCAGCTTACTTGGTCAAAATGTAAACGGATATCGTGGTGAAACATTCGAAGGTGGCATTTGTACCTTCCCTGAATTGTTACGACTCGTTGCAGAAATTCCGGGTATTGGCCGTTTACGCTATACAACTTCACACCCACTTGAGTTCTCTGATGAACTTATCCAGTGTTATGAAGATTTACCTCAAATGGTTTCACACTTACATTTGCCTGTACAAAGTGGATCTAACGATGTACTTAAAGCAATGAAGCGAAATCACACCATTGATGTATACATCGACAAGATTGCCAAGTTACGTAAAATACGCCCTGATATGCATTTATCGAGCGATTTTATTATTGGCTTCCCTGGTGAAACTGATGAAAACTTTGCAGAAACATTGCAGTTTATCAAAGATTTAGACTTTGACCACTCTTATAGCTTTGTTTACTCAAAACGTCCTGGCACACCGGCATCTGACTTACCAGATACAACTCCTGAACACGTTAAAAAAGAACGTTTAGCACAAGTTCAACAAGTCATTAAGCAATCAAGTATCGAGAAAACTGATGCAATGCTTGGCAAAATTGAACGTGTACTGATTGAGAAAGTATCTGATCAAGACCCTAATATTTTAGTAGGTACAGCAGACAACACTCGTTTAGTGACTTTTGTAGGCGACACTTCTTGGATTGGTCGTTTTGCAGAGATCGAGATTACTGAAATTAAAACTTTAAATTTAGTTTACGGTGAACTCTTGAATCTTGAGCCTGACGTGGCGTAATGTAGAGGTATTCTAAAGTCTACTGAAAGGTTTTCTCTTGACTGCAGCGATTCGACGTACCGTAACATTTCCTGAAATTTCAATGGAACGTTTAAAGAGCATCTTGGGTGCCTATAATGGGCACCTTAAGCAAATCGAACAGCGTTTAGATGTCAAAATTACTCATCGTGGAGATGTTTTTCATATCGATGGTGAGATAGATGCTGTTGGGAGAGCCGAAGCGTTATTGCAACGACTCTACGAAGAAACTGAGGAGTCCCAGCAAATCAGTGCCGATCTGTTACATCTCTTGATTCAATCTTCACAAACTGAACGTAATTTCGAGTTAGTGGGTGAAGAGATGGAAGAACATGATGCGCCAATGGATGTCTATTTTCAGACTCGAAAAGGTCGTATTAATCCACGTGGTGCCAATCAAAAACGCTATGTACAACGTATTTTGCAAAGCGATATTTCTTTCGGTGTAGGTCCTGCTGGTACAGGTAAAACTTATTTAGCAGTTGCCGCCGCAGTAGATATGTTAGAGCGTAATGAAATCCAGCGGATTTTACTTGTCCGCCCTGCTGTAGAAGCAGGAGAAAAGCTTGGTTTCTTACCGGGTGATTTAACCCAAAAGATCGACCCGTATTTACGCCCTCTTTACGATGCACTTTACGAAATGCTTGGCTTTGAAAAGGTTGCCAAGTTAATCGAACGACAAGTAATTGAAGTTGCACCTCTTGCTTATATGCGTGGTCGTACGCTTAACCATTCATTTGTGATTTTGGATGAAGCGCAAAACACTACACCGGAACAAATGAAAATGTTCTTGACGCGTTTAGGTTTTGGCTCTCGTGCAGTGATTACAGGTGACATTACCCAAGTAGATTTACCTCGAGGCCAACAATCTGGTTTGGCGCACGCGCTACGTGTACTTGAGAATATTAAAGAAATTCATATTACCCGTTTCCATTCTCGCGACGTTGTACGTCATCAACTTGTTCAAAAAATTGTTGAAGCGTATGAAGGTTGGGATGGTGAACAACAGCGTCTTAATGCTGAAGCACGTGCTGAACGTAAAGCACGTCAAGAAGCATTAGTTGCTGAAAACGATACAGCAGCAGACTTGCAACATCAGGATGCCTAGGGTCTGTTGAATATTCAAAATTGGATTGCGTTGTCGGCTAAAATTGAGCAGACAAGGCATGAAATACTGGGAATGGCGAGCTCCTTTCCAAGTTTCATAACGTAGTCTGAGATAATTTTAGCCACAACCCTTCGGGACAAGAGTGTTTTTTGTTGCTACATCGTTGTGAACTATTCATTTAGAATAGCTAAATTTCATAGTTCACGCCTTGTATCATCTAAAAACACTCGATGTCGCAACCATCTGTGAATGTTTAACAGACCCCAAGGATTCACTTTGAAAATCAGTTTAAGTTTACAACAAGACTTTCAATCCCCTGAGTTAGAGCTCAAACGAGCTCAACTCAAAAAAATTATTGAGACCACTTTACGCCACGTCGGCTACAAAGAAGATTGTGAAATTGGTATTGCATGTGTTGATTTGGAAGAAAGCCATCAACTTAACTTGCAATATCGTGAGAAAGATAAACCTACTAATGTTCTCTCTTTTCCAAGCGACATTCCTGAAGAAGTCCTACCAATGCTTGATGCATTACCCCTAGGCGATTTAGTGATTTGTATTCCAGTAGTATTACAAGAAGCTTTGGAACAAAAGAAAACTGCACAAAATCATTTTGCACATCTTTTAGTACATGGAGTTCTGCATTTACTTGGTTATGACCATGAAACCAGCGATGAAGATGCAGAAGAAATGGAAGGATTAGAGATCGAAATTTTAGCTAAACTCAATATTGCCAATCCGTATCAGGAATAATCAATTTCTCTAAAACAATTAAGCGCGTAATTGTCATCTTAATTTATTTTTAAAATGTGGATATCCTAAAAGTTATCCACATTTTTTTATTAATGAACCTCAAATTCAGCTTCAGCTGGATCAAAACGCCAAGTACGAATAATACGAAGCTCTGAAATATCTTTCATATTTGCATCAAAATGACCAAACGGCGCTCCCCGACGTACCGATGCCTTTGCTGCCTCATCTAAAACTGGATGTCCTGAACTTTCAAGTAAACGAATTGCACGGATTCCCCCTTGAGCATTCAAAATCACCATAAGGCGAACTTCACCTTTTAACTGTTGTTGTTTAGCTTCTTCTGGATAGTAACGGTTACCGTAAAGTTCCACTTTTTCACGGAATTTATCTAAATAAGCTGCTGAAGCATCTTTCTTGGCTTGAATACCATCGACTGTTTTTATTTTCTGTTGGCGACTGAAATCTTGCTGACGTTGCAAATATTGAGCTTCAAGGCTTGCGACCATTGCAGCTTTGGCCTGGAACTGGCTTTGTAACTGTTCAAGTGCTTTTTTCCTTTGGCTCTCCTCTGCTTGTTTCTGCCAACTCAACACAGTCATGAGTACTTTTTCTTCAAACTTAAGTTCTCTTTGTTGCTGTACTTTTTCTAAACTTTCTAACTGAGCTTCTCCAGTTGAAGCATCAGTCGGCATAGGTGTTGGAGAGTTACTAGACATCCGATGGGCTGCTCGAAATGCTCCTGAACCTTGCTGGTCTGCTTGAGCTAAAAAATCTGCATGCTTAACCACATCTTCAGTAGGACGAATAGATATCGCGATTTCTTTAGTTGATTGTTCTGATGGCGCAGGCATCGCAAAATGGATGAGCAGCACAAAAGTATGCAGTAAGATTGCAAGTATTATTGCGACAATAAAGACTCGGTCTTGCCACCAATAATGAAAAGGCTCTATAGAAAGACTTCTTTTTTTCAACATAATCTTAAAAGCATATAAATGCCTTTTCCCCACGGTATTAATACCGAACAAAATACAAACTAATATTCAAATATGGATAAAAATGTGATTCACTTCAAATATGAGCTTTTATCCATTTTCATTTTGTGAAAATGTATCAATTAAATTTGTTACACTGCAATATCAAAACCTGTTTTTTATCATAATAAAGATTGTGTTGATTCTTTAGTAAATCATCATCTGGAAGTTCTTTTATGCAAACGCTATTTTCCTCATTAGTCAAACGTCTTCATAAAGTCTACCGAAAAGCTGAAGCCTTCATTGAGGAAGAAAGAGATTTTACATTATCGCAAACTTTTCTAAATGCGACCTTAGAACGTTACGTAACGAATAATGTCGAGTTTTTAGATGATTTACATGCTGACCTTTATCATGACTGGTTAAGACTCTATGCCACAATGCATGTCAAAGGTTTAGAAACGACTTTATCTGTCGACTTAAAATTGATTCAGATGGAATTTAATAAAGAACAGCAACTTATCGTTTTTGAACAAATTAGTAATACACAAATTGTAGAAGCTAAATATAAAAATTTCTGGCAAAAAATTGCTGTGAAAGCTGCTATTTTTTACTATCACAAAATTCTAAAAAAAGACCCATTGGGTATGATTTTGGAGCGTTTTAACGTAGCCCAAGAAAAAGATGATCTTATCTTCCTAGACCTGAACCGTTGGTTTGGTAAAAAAGCCAGCATTATTGAAACATTGGGCAAAGTTCATATTAACTATGCACGGGTTCGTGAAGCAGAATTGGTCGTCTTTGGTAATGTTAATCTCGCCGCCTTACTTTTCCGAGATCAAGATGATGACTTTGAGGATGATCTGGAAGACACTGAAATTACGCCAATACAGCAAAAAGATGCATAACAACTGTATGAGCTAAAGAAATTTATTGTTAAAAAACACAAAGAGATTACATATTTAGCATAAATCCTGATTTTTTCTCCATGATCAGCAGGCATAATATGCAAAAGTCATAGATGCATCAGCACTGACCTTTCAGTCTGTACAAGGATATTTACTTATGGCAACAAAATTTCTGAAATCATTCAGCATCGCAACTGGTATTTCGACAACTTTGCTTATTGCAAGTTTCTCTAGCCATGCACTTGCCATGAGCCCATTTCAGGCAAATTATCAGTTTACCTATAATAATAAAGGCATGGGTTCAGCAACACGCGCACTTAGTCAACAAGGCAATAACTGGACTTATCTATTCACTGCAAAAGCTGGTGGAATCGCTTCTGCAAGTGAAACAAGTAAATTTAGTTTTGCTAATGGCAAAATTGGTTCACAAAGCTTTAGTCGTACTAGTAAAATTTTAATTCATAACAACACTATGAATATTAATTTTAACCCTGGTAATAAGACAATTAGCACAAAGAAAGATGATAAAGCACGCTCATTTGCTTGGCAGCCTGGCGTACTTGACGAGCTAAATGCTGAATTACAAGTTCGTGAAGATTTAAAAAATGGTTCACTCAAATCTTCTTACCCTCTTGCAGATGCAAAAGAAGTTGAAAACCGCCGTTTTGTAAAACAAGGCAATGAAAAAGTTAAAACCTCTTATGGCACCTTTGACACTGTAAAAGTGGTCTTAGAACACGGCAGACCAGATCGTAGTACTATTTTCTGGTTAGCACCTAAATTGGACTACTTGCCAGTTAAGGTAAGTCATATAGACGGCAAAACATCTTATGGTTTGTTATTAACAAGTTATAGCGGTAAAACGAATTAAAGCTTGCATTTTTTCGGATGCTTTTTAAAATACGCATTTGCTTTAAAAGCATCCGTCTAGAGGATTCTCCCGTGCACGCACTAGAACAGAAAATCTTAACAGAAGGTATCGTTCTATCTGATCAAGTGTTGAAAGTCGACGCTTTCTTAAATCACCAAATTGACCCTGTCCTCATGCAGCAGATTGGTAAAGAATTTGCCGCTCGCTTCAAAGATGCAGGGATTACCAAGATTATTACCATTGAAGCTTCAGGTATTGCGCCGGCAATCATGGCAGGTTTAGAACTTGGTGTACCTGTGATTTTTGCTCGTAAATATCAATCACTGACATTAAAAGACGATTTATATCGCGCCAAAGTGTTTAGTTTTACTAAACAAACAGAGAGTACGATTGCTATTTCAAACAAGCACATCAACTCAAGCGACAAAGCTTTAGTAATTGATGACTTTTTGGCAAATGGTCAAGCAGCGCTTGGTTTGATTGACTTAATTCATCAAGCAAATGCAGAAGTAGTAGGTGTTGGTATCGTGATTGAAAAATCATTCCAACCAGGCCGCGATTTATTGCTTGAAAAAGGTTACCGTGTTGAATCTTTAGCACGAGTTAAATCACTTACTGATGGCACAGTAACTTTTATTAAAGAATAAAATTATTTAAATAAAAAAGAGCGGAGTTCCGCTCTTTTTTATTTTTATAAGATTATGAGTGAAGTTTTTTTACGATTTCACCTAAACGTTTACCTTGTGCTTCACATAAAAGCTTTTCATCTTGGCTTAAGCCTTGATCATGTCTAGGGCCACTCACATGGCTTGCACCATACGGCGTTCCACCTGTTTTTGTATTCGATAATGCAGGAATAGAATTTGGTAAACCTAAAATCACCATACCATGATGAAATAACGGCGGTAGCATCGTTAATAAAGTACTTTCCTGCCCACCGTGCATTGAACCAGAAGAAGTGAAAACACATGCTGGTTTATTATGTAAAGTCCCATTTAACCAAAGACTTGTGGTCTGATCCCAGAAATATTTCATTTCGCTTGCCATGTTACCAAAGCGAGTTGGAGACCCAAGTGCCAAGCCTGCACAATTGGCTAAGTCCTCTAAAGTGCAATAAATATCGCCTTCTTCAGGAATGCTTGGTTCAGCTTCTGTTACTACTGTTGCAATATTAGGTACTGTGCGAATTTTTACATTAATACCTGCAGCTTCAACACCATTCGCAATAAGATGCGCCATTTCTTTAGTAGAACCATATTTACTGTAATAAAGCACAAGAATGTAAGGTTGCATCGGTTTCATGAATTTTGTTAAAAAGAACACTATACGATATTTTTTATTTTTTTGGCGAAGCCAATTTTATGAAATTTTAGAGGTGATTGATTTTTAAGGGCAACAGTAACAAATATCGGTAAAAGCTTTTTACTACGTTTTGTTACGATGATACATACGGAACTTTCAGAATACTTTTTTATTCTTTAGGTTAAAGTTTACCCACATCAAAGATAGTGTTCTCAACCGAATACACCGGTGAATATCAATCACCCACATCATGATTAAAAAAATCGGGATAGATGACGCATGTTAGAACGTTTTTTGAAGAGACTTCCTTTTTATAACAAGACCTGGTTTCAATTTATTTTATTTGTAATTAAGCGTTTTGAAGCTGATCGCTGCCGAGAACAAGCTGGCGCTCTCACCTATACAACTCTTTTTGCTGTTGTGCCGATGCTAACAGTATTTTTAGTTATTATTTCTTCAATTAAAGCCTTAGAACCTGCTAGACAACAGTTGCAGCACCTAATTTATAGTAATTTTTTACCTAAAAGCACCATTGCATTTGATAAGGCACTCAATGCTTTTACCGAAAAATCCAGTAATTTAACTGTGATTGGTGTGCTGTTTCTATTTGTCACCACAGTTTTAATGCTGACAACAATTGAAACTGCCTTTAATCGCATATGGAGAGTAAAAGAAACTCGTAGCGGCATTGTAGGCTTTATGCGCTACTGGACCATTATTTCGCTTGGTCCCATTATTTTAGGTAGTGCATTTGTTATTTCATCAACCGTTGCATCAATGAACTTATTAAGTAATAACTTCACGGGTTATCAACTTGATGGTGCATTTCTACTTTGGCTTATTTCTTTTGTTCTTACTGTTTTGGGATTCTTTATTTTATATTGGACCATTCCCAACCGCACAGTTCCCTTATTTTCAGCAGCAATTGCCGCGTGTTTGAGTGCTGTATTGTTTGAAATACTTAAGAATTTATTCGGCTTTTTGATGTCTAACTTCACCAGTTATGAAATCATATATGGTGCATTTGCAGCAGTACCTATTTTCTTATTATGGGTATTCTTATCTTGGAATATTGTATTACTCGGTGTCGAGGTGAGTTTTGCCCTTACCGCTTTTCATTCAGGCAAAGAACAAAAAAGACATCCAGTACTCATGCTACTCGATATTTTAGAATTATTTTATAAAAAGCAAAAACTTGGTGAAAGTGTAAATGATAAAGAAGCATTAGAAATTTTAGGCCGTGGCGAAATTGGCCGGTGGCCCGCTTATGTTGTCTTACTCGAAGAGCAAAATTTGGTTAAACGCACAGATAAAGATGAATATGTTTTAGTCCGTAATTTATCTCAAGTCGACTTTTGGAGTTTCTTTACCGCATTACCTTATCCACTTCCATTACGCCCAGATGTATTAAATGTGCATGATGATGACGAATGGATGGAAAAAATCGGCCCAGCTTTAGTTGAGTCCAATGACTATTTGGCAGCTAAACTCTCTATTCCACTTTCAACAATTTTTGAAGAGAAATAGAAAATAAGATTATTTATTCATATAAAAATCTTCTATATCCAGACAATAAAAAACCCTATTATCAGTTCAATAATAGGGTTCAAAACTTAGCGATTTAAATCAAATTATGCTTTAACAAAGGTTTCCCAAACAAAATCTTGAGTAGCACCTTTCAAAGTCATTTTTAGCTGATCACCAGCATGCAGTGGCCCCACTCCTGCTGGCGTACCCGTCATAATGACATCGCCTGATTCAAGTGAAAACACCTGATTAATATCAGTTAAAAGTTCGCCAATAGTAAACATTAACAGTGCAGTATTACCATCTTGACGCAATTCATCATTAATATGGAAAGTGAATTTGGTCTCTTCCCAATTGGTAATTTCACTTACATCTACCCAGTCCGCAAGTACACATGAACCATCAAATGCTTTTGCTCTTTCCCAAGGCTGACCTTTATCTTTTAATTCATTTTGCATATCACGCAAAGTTAAATCTAACCCTAAAGTTACAGCACCAATCGCTTGTAGTACTTTTTGCGGATCAGTTTCGCCTTTTAGTGGCTTATCAATACGCAAAACAAATTCGCATTCGAAATGGCAACTACCCCAAGATGGATTCCACGAAATACCTTCATCTAAACCAATCAAACTACTTGGTGGCTTGATAAACAATACTGGTCGTCCCGGCATTGCATTGTTCAGCTCTTTTACATGATCAGCATAACTTCTGCCCACACAAACGATTTTTGAAGGACGTGTTTTCATGAGGCTTCCTTTATTGTTGCGACTAATAATTCTAATAACTTATTTCTTAAATGTATTTTCAAATACAGTTTGATCTGAAACTTGAGCAAAGGCACGTTTCGGTACAATAATGACCGTTTTGTTTTTTAACTCAAGCATATAAGTCAGTTTACCCTTAGCAAAAGTCTGCACATCGCCATACTGTACGACTTGTTTACGACCAGCAGCATAGAGTTCAAAATAATCTTGGTATAAATCGATCCCTTGCTCACTCTTACCAAATTGATAACGTACAAACTGACGCTTGAACATCATAGGTAAAAGCCAATAGCGCATTAGACCTTGCATAATCAGGAAAAAAATACCCAAAGCAACATAGTAGCGACCAACGCCTGATAAGCCTAAATAAAAACCCCAAATAACAATTGCAATACTAATAACAGGGGTTAAAAAACGTGTGAATTGTTTCTTTCCGAATGTCACCAAGCCAAACCCGTCTTGAGACTCTTCTAAATTTAAATAATAACGTAAAGATAAAGCGCTTTTTTGCTCGGTCATCACTATGTGTCAATATTGAATAAATCGAAACTATTAGAGCATATTCATCTACGCTTTAAAATGAATCAAAAGTGATTTTTTATTTTTGCTCACACGATAAAGCTTTCATTCGTACAAGTTGTTTACTCGTTTCATATATAGAACGTAGATTCATATTTATAAGGCTTATTTCATATTCTTAAATTTATAGAATGTTTCTATTGTCTCTTTAGTGGAATCCGTCATGTCTTTCTTTGCAAAACTATTTGGCTTAAATCAAAAAACGACAGCTCAAGAAGATGTGGCTTTAAAAGCCGCTCAAGAGCTAAAATCTTCAAATGAAACTTCTTTTATAGAACTCATTAAAAACCGCCGCTCTATTTATGCAATTGGAAATAACTTAAACCAATCAAATAGTGAAATTGAAAAGTTAATTCAAGAAGCAATCAAACATAGCCCTTCTGCATTTAACTCTCAATCATCTCGCGCTGTTATTTTATTTGGACAATCACATCAAAAATTCTGGGATATAGTTCTAGAAGTTTTAAAAAGTATTATCCCAGCTGAAGCTGTATCTGGAACAGAACAAAAAATTCAAAGTTTTGCCGCTGGTGCAGGCACAGTTTTGTTTTATGAAGATCAGAACGTAGTTAAAGGCTTACAAGAACAGTTTGAAGCTTATGCTGATAATTTTCCAATCTGGTCTGAGCACTCAACAGCAATCGCTCAATTTGCAGTTTGGAACGTATTAGCTGAACAAGGTGTTGGTGCTTCATTGCAACACTACAACCCAATTATTGATGAGAAAATTAATGCTGCTTTCTATATCCCAGCTGAATGGAAGCTAAGAGCTCAGTTAGTTTTTGGTTCTATTGAAGGTAACGCGGGTGAAAAAGCCTTTATTGACGATGCAAACCGTTTTAAAACATTCGGCTAATAGATAATCCTTGAATCTAGATCTTTTTAAAGCTGGTTGTCATGTGCACCAGCTTTTTTATTAGAATCATAAAAAATGGGCACAAAAAAACCGCTATATATAGCGGTTAATTCTTCAAGTGGTGCGCTCAGAGAGATTCGAACTCCCGACCCCTTAGTTCGTAGCCAAGTGCTCTATCCAGCTGAGCTATGAGCGCGTACTTGATGGAGGGCATTATACGCAGTTTTTCTATTTTAGAAAGGACTTTTTCATCTTTTTGTCATCAAGCGTCTAGTTCTTAGCCATAACAAAATATCTTGGTAGCCTAGCTTTCCTAAAAAAGGGGAATTTCTTGTCCATAAAATATATTTGAAATATTTTTTTTCAATTAAAGGTGCCCTCTTATTTTATCCAATTTGGACATTTTGACCAAATTGACAGAATCAAAAGCCTAGTTTTTTAGTCAGGATTATATAAATAATATATTTCTACTTATGCAAAATTATTTTTATAAATAAAACTATTTAGCACTAATAATTATAAAAATAATAAAAAATGGAGGAAAATACACTCATCTTTAAACCATATATTATAAAAAAAATTATTATTTTTATGTCTAAATCAGAATGAATATCTAATTGTCAAAATATTATAAGTATCAAATTATTTGAGTAGAAATATGGATTGACACTTTTTGAGATCTACCCAATACTAAATTTTAATTATTGAGAAACATATCTCAATAATTGCCTAACGCAATAAATAAATACTTACTTAAAAATACATAAATATACAGGAAATAGACCATCATGTTCTTACTGAAAACTCTCGTATCTTCAATAACAAAAGTTACTCAGGACTTGAGTAATGTTGTATCAGTGAATCCTGTTGTAAACACAGGTTCTACTGTTAATGTAAACGTTTCCGATATAAATATTGCTACTGGAAATGTTTCAACATCAGGCTTACTTTCTAATGTTGTTTCAACTGTAACCAATACCGTTTCTCAGACAACAGGCTTAGTCTCTGGTGTAGTGGGTACCGTAACAGGTGCTGTTGGTGGTGTAACTGGTGGCGCTACTAGCGGCAATCCAGTCGGTGCAGTAACCGACATCCTTGGCGGTGTGACTGGCACTATCAGCGGCCTGACTGGTGGTTTAACTGGTGGCGTGACCGGCGGTAATCCAGTTGGTGTAGTAACTGACATTATTGGTGGTGTAACTGGGGCTATCGGCGGTGTGACTGGTGGTGCTGGCGGTAATCCACTTGGTACTGTTACTGACATTATCGGTGGTGTGACAGGCGGTATTATTGGTGGTGGTACATCACCTATTTCCCCAGTTGTTGATGTGGTTCAAGGCGGCATCGATGTTCTTCAAGGTGTGGAAAGCCTAAAAACCAGCATTATTAATACAGGAATTAATACTGTTGCAGACACTGTAGTTGGTGTACTTCCTCAAACTGAGCACCCTGTTACTGATATTGCTCACCTCGGCACTTTAACTTTCGAAACATCTCGCGACACTGTAAATGGTGCGCTTGAGGTTGTATCTGATTTAGTAGGTGGCGATATTCAAGGCGCTACCCAATCTGCAACTGGTATTGTCAACACGCTCATTACCAATGGTACAACTGCGACTGGTATTTTAACTGACATTCTTGGCGGTGTGACTGGTGCTATTGGTGGTGTGACTGGCGGCGTAACTGGTGGTAATCCGCTTGGTACTGTTACTGATATTATCGGTGGTGTGACTGGCGGCGTAACTGGTGGTAATCCACTTGGTACTGTTACTGACATCATCGGTGGTGTGACTGGCGGCGTAACTGGTGGTAATCCGCTTGGTACTGTTACTGATATTATCGGTGGCGTGACTGGCGGTATTATTGGTGGTGGTACATCACCTATTTCCCCAGTTGTTGATGTGGTTCAAGGCGGCATCGATGTTCTTCAAGGTGTGGAAAGCCTAAAAACCAGCATTATTAATACAGGAATTAATACTGTTGCAGACACTGTAGTTGGTGTACTTCCTCAAACTGAACACCCTGTTACTGATATTGCTCACCTCGGCACTTTAACTTTCGAAACATCTCGCGACACTGTAAATGGTGCGCTTGAGGTTGTATCTGATTTAGTGGGCGGTAATATCCAAGGCGCTACTGATCATGCAACTGGTATCGTCAACACACTCATTACCAATGGCACAACTGCGACTGGTATTTTAACTGACATTCTTGGCGGTGTGACTGGTGCTATTGGTGGTGTGACTGGTGGCGTAACTGGCGGTAATCCGCTTGGCACAGTGACTGACATCATCGGTGGAGTTACTGGCGGCGTAACTGGTGGTAATCCACTTGGCACAGTGACTGACATCATCGGTGGCGTGACAGGTGGTGTTACTGGCGGTAATCCGCTTGGGACCGTTACTGATATCATCGGTGGCGTGACAGGTGGTGTTACTGGCGGTAATCCGCTTGGGACCGTTACTGATATCATCGGTGGTGTGACTGGCGGCGTAACTGGTGGTAATCCACTTGGCACAGTGACTGACATTATCGGTGGTATAACTGGTGGCGCTACTGGCGGTAATCCACTTGGTACTGTTACTGACATTATCGGTGGTGTAACTGGCGGTATTATTGGTGGTGGCACTTCTCCTATTTCTCCAGTAATTGATGTGGTTCAAGGCGGCATCGATGTTCTTCAAGGTGTCGAAAGCCTAAAAACCAGCATTATTAATACAGGTATTAATACTGTTGCAGACACTGTAGTTGGTGTACTTCCTCAAACTGAACACCCTGTTACTGATATTGCTCACCTCGGCACTTTAACTTTCGAAACATCTCGCGACACTGTAAATGGTGCGCTTGAGGTTGTATCTGATTTAGTGGGCGGTAATATCCAAGGTGCAACTGATCATGCAACTGGTATTGTCAACACGCTCATTACCAATGGCACAACTGCGACTGGTATTTTAACTGACATCCTTGGTGGTGCGACTGGCGCTATTGGTGGTGTGACTGGTGGTGTTGGAGGTGACAGTCCTCTTGGTACTGTTACTGACATTATTGGTGGATTAACTGGTGGTAATCCACTTGGCACAGTGACTGACATCATTGGCGGTGTAACTGGTGGCGCTGCTGGCAGCAACCCTATTGGTGTCGTAACGGATATCGTAGGTAGCTTAACTGGTGATGTAACTGGTACTGGTGGCACAGACGTTATTTCTAACTTATTAGGTGGAGTAACTGGTAACTTAGGCGGAGTCACATCTACAGTATCGAGCGTAACAAACACGGTTCATACTCTAGTACCTCAGTCATTACTTACTGACCACTTCTTAGATATCTCTGTACATACAGTTTAATAACTTTCAAGAAAGCCACTAATAAAGTGGCTTTCTTCTTAAATATATTTTTAAATATTAATGATATTAATTCATTTCTTGCCATCTATAATATTTCTTATGTGCCAGCTCTAACATTGCATAATCATTAGGAGTATCACCATAAGCATAAATTGTAGAATACTGGGATAAATCGTATCTATTTTTTATTCTATTTACTTTTTCTAAATAACCACAATCACCATCAACAAAATTACCAGTTAAAATACCATTATCTATTTCAAGTTGATTACAGATAACGTCCAAATCTAAAGACTGACACCAACTTTCTAAATAAACACCCAATGAAGCGGATACCACAACAACCTGATCTCCTTGCTGTTTATGCCAGTGAATACGTTCTAAAGCATTTTTACGAATACAGGCAGGAATTACCGTTTTAGCAAACTCTTGTCCTATATATTTTAGGGAATCTGCATCGTAGCCTATATATCCCACCTGACAGAGCTTAGTTCGTATGGTTTTATCCGTTACCCATCCAAACTTATAGCCTGCAATATAAGGTGCAAGACGAATACCACCTAGTATTTGAGTTTTTCTGCTCAAAGAAAATTTAAGGAACAAACTGAAAGTATCGTTATGGGTGATCGTGCCATCAAAATCAAATAAAGCCAGATTCATTTATCGTTATCTCTAATATAATTAAAAAGTTATAAATTTAAATTTTTAAAAAATTACTAAACAGCAGACACAAAAAAACCGCTATAAAAGCGGTTAATTCTTCAAGTTGGTGCGCTCAGAGAGATTCGAACTCCCGACCCCTTAGTTCGTAGCCAAGTGCTCTATCCAGCTGAGCTATGAGCGCGTAACTTGTGTGCCTTTCAGCGATTCGTTCTGTTTTACTTGGTGCGCTCAGAGAGATTCGAACTCCCGACCCCTTAGTTCGTAGCCAAGTGCTCTATCCAGCTGAGCTATGAGCGCATTAAGTAAATGGCGGTGAGAGAGGGATTCGAACCCTCGATACCAGTAATAGGTATGCTTCCTTAGCAGGGAAGTGATTTCAGCCACTCATCCACCTCACCGGAACGAGCCGCCATAATACAAACTAAAACCCTATTGTTCAAGTCATCATACTGAAATTTTCTTATTTTTTCGTTCAATGAATTATTTTTTAAGCAATTTCCTTATTATTTTCGTCTTTTTCGATCAAACGCTTGTTAAGATAGATATTATTTCTTCATTAAAATACAGTAGTGCATAACACATTATTGCAAACCTAAACGTGCAGTTCGGGTCTGCATGGCTTATGCTAAACTTATCTGCCAAGCGTGAAATCAAAAGACATGACAAAAAACTGGGCTGATCCCGAAGCGAAAGCTGAAGCTGAACGTTATGACAATCCTATTCCAAGCCGTACTCTAATATTAGATACGTTGGAACAATTGCAAACACCGCAATCTCATGCAGAACTTGTTGACCATTTTCATATTCAAGACCAAAAAAGTATCGAAGCTTTAAGCCATCGCTTAAGTGCAATGGTTCGTGATGGCCAAATCATGAAAGACGGGTTCAAGTTTCAGTTAGTGACAGACCAACCCACTTATGAAGCGACCGTCTATATTAATAGTAAAGGCTTAGGCACCGCACATATTGATGGTCAAAATGATCTTTTACTTCCTGAGCGTGAGTTACGTTTAGTCTTTAATGGTGATCGCGTCCGCGTTCGGCAGACCTCTGTAGACCGAAAAGGTAAACCGTGGGGGTTCATTACCGAGGTTCTACAACATCGTGTAAAACAGTTGATTGGTAAATTATCGGTACACGAAGGTGAATACTTTATTCAACCTAATAATCCAAATCAGCACCAACCTATTCCATTAGAAAAAGAATTAGTTGCACATGCCAAAGCAAATGTTGGCGATATGCTTCGTGTTGCCATAGATACCTACCCAACCCGTGAAGAGTTTGCAACGGCGCATATTATTCAATCCATGGCAGATAAAGCGGATACTGAAATTATTATTCCGCAGACTATTCTTGAGTTTGGCTTACCTTACGAATTTCCAGATGAAGTGATAAAAGAAGCTGAAAGTTTTAAAGAACCTTCTGCACAAGACCGTGAAGGACGAGTTGATTTAAGAGATTTAGCGCTCGTCACAATCGATGGTGAAGATGCTCGAGATTTCGATGATGCTGTGTATGCAGAAAAACGTCCAGGTGGTGGTTATCGCGTTGTCGTAGCAATTGCTGATGTGAGCCATTATGTACGTTTAGATTCAGCTCTAAATGAAGAAGCAGAAGAACGTGGTACTTCGGTTTACTTCCCGCACTTTGTATTACCAATGCTACCAGAAGCATTATCAAATGGATTGTGTTCACTTAACCCGCACGTAGATCGTTTATGTATGGTCTGTGACCTAAAACTCTCTCGTACTGGCCGTGTAACGGGTTATGAGTTTTATCCATCGGTCATGCACTCAAAAGCACGTTTGACCTATACACAGGTAGCGCAATACTTTGACGGTGCAACCGACGCAATTCCAAAAGATCGTGATATTCACAAATCGCTAAATACGCTTTTTCAGCTTTATCAAATTCTGAAAAATTTACGTGCTGATCGTCATGCAATGGAATTTGAAACCATTGAAACGTACATGACTTTTGATGAGCTAGGCGGAATTAAAGAAATTTTGCCTCGTACACGTAATGAAGCACATAAGCTGATTGAAGAATGTATGTTACTTGCTAACGTCGCCGCGGCTGAATATGCATTAGAACATGATGTTCCAATGTTATATCGCGTACACGAAGCGCCTGAGTTCTCACGTATTCAGAAAGTAAAAGATTTTGTTAAACTTCTTGGCTTACCTTTCCCAGATCAACCAACCCAAGCAGATTATCAAAAAGTTATTGAGGCAACTAAAGACCGTATTGATGCGCCAAGCATTCATGCCGTGTTATTACGCTCAATGATGCAAGCTTACTATGGTGCCAAAAATGCCGGTCACTATGGTTTAGCTTATGAAGCTTATACGCACTTCACATCACCAATTCGCCGCTACCCAGACTTATTGTTACATCGCGCAATTAAAGCCCATTTGAAACAAAAGCCTTATCCACTTTCTGGTGCAGCTTTAGATGATGCTGGTGAACATTTCTCTCAAACCGAGCGCCGTGCTGATGAAGCATCTCGTAGTGTAACGACTTGGTTGAAGTGTCACTATATGCAACAGCACTTAGGTGATGAATTCATTGGTATTGTGAGTACTGTCACTGAATTTGGTCTATTCGTTACTCTTAAAGACCTCTATGTTGATGGCATGATTCATATTAGCCAGCTCGGCGACGACTTCTTTATTTATGATCAAGCAAGTCAAAACCTTATTGGACAAAATCGTGGTCAGGTCTTCGGTTTAGGTGATGAAGTTAAAATTCAGGTTGCTGGTGTAAATCTGGAAGAACGTAAGATCGATTTCCAACTTATTCAGCAAGTGACCCATGCTGGACGAGTAGTTCGTAGTCGTGCCCCACGTACAACCAGAACAGCGACGACACAAGCAACTGAAGAAGTTTTTGGTAAACCATCTACTACTTCAAATGATGGCGAAAAACCTGTCCGTAAAAAGAAGGAAAAAGGTAAACCAAGTTCATATACTAAAAAGTCTGGTAAAAAAACCGCTACGAAAGCAGAGGCTAAGCCAGAAAAAGTAAAGAAAAAAGCAAAACCAAAAAAGAAAAAGTCGAATGCCAAGTCTAAGGCTGACTAATTCATAGATGTTTCTATTCTTTGTTATTAAGCTCCCAAACATGGGGGCTTAATATTTTTAGAACGTTTATTTTCAATTTAAGCTTGATTTCCTGCCTAACAATACCTACATCTAATACTATGTTTAAAAAATAATGTGGCTATTAGCAATGACTTTACAGCAAGCGACTCTACCTACTCCCCGCTTTGACCAAATTACATTAAATAATTTAAAACAAGATATTCAACAAGCGATTCAAGCAGGACAAGAGTTCTTAAACACACTTACAGCTGCACCTTCTGACACAGACCAGCAACTTGCTGTACTTGAACAAATTGATACCTTTGAAAATAATCTCAGTGAATCATGGGGTGTTTTATCGCATTTAAATGCAGTGATGAGTAATGCTGAAACTAGAGAAGTCTATCAGTCACTCTTACCCGCTTTAAGTGAATATTACACTCAGCTTGGCCAACACACGGCGCTGTACCAGACTTATCAACACATTCATGATGGTCAGAGCTATTCAACGCTAAGTCCTGCTCAACAAAGTGCGATCCGTCTCGCATTACGTGACTTCAAACTTTCTGGCGTTGCTTTAGAAGGTGACGAGAAAAAACGCTACGCAGAGATTTCTGCACGACTTTCACAGCTTTCTTCTGACTTCTCAAACCATGTACTTGATGCGACACAGGCTTACTTTAAACCACTTACAGAAGACCAGCTAAAAGGTCTTCCAGAAAGTAACGTTGAGCTATTAAAGCAGTACGGTAAACAGCGCGAGCTTGACCAAGCTGTAGCAACTTTAGATTTCCCTGCTTATTTTGCAGTTATGACCTATGCCGATGACCGTGCATTACGCGAAGAGCTTTATAAAGCTTATGTCACTCGTGCATCAGATCAGTCTGAACAAACAGAATTTGACAACAGCAAAATTATGGAAGAAATCTTGAGCCTTCGCCAAGAAATGGCAAAACTACTTGGTTTCAATAACTACGCTGAATATTCTCTTGCTAGCAAAATGGCTCCTGATGTCAAAACAGTTCACGACTTTTTAGCCGACTTAGCTGAGCATGCACGTACCCCTGCTCTCCAAGAAGTTGCTGAGCTACAAGCAATTGCCAAACAAGATGGGATTGATGAGCTCAAACCTTGGGATACGACTTACTATTCTGAAAAGCTTAAACAGCAACAGTTCAACTTATCTCAAGAAGCGTTAAAACCTTACTTCCCTGCTCCGAAAGTCATTCAGGGCTTATTCCAGATTGTTCAGCGCTTATACGGCATTAACATCGTTGAACGTGAGGCTCCAGTTTGGCATCCAGATGCACGCTATTTTGAATTAGAAGACCAAGGCCAAGTGGTTGGCGGGTTCTTCTTTGATTTATATGCACGTACCGGTAAACGCGGCGGTGCATGGATGAGTGGCTTCCGCTCACGTATGCAAACTGTTCATGGTTTACAAAAACCAATTTGCTATATGGTGTGTAACTTCACTCCACCTGTAGGCAATCAGCCAGCCTTACTGACTCACGATGAAGTCATCACCTTGTTCCACGAATTTGGACATGGCTTACACCATATGTTAACTGAAGTAGATAATATCTCGGTTGCAGGTACTCACGGCGTTGCTTGGGATGCAGTCGAGTTACCAAGCCAGTTTATGGAGTTCTGGTCATGGGACAAAGAAAGCCTTGATGTTTTAAGTGAGCATATTGAGAGCAAGCAGACCTTACCTCAAGAATTACTTGATGCTTTACTAAATGCACGTTTCTTCCAGTCTGGTATGCAAACTTTACGTCAACTTGAATTTGCACTATTTGACTTAACTATTCACACCAAGACTCCTGCGTTGAATAGTGAGCAAATTCAGCAGATTTTAAATGACATTCGCAAACAGTACGCAGTAGTTCCAACTGTCGACTACAACCGCTTCCAACATAGCTTTAGCCATATTTTTGCAGGTGGTTACGCAGCCGGTTACTACTCTTACAAGTGGGCAGAAGTTTTAGCGAGCGATGCATTTGATCGCTTTGAACATGAAGGTATTTTCAACACTCAAACGGGTAAAGAATTCCGTCAAGCAATTTTAGCTGTCGGTGGGAAAGACACTGCTCTTGAAGCATTTGTCAATTTCCGTGGTCGTGAACCAAAAATTGATGCATTGTTACGTCATCAAGGTTGGACGAACGACAACAAAACCGCTTAAACTATGGGCCTAAATTGATCGTGTGGTTAGGGTGATAAAGATGAAAAAACGTTTCATTGCTGGGGCTAAATGTCCAAAATGTGAAGCCATAGATCGAATTGTCATGCTAACCACCGCTGAAGACGAATGGATTGAATGTATCGAATGCGGTTATAGCGAAAATCGTCCGACTCATATTGATGAGCCAGAAACACCTGCTATACCTGATGAAGTTGGAGTAATACAGTTCAAGCCTCGTCGTTCTGACTAAAGGTCTTAAACATGCCACTACAAAGAAAACAAAACTCAAAACTCTTGTGGATTTTAATTGGGGGCTTAAGCATTCTTGTAGTGCTTTTTTTCGCAGCACAATGGTTTTTCAAAAAAACCGAATCGTCAGTACCAATGGTTGATCCTCAACCTGTCTCGACACCTGCACCTCAAAAAACTACAAAACCATCTGCAAGTTCTGAGCCTGTCGCTCAAACACAAACTGCTAACGCGCAACAGCTTGTAAATGAAGATGTGCTCAAACAACCTGTCCCAGCTCAAGAATCTTTAGCAAAAGAAGAAGTGTCTAAACTCAATGACATTCATCATCAGCTGCAAGATCAGGAAGAGACATTAAAAGCTCAACATGCTGATGCAGATCAACTTATTAAGCTAAAAGAAGAGCAAGTGAAACTCCTTGAGGCTCAGGTTAAACAACAATAGTATTTGTTTAACTCTAAATATGATGCAAAAAAAGCTAGTTCATACGGAGCTAGCTTTTTTATTTATTAAGAATTTATTTGCTCAAAATAACTACGACATAAAAAAACACTCTCTTAAAGAGAGTGTTTTTGCTCAGCTTATATTTTTAAATTACTTGTACCAACCAAATAGTTTCAGCACTAGTGGAGCATAAGTGACTAATACCAATGATGAGAACAAGACAATAATTGGTAATAACCAACGTTCATATCGGTAGTAAAAACTTGTGTATTTCTCTTTGGCTTCTGCATCGGCAGCATTTACCTCATCATCACCAACGGATAACCGCGTGAGTAGATGGTTCAAGGCAACTGGTGGTGTTACATAACCAAACTCGAATGCAACCAATACAATCATCCAGAAATGAATTGGGTGAATACCATTTTCGTAGGCTACAGGGGCAATCGTTGCTGCTACTAAAATTACAGCACCAAATGGATCTGTACACATACCAATAATGGCAAGTAGTAATGCAATAAATGCGAGCGAAATATAAATATTACCTAAGTGAGTCGGCAACATTTCAACAATTTCAGTACGCTCGATTAAACCACCCACACTTGCAGACAACGCCATTAAAATAATAAGCGCGCCAATATGTCCAACTGTTTCTGATGTTGCAAAACGTAATGCACCACCAAAACCTAAACGGAACTGTGAACTATGTGGATCGTGTGACTGTAAGAATGGAGATTTTTTCTCATGTTCACGAACAATTGCTTCATGAATATTTAACGCTGGTGCCTCTTTAGGCATAACCATTTTATCGTACAAGATCATCGCAATGAGCACGAGAGGCAGAATCACTGGTGCAGTAAATTCGTTCATTCCTGTATCTAATGCATATTTATAAAATGCAAGAACAACTACAGTGATCAAGATGTATGGAATAACAGGTACAAAAGCACGTGCCATACCAGGAAGTGCTACTTTCGGTGAGTTCACACGGAACTTCTCTTCTGCCAAGAAAAGTGAGACACCCAAGAAAATAAATGCAGTTAACCAGAAGACATAAATACCATGTCCAAATAATTCATCAGATGTAACATGACGACTGTCCAACATCGCAATTAGAACGACCAAAAGGCAAGGACGTACCACTACACCTAGCGAACCAGACATTGCAGATACAGCGAGTGCATACTGACGGCGAGCACCAGCATTCCAGACTTCTTTATAAATAATCGCACCGGCTGCGATAACGAAAATTCCAGAAGCACCTGTATAGGCAGTTGGTACAGCAGCAGCAATCAAAATTAACCAAGTTAAAGTTTCTGGTGCCAAGTTCCATGGACGAAGTACGTTTAGGAACAAGTCCATTACACGTGTTTGCGTGAGCAACATACCTGCCCAAATAAATAAGGCAAGGTTTAAGAAAATGCCCGAGAACTCTACCAACTGACCAAGGTAAATCCCTTGCCCCATTGGATAGTCCATAAAGAACGTAAATGCAACACCTGTAATCACAGCCATATATGCATACAAAGGCACACATAATAAAGCTAAGCCAATATTGCCACCCTCACGTTTTGCTGGTGGGGAAACAAATAGCTGATAAAGACTAATTAAAGTAAGGACGACAAATAAAATCATCCATAACCAGTAAATAATGATTGTTTCATGAGTTGGAGAAACCCCTGAATTAATCACAGAACGGTACTGGCTAATTACTGAAGAACTAAGCAATGCATTACCAAGCAACATAAAGAAGGCATACACTTTGTAGTCCAGCTTGGTTGCAGGGTTACGTAAACCAATATGGTGAAACTTCAACGATGCAGTAATCGCTGAGATTAAGACCATAAAGACTAATAAAATTGCACGGTTCTCTGTACCAAATTTAAATATGCCAAAGAAACCCGTTTCAATCGTACGATATGTACGTACCCCTGGATTTGCTTCAATATATTTAATGGTTTTATCGTAAGCCAGATATTTATCTTCACATTGCTGCTGTGCTGCTTGTAAGGATGCACGGACATCACTTTCTGAGGCAGCACCAAAGAAGCTAGCGAAATCATCAGATGCGTTCGCTTTCATTTGCTCTTTTACTTGAGCATCAATATTTGGATGTCGATCACAAGACGGCTTTTCAGGCTCCGCACGCAAAAACGAATATTGCATGCCTATAGCAGGGTCACCATAAAGACGTTCCCCGATACGTAATAATTGTCCGTGGATCATTTCCCCGGTACCAATTATGAGCGTCATTAATAGTAAAATGAGGATTACGAATGTTGAGATCCATTCGTTCCATATATAACCCAGCAGACCTAATCCAGATCTTTTTTCTTGATATTCTTGCATAAATATTCCAATTTTGTTCTCTCAAACCCCTCATAACAAAGGCTTTGAGTCATGCAATTTCCTTGGTCAGGGGTATCGTCCATTCCCCTTCTACCAATCCCTTTATTCAACGATCAAATTTGCATCAAACTTTATCAATAAAGAATGACTAAAATCTCTTTTTTAACAGTTTGTATTGTCAATCTTTCTATTTGAACCTTTGTATAAGCCAATAGCATCCTCCAAAGATTGCACCGCCTATCGCCCCATATAAATGAGCTTCGGTTAAAACAGGACTCCCTATCAACTGTGCTGTGCCTGTTTGTCCAAAGGTGTTTTCCCAAATCAGCTTGGCAATAATTAACCCTAAAACCAGTAATGCAAAATTCCGTTCTTTACGGTATTGCAAATAAACTAAAGCAACAGCCGTATACAGCCCATGGAGTACTCCAGATAGACCGGCATATGCATCGATATAAGGCAAATAAAAATAGAACACCAAACTGATAAAAGGCGGCAAAAGAAAAAGAAGACTTAAGATGTGCCACACTTTGGTATGCGGAAATATGAAGGGCAAACATGCGAATGCCATCATATTTAAAAGAAAATGAATCCAGCCAACATGTACCCAGTGTGCTGTCCACAAACGCCAAAACTCACCGAGTAAGCTTTCACGCCAATAAATAAAATAGTCTGGAAATACTTGTAGACATGCAGAAACAGAAATGCACCCTGCGACCAAAAGCACTTTTTTATTGAGTACATGATCTTTCATAGCACACTCCTTTTAAAACTGAACCCCTTACGATTAATAAGAAAATACGTAGCAACCGCAAGGGGTTAGTTTCTTCAGATCTGTTTACTGTGCAGGTGCAGAGGTCGAGTCAGCTGGAACTTCTGATGCAGCCCCACCATCAAACAACTCATCCAGTTCTGCTGAACCTTCGTTTTTCTCATCCCAGAAATGAGACATACCATTATCACCCGTACGAACACCTGTATGCTCAGTCCAGTAGCGGTCAGAAATGCCACGGACAATTAAACCCGCCATACTATCAATTAACTTGAAGTTCGGATTGACTGGCTTGTCATCTGCTTGAGATGCTGCATAAGTTTTTAATGCATCACGGATTTTGGTATCGTCACCACTCGCTTGAGCCGCTACAGCGTAGAGTGCATGAGACAAACGAACACCTTTTTGCTCACCGATTTGCACTGACTGCTTTAACGTCTCATACGGGTCTGGTTTACCTTCGTTAGCCCCTGGTAATAAAGTCCAGATCACCGCACGTGTTGCATTTGGTGCTCCCCAGAACTTTTGGTTATCAAGACAAACCATGCCACGTTCTACAATAGCAGCAATATCTTTCGGAACATTGACAGAACCACCCGAGTTAATGTCATTTGTCACCGCTTGAAGGCCACTGATCATTCCAAGTAGATATACAGTCTGATCGGTATCACTACGCATAGTTGGACAAGAATCACCTAAATGATACTTATATTTAGATTCCCAACGATCAGCGAATAATTTATAGCCCGTATATTGCCGCTCTGCAGCAATTGCAGCCCAACGCTTCTGCGCAATACGTGCATCTTGAGCTTCTGTTACTTGTCCTGCTTTTGAAGCGCGCAAATAACGTAACTCCTGTTCTAATGCTTGGTTTTCCGCACATACACCTGAAGCAGCATACATTAAGACAGCAACACGAGTAGGATCTGCACCCATACCTTTAGTCGACATGATTGCAGGAGTTAAGGCACTACCAGTATTACAAACCATTTCAGCATCTTGCATTGCCAAAATAGGTGGAACGACGTGCTTTTCCGTAAAACCTAAAGCAACATTTGCTCCGCTTTTCACGACGTATGAACAACCTGATAAAACTGAAGCTGCAAGAAAACTCATCGCCAAACCTTGGCTTATTTTTTGGACTTTAGACATCTTCCTGTCCTCGATGTAATTTGTTTTTTCCTTTTCAGATGTACATTAGCAGATGCATATCTTGAATAAAAGAGTAATTACTCTAATTGTAGCGCTTATACTTTGACACACTTCACAGCAGATAAAATTGACAGTTTTTCAGGGAAACAAAAATTTTAGGCAAAAAAAAGTAGCATTGCGACGGTTCAGCACATGCTACTTATTAACTGGGATAAGCTTTTAACGGCTTATATTATTGTTGTTCTATATAATCCTTGAGTAAAGTTCCTGCTCTTCCTACTACTACAGCCATAACAACTGCAATTAACAGAAACATCCACATTGAAATCTCCATGAGAGACCTCCTTACTACATTCGCACCCAGTAAAACTGGACACTTGATGAAATTAATCGATTAACCAATTAAACTATTGGCTGACCGACGACCTTTGCATCCTCTGTCTCTTAACTTTGCTATAATTAGCTTTATTAAGATGTTCCCTGAGTAAAGTTCCTGCTCTTCCTATCACCACTGCCAGAATGATGGCAATGACCAAGAACGACCATGTTGGCATCTCCATTTGAGACCTCCGACACACTTTACGTTGGTGTTTGTACTTTAACCGATAGAATAATAACCATATTGAGAAATTGTCGGACAATTGACTTTCTTGCTATTTTTTCTGTATTTTAACTAGACAATTTAAATTTTCCGAAAAGAAATAAATCTTAATTATTTGATTTTTAAAATTTTTAAATAAATATACAAATGTAGAATTGTCTAACAATTAATAGAATTTTTCTAAGGTCTTAAGTTGTTTCCACTGCGATAAAGGCATTTGATCAAACCAAATAACAGAAGTTAGTGTCTTATGCCCTTCAAAATAGACCACTATGAAAATCTGATAATCAATTATTTTTAAAATTTCTACACGAGAAATTGTTTGCTCTGAATGAAAGCTAAGTGACCATATTTTCTGATCTAAATAAGCAATTTGAGCAAGCTGTGGCCGCTTTAAAAAGAGAACAAAACTTATGAAGAGTAAACTGACTGTAATCAACCACCAGAGTATTGTTATCAGCTGATAAAATAGAACTGCTAAACTTAAGCCAATAAAAAACTGAAATATAATCGAGAAACGGCTATATTTCAGTTTAAAATTCAATTGGTTGACCAAAACTAATCAGCCATGAACATAATGCTTTAATTTATGGATGAAATCACGTAATTCAGTACGTGGTGGTTCAGATACTTCCATAAACCAGTCAAGTAAGTCAGGATCTTCCTGCTCTACTAATTCAGCAAATAATGCTTTTTCTGCTGGATCTGCCTTTAAATAATAATTTTTCACATACGGGTCAAAATAGACATCAATTTCCTTTAAACCGCGGCGCGCGCGATAAACTACTTTACGTTCTTCCAAGGTCATTTCTTCAGACATTTATTTCCCCATCTGCTTTGATAGTGCGCCTAGTTTACCTGATCACATAAGAAAGTTCGCTAAAAATATCAAATTGACCAAACTTATCACTTCATAGTTATAAATGAGCATTCATCACATTGTTAGACCTAGTGAGCTTCCCGTATTTTAGACTTATAACATCAAGCCCAAACCAAGGAAGAAATACAATGCAATCTGGTGCTATTCGTCCCATTCCAAATATGTTACCTCGCCATCTATTAAATGAAGAACATGAAGCTTTCCGAGAAACTGTACGCAAGTTTTATGAAAAAGAAGTGGTGCCAAATACTGAAAAATATGAGAAACAACAACATGTGGACCGAGATCTTTGGAATAAAGCGGGTGCGTTAGGTTTACTGTGCACAACCATGCCAGAACAATACGGTGGCTCAGGTGTAGACCGTCTATACAGTATGATTCTTATTGAAGAACAAGCCTATGCCATGGACTCAAGTACAGGTTTCTCGCTGCATTCCGATATTGTCGCCAACTATATCAATAACTTTGGAAATGAAGAACAAAAGCAAAAATGGCTCCCTAAGATGGCGACTGGTGAAACAGTGACCGCAATTGCCATGACAGAACCAGGAACGGGTTCAGATTTACAAGCTGTTCGAACAACAGCCGTTCTTGATGGCAATGAATATGTCATTAATGGTTCAAAAATATTTATTACCAATGGCTATTTGTGCGATATGGCCATCGTGGTCTGTAAAACAGGTAACAGCGATAAAGGCTCTGCCAATTTATCACTTATTATTGTGGAAGCTGACCGTGCCGGTTTTACTAAAGGTAAGCCACTCAACAAAATTGGCATGAAAGGTCAAGATACATGTGAACTCTTCTTCGATAACGTTCGTGTTCCTAAAGAAAATCTTTTAGGCATGGAAGGTATGGGCTTTATTATGCTCATGAAAGAATTAGCATGGGAGCGTATGTTGGTTGCAATTATCTGCCAAGCTGGTGCAGAAGCAGCATTTGCACATACTGTTCAATATACAAAAGATCGTAAAGCATTTGGCAAGCCAATTAGTGCTTTCCAGAATACACGCTTCAAACTAGCAGAATTACGTACAGAAATTGATTTCTGTCGTACCTATTTAGATCGTTGTATGGAATTACAACTTGATGAAAAATTAAGTGTCGAAGCTGCCGCTGCCGCAAAATATAAAATTTCTGATATGTTTTCAAAAGTGGTTGATGAATGTCTCCAATTACATGGAGGCTATGGTTACATGCTGGAATATCCAATTGCTCGTGCTTATATTGATCACCGAGCAAACCGTATTTATGCAGGCACCAATGAAATTATGAAAGAGTTAATTTCCAGAACACTTTAATACCATACATAAAAAAGGAGGCCATCTGCCTCCTTTTTCATTTCAGACCTTAAGACACTAGCTTTGGCTTACGTGTATTTACATCTGAATGTTTATGAAAATGAAGAATACCATCATCGAACTTAGCATTTTGTAATGACTTTCTATCTTCAAGATAGTTATTGGTTACTTGCCATGGAGCATGCTTACCTTGCTTTGGAAGCTCATGAGCTGCACGACTAATATAGCCAGAAGATAGTTTACCCATCACAGTATCTTCTTCCATTTCATTTTTATTACCCGCTGGAATAACTTCGTCATAGTTATTCTTGTCCATATAGTTTAATAGACGGGAAATATAATCAGCTGCAATATCAACTTTTAATGTCCAAGATGCATTCACATAGCCAATAATCATGGCCATATTTGGAATATCACTTAGCATAATGCCATTGTAAAGCATATGTTCTGAGGAGTTGATTGGCTTACCATCAACTTTAGCTTGAACACCACCCATAATTTGGACTTGTAAACCAGTTGCAGATACTATGATATCGGCATCAAGGTGTTTACCAGACTTTAATTGAATACCAGTCTCTGTAAATTTCTCAATCTGATCAGTTTCAACACTCGCCTTACCTTCACGAAGAATCTTAAATAGATCACCATCAGGTACTACACATAAACGCTGATCCCAAGGATTATAAGAAGGCGTAAAGTGTTTCATATCTACTTTACCCTTAAGCTGCATTTCAATTGCTTTTAAGAGTAAACGACGAACTGTTTTAGGATGCTTCTGAGACAATGCATAAATTGCGCGTTGCATACCAATATTACGAGCACGGGTAAATTTGTAAGCCGCTTCTTCAGACATAAATCTACGAGTCTTTTCATAGATGAAGTCAATAGAAGGAACAGTTGCAATATACGTCGGCGAACGTTGTAACATCGTCACATGACCTGCTCCACCTTTTGACATTGCAGGAACCAGAGTAATTGCAGTAGCTCCACTACCAATAATTACTACTTTCTTACCTGTATAGTCTAAGTTTTCTGGCCAATGTTGCGGATGAATAAGTTGACCTTTGAAAGCTTCTTGATTTGGGAAAGTCGGCGCATAGCCTTGATCATAATTATAATAACCTGTACAACCTACAACAAAGTTAGCTACCCAAGTCTGCTGTTTTTTATTGCTATCTTCGACAACAACATTCCACTTCTTAGATGAAGAATCATAATTTGCAGAGAGTACTCGATGACCAAAGTGAATTTTTTCCTTTAACTTAAACTCATCAATCACTTCACCTAAATACCCTTTAATAGAAGCACCATCAGCCAATACATTTGCTTTACGCCATGGTTTAAAGTTAAAACCAAAAGTAGACATATCAGAATCTGAACGAATACCAGGATAACGGAAAAGATCCCAAGTCCCGCCAAAGGATTCACGACGTTCTAAAATCTCAAACTGACGTTGCGGAGAATTTTTAGATAAATGGGCAGCAACTCCGATTCCTGAAATGCCTGCACCAATGATTAAAATATCAACTTGCTTTTCCATTTTATTTTTATACCCATTGTTGAGAATATGACTTTATTAAAACACAATTTTGACAATACACAATGTCAAGTTTGACCGTTTATCCGTTTTTTTATGTCACTTGAGGACATTTTTTTATTTTATAATTTTCAGAAAATAAAAAAGACCGGCATAAAGCCGGTCTTTTCCGAATAATATCAATTATTCAGCTGAAGTGTTAACTTCACGATCTACAAGCTCAACGTAAGCCATCGGTGCTGCATCACCAGCACGGAAGCCCGCTTTAAGAACACGTAGATAACCGCCGTTACGTTCTTTGTAACGAGGGCCGAGTACGGTAAATAATTTACCTACAGTTGCAGCATTACGAGTACGAGCAAATGCTAAACGACGATTTGCTACAGTATCGTTTTTTGCTAGAGTGATTAAAGGCTCAGCAACACGACGTAATTCTTTAGCTTTAGGCACAGTTGTTTTGATCAACTCGTGTTCAAATAAAGAATTAGCCAAGTTTTGGAACATCGCTTTACGATGGCTGCTTGTACGGCCTAATTTCACACCACTATTACGATGACGCATGGTGATAGTCCTACTTAATTAACGGCTACGATAGGCAAAACGGTCGTCCATACGAAGACTAGCTGGTGGCCAGTTTTCAAGACGCATACCGAGTTGTAAGCCTTTCGATGCCAAAACATCTTTGATCTCTGTTAACGATTTTTTACCAAGGTTAGGAGTTTTTAACAACTCAACTTCAGTACGTTGAACGAGATCACCAATGTAGTAAATATTTTCTGCTTTCAAACAGTTAGCAGAACGAACAGTAAGCTCTAGATCATCTACTGGGCGAAGCAAGATTGGGTCAACTTCTTCACGAGGTTCTTGAGCAACTGGAGTTTGGTCTTTCTGAAGATCAACAAAAATTGCAATTTGTTGTTGCAAGATTGTTGCCGCTTTGCGGATTGCTTCTTCAGGATCAACCGTTCCATTTGTTTCAAGATCGATTACCAGTTTATCTAAATCGGTACGTTGTTCAACACGCGCATTTTCAACGGTGTAAGAAACACGTTTAATTGGGCTATAAGAAGCATCTAATTGTAAACGACCTACAGGACGTGTTTCACCTTCAGGGAAACGAGAATCAGAAGTTTCATAACCACGACCTTGAGAAACTTTCAAGCGCATTTTTAATGAACCTGAAGCACTCAAAGTACCGATTAAATGATCTGGGTTAACCACTTCAACATTATGAGGTAAACGAAGGTCAGCAGCAGTAATATCGCCAGGACCTTGTTTTTCTAATGTTAAATAAGCTTCATTTTGATCGAACAGCTTAATAGACAATCCTTTTAGGTTCAGCAAGAGCTCGACGATGTCCTGCTGCAAGCCTTCTAAAGTACTGTACTCGTGCTCGACACCTTCTATCTCTACTTCAACCACAGCAGCGCCAGGTAAAGAAGACAATAGAATGCGACGTAAAGCATTACCAAGAGTGTGGCCAAAACCACGCTCTAAAGGTTCTAGAATCACTTTTGCCGAGGTCCCGCTAACCGCTTCGACCTTGATCGCTTGCGGAGTTAGAAACTCGTTTGCAGTACGCGTCATTATTGCTACCTCAAGGATTATTTAGAATACAATTCTACAATCAAGCTTTCGTTGATTTCAGCAGGTAAATCAGAACGATCTGGTGCAGCTTTAAACGTACCTTCAAGTTTAGAATGATCAACATCAATCCAAGCTGGAATACCACGTTGAGCAGCTAATTCAATCGCGTTTTTGATACGCAATTGTTGTTTAGCACCTTCGTGAACCGCAATTACATCACCCGCTTTAACTTGAATAGATGCGATGTTTACACGACGACCATTCAAAGTAATGCTACGGTGACTTACTAACTGACGAGCTTCTGCACGTGTAGAACCAAAACCCATGCGATAAACAACGTTATCAAGACGGCTTTCAAGCAATTTCAACAAGTTCTCACCAGTTGCGCCTTTAACACGAGCTGCTTCTTTATAGTAGTTACTAAATTGACGCTCTAACACACCGTAAATACGACGGACTTTTTGTTTTTCACGTAATTGTAGTGAATACTCAGATTGCTTACCACCGCGAGCCTGACCATGTTGACCAGGTGCTTTGTTAGCTTTTTTAGTTTTGACGTCAAATGGTTTAACGCCAGATTTAAGTTGCAGGTCTGTCCCTTCGCGGCGAGAGAGTTTGCATTTTGGACCAATATAACGAGCCATGAATGTTTCTCCTTACACGCGACGTTTTTTAGGTGGACGGCAACCGTTGTGAGGAATTGGAGTCACATCGGTAATGCTGTTAATCTTATAACCCACTGCGCCTAATGCACGAACCGCAGACTCACGACCTGGACCAGGACCTTTTACAAGGACGTCTAGGTTTTTCAAACCGTAATCTAAAGCTGCTTTACCAGCAACTTCAGCAGCTACCTGAGCAGCAAACGGAGTTGATTTACGTGAACCACGGAAGCCTTGTCCACCTGAGGTGGCCCAAGCCAATGCATTACCTTGACGATCGGTAATCGTAACAATGGTGTTATTAAAAGACGCGTGAATGTGTGCAACACCTTCAGAGACGGTACGAGTGACCTTCTTGCGTGTGCGAGTATCTTTAGCCATCTTTTAGCTTCCAGAAATCTTACTTTTTAATCGGTTTGCGCGGACCTTTACGGGTACGTGCGTTAGTTTTGGTGCGTTGACCACGGACAGGCAAGCTGCGACGATGACGAAGGCCACGATAGCAACCTAAATCCATTAAACGTTTAATGTTCATGGAAATTTCGCGACGTAAGTCACCTTCGGTAGGAACCTTAGCAACTTCTGCACGAATCGCATCAAGCTGTGCATCGTCCAACTCACGGATCTTAGTAGTCTCAGTAATACCAACTGAAGCTAAGATATTCTTAGCAGTGTGGCGACCGATACCAAAGATATAAGTGAGGGAGATAACAGCATGCTTGTTATCCGGAATGTTTACACCGGCAATACGAGCCATTCACTTTCTCCAAAAAGGCAGTAGAGATAATCAACCGCCCCACAAAAATCTTGAGGGGCGGATATTAACCCAATTCGCCTACTGAAATCAACAGGTCTTGATTAGATTAACCTTGACGCTGCTTATGACGAGGTTCTGCGCTACAAATCACGCGAATAACCCCATTACGACGGATAACTTTACAGCTACCACAAATTTTCTTTACAGAAGCTTGTACTTTCATGATGAAACCTCTAAGTGCGCTTATCCCTTAGGATGAGCAGTCGTTTTTCTCATTAATGTTTGATTGTCATATTGATGAGATGTTAAATGCGCTTGTAGCTGAGCCATAAAGTCCATAACAACAACTACTACGATCAGTAATGAGGTACCACCCAAGTAGAATGGAATACCAAAAGAACTTTGTAGAATCATTGGCATCAAACAAATGACTGTAATATAAATCGCACCAATAAACGTCAAACGATTAAGAATATGATCTAAGTAACGAGCAGTTTGCTCACCTGGGCGAATACCAGGCACATAAGCTCCGCTGCGTTTTAGATTTTCTGATACTTCCTTAGGGCTAAATACTAAAGCCGTATAAAAGTAACAGAAAAAGATAATTAACGCACCAAAGAGCACCAAATACAAAGGCTGTCCAGGCGACAATACCAAAGCTAAATCTTGTAAGCTACGTTTAATTAAACCAGCACTCGGATCTGCACTACCTACCCATTGACCAAGACTTGCTGGGAACAATAGTAAAGAGCTTGCAAAAATCGCAGGAATCACACCAGCCATATTAATTTTTAATGGTAGATGTGTTTGCTGAGCTGTAAATATACGACGACCTTGCTGCTTCTGCGCATAGTTTACTGGAATACGACGCTGTGCTTTTTCAATAAACACAATCGCAGCCAATACACCAAGAGACAAAAGACCAAAGATAACAAGACCAATTAAACTTGTTTGACCATTATCTACAGATGACACTGATTGCATAATTAACTTAGGCAAACCAGCTACAATACCTGCAAAAATAATCATTGAGATACCATTACCGATACCTCTTTCAGTGATTTGTTCACCTAACCACATTAAGAACATAGTTCCAGCGATAAGTGACGTAACTGCAGGGATATAGAATGCAAGTCCTGTAGACAGAGTAATACCCTGACCAATAAGGCCTGCACACATACCTACTGCCTGAACCACTGCAAGTAGTAATGTACCTTGACGCGTATATTGATTAATTTTTCGCTTCCCTTGCTCTCCTTCCTTTTTCAAGGCTTCAAGAGAAGGAATCACCGTTGACATTAACTGCACAATAATTGATGCAGAAATATAAGGCATGATCCCTAAAGCAAGAATCGACATTCGCTCTAAAGCACCGCCAGAAAACATATTGAATAGCCCAAGAATAGTTCCTTGGTTTGCATGAAATAAATTTTCTAACGCAGCATTATTAATGCCTGGTACTGGAATATGCGCTCCTAGTCGAAAGACCAGCAATGCACCGATTAGAAAACTCATCCGGCGAATAATTTCACGGTATTTCACATGAAATGGCTGACCTTTCATCATGTTGACATGACCTGAAGAACTAGGAGACATAGACACTCGAGATTACTCCTCGACTTTACCGCCAGCTGCTTCAATTGCAGCTTTAGCGCCTTTAGTCAATGCAACACCTTGAACAGTGAATGCACGAGTGATTTCACCAGAAAGCACGATACGAGCACGAATTTGATCGCGACGAACAACATTCGCAGCTTTTAAAGTTTCAAGGCTAACGATGTCGCCTTCCACTTTAGTTAACTCAGACAAACGTACTTCAGCAGTTTTTAAAGCGATTTGGCTAGTGAAACCGAATTTAGGTAAACGACGATAAATCGCTGTTTGACCGCCTTCGAAACCTGGACGAACGCCACCACTTTTACGTGATTTTTGACCTTTGACACCACGGCCACCAGTCTTACCAACGCCAGAACCGATACCACGGCCTAAACGACGGTGTTCACGTTTTGCACCTTCTGCAGGTGCAAGCTCATTTAAACGCAGAGTCATGGCTTATTCCTCTACACTAACCATATAGTAGACTTTGTTGATCATACCGCGGTTAGAAGGCGTATCTTGCACTTCTACAGTATGACCAATACGACGCAGACCTAAACCTTGTAAGCAAAGCTTGTGATTTTTCAAGCGATGTGAAGAAGATTTAGTCTGGGTAACTTTAATCGTTTTCATGATTGATTACCCTTGAATTTCTTCTACTGATTTACCACGTTTCGCAGCGACTTTCTCAGGAGAAGTCATATCACGCAAACCTTTAAAAGTTGCGTTTACTACGTTAGCAGCATTTGTAGAACCATAACATTTAGCAAGTACGTTATGTACACCTGCAGCTTCAAGAACGGCACGCATTGCACCACCAGCGATTACGCCAGTACCTTCTGAAGCAGGTTGCATGTATACACGGCTTGCACCATGACGAGCATTCACAGGGTGTTGTAAAGTAGTACCAGCAAGGTCTACAGTGATCATGTTGCGACGAGCAGCTTCAAGTGCTTTAGAAATAGCAGCAGGAACTTCACGTGCTTTACCACGACCAAAACCAACACGACCATTACCATCACCCACAACAGTTAATGCTGTGAAAGAGAAGATACGACCGCCCTTAACAACTTTGGCTACACGATCAACGGCAACCAGCTTTTCAACAAGACCTTCGTTTTGTTCAACTTTAGCCATGATTAGAACTCCAAGCCGTTTTCACGAGCAGCATCAGCCAAGGCTTTGATACGACCATGATATTTAAAACCAGAACGGTCAAATGCAACTTTAGTTACACCAGCTGCTTTCGCGCGTTCTGCGATTAAAGCACCTACTTTAGTAGCCGCGTCTACATTACCTGTAGTACCGCTACGTAAAGATGCATCCAAAGTTGAAGCTTGCGCTAAAACTTTGCCACCATCTGCTGAAATAACTTGAGCATAGATGTGACGCGGAGTGCGGTTTACACACAAACGAGTCGCACCCAATGCACGAATGTGCAAGCGTGTGCTTTTCGCACGACGCAAACGGGATTGTTTCTTTTCGTTCATAAGAACCTCGCGCCTTATTTCTTCTTAGCTTCTTTACGAAGAATGACTTCATCCGAATAACGAACACCTTTACCTTTATATGGTTCAGGAGCACGGTATGCACGGATTTCTGCCGCTACTTGACCTAACAACTGCTTGTTTGCTGATTTCAAAATGATTTCAGTAGCAGTTGGAGTTTCCGCTGTTACACCTTCTGGTAAAGCGTAGTCAATTGGGTGTGAGTAACCAAGGTTAAGGTTTACAACAGTACCTTTAACCGCAGCTTTATAACCAACACCAACTAGCTGCAACTTACGTTCGAAGCCTTCGCTAACACCTTTTACAAGGTTGTTCAATACAGCGCGAGCAGTACCAGCTTGCATCCAAGCATCTTTCGATTCTTTAACTGGAGCAAGTTGAAGTTTACCTTCTTCCTGTTTTAGCTCGACCAGCGCATGCAGGTTGAAAGACAATGTACCTTTAGTGCCTTTCACTTCGACCTGCCGGCCGTTCTGAGTAACTGCTACACCATTAGGTACAGTTACTGGGGCTTTAGCCACACGAGACATGAGGAATCACCTATTAAGAAACAAAAGCAATAACTTCACCACCAACGCCCGCAGCACGTGCAGCGCGATCAGTCATGATGCCTTTGCTTGTAGAAACAATTGCAATACCTAAACCTTGCTTAACGCTTGGAAGTTTATCTTTACCACGGTATTGGCGAAGACCTGGACGGCTTACGCGCTTAACCATTTCGATAACTGGTTTGCCTTCGAAATATTTTAAAGTAATTGTCAAAGTAGATTTTGTCTCTTCTTGAGCAACTTCTACATTTGAAATATAACCTTCTTGTTGAAGTACGTTTGCAATTGCAACTTTCAACTTAGAAGAAGGCATAGAAACAGTTTGTTTCTTAGCCATTTGTGCGTTACGAACACGTGTTAGCATGTCGGCAACGGTATCTTGCATACTCATTTAGTCGCTCCTTACCAGCTTGCCTTAACAACGCCTGGTACATCACCCTGCATTACTGTGTCACGTAATTTGTTACGGCTTAAACCGAACTTACGGAAGTAACCATGAGGACGACCAGTTAAACCACAACGGTTACGAAGACGTACCGGAGATGCATTACGTGGCAATGCTTGTAACTTTAACATCGCTTCGAAACGCTCTTCTTCACTTGCATTTACGTTTGCAATCGTAGCTTTTAATTCAGCACGTTTTGCAGCGTATTTAGCAACTGTTTTTTCGCGTTTCAATTCGCGATTAATCATACCTTTCTTAGCCATATCGACCTCTTATTTGAACGGGAAGCCGAATGCACGCATAAGCGCACGGCCTTCGTCATCGGTGCGAGCAGTCGTAGTAATAGTAATATCCATACCACGAATACGATCAATCTTGTCGAAATCGATTTCAGGGAAAACGATTTGCTCTTTCAAACCCATTGAATAGTTACCACGACCATCAAATGATTTCGAAGAGAAACCACGGAAGTCACGGATACGAGGGATTGCGATTGAGATCAAACGGTCCAAGAATTCGTACATTTGGTCGCCACGTAAAGTAACTTTACAACCAATTGGCCAACCATCACGGATTTTGAAACCTGCGATAGATTTACGAGCAAGTGTAATTACTGGTTTTTGACCAGCAATTAATTGCATGTCGACTACAGCGCCATCTAATAATTTCTTATCAGTTGCAGCTGCGCCTACACCCATGTTTAGGGTAATTTTTGTGATGCGTGGAATTTCCATCACGTTCTTAATGCTAAGTTCTTCTTGTAACTTTGCTTTAAGTTCATCGTTGTAACGTGCTTTAAGTCTGGCCATTGCCTTTTCAACCTATTACTTCGCTACCGCCACTGATTCACCATTTGATTTATAAACGCGAGTTTTCACGCCATCAATCACTTGGTAACCAACACGGTCAGCCTTCTGGGTTGTAGCATTTAAAATTGCCACGTTTGAAATATGAAGCGAAGCTTCTTGAGTAACTACACCGCCTTCAGCGCCAGTTACACGGTTAGGCTTTTGATGCTTCTTCACTAAGTTAAGGCCTTCAACCTTAACGCGGTCTTCAGAAACAGACAATACAGTACCCTGTTTGCCTTTTTCTTTACCTGCGATCACGATAACTTGATCGCCTTTTTTAATCTTAGCCATGATTGCCTCTTATAGAACTTCAGGAGCCAATGAAATGATTTTCATGAACTGTTCAGTACGAAGTTCACGAGTCACTGGTCCGAAGATACGAGTAGCAATCGGAGCTTTGTTGTTGTTCAAGATAACTGCAGCATTATCATCAAAACGGATCACAGAACCATCTGGACGACGAATGCCGAATTTAGTACGAACTACAACCGCATTCATCACGTCACCTTTTTTAACACGTGCGCGTGGGATTGCTTCTTTTACAGTAACTTTAATAATGTCGCCAACAGAAGCATAACGACGATGTGAACCACCAAGTACTTTAATACATTGTACGCGGCGAGCACCACTGTTGTCTGCTACGTCGAGCATAGTTTCGGTTTGAATCATTGCCCTACTCCAAAACCGAGCATCACCGGTCACAATTTCGAAAGGCTCAAAGAGTACTCGAAATTGACCGATGATGCAACAAGAACGTCGAATTACTCAGCAGCTGCTTCAACTACTTCCACTAAAGTCCAAGCTTTAGTTTTAGAAATTGGGCGGCTTTCTTTAATGGTTACAACATCGCCAATTTTAGCAACATTGTTCTCATCATGAGCGTGTAACTTAGTTGAACGGCGAATTGACTTGCCATACAACGGGTGTTGAACGCGGCGTTCAATAAGAACAACAATAGATTTATCCATTTTGTCACTTACGACTTTGCCGGTTAACGTGCGGACTGTTTTTTCACTCATTGTCCGTTCCCCTGTTTTTCGGTAAGGAGTGTCTTAATACGAGCAATTGTCTTACGAGCAACTTGCACTTCGTGCGATTTACCCAACTGACCAGTTGCTTTCGCCATACGAAGACGGAATTGGTTAAGCTGTTGCTCATCAAGCAAAGCTTTCAACTCTTCTACCGATTTTTCACGTAGATCTTTAGTTTTCATTACATTACCGTCCGAGTCACGATAGTGGTTTTAAACGGAAGTTTAGCAGCAGCTAAAGCAAATGCTTCACGCGCTAATTCTTCGTTCACACCTTCAATTTCGTACAGGATCTTACCTGGTTGGATCTGGCAAACCCAGTATTCCACGCTACCCTTACCTTTACCCATACGCACTTCAAGAGGCTTTTGAGTAATTGGTTTATCCGGGAATACGCGAATAAAGATTTTACCACCACGCTTAATACGGCGGCTAATAGTACGACGTGCAGCTTCAATCTGACGCGCAGTCATACGACCACGTTCAGTTGCTTTAATTGCAATCGAACCAAATGATACTGTACTACCACGATGCGCTAGACCAGTGTTACGGCCTTTGTGCACTTTACGGAATTTGGTACGTTTAGGTTGCAACATGGATTATTCTCCCTTGTCAGCAGCACGGTCACCGCGACGACCACGACGCTCTTGACCTTCACCACGACCACGACCACGTTTAGCTGGACGATCTTCAGCAGGAGCAGGGTTCATGACTTGTTTCATGCCACCTAAGATCTCGCCACGGAAAATCCAAACTTTAACACCAATCGTACCGTAAGTTGTTTCTGCACGCATAGTTGCATAGTCAATGTCTGCACGTAACGTATGCAAAGGTACACGACCTTCACGATACCATTCTGTACGAGCAATCTCTGCACCACCTAAACGGCCAGACACTTCAACTTTGATACCTTTAGCACCAGCACGCATAGTGTTTTGAACCGCACGCTTCATAGCACGACGGAACATAACACGCTTTTCTAATTGAGAAGCAATTGCTTCAGCAACTAAACGCGCATCTAAGTCTGGGCGATCAATTTCGTTGATACTTACTTGCGCTGGAACACCCATAATGCTGGTAAGTTCGCGCTGTAATTTCTCAATATCTTCGCCTTTTTTACCGATTACGATACCAGGACGAGCTGTGCTAATAGTTACTTTAGCAGCGCCTGATGGACGTTCGATAAGAATATTGCTTACCATCGCATTCTTAAGTTTTTTAGTTAAAAACTCACGAACTTGAAGATCTTTAAGCAAGTATTCAGCGTATTGTTTCGGATTCGCATACCAGTTAGCGTTATGACGTTTCACAACACCTAGGCGGATACCGATTGGATGAACCTTCTGACCCATATCAAACCCCTACCTTAACGGTGATGTGACAAGTACGCTTAGTAATACGATCTGCACGGCCTTTAGCACGTGGCATAATACGTTTAAGGCTCATGCCTTCATCAACGTAAATCGTAGAAACTTTAAGATCGTCAACATCTAAACTGTTATTGTGTTCAGCGTTTGCAATCGCAGATTCCAATGCTTTCTTTACTAAAACAGCAGCTTTTTTATTGCTGAAGTTTAAGATGTTTAAAGCATGCGCAACAGATTTGCCGCGAATAAGATCTGCAACCAAACGTGCTTTTTGTGCCGAGATAGCGGCACCGCGTAATTTAGCAGTTACTTCCATCATGACACCTATTAACGTTTAGATTTCTTGTCAACACCGTGACCACGATAGGTACGAGTTGGCGCGAATTCACCGAGTTTATGACCAACCATATGCTCAGTAACAATTACTGGAACGTGATTACGACCATTATGAACAGAGATTGTTAAACCAACAAAATCTGGAAGGATCATCGAACGACGAGACCAAGTTTTGATCGGCTTGCGAGAGTTACTAGCAACAGCCGCTTCAACCTTAGCGAACAAGTGCGCATCGACGAATGGGCCTTTTTTCAGAGAACGAGGCATTAGTCAGATTCCTTTACTTGACGCGACGGTCGCGAATAATCATCTTAGTCGTACGCTTATTGGTACGTGTCTTGTACCCTTTAGCTTTTTGACCCCATGGGCTTACAGGTTGAATACCTTTGTTACGCCCTTCACCACCACCGTGTGGGTGGTCAATCGGGTTCATCGCCATACCACGTACGGTAGGACGAACACCACGCCAGCGTGAAGCACCAGCTTTACCCAATGAACGAAGGTTGTTTTCTTGGTTAGAAACTTCACCAATTACAGCGCGGCATTCAACGTGTACTTTACGCATTTCGCCTGAACGAAGACGAATAATCGCGTAAGAACCATCACGACCCAACAACTGAACAGAAGCACCAGCAGAACGCGCTAATTGCGCACCCTTACCAATTTTAAGTTCAACGTTATGAAGTGTAGAACCGATCGGCATATTACGAAGTGGCAAGCAGTTACCTGGACGAATTGGAGCATCGTTACCAGATTGTACTTTATCACCAGCACGTAAACCTTTAGGTGCAATGATATAACGACGCTCACCATCAGCATATTTCAATAAAGCAATATGTGCTGTACGGTTTGGATCGTATTCAATACGCTCTACAACAGCTGGGATGCTGTCTTTGTTACGTTTGAAGTCAACGATACGGTAGTGTTGTTTATGACCACCACCAACGTGACGAGTAGTAATGTGACCGTTGTTATTACGACCACCAGTACGTTTTTTAGCTTCAACCAACGGTGCGTAAGGAGCGCCTTTGTGAAGATGGTCATGAACCACTTTCTCTACAAAGCGACGTCCTGGAGACGTTGGCTTACATTTTTGAATCGGCATAATTTTCGTCCTTATTCCGCTGCGCTTTCAGCGGTATCGCCCAAGTCAGCCATTTCAACATCTTGGCCGGCTTTCAGGGTGACGTATGCTTTTTTAACATCAGAACGACGTCCTAATGTACGACCAAAGCGCTTAGTCTTACCTTTAGTAATAGTTGTGTTAACTTTAACAACTTCTACACCAAAAAGTTTTTCAACTGCTTTTTTGATTTCAAGCTTAGTAGCATTAATGTCTACTTTAAATACTTGAACACCAACAGTATCACCTAAAACTTGTGCCTTTTCTGAGAAGACTGGTCCTTTAAGGACTTGATAGATACGTTCGTTGTTCATCCGAGTTCTACCTCAATTTTCTTAGCAGCAGCTACAGACATCACAACTTTATCAAACGCGATCAAGCTTACAGGATCGATTGCAGTTGCATCTACCACATCTACATGCGGAAGGTTGCGTGCTGCAAGATATAAGTTCTCATCTACAGCGTCAGTAACGATTAATGCACGAGCAGCATTTAAGTCGTTAAGTTTTGCAAGCAATTCTTTAGTTTTTGGAGCTGCAACAGCAAACTCTTCAACTAATACAAGGCGATCTTGGCGAACAAGTTCAGCTAAGATACATTGCATTGCACCGCGGTACATCTTACGGTTTACTTTTTGAGACCAATCTTGTGGACGAGCAGCAAAAGTTTTACCACCACCAACCCAGATAGGGCTACGAATAGAACCCGCACGAGCACGACCAGTACCTTTTTGACGGAATGGTTTTTTACCACCGCCAGAAACGTCTGCACGCGATTTTTGAGCACGAGTACCTTGACGACCACCTGCTAAGTAAGCAGTAACAACTTGGTGTACAAGAGCCTCGTTAAATTCACGTCCGAAAGCAACTTCAGACAATTCAACAGCAGAGCCGGAAACAGTTTTCAAATTCACGGTATTTCCCCTCAGGCCTTGATGGTAGGACGTACAATTACGTCACCGCCAGTTGCACCAGGAATTGCACCTTTAACAACTAAAACAGAACGTTCAGCGTCAATAGATACGATTTCAAGACCTTGTACTGTTACGCGTTCATCACCTAAGTGACCAGCCATTTTTTTGCCTTTGAACACGCGTCCAGGAGTTTGGTTTTGACCTGTAGAACCTAATACACGGTGAGAAACTGAGTTACCGTGAGTAGCGTCTTGGGTACGGAAGTTCCAACGTTTAACACCACCTTGGAAACCTTTACCTTTTGATTGACCAGTTACGTCAACAATTTGACCAACTGTGAACAAATCAACGCCAATAGTACCGCCAACTTCACGACCGTCAAGCTCAGCTTCAGTAACACGGAACTCTTTAACTAAACGACCAGCAGCAACACCAGCTTTCGCGAAGTGACCTTTCTGAGCGTTAGTTACGCGAGATTCGCGACGTTCACCAGTAGTTACTTGAACAGCTTGATAACCATCAGTTTCAAGTGTTTTGATTTGCGTAATGCGGTTTGGATCGACTTCGATGACTGTAACAGGTACAGAAACACCAGCATCTGTAAAGATGCGAGTCATACCACATTTGCGACCGACTAAACCAATAGCCATGTGCATAAACCTCTAAAAAAGCGGCCTAATTAACTAATCGTTAATTAACCGAAAGCCTTAACCCAAAGCGATCTGAACATCAACACCAGCTGCAAGATCTAACTTCATCAATGCATCAACAGTTTTATCTGTAGGTTGAACGATGTCGATCAAACGTTTGTAGGTGCGGATTTCGTACTGGTCACGCGCATCTTTGTTAACGTGCGGTGAAGTAAGAACGTTGAAGCGTTCGATGCGAGTAGGCATCGGAATTGGACCACAAACTTGTGCGCCGGTACGCTTAGCGGTTTCTACGATCTCTTGAGCAGATTGATCAATCAGACGATGATCAAAAGACTTAAGACGGATACGAATTCTCTGGTTAGACATACCAGTAAACTCCAAGCCAAATATATAAAGAATCACCTTTGACGCATCTCACCTATTGGTAAGTGTCAAAGGCAGTGATAATCACCAAGGTCGTGATCGATGCCACGACTGTAATGCACATTTACTACTTTCTTCGCAGTAAATGCCCTCTTCTTGAGGGTCGCTCATTATAACGATTGTTTAAGTCTTATGCAATTCTCTTTTTCTATTTTTTGTTCAAATCCTGCTTTAGCCGAGTATGAGTAATTCATTCTATGCACTTATTACAAACTCGATCGCTTTATTTAAGAGTTGATTACCCTGTTCAAATTTTTGTGCTTCCGAATATTGCAGTTCTCTTGCCGATTGAACATATTCACCGTCAAAAATAGATAGCTCCTCTTCATTTTCAAGTAAGAGTTCTAAAGCTGCCGGTGTCATTTCCGGATGAAATTGAAAACCTAATACATTGTTCCCAATTTGATACATCTGATTACGGCAAGCAACGTTCTCAGCTAAACGTATAGCTCCTTTAGGTATTTCGAATGTTTCACTATGCCACTGCATCACATTGATTTCTTCAGGTAGTGGAAAGCTTTCTTGGGGTAAGTTGGCAACTCTCTGAACTGTCGACCATCCAAGTTCTTGATAACGATTGCGACTAACAGCTGCACCTAATGCATTTGCAATTAACTGCCCACCTAGGCAAAGACCTATAGCAGGTTTTCCTGCCGCCAAATATCGACGCAACCATCTTTTTTCTATTTTAAGCCATGGATAGTTTGCCTCGTCATTTACACTCATGGTTCCACCCATGATTAATAGCAAATCTACTTCTTCAATTCGTGGTAAAGCTTCTATTTCAAGTGACCGATCAACCGGAAGTGCAAAGAACTCCGTAGAGCTAATAGTGGCGTGATGAGCTTTTAAAAATGAATAACAGCTTCCAAACCCTTCGCCAGCAATATGTTGAAAATAGTGAACACGTAAATGCGACTTCATGCGCTTAAACCTATTGTTGTTAGAATGTTGGTTTGATCTTTGCAAAAATAAAGCCAAGTTTTTAGTGAATGTTACAGCAGTAACGAAACATCTTAGAATTAATCAAAAATCTAGCGAATAAGTGAGTTTTCTCTTAATCTAATCTTAATTATTTAAAGCATAGCGCCCCATGAAAAAGCATAACAATTTCCAAACCCGACTCATTCATGCACCACGAAAAGCACCTCAATTCATCCAGACCGTGCAACCTCCCTTATTTCGTGCGTCGACTATTATTTTTAAATCAACTGCGCACCTTTTTGACCGTCATTGGACCAATCCTTATGACTATAGTTATGGTACACACGGCACACCAACAACGTTCACCTTAGGCGACAATATTGCCCAAATAGAGGGTGGTTCATACTGTTTACTTGCACCAAGTGGGTTATCTGCAATAAATCTAGTTAACTCTGCTTTTTTAGGAACAGGGGATGAAGTTTGGGTGCCAGACAATATATATGGCCCAAATCTGGAGCATCTAAACTACTTAAAAGATCAATATGGTGTTAGCGTCAAAGTTTATAATTCAATTGATGTCTCAAGTTTTACACCAACTGAAAAAACTAAACTTTTATGGATAGAAGCAGCAGGTTCTGTCACTCTCGAATTCCCTGATCTTAAAGAGTTAGTTAAAAAAGCAAAGGCACATGGAGTTGCAACTGCTTTAGATAATACTTGGGGAGCTGGACTTGCATTTAATGCTTTTGATTTCTCTGATGAGCACTTGTCAGTAGATTTAACTGTTCATGCGCTAACAAAATATCCAAGTGGTGGTGGTGATATTTTAATGGGAAGTGTGGTAACACGTGATGAGAAGTTACATCATCGTTTGTTCCGAATGCATGCCATTTTAGGAATTTCAGTATCTGGCGATGATACAGCTCAAGTTCAACGTAGCCTTGCCCACATGTCGTTAAGATATGAACAACAATCAAATAATGCTAAAACACTACTGAAATGGTTAAAGGAACAGCCGCAGTTTGCACAAGTTTTACATCCGAGTGATGAGACTTCCCCTGGCCATCAATATTGGCAAGAGATTTGCACAACAGGTAAGAGTGCAGGATTAGTCAGTGTAATATTTAAACCTGATTATGACATTTCAGCAGTACGTCGTTTTTGTGATGCTCTTAAGCTATTTAAACTTGGCTTTAGCTGGGGTGGACCAGTTAGCCTTGTCATGCTTTATGATTTAAAAATGATGCGAAAACTTGAAAATACACATTTACAACAAGGTTTATTGGTTCGTTTGTGTATAGGTCTGGAAGATCCACAAGATTTAATTCAAGATATCGAAAATGCGCTGAAATATTTGTAAAACGACAAGATCAACAGTGACTCACACCGAAGGATAAAAATATATGGGTACACCGATTGTTATTGCTAAAAATATTAATGACACATCAAAAGAAATTGTTTTACTTTCTCAATTTGCCAACCGGCATGGACTAATTGCAGGTGCTACGGGTACAGGTAAAACAGTCACATTAAAGGTGCTCGCAGAAAGTTTTTCTCGAATCGGTGTTCCCGTCTTTCTTGCCGATGCAAAAGGTGATGTTTCTAGCCTAGCAAAAGCTGGAGAGGCTTCAGATAAATTTAATGAACGCTTAAAGCTTCTACAAATTGATAGTGTTCCTTTTGCTGCCAATCCCGTTATTTTTTGGGACTTATTTGGGCAACAAGGTCACCCTATTCGGACCACTATTTCTGAGATTGGTCCAATTTTATTAGCCCGTATACTTAACCTAAATGACACTCAAGAAGGTGTTTTATCTGCTGTGTTCCGCATCGCAGATGATCAAGGATTATTGTTAGTCGACTTTAAAGATTTAAAAGCCATGATCACGTTTGTGAGTGAACATGCGGCAGAATTTAAAGCTGAATATGGCAATTTATCTCCAGCCAGTTTAGGAGCAATTCAGCGTAATTTGCTCGCTCTTGCCGACCAAGGTGGAGATCAGTTCTTTGGAGAGCCGGCTTTAAATATTCTGGACTTTATACAAACTGACGCTAATGGACTCGGCTATATCAACATTCTTGCTGCTGATAAGCTCATGAATACACCTAAGCTATACGCTACTTTCTTGTTATGGATGCTTTCTGAGTTATTTGAACAACTTCCTGAAGTTGGTGATATGGATAAACCAAAACTCGTGTTTTTCTTCGATGAAGCTCATTTGTTATTTGATAATGCCAGTCAAGCTTTACAAGAAAAAATTGAGCAAGTTGTACGTTTGATTCGCTCTAAAGGGGTCGGTATTTATTTTATTACTCAAAACCCACTCGATTTACCAGAAAGTGTTTTGGGTCAACTTGGTAACCGCGTACAACATGCCCTACGCGCCTTTACACCTAAAGACCAAAAAGCAGTAAAAACCGCTGCGGATACTTTCCGCTCCAATCCTAATTTTAAAGTGGATGAGGCGATTACACAGCTAGCCGTAGGTGAAGCACTCATTAGTTGTCTAGATGAGCAAGGTACGCCACAAATTGTCGAGCGCGGTTGGGTCATGCCTCCCTACTCTTCTTTTACCCCTATTACGCCTGAAGAACGAAAGGCTCTGATTTCTCAAAGTATTATTGCTGGCGTCTATGAGCAAGCTGTAGATCGCGAGAGCGCTTATGAAATGCTGCAAAATAAAGTCGCTGAACGTGAGCAGCAAAAACAGGATGCTGAGCTTGCCAAAGAGCAAGAAGTTTTAGCGAAGCAACAAGCCAAGGAACAAGAACGTTTAGCACGCGACCAACAGAAGGAAGAAGAACGCGCTGCAAGAGAACGAGCAAAACTAACTCAAGATATTGTCGGAACTTTTGCAAAAAGTGCTGCTCGAAGCTTAGGCGGCAGTACAGGGCAGAAATTGGTACGGGGGCTACTCGGCTCATTATTTGGAAAATAAAAACTTAATCAAATCATTATGTTATTTTAAGGGATTTAATATCCCTTAATTTTTTTAAGGTTTTTGTAAAAAAGCTATTGCCACAATTTTTTTAAAAATGTATTTTAAATACATCTTATATAGCCAGATAATTAAGGTCTAGCCATGACTCCAGAACAAATTGAACTCGTTAAATCTACTGTACCTGTATTACGTGAACATGGCGTTACGCTGACTACATACTTTTATAAGCGTATGTTGAATAACAACCCAGAATTAAAAAATGTATTTAATCTTGATGATCAGACCAGCCTGCGCCAACCTCGCGCTCTTGCAGCAGCAGTACTCGCGTATGCTGAAAATATTGAAAATCCTACAGTGCTCGCTAAAGCAGTTGAACGTATTACCACCAAGCATGTGAGTTTAGATATTCAGCCAGATCAATATGCAATTGTGGGCGACAACTTACTTCATTCAATTAGTGAAGTTTTAAATGTTCCATTTGAATCAGAACTGATTGAAGCGTGGAAACAAGCTTACTTACAGTTGGCCAATATTTTAATTGGTGTTGAAAAACAAAAATATGAACAGCTTGAAAGCTTAAAAGGTGGATGGGCTGGCTGGCGTTCATTTGAAATTACACAAATTGATCCACTTGAGTCTGGCAAACGCTTTACATTAAAAGCGACTGATCATGAAGATGTACTGACTAGCCCAGCAAATGCTTTTATTTCAGTAAAAGTTCAGGTTCCTGATCAACAACTGGAACAACCTAAAGCTTTTAAATTTACAGAAGCTCAAGAGAACAATAGTTATCATTTTGATGTTCAACCTGAAGAAAACCATACAGAGTTTTCGGTCTCGAACATTTTGCTTGAACACTATAGAGTGGGTGATCAAGTACAAGTTTCAGCCCCTTTAACGCTGTAACTGAAAAAGCGCTAGCCTGAAAGTTTTATTCTTTAGACTTTCAGGCTAAGATGATCAACCTCTTAACCTTTAGTTTTTGGTGATCATGCAACTTAATAAATTTACCGATTATGCTTTGCGAATATTAATGTATGTCGCTCGCCCAAGTGACGCGCCATACACAATTGCAGAAATCGCTCAAGATTTATATGTTTCGCAAAATCATCTCGTGAAGGTTGTCCATTTTATGGGTAAACAAGAGTGGATTATTACCATTCGCGGTAAAGGTGGTGGAATTCGCTTAAACCCCAAAGCGTTAGACTTAAAGCTCGGTGCAATTGTCCGAATTTTACAAGGTGACCATCAAATTGTTGAATGCAACACTCCACCGTGCGTCCTACGTTCGCATTGCGGTTTAAAAGGAATTCTTGATCAAGCTTTAGAAAGCTTCTATCAAAGTTTAGACCAATATACGCTGGGTGAAGTCTTACAACAGCCTAAATCTGCTTCAAATACCTCGCCTATAGACTTTTTACAAATCTAGTGCCCGTAATTCTATTTATCTTTGCAAGCAAGCTTACTGAAAATTAGCAAGAATAACCAAGCTCCTTTATACTAGGCGCGAGCCCTCTCATTTAAAAAGTTATTTTTTATGCGTCGTAGTGAAAAATCGAAAGACACCAAAGCCAGACTCGCACCCAAGCAAAAGATCAGTTATGAAAAGAAACCAGATCCAGCAATCACAGCGTATGCTGTGCAATCTCTGAACTGGTTACGTCAAGCTGAGTTTTTAATGAGTGCTCCTAAATTGGCACTTTGTGTTGAAGATAGTGGCTACGAGATTGCTTTTGCAGGACGCTCAAATGCTGGTAAATCTAGTGCTATTAATGCTTTAACCAACAAAAAACAACTCGCACGCGCCTCAAAAAAACCTGGCCGTACTCAAATGATTAACTTCTTCAGCCTAGGTAATCCTGATCAACGCTTAGTTGACCTTCCTGGTTATGGTTATGCAGCTGTACCAGAAGATATGAAGCGTGTTTGGCAAAAAGAATTAGAAAACTATCTAATCCATCGTAAAAGCTTACAAGGATTAGTTTTACTTATGGATATTCGCCACCCTTTACAGCACTTTGACATGATGATGCTAGAGTGGGCTTATTCACGCCATCTATTTGTTCATATTCTTTTAACCAAAGCAGACAAACTGAACCGCGGTCCAGCAAACAAAGTCTTGCTTGAAGTTAAACAACAACTGAAAAAAATGAAGCTTGATTTCTCGATTCAGCTTTTCTCTTCATTAAATAAACTAGGCTTAGAAGAACTCGCAAGTGTGATGGCCGGACGTCTGCACTTTACGCTTGATCAAGAGCCGGAATTTGACGTTGATGCGATTCCTGAAGCAAGCGATGAGGATGCTGAAGAGTAAATCGTCAAAACAGATACAATTTCTTTATTAAATTTATATTCAATTGGCCCCTATTGCTAAACACAAATGTAGGGGCTTTTTTTATACTCGTTATAACTTCATCGAGTTAAAAATCAGGACTAAATGATGAAATTGTTATCTTTTTTGAAGAACAAGGCTTTAGGTTCTTCTATTGACTATAAAATTCTTCCACGCAAAGTAAAATTTGACTGGAAAGATACCCCTGTAGACTGGATTCCAAACCAACCGTTTGCAAGTTATTTTATTAATGAAATTAATAATATCCTGCCTGCTGGAGAGTTCTGGTTCTGCCGACTCTATAACAAGGTTTTACCTCGTATTACCGATGAAAAACTTAAACAGGATGTTCAAGCATTTATTCGCCAAGAAGCAATGCATGCCAATGCACACACTTCTGCCAATAAAGAATATTTAAGCGCACGTAATATTGATATCCAGAGAAATCTGGACATTATGAATTATCTATTTACCACCGCTTTGGCAGATAAACCTTTTGACAAAGAAGTTCCTCAATTCTTACAAGAGCAATGGGATCTATTCCGTTTAGGCGTTATTGCCACTGTTGAACATATGACCTGTGTACTCGGTAAATATGCGCTTTATAACAATCGTTGGGAGGAACTAGGTGCAGATCCAGAAATGGTCGATCTGGTTAAATGGCATGGTTCAGAAGAAATTGAACACCGTACCGTAGCTTTTGATTTATATCGCCATTTGGGCGGTGGTTATATCCCACGTTACTATTTAAGCCTTGCAGTGATTGTACTGGTACTTGGATTATGGGTAGACGGCGCTGCACATATTATGAAGCAAGACCCTCGCTTTGCTGATGCTGCTAAGTCGAGATTTTTCCCAGCATGGGTTGCTGTAGAGTGGTATAAAATTAGCCGAAAAGATAATCAGGTTTTACCAAACCCAATCTGGCTTATTGCTCAGCAAATTGACTACCTTATGCCTTGGTATGATCCGGTCAAAGAAGGCAGCACTGAAGATGCGGTAAGTTATTTATCTCAATCTCCAGCAGCAAAAAGAGCCGAGCTACAAGCCGCTTAAAAATAAAAAAGCAGGATATAAATCCTGCTTTTTTATTTAGAGATCAGACACTGATATCTTTATCTTTTGTATATCGATCTACAACCACACTAATCATCATATCGCCCTGAACATTTACCACTGTTCTTACCGTATCAAGTAGACGGTCGATTGGAAGTAAAATTGCAATCGCTTCGGCTGGCAAGCCTACAGACTGTAAAACCATAATCATGGTAACCATACCCGCGCTCGGAATTCCCGGTGCTCCAAGTGATGCAATCATTGCTGTTAAACACACGACAATTTGCTGGGTCAGATTTAAATCCAGTCCTACTAGATTTGCCACAAACAGTGCAGCTGCTGCTTCATATAGTGCGGTACCATCCATGTTGAGCTGCGTACCTAATGGAATCACAAAACCCGCCGTTTGAGGACGTACGCCTAAGTTTTCTTGTGCGCATTTCATACTCAGCGGCATTGTGGCAGAGCTAGAACTGGTTGCGAATGCAGTAATTAAAGCTGTACGTGTACCTTTGAAAAAAGTCCAAGGGCTCATACGACCAAAAATCCAAAGCAGTAATGGCAAAACGACAGCACCATGAAAAATAGTAGTTCCGGTTACCACAACGGCAAATTCAGCCAGTCGACTTAATACTGAAATGTCTTCTGTCGCCATTAACTTAGCAAGTAATGCAAAAATTCCTAATGGCGCCAACTTCATGACCCAGCCTACTAGCATCATCATCATTTCAAAAAACTGATGACTCAATAAGCGGATACTCTTAAAGCGCTCACCACCATGAACTAAAGCAACACCCACAAATAGTGCAAACACGACAACCGCTAGGACATTTCCATCACTAAATGCTTTAAATGGGTTAATTAAAGTATTTTGAATAAAATTAGTGAAGAAAGTTGCCGGGTTTAAACTATCTGGTGCCTGATAACTTTGCATTGATGCCTGAAAAATTGAAATATCTACGCCTCGACCCACCTCAAATAAATGAGCACAGCTAATACCTAAAATTAAGGCCAAGGTGGTGGTGGTGATACAACATAAAAATGTGATTTTCCAAACGGGACCTAACTGCCCACCTGCCTGTAAATTTGAAACTCCAACCACAATGGAGGTAAAAATTAATGGCACCAACAACATTTTAAGTAGTCCAATAAAAACACTACTTAATATGCCCAAGCCATATAAACTATGCTTTACAAAAGCAGTGTCTGGATACATGGTGAGTAGGAAGCCAAAGGCTAAACCTAAAATCGCGGCAATCAGAATTTGTGTATTTAAGTTCATATCAACATTATTTTTTTCAGTAGGCAATCCTTTTGCAAATATGACATGAGCTTGCTTTTCATTCGAGCAATTTTTTGTCACATCCTTTGAATTAAAAATAAAAAAGCCATCTTTTCGATAGCCCTTTATTCTTTATTGCGTTTCAATTTCCCGCAAACGGATCAAACCCTCTTGCACCGTACTACATACAAGTTGGCCATTTTGCCACATACGGCCAAAATTCAATCCGCGAGAAGCTGCACTAACCGTTGCCTCCATGTCATAAAGCATCCATTCATCAGCACGAAGTGGACGATGGAAATAAATGGCATGATCAATACTGGCACATTGCAAACTTGGAGAAATATAGCTTAAGCCATGTGGTCTTAAAGCCGTAGTCATTAAAGTGAAGTCTGAATAAAACGCCACAATTGCTTGGTGTAAAGCAATGTCATCTAGCTGTTTTGGAATGCGATCATGGGTACGAATATAGTGCGCATTAAACGGTGCTTCCGGCTGAGGCTGAAATGGATTGACTGGATCAATCGGACGAATTTCAACATGACGCTCACGCATGAAACTTGCACGAACATTCTCTGGTACAAAATTAAGAATACCTTCTTTAAGCTCACTTTCCGATTTTAATGTCTCAGGAGCTGGGTATTCTGGTTCTGAATGCTGGTAATTCAAACCTTCTTCAGGGTTGGCGAAAGACACCATTGCCGAGAAAATAACTCGTCCATGCTGAATTGCCCGAACTTGACGGCTGACAAAGCTTTTTCCATCACGCAAACGATCTACTTCATAGATGATTGGAGCATTAATGTCGCCACCATATAAAAAGTAAGCATGCATAGAATGCGCAGGACGATCGGTTGTATAAGAGGCTGCACGTAAAGCCTGACCTAAAACCTGACCTCCAAAAACACGTTTACCGACCAAATTACGGCTAATTCCACGGTAAATATTTTCTTCAAGCTTTTCTAAAGTGAGCAGCTCAACCAGTTCTTGGGTTAACGCATTCATGAGAGATACCTTCATATTGCAGGCAAAATTGGTATTAAAGGACAGATGTGTATAATCTATTGTGCCATAAAAAACTATTTGTACATGGAACAATCAGTCAACTTCTGACGAACATTGCCCTTAAAACAGCTAAAAATACGATTTTTAACGATAAAAAATGCCAAAAGCATTATAATTTATAAGAAAGTAGCATATTGTTTTTTTTAATAAATGCCTCAAAATAATTACCCTCTGCATTTGGTGCCGGGATTTGTCTTTAAGAAGTAGGAGTTCTTATGTCCAAGAGTGGGTTTGGTCAAATGTATCGTCGGCTTTCGAGTAAGCTACTTGACCTCGTGGTAACACCACATGTTCTTGGGGAAGTTCCTACTGAACCAGTATCAGAAACAGCGGAAACTGAAGCAAAGACTGAGCGCCAAAAAGTGGTGTGCTATGTCTTACAAAACCATTCTCGCAGTAATGCTTTAGTGGTGGATGGGGAAACTCGCCGTTTAAATTTAAAGCCGGCTTTAGATCCGTTAGTTATCGGTTCTCATCAGGAAAAAGCATCAGTTTTATTTTTACAGCATAATGATGAAAATAACCTGTTAAATCCCCCACCTCATGCTTTTCCACCTCGCTTAATTAAACTGATTGAAGTTTTACAGGCAAATCCTGAGCTCGACATAGAACTGGTTCCAGTAACCGTTTTGTGGGGTCGTTCTCCAGATAAAGAAGACTCTTGGTTCAAGCTCTTATTCTCAGATACATGGGCAACACCAAGTACAGTTAAGCAGCTTGTGAATATCGGTTTACATGGGCGCCAATCTTATTTGGAGTTCCATGAACCGCAGTCTTTACGTGACCTCGTTGAATATGCTCAACAGCATTATCCGAACCTTTCACCAGCGACTTATATTGTTAGTACTTTAAATGACTACCTTGACCGTCAGCGTGAAGTGGTCTTAGGTCCTGACTTATCAGATCGCCGCAATGTCATGCAGTCAGTTGTAAAGTCTCGTGATGTGCAAGAGGCTATTCGACGCGAGAGTATTCGTGGCAAAATTAGTATGCTCGAAGCAGAACGTCGTGCGATTGGTTATGTCAATGAAATCGTATCTGACTACTCACACTCAGCAGTTCGCTTTGCAGATTTAGCATTAACACGCCTATGGACTCAGCTTTATGACGGCGTAGAAGTTCATAACTTTAGTACCGTTCGTGAACTCGCGAAAGATTACGAAATTGTTTATACACCGTGTCATCGCAGCCATATTGACTACTTATTATTGTCTTATGTGATTTATAGACGCGGCCTAATGGTTCCGTATATTGCTGCTGGTGACAACTTGAACTTGCCTTTCGTGGGCCAGCTTTTACGTGGTGGTGGTGCTTTCTTTATTCGCCGCTCTTTCCGTGGCAATGGTCTTTATACAACTGTATTTAAAGAATATTTATACAGCATTCTTTCTCGCAATACGCCACTTGAATACTTTATTGAAGGTGGTCGTTCGCGTACAGGTCGTTTATTACCACCGAAAACCGGTATGCTTGCCATGACTGTTCATAGTCATTTACGTGGCCGTACAAAGCCAATTGTATTTGTACCAACTTATATTGGTTATGAACGTCTGATGGAAGGTTCGACTTACGTTGGCGAAATGCAAGGTAAGCCAAAAGAAGCTGAATCTATTTTTGGTATTGTTAAAACATTACGAAAAATTGAGCGCATTTTCGGTAAGGTACACGTTAACTTTGGTGAACCCGTTTTTCTTGATGATTTGCTTAAACAGCATAACGCAGAAAATGTCTATATCGAGAAAAATGACGACCCAATTCCTCAAGCCGTTTCAGATGCTGTAAATAGCTCTGCACATGCAATTTTAGAAAATATTAACCGTGCGGTAGTTATTAACCCGGTTTCTTTACTCTCTATTATCTTACTTGCAACTCCAAAGCATACGCTTGATGAAGAAATCTGTATTAAGCAGCTTGAAGCTTACCGCAATTTAGCATCGAATTTCCCTTATGATCAGCGTACAGAAGTAACGCCGTTATCTGGCAAAGAAATTATTGCTTACGGCTTAAAGCTTAAATTGATTAAGCGTGTACAACATGCGCTTGGCGATATTATTGCGATTGAAGATAACCAAGCAGTTCTGCTTACATACTTCCGTAATAACATTTTGCATGCTTTCGTTTTACCTTCATTGGTTGCATCGCTTGTTGAGCATAACGGTAAAATCAGTCGTGCTGATTTAAGTAATGTCATCTATACGCTTTATCCATTCTTAAAAGCTGAACTATTCCTTAAGTGGCAAAGCAGTGAGCTTAAAGAACAGATTGAACAATATGCAGATGCATTGGTTCAATCAAACCTTATTCAGCAAGATGATGAAGGTAACTTGATTAGCTCTGCTCCAAATACTGAAGAGCACAATCAACTTGTAGTATTAGCAACACCTGTTAAACAAAGTCTTGAACGTTATTACATGACTTTAGCTTTAATCACTCAACGTGGTTCAGGCAATATCTCAGCAAAACAAGTTGAAGAGTTAAGTCATTTATTAGGACAACGTTTATCTGTTCTTTATGAATTTAATTCTCCAGAGTTCTTTGATAAAGCACTATTCCAAAGCTTTATTAAAGTTTTAACTCAGCAAAATTACATTCGCACAAATGACCAAGGCCAAATCGAGTTTGATGATAATTTCCGTCAAATGGCAGCAGGCGCACAGTTAGTACTTGATGAAGTAACGTTACAGATGTTGCAACACATCACGACCTTTACTGATGAAGAGTTAAAAGAAGCTCTTGAAGCAATGGCATCTCAACAAGCGAAACGTCGTTTAAAACGTAAAAAAGCTTAAAATTTTACTCAAAATAAAAGGCAACTCAGGTTGCCTTTTATTTTATCTACGCATTGAACATTCGAAATAACGTGGATCATCGATACAACGTAAACGCTTCATCAACTCAACAAAGTAAGCATCGTAATATCCAGAACGAACATATTGATTGCGTATTTTGGCTACCATAATGTCGTAGCTCTGCTTTTCGTAAAAAGAAACATCCACCCAATAATAAGCGGGCAGATGGTTTTCCCACTGTATCGCTCGATTCGTTAATAATTGGCTATTTTGCACAAACCAAGCCCGAATTTTTCGGCCAAAATTGGCAGGATAAGCTTGAGGTTTAATAATTAAATTTACTCCGAAATAAGCCAGTGGAAAGTTAATCACCTGAGTGTCTGGCCCAAAATCTTTCTGTAAGTTATAAGATAAAAGCCCATAAATCGGTGCAGGCATAATATCGATTTTATTCTGCTGAAATTGTGAAATCGCATTAGATAAATCAACATAGACTGGCTGCGCCCCTACACTTCTCACCAAAGCCTGCTGTGGAGGATTATTGGCTAACACACCGACTCGTTGACCTCTAAGCTGTGCCACTTTCGATATTTTTTTGTTTTTCATGACCATATAGGCAGTTCCTACCGGAATCATACCAACTACTTCATAGTCTTGATTAATTAGTTTTTTCTCAATCGTCGGGTGATTTAAAAGCTGTAATAAATTTCGGGCGGTTCGGTTATTAGGTATAAGACCAATACCCGAACTGCTCCCCATAAAATGATTGTATTGATACGTATTAAAGTTACTGGCTGCTAGACCCGAACATTTTCCCTCATCAAAAGCTTGTATAGCTTGCTGCTCTTTTTGATAACTGACGACCTTGAACTTGACTTGATATTGCTGAGCATATAATCGGATGTCATTTAAACGACGCGTTATATCCCCTTGGGTACCCATAGGATCATATGTGCACCACAACTGATCCTCGGCCCAACTCGCAACAGACATTGCACTCAAAATAAGAGCTAAACAAAATTTCTTTACTTTCAACATTTTTATCTTTATCGGCAATTTATTTGCCTCTTCAGGTATTTCTATTGTTATTTAAAGTTTAGTCTAAATTTTGATTTGTACCATGAGCATTTAAACATAATAAATAGTCATTAAAGCAAATCGGGTGCTCCAGCTGAAAACCTGTTTCAAATAAATATTTCGCATATATTTTTTTACCTGAAACATGAGCTGAATCTAAGGTGAGTAGCGGTAAGTCTAATTGGCTTTGAAACCAAAGAATGACTTCATGTAGAGGCACAGGGGCATTATTAGCAACAAGATAGCTCTTATGCGGTTTTTCATAATCGGCTAAAAATACTAAAAATCTTGCTAAATCATCAATATGAATACGATTACTATAGTGAATATTTGGATAAGTCTGTGTGTTTTCAGCCATTCGTTTTAATCGATCGACCGAAGCACCATAGATACCTGTAGGACGCACAATCACGCATTGAGCTGGAAAATATTTCTGCCATAGCAATTCCATATTATGAAGGATATGCCCTTGAGCATCATTCGGATGAATCTGGCTATCATCATCAATCGTTTCACCAGAATTTTCACCATATACCCGCGTAGATGACACGACAATCAATCTTTTGACTGGATGAGCTTTTAAAGCCTGACGAATAGGTTCAATACTGTCCACATAAGTATGTTGATAACCTTGAACTGTACTATCGTCCGGAGAAAGTAAAATATAAACTACATCTACAGGCGCAATTTCACTTAAATCGAGCGTAAAAATATCCTGTACGAGGTGTGTCCCGTAAGGATCTGTTTTTTCACCGCGGCTGATTGTGGTAATTTGATGTCCTGTCTCAAATAGTTGTTTAGCAACACGCTGAGATGTTTTACCATAACCGATAAATAATATATGCATAGAAAACTCGTTGAGGGGACATGACTTCAGTCCATCAGTTACAAGGCGTTGGATCGGCTTCAGCAGCCCTACTCGAAAAACTAAATATTTTTACCACAGATGATTTACTGTTTCATCTGCCCCGTGATTATGAAGATCGCAGTACCATTATTCCTATGAATCAATTGGTGGTTGGTCGTAGTTATTTACTCGAGGGTGAAGTCAAATCTGTTGATTTCCCTCCAGGTAAACGTAAATCTATGGCTGCATTAATACAAGATGAATTTGGTAAGGTGACTTTACGTTTTTATCATATTTATAAAAACTTAACCGACAAAATAAAACCTGGTAACCGTTTACGTATTTTTGGTGAAGTTCGCGTAGGTGCACGAGGGCTTGAGCTTTATCATCCAGAAATTCAGCTCATTAATGAACATACACCACTGCCAAAAACGCAGCTCACAGCAATTTACCCGAGTACTGATGGATTAACACAACCTAAATTACGCGAATATGTTAAACAAGCTTTGAAGCATCATAGTGATGCTCTACCCGAGTTACTCCCTAAGCAATATACAAATGGGTATGCTCTCAAAGAAGCTTTACATTACATTCATGAGCCACCTGTCGATGCCAATATGCTCCAATTGGCCCAAGGATCTCACCCTGCACAGCAGCGACTTATTTTTGAAGAACTGGTCGCACATCAAATTAGTCTTCTCACCCGACGTGCTTATATTCGTCAAATTGCCTCGCCCACTTTCCCAAGCAGCAAAGTACTTGCGAAAAAACTGTTAGAAGCTCTACCCTTTCAAATGACCAATGCACAAAAGCGTGTATCAAAAGAAATTTTAAGCGACTTAAAACAACACCAGCCTATGCTGCGTTTGGTACAAGGTGACGTAGGTGCAGGGAAAACTTTAGTTGCGGCAGTTGCAGCATGTCATGCATTAGAAGCAGATTGGCAAGTTGCATTAATGGCACCTACCGAAATTTTGGCAGAGCAGCATTATTTAAATTTTAAACGTTGGTTTGAACCTTTGGGCATTACGGTCGCTTGGTTATCTGGCAAACAAAAAGGTAAAGCGCGAGCACAAGCTGAACAACAAATTAAAGAAGGTCATGCCGAACTGATTGTAGGTACTCATGCCTTATTTCAAGATAATGTTGGGTTTGCAAAGTTAGGACTTGTGATTATCGATGAGCAACATCGCTTTGGGGTAGATCAACGGTTAGCCTTACGTAATAAAGGCGCTGAACAACTAACTCCACATCAATTGGTCATGACTGCAACGCCAATTCCTAGAACATTAGCGATGAGCGCTTATGGCGATTTAGACACATCCATTATTGATGAATTACCACCAGGTCGTACACCAATTCAGACAGTGACTATTCCGCTAGATCGTCGTGAAGAAGTGCTAAATCGAATTGCTACAAACTGCCGAGAAGGCAAACAAGCTTACTGGGTATGTACTCTGGTTGAACAGTCAGAAACTTTAGATGCTCAAGCCGCGGAAGCCACCTATCAAGAAATGAGAGAGCGCTTTCCTGAACTTAATATTGGTTTAGTTCATGGCAAAATGAAAGCTGATGAAAAGCAATCTGTCATGCAAGCATTTAAAAATAACGAACTACAACTCTTGATTGCCACAACTGTCATTGAGGTTGGGGTAGATGTACCCAACGCTTCGATTATGGTTATTGAAAATGCTGAGCGTTTAGGCCTTTCACAGCTACACCAATTACGTGGTCGTGTCGGACGAGGTGCAAAGGCTAGTTTTTGTGTTCTTCTTTATAAACCACCACTTTCACAAAATGGGCAAGAAAGATTATCAATTTTAAGAGAAAGTAATGATGGCTTTGTGATTGCAGAAAAAGACCTTGAACTAAGAGGACCAGGTGAATTATTAGGAACAAAACAAACAGGTGATATGGGCTTTAGAGTGGCGCGATTAGAACGAGATGACCATTTACTGAGTCAAGCGCATTATGTTGCACAACAGGTTCTAAAAGACTATCCAGAACAAGCTGATGCCCTCTTGAAGCGCTGGCTTCCTGAAGCACCACGATATGCTTATGTTTAAGTTGTTCAACCCTCAATATCTGTTTCAGTTATTGTCCCCTTGCCTGTTATGTGAAATAGGAACACGGGGCAAATACTCTCTTTGTAAAGAATGTTGGGAACAACTACCGTGGCTTAAGCAGACAGTTCAGCGTAATGATCTATCTGTTCTTGTGGCCTGTCATTATACCTATCCAATTAACCGCATAATTCAGCAGTTTAAATATGAACAAAAATTACATTACCAAACCTTACTTGCTGAAGTTTTGCAGCAGATAAAATTTCCTAAAGTACAGGCCATAGTACCGATGCCTATTTCTAAACAACGTTTAACGGAACGTGGTTTTAATCAATCCTTATTACTTGCCAAACTTCTAAGCAAGCAATTAAGAATACCCGTTTGGCAGCCTGTACAGCGCCTAAATGAGCGCTCTCAAAAAGGGTTATCTCGACTTGAAAGATTTGAAAATATTGAACAGCAATTTGTTGCGATAACTCAAGAAAAACGACGCTACCGTCGTGTGTTGATTATTGATGATGTAATCACAACAGGAAGTTCAATTTCCGCTTTAAGTCAGGCACTCAAACAGCTAGGTTGCACCTCTATTTATGCAAGCTGCCTAGCTGCTGCCTCATCTACATCGTATTAAAATAATCAAACTGTAGATAAGTTTTGCTCACACCATGGAATTACAATTTCTTTAGTTAATGGCGCAAGTTTGGTCTCGGAATCATTAAATTTCACCCACTTCATTTCAGCAATTTCAGCTGCAATTTGTGGAGATTGTTTTAATCGAACCAAATATAAATGGCTAATCAGCGTATGGTCCGGTTCATTAGCAGCTGCTGTCTCAAAACGCCCTATAAACTGTTCTATTACACACGGGCTGCCTATTTCTTCCAAAATTTCACGTTGTATGGCTGTTTCTGGAGCCTCATTCGGCTCCAGCTTACCGCCTACTTGCATAAAAGCTTGTGTATTACGCTTTCTAACAAGCAATAATTCATTGTGTTCATTTAAGATCACCGCAGCGGCGACCGTAATTATTTTCACCTATTTAACCTCGTTTATGGTTGAACGTCTGCATTAGCCCATTTTGGAGCTGGTGGTTGATATTGTTCAAATTGTTGAAGAATATCTTCAATTTTATCCGATGCGATCAATTTATCAGCGAATCGTGCTTGGCTAAAACCTTTATCTACAGTTCCTTGAACCATTTTAAGCAAATCTTCATAAAAGCCCGCTACATTTAGAAAAGCACACGGCTTTTGATGAATACCTAATTGCGCCCACGTCCATTGTTCAAAGATTTCTTCCAATGTACCTGCACCACCTGGTAAAGCAATAAAACCGTCCGACAGATCTGCCATTTTGGTCTTACGCTCATGCATATTCTCGACGACATATAATCTTGTCAGTCCGGGATGAGCTAACTCGCGATCGACTAAAGCACGAGGAATGACGCCAATGACCCGCCCACCGGCTTGCAAAGCACTATCAGCGACAACGCCCATTAAACCTGAACGACCGCCGCCATAAACGAGAGTTTTATCTTGTTTGGCAATAGTTTGACCGGTTAATTGAGCAATTTGTTGAAAGATTGGGTCTGAACCTAGAGATGAACCACAGAAAATGCAAATTGAATTCATAGTATAAAAACCGTTTTATTGAACTGTCATGCTGACAAACTAGACTATCGACAGAGTTTTTTTTTGCAAAATAGCGTATTGGCAAGTGTTTTTCGGCAAATCCTTGTCTAAAATACACCCATCGATTTCCATCAGACTGCGTGAGGAAAAAAGACACATGCTTGAAGCCTTTTATGCCACAGAACGCGGAAGTCTGGAAGATGCCACCATCAACGGTGGATTTGATCTACATCCCGAATTAGTATGGCTTGATCTAATTGCACCCTCTCAAGAAGAACAACAATGGGTCTTAGATGCCTACGATCAGAACTTACCTACACTAAAATCGCTAGAAGACATTTCATCTTCTGCTCGATTCTACCGTGATGATGATGGTATTTTGCATATCAGCACCTATTTTTTAACGAAAAATAAAAATTATCAGGTCGATGGTGATGCTGAAGAGTCATCACATATGCTTGCCATGGTACAAACCGTAGCATTCATTTTACACAAAGATCGCTTATTTACTTTACGGGGTGAAAAGCTAGTTGCCTTTCGTGCGTTTCGTGCCCGAGCTCGCCGTAATGACTATGAAATGGACTATAAAGATCCAACTTGGATTTTATTAGGCCTGCTTGAAGCAAAGCTGGATGAGCTTGCGGATATCTTAGAAGATATCCACAAGGATCTAGAAAAATACTCCACTGAGGTTCTTAACAACCATCAACGTGAGAAGATTTTAGACCTTGATGACATGATTACTCGCTTGGCTCAACAAGAAGACATGCTTGGAAAAGCACAACTTTGTTTAATTGATTTACGACGTGTCTTAACGTTTTTATCTCGTCCACGTGCCTTAGGCAGTCATATCTATGATGCCGATATTCGAGAGCTCAGTGAAGACGTCCGCTCGCTTGTAGAACATGATGCATTCTTATTCCAAAAAGTACGATTCTTACTTGATACAACGTCTGGGTTCATTAACACCGAACAAAACGATACGATTCGTCGATTCTCGATCTTACCAAGTATGTTAGCGCCACCGATGCTCATCGCAAGTATCTATGGTATGAACACTGAAGTATTGCCTTTTGCTCATGGTAAAAGTAGCTTTATCGCTGTCTTATTAATTATTGCTGGCTTTTTTATTGGTCCTATCATTTACTTCCGCTGGAAAAAATGGATTTAGAGTCTGTTTTTATCCACCCATCCTTTATATAAAAAAAGCACCTAAATTTAGGTGCTTTTTTTATTTTTGCATCATCAGACCAAATGTAGATCTTCTTGCAAATGGCAAGCTTGAATGATTTTCAGCATCTTCTCTGGAACATTTTTAAAATGTAATCCAGACTTCTGTGGCGTCTGACGTAACCATTGGACTAACACCGCCAATGCCAACGTATTACCATGCTCAAGCTGTTTTAGATCGACAATTAAAGGAAAGCTTGTCTGCTTTTTAATAATTGCCAATCCAGCTTGGTATTGTTGCTCAGCATTTTCAAAATCGATTTTGCCTGAAACAACTAACTCTTGGTTAAGATACTGAACCACTCTTCACCTACTTATTTTTGTTTGTTCTGATTAACAGCAGCATCTGCATCAGGTTGGAATGTAGCAATTGCTTTATTTAAATCGCCACCATTACGTTTCACAGTTGCAGCAAACTGGTTGCGGAACTGTAATCCTAAATCAATGCCAGAAACATTGATGTTACGGATTTTCCACTGTGAACCTTTGTCAGCCAACTGGAACGACACAGGAATTTTGTCGCCATTGTGGTTGAAGTCTAAAGTCACAACAGGGTTTTTACCTGCAGTCGCTTTATAAGGACGCATGGTATAAGTCTGGTTTGTATACTTAGCAAATGCGCTACCGTAATTCTCAATTAATGTATTACGGAAGTTTGTTTCAAACTGAGCACGCTGTGCAGCTGTACTATACTGATTTGTCGCATAAGTACCCATCACAATACGAGTGAACGCTTGTGAGTCAACATACGGATCTAAGTTCTGACGTATGATTGATTTAACCAAAGCAGGGTTGTTTTGTAGCTTGGCATGATCTGTTTTTAAACGAGCAATCAAACCATCAGCAACACGCTTAATAAAATCAGGTGGTGCTTCTGAAGGTGCAGCAAAAGCTGTACCTGCAATCATAGTAGACAAAATACTTGCTGTCAGGGTTTGTTTAAACAACGTATTCACCTGGAACCACTCCTTCAAATAATCTCTTACTCAACAAATGACGGCTGTGCGCTGCTGTCAGTACTTGCAGGAGCTTTTTCTTCTGCTGAGGATGATGATGAACCAGCGGCAACTTTACCTGCGCCACCACCAGTAATAAATTTACTAATTAAATCTTCTAAATCCATCGTTCCTTGGGTGTTAGAAATTGTATCGCCACGTTTAAGGTAGTTAAGACCACCACCCGGTACGATTTTTAAATATTTCTCACCCAACAAACCATTGGTTGCAACCATTATATAAGCATCTTCATCAATACTGGTGATGGATGACATGTTACTGATCAGTTGCTGTTCCATTGTTTTTTGTTGCGCTGGAGTCGCTTGCGTATAATCAGAACTATAACGTAATTCGTCTAAAGCATTTTTTTGAACTTCTTTTAACTGCTGAGCATTAAAACTTGTCAGTTTTCCATCAAGGTCAAAAGTTACTGTAGCTAAACGTGTAACTGGATCAAGCGTAATTGAATCAACACGGCCAATTGTTACACCACTCATCGTTACTTTAGCACGTGGTTTAAGTCCGTTAACGTTATCAAACTGAGCTTTCATGGTGTAACCTTCGCTCAAGTTTGTACCTACCAAACCACTTACTTTCATTGCTAAAAAGAATAAAGCGATACCGAAGATAATGACAAAGATACCTACGGCCAGCTCACTAGTACGTGATTTCATTAAATCCCTCCGAACATGACCGCAGTCAACACGAAATCAAAACCTAAAACACATAATGAAGAATATACAACCGTCCGGGTCATTGCCGTTGCAATGCCTTCAGGTGTTGGATCACATGCATACCCTTGGAAAACTGCAATCCATGTACAAAGTAAAGCAAATACAATGCTCTTAATGATGCCATTTACGACATCATGGCCAAATTGAACATTATTTTGCATACCACTCCAGAAGGAGCCTTCATCAACGCCAAGAAAATCAACGCCAACCATTTTGCCGCCAACAATACCAATCGCAGCAAAGATAACGGTTAACATTGGCAAACTGACTATGCCAGCCCAAAGACGTGGTGATACGATTTGCTTTAAAGGGTCAACACCAATCATTTCCATACTGGCAAGCTGTTCACTTTGTTTCATTGAACCAATTTCAGCAGTTAATGCAGAACCTGCTCGACCAGCGAATAATAAAGCAGCAACAACTGGTGCAAGCTCACGTAGTAGGGTTAAAGACACCATCGTGCCTAGCATTGATTCACTACCCACATTGACCAATATTGAGTAGCCTTGCAATCCGAGTACCAGACCAATAAATAAACCTGATACCGTAATAATAAGTAAAGACATTACCCCTACACGATGCATTTGATAGACGAAACGCCCAAAACCGCCCGATGAAGGTAATGAAAAAATAATCTGTAAGAGCATCAGTGCCGCAACACCAATCCCTCGAATCCGCTCAATAACGAGTCTACCTAACCAGGCAATCGTATTCATGGACGAACCTCGTTATCTAAATAAGCTTGGTGGCTAAACTGGTACTCAACCGGACCTTCTGCCGAACCGGTTAAGAACTGTTTTACAAAAGGAGAAGCATATTTTTGCAATTCTTCCGGCGTTCCCTCCCCTTGAATCTTTCCTTCCGCTACAACATAAATGTAATCAGCAATAGATAGGGTTTCGGAAACATCATGCGAGACAATAATGGTGGTTAAATCCAAAGCTTCACGCAACGAACGAATAAGACGAGTTAAAACACCTTTTACAATCGGGTCTTGCCCAGCAAATGGTTCGTCATACATGATTAAATCTGGATCAAGTGCGATTGCACGAGCCAAAGCAACTCGTCGATTCATACCACCTGATAACTCTGTAGGCATGAGCTGTTCTGTTCCACGCAGGCCAACAGACTCAAGCTTTAAAGCAACCAGTTCAGCAATCAAATTTTCAGAAAGCTTGGTATGTGCCCTAATTGGAAAAGCGACATTTTCATAAACCGACATATCGGTAAATAAAGCACCACTTTGGAATAGCATTCCCATACGCGCACGGGCTGCAAACAATTCCTGACGTGACATTTGTGCAATATCTTTCCCATCAAGCAAAACTTCGCCTTGATCAGGAACAAGCTGTCCACCAATCAGACGCAATAAAGTCGTTTTACCTGTACCAGATGGTCCCATGATGGCCGTAATCTGGCCTCGACGTATATTTAAACTAATATTGTCATAAATGACGCGTTCCCCTCGGTTAAAACTCAAGTTTTTCACTTCAATCAGTGACTGAGTCGAGAGAGGAGTTTTATTATTCATAATGGCAATCATTCCTGCACTTTTATGCCCGCATACTATAACACTGAATTTTGGGAATCTTGTTGTAATTTTGACAAAAGCAAAAGCAAGCTCATTTATAAATATGAGCTAGATTTTAAAAAGAAATTTATTGATTGAGAACTTGAAACTGATCTACGAAATGGCCAGTTAACAAAGCATACGCAAAATAGATTCCATTGCACAAAGCGAGTGCAATAAAAAGGTATGGCAAACCATGTTGAAGTAATAATTTACTCAACCATGCCAATGGAGTCTCTTTTCGCTTACTTTTACGCATTATTACAATAAATATTGAACTATTTCACACTTTGTTATTTTATAACAAAACTGAAAAATAAAAAAGGCCAGTATGTTAACTGGCCTTTTTTTTAAATCTTTTTAAGATTAACGGTCGAATTTACGACGCGGTTTATCATCAAAACTACGACGCGGACGATCTTCACCACCGAAGCTACGTTTTGGACGATCTTCGCCACCAAACGCTGGACGCTCACCACGTGGTTTGTCGTCAAAGCTACGACGTGGCTTGTCATTAAAACCACCTTCACGACGTGGACGATCTTCACCACCGAAGCTACGTTTTGGACGGTCACCGAAACCACCTTCACGACGTGGTTTATAGTCTACGCGGTTACCACGATTGTCATCATTTGAATCAAAACGAGGCTTATCGTTAAAACCACCTTCACGACGTGGGCGATCAGAGTTGAACTCGCGACGTGGACGATCTTCACCACCAAAGCTACGTTTTGGACGGTCTTCAAAACCACCTTCACGACGTGGACGATCTGAATTGAACTCGCGACGTGGACGGTCCTCAAAACCACCCTCACGACGTGGGCGATCAGAATTGAACTCGCGACGCGGACGGTCTTCACCACCGAATGGACGATCACCACGTGGTTTGTCATCGAAGCTACGACGTGGACGGTCATCACGACCACCTTCACGACGTTTGAAGTTGCTTTCGCCTTCAAAACGACGACCACCGCCAAAACCGCCACCACCACGACGACCATCACGACCACCGTTGCCGCCACGACCACGACCACCACCGTCACGACCTGAACGAGCAGGAGGTGGAGATGGCTCTAAGCCTTCAATTTCAGAAACACTTAAACGTGCTTCTAAATATTCTTCAAGTGCACGAATCTTACCGCGTTCACGATAAGTCGCTAAAGTAATCGCTTGACCTGTACGACCAGCACGACCTGTACGACCAATACGGTGTACGTAGTCTTCGTGCTTCATTGGTAAGCCGAAGTTAATTACGTGAGAAATAGTTGGTACGTCAAGACCACGAGCAGCAACGTCAGTTGCAACTAAGATCTTCGCACGACCTTCACGGATACTACGTAAACGACGGTTACGAACTGTTTGTGGCATTGCACCGTGAAGTGCAACAACTGAATGACCTGCTTCTGCAAGTTCTTCAGCCAACATATCAGTGTCTTCTTGAGTGCTTGCAAAAACTACAGCTTGATCTAAGTTTTCATCACTTAACCAGTGAGTAAGTAATTTTTTCTTGTGCTCAAAGCCATCAGTCCAATGCAATGTTTGGGTAATATCTGTATTGGTTGAATGACCTGTTTCAATTGCGATACGCATTGGATCTTTCATCATGCATGCTGCAAGACGAATAATACGATCAGCAAATGTTGCAGAGAACATTAATGTTTGTTTACGGTTAGCCGCTAATTCGCTAATTGCTTCTAAGTCTTCAGAGAAACCTAGGTCAAGCATACGGTCCGCTTCATCAACGATTAAAGCATCTACTTGGTCTAATTTAATTTGACGACGATTTACCAAGTCAAGTAAACGGCCTGGTGTTGCAACAACAACTTGCGCGCCTTTTAACTGTTGGATTTGTTTAGCAAACGGCATACCACCCATGATGGCAGCAATACGAACACCTTTCATGTGACGTACAAATGCGATTGCATCTTGGCTTACTTGTTGCGCCAATTCACGAGTTGGTGAAATTACTAAAATATTCGGTTGTGTTACAGCTTTCATGCGTTCTTTGAACGGAACGAAAGTTTCTTGACCTGCCAAGTTATTTAATGTCGGCAACAAGAATGCAGCAGTTTTACCAGAACCAGTCTGGCTAGAAACTAAAAGGTCTTTACCTTCTAAAGCTGCAGGAATAGATTGTTCTTGCACAGGAGTCGGGGTAGTAAAACCTAAACCTTCAAGCGCTTGTTGTAAGGTTTCATGCAAAGAAAATTCGGCAAAAGTTTTGCTCATAGAGAGTTTCACCCTAGTGGGTGCTCCATTTTTAATAAGTACAAAATAGACATCGGCACAAAGCGGCAAAGCAAAATTAGCTGAACCTTATTATTCAGCGGCAATCCGAGTAACGACGATGTGGATTAAACGCACGCTTGATTACGGCCGAACCTGAAGAATCGCTGAGCGATCGGGGCGCAAGAAATGGTCCTCTCTATGGACAGCGTGCGCTTACAATGAATAGAACAGAATGTTCAGGTAATGAACGGAAATTTAAGTGCGTGGGCGGATTATAGCAGAAAGAATTTAAAAGTCATGTGTTTTAATCAACTTTATCGTTATTTCTACTATTATTTGTATTTTACCGATCATTAAAAAGTTAAAACCCTCTATAAAAAGAGGGTCTTAACATTGAAAGCATTTCTAAATTATTTTGCAGCTTTGTCCCAAGCAGGAACAACTGTTTGCATTAATGGCTTTAACATTTTAAGTGAACATGCAATCACTTGACCATTTTCAAGTGAATCATTTCCACCACGAGCATCAACCACTACACCGCCCGCTTCTTTAATAATAAGCTCACCAGCAGCGATATCCCATGGTTTTAAACCAAGTTCAAAGAAACCATCGAAACGACCAGCAGCAACATAAGCTAAGTCGAGAGCAGCTGAACCACCACGACGGATTTGAGCACCCGCTTGAGTCACAGCTAATAATGAAGCAAAGTGCTGCTCTGCATAAGATACGATTTCACCAGCACGTTTAGCACGGTAAGGGTGACCTACTGCCAAGAATGTATTTTCTAAGCTATCTTTTACATTTACACGAATACGGCGTTGGTTCATTACCGCACCGCGACCGCGACTTGCAGAGAACAACTCGTCACGTACAGGATCGTAAATTACGCCGTGTTGAGTAACGCCTTTATGTTGAACTGCAATAGAGATACAGAAATGAGGGAAACCATTAATAAAGTTTTGCGTGCCATCAAGTGGGTCAATTACCCAGCACCAGTCTGCATCATGGCCTTTGCCTTCTTGCAAACCGAACTCTTCACCTAAGAAGCTATGGTTTTTATAACTTTTACGTAACGTATCAATCGTTAATTGTTCTAAATAACGATCTACACGTGTTACCGGGCCATCAATGCCTTTCTCTTCAACTTGCAAATCGAGTTTATGACGATTTTGATGCGCTTTTAAAAGCTCTTGACCAACTGTTTGAGCCGCACGCGCAGCCATAACCACCATAGGTTCCATTGAACACCCACTACAATACAAATTTGAAGATTTTGACAAAGAATAATGCATAAAAGCGCATACATTTTAGCAAATGAATGCGCTTTATGGGAAAAAATGTTTCAAAAATTTTATTAAAGGCTTAAACGACCTGATTTTGCTTAAGCCAAGCTCTCTCAATTGAGTTCAAAATACCCTTAGCATCTAGACCACAATCTTGCAGCATTTGATTATGCGAAGCCTGATGCAGGAATGAGTCTGGCAAACCTAAGTTAATGATAGGTTTCACAATTTGCTCTTGCGCCATAAACTCATTCACAGCACTACCTGCACCACCCATAATCGCGTGTTCTTCAACTGTCACGAACAAATGAGTATGTTCAGCCAAATCTCGAATCATTTGTTCATCAAGCGGTTTTACAAAGCGCATATTTACGACACGCACACCAACATCGTGTTTTTGTGCAAGTTGCTCGGCAGCTTCTATAGCAACCATGACACGGCTACCAAATGCTAGAACTGTAATTTGCTCATCACTATTTGGTTTAATTTCTACAACAATTTCAGCTTTACCTAATTCAAGAACAGTCATTTCTTTTTGAATTTCGACACCAACACCAGCACCACGTGGATAACGTACTGCGGCAGGGCCATTATAGGCATAAGCTGTATGAAGCATTTGACGACATTCATTTTCGTCTTTTGGCGCCATAATTACCATATTCGGTACAGTACGCATATAAGCATAGTCATATGCACCTGCGTGTGTTGGGCCATCTTCACCTACTAAACCAGCACGGTCGATCCCGAAAGTTACATCAAGATTCTGTAATGCAACATCATGAATAAGTTGATCGTAACCACGCTGCAAGAATGTCGAATAAATTGCAACAACAGGTTTTAGGCCTTCACATGCCATACCCGCTGCAAGCGTCACAGCATGCTGCTCTGCAATGGCTACATCAAAGAAACGTTGTGGGAATTGCTTGGCAAACTTAACCATGCCCGAGCCTTCACACATGGCAGGCGTGATCGCAAGTAAACGCTCATCTTGAGCAGCTTCGTCACACAACCATTCACCAAAGACATCGGAATACTTTGGCGGTGTTTTACCGCCTGAAGCAGCATTAATTTTGCCAATCGCATGATAAGTGATCGGGTCAGCTTCCGCTGGAGCAAAGCCTTTGCCTTTTTTAGTATAAACGTGAACTAAACGTGGGCCTTTACGTTTTTTAAGCGCATTGAACACTTGAACCAACTGAGTAACGTCGTGCCCATCAAATGGCCCAAAATAATCAAAACCAATTGCTTTAAATAGATTATCTGCTGCATCAGTTGCTGATTGGTGTAACCGAGAGTTATAGGTCCATTTTGGGTGAGGTTGAATGTAAGCCTCACCATGTTCATCTACATTGACTAAATGACCTTTTTCCCAAATTGCAGCTAAATGTTTAGCAAAGCCACCAGTACTACAAGAAATTGACATGTCATTGTCATTAAGTACAACAATCAAGTCAGCATCATGTGCGACAGCATCGTTCATGGCTTCAAATGCCATGCCTGCAGTCATTGCACCATCACCCACAATACAAACAACTTCACATGGGTCATTTTGATAGCGGCGTGCAAGTGACATACCCAAGCCAGCTGAAATGGCTGTTGATGAATGCCCTACCCCAAAGGTATCAAAAACCGATTCTTCTCTAGCAGGGAAAGCTGCTAAACCATTTTTTGAACGGATAGTTGTAATTTGTTCACGGCGACCAGTCAGGATTTTATGTGGATATGCTTGATGACCCACATCCCAAACTAAACGGTCATTTGGTGTATTAAAGCAATAATGCAGCGCAACCGTCAGCTCAACCACGCCGAGGTTAGCACCGAAATGGCCACCACTCTGGCCTGCTGCATATAAAATATATTGACGCAACTCATCAGCCACTTGAACCAGTTGACTATGCTCGAGCTGACGTAATTGTTGAGGATGATCAATTGCATCTAACAATGGCGTAACAGGGCGTTGAGTTGGAATTTCGGTATACAACATATGTGGCAAAGCCTTTATAAGCCTGGCAAATCCTAAGCTGGGTCAAAATGGGTCGATCATACAATCGAATGAAGTCACCTTCAATCAGCCACATTTGCGAACGAGATCATGCAAAGCAGTCTCTCATACATTATGGGTATGGTTGGCAGATTATCCTGAATAATCTGACTATTTATCAACTATTATCGTCTTCTTTATACAAAAAAGAAAACCTTAGTGTGCAAAATGATTATGACAATTCGACCAATCTCCCAGCATTACGCTATACTTTAAACCGTTTTCGGTTAAAAGATGAGTTAATCTGTGCCTATAGAGTTCATTGCAACATCAAAACTCCCGACCGCTTTTGGTGAATTCAATATTTCTGTGTTTCAAGATCCAGCAACAGGTGAAGAACATGTGGCACTTTCTAAAGGGTTAGAAAATCCGCCAACAGGCCCTGTTTTAGTCCGTGTACATTCTGAATGTTTAACAGGTGATGCTTTTGCATCATTAAAATGTGATTGTGGCCCACAACTACAAGCCACTCAAAAACTCATCAATGAAGCAGGACAAGGCGTAATTCTATATTTACGCCAAGAAGGTCGTGGAATTGGTTTAACCAATAAAATTCGTGCTTATGCCCTACAAGATCAGGGACACGATACTGTAGATGCTAATTTACTACTGAATTTACCTGCCGATGCACGTCGTTACGATATGTGCAGCATCATGCTCGACCACTTAAAAGTAAAAGAAGTGAAGTTAATTACCAATAATCCTTTGAAAATTCAGGCACTCAAAGATCAAGGTATTAACGTTGTAGACCGTGTACCGTTAACCGTAGGTCGTAATCCTTTTAATGAACAATATTTAAAAACCAAGCGTGAAAGAATGGATCACCTTTATCAAAAAGATGATTTTTGATTTCAGGTGTAAAGTTTAAAAACAATGTTTAAGGGATTTTTTCAAGATTTAGAAAAAATCCCTTACTTTTTTTATGGTTTTATGTTTTGATGTATTTAATTTATATCAATCATCTTTGAGGGTCATTATGCAACATCCGACTTCCACAGATATTCAACGTGTCCGCGAATTTCTCCTCGATTTACAAGCCCGTATTTGCGCTGGTTTAGAACAACAAGAAAAAGCTGGCGGTGGTACGGCAGAATTTATTATTGATGATTGGGAACGCCCAGAAGGCGGCGGCGGTCGTTCACGTGTGCTGCAAAATGGTACAGTGATCGAAAAAGGCGGTGTAATGTTTTCTCACATCAACATTAGCAAACTTCCTGCATCTGCTACTGAACGTCACCCTCAAATTGCAGGTGCTAAAGCTCAAGCACTCGGTGTTTCTTTAGTTATTCACCCTAAAAACCCAAATATTCCAACCTCTCACGCAAATGTCCGTTTATTCGTTGCAGAACGTGAAGGACAAGATCCAATTTGGTGGTTTGGTGGTGGTTTTGACTTAACGCCATTTTATCCAGATGACCAAGATGTTTTAAATTGGCATCAAGCTGCTTATGACCTATGTAAACCTTTTGGCGACAATGTTTATAACGAACACAAGCAATGGTGTGATGACTACTTTTATTTAAAGCATCGCGACGAACAGCGCGGTGTCGGTGGTTTATTTTTTGATGACTTAAATTGCTGGGATTTCGAAACTTGCTTTAAATATATTCAAGCTGTAGGCAACGGTTATTTAAATGCCATTTTGCCAATTTTCGAAAAACACCGTGAACAACCTTATACCGAAGCTCAACGAGAATTTCAGCTTTATCGCCGCGGCAGATATGTTGAATATAACTTGGTTTATGACCGTGGTACGTTGTTTGGATTACAAACAGGTGGCCGTATCGAATCTATTTTAGTCAGTCTTCCTAATTTAGCTGCATGGTCTTATCGTCCTGAATGGGATGAAGACTCTCCAGAGAAGCGTTTAACTGACTATTACTTAAAACCTCGTGATTGGTTAGGTTTAAAAGAAAAAGTCGCTTAATTTTTTTGTTTTGGGGATTCTTTGGCTTCCACCCTAAAGAATCTCCTTTTTTATTTTTCAAGTTTTCTGACACCCTCCTAATATTTTTTCTTGTGCCAATTTGACTTATAGTGAGGCCTGCTGAATATTCAGTATAGGCTTTATCTGCTTTACGCCATTTTAAAATTTTGGATACAAGAATGACCAAACAGTTTGCAGTAATTGGCAACCCGATCGAACAATCACGCTCTCCTGAATTGCATCATGCTTTCGCTCAAAAAACAGGTATTGATCTCGACTATCAAAAACGACTGGCCCCTCTCGATGGCTTTGAATCAAGCATGCGCAGTTTCTTTGCAGAAGGTGGAAGTGGTATGAACGTTACCGTTCCGTTTAAAGAGCAAGCTTATGCTTTATGTGATGTGTTAACTGAGCGTGCCCAAATTGCTAAAGCTGTAAATACGTTATGGATGGAAAATGGCAAATTGCATGGTGACAATACTGACGGTCAAGGCTTAGTTGCCGCAATTCAAGCATTAGAATGGAACCTTGATAATACAACTATTTTAATTTTAGGGGCTGGTGGTGCAACTCGTGGTGTTATTTATCCACTTGTACAAGCTGGCGCTAAAAAAATCGTTATTGCAAATCGAACTCTGGCTCGTGCAGAGCAACTTGTAGATGACTTAAAAACAGCAGTTCCGCAAGCTCAACTACAAGCAATTTCCCTAAATGACTTAGAAGGGAATTTTGATATTGTAATTAATGCGACTTCTGCAAGCCTTTCAGGCGATGCTTTACAGTTACCTGAAAAATTACAATTCAAACATGCTTACGAAATGGCTTACGGCAAGCCATCTAGTTTCCTAGATCAAGCTAAACAACGTAATGTGCCTTATGCAGAAGGTTTTGGCATGTTAGTAGGCCAAGCGATTGAAGCTTTTTATATCTGGAATGGTGTAAGACCAGACTTAAAAGATTTCTTATAAACAAAAAAAGAACCTACTTAAAGTAGGTTCTTTTTTTATCTTATTTACTATTTTTTAGCAGCAACCATTTGCTTATAAACATCTCGGAAAATTTCATAATCAATAAATTCATTATGTTCAGGTTTTAATTTCTGAATTGTTTTTTCCGTAAGCTGTTGTTTACGAGCGGCTACATAGACATTCCCTAAAATATCAGCCGTTTCTGATAACAAATGCTTTTCTTCAGCAGAAACACCGTTTTGTTTTTCAAATTCTAACTGATACTGTTTTGAGAAAAGTTGAGCTGGCTGTTTATATTGTTTCTGTAGTTTCTGCCAAGCTTCACGCCCTGCTTTACCTTGTATAGTCTCTATTACAATATGATCTACAGCACGACCTAATTCATGATCAAACTGCTCATCTTGCTCAAGATGATGCTTTTGCTGTAAAGCTGTAATACGTTCTAAAGCCTTTCCTTGAGGATTATAAGTATCTTCCTCAGAGAACCAGTAAGCATAAACCTCAGCAATTTCTTGTAGCTGTTGAACAGAGTAATACTTAATATATGACGGTTTTTCGGCAGTCAATTTGGCAATAAATACTGCTTTATAAGTTTTGTCATAAGCATGCGTTGCATCATAGGTTTTATCTGCAAGTACAGCCAGATTTGTATCTAAATCTTGTACATCACTATGTGTGCCTACTGGATGCTCTAACACATCACCTTGACCAAGTTTTTCTCCAAAGCCTTTAATAAAGTTTTCCAGCATAGAGCCTTTACTTGCTTCAGCTACAGACTTGGCTTGTTTAAGTTGCTGCTGATCAATTGAGGTTGCTTTACCGTAGTTTAAAATTTGCACATCCGCTTTAATATTAAAGCTGTGTTTAAACTCAGCTGGCGTATAAGCAACATCATAAGTCATGTTCACTGCACGGCCTTTGTCATCTAAAGCTACATCAATCGTAATTGGATTTCTTTGCTTCGGTAAAGCTTGTTCAATCTCGGCTTTGTGTTTTAGCCATAGTGCTTTGAATGCTTCATCATTGATAAACTGGTTTTGGTTATAAGCTTCAAAAGTTTGTTTTAAAGCATCTCGGCGAGACTTGGTTTGAACTTTTTCAGCACTTGCAGCGCTTTGATCAAGCACATCTATACCGTAGACTTGGCAATAATTAATATCACCTAAAGCAACAGGTTCCTTCAGTGATTTTAATTCAATACATTGATCTTCAGTGAGGTTTACAACATCTTCAGCTTGTGCATCTTGTACACCATCTGCTGCTTCACTGACATCTTCGTCTTCAGAAGCCGAAGCATCTGCAGCTTCCGGAGCTTGTGCTGCCGCACTTAAATTATCTTCACCTTCATCATCTGATGAAGAAAGAGCACCATCAAAGTGTGCGTTGATTAAACTATATAGTTCCTGACTTACAGCAGCGGCATCATCCGAAGAAACTTTTTGTTCTTCTTTATCAGCAGCTCCTTTTTTCGCTTCAGCAGCAGCAAGCTCATTGGCTACTTTTTCTGCCATCTTTTCGTTGTCGAAACCTAAAACACTTTTTTGAAGGTACTTATCATTGACCTGACCATACAACTCAACTTCTAAAAGTAATTCTTCAATCGTAGTTTTTAAACGAATTTTATCAACAGCCCCAGCCTTACGATCAGTATCTGTCAGAGATACGCGTTGTAAGTTTTGCGGGTCAGCCAAACGATAAGAGACCGCACTAGATGATTTAACATATTCAATAAACTTCTTCATATCGACATTTTTAAAGAAGTCTTTGTACTTTGAAAAATCAATATAAGCTAAATTGTTTTGATTTTCTTTATTGACTAAATACGGCATTAAACCGAAGTAATTTACGTAAAACTTATAATTTTCTAAATCAAGCACCATTGGCAATTTTGCCTGAACCAATAGCGTTGGCTTTTCATATCTGGCAGTTAGGTTAAATGAGCCCATTTTTTGACGATAATGAATTGAGCCGTCATAGCTAAATTGAAGATCATTTAATAAATTAATTAATACGGCGTTTACTTTGTCAGAACGTGCTGATGAGGTCAGTCCCAAATCGCCTTGTTCATTTGCAATAGCTGCATATAAGGTCTGTTTCTGCGCTTTACTTAAGCTAACTTTTTGCTCACGTAGATACTGATCAACTTTCTTTTGTAATTCAGCATTAAGCTTAGGTGTATTTTCAGCTTTTGAGTTTTGCTTTATTTGTGATGGATCAACCGTAATTTTAAAGTTTCCGCGATAATCGTAACTTGGATATTCATACATCGCGTTAACGCTTTGAATAGCTTTTTGCTCTAAATTCGCAGATGCCACTTGTGGTCGCACACTGTGTTGCGCACATGCCGTCAAGCCCAAACTAAATAAACATAAACTGAGATATTTTAAATGCATAACCTTTTTTAAAACCTTATCGCTTTATCTTTTCAGCAAAACTTGCTAAAAATAAAAAATTAGTTGTTTTTTCACATAAAAGTATAAGACCTGACTTTATCAGAAAATATAATTTCCAGTGTATTTATTTTCGACAAAATTCGCTTTTCTGACATTCTTTTCGGGTGTGATTAACATTGTATTTTTATCATGCGAGTGAATAATCAAATCATCGATTGAGATAATCCCACAATGATTCAAAATTAGGATTAAAGCCATGCCAGCATATAAAGCTCCCTTACACGATATCCGCTTCTTAATGAATGAAGTACTAGACTACCCTGCTCACTATAAAACTTTATCAAATGGTGAAAGCGCAGATCCAGATACTGTAGATATGATTCTTGAAGGTGCGGCCGATTATTGTGAAAACGTACTGTCACCACTTAACCAATCTGGCGATGAAGAAGGTTGCCATTTTGACAACGGCGAAGTAAAAACGCCAAAAGGTTTTAAAGAAGCTTATGATCAGTTCGTAATGGGTGGCTGGCAAGGGCTTTCTTATCCTGAAGAATTTGGTGGTCAAGGCCTGCCAATGTCTTTAAACCTGATCAAATCAGAGATGATGGGTACTGCAAACTGGTCATTTACCATGTACCCAGGTTTAAGTTCAGGTTGTATGAACACTATTTTGCAATTCGGTACAGATGAGCAAAAACAAACATATATGCCTAAACTTGTTGAAGGTACATGGAGCGGCACAATGTGCTTAACCGAACCTCAATGTGGTACAGACTTAGGTCAGGTAAAAACTAAAGCTGAACCTCAAGCAGATGGTACTTACAAAATCACGGGTACTAAAATCTTTATTTCTGCTGGTGAACACGATTTAACTGAAAACATTATTCACATTGTGCTTGCGCGTCTTCCAGATGCACCAGCGGGTACACGTGGTATTTCTTTGTTTATCGTACCTAAATTTATGCCTACAGCTGATGGCGGTGTTGGTGAACGTAATACAGTGACTTGTGGTTCAATCGAACACAAAATGGGTATTCGTGCGTCTGCAACTGCTGTACTCAACTTTGACAATGCAACAGGTTACCTGATTGGTGAAGTAAACAAAGGTTTACATGCAATGTTTACCTTCATGAACACAGCGCGTATCGGTACTGCGGTTCAAGGTATTGCACATGCTGAATTATCTTTCCAAGGTGCTCTTCCATATGCTAAAGACCGTATGTCTATGCGTGCCCTTTCTGGTAAGAAAGATCCAGACAAAGTTGCTGATGCAATCATTCACCATGCAGACGTACGCCGTATGCTTTTAACTCAAAAAGCAATCGCTGAAGGCGGTCGTGCAATGATTTACTACGCTGCACAAATCGCTGACAAAATGACAGATGCGTTAACACGTGGTGATCAAGCTGCTTTTGAAGACTACGATGACAAACTTGGTTTCTATACACCGATCTTAAAAGGTTTCTTAACTGAACTTGGTTTAGAAGCTGCTAACCACGGTATGCAAGTTTATGGCGGCCATGGTTATATTAAAGAATGGGGTATGGAGCAAATCGCACGTGATGCACGTATTGCGACCTTATACGAAGGAACAACTGGCGTTCAAGCACTCGACTTAATTGGTCGTAAAGTGTTGTTAAGTTCAAAAGGTAAAGTAGTACGTGAATATACTGCTGAAATCTTAAAATTCTGTGCTGCTCACGCACGTAATAAATACTTACGCCGTTTTGCTTGGGACTTAACCAAGCTTTGTGCGCAGTGGAATACGTTAACAGTTCGTATCATGCTTGCTGCACGTAAAGACCGCGACATCGTATCTTCTGCTTCTGTAGATTTCTTGATGTTCTCAGGCTATGTCATGATGGCTTATTTCTGGGCTCAACAAGCTGTGGTTGCTTCTGAAAAATTAGAAGCAGGTAACGGCCAAGAAACTCCTGAATTCTATAAAGCAAAAATTAAAGTTGCTGATTTTTACTTCGACCGTTTATTGCCACGTGCACAAGGTCATGCAGAATCAATGGTGACTACGTCTCGTACACTTACTTCATTACCAGTTGAACACTTTAGCTTCGACTACTAATAATAAGTAAGTATTAAAATCAAAAGAGCGCAATATAAATTGCGCTCTTTTTTATTGAATTAAAATTAACTTTATTCTTTATTAAGCACATAGGCTTTTGTGGGAACAAAATAGTTTTGTTCTAGAAATTCACGATTTTTACCATAATCGCTGTAGAACAACTTCTCCAAATTTACGATTAATTTTTGTTTTGAAATAATATTAAAATAAAAATTAACATCTGATGTTGGACATTGAATTTTTAACTCATGAGCATCAGAATCAACTTTCCACGTCAAAGAAGGACATAATTGATTAATGGCTGCACTTTTTGCACCGTCTTTATTACTAATTCGGCCAAAATGAATAACATTCCAATACGCAGTACCATCAGGTAATAAATTTAAAATATATTCTGCTTCACCTGTTTCACAATCGGCAAAATTATCTTCACACGAAATACGAGTATGGTAGCGACCCGCATATTGTTGATCTGTTTCAGATAATTTTGACGTCTTATCTTGCACACCATCAGGCAAGAAAGTTCGTCCCGCGGCATCATCCAAAGTTTTAACCACAGTAGTACTTTTAACTAAACTATCTTCATGTTTAGAGGTCGTTGCTACCGCTGAGTGATCCTTAGAATCGGCATGATTTGCATCACAGGCACTCAGTCCTATACATAAAATGGCAGCCAAACCCAAATGTTTCATTAAAAGACCAGACGACTTCAAAGATATATACATCATTTACATACAACAGCAATGCTACAGTTCAAACTAGGATTCAAGAACGATCTCATCACTGCTACAAACACTTTCAGCCCCGAAAGAGTGCATTTTAGTTGATGTTGCTTTCATTCATTTAAACCATTTACATATTTTAACTATTTTTAGTTTTACCGGACTTTAATTTGCTAATTTTGACGCCATATTTCTACTAACCAAGGGAAATAAATATCCCTTGTCATTTATATATTTGAGGAGAACTACATGACCAATTCTGGTTTATATCGCTCGAACCGACAAAGCATGATCGCCGGTGTAATGGGCGGTATTGCTGAACGTTTTGGTTGGAACGCAAATTTATTACGCATTATTTTCGTATTGGTTTCGGTAATGAGTGCGGCTTTCCCAGGGATTTTAGTCTACTTGGTTTTATGGTTAGTCATTCCTAAAAGACAGCCTGAACAAGTACAAGGTTATCAACAACCTGTTCGTACTGTACGAGAAGAACAAATACATTAAATAACTTAGTTTATTTTGGTCGCTACGGTTGCATCCCCTAATCAACCGTAGCTTTTTTTATTTTAAAAATTATAGTTTTCGATTTAACTGTTGCTGTAAAGCCGCGATCATATCTGCACGACTAATCATTCCTATAAGCTTACGATCTTCAACCACAGGAATGTAGTTAAACGACTTTTCAACAAAGTATGGCACTAAATCTTGAATAGGTTGAGTTGGTAGTACAGTAACCACTCGACGACTCATGATCTGCTTTACATAATGCTGCCAAGAGTTTCTTGGATCAGCTGCCCTTTTAAACCATTCTACGACTTCATATAACGCTAAAGTTCCGACCAAATGGTTTTCTACATTGACCACAGGTAAACTCATGAGATTCTGCTGTTTAAACTTATCTAATGCCTGATGAATATCATCATCTTCATGTAGTTTAATCACATCACGGCTCATAATATCCTGACAGATATATTGGTTCACCATACGTTCATTAGCGTGCTCTTGCGCTTCTAAAATAATTTTTTCTAAATCGTACTGGCTAATATCTAACAGTTCAGTGTGATGCTCTAATGCATACTCAATATCTTTCGGTTGAATCGACACTTTCTGAGTTGGCGTTGGATCCTTACTTCGCTCATTTAAATGTGCGGTAACTGGGTAATGTCGCCCAATCAATCGATTAAAGAAAATAGCGAAACCGAGTAGAAGCAAAGAGTTGAGTAAAACTGGATAAAAAACGAAATAAAAACCTAATTTATGAATGGCAGCGCCGCCCAGTACAGCCGTAATTGCGACTGCTCCACTCGGCGGGTGTAAAGAGTCGGTGGTCATCATTAAAAAGATGGCAAGCCCAACAGCCACACTAAAAGCTGTAGTTAAATCAGGAATCCATTGCGCACAAGCAACCCCAATAATTCCGGCTAATGTATTACCGACAATAACATTCCATGGTTGAGCCAATGGACTGGCTGATACTGCAAATAAAAGAACAGATGATGCCCCCATAGGCGCGATGTACCAAGCATTAATTCCGCCAAGAACATACCAACTAATTAAGGAAGAAATTGCTAAACCACATAGTGCTCCAATACCGCAAAGCAATCGCTCTTTTAGTGGTAAAACCTTAAAATTCGGCTTTAAAATCTGTAACCATTCTCGCTGTATAACACTCACAGTACACCTTAGGGGATATGCCGTTATTTATAACGGGCAAAAGTATACGCCCAAAGCCACATAAAGTGCATTTAAATTATATCTTTTAAATATCAGAAAACTTGTTGAACGTATTCTTACTATTTTAAAACTTTAATATTCAATTAGTTTTTCATTCAAATAACGCCAGTACCGTTTCGGCAAATACTGCACGTGGAGTTTGATATTCTGACGTTCTATAATATTTACACTCTTAAAATAATCTTTCCAAAGCTGATCATACAAAACTTCCTGCTCATCTAACTCAAGCTGAAAACTTTGACTCATGCCATTTTTTAAATTACGGTCAACCTCAGAAGCTTCGAGTGAAACTTCATGTATTTCACGTAAATCATAAAAAATTCCAAACTTACGTTGCTCATCATAAATGAGCCAACGCTGATCTTGATAACGCCGTTTAAAATGCGGCTGGATAAGCGGTAAAACATTAAAATCAGGACGAACCAGACTTAAAAAAAGCTCATCTTTAGTTTTCTTAAACCGAATAAAAGCCTCCATTCTATGCTTCTCTCGCCCGACCTTTTTCGTCCATTGTGCAATCGCTAACACACTTGGATTTAAATAATCTTTTTCTATGGAAACATGGCTAGTAAACACATAGATACAGTAATTAAATAAATGCTGATAGGCATCTAAAGATTCAGATAAATAAGCAAAATAAAATTGTTTTAACGAAGAAGATGAAAGCTTTTTTTGTAGCGCAGACCACACACGTTCGGCATGTTGCTCGTTATTTGCAACCTCAATTTTATCGGCAAATAAGCCATGTTGAGCCGCATCATTTAAACAGAGCCTGACCTGTAATTCTTTAAATTGAAATGCACGAAAAACACAGCTTAGCAGCCCAACCATTGAACCATCAAAATAGTAAGCGACTTCCTCATTAAACATGGCTAAAACCCAAGGCTTAATTGTGGCGAGAGTTGCTGCACATATTTCGAAGATCCCTGCGTTAAAATTTGCTGTCGAATAAAACTTGATGATAGTTCCTTTTGGAATTTCGGACTGTCTTCACAGCGAATGAAGAATTTTGCACGCTGGTAGGCCACGCCTAGTTTTTTAAGTAAATCGATATGGATTTTTCCAAAACGGCGAGCCTGCACAATTTTCTTGGCCGATTTCACTCCAATGCCCGGTACACGCAAAATCATTTGATAATCTGCACGGTTTAAATCTACCGGAAACTGTTCAGGATGCCTTAAAGCCCAGCTTAATTTCGGGTCTACATCAAGATCCAAATTTGGGTGTTTTTCATTGACGATTTCATTGACCTGAAAACCGTAAAAACGCATCAGCCAATCGCTTTGATATAGACGATTTTCACGAAGCAAAGGCGGTGCAGAACCCACTGCTGGTAAATAATTATTTTCAGTATTAATTGGGATATAACCCGAAAAATAGACGCGCTTGAGTTTAAATTCTTTATAGTGCTTGTCTGCCATAAATAAGACATCTTGGTCTGATTCTTGATGAGCACCAACAACCATTTGGGTGGTCTGCCCTGCTGGTACATATTTCGGTACATGCTTAATGATTTGTCGCTCATCTTTAAGCTGAATGAGCCTGTCACGGACTAAACCTAAATCTTTTTGTACTTCCTGATGTGATTTTTCTGGCGCAAAAGTTTTTAACCCAATTTCGGTCGGCATCTCTAAATTAATACTCATACGGTCAGCATATAAACCTGCTTCATGAATCAATTCAGGCGATGCTCCCGGAATAGTTTTTAGGTGAATATAGCCATTAAAGTTTTCTTCAAGGCGCAACTTCTTCACAACTTGAAGCATACGCTCCATCGTATGATCGGCCGATTTAAAAATGCCTGAGCTTAAAAATAACCCTTCGATATAATTACGGCGGTAAAAATTAATAGTTAAATCTACGACTTCTTGCACTGTAAATGCTGCACGCTGGACGTCATTAGAACGGCGTGAAACACAATAGGCACAGTCAAAAATACAAACATTACTAAATAGAATTTTTAAGAGAGATACACAGCGCCCATCTTCGGTATAGCTATGACAAATACCCGAATGACTGGCATCACCCAGACCTTTATTTTTATTTTTACGGTCACTGCCACTTGATGAACAAGACACATCATATTTAGCAGCATCAGCAAGAATCTGTAGTTTTTCTCGAATGCGATCAGACATATCAAACGACTCATTTGTGGCATCGTTTAAAAAATATCATTTCGCATTCTTAAATTTAATCTAGTAAAGTACGCTCAGCGTCATGAGATGACGTTTAAAATGAACCAGCTTAATTAACGTATTCTTCAAGCTGCTTTACACGCTTTTCATACTCTTGCATTGGGCAATATGAATACATCGGTGAACCAATGTATGAACCTGCATTACTACATTCCTGATCTACATAGGCTTTCCAAAGTCGCTGAGATTTTAAAATATCTTGGTAACGTTCTGGCTGTTTGTATTCTTCGCTTTGTGCACGAATTTGATCAATCAGAGCAACAATTTTTTCTTCATAAGTCTTTTTAGCTTGTTCAGAACAACTATACACGACCATATTATTAATACTTTCAAGCTTCATTTCTTTAATAGTCTGGTCTACACATTGATTGTATTCATCTTGCTCATCAGTTTCGGTTTGCGCATGAAGCCACGGACTACAGAAAAGACTGGATAAAACAATAAGTTTGCAGCAAAATTTCAACATAACTTCTTCTCAGTTCTATAATTTTTAATATGCTTCAATATAACAAAAAAATGATTATTCACGCACTTGCGCTTGCACCCATACCATTGCTGAGTTTATCTGCCTTAGGGGTCATAATATTAAATGCTGAATTTAGCCTTTATTCGATTGGAGTTATTTTACTAGCCCATTTCTTATTTTATTTACTTTTTTATGGCCTTCTAGTTATTCCTTTCGCATATATCATTTCCTATTTTCTGACTCGTAAAAATCGTTTAAATCTGATGAGTATTTTTATCTGCGCAACTGTCATCTGGATTTTGATTAGCCCTATTACGCGCTTAATTTTTGTCGGTTCATTCCCTTCTCCTTGGGGGGATATTTATAAGATCTACAGTTTTTATCTCATGATTTTATTTACCAGCTTTTGCTACTGGTTAAGCTTGAAGTGGCTAAGCCGAAAACAAATAGGCTAATCGCGCATTCCTTTGATTAAGCCTTTGCCACTCCCCCACAAAATCCTTATACTTAGGGGCAATTTTTCTCATAAATTCGTGGATGCTACATGAGTCGCGCCATCTCGCATATTGATACATTTCAGGGTTTAATTCTTGCCCTACAAAACTACTGGGCCGAACAAGGCTGCGTCGTATTACAACCTTACGACATGGAAATGGGCGCTGGAACATTCCACACCGCAACATTCTTACGTGCTTTAGGGCCTGAGACTTGGAACGCGGCATACGTTCAACCTTCACGTCGTCCAAAAGATGGCCGTTATGGTGAAAACCCGAACCGTTTGCAACACTACTACCAGTTCCAAGTGGTACTTAAGCCAAACCCAGACAATATCCAACAGCTTTATCTCGATTCTTTAAAAGCGATCGGGATTGATACGCTTACTCACGACATTCGTTTCGTAGAAGACAACTGGGAATCTCCAACTCTTGGGGCTTGGGGCTTAGGTTGGGAAGTTTGGCTCAACGGTATGGAAGTGACTCAGTTCACTTACTTCCAACAAGTTGGTGGCGTTGAGTGTTATCCAGTAACAGGTGAAATCACTTACGGTTTAGAACGTCTTGCGATGTACCTTCAAGGTGTTGACTCGGTTTATGACCTAGTTTGGACCAAAGGCCAATTCGGTACCGTGACTTACGGTGACGTATTCCATCAAAATGAAGTTGAGCAATCGACTTATAACTTTGAATACGCTCCAGTTGAAAAATTATTTGAACTCTTTGACTTCTATGAGTCAGAAGCAAACCGTTTAATTGAAGCAAAACTTTCTCTTCCTGCTTATGAGCAAGTGGTTAAAGCGTCTCATACCTTTAACTTGCTTGATGCACGTGGCGCAATTTCTGTAACTGAGCGTCAACGTTACATTTTACGTGTACGTACTTTAGCGCGTGCTATTGCACAAAGTTATGTACAAGCACGTGCGGAGCTTGGCTTCCCAATGGCAGAACCACACTTACGTGATGAAGTATTGGCGCAGTTAAAAGCACAAGCTGAAAGTGAAGCAGCAAAGGCGGAGAAAAACTAATGAGCAAACATACTGTTTTATTCGAACTTGGCTGTGAAGAGCTTCCACCAAAAAGCTTAAAAACGTTACGTGATGCACTACAAGCAGAAACGGTAAAAGGCTTAAATGAAGCTGGTTTAAACTTCGCATCTGTTGAAGCTTATGCTGCTCCACGTCGTTTAGCGCTTAAAATTGTTGATATCGATGCTGCTCAAGCTGATACACAAAAACGTTTTGACGGCCCTGCTGTTCAAGCAGCTTACGATGCAGAAGGCAAACCGACTAAAGCACTTGAAGGCTTTATGCGTGGTCAAGGCATTACAGTTGATCAGCTTTCTACTTTCCAAGCAGGTAAAGTTGAAAAAGTTTGCTATCTAAAAGATGTAAAAGGTCAAAGCCTTGACGCTTTACTTCCACAGATTTTGCAAACTGCGTTAGACAATTTACCAATTGCTAAGCGTATGCGTTCTGCTGCAAGCCGTACCGAATTTGTACGTCCAGTGAAATGGGTTCTTTTACTCAAAGACGATCAAATTGTTGACGCAACGATTCAAGATCACAAAGCTGGCAATGTGACTTATGGTCACCGCTTCCATGCACCTGAAGCAGTGACTTTAGCGCATGCAAATGACTACTTAGCTGCTTTAGAAAAAGCTTACGTTGTTGCGAACTTTGAAAAACGTCAAGCAACTATTCAAGAACAAGTGAAAAAGTTAGCTGATGAAGTTAACGCGACTGCGATTGTTCCAGCGGATTTACTTGATGAAGTAACAAGTTTGGTTGAATGGCCAGTTGCTCTTCGTGCAAATTTTGAAGAGCGCTTCCTTGCTGTTCCTCAAGAAGCTCTCATTACGACAATGCAAGACAACCAGAAGTATTTCTGCTTGATCAATAGCGAAGGTAAATTACAGCCTTACTTCATTACTGTTTCAAACATTGAGTCTAAAGACCCGACTCAAATTATTGAAGGTAACGAGAAAGTTGTTCGTCCTCGTTTGTCTGATGCTGAGTTCTTCTTCCTACAAGATCAAAAGCAACCGCTTGCATCTCGTAAAGAAAAACTAGCAAACATGGTATTCCAAGCACAACTTGGTACGCTTTGGGACAAATCAACACGTATTGCAAAACTTGCTATTGCATTATCATCAATCACTGGTGCAAACCCAGCCGATGCTGAAAAAGCTGCATTACTTGCTAAATGTGACTTAACCTCTGAGCTTGTTGGTGAATTCCCAGAACTTCAAGGTATTGCGGGTACTTACTACGCGCGTATTGAAGGTGAAAACACTGAAGTTTCTGAAGCTTTAGGTGAACAATATTTACCAAAATTTGCGGGTGATGTTTTACCTAAAACCAAAACAGGTACAACCATTGCCCTTGCTGACCGTTTAGATACCCTAGTTGGTATTTTCGGTATTGGACAAGCGCCAACGGGTTCTAAAGACCCATTTGCTCTTCGTCGTTCAGCAATTGGTATCTTACGTTTAATCATTGAAAATGAGCTAGACGTAACAATTGAAGAGTTAGTTAATCTTGCACTTCAGGGTTATGGCGACATCGTTAAAGACCACGACAAAACTCGCGCTGATGCCGTTGCATTCTTGGAAGGTCGTTACCGTGCTAAGTACGAAGACCAAGGTGTTGCTGTTGATGTGCTTCAAGCAGTTCAAGCACTTGCACCAAAATCTCCACTTGATTTTGACAAGCGCGTAAATGCTGTTAACCACTTCCGTACATTACCTGAAGCTGCTGCACTTGCTGCTGCAAATAAACGTGTTGCTAACATTCTCGCAAAAGAAGCTGCACCAGAAGGTTCTGTAGTTGAAGCAAACTTGATCGAAGATGCTGAAAAAGCATTATTTGCTGAGCTCCAAGCAGTTACACCTGTAGTTGAACCATTACTTGCAGCAAAAGACTACACTGCTGCCCTTTCTAAGCTTGCAGCACTTCGCGCGCCGATTGATGCATTCTTTGATGGTGTAATGGTAATGGCAGATGATGCTGACCTGAAAGCAAACCGTTTACGTTTATTGGCTCAGTTACGTAACTTGTTTACTGCTGTTGCTGATGTGAGTGTGTTGCAGGGTTAATTAGTTCATTATTAAATAAAGGGGTCTTTTATAGATCCCTTTATTTTTTTACGTTAAATAAATGCTTTAATTTCTTCTAAACTTTTCGATGGCTCAAACCACATAAAATCATAATCGGCCACATTATGAATATAAAACGGATCATTTTTCATGATTTCTTCGGCTTCTTGAATCGAAGAACTTAAAACTAAAATCACCCCACCTACTCTATTTTCCCGGCGCCCCGACGCTAAAAACTTCTTTTGCTCATAGTAATGATCTAAAAACGCAATATGTTCTTTGAGTACAGCATCAACTTCGGCTAACGGTTTTTTATAAGTCAAGGTAACAACAATCATCTCATTCTCTTAAAGCAAGTAGCGCATGACATAGCTTATTCGATAGTACGCCTATTCCCCCAATTCATCCACACCAAACTCCCTACAATAATTACTCCACCCAGAAGCACCATCATTGACGGTTTTTCATTTAAGAAAAGCACTGCCAAACTCATTGCGACAATAGGTGAACAATATAAAAAATTCGATGCAATCGTTAACGGCATATTTTTAAGTACATATCCCCAAAGCACATACGCCATTCCACTTGGGAAAATACCTAATAGGACAACTGACATATTGGCTTGCCAAGTGGCATGTAAAATTTCATTCGGTAGATTAGCGCTATAAAATAGTAAAGGAATGGTCCCGAACCAGATGATGTAGCACATCATGCTCAAGGCATCATAATTTAAAGCAAATTTTTTATATAAATTAAAATAAAGGCCCCACGCAATTGCTGCTAACACTATCAACAAACTGTAAGGGCTCGGCATACCAAAACCATGATCTCCACTAACCACTAACACGGCGCCACAAAGGCCAAGCAAAATACACAACCACTGTTTGAAACTAATTTTTTCTTTAAAAAGCAAAGCTGAAATAATAAAAGTGAATAGCGGAATAGATTGACTCAAAATACTAGATGCAACCGCAGTCACATACTGCTGCCCGGTATTTATAAGTAAGTGATGTAGCGTTACAGAGAAAAAACCCAATACAGCAAGCGCAGGAGCATCTTTCCACTTTAATGGCTGAATTCTTTTTTTCATGACCAAAAGAAGTAAGAAAACGGATGCGATTAAAAAGCGGAGCAAGGCAATATGCTGCGGTGTATATGAATGCAAGGCACTATGTACGCCAATAGGTGAATAGCCCCAACAAAAGACAGTAATAGCAATACATAGGTAAAGCTTAAATGCGGGAGGCTGAGTTTCGGCAGCAAGAGAAATTGCCATGTTAAATCTGCACTAAAGAAATGGAACACTTTCATCATATGCGCATGGATAGTTGAATAAAATTAACTTATATTGAGTCATATATTCATTAAAAGTGAATGATAAAATATGGATATCGCCCAGTTAAAAATGTTTCAAACCGTGGTTGAATGCGGCACCATGGCTAAGGCATCAATGCAACTACATTGTGTACCCTCCAATATCACAACGCGTATTAAACAACTTGAAGAAGAACTAGGGGCACCGCTGTTTTATCGTGAAGGAAAAAGCTTAAAGCTCACGCCATCTGGAGAAATCTTTCTCGATTATTGCCGTAAAATTTTAGCACTCTGTGACGAAGCCAAACGAAGTATTCACCCTGATGCACCGCCCTCTGGCCCATTAAAAATTGGAGCTATTGAATCTTCTGCCACAACTCGCCTACCCAATTTACTTGCGAAATATCATCAACGTTATCCAGAAGTTTCCATTCAAATTATTACTGGCACATGGAAACAGCTATTAGTCGATATTTCTCAGCACAAACTTGATGGTGCAATTGTCGCGGGCAATATAGAGTTTCCTATGCTAAATAAACTCAGTATTTATCAAGAAGACATGGTCCTAATTGCGTCTCACTCTTTGGGTGAAATTCATTGCCAAGAAGATCTGATTGGTAAAGAAATTTTTATGTGGACTGAAGGCTGCCCTTACCGTGCAGCTCTCGAAGATTGGCTTAAACTCAAGAATATTTCACTTCCCATCACCAGCATTACCAGTTATGCCACCATTATTGGGTGTGTGAGTGCGGGTTCTGGCGTGGCGTTAGTGCCTAAGAGTATTTATGAACAATATAAAAATTTAGCGCATATTCAGAGTTATAAGTTTGAACATCTTGCCTTTATGCAAAATCACTTTTTCTGGCATAAAAATGTGAGCAACCACAAAGCAAGAGATACATTTATAGAGTTAATTAAGTCTGAATTTTATTTATGAATATTGGGAATAGTAAGTCTATTGCTATTAAATGATGAATTCTCGTAATCAAATCGTATGGGTTTTATCTCATGGCTGCACAAGGTTTATTTTTAACAGTAAGATCAGCACTTCAACTTTTAAAGTAATTGGGGAGATTGGTCCAAATGAAAACCTTACAAGTGTTATGCGTTGCAAGCTCTATATTGGCTTCATCAACCCTTTTTGCTGAAACAACACAGCCTCAACAAGTAAGTGAAGCAACATCTAAAACTCAACCTTATGGTGATAACCCAAGTTTAGGACGTGTCCTGTTATATAAAACAGGAAAAGGCATACAAAATTTAGGAGACTCTATTCAAGGGGCTTCAGAAAAAACTTCGAATAAAATTAGTGAAAAATGGAAAAACACCAAAGAATTTACAGCTGAAAAAGCAGAAGTCGTTCAACAAAAAGCAGATACCGCAAAAGTCTTTACTGAACAGAAAATAGAGCAAGCCAAACAAAATATTACCAGTAGTCGAAATGGTGAAAACATACCGATAGAACAAGGTGAGTTAAGCAAATCTAGCACGACGACCAATTAAAATTGGGTTTGAGGAGCGCGATCATGTCGCGCTTTTCAAAAAATATATACTTTAAAAAGAAAGATCACCAAATACAAAGAGCTAGGAATCTGCCTTATGAATAGTCAAAAACTTCTCTTTTCAACACTATGTTGTGTAGCATTAACTGCGTGTGCGACCACCAAATCTGTTTCTTCTTATTCTCAGGCACAAGTTTTAGAACAAGATACGAATATTGAAGCTTATCCAACCACCACTGGCAATGTAGCCAAACTTATTAAACACGATAAACAAGCTTGCATGATTGAATTTACGGGTTATTTAGGTGGAGGCCAAGTGACTGAGCACTGGATTTTTAACAATAAAGGATTAATTTCAGCTCAATCATTTACAGAGCAATATCCAGATTCTTCTGGCATATTAAGTCAAGCCACCAACTCGACAACAAAAAGCTCAACCACGTTTAATATTCAAGATCCAGCAATTCAAAATAATTTTAAAAAACTCCAGAGCAATTTTAATAAAGCCAATTTAGAGAAATGTGATTAAAAATTTTCCATAAAAAACTCGTTGCAGAAGTAATCTTTTGCAACGAGCCATAGCCATTTTAAATTTCTTGGACCGAATAGAAAATTATAAATATGCTATTTAATTAACAGTTAAACCATTGGTTGCCGCCAGTAAATCAATACGCGGGAAAACTAAGCCCGTTCTTGAGTCAGTAATAGGTTTACCCGTGGTTCTTAAACGATTAATGGTCTGATCGATAGTTTCAGTTGGTGTAACACTGTTTGCTCTTAATAATGCAATTGCGCCAGCCACATGTGGCGTCGCCTGAGAAGTACCTCCCATAGTATAGCCACCCGCAGTAATCATTGCCCCTGGTGCCAATAAAGTCACAAGGCTGCCCCCGTTACTAAAGCATGCCACTTTGTCCGCTGCCGTGGTTGGGTCAGAACATTTCACTGGGTTCCCCCATGACACACCACCAATATTACTGTCATATACAGCACCTACTCTTACCGCTCCAGCAACACAAGCAGGTGAAGAAATACCATCAGGGAATGCATCGTTACCAGTTGCGACTACTGGTACTACTCCAGCAGCTCGCGCATTTGCAAATGCTGTTCCATAACTACTATTACTACATTCAGATTTGTATTTAACACCAGGAACACCAAGGCTCAAATTTATCGCTTTAATATTGTATGTTTTAGCGTTATTTACTGCCCAGTTAATGCCCGCAATGATATCACTATCATAGGCTGAACCTGATCGAAAAACGTCTATTCCAATAATTTTTGTTTTGGTAGCAACTTTAGACACAATCGCTGAAACATTACTACCGTGACCATTATCGTCAAGTGAGCCATCATCTGGAGCACTATCAAATGAATAAACGACACGACATGTACTTGAAGGTGTATTCACCGCCGTACAGCCAAAATCCGAATGTAAATAATTTACCCCTGTATCCAGCACAGCAACACTAGAACCGGTTCCATTAAAACCTTTAGTATTGGCCTGAGGCTGATTAATTAAAGGCAGACTTTCCATCGTCGTAGGCTGATTGATTCGGTTTGGATATACGGCCTTAACGTTCGGATCGTTAAGTAAATCAACTAAAGCTTCTCTATTACTAATTCGATAAAAAGCTAAAGGCAAATTATTGTAGTCCCGAAGTACTTGTACCCCTACACCACGATTAAACCTCGATTGTATATTCTTTTTATTTGCAGCAATATAACTTCGCCGCTCCAAACCTGAAGCTACACTTTCCGAAGGGATATTGTATTCAACGATAAGGTCATTAGAATCATTGGTGACCAAGGCATCTAAATCAATTTTACCCTGAAATACTTTTTGTTTTGCTGCCTGATTTAACTGCTGTTTAGCACCTTTAGAGTCCAAAGGAAGAGCAGATGCAGTTGTACTTAAGATCGTACATAGACCTAATAGAAATAACGTTTTACTTTGCATTATTTTTCTCCGTAGTCTTTCGACTAACAATTTACTTATTTCGCTTTTATTTCATTTGCTGGATCTTTTTCTGGATCAATCGGTTGAATAGAAAGATCACTTTTTGTGTCATAGAAAGGAACAGTATCTGCTGATACTGGGCTGGGTTGAGTTGAATTTAAAGATACGTTTTTAGGTTGAGCAGGCTCCTTAAGTTTAGAAAGTAAAGATGAAGTGTCTGGTTGTGATGAATTCGGCTTATGTAAAGCAGAATTGAACACCTCAGATGCACCGCTTGTTGGCTTAAAATAAAGAACAACGGCGACTAAGCCGACCAATATGAAAAGGGAAGCAATAATTTTCATCATTTAAGATCTCTGTTTTTTTGTTTATAGACATCTACATTTATTTTTGATTATTCGAAATAAGGCGCTATTTCTTTAGATATATTTCATGTGAAATTTCTATTTCTTGAAATATATAAACATGAGAAAAGCTAAAACACCTTTTCCCGAATAAGCAAAAATACAGTTCTGCCCTGTACGTTTATATTTCTGGCAGAATATGGTTCAAAAAAGCGCCAAAAAGCACCCTATTCTCATAATAAGCAATAACTATGCCGTTAACTCCAATAAAAAATGAAAAAAGAATCATCTTTAGAGATATAGAAAAATGGTTATGTTGAATGCTTTTAATTGTTTTTATTTCAGAGAACAAAAAGAGAGAAAATATTTTGCTGGTTTTAAATCATAAAATATCGATATCTATTTCACTTTATTATTAATATTTTTCTTTCTCCACAATTTCTCCCTTATGTGTTTATTGACTGTAATGCTGTTGTAACGTTTTGATGAAGGTGATTCCCAAGCGAATCAAGGTTTGACTATGATGCGATTGCGTTTATGAAATACCTCACTAAAGGGTATATTCTTTGAAGGATATCGCAATGAAAATGATGAAAACAGCTATCGTGACTGCAAGTGTTCTTGCTTCTGCCTCTATTTTTGCACAAAGTGCGGGCGTTAATGCAGGTGCCTCTGCCCAAGTTAATGTACAACCAGGTGGACTTGTTAGTGGCGTAGCCAATACAGTCAAAAATACTGCTCACACTGTAGGCCATACTGCAAAACATGCTGGTCATGTAGCGGCTGACACTACAGTTAAAGCAACTAAAAAAACAACAGGTAAAGTGACTGAACTTTCTTCTGATGCTGTAACAGGCACTAAACATTTTGCTACTGAAGCAGCAACAGGAACAAAAAATTTAGCGACTAAAGCCGCAACGGGTACTAAAAACTTAGCAGTTGAAGCTAAAGCTGATACAAAAGCGCATCTTGATGCAGTAAAAACTAAAGTTGCAGAAAAACAAGCCGACCAAAAAGAATTTACTGCTGAAAAACAAGCTGATGCTCAAGCACGTGTAGATGCAGTTAAAGCCCGCGTAGCTCAAAACCAAGCAGAGCAAAAAGAATTTGTTGCTGGCACTAAAGCTGATGCTCAAGCACAATTAAATGCAGCTCAACCAGCTCATGCAGTTAACGCTCAAACAGGTGTAAACGTTGGTGTTAATGTTGCTCCAGTTGGAATTAGTGCAAATGCAAACGTAAATGCAGGGGCTCAAGGTTCTACACAAAAAACTGAAAAGAAATCTTTCGTTAAAGGTCTTTTCGGTACTAACTAATCAGTTATCAATAAAAAAGGGCAATTTATTGCCCTTTTTTATTGATCTAAAAGTTATTTAGCGTGTTTCAGTTAAAACCAAGCCTGCACGTAAACCGATCTTCACATTTGGGTTTGGAAATAAAATCCAGACCTGCTCTTGCTCAACTACATAATTACCCGAAGGTTGCATCGCAATGATTTCGTCTTTAGTAAAAGTTGAAAAGTTTGGAGCCTCAGCAGATAAATTCATGTGAAACTCTTCATCTTTTTTTATTAAAGAGTCAGATACCTGAAACACTCGAATTTTCGATTTATGTCGTGTCGGTAAAGCTTGTTCGGAAACCACATGACGCATGACTTCATCAATTGCAGCAAACTGGCTCAAGTCATTTTGTCCAAATGGCAAGGCTTTCCCCAACTCCAAGGTGGCACTCGCAGCTTTAAAACTCTCACTGGTAAAATGTGTGAAGGTTTTACCTGCAGCGCGGTGATAAACCAAAGCATCTAAATCGGCAGCATCAAGACTTGCTATCAAATCAGCATCGTAGTCATGCGTTTGATAAGGCAATAAAGCAAAGGTTGGTAATAATGAAGCCCGAATTGCGGTATGCAAATCATAATGATAGCGCTTAGCCTCACTCTCACTTTCCTGAAAGAAAGTGGCAACTGCGTGTTCCAAAACCTCAGCTCGCTTAGATTCCTCTGTTACGGGTAAATTTTTATATCCACCACAAAACATTCGGTTTACATCATCATGCACATAACGCTTACCTTGACGCATTGCATACGGGTTACCCAATACAAGCAGCAACCTCACAGCAAGGTTTAAACGTCCAGCAAATAAATCAGTGCAAAGTTGAGACAACAATTCAATTGGTGCTGTTTCATTACCATGTACCCCAGCTGACAGTACGACAGCTTTGTCGTACTGTACATGTGGCGTACATTCAAGAAGTCCCTCACCTAACCAACGCCAAGAAAAATTTTCTTGTTTTCCCTCGCGTACTGTAGGTTGCTCACCTTGTAAGGTTAATGCTAGAAAATCTTGCATGTCACCTCCTCATTATTTTTGGAAAGGATAAACCGAACCCAAACCTAAAATTTTGGTGAGTTCATCAAGCGCCATACGGCTTTCCATAAGCAAATGCGGATCTGCTAAATCTTCTTGAGCTAAACGATCACGATAGTGTTTATCTACCCATTGATTGAGTGTGCCAAACAACTGATCATTCATGAGGACTTTTGGATTTACAGCATTTAATTCAGTTTCGTTTAAAGCTACACGCAAGCGTAAACATGCTGGTCCACCACCATTACGCATACTTTCACGTAGGTCATACACCTGAATTGCATCAATTGGTGTACCCATTTGAATCATATCATTCAAATAGCTCCACACTGCAGCATTTTGGCGAGACTCTTCTGGTACAACAATGGTCATACCACCATCAGGACGAGTCAAAATCTGGCTATTAAACAAATAAGTTGCTACGGCATCATCAACAGTAACGCGGTTTTCAGGTACTTCAATCGAAATAAAATCTTCACCAATGCTTGCCATTTTTTGACGAATTTCAGCAAAAGCTTGATCTTGATTTAAGAAAGCATGTTGATGGTGGAATAAAACCTGTTGGTTACTTACCGCGATCACATCATTATGGAAAACACCCTGATCAATCACATCTGGGTTTTGTTGAACAAAAACCGTATGTGCATCATCTAAACGGTGTAAACGTGCAATTGCTTCACTTGCTTCACGTGTCTGACGTGCTGGATAACGTTTTGGTCCCGGTAAGCCATTATTTAAATGTTGTTGACCATAAACAAAAACCTGAACACCGCGCTTAGCATAATCACCACCTAAACGATTGTGATTTGCTGCACCTTCGTCACCAAATAAAGCCACTTGTGGTAAAGCTTCATGGTGTACAAAGTGACGTTCATTTTTAAAGATGGCTTGTAAAACTTGGCTCGTTGTTTCAGCTTCAATTGAACGGTGAAACTTATTGTTCAAGTTCGCTGCTGTAAAATGCACGCGTTCATCTTGGCTATCAGCCGAAGGTGAAACTGTTGCAGCATTTGCAGTCCACATTGGAGAAGCTGAACTTAAAGATGACAATAGCTCTGGTGAATAACGCATTGCTTGAGCAACAACACTAATGTCATCTCCAGTAAAACCTAAACGACGTAACATTGGAACATGTGGACGCTCATGCGGAGCAAGTACACCTTGTTTCATTCCCATATCAGCCAAGGCTTTCATTTTTAATAAGCCTTGTTTCGCTGCTAATTTTGGATTCGAGGTGTTATTACGGTTTTTGGTTGATGCTTCATTACCAAAAGACAAACCCGCATAGTGATGTGTTGGTCCCACTAAACCATCAAAATTTACTTCATATCCTTTCATTTTTTCTTTCCCTAGTGTTAAGGCAACACAATCCCTGGAGATAATTTTTCTGGCAAACTTAAGCTTTCACTTTCAAGTGAAGCCATTGGCCAAGCACAATAGTCAGCAGCATAAAACGCGCTTGCACGGTGGTTACCCGAAGCTCCAACACCACCAAATGGCGCAGCACTTGAAGCGCCTGTTAATGGCTTATTCCAGTTTACAATACCGGCACGTGCTTCAATCAGTAAGTCATCAAAGAGTTCACGTTTTGGAGAAACCAAACCAACAGACAAACCAAAACGAGTTGCATTGGCAATTTTCAATGCTTCATCAAAGCTGTCATAACGTTGAATGGTGGTAAGCGGACCAAAATATTCTTCATCTGGAATACCAGCCACACCTGTTACATCAACAATACCCGGAGTAAGTAGCGAGCTGTCTTCTTGAGGACGTGTCATTGGCAATAAGCTTTTTGCACCAAGCTCAAGTAACTTTTGCTGAGCATTCATCATGTTTGTTGCAGCAACCGATGAAATCACGCCACCCATAAATGGTTGTTGTTCGTCGTTCCAGCGACCAACTTTCAGGTTTTTAGCAACTTCAACAAAACGTTGAATAAATGCATCACCTTCTGCACCATTTTTGACTAAGATACGGCGCGCACATGTACAACGCTGACCAGCCGAAACAAAAGCAGATTGAATAGTAAGGTTAACTACAGCATCAATGTCTTCAATTTCATCGATAATCAATGCATTATTGCCACCCATTTCAAGTGCAAGAATTTTCTCAGGCGCACCTGCCATTTGCTTATGTAAGTGGTAACCCGTATTTGCACTTCCGGTAAACAATAGACCATCGATTTCATGTGAAGCAGCCAGCGCTTCGCCAGTAGTACGACCACCTTGAACTAAGTTCATTACACCATTTGGCAAACCAGCTTGTTGCCAAAGTTTTACAGTTTCTTCAGCAGTCCAAGGTGTTAATTCACTTGGTTTAAATACAACTGTGTTGCCTGCAAGTAATGCAGGAACAATATGTCCGTTTGGTAAATGGCCCGGGAAGTTATATGGACCAAAAACTGCGAGCACACCATGTGGACGGTGACGTAAAGATGCCACACCATCTGCCATTTCAGTTGAGCTTTCGCCAGTACGCTGGTGATAAGCACGAATCGAAATCGCAACTTTGCCAATCATAGATTGAACTTCAGTTAAGGTTTCCCAAAAAGGTTTGCTGGTTTCTTGACTAATGACTTCTGCTAAATGTTTTTTATTTTCTTCAAGCAGCTTTGCAAACTTTTCTACAATCGCAACGCGCTCAGCAAGAGGTAAACGTGCCCATGCAGGAAATGCTGTACGTGCAGCTTGGCAAGCTTTATCAACATCAACGGCCGTAGCTTCACCACCTGACCATACAGTTTGGTTATCAACCGGATTTGTTTTTACAAATGTTGTACCGCTGCCTTGTAACCAGACACCGTTTATAAATAAAGAGTTTGACATCAGGATACTTCCATAGGATTTAGTGATAACACACGAACAGCGTGGCCTTCTTGTACACCGAGTTTCTCAGCTTGTTCATGGGTTAAATTTAGAGTGCTATCTACGAGATCAAGCTTCATTAACATGGCTCGATAGTCGTGATAATTATCATTGGCAACAAGGTATTGTGTTTTACCTACTGTTGTTTCATTTGTAATTTTGACTGTTAAAAATTGGCTTTCTTTAACTGCGCGCAACTCATCAATATTGGCTTCAATGGTTGGACCCGCATCAAAAATATCGACATATCCTTGATAACGTAAGCCTTCTGACTCCAGCACATGATAAGCAGGCAAAGTATGTGGATGCATTTTCCCAATCACTTCTTGTGCAGCCTTTGGTAAAAGGTCTACATAAACTGGAAAACGTGGCATAAGTTCCGCAATAAAAACTTTTTGGCCAATTCCACTTAAATAGTCTGCAGTTGAGAAATCCATATTGAAGAAATGGTGGCCAATCGCATCCCAGAAAGGCGAGCATCCATTTTCATCAGAGAAACCTCGCATTTCAGCAATGAGTTTTTTCTCAAAATATTGCTTAAATGCTGCGATAAACATAAAACGGATTTTTGATAAGAATTTACCGTTTTGGTTCTCACGACGTTCCGGATCTAAAAATAATGTACAGAGCTCACTACTTCCTGTTCTGTCATTACTTAAAAATAGAGTCGGTAATGCTTTATAGACATTTAATGCTTTTGAAGCGTGTACTTGTGTTCCCACATGAAAGTTGTACCAAGGTTCGATTAAACCTACAGCAACTTCAATTGCACTCACCCCAATAACACGTTGAGCTTCTGTATCTTCAAGAACAAACAAATAACCTTGTTCGCTCTTATGAACATTACCATTTAAAGTATTGCGAGTACGTGAAATTCGAGCCGAAAGCGTATCCATATTTTGTGGCAAGGAAGTCAGGCCAACACCTGACTTACCTGCTAATTTATAAATATCTTCAAGGTCTCGAAACTCGGCATGACGGACAATCATCATGGCTAGCTTTCCTTTTTTTTATTTAGCCAACTTTGCCAAAGCTCTTTTTAAACGAGCAATTCCTTCATCAATATCTTGTTCAGGAATAATCAGAGAAGGAGTAAAACGAACCACGTTTGGTCCTGCGATTAAAGCGAGTAGTCCTTCTTCGCCTGCCCAAGTTGTAATGTCTTTTGCTTTACCTGCATATTCAGCTTTTAATACACAGCCAATCAATAAACCTTGAGCACGAATTTCATCAAAAACTTGATATTCAGCATTTAAAGTATTTAATGCATCAAGGAAATATTGATGACGGTGTTTTACACCTTCAAGTACTTCTGGCGTATTAATAAACTCGAATACAGCACCAGCAACCGCACTTGCTAACGGATTACCACCATAAGTTGTACCGTGTGTACCCACTGAAAAATGCGGCGCAAATTTATCAGTTGTTAACATTGCACCCACTGGAAAACCACCGCCCAATGCTTTTGCAGTAGTGAGTACATCTGGTGTAACACCATAGTTCATGTAGGCATAAAGTGAACCTGTACGGCCTACACCTGTTTGCACTTCATCAAAAATAAGTAACGCACCGAACTCATCACACAGTGCACGTAAACCTTTTAAAAATTCGATGTCAGCAGGAATAACACCGCCTTCACCTTGGATCGGCTCAACAATAACTGCACAGGTTTGTTCATTAATGACTGCTTTGGCAGCTTCTAAATCATTGTAAGCAACATGGCTAATGCCGTTTGGAAGTGGTGCAAAGTCTTGTGAGTATTTAGGTTGACCACCTGCTGAAACGGTAAATAAGGTACGGCCGTGGAAAGCATTATTAAATGCCACGATGCCACTTTTACCCGCCACACCGCTGTCGAGTCCAGCTTTACGAGCAAGCTTTAATGCTGCTTCATTCGCTTCTGCACCTGAGTTACAGAAGAATACTTTATCTGCAAATGTATTTTCAGTGAGTTGTTTAGCAAGGCGTAGAACAGGTTCATTGGTATAACCGTTACCTACATGCCAAAGTTTTGTTGCTTGTTCTGTTAATGCATTTACTGCCACTGGATGCGCATGACCTAATGCGTTTACTGCAATCCCGCCTGCAAAATCGATATATTCTTTATTTTCTTGATCCCAAATACGTGAACCTTCACCACGTACCGGAATGAAATTTGCCGGTGCAAAAACTGGAACCATCCAGTCATTAAAGTTGCTTCGAGTTACAGAAATTGGCTGTTCCATGCTTACCTCAGTATCTATTTAATTTATTTAATCTGTCTTACTGTCTTTTATTTAATTTATTTAGAAAAAGGGACTGAGAAAATAACTCTATAACATCCTTTATATTTGCTCAGCCCACTTTTTCTAAAAGGTAATTTCCTCAGATTAGCCTGGGAAAATACCGCGTTCTTTACGAGCTTTTAAGATACGCTCACATGCCAAGATGTAAGCTGCTGTACGTAAAGTACAAGCATTGCTGTTTGCTGTATTCCAAACGTCATGCATAGCTTGAACCATCAACTTGTCTAAACGCTCGTTGATTTCTTCTTCGGTCCAGAAGTAGCTCGCCATGTCTTGAACCCATTCGAAGTAACTTACAGTTACACCGCCGGCGTTACATACCACGTCAGGAACCACAACAATGCCACGCTCAACTAAAATATCTTCAGCTTTAGGATAAGTCGGGCCGTTCGCGCCTTCTAAAATCAACTTAGCTTTAATTTTTTCAGCACGTTCAACTGTGATTTGACCTTCTAACGCAGCAGGAATAATGATGTCTACATCTGCAGTCCAGAAATCTTCATCAGCAATTGCTTGCGCGCCAGCGAAACCACCAACACCACCTTGGTTTGCATTTACGTGTTCACGTAATGCAACAAGATCAATACCGTCAGCATTGAAAATTGTGCCAGTGTGATCTTGAACGTGAGTGATTTTTGCTTTTGATTCAACAAACAAGAAAGCAGCTTCACTACCTACGTTACCAAAACCTTGAACAGCGATTTTCGCGCCTTCAATTGGTAAATTGATTTTTGCAGCTACTTCGCGACCTGTAACGAATACACCGCGACCAGTCGCTTTAACACGACCTAAAGAGCCACCTAAGTGAACTGGCTTACCAGTTACAACACCAGTTACTGTATAACCTTGGCTTGTAGAGTAAGTATCCATCATCCAACCCATGATATTGGCATTTGTACCAACGTCTGGAGCTGGGATATCTTTTTGAGGCCCGATAATGTGACCGATTTCAGTCGTATAACGGCGAGTTAAACGTTCTAATTCGCGATTTGAAAGTTTACGTGGGTCAACACGGATACCACCTTTTGCACCGCCAAATGGCAAGTTCAAAACAGCAGTTTTAATTGTCATCCATGCAGATAACGCCATCACTTCATTTAAATCAACGTTTGGATGGTAACGTACACCACCTTTACCAGGACCACGAGACAAGTTGTGTTGTACACGGTAGCCTTCAAAGTGCTGAATAGAACCGTCATCCATTACGATTGGCACGTCAACAATAAGCGCACGCTTTGGACGTTTTAAAGTGTCGATAAACTCAGCTAAGTGGTCTAAGTACGGAGCAACACGGTCAATTTGTGCCAAGTAAGTTTGCCATGCATCGCTATGTTCGTTTACGTATGAAAGATCTGACATCTTTTTTCCTATTTACCTATACAGACTCAGATGTGATAAATCCGCAGTCTTTATTATTCAGCAACCAAAACCTTGCAATAACAATGTTTTGATTTATTTATAAAATCTTCAGCCCTTTTAAAGCTTTAGACCCTTTAAATTCCATCTTGTGATATCAAAAGTACGATTTACTTTTATATATCGATATCTTTTACAATCTTTCTTTTGCCTCATCTGCTGTTTATAAAAACGTCTTTATAAAAGCAAAAGTCCACCGCAACCAACTCAAACAAGCCGATTGGAAATAAGTACAAAAGAGGTGATATAACCGTTTGGGAGTTAAAAAGAACTAGGGTTCATAAAACGAAAAAACCATAAGTCCATAAAATTATTTTTGACTAATCGATAGATCCCTCCATTAGTCTTTTTAAATAAAAATTGTTCACTAATACTGCAAGCTTCACATCACTACTCAAGCTGGTTAATCATGCTTTCATATAGACATAAAATCTTTAAGTAAATATAGCACAGCGCAAGGTAATTTAGAACATTTTAAAATAAACAAGCAGAGAAAAAATAATCAATTTTCTCTAAATTTTATAATAAAAAAGTAACTGAGCCTAAAAAAACCTTAAGCCATAATAATTTTATTTTATGGAAATTAAAAAAATATTAAAAATAAAAATGGTTAAAAAATTACCATTTAATAACAACAACTTAATTAACAAAAAATTTCAAAAAACCTTAGAAAAATTTAGAAAATTTCATAATATTTTTTTTGTGCGGTCCAATTTAAAACAAAAATAAAAATATAAAAAACTCCTTACTATTAAATAATCATGTTAAACATGTACTTATTTAAAAACTTATAATAATTAGCTATTAATACCATTCCGACAAATGGTTAATTTATGAATCATTATTTGATTTAATTATTAAAATAAAAAAAACATTTTTAAAAAAAATATATAACACCCCCTCTCCCAAGCTCAATTTATCGTCATAAAAAAAGGCCCCATAAGGGACCTTCAATCAACAAAATTAGCTACAAAATGGCTTAGTTCGGAGCAATCTCTTTCTTACGATAAAAAACAAAATAGCTCACATAGCACAGCAAGATAAAAATAATGCAGCAGATAAAGCCAACCTGCATAGATGGATCAAACACCATACTGACACAGGTAACAATACAGAATAGCCCACCTACAATTGGGGTAAGAGGGAAAAGTGGTGCAGCGAAACGTAAATCTTTTGCTGTTTTACCTGCTTTATACCATTGTCTACGGAAATTAAATTGTGAAACACAAATTGCGATCCACACCACCACCATTGTAAAAGCAGCAACACCCAACAAATTTTTGAAAATTGTTTCTGGGGCAAATTGTTCTGAAAGTAACCCGGGAATAGCACCAAACATGGTGACAATAATGGCAACAATAGGTGTTCCAGATGGTGTGAGTTTAGCGAAAATTTTAGGTAATTGATTTTTTGCTGAAAGCGACCACATCATACGTGAAGCAGCAAACAAACCAGAGTTAGCAGCAGAAAGTAGAGCCGTAATAATTACGAAACGGATAATGTCTTCTGCATACGGAATACCAATATAGTTAAATACCGTCACAAATGGACTACTGCTCACATCATTTGCATTAAGACCTGCAAGATGGAATGGTAGCAAAGAGCAAATAACAACAATGGTTCCTACAAAAAATATAAGTAAACGCCAAATTGCTGCATTAATTGCTTTAGGAACAGTCTTCGCTGGCTCCTCTGCTTCACCTGCAGCCACACCAATAAGCTCAGTACCAGAGAAGGCAAAATTCACAATAAGCATGGTTGTAAAAATTGGAAATAACCCGTGCGGGAACCAACCCTGAGCCGTTAAATTACTAAACAATGGTGCTGTTTCATGCCCGTGATAAGGAATAAAACCAAAAATTGCCAATAACCCCAAAGTAATAAAGACAATAATTGTTATAACTTTAATCAGCGCAAGCCAGAACTCAGATTCAGCAAATAAACGTGTTGAACTAATATTGAGGAAAAAGACAAGCCCACCAAAAAACAGAGTCCATGCCCAAACAGAAGTAGTAGGAAACCATTCCTTAACTAGTAAAGCTGCAGCAGTAAATTCAGTTCCTAAAGTGGCAGTCCAAGTTAGCCAATATAGCCAGGTGATCATATAACCTGTGCCTGGACCAATATAACGTCGTGCGTATTCACCAAAAGAGCCTGACTCAGGCACATGAACCGCTAGCTCACCAAGACAGAGCATAACGGTGTAGGCAATCAAACCGCCCAAGAAATAAGAGATAATTGCGCCAATTGGGCCTGCTTGAGAAATTACGTCGCCAGACCCTAAAAAAAGACCTGTACCTATGGCACCGCCAAGGGAGATCATCACCAAATGTCGAGTACTCATTGCTCGTTTCAAAGGTGCAGAACTTCCATGTTGCGATGCATCATTATTCCGATAATTTAATGATTGCATATAAAAAACTGTAACGACAATTTAGTAAAAAATCATTTTAGGAGAAAAAAATAAATATGCAATTATCTTTGAATAGTGAAGCTATTTTAAGCACACCTTCCCACCTCAAATAAAATATCAATGAAAAACAGCAGTTTGATAATTATAAAAGTATTAATTGTATTTTAATTAACCCCATACTATTTCTTTAATTTATATAAAAATAAAAACCATTATTTTTTAAATATAATAATTTTTCACTTAATTTATCATGACTACTTTTAACCCTATCTTTATTTGAAAATTAATCACACTATTTATTTAAATAATGACTTTTAATTTCATATACAAATAAATTAATAAAAAAATATTTTTTGAGCAAAAAATAAAGCCCAAATTTGAAGATTTGGGCTTTATTTAATCAATAAGGTAAATTAATAACTGGTCAGTACAAATTGTTGCGATGGTTGAACTGAACCTTCAATGTAGTCACAAACGCCTTGTTCATCACAATCTAAATTGAATTGCTTGTAGCTCAATGCAAAAAAATCAGAATATTGTTTAATGACAAATGGACTCATATCTGAGCTTAATGCATCACCTTGTTTAAATAATTTAATAATTTTTCGGTCATTCATACCTAACAAATAAATTTCATTATTTAATTCAATGTGTGCAACTCCGGTCTGCTCTGCCACAATCGGAATCAGATACGATGTATTTGCGAGCAACACATCTACAGCATAGCTTTCAAGCTTTAGATTAATTAAATTGAATACTAAGACTGTACCAGAATGAGTCTGCAAGCCTTTGTTAGAGCTTACAACTTGCTGGCTGTACTGAATTTTAATTCCAAGTTTTTGGAAGTCTTGTTCAGTCGCCTGCTTTGTTTTTACAAGACTACGTGTAATCGCTTGCTTGAGCGGGTTATCTAAATAACGCTCATCCAATTGAAAATCATTTTGACGTAAAATTTTCAATAACATGCTGTCATGGTATGTCAGCACATTCGCAAGTACATTACGGTAATAGAATTTACTTTGTTTTTTAATTTTACGAACATGTTGATAAAAATACGTTTCATCAAATTCATGTTCAATAAAATCATGTAAAAGACCTGAACTTGCCAATACAGATAAAGCTTCATGTCCTGTAAAAGGCAAATGAACCGTATATAAACTTGGCAATATTTCTTTTATTTTTAAGTAATGTTCACGATCGACGGCAAAGTAAGGGTCATAAACAATAATATATTCACGACTTGCATCTATATCTTGCAGCTGAATTTGCATGTCTTTATTTGCGACAGCATCAAAGAATTCAGCATAACGTCGGTCTTCAACTTGTTCAGGGTCAATTGAATATTGAGGTACAAATGCAACGATTCGATTCATATTTAAAAGATTCGAATATTTGATTGCTGCATAGCCACCCATTGAGCCGCCATAACCTACAATATTTTTAAAACGCTGAATAATAGGCAAAATGGCTTTAGCCATTTCAACCATACTGGCTTTTGGGAACCATGATTTTTGTTTTGGCATAATCCCAATAACATTGTATTGGTACTTTATTAGAGACTTTTCAGCATTGATAGATAAGCCACTCGCTCGGGTAATCAAATCGCCAAAAGAGAGAACTAATGTATTAGAATCGCCTTGTAAAAAAATGGCTCTAATGTGTTCGTCTTCAAAAATAATTTGCTTATCCATGCTCACACCGAAAGAAAATTTACTCCCACATACATAGTCAAAAATGAAACAAAATAGGTGTTTTGCCAATTTATGATTGCGGAGTATCTTATTTTATAGATGCCAGTCAGATTAAAAAGCGCAAAATATGACACAATCCTTACATCCTGCCGCTCAAAAAGGCTTCAGCTCAGCTGCTGAGCTTTATCAGCAAGTTAGGCCGAATTATCCCGTAGAAATAGTCAGTTGGCTACAAGAACGTCTCCAAATACATGAAAATTCTACTGTTATTGATCTTGGCTCAGGTACTGGCAAATTCTTACCCTACTTAAAACAAACCCATGCCAATATTCTTGCAGTAGAGCCAATTGGCGAGATGTTACAACAGCTTCAGCAGGCCTATACTGACATTAAAACTTTACAGGCGTTTAGCCACGCTATTCCGGTAAACGATCAACAAATTGATGCGGTCATTTGCGCTCAATCTTTCCATTGGTTTGACAACATGGAAACACTGACTGAAATCCATAGAGTATTAAAACCACAAGGACATTTGGGACTCGTTTGGAACCAACGTGATGAACGTACAGACTGGGTAAAGGCCTTAGCAGATTTTTTATTACCACTTGAAGGTGATACACCACGTTACCATAGTGAAAAATGGAAAAAGGTTTTTGAAAACCAAAATCTATTTACTTTTGATAGCGTAGAAACTTTTTCGCAATCACAGCATGGTACTGTCGAACAAGTGGTGAGTAAAAGATTACTCTCTACAAGTTTTATTGCAGCAATGACCGAAAAAGATCAATTACAGCTCAAAGCTCAGTTTGAAAAAATTGTTTATGATTTTACAGGGCTAGGCCCACAAGATCAGATTGATTTTCCATATGTCACATATGCATATCACTTTCAGAAAAGTACGTCGTCAAATCATAGAGAATAGGTTCAGTTGAAAGCTATGTTTAAAAAAACGCCTCATATCATCTTAATGTCTTTGCTCAGCTCTAGCCTATTATTGACTGCTTGTAAAAAAGCAGATGAGCCAACAAAGACCGAACAACATCAGACAAATTCATCTACCGATCAGGTGATGGAAAAGCTCAATGAAAGGCCTGTTAAAAAGTTCGCGGCCACTGCTGACGATGCGCATGACATTGCTTTATTGGAAGACTATGACCGTCGCTTTACTGAAATGAGTGATGAAATGGAAACTGAGCTAGAAAAAATGCATGAGGCAGGTACGCTCACCACAGAATTTGAACAAAAACGTACGCTTGATAATGTGCGCTCAGCATTGACCATGTTAAAAGACCTCGACTTAAAAACTGAACAAGGTCATTATATTCAAGGCTTGCTTTATCAATATTGGGAAAACCAAGAAAAGCACATCAATGATAAACAAGCCAATAAAGATGAACAGGTCAATCAACTTGCTGACTACTTACAAGCACAAAACCAGTTGAAATACTGGAAAGCCTCACAGCAGCATTAATTTTATAGCGTGCAATAAAAAGCCTTCTGATTGAGAAGGCTTTTTAATTTATATATTTTGTTTTTCAACCCAATGAATCGATTGAACACGGAATAACTCACAAGCACCATCACCTGTATCATTTGAAGTTAAAGATGATCGCCAAACTAAATTTTTGTCTTTAATTTCGACCAATTCACCTTTGAGATAAACCAAGTCACCGCGTTTAACTTGTTTGATTTGCTGAGCAATCTGAGGACTAGCTGGAATGATGTGCATATTAGATACCATCTGCATTGCTTGGTCAGCAGGTACTGGAAGTTTATTCATTTTCCAGTTCAAATAGCGGTCATACTGTTTAACTGAAATGGTACGAGCAATATCTGGTTGAGCAAACAGCCCCCAGCTTACCGCATAATCAATCGGTGAAAACTTAGCTTGTTCATCATTTTTATAAATTTTTGAACCTAAAATTCTAAAATTGCCTTGGAATGGCTGTAATACAGAAATGGATTGATCTTTTTCAATCGGTAACAAACCATTTGCAATATTATATTCACCAGAAGTAGATGCTGTCGAAGCAAAAGCTGAGCTGATACATAAAGAGGCCAATAAGCCTATCATTACATGTTGTTTTTTCATCGCTTTATACCTCAAATATTGCTAGATCAAATGCAGTAGATCTCTAATTTATGGTAGCTCTAAGCGATGAAAAAAATATCGGAATTTAGTAACAATACAGATCAATTTCGTCTATTTTTGTGCCTAATTAAATAGATTGTTAATCTTCAAAATCAATTCGTAAGGTTTCAAAACGAACTTTTCCTTCTTTTATTGCTTGAGCAATTGCCTGCTGCCCTTTGGTCAAACGCGCTCCCCCGCTTTTGACATCCAGCAAAATAATTTGAATATCCTCGGCAGTCCCATCCCCATCTCTAAAATCGGTATAGCCATCAAAAATAACGTAATCAACCGGATCACCCAAGAACTTGGCATCACTCGGCAAGTATTGAAACTCAGGTAAAATCGGCGCGAATTGTTCTGCCATTTTACCTTTTAATACGGCACGGCTTGTATTCACACTCCGTTTTTGTGCCTGCGCTAATGCCTGTTGATGCTCAAGCTCTAACTCCGCAATATATTGCTCGTATTCAGCCTTAATTCGACCATTACGGGTATTTGATAAAATGAGTGTAGTGATAATAATACCAATACCAGCACCTATAAGCATGGCCAGCCATACGGACATAAATTTTCCTTAACAAATACATATCATCGCGATAGATGAGCAATCATATCTAAAATTACTGAGTAGCTTAAACTTTTGTCAAAGGTGGTCATCTACTTCTTATAAAAAGATGCTAAGGTATAAAACATAAACACATGTGCTGCTGAAAATAATTGGATTTATGAAAACGATACTTATTGCAAATCAAAAGGGCGGATGCGGAAAAACCATGACAGCCATTACGTTGGCAACAGCTTTGGCACAAAAAGGATATAAAGTAGCATTAGCAGACTCTGATAACCAAAAATCTTCTTTACAATGGTTAAAACAACGTCCAGAAAGTGTAGCTGCGATTCAAAGCTTGGATTGGCGTCACGAAAAATCGATTGGTGATGCGCCGAAAAATTTAGATTATCTAATTATTGATGCACCAGGTGCTCTTTCGGGCGACCATGCTGAACAATTAGTCAGCGAAGCTCATGCCATTATTACACCACTTCAGCCTTCATTTTTTGATATCGATAGTACACGTCGTTTTCTCAAGCATTTGCAAGACATTAAGCGTATTCGCAAAGGTAAAGTACAAATTTTACTGCTTGCAAATCGGGTTAAACCAAACAGCGCTAGTTCAAAAGATATTCAGCAATTTTTTGAAAAAATCGAACATGAACCGATTGCATGGATTGCAGAGCGTAGTGCTTATGGCAGCCTAGCAATGCAAGGTTTGAGTGTATTTGATAAACCACAAAAAAACTTTATTGCAATTCAAAGCCAGTGGCAGCCGCTTTTAAATAAACTGATTGAAGATAAATCTGAGTGGTTCTAAAAATAACTTTTTATTTTTGTTGAGCAGGAATGTGTGCATTAGCATTTCTGCCTAAAATTTGCCTCAGGTCATTTTTCAGTTAATATGGCCTTACCCTATTTAAAAAATTAGAGAATTTTTGTTCGTGCATCAATACGCTCCTACTTTACAGCGCGTTTTATTGTTTGGGCTGTTTTTTATCCTGATGTTTTTAGGATTTAACATCCTGAAGTACTTTATTGTACCTGTAGTTTGGGCTGCTATTATTGCCTACATGACTTGGCCTATTTATTTAAGAATCCAGCGCTTTTTTGGAGAAAATCGTAATAATTTAAATGCTACAGTCATGATTAGCATAGTCATTTTAGTTGTTGGTGTTCCCCTTATATGCGCTATTTTTATTTTGCAACATGAAGGCCGCAACCTCTATCTTGATTTACAGCGCCAAGTTTTTTCTGGTCATTTAAGTGTTCCTGATTTCATTAGAAATCTTCCTTTTATTGGTAAAGAAATAACTAGAACACTAAACGATATAAACACTGACCCTAACAGCACGATTCAAAGTATTGCAGCTTGGGTACAAAGCCATTTAAGTTATGGGCGAGTGTTACTCAATGAAATTAGTAAAAATATCGTCAAACTGGGTTTTGCAATTTTAACGCTTTTCTTCTTTTATCGTGATGGTCACAACATCTTAACTCAAGTAAGTAAAGCCTTAGAAATGGTGATTGGCCTACGTATTCACCATTATCTAGATACAATTTCAGAAACAACGCGTGCTGTTGTCTATGGTGTGGGTTTAACTGCAATTGCTCAAGCAGTCCTTGCTGGATTAAGTTATTTCGTAGCAGGTGTACCCAATCCGATGGTACTCACGATTGCGACGTTCTTATTAGCACTCATTCCTTTCGGCACCCCTGTCTCCTATTTGGGCGTTGGTCTATGGTTGTTCTCTCAAGGACAAACCATGGAAGCCATTGGCGTAGTTTTATGGGGTGTTCTGATTGTAAGTAGTTCGGACAATGTGATTCGCCCTCTTGTGATCTCTGGTGCAACCCAAATTCCGTTTTTACTCATTATGTTTGGTGTATTGGGCGGTATTGCGAGTTTTGGTTTAGTTGGTTTATTTATTGGCCCTGTTATTTTAGCTGTTTTATTAGCGATTTGGCGTGAATGGCTTCATGAAACAATTGATCCTGAACCAATGCCAAAAACAACCATGATTTATGATTCGGATGATGATTTACCACCATCTAAAAATTAAGCCAATGATTTAAAAATGTTTCAGGATACAAAGTGACTATTTAAATTAACTTGTAGGGTTTACACGCCTTTGCTTGAATAAAAAAATCAGATTTATATCTATAAGGACATCTAATAATGCCAATATTAAATAAAATGAGTGCAGTATGTGCACTCACAGCTTTATTAACAGTCGGTTGTAGCACGGTCAGCAAAACAGTATCGGAAACGACTCATGCATTAACAACGATGCATACCAAAAAAGTAGTCGATGTGAATGAAGTAACAGCCAATGGGATTGGTAAAAAAATCGGGACAATTAGCTTTCAAGACAGTGATAAAGGCCTGATTATTACCCCTGCTTTAGCAGATTTACCAAGCGGTACTCGCGGTTTCCATATTCATGAAAATGCATCGTGCGACCCTGCTGTTAAAGATGGAAAACCAGGTGCTGCTTTAGCTGCAGGTAGTCACTATAACCCTAACCAAGCGCCACATCATGGTACGCCTACTACAGGACACCTAGGCGACTTACCAGCATTGGTTGTTGATAATAATGGTGTAGCTACCACCGCTGTTATTGCGCCACGTTTAAAACTTGCGGACATTCAAGGCCGTGCCATTATGATCCATGCTGGTGGGGACAACTATTCAGATTCTCCTCTACCTTTAGGCGGTGGTGGAGCACGAATTGCCTGTGGCGTAATTCAATAATTTGTCATTTTTTTAAATTGTGGGTATCTAAAAAAATATCCACAATTTTGCTATTTTATTAAGCAGTTTAGATCACTTAATTATTATAAAATCTTAAAAAATTAACTGACTTTTTTAGACAAAACGCATAATATTTTTCAAGTAATAAAAAATTAAATACCCCTTATCACGTATCCTCTCATTTAGAAAAAAAGCCGTGAATTATCTGACTCAACTATTCAATCGTTTTAAAGCGAATTCAATTTTAATTTACTGTCTGCAAATTTTAATTGTACTCACAGGCACAACTTTAGGCTTACTAGAGTTAGGTCATAACGAGCTCATCGTTCCTGTGACATTAGGTGCGATCGCCGCTGCACTTACCGATTTTGATGATCGCTTAAGCCTTCGATTACGTAACCTGCTCTATGTCTGCCTACTCTTTTTTACTGTCAGCACTATTCTTGGTTTTTTAGCACCGTATAAACTTTTATTTATTTTATATCTTTCAATTTCAAGTGCTTGTTTCATTTTATTGGGAGCCTTAGGCCAGCGCTACGCCACCATTTCTTTTGGTACGATTTTACTCTCGATTTACAGCATGTTTGGTTTAGGAGAATATGCTCACTGGTACCAACAGCCTACTTATTTTGTCTATGGCGCACTGTGGTACGGCTTAACATCTATTTTATTTTTTCTTTTAAAACCAACACTTCCTTTACAAGATAAACTTTCGCAAATTTTTGAAGAAATCTCTGCCTTACTTCAAGCTAAAGCACGTTTGTTCGACCCAGACAATAAAGAAAATGTTGAACAGCTTTTATTTGAATTATCACTCCAAAATACGCAAGTCGCGCAAAGCCTTAACCAAATACGCAGCTCTCTGCTGACTCGCCTTAAGGCATCACGAGTGAGTAATAAAAGTATTTACTGGTTAAACCTATACTTTTTTGCCCGCGATATACATGAGCAGGCTACCTCTAACTATCTACACTATGAACATATTCAACAAAACTTTAGCCGTAGTGATCTCATTTTTCGTTTTCAGAAAAATCTGCGTTTACAAGCCCAAGCATGCCATGATTTAGCGCAATGTATTTTACATAACCAGCAATATCAACCTTCTCAAGAAGGGCAAATCGTTTTAAACCATCTGGAAAGTTCTTTAAAAGACTGGATACAACAACATCCACAAAATTTTGAAGTTAAAAATTTAAAGCTGATTTTTAATAATCTAAAAGGCATGCATGAACAGTTTGAACAACTTCAATATGCTCAGCCGTTTAATGAAACACTGAGTCAAAACAAGCAGGATCACCTCAATTTACTTGATGATGATATTCAAGATTTTTCAGATCTTGTTTTAAAAATTCGCCAGCAACTGACACCACAATCGGCCCTGTTTAGACATGCAATACGAATTGCAGTCGTGTTTGCCGCGGGTTACATCATTTCATTATTACCTTTTGCCCAACACGGTTACTGGATTTTGCTCACCAGTTTATTTGTTTGCCAAATTACTTACTTTGCAACGAAAAGCCGTTTAAAACTCAGAACAATTGGAACCTTACTTGGCGTTTTATTTGGTATTCCCATTTTGTATTTTGTTCCAAGCATTGAAGGTCAGCTCATTCTCACCATTATTTGTGGAGTTAGCTTTTTCTACTTACGCCAGAAGAAATATGCACTTGCAACACTGATGGCAACCTTAATGGTATTGCTTATTTTCAACTTAAAAGGTGCAGGTTTCAGTATTATTTTACCTCGCCTAATCGACACCTTATTAGGCTGCTTTATTGCATGGCTTGCTGTTAACTTTATATGGCCAGACTGGAACTTCCGTAATATTCCAAACAATATTAAAAAAAGTAGCCAAGCCACACTGGATTATTTCAATGTAATTGTTGAGCAATACCAGCATGGTAAAAATCAGGACATTGAATATCGTAGAATTCGCCGTGCTGCACATAACGCACAAATTGAACTGTCGAATATGATTTCGAGTTTAAGTGCTGAGCCCAATCCCAAACCAGAGCTGATTCATTACGCCTTTCGTTATTTGGTTTATAGCCACAGCCAGTTGAGTTATGTCGCAGCATTAGGTAGCCAAAGACAAAAAATTGAGGATCAACAAGTATTACAGCTCTTACTGGATTGTCAGCAAATCCTTAACCAAAGTTTATTTGAACAAGCTTCTGTTGATTTTAATTTTCTTGAACAAACTTTGAAGCAAATACAAAGTCTAACAACTCATGAGCACTTTTCAGAAAGCTACACTCTTGTTTTAAAACAAATGAGTTTATTATTAGAAACCTTGCCTGAGTTATTAACCTTAAAAGGTAAACTTTTAGAACAAGAGATTAAGTAATATAAAAAAATACCGGAATATAAATTCCGGTATTTTTTTAATGTAAGTCTTGTGCAGCTCTTTTCTGCATTTCTCGTTTTAAAGCTAAACGTGGTTGAGTAAACCACAGTGCAATAAATGCAAAAGCAGATAACACGAAAGCCCATAAATGAAATTGAGTATAGAGATAACGCACCAACTCAATCATTGCAAAAAAGCTTGTCATCAATAACATTGAAACAGCGGCAGCCACAGTTCCTTTCGACACTTCAGATGACATCAGTGCAAAACGGTACAAGACTGAGAAACTAATGCCTTCACCAAAGCAAATGAGTGTCATACCCGTAAGCAAACAAGGAATTAAATAGGTTTGCCAGACAACACCTAATATTAAAATGAGAGTACCAGTGAGCATAATCGGTAAACCAATTAGGACTGTTTTACCTAAAGCCAAACGGTCAATAATTTTAATTAAAACAATATTACCTACAATCAAACCTAAAAATACTGGGAATTGAGCTAAGCCATATTGCACACTGGTTAGCTTGAGTTCATCGACCAAAATAATGGGCGATAACGCAATCCAAAGCATGAGGGGCATACCTACAAGCGGTAAGGCTAGCGTTAAACCAAGGAATTGCCGATTACTAAATACTTTTTTAAAGTCATCAAAAAGATAGCTAAAAGGCTGTTTGGTTACACTCACCTTCTGACTCGGCATTTGTTTCTTTAAGCCAATCCAACTCAGCAGTGCAAGTAAGGCAATTGCCACAAAGCCCCAGTGCCAAGACACATAATCAATTAAGAAGGCTCCAAGTACAGGTCCGAGCAAGGGTGCAAGCAATGAGATATTTGCCATCAGTGCCATGACTTTAATAGCATCACGCTCGGCAAAATTTTCCTGAATTGCCGCATATCCCACTGCTGAAATTACACTTAACCCAATACCTTGTAAAAAACGTAATGTCAGAAAGTATTCAATTTGCCTCGTTAATAAAATTAAAAAGCAACACAAGGCAAAAAATAAAACACCAGTTAAAAGAACTTTCTTACGACCTAATCGATCTGATAAAGGCCCAAGTAACCATGCAACAGATGCACCACCTAATAAATAAAATGACATTGAAGATGGTGCCCAAGTTGCACTCACACCAAAATCTTCAGTAATTGCCAACATGGCTGGCTGAATCAGGTCATTACCAATATAAACCGCAAATTCAAATAGCACTAAAGCTAAAGGAAACATCAACGTTGTACGGTTCAACGCTGTCGTTTGAATATTATTCATGAGTTGTACACTTCAAAATAGCGGCCAAAATGTCTCAACAACTACATATTGAAATAAATAATGTAGTCATGACGATGACAGTATGGTCAATCAATCTTTAGTTAAGTTGTTATATGCCGTGAGAGTGCATGTTTAGAATGTGAAACACCGTATTCACAAGGTGTCTAAGACAAGAAAAATGTATGACGTGAGATTCGGTAATTTTTACCATTTGGCTTAATTTCCGGATGACACAATATCACTTTTTATATTGATCAGCAATCGGACAGTTTCATCCATTTAAAATTCTATATTTTGCTTAGCATCAACTCATTTTTATATTGTGAATAACCTTGAAGTTATCCACATATTCAATAATGATTCAGGCTTTAAGGGCAAGGATTAATTTGAAAGTCTGTTGTTTCCTGCCCTTTTGTACATTGATAGCTTTGCTTTTTATTTACGATTTTCCAAATGGTCTGATCACGTTTTAATAAATATTCGGTACGTGTTTTTGATATAGCATCTTCACTAGGCACAGTCTGCAAAATCGTTACTTGTGCATTAGAGGCGTCATCCAAAGCATTCATTTGCTGTGAAATACTTAAATTACTCGCATTATTTAAAAGGTTGGGTTGATCGAGCAAAACAGCTTGTATCGGGCTATTGGCTTGGGGTGTAGGTGGCTTTGTATTCGGTGCACATGCACTCAGAATCAATAAATTACACATCATGAGTAAACCAGTTTTTTTCATACTCAACTCCACCACAACTTCACTTTGATGCTAAAGGCTAGAAACTATTTTTTCCGTTCAACTTTGTAAAGTGTTTATGTTTATAGTGAAAAATTTAATAATTGTTTAATGCATAATTCATGATTTTTAATCAATAATCTTTTTCCGATTACTACATTTTTCTCTAAGAGTAAGTTCACTAAAGTATGCATCAATTTAGGAATTTAATTAGAGTAACTCTCATGAGCAATATTTTAGTGATTAATGGCGCCAAACAATTTGCCCATTCAAATGGTGAATTAAATGACACTCTCACGGCATTGGCAACTGACCATCTCACTGAACTAGGCCATGAAGTTCAAGTGACTCGTGCAGATAGTGACTACAATGCAGAAGCCGAAGTAGAAAAATTCTTATGGGCCGATGTCGTGATTTATCAAATGCCAGGTTGGTGGATGGGTGCACCTTGGACTGTGAAAAAATATATTGATGATGTATTCACGACAGGTCACGGTTCACTTTATGCAAACGATGGCCGTAGCCGCTCTGATGCTTCAAAAAAATATGGTTCAGGTGGTTTAATTCATGACAAAAAATATATGCTGTCACTTACATGGAATGCACCGATGGAAGCATTTGATGATGCAGATCAATTCTTCCACGGCGTGGGCGTAGATGGCGTTTATTTACCATTTCACAAAGCTAACCAGTTCTTAGGCATGAGTACGCTTCCAACTTTTATTGTAAACGACGTGATTAAAATGCCTAATGTTGATAGTTATGTTGAAGAATATAAAGCACACTTAAATACTGTATTTGCAGCAGCTTAATCAGGAGAAAAACCATGCTTACCATTATTGCGGAAATTCGTACTCAATCGGGTGGACAGCATCGCCAGAACGTATTGGATGCATTTCAAAAAATCATTCCAACTGTTTTAGCAGAAGATGGTTGCCATGGTTATGAACCTTTAGTTGACCACAAATCAAATGCGAGCTTCCAGTCTCAAGAGCCTGACACGATTGTCATGCTAGAAAAATGGGAAAGTGTGGCTCATCTTGAAGCTCATTTAGCTACACCGCATATGCAAGCGCATCATGCAGCCGTTAAAGATGATGTCGTTGATGTCAAAATTAAAATTTTAGAAAGCGGTGTATAATTTAACGCATTAAAAAAGACGATATATTTATCGTCTTTTTTATTTTTAAGAGCAAAGTTGGGTTTGAAAACCTCTAGAGCCTTTTCCTCTCGCGCATTGATAGCTCTTTTGCTTATTTTGCAATTGCCACTTTTCATCAACCAGCTTAAATGAATATTCTGTTCGGATTGCAGAAACAGAATCATCCATTAAACCTGTTTGGATAACGGTAATACGGGAAACTGTTGGAGATTCTACTCGGTTAAATACTTGCTGAACTGAGGTATTATTGTGCTCTTTTACGATCTCAGGTTGAGCTTTAAGAACTTGTTGCATCGGGGTTTCGGAGCCCACAAAAGGAATTAATTTACTGGTCGTCGCACACCCAGTGAAAAGTCCAGCACAGAGCGCTGAAATTAAAAATAAACGTTGCATTTTTATCACCAAAAACAAAAGGCATAGCTTTATGATGCTATGCCTTTGTTGGTTACTCTGTAGAAACTATGTAGTTCTAAGGATAGCTACTCTTTTACAGATCAAATAATTGTTCTTACTCACTCAACTTTAACGACAATCGTTTGATAAAATTAATTTCTATTACACATAACAAATAGGATCATTATGCAACTGACGTATGCGGGGCAAGTTTTCTTAGTGGTCGTTGCAGTTTTGATGATTTGGTCATTTGTACTCACCAAGTTTTGGGTCAAGCGTTTAGCTAAAAATCGTAAAAGTAGTAAGTTTGAATTTGCTTATTTATTTGCCGTGGTTTTTAGTATTAGTGCTTTATTTTTCCCATTTACTTATTGGGTTTCTCAAGCAGTCTACGGCTTAGTAACCAAACCAACTTACGATGCAACTGTAGTGAGTTATACTTCTGAATGGGTAGATACTGAACGTACCGACTCAAATGGGCGTAAATATAAAACTAAAACACTCATGCATACTGCTCAGGTTCAATTTAAAGATAATCAAAACAGAACTCTAACTTTAGATAATTCAGTTCGCTCTGGTGATGTACCTATAGTTGGTGAACATATTACTGTTGTTTATGAATCAGGTGATCACACCGCACAAGAAAAGAGCTGGCGAACAATTCTATTGTTTGCAGCCGCTTTATTTATGCTGTTTATTTTAGGTTATGTGTTGCTCATGATTATTGCCTATAGTCTAAAGCGCGACATGGAACCCTACAAAACATTTGCTAGCACGTTAATTTTTAAAGTCACGCTTCCACTTGGAACAATGGCGATGTTTTCGATGTTGTCTTATTCTATTTTTGCCTATTTCTTTTTAGGTAATCCAAGGGATTTACCTGTGTGGGCCATTGGACTTTGTTTCTTTTTTGCTCTTAGTCTTTTACCGTTGATTTATCATATTCTGACGGGTTGGAAAGCGTACAAGAAATAGAGCTTTTAATAAAAAAGCGCATCTTTCGATACGCTTTTAACAGAGATTCTTTTATTCAATCAAGCATTAAAGATCAAATAATTTACCCGGATTCATAATGCCATTTGGGTCAAATACTTTTTTCAAAGCTTTCATATATTCAATTTCTTCAGGTGAACGTGAATATTCCAAATATGGCTTTTTAGTCATACCTACGCCATGCTCGGCAGAAATTGAACCATCGTATTTTTTCACGGTATCAAACACATATTTATTCACCACCTGACACTTCGCAAAAAACTCATCTTTGGTTAAGTTTTCAGGTTTTAAAATATTTAAGTGTAAGTTACCGTCACCGATATGACCGAACCAGCAAATTTCAAAGTCAGGATAGTTCTCTTGAACAATCGCATCAATCTCACGAATAAATGCAGGTACATGAGTAATTAATACTGAAATATCATTTTTATATGGAGTGAACGGCGCGATTGATTCAGAGATATCTTCACGTAAACGCCATAAACTTTCTACTTGGTCAAGGCTCTGGCTCATCACGCCATCAAGTACCCAACCTTGTTCCATACAATGCTCGAAGATTTCCATTGCTTTGTCGATAATCGGCTCGTATGGCGCTTCAAACTCAAGCAATACATAGAATGGACATTCAGTTTCAAATGGACGTTGTACATGACCATTGTTTAAGACTTTTTGCATTGCAAGCTCACCAAAGAACTCAAATGCTGTTAAGTCGATATCTTTTTGGAACGCATGTAATACAGGCATTACTGCATCAAAATCAGGAACACCTAAAACTAAAACTTGTAAGTTTTGTGGTTGACGCTCAAGTTTAATTTCTGCTTCAGTTACTAAACCTAAAGTACCTTCACCACCAATAAATAAATGCTGTAGCGCATAACCAGTAGCATTTTTAACCATGCCTTTGTTTAAACGTAAAATATCACCCTTACCAGTAACAACGGTTAAACCAAGTACCCAGTTACGTGTCATGCCGTATTTAATTACTTTAATACCGCCAGCATTGGTACCGATATTCCCGCCAATCTGGCTAGAACCTGCTGACGCAAAGTCCACTGGGTAATACATACCTTGTTCTTCTGCATAATTCTGCAATTGTTCAGTCACAACACCAGCTTGAACACGTACCATACGGTCTGCTGGGAAGAACTCAAGAATCTGGTTCATTTTGTCCATGCTAATGACAATTTCACCATTGGTTGCTACCGCACCTGCAGAGAGACCAGTACGACCGCCAGATGGTGTAATCGCAACATTAAACTGATTCGCAAGCTTCACAACAGCTTGAACTTGTTCAGTGGTCGATGGGAAAACGATGACCGATGGGTTCGGATTAAAATGCTTGGTATGATCTTTACCCCAGTTTTCGAGACTATCAGCATCAGTTTTAATACGGTTTTCACCGACGATTGCTGTTAATTGGGTGAGTAACTCAGGTGTTAAAGCGACTGGAGCATTCATCGTTTGCAGACCTAGCAAGAAGTAAACTATGGTGGGACTATGACTTCATATTTTCAAGGTTTTCACCTGAGCAAAGCCATAATGTTCAAGGAACTCCTATATTCTACATGTATCCGCACAAGCGATAAAGTTCAGAATAGAGATACTGTCAATACAAAACATGTTTAACGCGAATAAATGCGTTTTTATAAGGCTTCCAGATAAAAACATGCTTCTTTAATCTGCCAAGCATATTTTAAAACACTCGACAAGCCATAAACAGAAGTGATTAGACATAGATAAAATTGCCATAAGGCAATGGTATAAACGAAATATCTATAGCACCGCCCAATATGTTATTATACCGCCACCAAATTTGGCCTTTGTAGCGGAGCCGTAATGAGCCAACATCTTTCACTACCTAAAGATAAAATCCGTTTCCTTTTGTTAGAAGGCGTTCACCAAAACGCAGTCGATACTTTAAACGCTGCGGGTTACACCAATATTGACTATCGTAAAACTGCTCTTGAAGGCGAAGCGCTTAAAGAAGCAATTAAAGATGCTCACTTTATTGGTATTCGTTCGCGTACCCAATTGACTGAAGAAGTTTTCGAAGCTGCAAACAAATTGATCGCAGTAGGTTGTTTCTGTATCGGAACAAACCAAGTTGATCTTAAAGCAGCGATGGCACGTGGTATTCCTGTATTCAACGCACCGTATTCAAATACGCGTTCGGTTGCAGAGCTTGTACTTGCTGAAACAATTCTTCTTCTTCGCCGTGTTCCTGAAAAATCGGCGGCTTGTCATCGTGGTGGTTGGGACAAATCTGCTGTGGGTTCTTTCGAAACTCGTGGCAAAACTTTAGGTATTGTGGGTTACGGTTCCATCGGTTCTCAACTTTCAGTTCTTGCTGAAAGCATGGGTATGCATGTTATTTATTATGATGCAGTCACTAAGTTACCAATGGGTAATGCTCGCCAAGTTGGTTCTTTAGATGAACTTTTAGCAACTGCAGATGTTGTAACGTTGCATGTGCCAGATGTTCCGTCTACACGTAACTTCTTCACTAAAGAACAATTTGCGAAAATGAAAGAAGGCGCGATCTTCTTAAATGCTGCACGTGGTACATGTGTAGTGATTGAAGATTTAGCTGATGCAATCAAGTCTGGTCATATTGCTGGTGCAGCGGTTGACGTATTCCCTAAAGAACCAAAAGCAAATGGTGAAGAATTCCAATCTCCACTTCGCGGTTTAGACAACGTGATTTTAACTCCTCACGTTGGTGGTTCAACTATGGAAGCGCAAGCAAACATCGGTTTAGAAGTTGCAGAGAAATTCGTTGCTTACTCTGACAAGGGCATGACGCTTTCTGCGGTAAACTTCCCAGAAATCGCGTTACCATTAACTGCTGGTCAACACCGTTTATTACACATCCACAAAAACGTACCGGGTGTATTGTCTAAAATCAACAACTTGTTTGCTGAACAAGGCATCAACATTTCTGGTCAGTCACTCATGACTAAAGGTGACATCGGTTACCTTGTAATGGACGTTGACGCTTCTGCTTCTCACGAAGCTTTAGATATGTTGCATGAAGTTGAAGGTACAATTCGCGTGCGCGTATTGTTCTAATACGAACTGTAAATTTAAAAGCCACAGCAATGTCTGTGGCTTTTTTATGGGCATTTACATTATCATGTGAAAAGTATACCAATTGATCTAATAATAAAATGTCCACTTTAAGCCAGAAATCTCAACTACATGCTTTGGGTTTTCTTATTCTTGCCATGTTAAGCGTTCAAAGTAGCGCATCTTTAGCTAAAGTTTTGTTTGAGAGCTTTCCCGTTTTGACAGTGTCTGCAATGCGTTTATGTATTGGAGCATGTATTCTGGCTTTAATTTTTAAAATTTGGCGAATTAATTTTAATCAGGTTCGATGGAAAGCGATTTTGGCTTATGGCTTTGCTCTTGCAGGCATGAATGCCCTTTTCTATTTATCTCTTGAACGTTTGCCTATTGGTATTGCAGTCGCCTTTGAATTTATTGGTCCCTTAAGTGTGGCACTGTACCACGCACGCCAAAAATATGATTTTGTCTGGGTCACTTTTGCGATTCTTGGACTCATTTTATTATTTCCTTTTAATCAGGCTCATGGTCTGGACTGGGTTGGGGTTCTATTTGCAATGAGTGCGGGTGCATGTTGGGCGCTTTATATTATTGCCGGACAAAAACCCTCTGGTATTTCAGGCAATCATACTGTCTGTTTAGGTATGACAGTAGGTGCATGCATCTTATTACCTATTACCTTTTTTTCAAGCTCGATTGGTCAAGTGATAGAACTGCCTTATCTATTTTATTTTATTGGCTTAGCCATTTTGGCCAGTGCACTTCCCTTTTCTTTAGAAATGTTAGCACTACGCAGTTTAACCCCTCTAAGTTTTGGAACATTGATGAGCCTAGAACCCGCAGTTGCGGCACTTTCTGGTTTTATTTTCCTAGGGGAATATCTGTTATGGAACCAATGGTTGGCACTTGCAACCATTATTACTGCTTCTATCGGTTGTACCATAACCACCCAAAAAGCCCGCCAACAACGTGAAAAAACAGCTGGTTAACGCTATAAAATCTGCTGGTTGAAACGTAGTATTGGCTATAATTCACTACTATTATTTTTTTAAATATCAAATGAAGCGCTAAGGTATTTCCATGCAAAATCTTCCAATTATTGCTGTGCTGTATATGATTTTGTCGATGGTTTCATATCAAATCAGTGCTTCATTTGCCAAACAGCTTATCGCAGCTTTAGACCCACTTACCGTTACTATTTTAAGATTAAGTTTTGCGACTGTTATTGTTGCGGTCATGTTTCGTTCGTGGAAAATTTGGTCTCGATTACCCTATTTAAAATGGCGCGATTTATTAATGTATTGTGCATCTTTAGGGATAATGAATATTTTGTTTTATACGTCTCTTGGAAAATTACCTCAAGGGATTGCCGTAGGCTTAGAGTTCATTGGTCCATTAGGCCTAGCTCTACTGTCTATCAAACAAAAGAGTGACTATATTTGGGTAGCACTTGCTATGTTAGGTATTGCCCTGATGGTACCTTGGCAAGATTCAGCACAGCACCACTTTTCCTATGTTGGGGCAGCCTGTGCACTAGGTGCAGGACTGTGTTGGGCCTTCTATATTTATTTTGGGCAAAAAGTTGTAACTCAAAATATAGGGATGCACGCCTTAACAATTGGGATCGGTGTATCTGCACTTGCCTTATTGCCAATTGGGATTTGGCATAATGCTCCTGCATTACTTGAAACACAGTATTGGGGTAAAGCCCTACTTATTGCTGTTTTAGCCACAGCTATACCATATGCCCTCGACTTAATGGCACTCAAACAACTCAATAAATTAACTTACGGTACTCTAACGAGTTTGGCACCAGCATTAGCAGCATTAACGGGTTTCTTATTACTTCACGAAGAAATCAGCTTGCTGCAATGGGTGGCTTTGGCTTGCGTAATGCTAGCCTCTATTGGGGTTACTTTAAGAAGTACTAAAAAAGCTGCATAGGTTTACTTTACTGCGGCTTTTTATACTTTTTATATTCCTTTAAATATTTATTGCCGAGTGTCTCTTTTTCGCTGTCTTTAAGAATTTTTCCAGCTTGCTGGAAAAATTTATGTTCTTCTTCTTTTAAATGATGATGGACTTTTTCACTTAACTGTTTAGCAGTTGCTAACCAGCTCGGGCTGCTCATATCTGTTTTTTCAAGTTGTTCAACCAACTCATCCATTTCATGATGTTCAGCTAAGGCATGGCGAGTGATATCCAAACCGACATCATCAAACATCAAAGGAATATATAAATAACGATCTTCGGCAACTGAATGGGCATAAAGTTCATTTTTTAATGCATCAAATAATTCTTTTCGTTCTTCGGTTAAACCATGTGTCTGGATTAGTTGTTTAGAAAGGTTTCGTTGATTTTCATGGCTTTCTCTTAATGCTTCGAAAATATTCATTCTCTTCCTCATTTTTTAGCTAAAAAATCTTTTTTATTTCAAGGTTTATGATACGTTGAAATTTATATTGTTTACGTAGCTTAAAATGAGACTATTTTTTACACAGTTTTCTTTCTAGTAAATTTCTGTAATGATTTTTATATTTCTAATATTAAATGATACATAAAAAGTATGAACTGTCCGCGAGAGTCAGCTCATACTTTTAAACTGAATTTAGCCCGTCACAAAAATTTGATAACCTAAACGGCAAATCAAAATACTTACTAAAATTAAAAAGATAATACGAACAAAACCACTACCGTATTTGAGCGCAGTACGCACGCCAACAATAGAACCTATGACGTTTGCAGCCGCCATCATTAAACCAATATGCAAAATAGCGTGACCAGTCGGAATAAGAAAACTCAACGCTGCAAGGTTGGTCATGAAGTTACCGATTTTTGACAACGCTGAAGCATGTAAAAAGTCGACTTGTAAAAAACGAATAAAGAAAAAGATAAAGAAGCTACCCGTACCCGGTCCAAAAATACCGTCATAGAAACCAATCGCCAAACTACCAATACCTGCTAACACTAGCATTTTCGTAGTAATTTTTTGCTCAGTATGAACTTGTCCAAAGTTCTTTTTCACCAAGGTATAGATGGCTATTACGATCAGCATTACAAACACAAAAGGACGTAATACAGATTGAGGAATAAGCGATAAACATGCTGCACCAGCAAATGAGCTAATCAAAGCACAAATGGCAATGACTGCCAGAAGCTTCCATTGCAACTTCACTCTTTTTGCAAAAGTGTAAGCAGCCGATGCAGTACCAAAAATGGATGAGACCTTATTTGTACCAATCACCGTAGCAGTCTGCATGGTTGGAAAAGTGCTCATGATACCGGGAATCTGGATGAGTCCACCGCCACCAACAGCAGCATCAATTGCTCCCGCAGTAAACGCAAAAAAGATCAAACTAAGGATAACATCCCATTCCATGCCCATGCTCTATACTCTACATCTACTACAAATTTAAGATACGCTTAGGTACCAACCGTTTTTTATCAGTAATCTCAGCCAAACCTAAACAGCGCTCACCCGAAAAAACCAACACTTCTGCTTCTGCAGAATGATCAATATTGCTTTCTAAACCATTGCAAAAATATTTTTCCCGTCCTTCGGGAACCTGTATTTTTAAGAAATGATCAATTGGCGCATACACTGGTAGTAACAAAGCTTCTCTTTGCTCTTCCGTTAAGCTTTCTAAATATTCAATGGTGTAACTTGGGATTAATTCAAAATGCCCAGTTTGAATACGGTGAAGCATTGTCAAATGACCACCACAGCCAAGTGCTTCACCAATATCTTCACCTAACACACGAATATATGTTCCTTTAGAACAGGTTACATCCAGAGTGATACTATTTTCGGTAAACTCAATAAGCTCTAAAGCATAAATCGTAACTGGACGCGCTTCACGTTCAATCTCTATCCCTTTTCTGGCAAGCTCATATAATGGCTTACCCTCTTTTTTTAATGCCGAATACATCGGTGGAACTTGTTGAATATCACCTCTAAATTTTTCTAGAGTTTGCTCAATAAGCTCTTGGCTAAGAACAGGAACAGAACGTTCTTGTAAAATCTCGCCTTCTACATCGCCAGTTGTTGTAGTTTGTCCCAATCGAACAGTCGTTTGATAACGCTTTGTTGAGTCCAGCAAATAATGTGAAAACTTGGTCGCCTCTCCCAAACAGATAGGAAGTAAACCGGTCGCTAATGGATCTAATGCGCCAGTATGACCCGCCTTTTGGGCACGATACAGCCAACGCACTTTTTGCAAAGCGGCGTTTGAACTAAGCCCTAATGGTTTATTTAATAGAAATACACCACTGATATGGCGACGAGAAATTTTTTGATTTTTTGTCGTCATTTTTACTGGAACACAAAGCTAGAGAAAAGTGCCGACATGTTAGCAAATTCGACAAGATATTTTCACAATATTTAGGTGCCTTTTCACTTATTTTATGGCACATTAATGATCGAGTAAAAAAACAACAAATTAAAACTTAAGGAAGATATCTTTATGCAAAGGATGCAGAAAAAGATATGGTGGTGTGTGCTCGGATTTTTTATTTTGAGCCTCATTGCATGTGTATATTGGCTAAGCCCAGACTCAAAAAATACTTCACCTCGGCTCAATCAGGATGAGGCAAAAAGCTTAGCATCTACTCCTCAAACCACTTCAAACTCATCGTTAAGTGGAAATGCTTATTTAAGCCAAAGTCAACAAGATACCCAAGTTAACTGCCAGTTAAAAATTGATAGCTCTCAACATTTAGTTGTAAATAGTCAAACTCGGGACTGCTTTGAATATTTTATTACGCAGTATGGGGAATCCAATTTACAACAGGTTAAAACTCATTTTGATAAATTTATACAAGATCAGTATTTAGAACCAGCCCGTTCACAGATTATTGACTTGTGGACCCGTTATTTAAAATACCGCGAACAACTTGCACAAATTCAACCGCCTCAATCTAAACAGCAAGATCAAAGTTATTTTCAAAAGATCTTCAGTTCAATTCAAGATATCAGAAAACGTTACTTCTCTATCTCTGAAATCGAAGGACTCTTTTCAACAGAAGATATCTATCAGAACTACACGTTAGATCGTATGAAAATTTTAGAAGATTCATCTTTAAGCGAAATTGAAAAAGCTAAAAAATTGAAAGAACGCTTTGAGCAACTACCACAAGACTGGCAACAAAATCTGCAAGAACTATCAAAACTTGATGACTTGCATACGCTGACTAAACAAATTAAAGCGCGTAATGGCTCAGCAGAGGAACTTCGGCAAATGCGTACAGCACTTGTTGGAGCCGAGGCAACGCAAAGATTAGAAACTTTAGATACACAGCGTAATGCTTGGCAACAGCGGGTTACAGGCTACTTAAATCAACGTGATGAAGTGCTGCATAGCAACATGAGCGATAGCGCTAAAAATCAAGCGATTCAACAACTCCGCCAACAACAATTTAACTCATCACAGGAACAACTTCGTCTTCAAACTTTTGAAAAAGTCCATGATCAAGGAGGTGAACTACCATTTAACTACTAGGCTTTTCTATTTTGAAGTTAGCCGAACCTTATCCAGCAGTAAAAGCTGCTGCTCATACAAAATAAAAATAGTGAGTAAAAAATGAAAAGGAACTTAATATTTTTCTGTGCTGCAATGCTCTCAGGACTGAGTGTTTCAGCAACCCATGCCACAAATGCCGAGCAAGTAAAAAGCTCATTTGTCTATTCGAATTATGCCCAAACCAAATATCCATTAGTTTTTAACCATGGTATGGCAGGTTTTAGCAGAGTTGGAACAGATACGCTTGGTCTCGATTATTGGTATCAGATTCTTCCTGACCTTGCTCGTAACGGAGGAAATGTCTGGGCAACAAGGGTTTCACCGTTTAACTCAACCGAAGTTCGCGGAGAACAACTTGCCCAACAAGTAGAAGAAATTATTGCTATTACTGGAAAGCCTAAAGTCAACTTGATCGGACATAGTCACGGGGGACCAACAGTTCGCTATGTCGCTGGTATCATGCCAGAGAAAGTTGCTTCACTTACTACTATCGGAGCACCTCACAAAGGATCTCCAATGGCAGATGTCATCCTGAACGTTGAGGGTACTCCTCTGTCCGGACTGGCAACATTAGTAAACTGGTTTTCAGCAGCGATTACTTGGGCAGAGGGCCTAGATCCAACCAGTTATCCGCATGACTCTTTAGCGGGCGCTCATAGTCTATCAACTCAAGGCTCAGCACAGTTTAATGCACAATTTCCTATGGGTGTTCCGACCACTTCTTGTGGTGAGGGTGCTTATCAAGAGAAAGGTATTTATATGTATTCCTTCTCTGGCAATAAGGCACTGACCAACCCATTAGATCCATTTGATATTGCATTAACAGGCAGCAGTCTGGTTGTCGACCCATTTGGGGATAATGATGGTCTAGTTTCTAGATGTAGCGCTAAATTTGGTAAAACTATTCGCGATGATTACAACTGGAATCATTTAGATGAAGTTAATCAAATCATGGGGATACGTTCTATTTTTGCAGCAGATCCTGTTTCGGTTTACCGTCAACATGCGAATCGTTTAAAACTTCAAGGACTATAATTTTTAAACAAAAAAATGCGCCAAAAGGCGCATTTTTTACTCGGTATAAGCTTACGCTTTACGAGCTGGTAATTTTTCACGAATACGTGCAGCTTTACCAGACAAGTCACGGAGGTAGTAAAGTTTAGCACGACGAACGTCACCACGACGTTTCACTTCGATTTTAGCAACAACTGGTGAGTGAGTTTGGAATACACGCTCAACACCAACACCGCTAGAAATTTTACGTACTGTGAACGCAGAGTTCAAACCACGGTTTTTCTTAGCGATTACAACACCTTCAAATGCCTGAAGACGTTCACGGTCACCTTCTTTTACTTTAACTTGAACAACTACTGTATCACCAGGAGCAAATTCAGGAAGGTCAGTTTTTAACTGTGCATTTTCAACAGCTTGAACTAAAGGATGTTTACCACTCATTGTGGGAATCTCCATATGTGCGGAGTCAGAAGAGGTCTGATTTTCCGCTGGGGATAGAGGCTAAAGCGCATATCAACCCGTTTAACTTTCCCTTTACGACAACCGTAAAGAGCCTTAAGTACACATAAATCTATAAAGTAAAATAGACTTATGCTTCTAACTCGAAGCATTGCTTCTCGTCTTGTTGTAGAACTTTCGTTCCTGAGAATAACGGTTAAGAATTACCATCATTCTCTTATGTATCTTTGAGCCATTTCTTCTGCTGCTTAGTCAACTCTACTTTTTCTACCAACTCTGGTCGGCGTTCTAAAGTCCGTTGATATCGCTGCAAAAAGCGCCATTTTTCAATATTGGCATGGTGCCCTGATTTTAAAATTTCAGGAACATCCAACCCTTCAAACTGGTCTGGCTTAGTATATTGCGGACAATCCAGAAGACCATCTACAAAAGAATCCTGTATCGCTGATTGCTCATCTGACATTACATTCGGCAAACGGCGAATAATACTATCAAGCAACACCATGGCAGGTAGTTCACCGCCAGATAAAACATAATCCCCAATTGACCATTCCTGATCAACATAATGCTGGATTAAACGTTCATCGACACCTTCATAACGCCCACACAATACAATTAAGCCGTCATAATCAACAAACTGCTGTACTGCCTGTTCATTTAAAGTTTTGCCTTGTGGAGACATATACACCACAGGTACATGAACACACCCTGCTTGCGAAGCAAGTTGTTTGGCATGGTTAATTGCTTTTGCCAGCGGCTCAGCCATCATTACCATACCAGGACCACCACCAAATGGACGTTCATCCACTCTTCGGTAACTCCCTTCAGCAAAATCACGTGGATTAATACAAGTCACTTGCACAATGTCACGTTTTGCTGCGCGCCCGCTAATCCCGTAGGCTGTAATCGCTTCAAACATTTCAGGAAAAAGCGTAATGACTGCAAAAAACACCGCAGACTCCTCTATTTTCCTGCTGCGTTAATCCTCTAAAAAGGACTAATAATCTACGCCCCAATTGACGTAAATGCGACCAGCTTCAAGATCAACGCGTTGTACCACATCTTTATGCCAAGGAATCATGCGTTCTTCTGAATCAATGCTGTCTGGTGTAGCGCGTACAACCATCACATCATTAGCTCCAGTTTCAAACAACTCATGAATTTGCCCTAAATTAACTTCCTGTTCATCATCATCAAGTCCTAACACTGTTAAGCCTTTTAAATCTGACCAGTAGTACTCATCTACATCTGCTTTTGGCAGTTGAGATTTAGCAATCCAGATATTAGCGCCAACCAAGCTTTCCGCACCAGTGCGATCACTCACACCTTTTAAAGCGACAACTAGGCCTTTGCCATGTGGTTTCCAACGTTTTACATCTATTGTTTGCCAACCGGCCTTGGTCTCAATGTACCAAGGCAAGTAGTCAAACATGTTGCTCATAGGTTCTGTATTGGAATACACCCAGAGCCACCCATTCAATCCATAAGCTGAACGTAACTGTCCAATCTGAATACGATCTTCGGGAACATTCTGTGTTGGTGTCATGGGCTACCTACTACAAGAAATTATGCAGTAGCTTTTTTAGCTTGAGCAGCTAAAGAAGCAACACGTTCTGAAGGTTGAGCACCTTGAGAAACCCAGTGAGCAAAACGGTCTGCATCTAAACGAAGTTTTTCTGCTTGACCTTGTGCAGTTGGGTTAAAGAAACCGATACGCTCGATGAAACGACCATCACGTGCATTGCGGCTATCAGTCACAACGATTTGATAGAATGGACGTTTTTTTGCGCCGCCACGTGCTAAACGAATAACAACCATGATAAAAGCCTTATAATTCTTACGGATTATCCCTGCGCCGACCATCGGCAACACTTCAAACCCCTTTCATAGAGGGCGACATTCTACGTGATTTTCACCCTGAAAGAAAGATTAAATTTTGAGTTATCCGCAGTTTTGAATTTAAATTTATTTGCCATCCCAATTCGAAGTTGCAGAAGGTACGCAAGCTGTACCACTGTTAATATCGGTTCCCTTTGTCCAACAACGCTCACCCCGATAATTTAAGACGATATGCCCATCTCCAGATTGTGGAGTATTTGCAATCGGTGTTGCAGTCAATATCCATGTTTCTGCATTTAAAGCCCCTGCCGTCACTGGAGTCAAATTTACTGAATAAAGAGCTGTGCCTTGTATAGGATAAGATGATCCGACACCTAAGGCTGAAGCTGTTGCTCCACTAACTCTTAAATTAGCTATTTTATAACGCTGAATCTGCATGGAAAGCTGTTGCAGCGTAGCTTGCATTTCCACACGCTTGGTACGGCGGATATATTCTTGGTAAGAGGGGTAAGCTATAGCTGCTAAAATCGCAATAATTGCTACAGCAATCATTAACTCAATTAAGGTAAAACCCTTTATTTTATTTACCACGTCTCAGCTCCAGTGCCACAAGTTATATAAGTAACATTGCTAGTGGCTTTATTTTTACAACGTAATCCGTTACTACCAAACAAATAAGTAAAATTATTAGGATCGGAAGCCTCTGCTCGAATCACCCAGTTTTGCCCTAAAGCTGTAGGATCTGTTAAGGGTTTCGTTGTATCGTCACCATCGCGTACCGTTATTTTATATTTAATAGCACTACCAGTCGCTCCCATAGGCAAATTTACAGGTGATGTAGCACCCATAGAAAAGCCTTTGTAATTAAAATTTCTAGCTTTTTGACGAGCAAGTTGTACTGCGATCTGTTGCATTTGCTGCTGTGCACGCGAAGCATCAGCACGCAAAACATAGGCCTGATATGAAGGGATTGCTACTGCCGCAAAAATAGCAACAATCACGACCACAACCATTAGCTCAATAAGAGTGAAGCCCAAAGAATACGTGAATTTACGTTTCATCACCTATCCTTTCCTAACGGACATACCAGCGCTGTGGTATTAAACACATTTTGCTACTACTAGAGGCAATAATACCGCCGATAGTGGTGACACCACGGTTACCCATATTTACACAATAGTTCTTATTATTAGTACTTCCATTACCGTCACCGCCGCCACCGCCACCGCCACCGCCGCCGCCGCCGCTACCACCATCATCTACAACAGTAGTATCTTGAATACCCGCCCCTTGTGAACAACTTGTACCAGGCGCACACTGAACACTAACATTTTCAGCTGCTAGAGTAGATTGGCTACATTGTCCAAAAGGCATACAGAACTGATTTAAAAAGCTTTCGCCTTTTACTCCTGCTCCACAATCTCCAGACATACCTGCTTTTCCACCATCAAAAGTAGAAACAAACATACGATGATTTAATACGATTGGTGTTGAAAACACTTTAGCATCTTGAATATTGGTCGACTTAAATTGATAGAACCATCCACGGGTAGCAGAAAGTAAAGCGATTGCACCATTATCATATGTATTCCAATTTGAATTAGTAATTTCCCCCAATTGATTAGTATTTGTGATTGGAGTTTGATATACAAAATCAGCTTTATATAAATTTCTATCTGCTACATCTTTATCGTAAATATTATATACCGCATCATAATTATAACCTTGGCCCGAGGCATACTGAGCTAAGGGTTTACTACGATTACCACTACCAATAGAAACAACGGCAAACGTTGTGCCATTATAGTCATACACTGAAAATGCAGGCATTTCATAAAAACGTGGACTAGCAGCACCATTATTTAAATTCAATAATAATTGTGGAGGCTTAGCAAAGTTTGCATTTGTTGCCGCAGTGTTATCTAAATCTATACGGAATAGTTGACCACCTAAATCACCAAAATAAAGATGATCAATCAAACCATCACCATTTCGATCTTCGGTACGAATTTCACTTACTACGCTATATTTTAAATTATTGGATTGAGTATAAGCTTCGGCACCTTGAGCTGTAGTCGCTTTAGCACTAGCCCACCAAAGGAGCTTACCGTTATCAGCGTCAAACATATATACACCTGCACCTTGGCTAATGCTCGGGTTATAGGTATCACTTTCATAGCCTTCATCATAACCACCGCCAACAAACATTACTCGTTTACGTTCAGTAGTTTTACCATCGCTTTTCTTCCAATTTACCCAGCCAATACTCGGCTTAGACCAACTTTGGCCCATATTACTTAATGCAGCATAAGTAGTAGTTGTACCGTTATAATAGGTTTTCTGTTCATCAGGAGATATTTGGAACAGTAACTTTGGATTACTCATATCTTGCAAATTGAGTGCATAATAACTACGCCCTCCCATTCGCAAACCGCCATACACGATCTGCTTCCCTTCTTGAGAACCATAGCCTTTACCGACAGTGAGTCCTTTTCGACTACCATCTAATACATACTGAGTATAACTAGCCCAAGGTCCATCAATACCATAATATAATTGATCGACCCCTCCATTCATGGCATCGTTTTTCAAAAATGCTTCGGGTTGTTTCTCGATCATTTCATTTGGTACAAAGGTGAATACTTCTTTTCCGCCATTACTATCCACAGAAGTACTATCATTTTTACCAGCCTTAACTATATGTAAAAGCCCCTGTGTTGTGCCAAATAAGACATAGTCTTCACGATTTTGAGTATCAATTACGCCATTTGTATACGTAATTTGACCACTATTGGTAATTAATAGTGGTGAGGAATGCATTAACGCACCAATCTGTCTTAAAGAAGTGGACGGAGTAGCATTAAGAACTAAATGATCAGGATCCTTTGCTTGAGTCACAGTCATTGGATACCCAAGCAACGCCATTAAATAACCGCGTTTCCCATCAGTTTGGTACGTCGCATCTGTTAAATCGGATTTTTTAATTTGTCTTAGAGTTGTTGTGGTTGAACCGTCTGCACTTCGATTCGTCAAAAGATTACGATTCTCTTGTGTTGTTTGATTCATTGTTAGGAGTAACTGTGACCACGCTCCTCCTTTTAGAGTGTAGCTATTACTCCCAGGCGTATTGGAATCAGAATTATCATTTGTACTGTCATTATCGGTATAAGCCCAAAAGTCACGATTTGGCAGTATTTGTCCCTTTGTAGCAGTTGCTGTACTAATTAAAGTACTATTATCACGATCTTTTAAAATACCATTAACTACTGCATATTTTTTGAGATTACCCGCCCAAAGTTGATAGTTTTTATCTGGAGTCGGTTGGAACTGAGGAAAATAAGCCTGTTTTTGTAATACAGCAGGGTTAAGACTATCTTTAGGAATAGTAGGTGAACCTGTAGTTACTGCTGGAATCTCCGAACCTAAATCTCCAAGAAATGCATTTACACTATTTACAACGTCTTGAGAGCTTGAACCAGAATACCAACCACCACTTGCATTAACACCCCATTTCGCAGCTTCTTTTTGATTTGCTGATGCAGTAGAGTTGTTAATATTTGCCAAGTTGTCAGCTAGAGAAAGTGACCTATTAAAAGATGGAATAATATTAAAATCACTTCCAAAGCCAACAACAGCAGTCTTAATCTTTAAACCAACAGGGTTACTGCCATTGTTTAGTAAAAATTGTGAAAACTGTTGAATACAATTCCAGCCTGTATCGCTATCCGTACAAGCAAATGTTTTACCACTTAAAGCTTTCTTCATTAATCCTGATGCTGAAGAGTTTCCATTTGGATCACCATCAGTTAAAACATAAATACCTTGACCACTACACTGTGTAGTACTCCCTGTCATTTGTTTAGTAATACTATCGGGACGTACATAGCTCCCTCCACTGGTTGCACCTGTACCAGCATAGTTAAAACCACTATTACTTAGTCCTTGAGTGGTGGTACCCATTAAAGAAGCCGCTGCCTCTGCATAAGCATTAGCTGTCGGAGTACCACCTCTGGCACCAAGTTTTGCAATTTCTTCTATTAGTATTCTTCTTTGAGTTTTACCATTTACAACTGCATCTAAACGTCGAGCTGGAATACGGACCTGCCCCGTTAAATTGTCTGCAGCAGTCGGCTCACCAGCAGTATTAAATTGCGTTGGACGGGAGAAAGTCGTCAGACCAATTAATTTATCATCAGAAACAGGTAAGATTCCTTTACTAGTATTACCGTTAAGCAGATCAATCATGCCATCTTTTACACGAGTAATACGATCAGGATATTGAGTATTCGGACCAGCCTTATAGTAATAAGTACTATAATTTGAAGACATTGAGGTCAAACCACTAGTAGAAGGTGCACTCTTTAACTTAGTTGTACAATCACTTTGCGAACTCGAATTACCACAACTATACCAAGATGTCCCCGACTTCATATAATAGTAAGTTGGAGCAGTTGCAGTACAATAATAACGCTTATATTCTGCAATTCCATTACTCGACAACACATTGTTATAACCCGTCTGCACAACATTACTGGGGATATCACAGGCACTAGCATCATTTTGAAGCTGCGGATATCCCATAGAACCTGAAATATCCAATACAAACATTAAAGTAATATCACCAGCTTTTGCTTTTTGATAAATATCAATATCACTGGCCTGACTTACGCTACTCGCTACTAACCCAGTACATAAAGCAGCTACCGCACTTGTTAAAAGCTTTGGATGATATGAAAACTTTAAGTCTTTCTTATCCATTATTATTTTCCCCAATTAATTAAAAATCTTGTGCAATAGTGTATTCAGTGACATTGGTGGTAAATGGAACATTTAAGCTTGTTAAACACTCTGATACTGATCTCAAAGGATTATCTAAGTCGGATTTATTAGTGACATCTGGCACTGCCGTTCCATCTGGAAGTGTCACTTCACTCATGTGTTGTTGTAGACACTTGTTAATATCAGCATGACTAACACTACTTAAACTTGGCATTAATGACACAGCAAATACTTTGACTCGTTTAGCTTCTTGGACTTGTCCTTCTTTTTCATCAAGACCACGAGTTCGAGCATAAAATGGGTCATCCTCCCCAACAGTCGAAAATTTAACTGCGACCTGAGTCATAACTGCCCTACGACCACTGGTAAACCAGTTATTGGTTGTATCGACTGCATCGCAATAACCATCTGTACCTAATGCATTATTAGTAGGTGCACTATTTCCGTCTATCCACTGCATTAAGCTGGCACGTCCAATATTAAAAAAGTCACTTTGATCTCCGCGATAACAAAAGACTAATTCCTTATTTTTGTCATTTGCATTGCTGATATAACCGAAAAGACCTGTTGCACTTAAACTCTGAATTAAGTTAGTTGGATTCTCTATTTGAAAGAAAGAAGCGTCTGAATTTTGCAATATCAATTGCTGCACTTGGCTATTCGTCGCTATATTTAAATTAATCAAACCTTTACGAATGGCTATTGTGCCAATAATCATAATTGCAACTAAGAAAATGAGTACAACAATTAACGCTGAGCCACCCTGCTTCAGTTTCATTTCCCACGCTCCCCAATTACATTACGCAAGGTAATGGTTTGTGATATCACTTGACGCACATATTTTTTTGTCGAATTCGTAGGCTTTTTTACTGTAATCGTTTGGTCCAATACTGAAAATTGTTGGTCATCTTGAATTGCGACTTCTGCACCGACTGGTTGCAATGAACGTGTTAATAATCCGATTTGAACTGAAACAATACGTGGACGAGGAGCAGTCAAACTTAAATAATCATGTATTGAAATATAACGTCGCCCAGAATTTCCTTGGACATTCAGTAAAACCCGAAAATAATCCACACGTTTCATTATAATTTCACCTGCATCCCCATAACGAGTTATAGCAGTTGGGCTCCCTGTTAGAGGGTAATAGCCAGCATCACAAGCAAGTGCTAAAGGTTGATTAGGTTCATCACTATTATTTTTATCGTCTTTACGTAAAAAATATCGTTGGACTATGACTTGACGGCCACTAGCAAGAGGAAAATTCAGATTATTTCCTTCACAATCTGTACCGCCTATATATTCATCATCAGCTTGAGTTGCGGTACCTTTAGTATCAATTGTATATTGCGGTATATATTGAATAACGAGTTGGTCACTAGCAATATCACTTCCATTACTTTGGACGTTTGATGCTCCAGTCCAAGCATTACCACTACCAACACTATCCCCCTGACTACGAGAAAGTAGATTAGGATTAGCAGTTACACCAACAATAGTTTTATAAAGATTACTAAGAGGCTCGTTAGCCGCATCTTTAGCTGAATTAATTGCAGAAGTTAAGACAATACCACCATAAGCAGTTTGATCATCAATAACCGCTTTTGGATTATTTAAGTTTGCAAGGCGAATATCTTGAGTTAAATAGTTAAGGCCAAAATTTGCATTATCTTGCACATCAGAAACACCTATCTGCATAGATAAACTTTTTTGACTAGACAAAAATAATAATATTGCAGCAGCAGTAATTATGAGACCTAAGGCTAACGAAATTATTAATTCGATTAATGTAAAACCCTGATGTTTTTTCATTTTAATAGGCCTCCATAATCACACATGTTGAATTATCGTTATATGAAGTATCTTGAGTACAATCTCCTACACCAGTGCCATTCGTTGCACTAGTATCGCCCCATGCAATATAAATACATTGACGATTATTAGTTTGTGGACAAGCAACCATATTCATAGTCATGCCTAAAGAAGACGCACTTTTCACAACCTGAGCAACATCAAAATCTGCTAGCTCCGTATCAGTACAATTGTTTTGAAAGCAATTTTTAGCGAAGTCTGTTTGTTTACTGGCATCTTGAAGTTGCTGGTTATATACAGTTAAAGAATTACGATTAACTCTAATCCGTTCGGCAAGATCACGCGCCAATGTAATTGCTTGAACACGCGAAGTACTTTCTGCACTTGCTTCTAAAGCTCTATACTGCAAAGCAATAAAGCCTAAAATGCCAATTGCCAAAATCAGCAAAGCAACTAAAATTTCAATCATACCCATACCACGCTGGAGTCCAAGGCTCTTCATGAACATGTCCCCATTGTGATTGACTGAATTGATCCCATTCTTGAAACACTAATAATTTTTGATTTATTACCAGATGCCGTATTACAAATTTCAAAAGTTGTATCTCCGGTTGCATCTTTTACCAAACCGGACATTAAAAATACTATAGAAGTATTAGATCCTGTCTTTAATTGAGCTTTTCCACTTGGCATCCAATCGATTTGATTGTCAGTATCTGCAATATAAGTAGAATTTAATTGCACTTTGACTTGTCTACGTTCTACTACAGCTTTCATACGTGCCTGATTTATACTTGAAACTAGATCTTCTGTGCTTCTATTTAAATTTTGGTTATTCAACATATCCCCAAACATTGGAACAGCCATAGTTGCAATAATAGCCATCATTACAATCGTCACTATGAGCTCAATTAAGGTGAACCCTTCTTGCGGAATAATCCCCCTCATCCCCATAACCCCAAATGAACTTAAAAATTTTATTTCTATATAAATTTTACGTTTTACTTTTACAAAACGAATACAAACCAGATAAAGGGTATAAAAAAACAGATAACTGTCATATCACAATTATCTGTTTAACTTTTTAAAATCAGTATGTTAAACAAGTCACACTTTATGCTTGTGTCACATGAATGCGTAATTCTTTAGGAAGACTAAAAGTAATGTTTTCTTCACGTCCTTCTAACTCTTTAGGCGCCTGAGCACCCCAATCTTGCAAACGTTGAATGACTTGCTTAATTAAAATTTCTGGAGCCGAGGCACCAGCTGTTACACCAATTTTGCAACTTTCATTGAACCATGATTGCTCAAGCTGATCGGCATTATCTACAAGATAAGCGGCTTTACCCATACGTTCAGCAAGCTCGCGTAAACGGTTCGAATTTGATGAATTAGGTGAACCAACAACCAGTACGACATCGCATTTTTCAGCTAAGTCACGTACTGCATCTTGTCTGTTTTGAGTCGCGTAACAAATATCATCTTTGCGCGGCCCTTGAATTTTAGGGAACTTCGCACGCAAGGCATCAATAACTTTCGCTGTATCATCAATAGATAAAGTTGTTTGAGTAACAAAAGCCAATTTTTCTGGATGTCTGACTTCAAGTGCTGCCACATCAGCTTCATCTTCAACCAAATAAATGTCACCGCCTTTTAATTTGTCATATTGCCCCATTGTTCCTTCAACTTCTGGATGACCTTCATGACCAATTAAAATCGCTTCTGTTCCTTCACGAGCATATTTAGTTACTTCAATATGTACTTTAGTCACTAAAGGACAAGTCGCATCAAAAACTTTTAGGCCTCGACGCTCTGCTTCTTGCTGTACTGCTTTTGAAACCCCGTGCGCACTAAAAATGACAATCGAATCATCTGGTACTTGATCCAGTTCATCAACGAAAACCGCCCCTCTTTGACGCAAGTCATCTACCACAAATTTATTGTGTACAACTTCATGACGTACATAAATAGGAGGATTAAAACATTCCAAAGCCCGATTGACGATTGCTATGGCTCGATCAACACCGGCACAAAAACCACGCGGATTAGCTAACACAATTTCCATAACAGCCTCAAAATTAATAAAACAGGGGAATTTCTCGTAAATATTTGCAGTTAAAACTATTCAGTTTAAACGCACGGTACACTACAATAGCGAAGATATTTTATCATATCAGGAAAAATATCATGTCGGGTCTATTGTTTGTCGTTTCTGCTGCATCAGGAACGGGCAAAACATCTTTGGTGAAAGCCCTACTTGACCGTGTAAGCAATTTACATGTTTCAGTTTCGCATACTACCCGAGGTCAACGACCAGGTGAATTAGATGGTGTTCACTATCATTTCACAACAAAAGATGACTTTCTAGACCAAGTAGACCAAGGTGGATTTATTGAATACGCTGAAGTATTTGGTAACTACTATGGCACTTCGCAAGCAACCGTAAAACAACAGTTAGCTCAAGGACATGATGTCTTGCTTGAAATTGATTGGCAAGGTGCAGAGCAAGTACGTAAGCTGTTTCCTGAATCTAAACAAATCTTTATTTTACCGCCTACTCAATTCGATTTACGCCAGCGTTTATCTAATCGCGGTACAGATTCTGTTGAGGTGATCGAACATCGTTTAAGCTGTGCTGTTGAAGACATGCAGCATTATACGAACTTTGACTACATCATTATCAATGATGATTTTAATAAAGCCTTACATGAGCTTGAAGCTGTGATTACAGCGAACCGTTTAGTGCTATCTCAGCAAGCAAAAAGACACCAAACCTTAATTCAAGACTTGATTACTCCTCAACCAAAACAGGAATAACTTGAGTCTAGAACGAAAGCCTTTTATACTATTTAGTCTGTTCAAATTTACCATTCCAAAACGAGAACTTTTATGGCACGCGTCACCGTTGAAGATTGTTTAGATCATGTAGACAACCGTTTTGAGCTTGTGCTCGTTGCAAGTAAACGTGCTCGTCAATTGGCACGTCAAGGCATGGAGCCAACTGTAGAATGGGATAACGACAAACCAACAGTTGTTGCTTTACGTGAAATCGCTGTAGGCCACGTAACGAAAGAAATTCTTAAACAACGTGAGCAAGATTACCAAACTTCTAGTCTTGATCTTGCCCTTTCTACAAACAGCTTAAATTTAGAAGGTTTTTCTTTCTAATTACTCCTGTTTCTATAAAAAACCATCGTTTTTTTGCGATGGTTTTTTATTTGGCTTCTTCATATTTAAAACATATTGGCAAAAGCAATTATTTTCATTGAAAAAAAAATACACTTTTTCAAATGAAAAAATTGACAAGTTCCGCAATATGCTTTTCATTAAGAAGTAGATAGATTTAGTTTTTTAAGCAACAGAAAAAGGGTGGTCTATGCCAGGCGAAGAGGTCAGCCAAGCCAAGCAACAGCTCAAATTAATTATCGAACCTTACTTATCAGTAAGCGAAGTCGAGAAAGTGCTTGCTGCCTGTGATTTTGGAGATCTGGCACACACTGGTATTACACGTAAAAGTGGTGAACCCTATATTCTGCATCCAATTGCTGTCAGCTGTATTTTAGCTAATATGCGACTCGACCCTGAAACTTTAATGGCAGCACTTTTACATGATGTCATTGAAGATACTCAATATACCAAAGAAGATATTATTGAGCGTTTTGGACAAACTGTTGCAGAGCTCGTTGATGGTGTAACCAAGTTAAGCCAATCGAGCGACAAAGAATATAATAAAGCTGCGTCTTTCAGAAAAATTCTGCAAGCAACGTTACAAGATCCACGTGTCATTATTATTAAGCTAGCCGATCGCTATCATAATATGACTACCTTGGGTGCTTTACGTCCCGATAAACGTGCTCGTATCGCGCAAGAAACTTTTGATATTTTTGTACCCATGGCAAGATTAGTCGGCATGAATGAAATGGCTGATAATCTTGAAAACTTATGTTATCAAAATCTAGATTTAGATATGTTTGATAACGTCCAGAATGCTTTACTCCAAACCAAACCAGAACGATGTAAATATCAAAGTATCTGGGAGCAAAACCTTGCAGAGCTTCTGCACAATTATCATATCCAAGGCCGTATTAAAAAGAAAAATAATAATATTGAACTATTACGCCACTTCGTTAAAAACGAGATGGATTTGCAAGAGCTTACTCATAGCCATGCCTTTGAAATCGTTTTACAGTCTATTGCTGACTGCGACCGTTTATTTGCAGCATTAAAAGAAAATTTCCAAGTCATCCAATATCAAGATCATATCCGTCGTCCATTGCCTGGTGGCAATCAGTCTTTATTGATCAAGCTCAAAGGCGAAAAAACTACATTATCGCTCACTGTCCAAACTGAGCTCATGCGTAAAGCTGCCCGTTTTGGTGTGGTATTAGGTGAAAATGCACCGCAAACTTGTCGTTCTGCCATTCAGGCATCAATGCAGAACTTAAATACACTCATTGATGGTGAATGCGCTAAAACAACTTTTAATGATTTACTTGATTATTTACATCAAGAAAAAATTTGGGTCTATACCCCACATGGCCAATTACATGAATTACCACAAGGTGCAACAGTAGTTGACTTCGCCTATTCAGCAAGTCTTTTCTTGGGTAACCATGCAGTAGGCGCAAAAGTTGATGGTGAAATTAAACCACTTTCAACACCCTTAGGCAGTGGACAAGTTATTGAAATTATTACTGATGTCTTGGCAACTCCAAATCCAGATTGGTTGAGTTTCATTAACACTCAGAAAGCTCGCCGTGCTTTACAACATGTACTCAAAGATCAAGATATTGAAGAACAACGTTTAGTGGGTGCACAAGCACTTTCACGAGCATTGAAACTCTTTAATCGTTCAATCACTGATCTTTCAGAAGCAGATTGGCTAGACCTCTTACAATGGCGTCATATTGACAATAAAGATGCATTATTTGAGCAAATCGCAGTTGGAGACTTACTTCCTCAACTCGTAGCCAACCATTTGTTTGCAAATGACAAACACCCACAAGTAGAAAATTCAGACCGATTAATTCAGGGTACTGAAGGCATCGATGTTAAATATGCTCACTGCTGTAACCCTGTATTGGGCGATCTAATTCAAGGTCATTTAACACGCCGCGGATTAATTGTGCATCGAATTCGTTGTCATAATTTACTTCATGAACAACATTTGCATCCAGAAAATATTATGCCGCTTCAATGGAAAGCAGATGACGTAGATGATGTACGTTTTACTGCCTACCTTGCGATTTATATGGACATGAATGATGAGCAGGTATCAGACCTCATCTATCAATGTCGTAAAAATAATGCAGGGGTAGAAATGGTGCATTCCAATGAGCAGCGAACTTTTGTGAACATCGTGGTGAACAATCGTAAGCACATAGCAAAAGTCATTCGTGATTTACGCATGCACTATGGGTTCCCCCGTATTGAGCGTTTAGATGCCCCTGCCCCACAAGCGGAAATTTCTAAAGTCAGCTAAAATTTGTTCTACTTTACTAAAATCTAACTTTCCAGAAGCACATAATCAATTAAATCGATGATACTTTTGTCAAAACGTATCATCGATTATGATGGAAAAAGATTTAATCAAGGAGAACCAAATGTCCCGCCAAGTCATTCATACTGAAAATGCCCCTGCTGCTATTGGCACATATTCTCAAGCCATTTTAGTAGGTAACACCTTATACCTATCAGGGCAAATTGGTTTAGACCCTTACAGTATGGAACTTGTTGACGGTATTGAAGCTCAAATCCGCCGTGTATTTGATAATCTAAAAGCAGTATGTGAAGCTGCGGGTGGCTCACTCGCAGATATTGCAAAGCTCAATATTTTCCTTACTGATTTATCTAATTTCCAGCTTGTAAACCAAATTATGGGCGAATATTTTGCTCAGCCATACCCAGCTCGTGCTGCACTTGGGGTAGCAAGTTTACCTAAAGGTGCATTAGTAGAAATGGACGGAATTGTAATTATTAATCAATAAGATAAAGATTTAACTACAGATTAATTCTTAAATATTTTGCTCTAAAATTAGATACCGCCATGCTTAGAAATCTGAATAATTATTAGATTTCCGCTTAGGTGGTATTTTTTTATCCAAAATCCCAATAAAGATAAATGAGATTTTAAATGAATTTCATTGACAAACGATAATAATTATCAATAATATCAATTATCGCATTTATATTTGGGGATCACTCCCATGTACGTTTGCTTGTGTCGTGGCATTACCGATCAGGATATTAAAGACGCTATTGAAAATGGCGCTGAAAGCTATCGTGAAATTCGCGATTTGCTTGATCTCGGTACTTGCTGTGGACGCTGTGCACCAGAAGCACGTGCTATTATTAGTGAAGAATTAGCAGAAATTGCTGCACGCATTTCTGTAGCTGCATAATAAAAATTAGTATTTAACAGTAAATTATTGACTCCTCCACCGCTTTTTGCGGAACGTTAATTGTTCCTCATTCAAGCGGTTTTTTTTGGAAGGAAATTCACCTTTACCAATATTGTGTTGTTTTTGATTGCGATTTTCATTTGCTGTTCTATAAATTACTCGCCATATCCATGATTGTTCACTAAAATGAATTCATAGATTGCCTTAAGTGAATTAAGGCAGAAATTGTTTTGGAGTAGCTACAATGAAAGGCAATCGTGATGTGATTAATCAGCTTAACCAAGTGCTGTATCATCATTTAACTGCAATTAACCAATACTTTTTACACTCTCGCATGTTTAATGACTGGGGAATTGAACAACTCGGTTCCGCTGAATATAAAGAATCAATTCGTCAAATGAAGCATGCAGATAAAATTATTGAACGTATCTTATTTTTAGAAGGACTTCCGAATCTTCAACATCTAGGTAAATTGTATATTGGTCAGCATACAGAAGAAGTTCTGCAATGTGATATTCGCAAAGTGAAAGAAAACATTGAAGCTATTCAAAAAGCAGTTGCATTAGCTGAAACAGAACAAGACTATGTAACACGTGATTTGGTACAAGAAATTTTAGAAAAAGAAGAAGAATATTGGGATTGGTTAGATACTCAAATTGACCTTATCGGTAGCGTTGGTATCGAAAACTATATCCAGAGCCAAATGTAATCTTTCATAAAAAAATCCCCTTGAAAACAAGGGGATTTTTTTATTTATCTTTTAGTAATTGCGTCAGTGTTATTTGCTGTCCATAAAGGTGCTGCGAAATAAATATTTGTTGCTCTGCTTGATCTACTTTTCCATTATAAGCAAGTAACTGAGCATATTTACGCAAATTATAAGGGGTTGCTTTGTTCTTCACAAAATTTCCCCATTGAACTAATTCTGCTTCAGATAAAGTTACATTAGGATTAAGTGCAATCCATTTTAAACGCTGCTCAAATTGGGTTAGTACAAAAATCTGGTCACTTCCCATGAGCTCAGCATTTGGCTGCTTATTTTTAAATAGTAAATTACTATTCATGACATAAACATTGTAGTCGCGCCAAATTGCGATCATAAGTATTAAGCTGACGCCCCATATTAAACGCAGAAGTTGTTTACTTAGTACAAAGCCTTTCAGTATAGGAGTCTGTGCTTGAATTACACCCAATAAAAAGCCACAAGTCAGCAAGAAATAAGCATAACGCTGCGGAAACTCCAACATGGCGTGAATAAGCACAGTACAGACCATCATCACTGCGATAATCGAGATTGTTTCTTTTGCTTGTTGATTTAGCCAAAATAACCAACATGTAAAGTAAGCAATAATCACTGTACCAAGTGGAATACCATTCCAAATAATAAGATCTAGCAACACATTATGAGCGCTGGTCGTCCACTCCGTCGTTGGAAAAAGAGCATAAGCAGACATTTGAGCAACACTGGTTTGATTCCACCCATATCCCAACCAAGGATGTTGCTGTACAGCGATTAACATTTGCGTCCAAATATTAAAACGCAGATAACCCGAGCTTGCCCGTTCAGCCAAGCTACTCGCCTGAGTTATATCTGTATGTGACCATGCCTCAATTAAGCTTGTAAGGAATGGTAAAACTAAGCCCGCCATGAGGAAAAAGCCAGCACACCATAATAAGCCTTGAAACACCCCAAAACGCTTAGGTTTATTAAATTGCTTAATAGCCCAATAAATGAGTAAAAATGGAAAAACAACCCAAGAGGTTCGCGATTGGCTAAGGACAACTGCAAATAAAATAGTTAGCGCTGATGGCAAGAGCAACCAAACCGATGCTTTGTTCTTTTCATATAAATATAAGCATCCTAATAATCCCATTATGAGAAAGGTTGCCATATTATTCGGTTGCCCAAAGTTACCGTACGGACGGTTACCAATTAAATGCAACATATGAGCAAAATGTGTATCAATATTTAACCACTGACAAACTGCAATAAGACTAGTTGCAACCGAGACAATAACAGTAAGTAAACTAAACCCTGTAAAAATTTGGTCTCGCTGCTGTTGATCTAATGACAGGTTATAGCCAGCCACAACCATAAACCAAAAGCCTAACAAGTAAAGTGAACTTAACAAAGCTGTACTAAAATCGAAAATTAGACTAAAAGCCCACTGCACCACTGGAATTAAAATAAATGGCAATAGTAATAATTGTGCCCGTGGAATTTTTATATTTTGATAAAAAAGTGCAGCTAAGACACTTAGACCTGCCGCAAAGGTACTCATTTCGCTAGAAAACATCACCCAAGGGTTATAGTGAAATGGTGATAACCACGCAAAACCTAACAGGATTGCTGCGAGGAACAGAAAGAATACTTGCATAGTGACAGGTTATAGGTCAAAAACTTGAGAAGGATTATACATGGAAGAAAGTGAGAAGAATTAGCTTGTATATGTATCTTCTCACAAGAGATGCTAACTTATTTCCATGGTCTCAAGTCTACAATTTTAACCACTTGAGCTGAGTTTTTATCCATTAAAACAACCATATCTACAGCATTGGCTTTTAAAGGAACCCATGCATTCGCTTCTGGATATTTTCTTAAAATATTTTTTACTTGTTGTTTAGAGTTAAATTTTTCAAGTATTTCTAGACCTTGTAAATGTTGTAAGAGTTGTGGTTTTATTTGACTTAATTTTTTATAGTTTTTGGGATCTTGTGCTAAAGCTATTCCACTGAATAACTCTTGGAACATTTCTTTTTGCTTTAATTGAGGAACATTAGAATATTGGATACCAACAAATTTTGGGCCTAAAAATGAAGATTGATATGATTTAGAAACCACTTCATTATCACGTATTAATTCAAATTGATCGACACTGTATACTACCCATACAGGTCTGCCTTTAAATACATGATAACAGCCAAAAAGAAACGCACTAATTTGAAAAATGCAAATAATAGCCAAATCAAATTTTAGAGTTTTCTTACCTTCTTTATAAATAAACAAACCTAAAAAGGGCCCAACAATAACATCGACTAAAATTAGTAAAAATAATATATGTTCCAATCCAGTTGCTTTATGTAAAGGAGCGGGATACCACATAAGAAAAATACAACAAAGCAATAAACTAATGACTATAAGTGAAAAAGTTATATGTACTATAAAGAACTTAATACGTTTACTCATATGTAATCCAAATAAAAAGCTGGAATAAATCCAGCTTTTTACTTTAAAAAATTAATTAGTTTTTACAAGAACCTGGAAGGTATTTAGCATCAATACTTGTAATATTTGTGGCTGCAGCTAAAGTAACACCATCTGGTTTTGCAGCATTACCACAAACCCAAGTAACGTTTTTAGCTGTATCTGTACCAGGAATAAGAGACAATACTTTAGCTGCTAAAGCACTAGAGTTCGCTTTATTTCCGTAAGTAATATTAACACCACCGTTAGCTACATCAATTTGTGATACATAATTACCTTTATAATCTGTATTTGTTCCACCATCACAGTCTTTAGTCGCATTTTTACCACAAACCGCTGCTTTAATATCAGTAGGCCATGAACCAACATCTGTATAATAGTCATTTACTGCAGTTTTAACACCGCCTGCCATGTTAAGACCTTCAGTCACTTGTGAGCGAACTGTATAATCCTGATAAGCTGGAATCGCGATCGCTGCCAAAATACCAATAATCGCAACCACGATCATAAGTTCAATTAATGTAAAACCTTTTTGTGCATTCATAGCCTTTTCCCCAAAGATTGTATGTATGTTTTTATATAAGCTTTTTCAGCTATCAACTATATTGCAGCAACCATGCCAACTTTTATTTTCATTAAAAAACATAAACTTACAAATATTTTCAACTTATTCGGAAGGCTTAAGCTGTAAATAAGTGACAAAAATTGTCACCATAATTTTATTAGGTTTGAATCACTAATAAAAATCACTTCACAACCTACTTCTTTTTTTTATTCTTTAATGTGATAAAAATCTCTTTAAAAGCAGTAAAATAAATGACATTTTTTGTCAGTCAGCTTGTTGTGCAAATTTTTTTAAAACAGCTAGAGTTTATGTAGATAATTTAATTAATAATGATAGGCGCATTACCCAATTCATTATTTTGATCTGGCATATTCTCGTCATAAAAGCGTGACAACACATCACCAATTTGCTGAACCCCAATCACTACAGCATGTAGATACTGTTTTTGTTTAAGCTGCTGCACAATAGACTCGCAAATCTGTTGCCATACCTGATCAGTCGTCGCGTTTCTAATACCACGGTCAAATATGATTTCTACTGTGCGTTCACATAAATTTAAATAGAGCAGCACACCGCTATTAAGCTCAGTATCCCAAACCCCAAGTTCTGCAAATAATTGCTGAGCTCTTAAACGTGTATTTTGTCTATACGCTTGTGAACAAGGAATATGCCCTTCTATAACGACCTGTATTTCACCAACATGACCAAGTTCTGCTTGTTGAACAGCTTCAGCAATCGCTTGTTTATCATTTTTATTGAAATAACGGCTACTAGCAGGAAAATAACAAAGATGCTTAAACCAACGCTTTAAGCTTGGCTCTACAGATTCCTCAATTTTGGGTTGAGTAATAATTTGTGTTGTTTCTGATATTGTTACCATGAGCCTGAAGCACCTCCACCACCAAAACGACCTCCGCCGCCGCCATAACCGCCGCCTCCACCACCGAAGCCACCTCCGCGTCCACCCCCACCAGAACCATTTAAAATAGCCTGTAAAATAAGTTGGGCAATTGAGGTAATGAGTAAAAAGAAAATACCAAATCCAAGTAGCAAACTAGTAACCACGCCAGCACCGTTTACAAAGCCTGCTACTGCTGCGGCAACACCTGCGGTAGAGGCACTAAGAGGTCGACCAACAATAAATGAGCCTACAATTCCAGCAATAAGAATAAACAATGCCATCGTCAGAGTTGTTTGTTTGGCTTGTTGTTCTTCGGCAGCTTGATGTTGACGTTCTTTTAAATCTTGGGCAGCTTGCTGAGCAACTTCCGGATCTAGATGTAAAATTCTTCCGATTTCATCAACACCAGCGTTTAAGCCTTGTGCATATTGGGCTTGTTTAAAATAAGGTGTAATTTGATTTCGAATAATTCGGCTTGCCACAATATCAGGCAATACGCCTTCTAAACCATATCCAGTTAAAATTTGTATGCGGCGATCATTTACCGCAACTGCAATGAGTAATCCATTATCTCGTTTACTCGAACCAAGTTGCCATTTTTCGCCGACACGTAAAGCGTAATCAAAAATATCTTCTTGGCCCGTAGTCGGTACAATTACAATACCTATTTGTGCCTTACCTTGCTGGTATAAATTTAAAATTTTCTGATTAAGTTGCTGCTTTTCAGCTTCACTTAAAATATTAGCTTGATCAATGACAGGCTGATTTAATGTAGGTAAACCACGAATTGATTCACCATCAGCCATATCATTCGCAACCTGAGCTTGAGGCGCGACACTTGAAGCAGCCTGCTCATTTACTTTAGGCTTCAATGCTTGAGCTTGCTGCTGTTGAATAATTTTACCTGCCACCACCGTGTCAGTTTCATCTGTAGCAGTAGCAATATTATTCTCACTCCAAGCCACACTCTGAAACAGAACACTGCAGCAGAGCAGAATTAAGGTAATAACAAATACCCTAATTTGCTTAGACTGAAGCAATATAGTATTTCTCATGCAGCACTTCCTTGATTTAAATTAATCAAAAGAAACTTTTGGGGCCTGTTGAGCCGATGCTTCCGCAGAGAAATTAGCTTTCGGATGCATGCCAATCACTTTTGCTGTTACGGCTTGCGGGAACTGACGGACATAAGAGTTATAGTCCTGAACAGTTGTAATATAACGATTACGTGCCACAGCAATTCGGTTTTCGGTACCCTCAAGCTGAACCTGTAATTCTTGGAATTGGGTATTGGCTTTTAAGTCTGGGTAATTTTCTGAAACAGCAATAAGTCGAGATAACGCACCTGTTAACTGGCTTTGTGCTTGTTGATATTTTTCAAGTAATGCTGGGTCTTCTAATACTTCTTTATCGACCTTCAAGCCTGCAACATTTGCACGTGCCTGAGTAACTTCTGTTAATACTTGCTCTTCATGCTTAGCATAGCCTTTAACTACGTTTACAAGGTTTGGTACCAAATCTGATCGACGTTGATATTGGTTCTGTACCTCAGACCAAGCCGCTGTTACAGCCTCATCTTTGACCTGTAAAGTATTATAGCCACAGCCAGAAAATAATAAGGTGCTTGCAAGTGTTGTCGCGATTACAAGTTGTTTAAACGTTTTCATCGTCACTTTATCCTCAAGTTTTTCTTTATATTTTTAACCTCTTGTCTCGATTGTATGATGAATTTGGCATTATTGTGTTGCTTTTATTTTATAGATTTAAAAAAAACCGGATCTTTAAATCCGGTTTTTTATTCTAGCTTGGTCTTAACCTTGTTTCCTTTTGGAAACTTGTCATTTGGTATTCATCGGCCAAATAACTCTTCCAGTAATCGACCATCTGGCCATAATTTTTTTGACTCGGATGAAAGTCATTTTTGTAATAAGCAAAATATTCAGGTGTAAGTTGTATAAGCATTTTAACAAGCAAATATACGCCAAAAATATTTCCACCTATTTTAGGCAAGCTTTTCCATTTATCTTGCCAAAATAAACGAGTTGTCCCATAGAAAGCAAGACTTGCAAATCCTGTAGTGACACTACGCATGAGTAAACGGCGAATACGGTCATCACCATAGACATGTTGATATACATCAAATGCAACTGAACGATGTTCAATTTCCTCAATAGCATGCCAAACCCAAAGCTTTAGAGCATCTTGATCTAAAGTTTTTAGTAATTCGGGATGCTGTAAAATATATCCTCCAAGCAAAGCCGTAAAATGCTCAAATGCACAGGTAAGGGCGAGCTGTAGCTTAGGTGGAATTGTCCTTAAGTATTTATCACGTTCATTTAACCAAGCTTGAAAACGATCCAAATTATAGTCATCACGGCGCCAAGCCTCATTAAATTCACTATGAGCTTTGGAATGCATGGCCTCTTGTCCGATAAACGCTGCAATTTGTGCTTGTAGCTGAGGATCTGAGACTTTATCACGCACATTACGGACGCTATTTACAAAAAACTGTTCTCCGACTGGAAATGTTGAAGAGAGTGCAGTTAAAAAATGGGACATTAAAGGCGAGTTCGCAAAATAATAGCGCTTGATTGCTTGAGGATTAAACTCAAGGCGACGCACCGTAATACCCAACGCTTTTCGACGATTTAAATATGATTTTTCTGCCGTCATACCTGCGATGTTCATATTCAACACCTACTGTATTGAAGAAGGAAGTTTCGAGTATGTCGCGAGCTTTAAACGCTAAAAAGGGCAAAAAAGCTTATTATATTTGCCAAAAACACCAAAATGACTAATGGTAGACAATAAAAAAGCCTACTTGATGTAGGCTTTTTTTTTGAGTGTTTTAACAAATTAATTTATTAAACACCAAGGTAGTCCAAAATGCCTTCAGCAGCTTGACGACCTTCCCAAATCGCTGTCACGACTAGATCTGAGCCGCGTACCATATCACCACCAGCAAAGATTTTCGGATTTGATGTCTGGAATTTGAATTCTTGCTTTTCAGCTGCGACAACACGGCCTGAACCATCAAGATTGATATTCACATTACCAAACCAGTCTGCTGGGCTTGGGCGGAAACCGAAAGCAAGTAAAACTGCATCAGCTGGTAATACTTCTTCAGAACCTGGGATTGGCTCAGGGCTACGGCGGCCACGACTATCTGGTTCACCCATTTGTGTCGTTACCACTTTTACGCCTGTCACTTTGCCATTTTCACCAACGATTTCGACCGGTTGACGATTGAATAGGAATTTCACACCCTCTTCATAGGCATTTTTTACTTCACGCGCAGAGCCTGGCATGTTGCTTTCATCACGACGGTATGCACAAGTTACATCGTGAGCACCTTGGCGTAAAGAAGTACGGTTACAGTCCATAGCGGTATCACCACCACCAAGAACAATAACTTTTTTACCATCTAGGCTTATGTATTCACTTGGATCTTTTTCCCAACCTTGGCAACGGTTCACGTTAGAGATTAAAAAATCAAGTGCATCATAAACACCATCAAGATCTTCACCCGGGAAACCACCTTTCATGTAGGTATAAGTTCCCATACCCATGAATACCGCATCATATTCTGCAAGTAATTCATCAATCGTGATGTCTTTACCAATTTCAGTATTTAAACGGAATTCGATGCCCATACCCGTGAAGATTTCACGACGGCGTTTCATTACGTCCTTTTCCATTTTAAATTCTGGAATACCGAATGTAAGTAAGCCACCAATTTCAGGACGCTTATCAAATACAACTGGTTTAACACCACCGCGAGCTAGAATATCCGCACAGCCTAAACCAGCAGGACCAGCACCAATAATTGCAACTTTTTTGTCAGTCCATTTTACGCCTGACATATCGGGACGCCAGCCTAAAGCAAAAGCTGTGTCATTGATATATTTCTCAGCATTACCAATGGTTACTGCACCAAAACCATCATTTAAGGTACAAGCACCTTCACACAAACGGTCTTGTGGGCATACGCGACCACATACCTCAGGTAGTGTGTTGGTTTGATGACAAAGCTCAGCAGCTTGGAAAATTTGGCCTTCAGCGATCAGTTTTAACCAGTTTGGAATGTAGTTATGTACTGGACATTTCCATTCGCAATAAGGGTTACCACAACCTAAACAACGGTGAGTCTGATTAGTGACTGTTTCCGAAGTAAAAGGCTTATAAATTTCCACAAATTCTGCTTTGCGGACAGTAATATCTTTTTTCTCTGGATCTTGACGTGGTACATCCAGAAATTGAAAGTCATTATTTAGGCGTTCTGCCATGTCTCTCTCCGTGGGTAGGCGCGGATTTCACTGTTTCCCGCACCTGCCTATGTCTTTGCAGTCGTGGAATTATTGTGGGTCAGCTTGTGTAGTTTTCAAAAGCGATTGCAAGTTAGCAGCTTTTGGTTTTACAAGCCAGAATTTACGGCTGTAGAAATCGAACTCATTGCGGATTTTATAAGCCCAAGCACTACCTGTTTCTTTGATATGCTCGTCAATAATACGCAACAAGAACTCTTTATGATCTTCCATAGATTCTGTTGAAATACGAGTCAAGTCAATTAACTCGTGGTTGTAGTAATCTACAAAGTCATTATCAAGGTCAAGTACATAAGCAAAACCGCCTGTCATACCTGCACCGAAGTTATGACCCACTTTTCCAAGTACAGTTACAACACCACCAGTCATATATTCACAGCAGTGGTCGCCTGCACCCTCAATAACAGCGAATGCGCCAGAGTTACGAACTGCGAAACGCTCACCTGCCGTACCAGCTGCAAATAATTTACCGCCAGTTGCACCGTATAAACAGGTATTACCAATAATTGCTGTATTTTGAGTTTGGAAAGGTGAACCTTTTGGTGGGAAGATCGAGATACGACCACCAGCCATACCTTTACCTACATAGTCATTGGCATCACCTTCAAGACGGATATGCAAACCACCAGCATTCCATACACCAAGTGACTGACCAGCTGTACCAGTTAAGTTCATTACAACTGGATGTGCTTCCATACCCAAGTTGCCATAACGACGAGCAATTTCACCCGATACACGTGCGCCAATTGAACGGTCACAGTTCACGACGTTAAAGTTGAATTGACCACCTGCACTTGACTCAATTGCAGGAAGCATTTCTGCGACCATTTTCTCAGCCAATACACCTTTATCAAATGGTGCATTACCTTGAACTTCACAGTACTGCGCTTTACCTTCAGCAGAAGGATGAGAAGTTAATAACGCGCTTAAATCAAGGTGAGCATGTTTTTCAGTTTCACCCGGTAATACTTCAAGCAAGTCCACACGACCAATTAAGTCTTTCAATGAAGAAACGCCTAATGCTGCCAACCATTCACGAGTTTCTTCCGCAATAAAGTGGAAGAAATTAATGAGCATTTCTGGCTCGCCAATATAGTGTTCTTGACGTAAATGATCTTGTTGAGTTGCAACACCAGTTGCACAGTTGTTTAAGTGACAAATACGGAGGTATTTACAACCTAAAGCGATCATCGGTGTTGAACCAAAACCAAAACTTTCAGCACCTAAAATTGCAGCCTTGATCACATCAAGACCAGTTTTTAAACCACCGTCAGTTTGTACACGTACTTTGCCACGTAAGTCATTTACACGAAGTGCCTGATGCGCTTCACTTAGACCAAGCTCCCATGGAGAACCTGCATGGTGAATTGATGAAAGCGGAGATGCAGCAGTACCACCGTCATAACCTGAAATAGTAATAAAGTCTGCATATGCTTTAGCAACACCCGCAGCAATCGTACCTACACCCGGTTCAGATACCAACTTCACAGATACCATGGCTTTCGGGTTAACTTGTTTCAAGTCAAAGATAAGTTGTGACAAATCTTCAATTGAGTAAATGTCATGGTGTGGCGGAGGTGAAATAAGTGTCACACCCGGTACTGAGTAACGTAAACGTGCAATCAAGCCATTCACTTTACCACCTGGTAACTGACCACCTTCACCCGGTTTTGCACCTTGAGCAACTTTAATTTGCAAGACTTCAGCAGAAGTTAAATATGCAGGTGTTACCCCGAAACGACCAGATGCGATCTGTTTGATTTTCGAGTTACGAATTGTACCGTAACGCGCAGGGTCTTCACCACCCTCACCAGAGTTTGAACGACCACCAATAGTGTTCATCGCAATTGCAATCGCTTCATGAGCTTCTGGAGAAAGCGCACCTAAAGACATCCCTGCCGAGTCAAAACGAGGCAAGATCTCTTCAACCGATTCAACTTGTTCAACCGGGATCGGATTAGTTGTTTTTAACTTAAATAAGTCACGAATAGTCGCTACTGGACGGTTATTTACCAATTCAGCATATTCTTTAAAGTCTTCGTATTTACCAGAGCGAACCGCTTTATGTAGTGAGTTAATCACATCTGGGTTAAACGCATGGTACTCTTTACCAAATACGAATTTCAGTAAACCACCCTGATCAATTGGTTTACGACTTGACCAAGCTGTTGCTGCTAATTTTTTCTGATCATTTTCAAGATCAACAAAAGTTGCACCTTGGATACGACTTGGAACGCCCAAGAAACACTGATCCACAACTTCAGAAGATAAGCCTACTGCTTCAAAAAGCTGACCACCACGGTAAGAAGCAACTGTAGAGATACCCATTTTTGAAAGAACTTTTAATAAGCCTTTCTCAATACCTTTACGGAAGTTTGCTTGTGCATGAATCGGATCACCTAAAAGCTCACCTTTCGCAATCAAGTCATTGATTACATCGTATGCAAGGTATGGGTAAACAGCAGTCGCACCAAAACCAAGTAACACCGCAAATTGGTGCGGATCACGTGCAAAACCAGTTTCAACCATAATGTTTGCATCAGTACGCAAACCAGTTTTAATGAGGTAATGGTGTACAGCGCCCGTTGCAAGTGCAGCGTTTGCAGGTAAGAAACCTTCACGAATGTTTTTATCAGTTAAAACAATTAGGGTTTTACCATCACGAACAGCTTGTGCAGATTCTTCACAAATACGCGTAATTGCCGCTTGTAAACCTTCTGTTTCAGCATAGTTCAAATCAATATCAACTGCTTCATAACCCGGACGCTCAATGCTACGGATTTGCTGCATTTTTGAATTTGACAGTACAGGGCTAGAAATGATGATACGATCAGCATGTTCAGGGCCTTGCTCAAATACATTTTGCTCACGACCTAAACAGGTTTCGAGCGACATGACAATTGATTCACGCAGTGGATCAATTGGTGGGTTTGTCACTTGGGCAAACTGTTGACGGAAATAATCTGTCACATGGCGAACTTGACGAGACAATACAGCCATCGGTGTATCGTCACCCATAGAGCCAACTGCTTCCTGACCGCTTTCAGCGATTGGACGTAATAACTGGTCACGCTCTTCAAATGTCACCATAAACATTTTTTGAGCTGCTTTTAATGTTTCACCAGTTAAACCTTTATCAACAAGTTGTTCTTCAAGTTCTGGGTTTGCATTTAAGCGAATCGCATGATCACGTAACCATTCACGGTATGGACGCATGTTCTTCAAATGTGTACTAACATCTTTAGTATCAAGTACTTTACCTGTTAGGGTGTCAACTACCAAAATCTGACCTGGGCCTACACGACCTTTAGAAACTACGTCTTCAGGTTCATAGCCCCAAACACCGATTTCAGATGCCAAGGTAATGTAATCATTTTTGGTAATGACCCAACGTGCAGGACGTAAACCATTACGGTCAAGCATACAGATCGCATGACGACCATCTTGAATAACAAGACCAGCTGGGCCATCCCAAGCTTCCATGTGTTTAGAGTTGAACTCATAGAATGCGCGTAAGTCTGCATCTAAAGTTTCTACGTTTTGCCAAGCTGGTGGTACGAGCATACGTAAGGCACGGAATAAATCCATACCACCACCTACTAAGATCTCAAGCATATTATCTAAGCTTGAAGAGTCCGAACCCGTACGGTTAACGATTGGGTTAAGCTCAGTAAGACCTGGTAATAATGGATTTTCAAATTTAGGAGTACGCGCTAATGCCCAGTTACGGTTTGCTGTAATAGTGTTGATTTCACCATTATGCGCAAGGTAACGGAATGGCTGAGCCAAAGGCCAACGCGGTAATGTATTTGTAGAGAAACGTTGGTGGAATACCACAATATGTGATTTTAAGCGCTCATCTGCTAAGTCTGTATAGAACTCAGCAATTGCCGCAGGCATCATCAAGCCTTTATAGCTAATGACTGTTGAACAAAGCGTAGTCACATAAAATAACGGATCTTTTTGGAGTTGTTGTTCCGCACGGCGACGCGCCAAGAATAACTTACGGTTAAATTCAACCTCAGTTACACCCATTGGACAGTTCACAATGACTTGTTCAAAAGCTGGTAAAGATTGAAGTGCAATTTCACCTAATGCATCGTTGTTTGTAGGAACGATACGCCAAGCGAGAACACGCAAACCTTCTGACTCGATTTCTTTCGTTAAAATATTTTTAGAGTGCTGTGCTAATGCTGGATCAATATTTAAAAATACCGTACCCACAGCAAAAATTTCACTTAGTGTAATATCACTTAGTTTTTTTGCTTCATCACGGAAAAATTGCTTTGGCATCGCCAATAATAAGCCGCAACCATCTCCCGTCTTGCCATCTGCGGCAATACCACCACGGTGCGTCATGCAACTTAAACTGTGAATCGCGGTTTCTACTAGATGATGACTTGATTCACCCTTCATATGGGCAATCAGTCCAAAACCACAGTTATCCTTAAACTCATCAGGCTGATATAAACCTTGAGCGGGAGCTACAGTATTAGGCGATGGCATGTGCATAGCGTACCCTTCTTTCAATAAGGCTCTTTCGAGCGTCAAACAAACAACTTCTTTTTGCGATAGTGCCTACGGATGATAGTTAGCTCAATGTTTCGCAAACAAAAAATTTTGGGCTGATAAGCCAATATACGCTTTTCCATTTTTACGTACACTGGTTTTTGCTAGAAAAATGTTTTGACTTATTTCGCACTCTTTTAAAGCAATTCGACCCCACGACTCTGCATAGAATTCACTTCTTAGAGGGCTAAAATAGTTTGCAGCACATTAATAAGCACAACAATAAAGCAAAAAGTGTGCCATATTGAAAAATTAAGACTAAACACTTATATTTATTATAAATATAGTTATTTTATTCACGTTATCATGTAAGAAAATGACTAAATACGCACCACATCTGGTCAAAAAATATTATTATCTAACTAATTTGCACCATTTTTGCGCACATTACGAGGTGGATTAATTCCCTTTTGTGCCCTCATTTGTGGCATTTTTCTGTTGTCCATCATTTATTCGTGTTTGCGCAGTTCTATTAGGTTGATCAATATTGGAATTTGATTGCTGTACATCAACCACATTTCCTTCTGCATCACGACGAACTATCGTCGTTTTTGTAGCTGAGTTTGTACTAGCCGCTTTCGGCTGAGCATTTGTAGCATTACTGGTAGCACCTGCCATCAATAAAGATTCATCAATTGTAGGCAAAGCTGCTGGACGCAATCGAACTTCATAAAGCTGATTATTACCACCTTTCATCTCATCTGCCCCCAAGTCATTTACCAGTGAGGCATAACTTGAGAACTGTTGTGGCTGAGGTTTAACTGACTCAGGTAATTGCAGATTAATTTGTGTTAATTGCTGAATTGCATCTTCTGAACGTTTGAATGTGCCATAAACCAACACATACTGCTCTGCTTGTTGTTCCCCACTTAAGCGGAAATAAATAAATTTATTACGGTCGGTACGGTTTTTTAAAAAGTTTTTAATAATGTCTTCATCTGAGGCACGGAATAGCTCAAGCGTCCATTGCTTTTTATTTTCATTAATAAACTTTGTACCACGGAACTCAGGTTCATGCTCACCTGAAGCTACAGTACGTGTAGTTAAATCGAGTGGACGGACTTCATCCGCTAAAGCACCTAGGTTGGGTGTTGTAGCAACTTTCTCTGGTTGAATTTGTACAGGCGCCTCAGAATCAGCCGACTTTTCAACTTCAACCAGTTTTTTGCTATCGGTAATTACCCAAAAAATAAAAGCAAGGAATAAGCAGGCAATACCACCAACCAACCAGATATATTGTTGAACATTCTGCCAAAGTGTACGTGATACAGTCATGCTTTACCTTATTTGTTATCCGTGTTGATTTGCCAAAATAGCCTGTTTCATCAATTCGACATCAAAGTCTTTGGTAATTACTGCTTGCCCAAGTTGCTTTAACAACACCAAACGTAATTGCCCATTGAGAACTTTTTTGTCATGAGCCATATATCCAAGGAAATCATCCAATGGAATTTTTGGACATGATATCGGCAAATTCGCACGTTGAATGATTTTTTTTGTACGAGCTACATCTTCATTTGAGATCCAGCCCAGACGTTGTGATAAATCTGCCGCCATGACCATACCCGTTGCAACAGCTTCACCATGTAACCAAGTACCATAACCAAGATATGACTCAATCGCATGACCGAAAGTATGGCCTAAATTAAGTAAAGCGCGCTCACCTTGCTCTTTCTCATCATTCGCAACAATACGCGCTTTATGAGCACACGAACGATAGACAGCTTCTGCAAGTAAATTAGCATCTCTTGCAACAAGGCCATCCATATTTTCTTCAAGCCAAACCAAGAAATCTACATCACCTAAAAGTGCATATTTAATCACTTCAGCTAAACCAGCTGAAAGCTCACGTTCTGGTAATGTATTCAACTGTGCCATATCAGCCAAAACGACTTGTGGTTGCTGAAAAGCCCCTAACATATTCTTGCCAAGCGGATGGTTGATTCCTGTTTTTCCACCAACACTTGAATCTACTTGTGAAAGTAATGTGGTAGGAACCTGAACAAAATAAACGCCACGTTGGAAACAAGCAGAGGCAAAACCTGCCATATCTCCAATCACGCCCCCACCTAAAGCTAAAACTGTACAATCACGGTTAAAACCAGCTTCAAGCAACGCATCAAAAATTAAATTTAAATGTTGAATATCTTTATATTTTTCACCATCGGGCAAAATACAGGTCGCAACCGTTTTACCTAGGCTCTTTAAGGCTTCCTGATAGTGGCTTAAATATAAAGGCGCAACCGTAACATTACTTACAATCATGACCTGTTGACCATGAATATATGGTTCTAGTAATTGTTTCGGGTCAAGTTGACTACCAATAAAAATAGGATAACGGCGTTCGCCTAATTCAACATGTAAAGTTTGCATGAATTTATAAAACCACTAGTCAGTTCGTCTATTTTAACTTGTTCGATAGAATAAGTTGCAAAATCTTTTGTGCAAGATCACGTGCAGCACCTTGATTTGTTTCAATCGTATAGTGTGCAACTTCGCGATACAAAGGATCTCTAATCTTTAATAAATCCCGCAGTTTTTGTTCAGGATTTTCAACTTGTAGTAAAGGTCTGTTTTTATCGCGATAGGTTCTTTGTAGTTGTAATTCGACAGGAGTATAGAGATAAACAACAATTCCACGTTGCTTTAAAAATTCTCGATTAGGTGCTTGGGTAATGGCCCCGCCGCCTGTTGCTAGCACTAATGCTTTACGTGAAGTGAGTTCATTTAAGACCACAGTTTCACGGGTGCGAAATCCAACTTCTCCTTCTTTTTCAAAAATCCAGGGAATAGTTGCCCCTGTCTTGCGCTCAATTTCATGATCACTATCTAAAAATTCACGCCCTAATAGTTCTGCTAAATGACGTCCAACGGTTGTTTTTCCTGCCCCCATGGGCCCTACCAAATAAATATTTGGTAGGGTTTCAAACGCTTTGCTTGGCAAGGCGCCACCTATTTCAATTGCTTTCATTAAAAAATATATTAATGATTTCTCGCTAAAGTGTCATTAACAATTCGTGGTGTAACGAAAATCAGCAACTCTTGTTTATCATCAGACTTTACGTCTTTTCTAAATAAACGCCCAACTACAGGAATATCACCAAAGAAAGGAACTTTGGTTTGAGAATTCTTTGTCGTCTGCTCAAATACACCGCCTAAAATGACAGTTTCTCCATTATCCACCAATACATTGGTATTGATATTATTCTTATTCAGAATTAATTCACCATTCGGTGCCTCACCAGCTATAGAATCCTTAGAAATATCTAATTTCATTTGAATCTTGCCATCAGGTGTAATGCTCGGAGTAACATCCAGACTTAAGAGAGCATCTTTAAATGATGTTGTCGCTGTAGAACCAGCACCAGAAGTGGTCGTCATTAAATAAGGAACTTGTTGACCTGTTGCAACTTTCGCAGTTTGTTTATCAGCAGTCATGACTTTAGGTGTTGAAATCACTTCACCATAGCCATCAGCTTGTAAAGCAGATAACTCAAGATCCAACATGAAGTCAGACATACTGATGAGACCAAAGGCAATACTTCCCGCTGGATTAGAAACTCCCAAGTCAACGTTTAAGTTATCAGGGCGCTCAATAGTATATTTATAGCCTCCCGTAGTCTCATCTTTTTTAGGCTCACGCAAATTCCACAGGGTTGTTTCACTACCACCAACCAATAAGTTTTTATTATTGGTAATACCTTGCGAAAGAATACCCCACTTCACCCCAAGTTCTTTGGTAAATGATGTAGAGGCTCTTACAATACGTGCTTCAACCATGACTTGCTTAACTTGCACATCAAGCAACTCAATCATTTTACGAACTTTATCAATATTTTGTGCTGTGTCATTTACAATCAAGGTGTTAGTGCGTGAATCAGCTACAGCACTACCACGGGAGCTCAATAAACTCTCTAAAGCAAGAGCATCTGAATTAGCAGTACGGTTTGCAGCTGCCCCTTTTGCATCACGAGTATCTTCAATTAGCTTAAGTACATCAACTGCTTTTGCATAACTCATACGAATATAATCTGTTTGGATCGGAGCTAACTTAATTGTTTGCGCTAAGGCTTTTGCTTCATCATCTTCTGCTTTAATTAACTCAGCGACTGGTGCAATCCAGATCACGTTCCCGTTACGTCGTTTATCAAGGTTTTTCGTCTTTAAAATAATATCGAGTGCTTGGTCCCAAGGCACATCTTTCAAGCGTAGCGTGATATTACCTTGTACACTATCCGCAGCCACCATGTTGATACCTGTAAAATCAGCAAGTAATTGCAAAACACGGCGTACTTCAATGTCTTGGAAATCTAACGAAAGCTTATTACCAGAATAAGTCGGTGTCTTAGATGAAGAAGGTATACTTTTATCTTGTGGACGTTTTAAGCTAATCGTAAGTTTATTCTCAGCCTGATACGCCATATATTCATAGCTGCCAGATGACTGAATAGTAATTACACCAGCATCTTTTTCATTATAAGCATCAATACTTGAAACTGGCGTTGCAAAATCATTTACATTTAAACGGCGCGCTAAATGGGCCGGAATTTTTGTACCTAAAGTTCTTATAACAACTTTACTGCCTTGTTGTTGAACATCTACAGGTGTATTACTCCCTAAAAGGTCGACAACAACTAAGCCTTCTCCCTGATTACCACGTTGAAAACCAATATTTGAAACGCCTTGTTGTTGTACAGCGGCTACAGGTATAGGCTTATTACTGGTTTGGGCCGAATTAATTTTTAAAATGAAAGTATTACCTTCCACACGTGTTGTAAAAGCGCCAGCATCTTTTAGGTTTACGGTTAAACGTGAACGCTGGTCATCTGAAGTCACATCAACAGAACTTGCTTCATTGGTTGCAACTGCAATTTTAGACTGTTTTAAACTTTGCTGTGCCTTATCAAAATCTAGTATTAAACGTGAAGGATTTTCAAGTTGATAAGCTTGTGGCTGTGGTGGTAAGCCATTAAACATGACTCTAATTTCTGTGCCCTGACCTGCTATTTGCGTTGGTACAATATTGGTCATGCTGACCTGTGCAGATGCAGCCTGCATAATTGCAACAGCTACAACCCCCAAAGAAAACTGACGGAATACCTGATTCATTGTCTGACCATCCCCAATTAAATAATCTTTAAAAATACTTTTTCGTTGTTATTCCCTAAGTTTTAGGGTGCTGGCCCAATCAAGACCAATGTTCTCGGTCTCTCGACATAGCCTTCTCGACCATCTGGTACGATCTCAACCAAATCAATCTGGGTCGGGCTAATATGAGTAATACGGCCCTGATTCATACCCATATAATTACCCACTTGTACCCGTTCAATTTGATGATCTGGTGTTTGGATTAAAGCCAATATTTGACCACGATTATTACGCATGCTTCCTTTCATATTTAAAGCTTCAAGTGCATAACTTTCTAATGGCTGTGGCGTACGTGAGAAATTTGGATAAACCCGTTTTCCAGCCATAATCTTGAGTTCAGCAGCCAGCGAGCTTGGCATAAATGGGCTTTTCAATTGATGAGCAGCATAATTAAATTGTGGTACAGGGGTAAAAATCGGTGCTGGTTCAATAGGTAACGGTGGCTGGTTACGGATACTTGCCATTTGCTGGTTCACAGCATCGATTCTTGAATCACATCCCACAAGGGCAGCACAAGCCAAAACATAAAGAGTAATTTGCTTAATTTTCATCATCACTCTCCTATTTCGGCTGAGCAGAAGTGCTAGTAGATGCAGAGGCTGCTGGAGCCTGGGCCGATTGTGTCGGTGTATCTGTTGCTTCTACATATCGATAGGTTTTCGCTTTAATAGAATAATTCAGTACAGGAATATCCGACTTACTATCTTTGGCTGGGGATGCATCAACAGTAAAATCGTGCATGGTTACAATACGCGGTAAAGCAGCAATACTACTTACGAAAGCTCCAAATGCGTGATAGTCCCCTGTAGCCTCAATTGCGATAGGTTGTTCGATAAAAATTTCTTGCTTCACTTCATTTTCTAAGCGGATATTTTTAAATTTCAATCCAGAGTTCACACCAGTTAAGTTAATATCTTCAACTAAACTTGGAATCTCTGTTTCTTTCGGCAACTGTTCTAATTGCTGGTTGAAATTTGCCTGCATCTCTTGAAGCTGCACTTGATACTGTTGAAGGTTACGTAATTTCGAGTCTTTTTCTCGAAATTCATTTAATAAATTACTTTCCTGAGCTTGAGCATTGTCAATTGCTTGTAGCTTTGGCTGAATAGCAACAAAATATCCCAAAGCTAACACAGCAAAGAAAATAAAAATCCAGCAAGTAATTTTTACAGATATTGGCCAACTACCATAGTTGTTCATATCCAGCGTATTAAATTGCTGAAGGAATTTATCTAAATTGAATTTCTTTTTCTTTGAAGCTGATTGCTCTAATGATAATTCTTGAAGTTCATCTTGACTCATTTGGCTGCCCCCGTGTCTTTAGCTACGGCTGGCTTATCAGCATCCTTATTCGTTGTGGTCACGCCCATTTCCCCCAAATCGACAGTCACAACAAAACTGCCATAATGATCTTCTACTCTAGGAAGAAGAGAGCTCGCAGTCTTATCTTTTTTATCTTCAGTCGCCAAGAAAGAGCTCATAAAAGCATTACGATACCAAGGAGATGCTTCAAGATTACGGAGTAATTCAGCTACCGTATTTGGACTTTCAGCCTTACCCTCTATTGTAAATTTATCTCCAGTTCGGCTAAATTTAGTGAGATACATTGCTGGTGGTGTGACTCGAACAAGTTCATCAACTAGTCGCACCACTACTGGACGTTGACCCTGCAAATCTTGAATCAACTTCATGCGCTCAATAATGGCATCACGCTGTTCTTGTAAACCATTTAATGCTTTTAATTGCTGATCAAGGTTTTGATTTGTACTTGTAATAAGTTGGTTTGCCTGCGTTTGATCATCTAGTTTATGATCAAAATAGAACCATCCCCCAAATACGGTTGTAATCCCCAAAACAACCACCCCAAAGCATAAAGTTATAAATTGTTTTTTTCGTTGCTCCCTCAGCTCTTCACGCCAAGGTAGTAAGTTAATTGTTGCCATTAATCAAAACTCCTTAAAGCCAAGCCACACGCCACCATTAAAGATGAAGCATCATTTTCAATTTTTTGAACGTCGACTTGAGGAGAAAAGCCCATTTGTAAAAATGGATTGGCAATAGTGACACGGTAACCTAATTTTTGCTGCAAAAGTTTAGCAAGGCCTGGAATGTTAGCATTCCCCCCTGCAAGCAAAATATGGTCAATTTCATTGAATTGGGATGAAGAAAAGAAAAACTGTAATGAGCGAGCTGCCTGCTGAACTACAGCATCTAGAAACGGATCTAGCACTTCAATTTCATAGTCATCTGGTAAAGTGCGGTCTTTTTTCGCTCGGCTTGCTTCTTCTAAAGACAAACCATAACGACTTTGAATTTCAAGCGTAAGTTGTTTGCCACCAAAGACTTGCTCACGGGTATAAACAATCTTGCCGTTTTGCATGACAGATAATGTCGTCATGGTATGGCCAATATCTAAAATCCCTATCGTATTTGCACCCATCGGTAAGCTATCAGCAAACACACTAAAAGCACGTTCGACCGCATAACTCTCGACATCTGCCAATTTAGGATTCAAATCTGCCAACTCAAGGACTTCAACGCGTGTTTCAACGTTTTCAGTTCTTGTTGCGACCAAAAGAACATTTACACGATTTGGATTTGAAAGACGATCAGGCAAAACCTCAAAATCAAGGCTCACCTCATCCAACGGGAACGGTATGTACTGCTCCGCATCCACACGAATCTGAACTTCACGTTCGTCATCGCTCATATCTGCATCCATTTCGATGGTTTTATGAATAACCGTCGATGTCGGAACAGCAATTGCAGCATTTTTGGTCTGGGGATTTGCTAAATTCATCGCCCGTTCCAAAGCCTCTGCCACTGCTTCTGGATTTAAGATATTTTTTTCAACTACACTGTTTTCAGGTAAAGGCATCAAAGCATAGCTTTCCACCCAATATTTACCGTTCTTGACAGAGAGCTCTAACAACTTAACAGAAGTCGAACTAATATCGACGCCCATTAACCCCTTATTAGGTTTACGATATAACCTGAGCACACTATTGTCCTATTATTTTTTTATCCCCAAAAAAAATTACAAACCAATAATCTCGGTCTTTATTTTTACACGGATACAATATCTCATCTAACAATCCGCATGTCTAAAGGCTATACTGACCACAATTAGTTTGTATTCGATCTTATTAAAGCTTACTTATCATGAAAAAGCTATCCAGTTTGGGCTTCGTGCGTCCAATTTTTTTGATCATTATTATTATCTTAGTCTCACTTCCGATGGGATTTTATGGCATGTATCTCTATATTGCCCCAACCCTCCCGGAAATGAGTTCACTAAAAAAAGCACCGCTTTTAAAGCCATTGCAAGTCTATACAGCCGACAACCAACTTATTGCTGAGTACGGTGGTAAGCTTTCTATTCCGGTTGAATACAAACAAATTCCTCCTACTTTTATTCATGCCTTCCTAGCAGCAGAAGATTCTTCTTTCTTTGAACACAGTGGCATTAGCTTTAAAGGTTTAGGTCGTGCTTTGAGTGAAAGTGTGACTGGTTCTGATGTGCAAACAGGTGGTTCAACCATCACCATGCAGGTTGCAAAGAACTATTATTTAAGTCCAGAAAGAACATTAAAACGCAAACTAACAGAAATCTTTTTGGCTCGAAAAATTGAGCAAAACTTATCTAAAGAAGACATCTTAAGTCTTTATGTCAATAAGATTTTCTTGGGTAAAAATGCTTACGGTATCGCAGCTGCTGCAAAAATTTACTATAACAAGAGTATTAATGAGCTTAGCATTGCTCAAATGGCTATGATTTCTGGCTTACCGAAAGCACCGTCTAAATACAACCCAGTTGTTAACCCAGAGCGCGCACTTGAACGCCGTAACTGGATTTTAGGCCGCATGTTGCAGCTCGGTTATATTTCTCAAGCAGAATATCAAAAGGCGGTTGCAGAGCCGATTAACTTGAACATGCCTAACCGCGACCTAAATAATATTCACCCATATGCAGGTGAAATGGTTCGTTCAGAGCTTGTAAAACACTTTGGTGAACAAGCAATTGACTCAGGCTATAAAGTTTATACAACTATTAATGCCCAACGTCAGGCTATTGCAGAGAAATCTGTACAAGATGGCTTAGAAGCTTATGACCGTCGTCATGGCTGGCGTGGAGCTGAAGCACATGACAAACCATTAAGCCAATTTAGAGCTTATGCCAACACCTATCCAGCAGAAGTGACTAAAGTAAATAGCAACTCTTTTGAAGCTTTAATGCAAGATGGCTCAACAGTTACTGTGCAATGGTCTGGCATGTCATGGGCACGCCCCTATCGCAATGCGAATAGTGTAGGTGGAGCACCTTCACGTGCATCTCAAATTGTTAAAGTGAAAGATATTGTTCGTTTACGACCAAATGATACCAAAACTGCATGGTCGTTAGTTCAAGTACCAAAAGTTCAAGGCCAGCTTATTGCAATTAACCCAAATGATGGCTCAATTGAAGCCATTGTTGGTGGTTATAATTTCTATCAATCAAAATTTAACCGTGCTCTACAAGGCTGGCGTCAGCCTGGTTCTACCATCAAGCCATTCCTCTATGCTTTAGCGTTAGAGCGTGGTATGACTCCTTACAGCATGGTCAACGATAGTCCAATTACCATTGGTAAATGGACACCGAAGAACTCTGATGGCCGTTATCTAGGTATGATCCCTTTACGTCGTGCTTTGTATTTGTCGCGTAATACCGTATCAGTAAGACTTTTACAAACAGTAGGGATTGAACGTACTCGCCAGTTATTCATGGATTTTGGTTTACAAGAAGATCAAATTCCGCGTAACTACACGATTGCTCTAGGTACACCTCAAGTGTTACCAATTCAAATGGCAACAGGTTATGCAGCGTTTGCAAACGGTGGTTACCGTGTTCAACCACATTTCATCCAACGTATTGAGGATGCATACGGCAAAGTTATTTACGAAGCTAAACCAGAATATGCATGTATTCCATGTATTAATGCCTCTGAAACCAAAGGTGATGCGCAGACAACTACACCAGATGATCAAGTTGTTGAAGTTACCAATAAAGAATTAGAGCAGAAAGAAAAGGCAGCTAAACAGCTTAACCTTAAACAAACTGATAAAAATAACAGCCAATATCGTCAAGCTCAGCGTATTTTAAAATCAAGCTCAGCTTATGATATGGCAAATATCTTACGTGATGTAATTGAGCATGGTACAGGTCGTGCTGCGCTTAAAATTGGTCGTAGTGACTTAGGTGGTAAAACAGGTACAACGAACGATGCAAAAGATGCATGGTTTGCGGGCTTTAATGGCAAGTTAGTTGCGATTACATGGGTCGGCTTTGACCAACCGACGACTCTTGGTCGTCGCGAGTATGGCGGTATTGCGGCATTGCCAATCTGGATTAACTTTATGGACCAATCCCTAAAAGGTACTCCAGCAGCTTGGGTGAGTTTAGATAAAGATGCTCAGGCGCCGATTTCTCGTGACAAACAAGCTGTCGTTACTGAAGTAACAGATAAGAAAACATATCGTGCTGCACCGCCATTAGCACGTCCACTCTATCGTCCTGCACCGCCACAACCGAAAGCGAACACCAATAATGACTTTGATGATTTACCTGGTGAGGAAATTGTAATTCCATCTAAAGCAGCACCTCCAGCAATGAAGCCTTCACAAGGAGCAGCGCCGAAGCGTGACAAAGATGAATTAGAAAACTTGATTAACCAAATTGAGTAAAAATAAAAAAGCCATCGTTAGATGGCTTTTTTATTACGTTTTTGAAAAAGATATATTTGAAATGATGCTGTTACTTGTAGATGTGATTGCTGTTCTAATTGCATACGGCGCTCTGGAGAAGCCTTATATGCATACGGGGTCATAGCAATCAGATTCTTTAAAGCTTCTTGGTCAAGTAATAAAGGAGCATCTATAACTTGCTGTTCTTTCAACTCAAATAAATCTTGCAGTTGTTCAACAAATTTTTGCGGTGTGTGCGGATTGACCTGCTCAAACAGTGCTTCACGCATCGCATATAAATGTTCAGTTGCAGGTGTGACAACAATTAGATATCCATCATCTTTTAGCACACGTAAAATTTCTGCTTGCGGAATCGGACTAAAAAGGCTGGTACACACATCCATACTTTGATCGATTACAGGTAAAGTTGCTCCTGTACCCACAACCCAAGTCACTTTGTCATTTAACTTTGCTGCACGTTGTACTGCATTTTTTGCAATATCTACGCCTATACACTGCTCAACAACATGCTGCATTGCACTGGTGTAATAGCCCTCGCCACAACCAATATCAAGTACAGCTTTGGCTTTAAGCTGTTTCAGTAAATCAACTACAGCTTGCTGTAAAGGTTGATAATAGCCACCTTGTAAAAAGGCACGGCGCGCATCTACAGACTCGGGAGTATCCCCCGGATTTTTACTGTGTTTATGCTGTACAACGTGTAAGTTCACATAACCTTGTTTTGCAATGTCATAGCTATGGCCCTGATCACATCGCCAAGTTTTACTTACTAATTCGAGTCTCTGTCGACACACGGGACACATTAAATTTTGCATAGTCACTTCTAATTATTCTCTTGTTCTTTTTGTTGTAAATAAGCCTTTGCTTGCGTACCAACAAAAGTACGGCCCGCATTTGTTCCATTAATCCATTCATCTACTTCAAACAAATCAAATAAACCAATTTTAATTAAAGTCGGAATCGCAATTTTTAATTCCTCTTCAATTTGGCCTCTTTGCCCCGCATTATACAAATCAATGTTATGCAGCATCGTCGCTACTGTTCCAGTTTGTACCTGACTGCCATCTTTAAGTACAACTTGAGGTAACACTTCCCCATCACTAACCACTTTTTGGTTAATTACAGATAATTGGTCTAGCCCAACAACCTTTGTCATTTACCTCTCCAATAAAAAAAGCCAGTAGAAACTGGCTTTATATTGACACCAAAATAAGTTCTAGCGCAATTTTAAGGTCATTAGGCCTAAAACAACTAGCATAATCGTAATAATCCAGAACCGGATAACCACTTGGGTTTCTTTCCAGCCTTGTTTTTCATAGTGATGATGCAATGGTGCCATCAAAAATACGCGCTTATTCCGCATTCGCAACGACCCGATTTGCAAGAAGACCGATACAGCCTCCATCACAAAAACACCACCCATAATCGCAAATACGATTTCTTGGCGTACCATAACGGCAATTGTTCCAAGCATTGCGCCTAGAGCTAAAGCACCCACATCCCCCATAAAGACTTGAGCTGGATGCGCGTTATACCAAAGAAATGCCAAACCCGCACCAATCATGGCAGAACAGATTACAACCAGTTCTGAAGTATATTTAACATATGGAATATGCAAATAATTAGCAAAACGGATATCGCCAGATAAGTAAGCAAATACGCCTAAACCAGAAGCAACCATAACGACTGGCATAATGGCTAAACCATCTAAACCGTCAGTTAAGTTAACTGCATTAGACGCACCGTTAATCACTAAATAAGTAAATACAATAAATGCCAAACCTAAAGGAACAATAGAAAGTGGAATAGAAAGATTCTTAAAGAAAGGAATCAATAAATCCAGCATATTTGCAGTGTGTTCTGCATTAGATTGTTCAGTTGCAATTAAATATAAGGCAATACCAGCACCGAGTGACGCAATAGAAGTCCAGAAGAACTTCTTACGAGCAGGTAAACCAGCATTGTCTTTATAGCGAATTTTAATCCAGTCATCTGCCCAGCCAACTGCGCCGAATACAACCATTACACCAAGCACAATCCAAACATAAGGGTTAGATAAATCAGCCCATAACAAAGTACTAATACCGATTGAAAGTAGGATTAAGATCCCACCCATCGTCGGTGTACCCATTTTTTTAGCATGATTTTCAGGAGCAAATGAACTTACTGCCTGACCGTATTTTAACGCCTGTAATTTACGAATCATGATCGGCCCGAGAACCAAACCAATGGTCAGTGAGGTTAATACACTGAGTAAAGAACGTAATGTTAAATAACGAACGACCTGAAACGAACTGTGATAGCCCGCAAGGTGTTCAAACAACCATAACAGCATTTAAAGTTTCTCCATCAAATCAGCCATCAACGTTTCCATATGAGTAAAGCGAGAACCTTTAAACAGGAAACTCATGGACTGTGGTTGATGTGTTTGGATTAGATTGATTAAAAATGGAAGCGCCTCAGCTTGAGTCTGAAATGCTTTCAATTTATTAGAATGAAGGCCTGCACCTTCGAGAGCTGCTGAGGCAAACTGCCCCACTGCAATAATATGGTCTAAAGGAAGCTCGGCGAGGTCGCGACCTAAATCGTGATGTTCTTGCCAACTGCTATCGCCTAACTCGCCAATATCCCCCATCACCATGACTTTAATGCCATTTTGTTGAAGTAATACTTGTGCCGCAGCACGCATGGACGTTGGATTAGCGTTATAAGTGTCATCAATAAACAAGTAAGGCGCTTTTTGAATAAAGTTCAAACGACCTTTCGCACCTTGCGCTTGCTCTAAACCTTTTACAATATCTTCTAAGCTAATCCCTAGCGCTAGAGCAAACGCTACGGCTGCCGTTGCATTTTGTACATTATGCTCACCAGCAAATGGCAATCTTACAAAGCTAGAACCTTGAGGCGTATGTAACTGAAAATTGACAGACTGTGGCAATAATTCAATATCTGTAGCAAAGACGTCACCACCTGTACCAAAGGTAGAGATTTGATGATCTTTCGCTGCTTCACGAATCTCGGTAGTGAAGTCATCTTGTTGCGGAACAATAGCAACGCCCTGAGGCAAAATATGACGATAAATTTCCGATTTAGCACGACAAATGCCATCACGCCCGCCGAACTCACCCAAATGAGCAGTTCCAATATTTAAAATGCCAGCGACGTGTGGCTGAACAAGTTTTGATGTGTAATCAATTTCACCTTGATGACTTGCGCCAAGTTCCATCACTGCATACTGATGTTCCTTACGAAGCTCGAGCAGCATCATCGGCACGCCTAGGTCATTATTTAAGTTGCCTCGGGTAATGAGTGTGGGTGCTAAACGAGACAGTATGCTTCCTAGCATTTCTTTGGTGGTGGTTTTGCCACTACTGCCTGTTAAAGCAATCACTTTCAATTGAGCATTTTGTTCGCGGCGATAAGCACCTAATTGCCCCAAAGCCAAACGAGTATCAGCAACCACAAGCTGAGCAATATCAACATCTAATGGACGTTCAACAATAGCGATTTGACAACCATTTGCTGCAACTTGTGCAACGAAATCATGTGCATCGAAACGCTCACCTTTTAGTGCTAAAAAGGCGTCCCCACTTTCTGCATGACGTGAGTCAGTCAAAATACGTTTAATTTCAGTTTGAGGGATCTGGTCTTTATGCCAGTAACCCTGCGTTGCCTGTTGTAATTGTTGAGCTGTCCACGGTTCCAAAGGCACGGTACTGGTGGTTGAAGTATGCATAATTTTTCCTATTGTGCAGGGTAAGCAGCATCTACCGTATGATGTTGTGCATCAATCGCAGAACGCACTTCAACCACATCATCAAACCAGTGACGCACACCATTAATTTCTTGATAATTTTCATGTCCTTTACCGGCAATCACCACAATGTCACCAGCTTGAGCTTGCTCTGCAACAAATTTAATGGCTTCACGTCGGTCATGAATTTCATGCATACGATGCCCTGAAAAATCGATTCCTTGCTTCATGTCAGCAAAAATCTGTTCAGGGTCTTCTGTTCTTGGGTTATCTGAAGTCAAAATAACCGGATTTGCGCCATCTAAAGCAGCTTGGGTCATGAGTGGACGCTTACCACGATCACGATCACCACCACATCCAAATACTGCCCAAAGCTCATTAGAAACATGACGCTTTAATGTTTTAAGCACTTGAATCAATGCATCTGGCGTATGAGCATAATCGACTACAAATAGTCGCTCATCATCACGAATGACTTGCATTCGGCCTGGGGCACCAACTAGTTTAGGAACAAAATCAACTAATGCTTGTAAATCGAAACCAGCTTGCTCAGCAGCTATGAGTGCAGCAATCAAATTTTCAACATTGAAATGACCTAATAGCGGACTTTCTACCGCAAATGAACCTTGCAGCCCCATCAAATTAAAGGTTGCACCTGCCAAGCTATAACTTAAATCGGTAATGTAATAATCAGCTGTATTTTGAGTAAGCGAATAAGTCAAAATTTTAGGTTGTGCTGGATTATTCTGTGCAGACTTAATCATTAAATCTGCATGAGCATCATCTAGATTAATCACAGCAACTTTTAACGAATTAAACTGGAACAAACGAGCCTTTGCTTCTGCATAAGCTTCTAGGGTGCCATGATAATCGAGGTGGTCACGACTTAAATTACTATAAACAGCAATTTCAATATCACAACCATTTAGTCGGCCCTGCTCAAGACCATGTGAACTCGCTTCTAAAGAAGCAAAAGTTGCACCCTGCTTAGCATAAGCATGTAATTCATTTTGTAATTGTAGAGCATCAAGAGTGGTATGCGTAGAAGGTGTCAAGTTCGGTAAAATACCATTACCAGTCGTCCCCATCACTGCACAGCGCTGCTGTTGTGAACTAATTAACTCAGCAATTAAGCGAGAAATAGTCGTTTTACCATTCGTTCCTGTTACAGCAATAATCCGTAATGGTTTAACTGTATCAGTCTGTTGTAAATAACGTTTTTGCCACTCACCCATGCGCTGGCGCACATCAGGACATACCCACTCATTTGCCACACCTAATTCGGTTTCACTAATAACAGCGAGCGCTCCATTTGCTAAAGCTGCTTCAGCAAATGTACGTGTTTTTTCAGGTTGGCTATAACTGGTCAAAGCAATAAAAATTTGGCCTGTTTCGATTTTACGACTATCTAAACCAAAGCCATGAAATGGCTGGTGAGGCCATTGAGCATCAATCCCGATTGGATTAATTTCTTGAAAAGAAACAGTCATAGCTTACCTGCGAGTAGGATTCTGTGGAGTATTAAGTGGCTTATCAAGCGGCACGTTCATTAAACGTAGCGACTCTTGCATAATACGAGCAAAAACTGGGGCAGCAACCAAACCACCGTAATAACGACCTTGTGGATTTTCCACAACCACAATAACAGCTAGACGCGGATCACTGATTGGTGCAACGCCGGCAAATAAAGCACGATATTCACTATTTGAGTAACCCTTACCATCAGCACGCAATTTATGAGCGGTACCTGTTTTACCACCTACTCGATAGCCTGGAATATTGGCTTGTGTCGCTGTACCACCCGGCATAGTCACTTGCTCAAGCATTAACAAGACTTGATCAGCAATTTTCGGATTAAGAACCTGCTCACCCTTAGGTGCCTGATCTAATTTATGCAAGCTTAATGGCATTTTTACGCCATGATTTGCAAGCATGGCATAGCCTTGAGCCAATTGAAGGATAGTTGCGTTTAGACCATAACCATAAGCCATAGTACCAATTTGAGAAGAGTTTAATTTACTTACAGGAAGTACTAAACCAGAACTTTCCCCTGGGAACTTCACAGCAGAACGCTTACCAAAACCAACACGATTAAAGAAGGTCGGCAATGTCTCTTTTGGAAGTGATAATGCAATTTTTGCAGAACCCACGTTTGAAGACTTAATAATGACGCCTGTTACGGTCAAAGTCCCGTAGTTATGGGTATCACGAATGGTATGCCAACCTAAACGCATTGAACCAGGTGAGGTATTTACAATGGTATTTGGTGTGTATTGACCCGTTTCTAAAGCAGCAGAAATTGTGAATGGCTTCATGGTTGAACCCGGCTCGAACATATCGATCGCACCACGGTTACGCATAGCATCCTTATTAGACAAGCCATTCTTATCATTCGGGTTATAAGATGGCCAACTGGTCATAGCCAAAATCTCACCCGTTTTAACATCAACCGCAATAGCCGTTGCTGAACGTGCATTATTTGCGACACCAGCTGCCGTCAATTCACGGTACATAATGTACTGTAAGCGAGAGTCGATACTTAAAGTGATATTTTCACCTGGTTCACCCTCACGGATTACTTCAGAAACTTTTAAACGGTTTCCGCGCTTATCACGAATAATTTTTTGTTCGCCATCTACTCCGGAAAGCTGCTTATTCAGCTGCATTTCCAAGCCTTCAACCCCCTGACCTTCACTGTTGGTCAAGCCAATAATTTGAGCATTTGGCTGTGGTTGCGGATAATAACGTTTATAAGTTTTTTCTGCGTAAACCCCTTGGAAGTTACCTTTCATAATGAGGTCGGCTTGTTGCGGTGGTACTTCTTTTTTCAAAACCAAATAGCGAGAACGCGGACGTGCATTCATCTGTTTTTTAAGATCAGCACGGTCAACACCGACCACATCGGCAAGCTCATCTAGGTTTAAATTTTTATCTGGTAACTGGCGTTTTAATTTACGATTTTTCGGATCTTGTTTTAGTTCAGCGGTAATTTGATCGTATAAATGTTTGGTTTCAAAATAATCACGTGGGTCCATCACAATTTTCATGATTGGACTACTAATCGCTAAAGGTACACCGTGACGATCACTAATCACACCACGCATGGCTTCTACACGTTCAGTACGCAAAATATTGGCATTGGCCTTATTTTGTAAAAAGTCCTTATTAATAATTTGAACGTAAAATGCACGTGCAATTAATACCACAAAACACAGGAGCACCACTGCCCAGAGCAGATAAAACCGCCACATATCAAAGGCAAGACTTGGTTTTTCCGAAATAGACTGCTGTTTTTTTCGTGTTTGCTTTGTTCGCTTATCTACCATACAGCAAGGCCTTACTTATTTTGCTCTGAGGTCATCGGTAAAGAAATTACCACCGTTTCTGCAGCCGGTGGCGAAAACATTCGTAATTGTGTCACAGCACGCGTACCAATTTGAGCAGTCGCACCAAATGTTTGTTGCTCAATCAATAAACGTCCCCATTCAGCATTGAGGTCGTCACGTTCACGCATATAAGAGCTTAACTCTCTATAATCATGACGGTATTCAAATACCTGTAATACCACCATCATGGCACTGATAAAAACCAATGCCACCATGACTGTATATATCACAACTTTTTTGACCACTTTATTTTCTGTGGTTTCGATTTCATCACTGCTTTTCATTACGCGCCTTTTTGTTCCAAGCGTTCAGCAACCCGAAGCCATGCACTACGTGAACGTGGGTTCGCTTTTACTTCTTCTTCACTCGCACGAACCCGTGAAATTTTCTTTAATCTTCTGGTATCAACTTGTTGTTGAGGCATACCCCAACCAGAGTCCTCTGCAAGCGTTGATTCTTTTTGAATAAACTGTTTGATCAACCGGTCTTCAAGCGAATGGAAGCTGATCACAGACAAACGTCCTTTTGGTTTAAGCAAGTCTACAGCTTGCGGCAAAAACACTTCAATATCATCTAGTTCTTTGTTAATAGCAATACGAATTGCCTGAAAAGTACGCGTAGCCGGATGCTTATGTTTTTCCCATTTTGGATGGGCTGTTTTTACAAGTTCAGCCAATTGTGCTGTCGTATCTAATTTTCCAGCCTGTTTAATTGCTTTAGCAATACGTCGACTATATCGTTCTTCACCATATTGATAAATGATATTCGCCAACTGCTCCTCTTCAATTTCAAGCAACCACTCGGCAGCCGTCAATCCTTTAGAGTTATCCATACGCATGTCCAAAGGACCATCTTGCATAAAACTAAAGCCGCGTTCAGCTTGATCTAATTGAGGAGAAGACACACCTAAGTCTGCCATAATTCCATCGACACTTTGCACCCCAATTTCCTGCATTTTTTCTTTAATTTCAGCAAAACTTGCATGAATAATGGTAAATCTTGGGTCTTCTTGTGCTAAAGCAGCCGCAACTTCCAGAGCTTGAGGGTCTTTATCAAAGGCATATACTCGAGCATTTTCATCGAGTTTAGACAATAATAAGCGCGTATGCCCGCCTCGTCCAAAGGTTGCATCGATATACACCCCAGTTGTGCGATCTGCCAATAAGCTTTCAACGGTCTCAAAAAGTAAGACAGAAATATGCGACATAGGAGTTAAATCATAGCGTAAAAATGTAACTGCACATTATCACCTTGTTTATGATGAACACCAAACGGCTTTTTGTAGGAAAATATTAATTTTTCATAGAGAAAACCGTTTTCTTTGCATTTTTTAAGCAAAATAAAAAAGCAAGCTCACCTTTTCAGGTTCACTTGCTTCAATATTAAAAGTTTAAGTAATCTTTAAACGGCTACTCTAGCTATATTTATCTTTACTATTTCCCTTCATAAATCTGATCGAAGATGGCTCCATTGGCAAAGTGAGTTTGCTGAGCTTTTGCCCACCCACCAAAAACATCATTAATCGTAAATAATTTAATTTTTGGAAATTGTGCTGCATATTTTGCAGCGACCTGAGGATTACGTGGTCGGAAGTAATGTTTAGCGGCCAACTCTTGTCCTAAAGGTGAATATAAAAAGTTAAGATAGCCTTTTGCCAAGGTACGGTTACCGTCCTTGTCGACTGTTTTATCTACAATCGCAACAGAAGGCTCTGCCAAAATTGAAATGGATGGATAAACAATTTCATATTTATCTTTATCAAGCCCTTTAGTTGCCAATAATGCTTCATTCTCCCAAGAGAGTAGAACGTCTCCAATTCCACGCTCAGCAAATGTAGTCAGCGAACCACGTGCCCCAGAATCTAGCACTTTGACATTGTGATAAAGTTTTTTAACCAGCTCTTTTGCTTTGGCATCATTTCCACCCGGCTGTTTTAAAGCATATCCCCATGCAGAAAGATAAATCCAGCGCGGTGCTCCCCCCGTTTTCGGATTAGGCGTAATAATTTCAACACCAGGTTTAGTTAAGTCATTCCAATCACGAATATTTTTTGGATTACCTTTCCTAACCAGAAAAACAACTGTGGAGGTATAGGGCGCAGAGTTATTAGGAAACTCTTTTTGCCAGTTCGGCTGGATATATCCGGCTTTAACAATTTCATCAATATCATTCGCTAAAGCCAAAGTCACCACATCTGCTTGAAGGCCTGTCGCTACAGCTCGAGCCTGTTTCCCAGAGCCACCATGGGATTGTTTAAAATCAACGTCCTGACCTGTACGTTGCTTCCAGAACTTTCCAAAAGCCTGATTATATTCTTGATAAAATTCGCGAGTTGGATCATAAGAAACATTTAAAAATGTAGTCGCAGCCTGTACTGCACTTATGGCTAACCCCATATATGTAGCGACCGCAATTATTGCTATTCTTTTCATTTATAAAAACCAATTTCATTTTTAAACTATACTATATTTTTATGTTTTCATTTTTCCATCAAATACTTATAACAATTCAAGGTTTACTAATCACTTTAAACGATATAAATTTTGCTTAGTTTTTACTCATAATTTCGAAAAGTTTTGTAATTATTCTTATAGTTTATTTATAGTCTTCACTTTATCTACACATTAATTTGTTAAATAATGAGACGTAATGGATACAGATAGGATACATTTGAAAGATACCAAGGTGAAATAAAGGTGTTTTTTGTAAAAAGTGTGACATAGTTCTACTTTTTTATTAAAATTTATGTTTGAATCGTAGCGTTACCGTAATTTACATTTGGTTAAACTCAAAAAATAGACGAAATGTACGTACTGAGGGGATGAGTAAAAATGAAAACTAAGTATGGAAAAGCTTTGAGTTTGGGTTTGGTGCTCAGTTTTGCATCACAATTATCTGTTGCCGCAGCACTCAAAGATACACCGAGCAAAGGCGTTTCCGACCGTCAGTCTTCGCTTATTGAAAAAGCGCTAGACCAACAAAAACGCAATACTATAGCCTTACCATCTACAGATGATGAGCTAAAAGTACTTAACACTATTCGTGTGACACCTACTCAAAATTTTCTTGCTGCACAGCATGAACGTTTTTCACGTTTTGTTCAGGCAATTTTCCAGCCACATACTTCTTAATATTTGAAACGGCCCCTCATCGTTTCAAATTAAGCCCAGTCTGCCGTTAAATAAAAACGTCAGAATACTGGGCTTTTTCGTTATAATAGTTTCAATTTTTATTTTGACCCATTATCTATGAAAGTTCGTACTCGTATTGCACCTTCTCCTACTGGTTTCCCTCATGTTGGTACTGCCTACATTGCCTTATTCAACATGTGTTTTGCGAAACAACATGGCGGGGAATTTATTTTAAGAATTGAAGATACAGACCAACTTCGCTCTACACCAGAATCTGAAAAAATGATTTTAGATTCTTTACGCTGGTTAGGTTTAAACTGGTCTGAAGGTCCAGATGTGGGTGGTCCTCACGCACCTTATCGCCAATCAGAGCGCATGGGAATTTATAAGCAATACGCGTTAGAACTTGTTGAAAAAGGTCATGCTTTTTACTGTTTCGCGACAGCAGAAGAACTAGATCAGATGCGTGCTGAACAGCAAGCACGTGGTGAAACACCAAAATATGATGGCCGTGGCTTAAAGCTTTCTCAAGAAGAAGTTACTCGCCGCCTTGAAGCGGGTGAACCTCATGTCATTCGTATGAAAGTACCAGAAGAAGGTGTATGTAAATTTAATGACTTATTACGCGGGGAAGTAGAAATTCCTTGGGCACAAGTCGACATGCAAGTGCTTCTTAAAACAGATGGTTTGCCAACTTACCATTTAGCAAACGTAGTTGATGACCATTTAATGGAAATCACTCATGTATTACGTGGTGAAGAATGGCTTCCATCTGCACCGAAGCATCAGTTGCTTTACCAATACTTTGGTTGGGAAATGCCAACGCTTTGCCATATGCCATTGTTACGCAACCCAGATAAATCAAAATTATCTAAACGTAAAAACCCAACATCAATTAACTACTACCGCGATATCGGTGTTCTACCAGAAGCCTTACTCAACTATTTAGGCCGTATGGGCTGGTCAATGCCAGATGAGCGTGAAGTATTTACCCTTCAAGACATGATGGATCACTTTGATATCCAACGTGTATCTTTGGGTGGCCCAATTTTTGATGTCGAAAAACTCAATTGGTTAAATGGCCAATGGATTAAAGGCTTAACACCAGGCCAACTATTAGACCGTTTGCTTACTTGGAAAAGTGATCGCAGCACTTTAGAAGACATTGCTGCCGCTATTCAACCACGTATTAATTTACTTTCTGAAGCCGTGAATTGGGCTGGTTTTTACTTTAACCATATGCCACAAATTACAGCCGAAATGTTTGAAAGTAAAAAATTGACTCAAGAACAAGTTCGTCAAAGCCTACAATTTGCAATTTGGCGTCTTGAAGGTCAATTTACTTGGAATAATGACACGGTTAGCCAAACCTTAATGGACTTGGCAAATCAGATGGGTATTAAATTACGTGACTTTATGCCAGCGTTCTTTATTGCAATTGCCGGCTCAACCAGCTCAACACCAGTGATGCAATCAATGGTTACGCTTGGCCCTGATTTAACCTTTGCTCGTTTACGACATGCATTAGAAATTGTGGGTGCACCGAGCAAAAAAGAAGTAAAAATCTGGGAAAAACTCAATGAAAGCTTAAAATTGCCGAAAAATGAAGCAACTAGCGAAGCTTAATTCATTTTTTTATTGACGTGTGGGCGCATTCACCCTAATATTGCGCTCACACAAACTGGGGCCATAGCTCAGTTGGTAGAGCGCTACAATGGCATTGTAGAGGTCAGCGGTTCGATCCCGCTTGGCTCCACCAAGATCCTTTGTGTTTGCCTCATCAAGTCCCTATCGTCTAGAGGCCTAGGACATCGCCCTTTCACGGCGGTAACCGGGGTTCGAATCCCCGTAGGGACGCCATTTTCTTTTTGAAAAATTCATTTTAAAGACTCTTTCGTCACCTTCCTGTCTATTCTTTGACACCTTCTTGATTGCACATTTGTCTATTTTATCTAAAATAGCGTCTTTCTCAAATTCTCTCAATGTGTAATATGCAGCCATCTGACAATCAACTAGATGCTCAGCATCAGAACAGTACTGCACCTTTAAAAAGAGCCATGAGTACTCGCCACCTTGTGATGTTATCGCTAGGGGGAGCAATCGGTACTGGTTTATTTTTAGGTTCAGGGGAAGTCATTTCACAAACTGGACCTATTGGCGCAATTATTGCCTACATTCTTGGGGGTGCGATTGCTTACATGGTTATGCTCTGTTTGGGCGAGCTGGCTGTCCACATGCCTGTTTCTGGCTCTTTTGGTGCATATGCGCAAAAGTACATTAGCCCAAGTACAGGTTACATGATTTCATGGATGTACTGGCTAACTTGGACAGCAACGCTAGGAACCGAGTTTACCGCTGCTGCTCTACTGATGCAGGAATGGTTTCCACAAATTTCAATGTGGATCTGGACACTTATTTTTGCAGTGACTATTTTTGGACTAAATATTAGTTCAACTCGAGTATTCGCCGAGTCAGAGTTCTGGCTAGCACTGGTTAAGGTGGTTACTGTAATTGCGTTTATTGTGCTTGGGTTATTAGCTATTTTTGGTTTAATTCCTTTTCATGGCGCTCAAACTGCTCCTCTGTTTAGTAATTTAACTGCCCAAGGCTGGTTCCCACACGGTTTCCTCCCTATCTTTACGACCATGCTGATTGTGAATTTTGCGTTCTCTGGAACAGAACTGATTGGTGTGGCTGCTGGTGAAACGAAAGATCCTGCACAAAACGTCCCTAAAGCGATTAATGCTGCAATCTGGCGTCTTCTTATCTTCTTTGTAGGCACCATTATTGTGATTAGCGCATTACTTCCTTTCCAGCTTGCAGGCTTAAGCAGTGAAAGTGTAAGTAGCAGTCCTTTCGTTACTGTATTTAATTACATCGGGATTCCATATGCTGATGACATCATTCGTTTTGTAATTATTACGGCACTGCTCTCAGCTGCAAATTCAGGTTTGTATGCAGCTTCACGAATGATGTGGTCTTTATCAGAACAAAAACTACTTCCAAGTGTATTTGCCACACTTTCAAAAAGTGGAACACCTATTGTTGCTTTGGTTGTTACCATGTTTGGCGCAATTCCAGGTTTGTTATCGGAACAGTTTGCACCTGAAACCATCTTTAAAAACTTACTCGGTGTTGCAGCTTTTACCATGGTTATTGTCTGGATGAGTATTTGTTTAAGTCAGTTCAATTTCCGCCGCCAATGGTATAGATCAGGTCATACAGTTAAAGATTTAAAATATGCGGCACCACTATTCCCTATCGTTCCAATTTTAGGTTTTCTTTTCTGCTTTATTACCTGTTTAAGTATGGCAGCTGACCCTCAAATGCGAGCAGGTTTTGTAGGTTGCTTAATTTTTACTGCTTTATGCTATGTAAGTTACTTTATTTTTTATCGCGACAAAGCTTAAGTGCTTGTAATTAAAAAGTGTAGCAAAAAGCTACACTTTTTTTTGCCTAGATACTGGCTTTATAGAATCTACCGTTGTAGATTAAAATTTATATTAAAAACAATTCTTTGCCTACAATGAAAATTATATTTATCCATGGGATGAATCAGCAGAATTACACAGCACATAGCTTAAAGGAGCATTGGCTAAAAGTATTTAAACTGGGCTTAAAACAATTACATTGTAGAGTTAATTTAAGAGATCTACATATACATATGCCATTTTATGGCGATTTAATGACGAAATATCAATTATCCAATCAATTAGACCTAAACACCTTACTTCCAAAATCTTTTAACTTTCACTTGCCTATCCACTTAAACCAACAACCCCCTACACTTAAGGAACATACTCCTTTTGTTCCTCAGCTTCCGCTTTCCCCAGATCAACCAGCAGAAAGCTTATCAGAACGCCTATATCTAACCTCTCAGTTAGTAAAAGACCGTGTTCTTAAGGAAATGGTAGTCCTTTTAAATAGTTTTCCAAAACTACACGAGAGCTTAATTCAACAATTCTTAATTGAAACGTATATGTATTTATCAAATCCTGATTTTATGCATGAAGTTCACCAAAGAATTTTAAAACAAATGCACGATGATGAAGACTGCATTGTAGTTGCACACTCTTTGGGTTCTGTGATTGCATTTCACTTATTATCAGATCCGGCTTATCATTTTTCAATACAACGCTTTGTTACCTTGGCTTCACCACTTTCTTTTCGGGTGATCCAAAGTAAACTTCCCATTCCGATTGAACGACCAAAATGCCTCAATGGTGATTGGTATAATTTCTACTCAAAAGATGATTTTTTAACCGCTTTCCCGTTAAGTGAAGCACCTTTTGATTTTACCCCACCCATCATTAATCAAGAGATTTTTACTTTTGCTAACCAGCCCCATGAAATTGTTGGTTACTTACAGCATCATGAAGTTATCAAAGCCATTATTGAACCTTTTCAATAAAAATAAGCCATAAATGCCTATATTTTCTACAATTTGAGTTATTTTTAAGCGCTTGACCGTTTTTTTTAATATTTCTTCATAAAACTATTTGACACTTTTATTAAATCGACCTAATATACGCCCACCTCTGAAACGTCCCTATCGTCTAGAGGCCTAGGACATCGCCCTTTCACGGCGGTAACCGGGGTTCGAATCCCCGTAGGGACGCCACTAAATTCGAGGAAAAGCAAAGATTAATTATCTTTGTCGAGAATTTAGGTAAGCAGTTTACTGTATACAGGTAACTAGCCTCATATAAGTCCCTATCGTCTAGAGGCCTAGGACATCGCCCTTTCACGGCGGTAACCGGGGTTCGAATCCCCGTAGGGACGCCAAATTCTAAAAAGCCACTGCATAACGACAGTGGCTTTTTTCTTATCTAGACAATAAAAAAAGCTGATCATCAATCAGCTTCTCATGAAGATAATTTAATTCGCAATTCCAACTTGAACTTCAAGACGACCTGATTGAACTCGCAAACCTTTTATTTCAAACTGATCTACCAATTGCTGTACAAGCTCACGGCTTTCTCTCAAAATATTAAGCCCCGGTAAAATACTAAAGTCGGTTAAGTTTAAAAGCTTCTCGACCATCCAGGAACGGTTATTAATGAAGTCAATAAATCCTGCCTGTTCAAGGTCAATAAACCACATCCGATGACCATCACGCTGAATGCCTGGAATATCACGAATCAAATGATTAATCAGCGATGGTATAGGCAACATATTAATGACTTCAAAACCAACTCGTCCAATTCGACGCACAGCCCAATTGGAAAAAGTTCCCCCATGACGAATTTGCACATCTAAACTTTCATCCATTTGGCGTAAGCGTAAAAATTTTTCTTGCCCAATTCGACATTCCAACACACGGAAATCTAAACTAAGTCGATATATAAAACGGTGATAGTGTCCATCTATTTCAACCTGAAATCGATCGTTCCCACACTGAACTTTAATATCATCAATTTCTGAACGATCTATTCGTTTACGAATTTGACTGTTTAACAGCATTTCAGGCAAATATAAATTCAGCGTACTTTTCCCTAGAAAAGTACGGGCCATAATTAACGCAACTTGCCGCGCAGTTTCGCTCGTTTCAGACACCATGTCTCTAACAGTTCCAGCTGCCAGATTGGTCATGCCAACAACCCCTCGCTTTGTATGAGTTGTTACATGGTCTAAAGCATCTAAAGCTGCATCTGCAACCTCTGCAAGATTACGTGTCGTATCACTAGCAAAGCCAACTGCATCATGAGCATGTTGCAAGGTCTTATGCAGCAATCGGCGTGAGAATGACAGTTTTATAGGGTCAGGGGCCCCTGAAACTGTTGATGTCGTTATAGGCTCCGACTTATTGTCATCTTCTTGACCCAAGTCCTTCTCCTTTTTATATTTCTTTCGCATCCTACTAATAAGCTTTTCAGCTCATTTCCAGTGTTGAATACACTTGGTTTTTATCTAGATTAGCATGCTCTACAGTATTATTTTAACTTTTATGTGTACGCATAAATCATCATTTTTTTATATATCCTTGTTTCAAAAAAGTATTTTATATCTCATTTTCACGCCACTTTTTAAAAACCCTACAATTTTTTTCCTTTCTTTGCATTTCCGTTAGAATAGATTCAAATTTAATGTGGAGCTGTCATGCAATATCGTTGCCCTCAATGTCAAAGTGTTAAAATTATGCCTGTAAGCCAAGGTGTTAACAGTGCCAAGCCTGTTGTGCCTAAAAGCTTAGTGATTTTAGTTCCTGCCATTTTTGTACTATTACTCTTGGTGGTGATTAGTATTTTTATGTGGATTTTTGGCAATGGTGCAGGCACTTCTCTACAAATTGCAACGGTCGTTGTTTTTGTTGTGACTTTAGGGGCAGGTTTTATGTTCTGGCGTGATCTGCCGGACTTTAAATTGTCTATGCAAGCATTTATGCAGTCACAAAAACACTGGAAATGTCGTGACTGCAATCACGAATGGGAAATTTAAAAAAGTATTCACATCAGCTTAGTGCTGATGTGAATGTTCTTTGTCAGTCTCATCATGTTCATGTGAAGCATGTTGAGCAATATGCTGGCAATTGATCTCGGCATCATCTTCAATTTGCAATGTCACTTCGCCAATACCATGCTCATGGGAAAGCATTTCAACAGCATCTTGATAAAGCTTGGTGCGATCAGCGTCAGGTGCAAATAAATGCACAGTTAAATGGATGTTTTTAGAAGTAATCGCCCATACCTTGAGTTGGTGAATACTTTCAACACCATTTAAAGACAGTAAATCTGCACGTAACTTTTCAATATCGACTTCTTCGGGTACACCTTCGAGCAAAATATTGATACTTTGTTTAAGTAAAACCCATGTTCTTGGTAATACCCAAAAACCAATCAGTACCGCAATAATCGTATCGACCCAGTACCAGTTGGTGAAATAAATCACAACTGCACCAATGATAACGCCAACCGAGCCTAGCGCATCACTCAATACCTCTAAATAAGCACCTTTCACATTTAGGCTGTTATTGGCACTCGACATGAGGATTTTCATTGAGATGAGGTTAATCACCAAACCAATGGTTGCTACAATGAGCATGCCCACACTTTGAATTTCAGGCGGCTTAGAGAAGCGGATATAAGCTTCATATAAAATATAAATCGCTACCACGAACAGCATGAGCGCATTAAACAATGCAGCCAGAATTTCAAAGCGCTGATAACCAAAAGTACGTTTATTATCAGCTGGACGCTTTGCGATCTGAATTGCAACCAAAGCAATTGCCAGAGCAGCAGCATCAGTAAACATATGCGCAGCATCGGAGAGTAATGCCAAACTTTGCGTGATTAAACCAGCTACGACCTCAACAATTAAAAATGTTGAAGTCAGTGCTAAAGCAATCATTAATTTCTTAGCATTACCTTCAGTCACTACAGCATGACTATGATCATGACCATGTTGTCCACCCATTTTGCGGACTCCTTATTATTTATCTTTATGGAGAGGTAAAAGTAACGATAGATACATTTTTTACTTTTACCTCTTTCAAACACTTTTTTGAATTGACGCTTTCATCAAAAAAGATATCTCAAAACGATGACATTATGAATGCTCAGCGTTTTTTGCTTTGCTTTCATTCATCCATCGGTAAATCACTGGTAATAAAACCAAAGTTAATATCGTAGATGAAATAATGCCACCAATTACAACCGTTGCCAAAGGTCGTTGTACTTCTGCTCCGGTTCCTGTCGCCAAGGCCATCGGAATGAAACCAAGTGAAGCTACGAATGCTGTCATTAATACTGGACGTAATCGTAATACCGCTCCTTTCCAAGTTGCCGCATGAACATCTAAAGTTGTTCTCAGCTCTTTAATAAACGTGAGCATGACCAGACCATTCAATACAGCAACACCCGATAAAGCGATGAACCCAACCCCAGCAGACATGGAAAGTGGAATATCCCTCAACCATAAAGCGACTAATCCACCAGATAAAGCGAAAGGAACACCACTAAATACCAGTAAGCTATCTTTAAAATTGCTAAATACAGCCATCAGCAACACAAAGATCATGATGAGTGCCATAGGTACGACGATTTGCATTCTTGCAGTAGCAGAAGCAAGATTCTCAAACTGTCCGCCATAGCCTAACCAATAACCGCTAGGTAACTTTTGCTGTGATAGCTTGCTTTGCATTTCTTGTACAAAAGACCCAAGGTCCCGATCACGCACATTTGCTGTCACAACAACACGGCGTTTACCATTTTCACGACTTACTTGAGCAAGGCCTAAAATATTCTCAACCTTTGCGACGTCTTGTAACTGAATCAGACCTCCATTTGGTAAGCGAATCGGTAACTGAGCTAACTGCTGAGGTGTACGCATGTTTTCCTGTAGGCGGATCACAAAATCGAAACGTCTATCGCCCTGTAAAATTTGCCCTACACTCTGTCCACCAATGCTAGCAGCGACAATATTCTGAATCGATTTAACTGATAATCCGTATTGGGCAGCCAATGCATGATCAACATCTACATTCAGTAATGGTAAACCGTCAGTCTGTTCAACTTTGACTTCACTAGCACCTTGAATACTACGTAATTGTTGAGCTATTTTCTCTGCTTCCTGATTGAGGACCTGCATATCATCCCCAAAAACTTTCACGCCAATATCACTTCGTACACCTGAAATAAGCTCATTAAAACGTAGTTCAATTGGTTGTGAGAATTCACTGTTATTACCAGGAATCTGGTTCACGAATTGCAGCATTCTGGCACGCAATTCATCTATTGTTTCTTTAGGGTTTGGCCACTGATCGTGTGGTTTTAATAGCACAATACCATCAGAAATATTAGGAGGCATCACATCCGTAGCAACCTCGGCCGTTCCTGTTCTTGCAAAAATGGCTTTAATTTCGGGAAAAGCTTTCAATAACTGCTTTTCCACATTCTCCTGAATCTTAAGCGACTCTTCTATGCCAGTGCTCGGTGCACGCATGAGTTGCAACGCAAAATCACCTTCACTTAACTGAGGTGCGAACTCACTTCCTACTCTTGTTGCAATTGCACTTGTTAAAATCAAGATGCTGACCGCTGCTGTAACAACAACATATCGAAAGGCATAAGCTTTATCGAGTAAGCCTGCATAACCTTTTTTTAAGGTCATCATCCAACGACTTTCTTTTTCCTTCACTTCACCCGTAACAAACAAAGCGACAGCAGCCGGCACAAAGGTCACAGATAGAATAATTGCTCCCAATAGCGCTAGGACAACCGTCATTGCCATAGGATGGAACATTTTTGCTTCTACGCCTGCCAGAGCAAAAATTGGTAGGTATACGACCATAATAATGATCTGACCAAATATTAATGGCCGTCGTGCCTGTTTAGCTGCGAGGAAGACCTCTGTAAAACGTTCTGAACGTGTTAATAAACGACCTTTTAAATGCTGTGCTTCAGCTAAACGCCGAATACAGTTTTCAACAATAACAACTGCCCCATCTACAATGATCCCGAAGTCCAAAGCTCCCAAGCTCATGAGGTTAGCACTGATTTTTTGTTCTGCCATACCCGTTAAGGTAAAAAGCATTGCCAAGGGAATAATACAAGCGGTGATTAAAGCAGCGCGAAAGTTTCCTAAAAAAATGAAAAGGATAACAATGACTAAAATCGCCCCTTCAATCAAATTTTTGGCTACCGTTTTAATCGCTTTATCTACGAGACTACTACGATCATAGACTGTCTCAATCACGACACCCTGAGGGAGTGATTTTTGAATTTCTTGAACTTTCTGATCAATCGCTTTGGCAATAGTTTTACTGTTTTCACCCATCATCATCATGGCGATACCTAAAACAGTTTCCTGCCCATTATAGGTAGCACCACCAGTACGCAAGTCATGACCAATCGATACTGAAGCCACATCAGCAACCCGTATAGGTAAACCGTTTTTAGTTGTGACCGTAACGTTCTGAATGTCTTGTATCGACGTCAGCATACCCGGAACACGAACTGTGAGTTGCTGACCATTCTCTTCAATAAATCCAGCACCGCGGTTTTCGTTATTATTTTGAAGCGCATCCTGTAAGTCGGTGAGTGGAATCTGCAACTGCTGTAACCGCGTCAGATCTGGTGAAACCACATAGGTTTTGTTATATCCACCAATACTATTAACCTCGGCTACCCCTTGTACGCGTTGTAACTGAGGACGAATAATCCAGTCTTGAATTTCACGTAGATCCATCGCGCTATAGGCTGAACCATCTGCTTTTTTGGCATTTGGCTCTGCTTTTACCACCCACTGATAAATCTCACCGAGTCCAGTTGAAATTGGAGACATTTGCGGATCAATGCTATCGGGTAAAGCACTCTTGGCTTCTTGTAAACGCTGGTTAATCAGCTGTCTTGCCCAGTAAATGTCAGTACCATCTTTAAAGATAATCGTGACCTGAGAAAGACCATATCTGGAAATTGAACGCGTCTGTTCCAGATTTGGAATACCAGACATGGCATTTTCAATCGGATAAGTGATCCTTTGCTCAACTTCTGGTGCCGTAAAACCATTGGCCTGACTATTGATTTGTACCTGCACATTGGTGATATCTGGCACGGCATCAATTGAAAGTTTCTGGTAGCTATAAATTCCAACACCAATCCAAGCAATAACAAACATCATGACCCAGATGGCATTTTTAATTGAAAACTGAATGATCCGATCAAACAAACCTTCAGCCTCTGGCAAATCAGGTTTATTAATGTCCATGCTCAGCCTCCCCTTTTTCAAGTTCGGACTTAAGCAAGAAGCTACCTTGAGTCACATATTGCTGCTTTTCAGTAATTCCTGATTTAACCTCTACCCATTGCGCATCTGAAGAATAGTTGCCTAACACTACCGCAACAGGAGCGAAATGAATTTTGTCCTTCTCCTGTTTTGCAACAAAGACCACATTCTTTCCATCAATCTGTTGTACCGCTGCCTTGTTAACCCGTAATACAGTCGCTGCATTATTTTGTTTCAGTAACACGTTGACCATTAAGTTAGGACGTAATTCTTTTGAAGGTGTCAGCACCTTGGCACGAACCTGTAAACGACCAGTTTGAGTATCCGCTTCTGAAGTTAGGCTTTGCACCTGCGCTTTGAAAATATTATTCGTTTGCAGCGATTTAAATTCAATTTCCTGATTAGGCTGAATATTGGTATTTGCACTTGGTAGCACAAACTCAACCCATAACTGATCTAGGCGATCAATAACAAATAACTGTTTATCAGGACCAATTTGCTCACCAATCACAATATCTTTATTACTGATTACACCGCTTAAAGGTGCAGTTAAAACATATCGACCTTTACTTGAGCGAGTCGCTCCTAAGGCACTTAAACGGCTATTTGCTGCCTGTACCTGAATTTGTGCCTGACGATAAGCATTATAAGCACGCTGATAATCTTGACGTGCTGAAACACCTTGTTCCCACAATTGTTTTTCACGCTGATAATCTTGCTGCGTTAATGTCAGTGCTTCTTGCGCCATGCTTAAGTTAGCTTGTTGATCAACTAAATCTGGTACAAATAAAGTCGCCAGGGCCTGACCCTTTTCAACTTGTTGTCCCAGTGCAACATTTACGCTGTCTACTCGTGCAGAAAAAGTTGAAGAGACATGTGCTTGCTGGTCTGTGTTTACGACAAGTTTGGCAGGATAAGAAAGGCTCTGCTCAACTTCTCCACGCCCTACTTGCTCTAACTTCACGCCATATTCAACCAGTTGCTTAGAAGTCAGATTTAAACTTCCTTCCTCTTTTTCAGACTCACCATGGCCAGCTTCACCTTCTGCATGCCCTTCTTCACTTTTCTCGGTATTGGACTGTTTTTTTCCAGAGAAAAATAGCCAAGCACTTAAAGCAAGACAGATAATCAACAACAAAAGAGCAATAAGCCATTGGTTTTTCATTTTTTTAACTGACATTACTCTGCCCCTCCAACTGTCGGCAACTTATAGGTGTCTTGCCATAAATTTTGATTAATTTGATTTAATGCATCTCCAGACATCACCATATTTGGATCGATCCCGAGGGCTAAACTTTCTGCTTCAATTGCTTTTTGCCAAGCAGATTTAAGGAGTTGAACTTTTTTCAAACGTTGTTCTTGTAATTGAAGGGTAGATTGCTGGACGTCAGTAATTGCAAATTTACCAACTTTAAAGCCAAGCAACATTTTCTCCTGTACCGTCTCTGATAAAGGAATCTGTTGCTCATTCATCAAGTTATATTGCTGCTTCAAACCAGCCAACTCGTACTGTAGGGTACGAATAGAATTCAGACTTTGCTTTTTATAAAAGCTTTGCTGCTGGTCAATTAAATCAAGTTTGCTTCGGGCAGCTTTCAACGCATATTGCTGGCGATTAAAAATATTTAAAGGAACCGCAATACCTACTCGTATCTGATTTTCGGTACTGCTCGTTTCTGCAGTTTTACTACGAACCACGCCCATATTTACGGTAGGCGTAGGGCGATTTTTTGCCTTTAAATAATTAATTTCAGAATTTTGTTGGATTGCTTGAAGCCGCATGGACTGTTCTAACAAATTCTGTTTTAAGTATTGATCGATATCACCTTCATTTTTTAAAGGCCACGCACTTTTTATATCTGGACGTAACGTGAAGTTATCTGCCGTCTCACCCCATAAGTTCGCCAATTTTCTTTTGGCACTACTCAGAGATAATTCAACTTCCTGATACAAACGCTGGTTTTCAACATGCGTCATTAAAGTCCGATCTAAATCAACCTGAGCAATACTGCCCGCCTGAAAACGTAAACGGGTCGCATCTAAAAGGTTTTTACTCGTTCTTAACTGTGCTTTGGCAACTTCATGTTCAAGCTCTAAAATCGATACTTGTGACCATAAATATTTGACTGCCAGCTTTAGCTGAGCCTCATATAAAACCTGATTCAACTCAACTTGGTTTTGCTGAACACTTGCCAGTTTTTTTGCTGCGGAGCGTACACCAAAAATATCTAGTTTTTGCGAGATACCAAGTTCTAGTTCCTGATCTTTTCCAGATTTAAAACCCGTTTGCTGTACAGAAACCGTCGGATTTTCCCATAGCTGGCTCTGTTTGATATTGCTCTCTGCAATGTCTTGTTGAGTTTGCCAAATTCCTGTTTGAGTCTGAAATTGCTTAACCTGATCAAGTACTTGCTCAAACGTTAAAACATTCTGTACACGCTGTGGTTGTGTATTTTCAGTAAGGTTCTGATTTGAACTGGCTGCGTTTGTTACGACACCAGTTGAAAGTGCAACAGCAACAACTAATGATTTAAGTACCCAAGATGTGCTCAGACTAACGAAACGTTTTTCGTATAAAAAAATAGACATACATTAACCCTATGAAATAAATAATATTTCTGGTGGGTTATTTTTCGGCTACCCCACCTATAGCAGGGTTAAAACAGGAGGAGGATCTTGTTTAGAGATATGAGGGGACTTATAAGAATTGGACCAATAATATTGTTGTTTTGGCTCAGATGACTGTATTAACGGTGAAACAATTTTTTCTTGTGCTTCTACAATCACAACATGAAAACACGAAGGTAAATGGTCATGATGATCGGACAAGCTTAAGGGAGCTTTATGCATAGTCCCTTCAACTTCTGTCTTTTCAGTATGACTATGCTGTGAAGCTTCATAACTCAACGCTGCATGATGCCCAAAATGATGTAATGCTTTTTCCTGATTTTCATGGGCGCAAAATGCCGCTGCCACATTCCATAGACTTTGGAATATAAGCAAACAGAATAAGACGGACATGAAAAGTGCAGAACGTGGCAACAGCACACCATTAAACTAAAAAGTTGAACAAAGCCACTATAGCAGGCACCTAGCATGTAATAAAATTACAAAACATTGATTTATTGGTTTCGTTCTTTTCACTTAAAGCTAAGCCATTTTTTATCTTCACAAAAATAATTTTTTAAGAGTAATGTTTATGTATAAAACGTTGACCACTTGCATATTAGCCACTTGTCTTGGCTTAACCGGATGCGCAACATCTATGTTATCGACAGCCCTTCCAAGTGAGACAACTGAGATCAAAACAACCATTTTAAAAACAGATCAAATTATTTCGCTGGGACAAGCAGTGAAAAACCAGCAAGAGCAAGGTCTTGTATTTGTAGGCAAAGACTATAGTTATTTAATGACCGAAGGTAGCTCAGAGTTTTTAAGTATTCTTAAAAATATTCCAGTAAATCAAAGAACTTTAATTATTTCCTCTCCTCTTATGCTTGAAATGGATGATCCCACTCATTTTCATGGTGAACTCAAATTTCAATACAACATTCCTGATTCAAAGTTGAGCGAACAAGAAAAAGAAAATTTAAAAAACTTAGGATTTAAAAATCACTTCATGGTTATGGAGCAACAAACACAACTTTTATATCCTTATGCCATTATTCGTTTTAAAGGCCAAATTTACCAAACCACTGGAACCCTAAAAGCTCAACAAACACTACCTACCCCTTATCCAATTGCCTTACAGCAAAAAGATGAAATAACAAAGAAGCATCCGTTTAAACGTGTAACACGTATGGCGCTTTATCCTTTGGCCCTGGCGTTTGATGTGGTCACGGTAGCTCCATCACTGATTTGGGCAGATTTGCATGGTGACTTTACTAAATAAAAAACTTTTTTCTTAAAATAATCAGCCAGCTCATAAGCTGGCTTTGTTTAAAGAAATTTCTTTTGTTTGATATTTATAAATTTTCTCAAGAGCTTTTTGCTCAAAATAAAAGCTATTTTCTAAGTTTAAAAGCTCTCATTTCAGTCAAGAATGCCACTATTCTTATAGTAATTTCGCTAAGCGTAAAAACACGTGTAACTTTTATGTAAGCTAAAACCTCAGCATTTTTCATCCAAATGCGCTATATCACATTTACAAAATAAAACATAAGATTTCCATATAAGGGACTAGCTTAAAAGTGTGAGTCAATTCAATCAAATTGAGGAACAAGGGGAGACTATCATGGATATGAAAACAATCAAGCATGGGCTTAATCACTTGTTTGCCTTTGAAAACTTGCCAGCCGATATGCATTCACAAGCTGAGGATGAAATTGAACAAGGCTTACGCTTTGAAGAGTTAGCCGTACAAGATCATGAACGTATGCAAAATTGGCTAGATATTACCCCAAACGATCGCAATGCAATGTGGTGCTACCTCCGAGCAGCTTTAAGAGGTAACGCTGACGCTTCCTTTAAACTTGGTATTGGCTATTTAAATGGTCAATTTGGTTTAGATAAAAACTATACAGAAGCTGAAAAGTGGTTAAACAAAGCAGCAAGCCAAGGTCATCCCTATGCTGAACACTGCTTACAAGAAGCTTTTAGTAAACTTGCCTTCTAATCTAATAAAAAAACCAGCCCTTAGGCTGGTTTTTCAATCTAGCAGTAATTAACCGCTAATTTTTTTGTATTTAGTACGCTTTTGAACAGCGTCTTCACCTAAACGTGACTGACGATATGCTTCATATTCTGCATAGTTACCCGTGTAGAATTCTGGCTGTTCATTTTCAAATGACAAGATGTGTGTCGCGATACGGTCAAGGAACCAACGGTCATGCGATACCACCATTACCGTACCTGGGAATACAAGAATTGCATCCTCAAGCGCACGTAAAGTTTCAATATCCAAATCGTTTGATGGCTCATCCAGTAAGATAACGTTTGCACCTTGCTGTAAAATTTTCGCAAGTTGTAAACGGTTACGCTCACCACCAGACAATTCGCCTACACGTTTTTGCTGATCTTGGCCTTTGAAGTTAAAGCGACCGATATAAGCACGTGAAGCAATTTCATAATCGCCCACTTTCAAAATATCTAAACCGCCAGAAACTTCTTCCCAAACAGTTTTGTTATTGTCTAGAGTGTCACGGATCTGACCTACGTAAGCGACTTTAACAGACTCACCTAAAGTCACAGTACCTGTATCAGGTTGCTGTTCGCCAGTCATCATACGGAATAATGTGGTTTTACCCGCACCGTTTGGACCAACAATACCCACAATAGCTGTTGGAGGTACAGTAAACGTTAAGTTTTCGTACAACAAGCGACCGTCGAATGATTTGCTGATACCTTCCACCTCCACAACTTTATTACCCAAACGTGGGCCAGGTGGAATGTAGATTTCAGACGTTTCATTACGTTGTTGGAATTCTTTAGAGTTAAGCTCTTCAAAACGTTCCATACGCGCTTTGTTTTTCTTTTGCTGACCTTTCGCATTTGAACGAACCCATTCAAGTTCTTTTTTCAATGCTTTAGCAAAAGATTCTTCTTGTTTCTGCTCTTGTTCTAAACGAGCATTTTTTTGCTCTAACCAAGAAGAATAGTTACCTTGGTAAGGAATACCATGCCCACGGTCAAGCTCCAAGATCCACTCGGCAACGTTATCTAAGAAATAACGGTCATGCGTAATCGCAACGATTGTGCCAGGGAAATCTTTCAGGAAGCGCTCTAACCAAGATACAGACTCTGCATCCAAATGGTTCGTCGGTTCGTCAAGAAGCAACATGTCCGGTTTAGAAAGCAATAAACGGCAAAGTGCTACACGGCGGCGTTCACCACCTGAAAGCTTAGTTACGTCTGCATCCCAAGCTGGAAGGTTCAAGGCATCTGCCGCAATTTCAAGCTGGTTGTTTAGGTTGTGCGCATCCCAAGCATGGATAATTGATTCTAATTTTTCCTGCTCTTTCGCAAGCGCATCAAAATCTGCATCTGGGTCTGCATATTCTGCAAATACCTGATCAAGACGTTCTAAAGCATCTAAAGCTTCACGTACGCCATCTTCAACGTTACCACGAACGTCTTTCGTTGGATCAAGTGGCGGCTCTTGCTCTAAATAGCCGATTTTAATTCCAGGTTGTGCACGAGCTTCGCCAGAGAAATCTTTATCTACGCCAGCCATAATACGAAGCAAGGTAGATTTACCCGCACCGTTCAAACCGAGAACACCAATTTTGGCACCCGGGAAAAATGATAAAGAGATGTCTTTTAAGATTTCGCGCTTTGGCGGAACCATTTTAGACACTCGGTTCATCGTATAAATATATTGGGCCACGCAGGACTCCTCAATTGAAAAACCAATACATCGCAAGAAGCGATAAAATAATCGCGCGTATTATACGATGAAAACACTAACGACTTGAAGTTATGATTTCCATCGTACGGATTTATCAAACAATTTTCTTTTTCAATAAGTTGCAAAATGTTTATGTATAAGATTTATACAACGTTTCAGCGTATATTTTTCTATCTTTATTCCTAAAATTGGAAAACAAACCAGAATTTCTGCAATTTTCTATATAAATTTTAGGCTAGACTCGCTCAATATTTAACTCACGAAGATGAAGTAATCATGACTTATAAAGATGAAACCTTAGCCATTCACGCAGGCTACACTCCAGAAGCAACCACTAAAGCTGTTGCAGTCCCTATCTATCAAACAACTTCGTATGCATTTGATAACACACAACACGGTGCCGACCTTTTCGACTTAAAAGTTCAAGGCAATATTTATACCCGTATTATGAACCCGACCACTGCTGTGCTTGAGCAACGCCTTGCTGCACTTGAAGGTGGTATTGGTGCATTAGCTTTGGCATCGGGAATGGCAGCCATTACTTATGCCATTCAGACCATTACCGAAGCTGGAGACAATATTGCTTCAGTCTCAACTTTATATGGTGGTACATATAACTTATTTGCCCATACTTTGCCAAAGCAAGGGATTGAAGTTCGCTTTTTTGATTATCAAAAGCCTGAAAGCTTGCGTAATTTAATTGATGATAAAACTAAACTTGTTTTTGTTGAGTCAATTGGTAACCCGCTCGGCAATATCATCGATTTAGAAGAAATTTCAAAAATCGCTCATGAATATGGCGTGCCTGTCGTTGTCGATAACACGGTTGCCACTCCTGCTTTATTAAAACCATTTCAATATGGCGCCGATATCGTTATCCATTCGCTTACTAAATATATTGGTGGTCATGGTAATAGTATTGGCGGTGCGATTGTAGATAGCGGTAAATTTCCTTGGGGTAAATATCCAGAGCGTTTTAAAGTTTTGAACACACCAGACCCAAGCTATCATGGTGTGAACTATGTCGAAGCATTAGGTGAGGCTGCCTATATAGCACGCGCACGTGTGGTGCCATTACGTAATACAGGCGCAGCTATTAGCCCGCTTAGTGTTTTCTTAATTTTACAGGGTCTCGAAACGCTTAATTTACGTATCGAACGTCATACTGAAAATGCTCAGAAAGTCGCGGAATATTTGCAAAATCATCCGAAAGTAAAATGGGTCAATTACGCAGGCTTAAAAGATCACCCACAGCATCAACTTGCGCAAAAATATGTAAAAGGTAAACCTTCTGCAATTTTATCTTTTGGTGTTCAAGATGGTCGTGAAGGCGGTACCCGCTTCATTGATGCCCTACAGTTATTTACCCGTCTTGTAAACATCGGTGATGCGAAAAGTCTGGCTTGCCACCCTGCAACCACAACTCACCGCCAGCTCAATGAACAAGAACTTAAAGCTGCTGGCGTAAGTGAAGATATGGTTCGTCTTTCTATTGGTATTGAGCATGTTGATGACCTAATTGCCGATTTAGAACAAGCACTTTCATCTGTATAAATTTTAAACTCATACAACAAGCCTCTGGAATATAGAGGCTTTTTTATTTTCAAGTGATTTAACCCTCACTAATAATTAATGGATTAGGGCAATAATTTAGAGTTTTTACTCTAAATAAATTGTTAAATTTCATATATTTACATACTAGACAATTTTTAAACATCTATTAAGATAGGGCAATATTTAGGAGTTCATCAGGATGAACCAACGGTTGTAAAAATAAAAATTACATACCGGAATAAATAGCCCCTGCCCCTACTTAGGTAAAATGCTGTGAATAAAAAATTAGAAGCTCTGTTCCAGGAAAAGGTACAAGGTAAAGTCATTTTAGTGACAGGCGCCTCAAGTGGAATCGGTTTAACGATTTCAAACAAACTTGCAGACGCTGGTGCGCATGTTTTACTAGTTGCCCGTACTCAAGAAACATTAGAAGAAGTTAAAGCAGATATTGAAAGCCGTGGCGGTCAGGCATCGATTTTCCCATGTGATCTTAACGACATGGAAATGATTGATCAGGTTTCTAAAGAGATTTTAGCTTCTGTTGATCATATTGATATTTTAATTAATAACGCTGGCCGCTCTATTCGTCGTGCTGTTCATGAGTCTTATGATCGTTTCCACGATTTTGAACGTACCATGCAATTAAACTATTTCGGCGCTGTACGTTTGGTTCTTAATATTTTGCCACATATGATCCAGCGTAAAGATGGGCAGATTATTAATATTAGCTCGATTGGTGTATTAGCAAATGCAACACGCTTCTCGGCTTATGTTGCCTCTAAAGCTGCACTTGATGCATTTAGCCGCTGTCTTTCTGCCGAAGTTCATGCACATAAAATTGCGATTACATCAATTTATATGCCTTTAGTGCGTACCCCGATGATCGCACCAACCAAAATTTATAAATACGTACCGACTCTTTCACCAGAGCAAGCAGCAGATTTAATTGCTTATGCAATTGTGAAGCGTCCGAAACGTATTGCAACTAACTTAGGCCGTTTGGCATCTATGACGTATTCAGTCGCGCCAGGCATCAACAATATGTTTATGTCGATTGGTTTCCGCCTGTTCCCAAGTTCTGATGCAGCAAAAGGCCAAAAAGCTGAGAAATTGAACTGGGCACAAAAAGCTTATGCACGCATTTTCCCAGGTGAGCATTGGTAATTCGACATATTAAGTTGAGTTAACAAGAAAAAAGCGCTTCTGATGAAGCGCTTTTTTTATCTGAGGCTATTTAAGTATCTAAAAATTCAACATGTCCTGTTTTTACATCGTAAATCGCACCAATAATTGCAATCTCACCACGGTCTAGCAGGTCTTTAAGTACTGTACTGTTATTAATAATATATTGGATGTTGTAGTGAACATTCATTGCTGTCACCTGATTAATAAAAGCTTTGTTTAACTCACGCGGTTGCATAATGTCATATACGCTTTCTACCGAACGCATGAGTGGCCCAAGCACATATTGAATATGTGGCATTTCTTTGACATCAGAAACTTGTTTTTGCTGTAGTCGTAGCTGACATGCACTGGTCACTGCACCACAGTCAGTATGACCTAAAACTAAAATGACTTTTGAACCTTTAGCCTGACAGGCAAACTCAAGCGAACCTAGTACTTTTTGACCTGCAATATTACCTGCAATTCTTAAACTAAATAGATCACCAATCCCTACATCAAAAATCATTTCAGTGGGTGCACGAGAATCCATACATCCCAAAACAGCCGCAATCGGGTGCTGACCTTCATCTGCAGTGACACGAATTTGACGGTAAATATCACGTTGTAAACGTTCATTTTTTACGAAACGTTCATTACCTTCTTTAAGTAAAGTAACCACCTGCTGCGGACTTAATTTACGCTGTAAATCTCTAGTACTAATGTAGATATCAAGAACTGCATCATCTACTTCTTCATAGTGCTGCTTAAACCCAATGAGTTTGAGATCGACCTGACGCTTAACTGCAGTCTCATTCTGATAATCTTGAATGACCTGATAAATATCGGGATCAATCGAGTCGCATTGAGTCGCATCAATAATCAACTGCTGATCTTTATGAACATGTTCCAATGCAGAAATGAGCGCTGAACGATTAAGAAAAGTCACTTGTGATGGAAGCTCAATACGAGTCACAATTCCATGTAAATGCTTTTCTTTATATACGCGAACACCTTTATTGAAGTTGCCATATAAAATAAACGCACTACTGGTAAATAAACCCACCAAAATTCCGGTTAACAAGTCTGTCAGTAAGATTGCAACAAGGGTAATAATGAAAGGTAAAAACTGTTTCCAGCCTTTTTGATACAGCTGTTTAAATAACTTTGGATGAGTCAGTTTAAAACCAGTCACAATTAAAATCGCTGCGAGTGCAGACAATGGAATCATGTTCATAAGTTGAACAAAGAATAAAACTGCTAGCAGCAATAATATGCCATGAATGATCGTTGAATATTTACTACGTGCGCCTGTATTTGCATTTACAGAACTACGGACAATGACTGAGGTGACTGGCATGCCGCCAATTAAGCCTGAAACAATATTCCCCGCACCTTGCGCCCACAGTTCACGATTAGGTGGAGATGAACGCTTTTGAGGGTCAAGTTTGTCTGCAGCTTCTAAGTTTAATAATGTCTCTAAAGATGCCACAATCGCGAGTGTAATTGCTCCGGTATAAATTAATGGTTCAGCCAGATAGCTAAAGTCAGGAAAAACCAATACCTCTTGCGGCGCTTGTAATATGTTTGGTAGTTGAATTAAATTATTGCTTTGCACAGCCCAAGGCGAGCCAATATTCATCAAAACAAAATTTAAAACTGCTGCAATGACCACAGCAATTAAAGCCGAAGGTATTGCTAACTTTTTAAGTGGGCTGCTATCCCAAGCTAAAATTAAAAATAAACTCAGTAGCCCAATAAACGCCGCGCCCGCATCAAAATGCTGAAGAAAAGTGTCAGGCGTGGCAGTCCAAACTTTTTCCCATGAAAAGTCAGTCAACCCAAATAAATACGGCAGCTGCGTCACAATAAGAATGGCCCCAATAGCAGCCAACAACCCTAAAATGACGTTGTTTGGAATGAAGTTGGCAAAGAAACCTAACTTAAATATTCCAAATAAAATTTGTAAAATTCCTGCAAATACAATACACAATAAAAAGGCGGCATAATTGCCGCCTAATTGATCTAACTGTACAAGGATGACCGCAGTCAATCCTGCTGCTGGGCCAGAGACACTGATGTGAGAACCACTCAGCAGGCCAACAATAATTCCACCAACAATTCCGGCAATAATACCAGAAATGATTGGAGCGCCTGAGGCTAAGGCGATACCCAAACATAAGGGTAAGGCCACGAGAAATACGACCACTCCCGAAAGGAGATCGTTTAAATGAAATCTATTTTTCAGTTCTAAAGCCGGCATAAAAACAACCATTTATAATATAAAAAAACAATCAATTTTTAATGTAACTGCCTGAAAGTGAGGAACTTACTTCAAGGCTTTATCGATATTGTCTGACATCGGGAAAGGGTTAAAGTTGAGTTATGCTATAACGTTGTATAGTTGATTGTAGATTTCACACCGTTTTTGTTGATCTTAAGATTCACCTCATCTTTACCACTGCGATTTCTGAAAAAACCGAGTTTCACGCTCACTGAAACACACTTCGAAAACAATAAAAAAACCTCCCGTTTGGGAGGTTTTTTTAGGTCTTCTAAAGGCTCTTATTTAGAACCTTTAATTCCCGCTTGTAATAACAATGCACCAAAACCACCAATTTTTTGTTCTTGAGGTTTTTCTTGCTTGCTACGTTGTGGACGCTCAACCTGATCTTTACGCGGCTGTTGAGGGCGCTTACCTTGTGGCTTACGCTCAGAACGCTGATCGTTATTTTGCTCACGACGCGGTGGACGCTGTGCCTTAACAGGAGCTGCGCCTTCTGCGCGCATACTCAAGTTCACACGGTTACGCTCAGCATCAACTTGCATCACACGTACTTGTACAATCTGACCTGGTTTAACTACTTTATGCGGATCAGAAACAAACTCATTTGCTAATTCAGAGATATGAACTAAACCGTCTTGATGTACACCAATATCAACAAAGGCACCAAAGTTTGTGACATTGGTAATTACACCTTCAAGCTGCATGCCTTCAGTCAATTGTCCCACTTCAGTGATATCTTCGCGGAATTTAGCAGTACGGAACTCTGGACGCGGGTCACGGCCTGGTTTTTCAAGTTCAGCTAATACGTCTTGAACTGTTGGCAAACCAAATTTGTCATCAACAAATTCATCAGCTTTTACTTGGCGAATGATTTCGGTATTACCAATAATGTCTTTAACTGTCGTCGCTTTCGCCGCAACAATTTTCTCAACAAGACCATAACTTTCAGGGTGAACAGCAGAAGCATCTAAAGGTTCAGAGCCATTTTGAATACGTAAGAAGCCAGCCGCTTGTTCAAAAGTGCGCTCGCCTAAACGAGGTACGCTTTTCAACGCTTGACGGTTATCAAAACGACCATGTTCTTTACGGTATTCAACGATTTGCTGAGCAATTGCTTTGTTTAAACCTGCAATGTAAGCCAAGATTGCTGGTGAAGCAGTATTTACATCAACACCAACAGCATTCACACAGTCTTCAACTACCGCATCAAGTGTTTTTGCCAAACCAGTTTGATTTACATCGTGTTGATATTGACCTACACCAATCGATTTCGGGTCGATCTTCACAAGCTCAGCAAGTGGGTCTTGTAAACGGCGAGCAATAGAAACTGCTCCACGAATTGAAACATCAAGCTCTGGAAGTTCTGCCGAAGCAAGTTCACTTGCAGAGTAAACAGATGCACCTGCTTCGCTTACAGTCACACGTGTTAATTTAAGGTCTGTGTTTGCAGCCATCATTTCAGCAACTACAGCTTCTGTTTCACGGCTCGCAGTACCGTTACCAATCGCAATAAGCTCTACGTTATATTCACGACACAAACGAGCTAATTCAGCAATTGAACCTTCTTTGTCTTCTTTAGGCGCAAATGGATAAATCGTGCTATGAGCAAGTACATCACCTGCATCGCTTACGACAGCCAGTTTCACACCCGTACGAATACCAGGGTCAACACCTAAAGTTGTACGGCTACCTGCTGGGGCAGATAACAATAAATGACGAAGGTTTTCAGCAAATACCTGCATTGCTTCTGCTTCAGCAGCAAGACGTTTTTCTGTTAGCAATGAATGCTCGATTTGAGGACGAACTTTACCTAACCAGAATAATTTTGCAGTTTGCTTTAAGAAATCTTGGCGAGTTTGTGGCTGAACTTGATCAAGGTTGTATTCAGTTTCAATACGCGCCAAAGGTGCATCATCTTCACCATCTACTTTTAAACCAAGTACGTTTTCTTGACGGCCACGTAACATTGCCAATAAACGATGAGAAGGTAGTTTGTTTAAGCCTTCAGAGAATTCAAAGTAATCGCGGAACTTTTTACCGACTTCTTTCTTTTCTTCAGAAGCAACTGTACTTTTTAATACTGCTGTTTTTGCAAAAGTTGCTTTTAATTCTGTAGTCAGCGCAATGTTTTGTGCCCAGTCATCAATCAGAATATGCTGAATTGCATCTAACTGACTTTCAACATCTGGATATTCTTCATGACTAAAACCAGCCAATGCTTCTGTTGGGTCAATTTGTTCTGCAATAATTTTTTCAGCGATTGGTCCTAGACCCGCTTCTTTCGCCTTGAAAGACTTACTCGTACGCTTAGGACGGTACGGTGCATAAATTTCTTCTAAAGCATTTTTTGTTTCGGCTGCATTCACCCGCGCCAATAAGTCATCATTCAATTTATTCTGTTCTTGCAATGACTGAATGACCTTTTCACGGCGCTCATATAAATCACGTAAATACGCTAAACGAGTATCTAATTGGCGTAACTGCGTATCATCTAAACCTTGTGTTACTTCTTTACGGTAACGGGCAATAAATGGAACACTGGCACCTTCGTCAATTAAGCGGATGGCAGCTTCTACTTGGTTTGGACGTACGGCAAGCTCACTTGCCAACTGCTGAACTAAGTCAGTCATCGTGTTTGATCCCACAAGGATAAAGTTTAAAAGCAATGATTATAAAGACCAAGCCCATAAAATCCACACTTGTTTGCGTATTCAAAACGTTTTTTTGTATTGACTATGAATTTTTCACATTCTTATCTTAAAAAAACTCTTTTAAAACTTGATCTATTTGTCATTCTACTTTTCAAGTCGAACTTTATTTAAAAATATGAGTTGTAGCAACTCTTCTAGTATCCAATTAAATTTTTTAATACAAATTACGAGAAAATGAACATATTGATACAGTACTAGAATGCGCAAAAATATAGTTTTTCTTATGTGTCTAAATAAATTATTAAGCTTTAATATCTAAATGGCTTATCGACCTTTTAGAAAATAAGCTTTGAAAAGTAGCACTAATTTTTAAAATAATTTATTTGAAACAATTATTTATTAAAATTTAATCGAATAGAATTTGACGAATGAATGAATGCTTGGTTTTTTCTTTAAGGCTTTGCTAAATTATGGGCATAAGATGTTGTTTTTTGGTTTCAAGCCCCTACGAAAATTGTAATTTTGAGCAAATTGATACATAGTCTTAACAAGAACATCGGCATTATACTGAGGGCTTGTTGGCAATAAGCCTAACCGATCCAATAATATATAAATTATGACTTTAAAAGGGAGTACATCATGAGTTTAGTTGTACCTGCTGAACATCCTGAAACCGTACATAACGAAACGGATCGTGTCGAGCGCATTTTAGTGGTCGATGACGATGTGCGTTTACGTACCCTCTTGCAACGTTTTTTGGAAGATAAAGGCTTTGTTGTAAAAACTGCCCACGATGCCTCACAAATGGATCGTTTATTACAACGTGAGTTATTTTCACTTATCGTGCTCGACTTTATGTTGCCCGTTGAAGATGGTTTAAGTATTTGTCGTCGTTTACGTCAATCAAACATTGATACACCAATTATTATGCTAACTGCACGTGGTAGTGACTCAGACCGTATTGCTGGTCTTGAAGCCGGTGCAGATGACTATCTACCAAAACCATTCAACCCAAATGAGCTGTTAGCACGTATTCGTGCAGTGTTACGTCGTCAGGTTCGTGAAGTTCCGGGCGCTCCAAGCCAACAAGTTGAAGTGGTTAGCTTCGGTCCATGGTCTTTAGACTTATCTACACGTACGTTAACTCGTGAAGGTCAGATTGTTACCTTAACGACGGGTGAATTTGCCGTATTAAAAGCATTGGTACAGCATCCACGTGAACCTTTAACACGCGATAAACTTATGAACTTGGCTCGTGGTCGTGAATGGGGTGCAATGGAGCGCTCAATTGACGTTCAAGTGTCTCGTCTACGTCGTTTAATTGAAGATAACCCAGCGCGCGCACGCTATATTCAAACTGTGTGGGGCGTAGGTTATGTATTTGTTCCAGATGGTGCTGAATAAGCTTGAGATAAAATAGAGTGAGTTTAGAGCCAATATCACCGCAAAGCTTTACCGACTACGTTGCGTATTCAGAGCGTAAACGGACGAGATGGGAACGTTTTCTCGACAAAATTAAGCCACGTTCTGCTGCCATGCGTACCACAATTTTGGTACTGCTGGTGGTGTTCTTTAGCCTCTTTATGTCTTTGTGGTTTTTTTGGCGAACTCTCTATTTACCTGAGATTCAACAACATGCCCGTTATCTTGCAGTTGAACTCGAACTGGTCAATAACCCTAATATTCGTATTTTTCATCGTGATAGCGAAGTTGATGTCGATACTTGGTTACGTAATCGGGTTGGTATTGAATACATAACCGACCCTAAAGAGTATCCAAGCGTTCGCGATAAAGTAATTGCCGAGATTTTTACCAACCAAGTTGAGCAAAAACTAGCCAACGAAATTGGTGCAAAAGACGTTACCGTTTACTTCCAGTTTAAACCTAGCCCACGTATCTGGATTCAAACTCCTGAAATGCATGGCAACTGGGTTCGTGAGCCTTTAAAAACCTATGCAAACTATAGCCCTGAGCTATTAATTGGTTGGGTTGTGGGTGTTCCTTTAGTGTCAGCCATCATTATTTTAATTTTGGTTAGACAAATGAATCGCCCCTTGCGTCGTTTGCAAAATGCTGCCAATGAATATAGTAAGTCTGGAACTGCACCTTATTTAGATACCAACCATGGCCCTCTAGAAATTCGCCAAGTTAACCAAGCCTTTAACCGCATGGTGTATACGCTTGAACAAGCTGAGCGTGAAAGACGAATCATGCTAGCGGGTATTTCACATGATCTAAGAACTCCCCTTACACGTATTCGTTTAACCGCAGAAATGCTACCTGATGAATTTCTGCGTGAAGGCTTGGTCTATGACGTAGATGATATGGATGCAATTTTGAATCAGTTCATCTCATATATGCGGGATGGTTCTGATGAAGAATTAAAAGACACCAATATCAATATATTATTGCAAGAATTAATTATTCAGTTTAAACCGCTCGATATTCGTTTTGAGGTGCAAGATGTTCCGATTATTCCTGCGCGTAGCCTCTCTTTAAAACGATTGATTGCCAACCTTATTAATAACGCAAAACGTTATGGTGCGGAGCCAATCGAACTCAGTGCAAAAGTTGAAAATGAACATATTTTGATTACCGTTGCCGACCACGGTGAAGGTATTCCAGAAGATCAAATTGAAGAATTAATGCAACCATTTGTGAGAGGCGACTCTGCTAGAACCATCCAGGGAAGTGGTTTAGGTCTTGCAATTGTTAAGCGTATTGTCGACATTCACCAAGGTGAAATCCAAATTCATAACCGTGAACAAGGTGGTTTAGAGGTTGTTATTTCACTACCTATTCCAAAACCAGCGGCTGAAGAAAATACAACGCCAAATCCTTTGGAAAAAATTAAACAAACTTTAAGTGAGCGCTTCTAATTTGATCAACCGATCATTTAAAGCGCTATTTTAAAATTTATTAAATACCAAATAAATCAACATATTAAAAATCATAAAATAAATTTATACCCACATTTATTTAAAAAATTAGACCTTAGCCTAACACCTATGCACTTTTCATTTTTTCATAGCTAAAATCCCGTATGTTTTGACAATATTGAGGATGTCCAATGTCTTTAAGTCGTATTCGCCTAGCTTCTCTTCATGACAAGGTCATCAGTGCTGAACAAGCTGCGCAATTCATCGAAAATGGAATGACCGTTGGTATGAGTGGTTTTACTCGTGCTGGTGAAGCTAAAGCTGTTCCACAAGCACTTGTAGAGCACGCAAAGAAAAATCCGTTAAAAATCACGTTAATTACGGGTGCTAGCTTAGGTAATGACTTAGACAAACAACTCACGGAAGCAGGTGTTTTATCTCGTCGTATGCCATTTCAGGTAGACAACACTTTACGTCGTGCGATTAACAACGGCGAAGTTATGTTTATTGACCAACACTTGTCAGAAACTGTTGAGCAAATGCGTAACCAGCAACTTAAACGTCCAGACGTTGCAGTGATTGAAGCAATTGCAATTACTGAAGATGGTGGCATCATTCCAACAACTTCTGTAGGTAACTCTGCAAGCTTTGCTATTTTTGCCGAAAAAGTTATTGTTGAAATCAACACCTCTTTAAGCGAAAGCTTTGAAGGTTTGCACGACATCTATATTCCGACTTATCGCCCAACACGTACGCCAATTCCATTAACAAAAGTGGATGAGCGTATTGGTACAACGGCAATCCAAATTGATCCTGCAAAAATTGTAGGTATTGTCTTTAACGACACACATGACTCACCATCAACAGTCACTCCTCCAGATGATGAGACTCAAGGCATTGCAAACCACCTCATTGCTTTCTTTAATAAAGAAGTTGCTGAAGGCCGTTTACCAAAGAACCTTGGTCCATTACAAGCAGGGATTGGTTCAATTGCTAACGCTGTATTAACAGGTTTAAAAGATTCTGATTTTGAAGACCTCATCATGTACTCAGAAGTTCTACAAGACTGTACTTTTGAACTCATTGATGCAGGCAAAATGAAGTTTGCTTCTGGTAGCTCAATTACCCTTTCAGCTAAATGTGGCGAAAAAGTTTTTGGCAATATCGAAGCTTACAAAGACAAATTAGTGCTTCGCCCACAAGAGATTTCTAACCATCCTGAACTGGTTCGTCGTTTAGGGATTATCGGCATTAACACTGCGCTTGAGTTTGATATTTACGGTAACGTGAACTCAACTCACGTATGTGGTACTAAAATGATGAACGGTATTGGTGGTTCAGGTGACTTCGCTCGTAATGCACACTTGGCAATCTTTGTAACCAAATCAATTGCTAAAGGCGGCGATATTTCTTCTATCGTGCCAATGGTAAGCCACGTTGACCACAGCGAACACGACGTTGATATTTTAGTAACAGAGCAAGGTTTAGCAGACTTACGTGGTTTAGCGCCTCGTGAACGTGCTCGCGCTATTATTGATAACTGTGTACATCCGCTTTACCGTGATGCATTGAACGACTACTTTGATCGTGCATGTGCTAAAGGTGGTCATACCCCTCATTTACTTCGTGAAGCATTGTCTTGGCATGCAAACTTCGAAGAAACAGGTCAAATGCTCCAAGCGGCACCTATTGCAAAATCAGCGTAAGCAATATTTTTAATTTAAGCACTCCTTTGGGGGTGCTTTTTTATTTGTTTAAATTATTCAAAACTACTGCTCAATTGCGCATTTTTATTTTATCTTTTCAATACATCAAAACAAAAAGTAGAAATCCATATGTTCATTATTCGCCAATTTACAAATGCAGATCTGGATGATGTGGTCAATTTATGGGAAAGCTGCGACCTAACCCGTCCTTGGAATAATCCTGAAACGGATATTTTTAGAAAAGTTTCACAACAGGATGATTTATTTCTGGTTGCGATTAAAGATGAACAACTGATTGGCACGCTCATGGGCGGCTATGACGGCCATAGAGGCTGGATTAACTATTTGGCTGTTCATCCCCATCAACAACGCTTAGGAATCGCTACAGCGCTTGTACAACAGCTTGAGAAGCGCCTCGTCGCTCGCGGCTGCCCAAAACTTCAATTATTGGTGCGTAAAGACAATCTAAATGTGCTGAACTTTTACGAACAGCTCGGTTACGACGAGGTAGAAGCTGTGTGTTTAGGCAAACGACTCATTAATGATAGTCCTCATGACTAAACACAAATTTTCAGTTGAGCCATTTTTAGAAAGTGAAAGCAATATTGGGGATAACCCTGTCTGCTTGTGGATAAAATGAGATTTATACACAAGTGAAGTCTTCATATTTTTTATTAAATAAATAGGCATGAAAAAAGCCCCATACTTTAAAGTATGGGGCTTTTTCGAATATGGTGGCGAGACCCAGGATCGAACTGGGGACACACGGATTTTCAATCCGTTGCTCTACCTACTGAGCTATCACGCCGATGGCCTGTATTAAGCCGTATCTCAGAACAATAGTCAACAATTATCCTGAGTTTCTGATTTAAATGGGTATTTTTTATACTTAAAAAAAATCCCTGATGGGATCAGGGATTGAAAACACAAATAATGGTGGCGAGACCCAGGATCGAACTGGGGACACACGGATTTTCAATCCGTTGCTCTACCTACTGAGCTATCACGCCGAAGTGGGCGTATTAAACAATGTTTATATGATCACGTCAAGCAACTTCCGTGTTTTTTGTAACAAGTGTTTAATTTTAAATCACAAATACAGTAAAAATAGGATTTTAGCTATGCAATTTACCAATATGCGCTAAGCAGCGATGAATGGCACCACAGCCTGGCTCAAAAATTTTAACGCCTTTTGATTCTTCTATACGACAAGCTTCTTCTACCAAGCGCTCAGCTACCCCACGACCACGGTTCGCAGGGTGCACCACAATATATTCAAGTACCTTGCTTTCACCTTGTCCTGAACACCAGATTGCACCTATAATTTTGGTGTTAAATTCGGCAGTGTATAGCGTGGTATACTGCTGTAAATCTTGTTCAAGTTGTTCAATCGCATCGTGCCCGTCACCAAACTCCGGACTTGTATCATACAATCGCTCAAGCTGATCGCGGATCTCTGAATTATCTAGAGAACTATAAGCATGTACGGTAATAGGCATTGATTAACCCTCCTGAGCAAACTATGATGCTGTCACGAATTCGTCACAGCGAAATTGTCGTTAACATCCAATCATTTTTGACGTTTTTTGAGGAACGTGTCCATGACGCAACGTATCAGTGAAGTGGTTAGAAATACCAATGAAACCAAAATTCGAGTTCGTTTAAATCTCGATGGTACTGGTCAAGGCACACTAAACACCGGAGTTCCATTTTTAGACCATATGATTGATCAAATCAAGCGACATGGCTTATTTGATATCGATATTCATTGTGATGGAGACCTCGAGATTGACGATCATCATACCGTAGAGGACTGCGGTATCACGCTTGGACAGGCTTTTGCGCAAGCTTTAGGTGATAAAAAAGGTTTACGTCGTTATGGTCATTTTTATGCGCCATTAGACGAAGCTTTATCTCGCGTTGTTGTAGATTTATCTGGTCGTCCGGGTTTATTTATGGATATTCCATTTACTCGCGCACGTATCGGCACATTTGATGTGGATTTATTTTCCGAGTTTTTCCAAGGTTTCGTAAACCATGCGCTTATGACCTTACATATTGATAACTTGAAGGGTAAAAATAGCCACCATCAAATCGAGAGTGTATTTAAAGCACTAGCACGTGCTTTACGTATGGCATGTGAAATTGATCCACGTGCTGAAAACACGATTGCATCGACAAAAGGTAGCCTCTAATGACACGTATCGCGTTACTTGATTATGGCATGGGCAATCTACACTCAGCTGCTAAAGCACTTGAGCATGTAGGCGCTACAGTCGATGTAACTAACGACCCAAAATTAATTGCACAAGCCGATAAAATTGTTTTCCCAGGTGTGGGGGCAATGCGTGACTGTATGCAAGGCATGCGTGAAGCAGGTATTGATGAAGTCGTACGCAACGCTGCTTTTAATAAGCCAGTTCTTGCGATTTGTGTAGGCATGCAAGCATTACTGCAAAGTTCTGAAGAAAATGGCGGTGTAGACGCACTAGGCATTTTTGAAGGGGTGGTCAAACACTTCCCTCAAATGGAAGGTTTAAAAGTCCCACATATGGGCTGGAACCAAGTTCACCAAATGGACCCAAGCCATCCAATGTGGAACAACATTGAACAAGATGCTCGCTTCTACTTTGTACACAGCTACTATGTTGAACCTAAAGATGAAAACCTTGTGGCTGCAACATGCGAATATGGCGTGAACTTCTGTACGGCAATTCACAAAGATAATTTATTTGCGACTCAATTCCACCCAGAGAAAAGTCACACTGCAGGCTTACAGTTACTTAAAAACTTTGTGGAATGGAATATTTAATTTCACAAAAGCTTTAAACAGATCAGGTCTAGATGGCCTGATCTTTTTTTTTATTTATAATAACTACTAATCATTTATAGAATGATATTTTATTCAACAAAATATTGAATATTCATACTTTTAAATAAAACCAAATGATCAGGATAAACACAATGAATTCACCTTTTGAAAATCAGCCACTTCAGCAGGATTCGCCCTTTAAGGCAAATGGCCGTTTCGGACGACTCTCTTACGCTGCTTGGACCTTCCTATTTACCTTAACCCTCGCTGCTGTTGTTCTACTTATTATTTTTACTTTCGGACTTACACAAAATGAGGGCGCTCCAGGCTTTACTGCGCCGGGCTTAGTCTCTATTGCTATTCTCTATATCGTCGGTATTTATATTAGCTTCGTATTTACTATTCGCCGTTTGCATGACCGTAATAATACAGGTTGGTTATCTTTACTCATGCTCGTACCCATCGTGAATATTGGCCTTGCCATTTATTTATTCTGTGCAAAAGGAACTGAAGGTCCTAATGATTATGGACCGAAGCGTCCAACGCCAAGCTGGGAACGTGTTTTAGGCTGGATTTATATTGCACTTATTCCACTTGCAGTCATTTTTGCTATTGTTGCCACAATCATGGCTCCTACCTATGAAGGCTATGTTGAAAAAAGCGAAAGCGTTATCATTGGGTCGCCATCTCAGTCTCAATAATTTTTAAAGTCGCGTATAAAGCCTAGTTCTCTAGGCTTTATTCATATATAAAGCTAATAGCTCAATTTATTTGTACGCTGTTAAATATGTCCGAAGCCCCTTCCCTCCTTGATAAAGCCTCTATTCAGCAGCTTCCACCTTTTAAAAATCTTAACCACCAAAATATTGTGGTGATTGAAAATACTGAGCAATGCAAAACTATTGAAGAAGAATTAAAAGCAGCGATCTTTTTAGGATTTGATTCGGAATCTAAACCGACATTTCGGGTGGGTGAAGTTTCGACAGGTCCACATCTGATTCAGCTTGCCGCTGAACATAAAGTCTATTTATTTCATGTCAATTCATCGACTTTAAAATTTTTGCAGCCTATTTTATCGAACCAAAAACAACTTAAATTCGGCTTTGGTCTTAAGAATGATAAGCACATTTTTCATAAAAAAGGCATAGAGCTTGAAAGCTGCGTTGACCTTGCTAAAGGTTTTAGTCACTTTGGTTTTACTCAGCAAATGGGTGTACAAAAAGCCGTAGCACTGTTGTTTGGACAGTATCTTTCAAAGTCAAAGAAAGTCGGAACATCAAATTGGGCGCAAAAGCCACTTACACCACAGCAAATCAGTTATGCAGCCGCTGATGCTTATGCAGCTCTACTGGTATTTTTAGAGCTTCGTAAACAAAACTTATTACCGGCTCACATTTCACAAACGATTCAAACCGCACTTCACGCGTAAAGTTATAAAAGTCTTTTCTAAGGCTTAGCGATTGATCAATACTTTGCTAAGATGTGCACAATTTCATAAACATGATGAAGCAAGGAGCGAAAGCATGCTAATCATTCCAGCAATTGACCTGAAAGATGGTAAATGTGTGCGTTTAAAACAAGGGCGTATGGAAGACGATACCGTTTTCTCTGACGATCCAGTTGCAACTGCCCAGCATTGGGTAAATGAAGGCGCACGTCGTTTACATTTGGTTGATTTGAATGGCGCTTTCGCAGGTACTCCAATTCATAAACCTGTTGTTGAAGCAATTGCTAAAGCTCAGCCAGAATTACCAATTCAAATTGGTGGTGGTATTCGCTCATTAGAAACGATTGAACACTATTTAGAAGCTGGTGTGACTTTTGTCATTATTGGTACTAAAGCAGTTCAAGAGCCTGAATTTGTAGAAGAAGCTTGTAAGCGCTTTGCTGGCCACATCATTGTTGGTATTGATGCCATGAATGGTATGGTTGCAACTGACGGCTGGGCAAACGTTACTGATGTTAAAGCAACTGATTTAGCAAAACGTTTTGCAGATGCAGGCGTGTCTAGCATTGTTTATACAGACATTGCGCGTGACGGCATGATGCAAGGGGTAAACGTTGAGCAGACTGTCAACTTGGCTCAATACTCAGGCTTACCAGTGATTGCTTCAGGTGGCGTAACTAACCTTGATGACGTTCGTAACTTAAAAGGCAAACCGGGCATTTTAGGCGCAATCACAGGTCGTGCAATTTATGAAGGTACTTTAAACCTTCGTGAAGCTCAGCTTCTGTTAGATGAAAACCGTCTTTAATTTTTAAGATGTAAAAAAAGAGCCTGTTTAGGCTCTTTTTTATTACTTAATAATCTTTAATTTAATAACTTTTCTAAATCAATCACCTCATCTGCAATCTCCATTGCATAAGGTGAATGCGTAATCATAATCACGGACGGAACAACTTGCTGAATATATGCAAGTATATCTTTTGCAGTATCTACATCTAAAGCTGCGGTCGGTTCATCTAATATGATGAGTTGTGGGCGTGCTAAAAGACCTCGAAGGATACAAATTCTTTGCTTTTCTCCCCCTGAAAAATTCTTATAAATTTCAGTTAGATCATCATCGAGCGTTAAATGATGTTTTTTCAAAATATGCAATAAATTAAACTGCTCAAGCATTTGAAATAAGTAAGAATCTTCATATATATACTGAGAGTTATAAACCAAATTATCTCTTAAAGAATAAGGAAAAATTACAGGTTGCTGGGCAACATAGACCACTTCATCAAAAATATGGTTAGAAAAATTATGACTAATATCGATATTTTTATAAAAAAGCTGCCCTGACTGAATCTGATATATCCCCATTAAATAATTCATCAGAGAAGTTTTACCTAGCCCTGTTTGACCAATCACGACATACGTTTTATTAGCCAAGATTGTTAAATTAAAATGATCTACTGCCCTTTTTCCTAACAAAAATTTAGCATTTATAAATTGGAATAAGACTTCAGAATGTTGAATGGTAGATGATGTATATTGTTCTTTCTTGAGATTAAAATACTGTCGATATTTTGCTAAGGCCACAAAGTTGCCATTTAACCGCATCAAGCTTTGGGAAACAGCTAAAAATGGATTGGTGAGTTGAATAATATAAGTGCTTATCAATACGAAAGCCCCAGCTGTCAATTGTTTGTCAGTTGAAAGAAATACGGTAAATAACATAAAAATAAGTAAGAATAAAAAGATCATAAACAACTGAGAAATCATCAATAATCCTATTTTCTTATTCCTATCTTTTGCCGTTGTGATATATAAATTTAGAGTGTCATTAAATTTTGATAACTGAAACGGCACTGCATTTTTTACTTTAATTTCATAGGAGTTAGATATTTGATGTATTAAATGACTATTCACTAAATTGTCTTTTTCATACATGGCATCGAATAATGAACTACTTCTTTTATTTATATGAAAGGAAACGATGAAAATAATAATAGCGACCAATAAAAAGCTAATACTGAAAAGTAGACTAATGGTCGTAAACAAAACCGCAAAAATCATCACCAATTGAAAAATAATTGGTCCTAAATAAAAAATCAACGTTAAATTAATCTCACCAAAAGCAGTACTTCCTCTTTCAAGATCACTCATTACTGTTCCAGCCTCGATTTGATCTTGTGCATCTTTTTTTAGATTTAAATAATTTTTTAAGCCTGCAGAAATTAATGATCCTTTGAAATCGACCATCAAATAAGCTCCAAAAATATTTTGCGTCCAATGGCATAGCTCATTGGCTAACCATGCGGTCGCGTAGGCAAGTACAAGTAGATATAAAAAATTAAATGGGAGTTGAATATTGAATAAAAAATTATATTCGTGTGCAGAATAATCAATAATAATTTTTAGCAAGTATGGCAATAAAGTCGTAAAAAAAGCTGCAAATACCACTAATAAAAACATAAGAAACATACTACTTCTTTGTTTCTTATAATTTTCTTTAGAAATATTCCATATAAATTTATAGTTCTGAATATCTTGCGAACTTAATAAAAACTTCATTTATCTATCTTTTTTCTATTAAAACGAGTTAAAAATAATTTCATTACCTAAGAAATATCATAACTTGTCTTATTTATTGTTCTTCATGTTTTTTGTTTAAAATTAGACTTTCAAATTTTTAAATAAGATAAATTCACTATATAAAACCAAATACTTCATATAATTTTGAAAAGACTTTAAAGTTAATACACCACATTGCGAATAAATTTAAGTACTTGATTACCACTATTGATATAAGTATAAGTCACTGAACTAGCATATATAAATGAAGAACCAGCAAAGATAGTTTTTGAGCTATCTGCAAATTGTATCGTTAGCTCACCTTCTAATACATAAATCAGTTCTTGCCACCCTTCTGGGTCTGCTTCAGCAATATAAGACTCCCCTACTGCCAATGACCACGTCCAAAGCTCAACTTGGCTATGAGACGGAACTGAAGCCAGTAATGTTGCTTTGCTTTGCTCTTTTTCACCCTGCCAAGCAAGTACATTAACCAAGGCTTGTTCTTTATGCTCGGGTGCGCTCACAATCGTTCTAAAGTCTACCCCCAACACTATCGCAATCGCGTCGAGTTTAGCTAGGCTGATATTGACTTGTCCTGTTTCTAAAGCAGCAATCGTTCGTCTACTTACACCTGCCTGATCTGCCAAGTCCTGTTGGCTTAAACCACGCTCATCTCTTAATGAACGGATATTTGTGCCTACGTGCTGTAAAACGGTACTCGACTGGCTCATAGAATAGGTTAGTAAAGAAAATTTGAGCAATATATTGCACAAAATGGAAGAATAGCGCAACATGTGCAGTATATTGCACAATTTAATTTAACTTGAGTATGTCACCAATTTCTTTGAGTTCAAGCAAAGCCCCCCAGTTAGCACTCGTTTTGATTACTATGATTTGGGGCGGAACATTTCTTACAGTGCAATATGCACTGAATTTTACATCGCCTATGTTTTTTGTAGGCTGCCGCTTTGCTGTAGCAGCACTAACGTTATTACTTATTTCATTCAAGAGTATGAAAGGCGTTACGTTAAAAGACTTAGGTGCTGGCACTGCAATTGGTGTAGTGATTGTAGGCGGTTATGGAACTCAAACGATTGGCCTGCAAACTATTCCGAGTAGTGAGTCGGCTTTTTTAACAGCGCTTTATGTTCCGCTTGTTCCTATTTTAATGTGGCTCATCTTTAGAAAGACACCACATGTCATGACTTGGGTAGGAGCAGCTTTGGCTTTTGCTGGTCTCGTTTTATTGACAGGTAATGGTTTTGAGCAAATTTCATTAAGTTTTGGGCAGCTTTTAACAGTACTTGGCTCAGTTGCGATTGCTTTGGAAATTATTTTTATTAGTTACTTTGCTGGAAAGGTAAATTTGCGCCGGGTGACCATTATTCAACTTGCTGTCGCGTCTCTACTTTCGTTTGCCGTTATGCCTGTGGTGGGCGAGCATACGATTCCAGCATTTTCATGGCCGCTTGTACTCCTTGCTGTTACATTAGGTTTAGCAAGTGCACTGATTCAATTTGTGATGAATTGGGCTCAGCGTATGGTTGATCCTTCACGTGCTGCGATTATTTATGCAGGAGAGCCTGTTTGGGCAGGAGTTATTGGCCGAATCGCAGGTGAGCGATTACCAATTATTGCTCTTTTCGGAGGAGCTTTAGTGGTCTTAGGTGTATTAGTCAGTGAGTTAAAACTTAAGTTACCCATTAAAAAAACTAAAAGAATTCGAGAATAAAAAAGAGAGCTTAAGCTCTCTTTTTTATTGATTAAGGCTGATACATCGGGCGGTTATCATTTAACGCAATCAATCCGCGAATGGCACGATATACAATCCAGATCCATGCCGCTGTAATCACGCCTACACAGAATACGGTCGATGAGATCGCAACGCCTGCAAATAAATCGGTATTTTCACCTGTAAAGAACAAGAAAATAAACGGTAAAAAGGCAATAATATTCCAAGCGAGATACCACCAGAATGTTCTGATTTGCCAAGTAAAGTGACTCGCAAAAATTGAACCTTGTACATCGGAACGTTTTACGTAGTTAATAATTAAAGCAATAATCGCAAGTAAGCCGCCTGTAAAAATGGCAACAATATAAAGTACATACAAAATAAGTGTTAAAGTACGATTCGGATCTTGGTCGATAGAACTATTCATTTTTATACCTCTCAAGTTTAATAAAACAATTTACTTTTATGATCCCCGCAAAACGTTTAAAGGAGAAATTAGCCACAAAATCAAAAGTAAATGAAAGAATATGGTACAAAAATAAATCTTACGAAATGGTTGTTTTTGTGTTTTATGTCTCAGTTTTTGTTGTGCCCACCACGCAGCTGGCCAACCACCTAAAAAGCTCACAATATGTAAAGTCTGTTCAGGAACACGGCGATTGCCTAATTGTGCAGCCTCTTTATCTTGTGAATATAGCCAATAACTTAAGACATTCATCATTAAGATAAACAATAAAGTATAAGCTGGCAGAACATGCATAAAGCTCATAATGCCCATTAAAACAAAATAAAATACGATCCCCATTTGTATAGCAGACCATGGTTTTGCTTGAAATGAAGATTCTGTTTTTGTTGATTTTAAAGCTTTACGAGTTTGAGATGCCTTTAAATAAGTGACCTGCTGAGCACGAAAACGGCCTCGTTCATCAAGGATTACCAGATATTCCAGTGCACAGCCAATAATTGGCCGAGGACCGGGGCGTGCAAAATCTTTGATATGCAAAAAGACTCGCTCTTTTTCAGCATCGTCCGGCTGAATAAAGCCATAACCTTTTTCGTCGAACCATTCGACTAAACGCCCCTGATCTCGCATCTTTATTCCTTTTATGCTTTTACATGACTTAAACGGTCTTGCATCATTGCTCGCATTTCTTGCGGGTCTTTTTGCAAAATGTCGTCGCCAGTACGTCCTTCTTCTTTATTTTTTTGAGCAACTTGCAAGCGCATTGACCAAAAACGGCATGCGGCCATTGCTAAAAATACATCTAAACATTCAACTTCATCGGAAGTAAGCACACGAACTTTTTGGTATGCCGCTAAGTAAGCTGCCACTTTGTCTAAGTTTAAATGTGCTGCTGGATATTCGGTACAAAAATCATTGATGGTAATCGCAATATCAAATAGTAATTCGTCTTGATTTAACTCGTAAAAGTCTAAAATACCTTGTAATTGGTCACCTTCAAACAACGTATTGTCGCGGAACAAATCAGAGTGAATAAAACCTGTTGGTCGATTTGAGTACTGCGCTGTTTTAGCATTAAAAGCTTGATAGACCTGCTCAAGTAAAGCTTGATCATCTTTAGACATATTTGGCTTAAGCTGTTCTGCAACACCTGTCCAGTATTGATGATCGCGTCGATATTCACGTTCAAGCGGAAAGTCTTGTAAAGCCACATGCAGTTTCGCCTGTGCATCTGCAATTGCGGCAACTTGAGCTACTGTGGTTTGCATGGGATGATCACCCATGAGACGTGGTGCAATCTGTGCAGGCTTGTCTGCAATCACGTGAACCGCTTGTCCACTGTGTTTTAACGGCACAGCAACAGGTACATCATGAGTGCCCAATTGTTCGAGTACAGGAATAAGTTCGCCTGCCCCTTTGGCATCTAACTCTTCAAACACGGTAAGTACATATTGTTTACGGTTTACATCTACCAAAAAATAATTGGTGTTTTGAATACCTCCCTGAATTGGGTTCAGCTCCAACACCTCTAATCCATAAGGTGCAGCAAAGGTGCGAACTTCATCTAAACTCAAAGGGGTATAAACCGACATGGAAAACCTGCAAAAAACATCTGTGAAGTTTGATAGAATACCTCTTCCCTCCATGAAGGTGTAGCGCCTGTGTAGGAACTTTCACCAACGGCGATTATTTTTGGAAAAAGCTATGCTTGCTAAACGTATTATTCCTTGCCTAGACGTTGATAACGGACGCGTAGTTAAAGGCGTTCAATTCCTCGATATTCGTGATGCGGGCGACCCTGTTGAAGTGGCACGTCGCTATAACGAACAAGGTGCAGACGAAATTACTTTCTTAGACATTACCGCTACACATCATGGACGCGACACTACTTACCGTACTGTTGAACGTATGGCCGAGACTGTATTTGTGCCATTAACTGTTGGTGGTGGTGTCCGTAAGGTTGAAGATATTCGTGCGTTATTAAATGCAGGTGCAGACAAAGTGAGTATTAACTCGGCTGCCGTATTTAACCCTGAATTTGTTCAAGAAGCTTCTCAACACTTTGGCGCACAATGTATTGTGGTTGCGATTGATGCCAAGAAAACTGGTGACAACAAATGGGAAATCTTTACTCACGGTGGTCGTAAACCAACGGGTATTGATGCCATTGAATGGGCTGTGAAAATGGCTGACTACGGTGCGGGTGAGTTACTTATTACGAGTATGGACGCTGACGGTACTAAAGCAGGTTACGATATTGCGTTAATGCGTGCTATTAATGACCGCGTGACCATTCCAACAATTGCTTCAGGCGGTGTAGGTAACTTACAACACCTTGCAGACGGTATTTTACAAGGTGGTGCAGATGCCGTATTGGCTGCAAGTATTTTCCACTTTGGTCAATATACGATTCCAGAGGCTAAACAATATTTAGCTGAACAAGGCATCGAAATGCGCTTGTAAGCTTATTGATATTTAAAGGGGCAATATGCCCCTTTAATTTTTTATGCAGCGCCATCGACCGAATTTAAGTCGTTAACCAGTTGAGGTTTTTCTTTTTTCTCGACCCATTTTGCAGGAAAGATTTTTTCTAGTGCTTGAGACAGTGGTCTAGCAAGCGCAGTAGGTAACCGTATACCCAAAGGGTTTTGTTCTTTTAAATCTGCCGAAGATACCACACGTGTTCCCATCACATAATCAAACCAAGGCTTAGTCACACACCAATTGGCATCTTGATTAGAGTTCATATGGTGATCGTAGTGCCACGGGATTTTACGCTTTGCCCAGTCAGGCTCTAAATGTGCACGGCGATGAATATAATAATAATTACCAGCACTGTACCAAGCTGCAAGTGCCATACCTTTTGAAAATGGATAGAAAATTGCGCTTGAAACAGTTGCCACCACAGCAAGCGAAATTAACTCATTTTTAGTTCGCCAGTTGCCAACGCCCTCCACATAGCAATCATCATGAAATTGCTGTTTACGGACTTCACGATGGTGTGCCCAATGTGACTCCATGCTTTTTGGCACGGGGCTATAGCGCGGTTGTCCAGCACGGTGTACACCATGCAATATATATTTATGCGCCACCCATTCAAATGCATTTGCAACCGCAATTCCGGCAATAAAACCTTTTAACATCACCTAACTCCTTTTTCTTTTTATTGAGCATATAAAATTCGTTATGCTAGGTATTGACCAGAATTTATGGTTTCATTGACAAATCACGACAAGAAAGAGGTGGTCACGGATGCCACAACTAAAAAATTATACAGGCTCGGTGTATGGAGGGCTGGGGCATCTATTAAAAGCTTATTGCGAAGCAAATGAGTTAGCTATTCCTAAACAATTAGAACACATTCAAAATCTGGAACGCTTTGACTACGTCGTTTGGCGCGACTTGTTAGAAGTCATTTATAAACTGGACCCAAAGCCGGGATTAGGTCTAGAAATTGCCAAATATGTGCAACCCAAACACTTAGGGATTATTGCCTACCTTGCTCTCTCTTGCGATAACTTAGGTGAAGCTTTAATTCGTTATCATGACTTTCACCGTCTGATTTATGACGGTAGCCCATTAGTGGTTGAGCTATATGAAGAATATGCTTCTATTCGCTGGGAGGCGACTGAGTTACACCCTACTCAGCTTACTGATGAAATCGCGATTGCGCTGGTCATTCAGTTCTTACGTCTTTTTATGTCTCATGAAGATGTACATGTACATGAGGTACGTTTCTTAAATACTGCCCCTAAAAATATCAGGGTGTACGAGCAGTACTTTCAATGTCCCGTTCGTTTTAGCCAGCCACGTACCGAGTTACTTATTCCAATTACCGAAATTCATAAACCGCTTAGCAGCGCTGACCACACTCTACAACAGTTATTGGTTCAGCAAGCCCAAGCACTGTTAGAACAATTACCAAATTCGACTCAACTTGATCAACGTTTACAGCATTCAATTTTGACTGGCTTACAAAAAAATCAGTACCAAATTGAATATATTGCTACTCAATTAGGCTTGTCTGTTCGGCAACTGCAAAGACACTTACAGCAGCAAAACACCACCTTTCAGGAACGCGTACAGCAAGTGCGCTTTATGCTGGCAACCGAATATTTAAAAGATCCGCATTTAAGCTTGCAAGAGATTGCGCTTTTACTGTGTTACTCAGAACAAAGTGCTTTTCAAAGAGCATTTAAACATTGGACCAATCAAACACCACAACAATGGAGAGTTCAATTTTTAGACAAAGAATAACCAACCAAAACTTACAAATCTTTTCTTGATTAAAACAACACTGAAAACAAAAATTTCATATAGTCACATGCTTAATTTTTTGTGACATATTTCACATTAATTAAAAAATAGATCAATAGATGAGTAATCACAATGAATAAATATTTTGCTGAATTCTTAGGTACGTTTTGGCTAGTCTTTGGTGGTTGTGGTAGCGCAGTGTTAGCCGCAGCTTTCCCTGAACTTGGTATTGGCTTTGCAGGTGTAGCCCTTGCCTTTGGTTTAACCGTACTCACTGGTGCTTATGCTCTCGGGCATATCTCTGGTGGACATTTTAACCCCGCGGTCAGTGTCGGTCTTTGGGTCGGCGGCCGTTTCGATATTAAAGATTTAATTCCTTATATTGTTGCACAAGTGGTTGGTGCAACTGCTGCTGCATTTGTTCTCTATATTATCGCTCAAGGTCAAGCTGGCTTTACTGGTGTGGGCGGTTTTGCTTCAAATGGTTTTGGTGATTTATCGCCAAATAAATTTGGTCTAGGTTCTGCTTTTATTATTGAAGTGGTACTTACTGCGTTCTTCTTAATCATTATTTTAGGATCAACACATGGTCGTGCACCTGCTGGTTTTGCACCTATTGCGATTGGTCTTGGATTAACGCTTATTCACTTAATCAGTATTCCAGTTACAAATACTTCGGTGAACCCTGCACGTAGTACAGGTGTTGCATTCTTTGCTCAAACTGGTGCTTTAAGTCAGTTGTGGTTGTTCTGGGTAGCGCCGATTTTAGGTGCTGTAATTGGTGCGATTATTTATAAGGTGGTTGCTGGAGATAAGGATTAACTTTTCTTAGACTCAATCTACTATCGCGGAGGGTGACATGGATGTCACCTGTTGAGCAGGGGTACATGGATGTACCCTCTGATCAACAAAGCCTTTTGTTTACTTTTGGGCTTTCAAAAGTAAAAAATGTCTATACACATTCAATAAAATTCAACGTGGTATTAAAGACTGTATGACAGCATGATCATGCTAAATATCATGTATAGCATACATAAATTATAAAAACGGATTATTCACTTCTTGTTCAGCTGGACGTTCAATTTTCTCAGGCAATTCTTCTTTTTCCAAAGCTACAACCACATCGTTTAAAAAGCTCTGTAGTGCCTTTGCCTGCTCTAACCCGACTTTGTCTTTAGTAATTTGCAAATTGCCATAAATGCTCACGCAATCGACATCATTTTCTAATGTTAAATCTTCAATTGAAGAAGACTCTGTACCCTTTTCAAATGGCTTAAACATAAGTGTGTCTCGTTGTTATATCTTCACAGTGTAATACGATCAATTTAAAAAAAATCAATCAAAATTAAAAGTGCCGATAAAATTAAAAAAGCGCCCATCAAGATATTAAAATATTTCAAACGGCTGCCCTGATTGAGCACCACTGAAAATTTATCACCGCAGAATCCCCAAAAGAACAAACATACATAACAGGTGAAAAAATAAATAACAATAAAGACTGGCAACGCCTGTGGGTTTTCAATGCTGGTAAACATGGTAATACCCGATACACAGGCTAACCATGCTTTAGGGTTCAGCCACTGTAGCAAGAACCCATCTTTAAAATTGGGAATAATCATCTGTTCTACAGGAACACTCGAAATAGAAATGTTTGCAGCAGAAAGAATAATTTTAATCCCGATATAGCAAACAAATAGCGTTCCACAAACTGCAAGAATTTTTAAGACAACTGGAAATTGAGTTAATACACTTTGCAGGCCAAATGCCATAAAAATCAAAAGCAAGGTAAAGCCAATGGTGGCACCTGAAATGTAGGGAAGTGATCTTTTTAGACCGTGATTTAAGCTGGTTGATAAAATAACGGTATTGACGGGACCTGGGGTAATGGACATGGCAAAAGAAAAAAGAAACATCGAGGCAAACATTGTTATTGTCCTTATTCGAATAAGATGAACAGACAGATCTGTATATTCATCTTATTGTATTGAATAAGAACTGCGCAATACTTCCTACAAATGCTTATTTAATGATTTGCAAGAAATAGTTCACTAAGGCTTCTACTAATTGTTTCACAATAGCTTTTCTAGTTTCTTCATCAATACTTGGAACTTTTGATTCCATAGGTTCAGAAGACGTACTTTTCTGCTTTTTAAACTGGTCTTGTAATGCGTGAATCTGATCTGTACTTAAGTCTCGTTCACACTGGCTTTCTCCGTCCCAGTGTAAATAATCTAGCTTCTGATTTGGCTTAACTTGGCTAGATGTTAACGGCAGACGATAAACATTACGTTTTTGTTGTTCGGTAAGTTGAGGAAATAGGTTAATTCCCAGCTTTTCTTCCAAATAACAAACACTCACGACTTTAACCTGCTGCGAGTTGTTATTTGGTGCGTAGTAAGCGCCAATTGCGCCTGTTTTAGGATAATAAACAGCCTTATACACTGCGCTTGGAACGAGGACACCACGACCAATCGTTTTGAGTCGTTGACCTTCAAAAATTGGTCCCGTCACGATATATGCATCTTGCTTTTGCTTAGTAACCACAGCACGTGTAGCGTCTTCAAGCTTACGCCAAACTTCCTGATTATTTTTAGGGGCCTGCGGAACCATATTACTGAGCGAGAAGCTATCGTATTGCGAGTCTTTAGTTGGCATATCACCATTTGGAGACATGTGCCCACGGTCATAGCCTGAGCCACGATAATCGCTTAACAATGAACGGTGACGCTCAGGAACACGTGTTTCTTCGTGGAAATTATCTTCACGCTTAATTTTAGTGCTTAAACGTTCAGGACTAAGATATTCAGCTGACCATAACGGCGTTTTAGACATCCCTGAGTACAAAACATTGAAGCCATTAAAGCACAGCGGATAACTGTCTTTTTTTAAGCTGTCTTTATTTAAAGCAGGTGGAATTTCGCGATAAAACTGGTTTAGACAAGTCGAGTTGGTACTTAAAGGCGAAAACCACTGTGAAATTTTTTCACCACCAAAAGCGAAGGCAAAACTTCCTGCTGCCACTCCGGCAAGTACAATTTTGCCAAAATGCTCACTTAAAGAAAAATCACCGAAGATGCCTGAACTACTTTTTTTACTAGCCATGTTTCTATCAATACCACTGTCCACACGCAGCTTAACAATCCTGCTTTTTTAAGTATATCGCTTATCTTTCAAATGGTTAAAACATGGTCATCTTTTTTGTAACTCCATTTCCCCTTACGTAACAATCTGTTGGGATTGTGAGGAACTTTCACTATTGAATTGGGTTAATTGCGTATCTTTCATTGAAAAGCCCTCATGCCTTATGACATGGTTAGCTCCACAAATTTGGATAAAAATATAAACGGAGTCCATTTAATGATCCATTCAAAGATTATTGGTATTGGCGTAATTGCTGGACTGTGCAGTATGGCAGCCCTAGCTGAACCTGCTGTTCAACCAGGTGAAACTTTAGAAAGTTTGTCTAAAGTAAAAGTCACTACAACCGTCAATGGGCAACCTGGCTCTATTAGTGATTTAGTTAAAAGTGGTCAAGTACAACCTGTTTCTGCTCCACCAACAGGCGCAGCACCTACTGGTGCACCTATTCCAGCTGATGTACCTCCTGCTCCTCCGGCAGATGTACCACCAGCGCCTCCTGCGGGCGGTGAAATGGCTGCTCCAGCGCCACAAGACCCAAATACACCACCGCCACCAGCTGACCCGAATCAGTCAGCAGACCCAATGGCAAAAGAGGGTGCATTGCCAGCAGATGCACCGATGTCACAAGCTCAATAATCAGAGCCATAAAAAAACCAAGACTTATGTCTTGGTTTTTTTATTACATCAAATTTTTTATATTTCGATTTGACTACCTAACTCCACCACACGGTTGGTTGGAATTTGGTAGAAGTCACTCACTGGACTGGTGTTACGCTGCATCGAAATAAACAGCTTTTCTCTCCATGGAGACATACCATCACCCACCGAGTGAACAATACGATCGCGGGAAATAAAGAAGCTGATATGCATTAAGTCATATTCAAGACCTAACTGCTCATAAGCTTGCATAAGCGCTTTTGGCACATTCATTTCATCTTTAAAGCCGTAGAAAATTTTAATACGGTAGAAATGTTCAGCTAAAGCTTCTGTCGTAATACGCTCTTCTGGTGCAACGAATGGCACATCTTCAATCACCACAGTCACCAAGATATTACGCTGATGCAATACTTTGTTGTGCTTAATGTTATGTAGCATGGCATGTGGCACAACGTTTGGTGTACCTGTCATAAACACGGCATCACCCGGCACCCAGTGCACGCTATTACCAATACTTTTCACAAACAAATCTAAAGCTAAAGTGTCATGTTCAAGTTTGGCAAAAGTAAGCTCACGACCACGTTTCCATGTCATTAAGATGGTGACTGCAATACCACCAATGAGTAACGGCACCCAACCACCTGACAACACTTTAAGTGAAGTTGCTGCAACTAAAACCGATTCTAAAATGAAGAATGGAATAATCAGTAACACCACTTTTGGCCAGCTCCATTTCCACGCTGAGTAGATAAAGATTGCAACCAAAATCGTGTCACAGAGCATGGTTAAAGTTACTGCTAAACCATAAGCACTTGCCAAATTTGAGCTGGTTTTGAAAATCAGAATTAAGATAATAATTGCGATTAAAAGTAACCAGTTTAAGAACGGTACATAGATCTGACCTTCTTCAGACTCAGAGGTATGTTTAATACTTAAACGTGGTAAATAACCCAATTGAATCGCTTGACGAGCAAGAGAGAATACCCCAGAAATTACGGCTTGAGAGGCAATCACTGTTGCCATAGTCGCCATAATAATCATTGGGTAAAGTGCCCACTGTGGAACCAGTAAATAGAACGGATTTTCAATTGCCGCAGGGTCACGAAGTAACAATGCACCCTGTCCTGCATAGTTTAAAACTAAGCATGGCAACACCACAAAGAACCACGCAAGACGAATCGGAACTGGTCCAAAATGTCCCATATCGGCATAAAGTGCTTCACCACCTGTCACGGTTAACACCACAGCACCCATCACAAAAAAGGTCATGACTGGATGATGGTAGATAAACTGGATTGCCCAATGCGGACTAAACATGCCGAGTACAATCGGTGTTTGAATGACACTATGAAGGCCTAAAATACCTAAAGAGATAAACCACACAAGCGTAATAGGACCAAAGAATTTACCTACAAAGGCCGTACCATGTTTTTGCACTAAAAATAGCGTGATGATAATGGCAATTGCAATCGGCATAATGAACGGGTCAAAAACATTGGTTGCAATAGACAACCCTTCGACCGCCGACAATACCGAAATTGCTGGGGTAATAATGCCGTCACCAAAGAACAGTGATGCCCCAATGAAACCAATAGCAATCATGTAGATTTTTTTATTGTCGGCAATTTTTGCTTTACGCAAATTCAATGCGAGTAAGGCCATGATACCGCCTTCGCCATTGTTGTCTGCACGCATGACAATTGCGACATACTTGATGCTGATAATCAGCATTAAGCACCAAAAAATAATGGATAAAATTCCTAATACGTTTTCAGGCTGAATTCCCAAACCATGGGCAGCATGGAAGGACTCTTTCAAGGCATAGAGCGGACTCGTTCCGATGTCTCCAAAGACCACCCCAAGAGCTGCCAAAGCCGTGGCAGGCAAGGTCGCTTTTTTGGCCGTATTTTGCATTGTGTAATTAAACCAATAGATTTTTAGCGCAATCTTATCACCTCTATTATTTTTTTTCTGTAATGCTCGTCTTAAATCTTGGCAGAACCTGATTTTTTAGTTACTATCGCACGCCTTGGTGAGGTGTCCGAGTGGCTGAAGGAGCACGCCTGGAAAGTGTGTATACGTTTGCGCGTATCGAGGGTTCGAATCCCTCTCTCACCGCCAGAATTCAAATTTAAAGAAGCTTAAACTTAATGGGTTTAGGCTTTTTTTATTGGCTCAAACATTAAAAATAGCCAAAAAAATATTGATAATTTTTATATCCATCACAACGCCTAAATTTAAGTAAATATTTAAATTCAATGCAGAATCTTATTTCTTTAGCTAAAAAAAGCCTGCTCGAGCATCGCAACTTAAACCTGCCTTTTGCGGTCTATTCAGCTTACCAAGAGCAAAAAATCACAAACGTTCCAATTTCTAAGCCATTGCTGATTATTGTTTTGAGTGGATACAAAGAACTTGGAAAAACTGAAAATATTAAGTGTGATGCTGGTTCTTTTATTTTTTTAGCCAACAGCTCCAGCATTGATATGCGTAATATTCCAGATCAAGAAGAATATTTCGCTCTTCTTATCGAGTTTGATTTTGAAGATTTTAACGATCTTACTCAAAGCTCGGGTAGTTCTCTGAACTATGTTCAAGGCCAGCTTAATTCTCTTTTAGAAAGTGCCCTACATCAGTTTATAGACTTCTCTTTAGTTGCCCCTCCTTCTGCATTTAAATTTAGAAAAAGGGAGCTTTTAGAGCTTATTTATTATTCGGGTTATACCGACATTGCTAAACTCAACATGAATACAAGCTTGAGCGAAAAAGTTCAGGCTTTTATTTCTGATCATTTATCTACAGAACTCACCGCTGAATTTATCGCTGCTCAACTTTTTATGAGTTCATCGACCCTACGAAGAAAACTGAAAAGTGAAGGAAACAGCATTCAAGACATTCGCAATAGAGTACGACTTGGCCATGGGCTGCATCTTATTCAAACCACCAATAACAGCATTGGCAATATTGCATTTGAATGTGGCTATCAATCTCAATCTCGATTTACTGAACAATTTAAAAATTTGTTTGGGATTACCCCACGTGAACTACGTAAAACTAAAATGCTCACTTAGGGCGAATTTATGGCAAATCTGCGTATAAAAAACTTTTAGAAGAAAACTTAAGATCTTTTAGACATTTAAAAAAGGTTCTTAAGCAAGCAAATGAAAAAAGTAGCAGTAATTTTATCGGGTTGTGGTTATTTAGATGGTTCTGAAATTAGAGAGTCTGTTTTAACCCTGTTAGCCTTAGATACAGCAAATATTGAATATCAAATTTTTGCACCCGATGAGCCTTTGTTTCATGTCATCGACCATGTAAGCGGTGAAATAAACCTGACTGAGCGAAGAAATGTTTTACAAGAAGCGGCAAGAATTGCCCGAGGTAAAATTTCACTACTTCATAAACTCGATGCAAATGAATTTGATGGGCTGATTTTGCCGGGTGGCTTTGGTGTCGCAAAAAATTTATCAACGTTTGCCTTTAAAGGTGCAGAAGCAAGAGTACATGGTACGGTAGCTTCAATTTTAAAAGCGTTTCATCAGAGCAAAAAACCGATTGGCGCAATTTGTATTTCGCCTGCACTCTTGGCGCTTACATTTGGAGAGTTACACCCAACTATTACGCTAGGGTCTGACCTTAACATTGCCAAGGAAATTGAAAAAACGGGTTCAATTCACCATGTTTGTCAAACCTCAGAATGTGTGGTCGATCAACAAAATTTATTTGTTACTACCCCTGCCTATATGGATGACCAAGCCCATTTAAAGGATATCTATACAGGAATTACAAGCTTGGTTGATGCCATGACAGCTTTAGCAAATTAAGATGTTAGATGAGGGATAGAAATTTCTATCCCTTATTTGATTACGTTCTTTAAATCTAATCAACGATAAGTAACTTCGCACCATTCAAGCTAAAAGACTGATGGGGTTCCGAGTTATCCCCTACTTGATAACTCATGCCTGAAGTTAAAGTAAATGTTCGCCCGTCTTTCAATCTACTTTCTAGCTCGCCTTCTAGACAAAATAATATGTGTCCTTTTTCACACCAATGGTCTGCTAAATAGTTTGCTGAGTACTCGACAAGCCTTACTCTTATTTTGTTTCCTTCTTCACCAAAAAATTGGGTTTTCCAATAAGCTTTTCCAGTTTCACCGCTATATTCAGAAACTTCTATTTCTTCCCAGTTTGTAATTTGAAATGGAAAAGGCGCGATATTCATAGTTTTTCCAAAGATGCATTATTGTATTTTCAACTTATAGACAAATTTAATTTTTGCAAACGATTTAAAAATCTATTTCTTAAGATCCACTACCTAACTCAGCAACAAGCCACTGAGATTTCGGATCTTTTTTTACAACAGTTACAAAGACAATATAGGTTCCCGCAGGATTACCAGCAAGATCTGCATGTACTGTTTTTATCTTTATGCTAAGTGAAATCATTTTATAAAATTGTTGATAGTAGTCAGGTCTATTTTTTGCTGAGTCGTAACGAACTTTTAGCACTTCTAGAACTTTTGAATCTTTATAAATTTGGGATATTTCAGCATTTCGAATATTTAAGTTCTCGCCTAACCAAACATATTTATATGCTGTAGCTGAGTCTCCATTAGAAAGTGAATTAAAAAAGGATATCGCGGCTCGACTTGCCTGTTCTTTTTCAACGTTAGTCTTTTTCTCGTATGCCTTAAGGACTGCAAATAAACTTAATCCAGCAAGAAGTAGTCCAATAGTTATAAAGATTCTAGACTTTAGCATTTGGCTTCCTTGGGAGAATACGTTTTGACTTCACATGCTACCCGTTTCCAAACCACCCCCTCGTTTAAATCCGCTTTTTGAAACTTATATAAACCCATAAAACGATACATAGCTCGACTATTCAAATTATCTTTAACTCTTGCAAAGACAATTCTTTTCTGTGGACCATTTTTCCACTCTTCTAATTTTTTAAGTGTAATAGTTTCATCTGTCGACTTTTCAGTAATCGTTAAGCCATCAGGCGATATAGTATTAATCCACTCTTTATTTTCATAAAGTCTAGGAAACCAAATTAGGGTATCTTCTTCATACGGATGAATGGCCCCTCCTCTCTGATAATTTTTATAGTTATAACCAAAGCAATTACAGACATCCTTTGTAGTTTTTAGGACCACATTATCAGCAAGGCTGATGCTTCCTAAATCAATATAAGTTTGAGGGTTATATTCTGTTTCTATATTCCATTCTTTAAACTTAAACTCTTCTACCAGCTTATTCTTTGCAATCTTTATTTCTTCTATAATTTTATCAATTTGTTGATGGATGCTCTCTAAATTTTGAGGCTCACCTTCCTGATTTTTATAAACATTCACCCGAAAAATTTTATGACCAGTAATGCTAATAATATCTTCTTCTCTCATAGCATCACTTTCGGTCTGAGAAATACTATAAATTGGTTCATCTGTCAGATTAAGAGAATATTCTATTTTGCTATTTTTTAAAAAGTGATGTCCTTCATCAACTTCAATATGAATACCAAGTTGAGGAAAATATAAATCAGTTAAAGCAATTTTCTTATTTGATAATCTAACAAACTGTTGAGTGACAAATTTTAAAGTAAAGTCGTTAAGTAAATGAATAATTCGACTAACTACATATGCTTCATAACGTTTATTTTTAGTCCGCCCTAATTGTCGAATGACATAATCCGTTAAATCTGAACTAAACATAGCTGAATTTTAATAATTTATAAGTGACGCTGTAATTTTACTCCTCTAAAGTGTATTTGTCGCTTAATTATAAAAGTAAATAGTATTTAAATCATAAGGATACATAGCATTTAAACTATTATTTATAAGGGAAGACCCAAACCCACTCATTTAGGCCTCCTCTTAAAATTTACTCAGACAACGCTAATAACTTCTGAACATACTGAACCGCATTATCCGCTATGTCTTGTTGAGTCGGCACATCGTCATCTTCTGATGGATTTGTGTCTATACCATAAAATGCATGAAGTGGTTGATAGTCTGCCCCAACATATAAAGCTGTTAGCTTAAATGGAGTAAAAATTTGCTCTAAAGAAAGGTTATATCCACCATACTCTGAATAAACTTTTTCTTGCACACCCGCAGACAAAGCCAACATAAACTTTTTATTTTTAAGCTTATCGCCTGTTGAACCATACCCCCAACCATAAGTCACAACTTCATCAATCCATTGTTTCAATAGCGGCGGACAGTTAAACCAATACACTGGGAATTGAAATACTAAATTTTCGTGTTCTTCGACTAGTGCTTGTTCTTTAGCAACGTCAATCACCCCGTCTGGATAGGCTTGATAAATTTGGTGAACCGTAAATTGGTCTGGGTGTTTTTCTAGTTCTTCTACCCATCTTTTATTTACAACAGATTGGTCTATGTGGGGATGGGTAACAATGACTAATGTCTTTTTCATTATGAAAACACTCTTATCGGAAAGTTGATAAATCGATTATAGAAGTGTGCTTTCCTAAATATAAGTACGGTAATTTATGTTATATACTATACTAAAAGATAGTGTAGATTTTAAAAATGACTGAGTGCATTCCTTCATATACACCATTAGAAGATACGGGTTTTGGCTATACCCTTTCTTTGATTAATGGCAAATATAAAATGATTATTATGTATTGGCTGTATGAAAAAAATGTCATGCGTTTTAATGAGATGCAACGCTGCATTGGCAATATTTCGTTTAGAACACTCAGCAATACACTTAAAGAATTGGAAAGAGATGGACTGATTACTCGCAAGGAATATCCTCAAATTCCGCCAAAAGTTGAGTATCGTCTTTCAGAAAAAGGGCAATCTTTAATTCCTTTATTAGATATGATGTGCCAATGGGGCGAGCAAAATAAGCCGTCTTAGTTTTATAGACTTGAAGTGATACTAATTATGAGAAATGAATTAAGAGAAATTTTTATTAAGGGATGCGATGATAAAATTGAAAAGAAGGGAGACAATGTCGGTCTATCTTTTTATGCTTTTTTTAAAAATAAGAATGATAACCCTGAGCTATTGATGGAAGCAGCGCATTGGTGGATTATGGAGCATAAGTTAGATCACTTCGAGAAGGCCATTAAGATTAAACAGATGGTTTTGAGTGAGCAGTAAAAAAATTTTTGAGGGGAAAAATTTGTCTACTCCATTAAATGAAAATAAGGGTTTTACGATTAATCCAGAACTACAAAAAAGTCTTCAAACTATCGCAGAAGCCTTAATTAGTTTTCAAAATGGTCTGATTAATTTTTTGCAAAGACCTGATGTACAAGAAGCTTTAAAAGCTATTCACAAAATTACTGTTCAATTCCATAAATATTTGAATGATCCTAGTGTTCAAAAAAATATAGTACAGTTTCAAAGAAATATTGTTTCTCTTGTAAATAGCCATAGCTTTCAAAAAGAATATTTTAATAATCAATATACAGAATCTACTAATGATTTCACGGTATTTGAAAAAAGCATAAGAGACGAAATCAACTTTTCAGAACAACTTTCTTCTTTTCCATCTGAAGAAGAAAAAACCAAGTTTTTTAATTTTTTTCTACGCTTTATATTTTTAGTTTTTATTTTTCATATCAGCAACTTAGATAAATTCACAGATTTCAGGGAAAGTTACATATTCTATATTAATAATGTTGACTCAAAAGGAGTAACTATTTCCAGAATAAATCTAAGACAAGAGCCATCTTTTGAAAGTGAACCAATTTTAGTACTCCCGAGAAATACTGTTTTAAAAGTTTATCAGGAAACCAATAATGGATGGGTAAAAGTCTCAGTAAATCAGAATAACTTAGATATAGAAGGTTATGTATCAGAAGCCTATATAAAGAAAATTAAAAGTGAATATGATTTTAACTCTATTTTCGACTTAAAAGAGGATTAATCTTTAGCAAACATAAAAGACCAATTCTCATTTAAACTCTTACCCAAATCCAACTTTAAATAATCATGCCCTACCGCAAACAAAACTATCTCGACTTAAGCCATCCGCCTATTTCTTTTAATACATCTACTAATTTTTCTAATTTTCGGCCTTCTTCAGTTAAAGAATATTCAACCTTAACAGGAACTTGTGCATAGACTTCTCTTAAAATAAAGCCTTCTTCTTCTAAAAAACGTAGCTCTAAAGTCAGCATTCTCTGAGAAATATTAGGGATTGCTCTGCGTAACTCATTAAAACGCATGGTTCTTTCTAATAAAAAAGAAATAATGAGCATGCGCCAACGGCCGCCTAACACCGTCATGGCTTCTTCGACTGTACAGCCTGAAATGTTATCTTTCATAGATGATTACTAAGTATAATAAATATACCTACATAACAAAAAAATGCCTAATTTACAACCTATACCTAATTATAAATAATGCTTCTATCTAACCCATCACGGATATTTACTGTGGAATATAAAGAAATTTCAAAGAAAACCATCGGGCATTTATATTCAGCTCATTCATCTATTAGATCTTCAGATTTAGACCCAAAACTAATTGCTTTAGCCGAGTTGCATGTATCTCAAATCAATGGTTGTGCGTATTGTTGTGCTTTTCATTCCAAGGAATTAAGAGACTTTGGCATAGCTCAAGAGGTTATTGACCAAATACCGGGGTATAAACATTCAAAAGCTTTCTCTGAAAAACAAAAAGTCGTTTTAGAGTTTGCATCCGCAATTACCTCTTTAGATGACCCGAAACAAATCGAAGCGAGTCGAAAAAGTTTGGCTCAGCATTTTAGTGAAAAAGAGATTGTAGATTTAACGGCGAGTATTTCTTTAATGGGGGCATTAAACAGACTAAGAATTACCTTAGGCGATTAAGCCCCATACAAATTTTTAAGTTTAAAAAAGGCCTAAAGCTAGGCCTTCCCCCCATCAAACCCTCTCTAAAAAATACTCAAGCAAAGCATCTCTTTCCCTTTCTTCATCTGAACTTAACAGCCCCAGAATTGTGCCATCAATCATAAATACAAATATCTCCGCTTCTGCATAGGAAACCGTTTTTTTGGTTTCCATGAGCAAGCAGAAAATTTCATTTTTAAGCCATCGCCTATATCTGAGTGCGGTTTGGTACGCATTTGGATAAAGCTTTTTAATTTCAAAAATCGCCTTAAACAACAGGTAATACGCGCTTTTTAAGTCAGCATGTAAAAGGTAAATTTGCCTGAGTTGATCAGACAAATCTGCATTTTGATAAAACTCACTCACCATACTCACTTTTTCTTGTAACTGCTCTTTTTGCGTGACCAAACACCTTTCAATAAATCTTTCTTTAGAGTGAAAGTAGTTGTAAAAGGTGCCTTTATTTATTTGAGATTCGGCAATAATTTGGTCTACCCCGACCTTATTAAAGCCATATTGTTTAAATAAATCTGTTGCTATATCAATCACGTGTAATGCCCTACGTGAAGCGTCTAAATTTTTCATGTATACCGCTTAAAATAATTTTTTGTTGTAAATAAAAGAGATAGAAATGCCGTCACTCTTAAATTGAGCGTTAAATACAGGCGTGCAAAAGCAGCACAAAAATGGTGTGCTTGCCTATCTCGGGTTTTATTGTTGCTATGATTTTTTAGTCGTAATGACCTATGGCTTAAAACCTAGAGTCGGTTAAACCGTTTTAAAGACCAGTGCGATGTAGATGTAAAGATTTTGGCGAAGGTTGCCAATGAGAGAGATGAGATAGTACGCATAACGGCGGACTCCTTGTTTTTTTAAAAAGAAATCCTACCAATCACTGCTAAATGATGGTGGCAGGACGAAAGAAGGTTAGCAGACTGGAAAACAAAGAAACCAGCACACCCGAAGGTGTCCCCCTTCCGCCCTACCGTAGAGAAAAAGGGGGCGAACGAGTTCACGACATACAAAACTAAGTTTTGCATATCGGCTTTGTTTAAAACAGGGTCTGCTAAAACCCACTGGCAATGTGGCCAGCAGGCAAAGGATAATCCGCGTGTTTTTGAGTGTCAATGTGATATTGGCTATTCATTTATAAAGATTATTTTTATTTTTCATTGGCCTAGTGATTTAAGAATATATTTTCTTAAAGTTTAGTTTGTCTGCTTATTTCATTATTAATTTACCGTTCATTTTCAAACCTGTTTAAATGAACAGATTGATCGCGCTATAAATAAAAGCTACAGTAAATAAAGTTTGAATTTTATAACTTTAAATAAATTAATAACGGATGCAGGCAAAGACATGGAAACCATACATGATTTTTATCGCCGCTTTTCTTTAACCAGAGATAGCGATTACTCGGTTCCATCAACCTCGTTTGGACATTTTAACGTGTTCCAACGCGATGCCTGCTCGTTTCTCACGCCTTATAGCCGCCGCGATTATTATAAAATTTCACTGGTTTTAGGCACAGGTGAACTTCACTACGCTAACCGCTGGATACGAGTCGACCGCCCTGCTTTACTGTTTTCAAACCCAATGGTTCCCTACGCTTGGGAAATTAATTCGCCCGAACAGGCAGGCTGGTTTTGCCTATTTACCGAAGAGTTTGTAAACCAAGAATCTAGACAAAGCTTTTTAAAAGACTCACCACTGTTTAAGGTCGACGGCGACCCGCTATATTTTTTAAACGACCAACAAGTTGAAGAAATTTCATTTATTTTCAAAAAGATGATGTCTGAAATAAATTCAGACTATATTCATAAATACAACGTTTTAAGAAACTATTTGCACCTACTTGTGCACGAAGCCATGAAAATGCAACCGACCCAACAGTTTGAAAAGCATAGTAATGCTGCAGTTCGGATTTGCCATTTATTCTTTGAGTTATTAGAGCGCCAGTTCCCGATCGACTCTCCCCATTTTCAGCTTAAACTCAAAACCGCAAATGACTATGCCTATGGTTTATCTGTACATGTGAACCATTTAAACCGAGCTGTAAAAGAAGCTACAGGTAAAACCACCTCTGACCATATTAGCTCGCGCATTACGCAAGAAGCCAAAGCGCTGCTACAACACACCAGTTGGAATATTTCCGAAATTGCCTATAGCTTAGGTTTTGAATATTCAGCGTATTTCACCAACTTCTTTAAGAAAAATACGGGATTTTCACCTAAAAAGTTCCGCGAAGACTGTGTGGCCTAAAAACAGATTGTTTGAATTTTATAATTATTGGTTTGAATGTTATACGTCAGTTTGAGCCAAAGCATTTTATAGTTTTTCTACTCAAGTGATTTTGCAAAAAAGAGTGTGAAAAATGAAATATAGAACTTTAGGACAAACAGGCGAAAAAGTATCAGCACTTGGTTTAGGTTGCATGGGAATGAGCTTTGCCTATGGTGCCTCAGACGACACACAAAGCATTGCCACTCTAGAAAAAGCATTAGACCTCGGCATTAACTTTTGGGACACCGCCGACATGTACGGCAACGGCGCAAACGAAGTTTTGCTCTCAAAAGTTTTAGAAAAACATCGCGACAAAGTGTTCTTGGCGACCAAATTTGGCTTTCGTTATAAGGAAGACAACCTTAACCCACAAAACTCTTTAGAGTCTTATATCGACGGCTCTCCAGAGTGGATTAAAGTTGCGGTCGAAAATAGCTTAAAACGCTTAAATACAGACGTGATTGATTTGTATTATGCGCATCGTATTGACCCAAGCGTGCCAGTTGAAGACACCATTGGCGCAATGGCTGACTTGGTCAAACAAGGTAAAGTGCGTTACCTAGGACTTAGTGAAGCATCGGCGGAAACCATTCGTAAAGCACATGCGATTCACCCAATTGCAGCAGTTCAACACGAATATTCATTGCTTACTCGTGAGCTGGAAGATACTCACTTTGAAACCATTCGTGAGTTAGGCATTAGCCTCGTGCCGTATTCACCGCTATCGCGTGGTTTAATCACCAATACGCTTGATGTGGGTAGCCTAGATGAAAACGATTTCCGTCGTCAGTTGCCACGCTACCAAGGCGATAACTGGAAAAATAACCAAAGCTTGGCACAAGCATTTAGTGACTTTGCCCAAAGCAAAAATGCGACAGCGGCTCAACTGGCTTTGGCTTGGATTTTGGCGCAAGGTGACGACATTATTCCAATTCCGGGTACGCGTAAAATCGAGCGCCTTGTAGAAAATGCGGGTGCTGTAGACCTTCATTTAACAGCGGCAGATTTGGCAGAAATTCAAGCGATCATTGCGAGATACCCAAACATGGGCGCACGCTATAACGCTCAGCAACTTGCTGCGGTCAATCACTAATATATAAGCCATAAAAAAGTCCGACTCAGTGTCGGACTTTTTTATTTAGTCTTTGCTATATGTGCCTTGTTGGCGTCCACCTTCCCAAATCGCGTCTAAAGATTTATCTGAAATCGTTAGGCTTTCAGGGAAAATACTTAAACCCTTTTTAAATTTAGCTTCTGGCTTTAAACCAATACAGTCACCGTTTTTCCACCATGTGCCTTCGGCATATTGGTCTAAAGCACCCACAGCAAGCATCCATTTAAACTTGCCGTCTGGCTGAAGTAAAAGTTCCGAACCAACTTCCATCACACCATGTAAATAGTAGTGCCCACTCCACGCTTCATCGGCTTTTTGAAATTTCACCTCTTTACATGTTGTATTTGCCACATCCGCATAGACCTGCGCAGACAAAATAACCGTCGAAAGAAGTAATAAACGTGCAAATATATTTTTCATTATTTAGTTCCTAGAGTTTTAAGCTTATTTTCCAGACTCAACTTTTAAATAAGTGCCATCCGCATAAACGTTATGTCCAAAGCCACAGCCCGAGTTGCCCTCGTTTTGTTTAACTTGAATGTAATTGCCTAATTTCGCATTGGTTTTAAAATCGAGCTGAATGCGGCAGTCTTCGTCTTTATAAATAGTTTGCTTGGCATTGGTCGGCATTTTGGTATCGAACTGCCCCATGTTCGGCCCATAAATTAAGCTTCTAAGTCCCATATAAACGCCCGAATAGCCAATGGCATATTGACCCTTCTCACGGCTTACCGTGATGTGATCCCACTCACCAAAACCTGAGTAACGCACATATTCACCTGACAAATCATTTGATGCTTTAGGTGTAGGCAATTGCTTAAGATTAAACTGGCTCGATTTTGATTTTTCATCGAGCATAAACCATGCTCTGGCCCAAAGTGGCTGACCCAATTTTGCGTAGGCCAAGCCCACATTATTGTTGGCAACCTCAATATCTCGGTCGGTAAATTTAACCGTGGTTTCATCTTCATTGGCTTTACAAAAGGCAGTCCAAGAGGCTTGGCTTTGGAAATTTTCGAGCGCTTTTTTATATTGTTTTTGGTCATAGTTTTTCTTACCTAAACTCGCGTATTGCTTCACTTTATTACAGCCTTGTTGTAATTCTTGTTCAAAAGAAAATTCTGCATGGGTCACTGCCAAAGCCGAAAGTGTAAGAACCGCACAACCTGAAATAATAGATTTAATCATTTTTAAAATTCTTTAATAATTAACTAATTATATAATATGAGTAAGTTTTATAAATCACAATTATTTGAAACAAAAGTCCCTTACAATGCTTTTAGTCTTAAATAAAAATTTATTAAATCAATTCAAAATAAATCATTGAAAATACCAAGCATTAATTGATTATTTTTGTTGAATATTCATCCAAAAAATATTGTAGACTTCATGCGTAAAACTTAGGAAGAATTATAAGAGTGAATAATTTAATTATCGGAACTCTATTTGCACTTTGTGCAGCAGCTTTAAATGCATCTATTGGTGTCATTAGTAAATTACTCATGCACAGTGGTTTAAACCCACAAGACATTGCCTTTTTAAAAACCATTATTGCCTTTTTCTTTTTAAGTGTTTTTTTGTTTAAAGTGCCTGTGAGCCAGAAGATTGCCTACATCAGTAGCGCGCCAAGCAAGCTCAGTGTTTTTACTCAAATTGCCATCTGTGCCTTTTTAGGGATTTTCTCTTTATTCTTTTTTGAAACCATTGCCTATAACCACGGCGCTGCCGCTAATGTTGTGGTGGTCCTCATGGCTTCGGCTGCTATTTCTGCCCTATTTTTTGGTCGATTCATATTAAAAGAAAGCATCTATATTCATTCTCTTGTTGGAACATTATTAGCAGTTGCTGGTATTAGTATCATTTCTTGGAAAGGTGAAAATAGTTTATTAATGCTGATCAATGCTTCTATTGCAGGCACGGGTTATGGCCTATTTTCGGTTTTAGTTAAAAGGTTCAAATTAAACGGCGGGCTGTTTCTTACCAAGTACTTATTGCTATTTGGCAGCGTTTATCTAGCGGTTCCTTTTTTAATAAACTTGCATAGTATTCATTTTAATACTGACATTGTTTTAGGTTTGATTGGTTTAGCTGTTCTACCGACCATACTTGGCTTTTTCTGTACCACTAAAGCGTTGTCTTATATGAGTGCCGCAAAGGTACAAGTGACCGAGCTTTCCGAGCCTATTTTTGCAGCGCTTATGGCTTGGGTTTTCATTCATGAACAGCCAACTTTGTCATTTTTATATGGTGCAATTTTCATTATTTCAGGCATCTTTTTAATGAATAAAGCGCCTAAATCAAACTAGCCAATTTCATCTATTTCATTGGCGTGGTGGCAAGCCACTTGCACCACACTGGCAAAGTTAATCGCCATTTGCGAAGGGGCATGTTTCTTATAGGCAAGTCCTAAGCCCACCGTAGGGACAGGTGCTTTTAAAGAGCGATACGCGACACCTTGTATTTGCAATTGTTTAGTCGACTCCGGCACCAAAGACACACCTAGGTTTGCAGACACCAACGATAAAATTGACACAATTTGCGGGGCATTTTGTCCAATTTTTGGTTCAAAGCCACGCTCATGACAGGCTTGTTTAATTGCATCAAAAAGCCCTGCACTAATGGATGGTGGCGAGACGATAAAATCAAGCTCTCGCAGTGTGGTTAAATCAATTTCTTGCGTTGAGTCATCTAAACTCAAAGACTCGGAAGGCAAAGCCGCAATGAGTGGTTCTGCTAATAATTCTTGAAGAATGAGACTATCTGGAATGTTGCGTGGTGAGCGAATAATTGCCACATCTAAACGGTCTTCAAGCAATAGGTCGATGAGCAACAAGGTATTGGCTTCTTCAAGCTTTAAATCTACTTTCGGATATTGCTGCTGAAAATAGCGAACGCATTTAGGAATGAGAGGGTTCAGCATTGAAGTACCTGTAAATCCTAATCGTAGTTGACCTACTTCGCCATTTGCCACTTGTTTAACAAGGTTGGCTGCATCTTCTACACGCTGCTGTACTGGCTGAATCGCATTTAAAAAGGCAAGCCCCGCTTCGGTCAGCTCCACTCCATGTGGTGAACGAATAAATAAATCTGCGCCTAATTCTTCTTCTAAGTCACGTATTTGCATACTTAAAGGCGGCTGACTCATGTTTAAACGCTGCGCAGCTCTAGTAAAGTTTTTTTCTTCTGCTACTGCTAAAAAGTAGCGTATATGTCTGAGTTCCATCACTATATATAAAACATATCATGACCTATTGTTAAATATATTAGAAAAATACCATCTAAATTGCTAATTTTAATTCATCGAATTTTCTCGATGCAGTATGCCCCAAAGCACTGCTCTTTCTTTCTGTCATGGTCATGATATGAGCTCTTCATCTACACCCAGCACTTTAGACACAGAGGCGACTTCTCTGCTTTCACGTGAGTGGATTCACAAAGGTACTAAAGCCTACAAACATGCAGGTTTCGCCTTATTCCTCGTAGGTTTTGCCAGTTTCTCACTGATTTATTGTGTACAGCCGCTGTTGCCTGCATTTAGTCAAAGTTTCCAGATTAGTCCTGCGAGTAGCTCTTTGGCACTGTCATTAACGACTGCCTTTTTAGCCATTTCGATTGTGCTATCAAGCGCGTTTTCACAAGCGATTGGTCGTCGTGGTGTAATCTTTGCATCTATGCTGTGTGCAGCAGTTCTTAATATTGTCTCAATGTTTACCCCTAACTGGCACAGTTTGCTGATGGCACGAGCGTTAGAAGGTTTGCTGCTCGGTGGTGTACCCGCGGTGACAATGGCTTGGATTGCCGAAGAAATTGCACCTGAGCACTTGGGTAAAACCATGGGGTTGTATATTGCAGGGACAGCCTTTGGCGGCATGATGGGCCGTGTCGGCATGGGTATCTTGATTGAATATTTTTCTTGGCGCACCGCTTTAGGTTTGCTGGGCGCAATCTGTTTTATTTGCTCAATTGCCTTTTTAAGCTTACTCCCTGCTTCGCGTAATTTCGTCCAGAAAAAAGGACTGAATTTAGGCTTTCATATGCAAATGTGGCGTGCTCATTTAAGCAATACTAAATTATTACGTCTCTTTGCTATTGGGTTCTTGCTCACCAGTGTTTTTGTCACCTTGTTTAACTATGCAACCTTCCGTTTAAGCGGCGCACCTTATTCACTGAGCCAAACACAAATTAGCCTTATTTTCTTGTCATATAGCTTTGGGATGGTGTCTTCATCGTTGGCAGGTAGCTTAGCCGATCGCTTTGGTAAAAAGACCATGATGATGAGTGGCTTTGCGCTCATGATTGTGGGTAGCCTCATGACCCTGCTTAGCTCCCTTTTCGGCATTATTATTGGGATTGCCTTTATTACCACGGGTTTCTTTATTACCCACTCGCTTACCAGTAGTTCAGTTGGTGCTGAAAGCAAACAAGCCAAAGCTCATGCCAGTTCGCTCTACTTACTGTTTTACTATATGGGTTCAAGTATTGTCGGCTCGGCAGGTGGTTGGTTTTGGTTACACGGCGGCTGGAGTGCGATTGTAGCTTTGACTGTTGTACTGTCACTATTGGGAATATTTTTAGTGGTTTATACCGCACATGCAAAAGCACATTAATTGATACATGAAAGGAAAATTACATGTCGAGTTTATTTGTTTATGGCACTTTAGGCCCTGGTCGCCCTAATGCGCATATACTTGAAAATATTGGCGGCCAGTGGGCAGAAGGTTGGGTAAATGGAAGCTTACGTAATGAAGGTTGGGGCGCGGATTTAGGCTATCCGGGAATTGTACTCGATGATAGTGCTAACCAAGTGCAAGGCTTTGTTTTTAGCTCGGAACATCTAGATGCAAACTGGAAATTACTGGATGACTTTGAAGGCGAAGAGTACGAAAGAGTACCTGTTCAAGTCACTTTAAATAGTGGTGAACATGTTGATTCTTTTATTTATACGCTGAAACCTTAAGTTATTTCTAGAGCTTAACCAAATGAATATTTAAAATTTGAGAGAAAAAATTTAAATGCTCATTTTTTGGCTTGTATTTTTTTTAAGAAACTGTAAAATTCACTCCACATCGCCGGCATAGCTCAGTTGGTAGAGCAACTGACTTGTAATCAGTAGGTCCACAGTTCGAATCCGTGTGCCGGCACCATCATTAAACCTCATGAATATTTGATTTATGGGGTTTTTTGTTATCTGTAGGTTTTGAATGGCAAAATTTTGTCTAAAAATAAAAAGTGCTATAGCGATATTATCTCTATAGCAATTCAAAAATGAATAAAACTTAAATTTAAAAACGATTAAGTATTTTGCTTAAGATTTATTTTACATACTGCCAAACATCAGGGTCCTGATATGACTCATCAATATGGAAACCTTCTTTTTTGGCTTTAATTTCAGCTTTACTTCTTTCCTTTTGATCTACTAATACCATTTCATCGAAAGCTCTTTTTAACTCAACTCCTGTTAATTTATATCCATTTTCAATTGAGTTTTTTGTTACGTATCTAATTGTTTGTACTGCAAATCTTAGCATATATTGTTTTTTATTATTTTCTGATTTTGTTTTATCTATACTTAACTCTATTAATATACCATTAGCATACAACCGAGTAGAAACTGTTGGTTTTTTATTAAAAAAATCACTCCACTCTTTAAGTGTTAGAGCATTATAAGAATCTATAATAAGGCCGTCTTCAATCATAGCTTTCATGTTATCTTTTGTTGAAATCCGAGCTACCCCTGGAAAAAAATACTGCTTCCATCCTGCTTTTTGTAATTGACTAAATAGCTCCTTATAGGCCATATAAGCCTGTTGTTGACTAACAAACTCTTCCTTATTTAACCCTGCAGTTACATCAATAATCTGGATACCTTCATTTTGCTGCGCATAGTCAATTCGCGTACCCATTGCCGAAAATACATTCTTAATAACAAAACTATTCTCACCTAAATCTATTTTTATATTTGCTAAATGCGGAGGTTCCCACGTAAGGTCAAAAAAAGACATCCCCGCTGGTTGCTGGTCTACACCTGTTTGCATATAAGATTTAAACTTTTTTTCACCCTCTACACCAAAATTCAATGTGTAAAGTTCAGGTTGAGAAAATACTTTTTTATTGTTTGTCTCAGTATTACATCCTTGTAAATTTAAAAGAATAAAAAATAAAAAGAAATAACTAACTATTTTTTTCATCAACTAGAAAATCCAGATTTTAGTTTCATAGATTTAAATTCAGCAATCTGATTATTTTACATACTGCCAAACATCTGGGTCCTGATATGACTCATCAATATGGAAACCTTCTTTTTTGGCTTTAATTTCAGCTTTACTTCTTTCCTTTTGATCTACTAATACCATTTCATCGAAAGCTCTTTTTAACTCAGCCCCTGTTAATCTATATCCATTTTCAAGTAAATTTTTTGTTACGTATCTAATTGATTGGATAGAAAATCTTAACATAAATTGTTCATTCTTTTCAGCATTTAAGTCTTTTTTACTAGTTTTCTCTAAATTTAGTTCAGTTAAGACACCATTTTTATATAAATTAAAATATAGTGAAGTAGAGGATTTAAAATGCTCTCTCCATTCGGCTGGAGTTAATAAATTATAGGGATCTATTACAGTATTATTTTTTTCAATTCTCTTTAAATTATCTTTTTTATCAAAACGAGCATCTGAAGGATAGAAATATTGTTTCCATCCTGCTTTTTGTAATTGACTAAATAACTCCTTATAAGCCATATAAGCTTGCTCTTCACGAACAAACTCTTCTTTATTCAACCCTGCTGTCACATCAATAATCTGGATACCTTCATTTTGCTGAGCATAGTCAATCCGCGTACCCATTGCCGAGAATGCATTCTTAATAACAAAACTATTCTCACCTAAATCTATTTTTATATTTCCTAAATGTGGAGGTTCCCACGTAAGGTCAAAAAAAGACATCCCCGCTGGTTGCTGGTCTACACCTGTTTGCATATAAGATTTAAACTTTTTTTCACCCTCTACACCAAAATTCAATGTGTAAAGTTCAGGTTGAGAAGACATTTTTTGTTCCTTTTGTTGTGCATGGCACGCTTGTAAATTTAAAAAAATAAAGATCAAAAATATATAACTAACCACCCTTTCCATCATTTGACTCTTTTCCTATTTTAATAAATAACTTATCGAATCGGCTTAGACCGTCATCCCATTTACTGGTATTCCAACCAGCAATTGTACGTAACTCTTTTTCTAAATATGATCGTCCAACATCACTTAGCATTAAACGATGATATTTTTGAGCTGCCAAATTAATCCAGCGCATACGGCTATCTTGATTTTCAACTAGGGTACCACTTGGTGGTGTACTGATTGGAGATTCAGGTAACAATTTGACCTTTTTTCCAAATTCAGTTTCATACGAATAAACATTGCCACGAACAGCATGTATTTTTTTTATTGTCCCATCATATTCACTTGAAAGAATCAATTCAGCCTTTGGAATTCCAGCCTTACGTTGAACATCTGCACCGTTTCGTACAATTGGATCATTCCATACGATTTTTTGTAAAATGTTGATCTGTTCTTGATTTGCGATTTTCAAAAGATGTTTCATTAAGGATTTACTAGCTTTCTGAAATTTAAGAGTCCTATTTTTAGTACTAACAAATATATCTTCAATTTCTGGCATAGTTTGTTCAAACGCGATATGAATCTCGTCCGTAGCTTTAAGATTATTAACTGTTGTTAAACAACTGGACCATGGAAAATTATATAAGGAGCTTTTAACTTTTTTATAAGTTGCTGTGTTCCTGCTACCTACGCAAATTTTAAAATCTTCAGGCGACTTGGCCCAAACAAAATGCCAGACACTAATATCCATATAGAGCCATAGATTACCTTTTGCAAAGGTATGAATACCTGACACACCAAAACTATCTAAATTATAATGGTCAGAACTAATCGATTTAATTAAAGCATCTGCATTTGATCCAGTTTTAGAAACAATATGATCAAATACAGCAGCAACTGTTTTTGATGCAAAAGCACCTAAACCCATCCAATAGAAACGCCCACTATAGGTTGCTGCAGTAACAGATTGATTCGAAGTAAAAGGAAACATTTCTAAATAAATGCGAGCATAGATTGCTGCAATTCGTCTAGCACGAGCTTCATAACCTGGTTCTATACGATAATTTTGATTATCTTTTTTATTAGATAATAAGGTCATTGCCATCTGTTGGTAATATTCCCATACAGTAGTGCAATCGCAGTTTACTGATTTACAACTATTTTCAATATTATTTGTTGTCCCAGACCAATCAAGAGAACCAGCCATTTTAAAATTTATCCTTTTAAATGATGAATAAGAAATAGTTATTTCACAGGGTCATTTTCGTCAGGTTCAAAATTCAACCAATTTAAATCAACATTAAGTTGTTCAGCTTCTTTGGTATTTATCCTTTTAGTTTTCCCTTTCACATCAGTTTCTGACATAAAGCTTTGATTATTAGATTGAATGTTATAACTCACATTAGTTAAAGGCTTGCCAGAAGGGAGGAATAAATTAAACTTTTCATCATACTTTTCATAAGCAGGCAAACCTTGCAGATTTACACCCACTTCTGCACCACCTTTAAAGATATGCTGTCCCGCTTTTACTTCGAACTTTGCGGGTGTAATAACCGTAATACCACTCTTATTAATAATGATTTGTGAACCACCAGCCATGATTTACCTATTATTTTATGAAAACTAATCTATAATTAAATTAATATTTTAAACTGTTTAACTTATTTACACATGACTTTTATTGTTGCTATTCAATTAAACGATAGCATTATTGTTGCATCAGATAATAAAAAAGTTAGCCAAAAAAAAGATGGAATAATTAAATTTTCACCTGAAAAAATCTTGAAAATGCATTCATGGCAAAATGGAATAATTACAGGGTCTGGTGAATATCAAGTTATAAGCCGGGCTGTTAATCTTTTTAAAAACCTACCCACTCCCTCAATAGAAGATCTGCCACATTGCTTAGTTATTTCTAGAATTATTAGAGAATCAGAAATTGGAAATGATCTCTATCAAGTAGAGAATAGTAAACTGCTATGTTCAAGCTATAATGACAATGGAGCACAACTCTATAAAATTGAAAAATTTTCGACCCAACAAGATTATTTTTCTATTCCCTTAGAATCTAATGAAATTATTATTTGGCTTGCTCACCCCAACATTGATATGATCGCAAGTAATCTACAATCATTATATGTAGGCCTTAAAGATTATTCAGTTTTTTCAAGTAAAACTGACTGGATGAATTACTACATTAAACAACTTTCTCCTATTTTTAAGATACAAAGCCAAATTGATCCCTTAATGAGCCAAAGTTTTGATATTTTCTTGCAATCAAGAAGTGAATTCCTTCTTAATCATGTGCCGAATACATGAAATTTCAAATAACATCTAATCAAAGATAATTTTTTTTAATTTTAATAAAAGCTATTATAAACCTGAGCTTCAAAATGATTTTCTTAAAAGAATTTATTTCCTTCAAAACACAAATCTTACTTTCTTAATTTTTTTAAAAAATAGATTTAAAAATAAGAAATATTAACAAGATACGATTATAATGCGCCCCCAAATAAGGTCATGATAATAAGCCCTATTTTATAAACATTCATTCATTACTACATTCAACGGGGAAAAGATGAAACTACGTTTTGTTTTGCCTACTTTATTTATAATGTTGCCTTTTACAGTACAAGCTCAAAACACGAGTTCTGCGGCTCAAGCAGAAAACATTGTAAACTCACCAGTCTGCGTACTTGAGACTCTACCTTCTGCTGACCACTATAAGTCTCTTAAACGCATTAAAGTCGCAAAAGGAATATATGGCGGCTATGAAGAAATAAAACCTAAATTAGCAAACGCAGCACGTAAATATGGTGCAGATGTAGTGATTGATTATGAGCAGAGACAAAGATTTGGTTTCTGGCCATGGCGTATTGTTCGTCCAGTACTTACAGGTATTGCGGTAAAATGGAATACACCATTTGATTGTGCTGCCTTAGGCGGAAAAGAAATTCGTTAATAAGAAATGAAAAAAGCCCAACATCCTGTTGGGCTTTTTTCGTATTTCGTTACTAGGTATACATCCTGTAATACCTCACGTCCTGATGCTTAAACTTATTATTGTTGTTTTACGTTTCGGAACTTCCTGTTCCTGATGAGTTCATCATAGGTAATTAATAGAGTTCTAAAAAGACGCCAATTTCCCGAATGTATGTACGAAAAAGCGTACGGGCTTGTCAGAATACCTCTAGCCTTCTTTTTTCTTCTCTATCATTTTTTCAAAGTGTTTAAGGTTCGGGTTTAGCATATCCCAAGCATAGGCTTGGCTTACAAAGACTTCCGCTTTAGGTTGATAAAGACTTGGGTCATCCAGCGTACCTGCACGTATTGAAATCATTTCAGGGGCAATTTCAGGTAAACCAAAAAGCTGGGATCCACACGTTGGACAAAAGGCTCTTTTAATTGCTCGGCCAGAAGAACCTAGAGTCTCAAAATATTTAAGTTCACCCATTATTTTTAATTCAGATTGGTGAAAAAAAGCGATTGGTGCATATGCCGAACCTGTTGCCTTTTGGCAATCTCGACAATGGCAATTAAAGCTATAACGTGGCTCTACTTCGCTTTGGTAGCTCACCGCTCCACATAAACACGATCCTTGATATTTGGCTGACATGGCTCACCCTATTTTTTTATTGCTGTTATTTGAATATAACGTACATACCCATTTTGATAGAGTTGTTGGCATAACTTTGCAGTCATTTGGATTTTAAAATTTGCCAACCCTCGGTTATGGCTTTGTGCTTGTTGATTTTGAATATACTGTGAAAAACCTAATAATACCTGTTCTGATAAATCTTCGATTTTAATATCTGTAAAACCTTGTTGTTCCAAGGTAGTTCTCAGTATCTCTTCAGTGAGTAAGGCATCCCAACTTACATCGGCGGCTTTAAGTAAGTAACGATGCTTTTGTTCTTGTAGCATGGTCATGTTGTGACATGAGTCGGCACGCATCAAGTAATGAAAACCTAATCGTCCTTTTGAATTTAAAACTGGCGTAACCGAATCTAGAAATGAATTTAAATGACTGTGGTAAGCCGCATCGATACAGAGCACCACATCGAAGCGTTGTTTGAATTTAAATTGTTTTAAATTTAAAAATGAACCGCAGAAAATCTGGCTTATTTCAGGAATAAGTTTTTGAATTTTATTAACACATGAAGCTTGTAGTTCAAGCGCACTAAGGCTTTTAGGATGATAGTACTGTAACCAGTGCAATAAACTTGCGCCCTGCCCACAGCCTAAATCTAAGAGATGATCTTTTGAATTTAAATTGACAGCTTGTGCCAAATGGTCAGCCAATTGGCGACAAGCTTCAGGGTAGTTTTGGGTATTTTTCCAAAAACCCAAATTTGTCCAAGCTAGCTCTCCATCATCTCCCAAGCTTGATGCATCAATGGCATATTTATGAGGAATGAGTTGAGAGAGAGCTGCTCGAACTTTTGTTTTCACAATTTTAGTAACCGAGCTCAGGGGCAACTTCAACCTGAGGTTTTAAACCTACAAATGGTAAAGGAGCACCTAAAATTTCAGCAATGTGCATTGCAGAAGTCACGGCTGATTCTAAAATTGGCAAGCCATCACATGACCATGAACCACAGTAAAATACTTTACGGTTTGGTTCTAAATGGCGTTGCTGTAGCTCTTTGTTTAGAGCAATGGTTTGCGAGTCTACAACTGCACGCGTTAAAGTCACTTTTGAAATGATTTTTTTAGGATCAATATCAGTCACTGGACGCCAAGTTTGGAATACAGGATTTTTGCCCACAAGTGATGGCTCAACAGCGTTCATCCAAACTGTAAACTGCTGACGGGTAAACTTACGGTCCATCATATAGCTCAGCACTGACCAATCCTTACGGCGTGGTGGCATCACTGTTGCGTCAGTATGAATAACTAAGTCACCTTGCTCAAAGCGGAACTGTTTAAGCAGATTCATATCATCTGCAAACTGCTCAGGGTTTAAGAACTCTTCAATCTTAGATGTTGGTGTCGCCACAATAACGCGGTCAAATGTGCCCTTATCGCCCTGCGCATTTTCAACCAGTACTTTTTCGCCTTGTTGCTCAACTTTCTTAATTGCCGAACCGCTATGGATATCAATGCCTTTAATTAAGCTGTCTACAAATGCAGGTGTACCGCCTTTCATACGCAATAGCATGTCGCCATCAGTTAAATGGCGTAAAAACTCTAGAAGGTTTTTTGCAGGCCAGTCGCCAATTGTTTTTGGGTTACATGTACAAATGGTATAGAGCACTGGCATCACTACGCCATGCCAGAATACTTCTTCTATGTCGTTCTGATTAATAAATTCAGCGAGAGTAATATCTTGATTTTTAGATTTGAAAAACTGGTGAATCGCAGTTTTTAATTGCAACATCCCTTTCACAAGACGCCAGCCATACTGCTGGATGCCTTTACGGTTATTGATAATCGGGAAATTACCAATACGGCTACGAGATGTGGTTAACCATGTTTCAGTACGATCTTCAAATAACCAGCTACAAGACATATAGGTACGAACTGGGAAAGTTTTAATACCTAAGTGTGCAGCAAGGCTGAGTGTATTTTTCCATAGATGCGGGTTCATAACACGCAATGGCGCATCAATAATCCCACCATCGAACTCAATGCTATGGCTATCCATTCCCCGGCCAGGAAGTGCTTCAAATATCGTGATTGTATGTCCTGCATCTTTCAGAATTCTTGCTGCTGCAAGTCCTGCCATTCCACTGCCAATAATTGCGATATCCAAAATGATGTCCCATTTTTCGAGAATTTTTTTGATTATCACTCATACCCTAAAAAAACACCGTATTAAAAACTACCAGATTTTTATTTTTTGCATCAATTTATATAGAAAAAATTTAAAGAACGCGTGCAAATGATTTTCATAAAATTTTACAAAAGAGGATAAGTGTATAAAAATCTATATTTTTTAAAAATTTAAAAAAATTCTTTTAAATAAAATAAGATAATTTAACTATATTTATATCATTCGTTTTACAAGAAAAACTTTTTGCGGTATCATGGGGTCATAATAATGAGAACTGAATCACACAAAACAATGCCGACACAATAACGATGTCCATCATAAAACTAGAAACTTTACAGCGAAAAAGCCCGCTATTCACACTTGATAGCGGGCTTTTTATTACTTTGTTTTTAAAGGTTCATTAAGCGCAGCTTAGCAATTTATGCTTCTTGCATGATTGAACCGAATTTTCCACGATTAAAGTCATCAATCGCTTCCATAATCTCGGCTTTGGTATTCATGACAAATGGACCATAACCTTCGATTGGCTCATTCAGTGGTTGGCCAGTCAACACTAGGAATTTAGTGTCTTCTTCAGCATTTAGACTAAACTCAACACCTTCACGAGACAAAATCGCAACAGTTTTACCTTCAAGACGGTTTGTATCATTAATCACAACCGCACCCTCTAACACCACCACAAGTGTGGTATGCCCTTCAGGCACATACAGGGTATGTTTTTGGCCTTTAGCTAATTTACCATCCCATACGTTTAATGGGCTAAAGGTCGTTGCTGCACCTTTTGCATCTGCATATTCACCTGCAATCACACGTAAATGACTACCGTGCTCGTCTAGCGCGATGTCTGGAATATCTTTGGCTTCAATCGCTTGATATTTTCCCGGGGTCATTTTTGAATGTGAAGGTAAATTTACCCACAATTGCACCATTTCAAACAGACCGCCATGCTCTGCAAATTCAGGAGAATGGAACTCTTCATGTAACACCCCTGCACCCGCAGTCATCCATTGTACGTCACCAGTTTTAATGGTTCCGCCGCCGCCACTTGAGTCTTTATGTGTTACTTCACCTTGATAGGCAATAGTCACAGTTTCAAAGCCACGGTGAGGATGTGAACCTACACCTTGTTGTTCGGTGGTTGGTGAGAAGTTATAAGGCGCTGCATAATCCAGTAACAAAAATGGGCTTAGGGTTTGGCCTAAACGGTCATAAGAGAACAGGTTATATACAGGGAAACCATCACCAACCCAATGCATGTGGTTATTTTGATATGCACCAAGAAATTTCTTCATCTGATCTCTCCTATATATGTAGGATTTTCTTGAACTGAGATTGATTTTACGCCTCAATAATTGCAGTTTATAGATCAGGATTAGCAACACATTATTTCATATATGAGACAATCTTAAAGTTTGAGGTATTCTTTAAAAGATCGTCCTATTTTTAAAATTCTTAATCCTATTTTTTAGACTTAATCACGACAACAAACTCAACTAGCATAATTTTAGGCACTAACGACCTACTTAATAATTTTTAATTATTTATTTTGATAACATGAGGATATAAAAATGGCTCAAGATTACGTACGTTTAGACAAGGATAATGCTGCGGTTCTTTTAGTTGACCACCAAGCAGGTTTACTTTCTTTAGTTCGAGATATCGATCCGGATAAATTTAAAAATAACGTTTTAGCACTTGCAGATGCAGCAAAATATTTTAACTTACCGACTATTTTAACGACCAGTTTTGAAAATGGTCCAAACGGTCCTTTAGTTCCAGAACTAAAAGAACTTTTCCCAGATGCACCATTTATTCCACGTCCTGGTCAAATCAACGCTTGGGACAATGAAGATTTTGTAAAAGCAGTCAAAGCGACAGGTAAAAAACAACTGATTATTGCTGGTGTGGTCACTGAGGTTTGTGTGGCATTCCCTGCACTATCTGCACTCGCAGAAGGCTTTGAAGTGTTTGTGATTACTGATGCTTCTGGTACTTTCAATGAATTAACACGTGATGCTGCTTGGGACCGTATGTCAAAAGCAGGTGCTCAGCTGATGACTTGGTTCGGTATGGCATGTGAGTTACACCGTGACTGGCGTAATGACGTAGAAGGCTTGGGTGCCCTCTTCTCAAATCATATTCCTGATTACCGCAACCTGATGACCAGCTATAGCTTTAATACATCGCAAAAATAAGCTGAATTGCTAAGATTAGAGTGCTTAAGCGCTCTAATCTTAAATTTAAATGGATTGATCTGACATTGATAAGCTCTTTTGATGATTTTTATTATTTCTATTTAGTCGTAAAACACGGCGGCTTTAGTGCGGCCAGTGAAGCCGAAAATATTAGTAAATCTAAGCTCAGCCGACGCATTATTGACCTTGAAAATAAATTTAATGTCAGCCTGATTCAAAGAACAACCCGCCATTTTAAAGTGACCGATTTAGGCCAAGAGTTCTACGAGGAATGCTGCAAAGTCATTGCTCAGGTTGAATGTGCAGAAAACGTTTTGTTAAAACAAAAAAGTGAGCCTCAAGGGCTAGTAAAAGTAAGCTGCCCACCTTTAATGATGCATTTTCAAATTAGAAAAATTTTAAATCAGTTTTTAAAAACCTACCCTAAAGTTGAAATATCTCTTGAGCTGACCAGCCGTCGAGTAGATATCTTGCATGATGACATCGACCTTGCGATTCGGACCAATTTTGAACCGAATGAAGACTCGAATTTAATTGTTCGTGATGTGATTAAAACCGACCACTGTCTAGTGGCTTCGCCTGAATTACTGCAAGGTCGCACCATTAAGCATTATTCCGAATTACAAGACTTTCCGAGTATTAGCTTAGGCACTCAAAAGCAAAATTACATTTGGCATTTATGCAATATTCGTAACGGCGAATCGGTTGATGTGCCTTATCAACCACGAATCAAAAGTAATGACTTGGCAGGTGTTTACTATGCCGTGATGGATGGTTTAGGTATTGCCGACCTTCCCTTTTTAACTGTTGAATCGGAAATTCGTAAAGGCACACTGGTCCATATTCTTCCTGACTGGAAGTCGAATATTGGCATGCTACAACTGGTTTATGTGTCTAGAAAAGGACAACGTCTGGTAGTCGAGAAACTCATTGAAACCCTGATTGAAGAACTCAGGCGTTTACCCGAAAGCCATGAAGGGTATTTGCCGACTTAAATAAAAAAACCGGTCATGAATGGGCATGACCGGTTTTTGTGAAACATCACATACAGCATAACTGCATGTTTTCGTTCAGAACAAAACGAACTCGCTTTGCTCCTTACTCAGATAAGTCTACGCAGAGGTATTTCATTTCGACATATTCTTCGATGCCGAATTTTGAACCTTCACGACCTAGACCTGACTGTTTTACGCCACCAAACGGAGCAACTTCGTTTGAAATCGCGCCCGTGTTAATGCCGACCATACCGTACTCAAGTGCTTCACCCACACGCCATTGACGCGCTGTGCTTTGAGTAAATAAATAAGCAGCTAAACCGAACTCGGTATCGTTTGCGATTGCCACTGCTTCATCTTCAGTTTTAAAGCGGAACAATGGGGCAAGTGGACCAAAAGTTTCTTCTTTAGATACTTTCATGTCTTGCGTTACACCTGTTAACACAGTCGGTTCAAAGAATGTACCGCCAAGTGCTGAACGCTGACCACCGATACGAACAGTTGCACCTTTCTCAGTAGCATCTGCAATATGAGACTGAACTTTTGCAATCGCATCTTCATCAATTAAAGGTCCTTGAGTTGAACCTTCTTGACGGCCATCGCCAACTTTAAGCTTAGACACAGCTTCAACCAAACGCTCTGCCAATGCATCGTAAATGCCATCTTGAACATAAATACGGTTAGCGCAGACACAGGTTTGACCGCTGTTACGATATTTACTTGCCATAATGCCCTGAACAGCTTGTTCAAGATTGGCATCGTCAAATACCACAACTGGTGCATTACCACCGAGTTCAAGTGAAAGCTTTTTAATAGTTGGCGCACATTGTTGCATCAAGATACGACCCACTTGGGTTGAACCTGTGAAGCTTAACTTACGAACAATATCGCTTTCGCATAGTGTTTTACCCACTTCAACCGCATCACCACTAATGTTAATTAAAACATCAGCTGGTAAGCCTGCCTGTAACGCCAATACTTCAAGGGCATATGCTGTTAACGGCGTTTGCTCTGCTGGTTTAACCAACATTGAACAACCCGCAGCAATGGCTGGACCTGCTTTACGCGTAATCATGGCAGCGGGGAAGTTCCACGGCGTAATTGCAGCTGTAACACCAATCGCTTGTTTAATCACGAGCAGACGTTGGTTTGGCAAGGTTGGTGTTAAGACTTCACCATCAACACGGCGGGCTTGCTCAGCAAACCAGCGAATGAATGATGCTGCATAACCAATTTCACCACGTGCTTCTGCCAATGGTTTACCTTGCTCAGCCGTTAAGATTTGAGCTAGATTTTCTTTGTGCTCAAGCATGAGGTTGTACCATGCCAATAACACATCAGCACGCGCCAAGGCAGTTTGCTTTTTCCAAGCAGCTTGCGCTTTTGCTGAACGATTAATTGCGGCTTCAACCCCTGCACGGTCATAGGTTTTTACCCATGCCAAAGTTTCACCCGTAGCAGCATCATTAACCTCGATATAATCATTTGAAGCAGGTGCGTCTAATGAAATATCAGGATGTTTTAATAAATACTGCAAATTATTTTGAATCATGCAGATTGCTCCATTGCTTTTGCACTACCTGCTTTTAGAGTTGCAAAACCTTGTTTCAAGATATCAAGACCTTGGCGGAATTGCTCAGCAGGAATGGTTAATGGATATAAGAAACGAATTACATTACCGTATTTACCACAAGTAAGAAGTAACAACCCGTTTTCCATTGCATAGTTTTGTACAACTTTTGCTTGTTCAGCCGTTTCAAGCTCTACTGCAACCATTGAACCTAATGCACGAATATCAGTTACAACGTCGCCTGTTGCTTGTTGAATATCTTTAAGCGTAGCAACTAACTCAGCGCCTAATTCATTTGCACGGTCGCATAAGTTTTCTTCTTCAATCGCGTCAATCACGGCATGCGCAGCTGCAACTGCAATCGGGCTACCTGCATAAGTACCGCCTAGACCACCCGGGTTTGGTGCATCCATGACTTCTGCACGGCCCACAACACCCGAAATAGGGAAACCGCCGCCCAAGCTTTTCGCCATCGTGATGAGGTCTGCTTTAGTCTCGTAATAGTTCATTGCGAACAATTTACCAGTACGAGCAAAACCAGATTGCACTTCGTCAGCAACAAGTAAAATGCCGTGCTTATCACAAATTGCGCGTAAACGTTTTAAGAACTCGGCTGGCACCACATTGAAACCGCCTTCGCCTTGTACTGGCTCAAGTACAATTGCTGCAACGTCATGCGGCGCAATATCTTCACTGAAAATATCTTCAACGCTTTCAATTGCCGCATCTACTGAAATGCCTTTAGCAGGTACTGGATAACGTGCGTGGAACACACCCGCTGGCATTACACCAAAATCACGTTTGTAAGGCGCAGTTTTACCTGTCATTGCCATCGTCATAAATGAACGACCGTGGAAACCGTTACCAAAAGTGATAATGCCGTGACGACCTGTATAAGAGCGAGCAATCTTCACCGCATTTTCAACTGCTTCTGCACCTGTTGTGAAAAACGCTGACTTTGCAGGACCAGCAATTGGCGCACGCTCATTAATACGTTCAGCCAAAGCCACATAGCTTTCATAAGGTGTTACTTGATAGGCAGTGTGAGTAAATTTAGTAAGTTGTTCAGTTACTGCTGCAATCACTTTAGGGTGGCGATGGCCTGTGTTTAAAACCGCGATACCACCAGCAAAGTCGATAAATTGGTTGCCTTCCTTGTCCCAAAGCGTGGCATTTTCAGCTTTTTCCGCATACCACTGACACATCACGCCTACACCACGTGGAGTTGCTTGCTGTTTACGTGCGTTAAGTGCAGAATGTTGATTATCCATTTGATTCCCTCATATTTTCATCATCAGTTGCAGCTTTGGTTTCTTGCATCCTGTGCTTAATTTTCAGGGTGCTTTACAACGACTGCCTATGCATGTAATTTCGCTCGTCTGACGCCAACTGACGAGAGCCACTTTTTAACTGTAGGAGAGAGCCAATTGCGTAGTTTACTTGGAGATCATTTGCTACAACGACTCCAACAGGACACTGAAGGGAAACTACATCAACGCCTTTTCCGTTGCCTGCGTGGTGCCATTATTGATGGAGTCATCCAGCCCAAGACTCGTCTACCTGCGTCACGCGACTTAGCCAGTGAAATTCATGTTTCTAGAAATACAGTGCTTACCGCCTACGAACAGCTACAAGCTGAAGGCTACTTAGAAGCCCGTACAGGACACGGCACATGGGTTGCCGAAAAATTACCAGAGAGTTTTTTAAATACTCAAAATAAGAAAAAAGCGGTTTCAAGCCCGAAAGTTCAAAGCTCTTATGCCCTTTCGCAGCGTGGTTCTAACTTATTAGGATATGCCGCAGCCTCGCCACATCAATGGGGTGCTTTTGTTCCGGGAGCGCCTGATGTAACCGAGTTCCCACATCATATTTTTAGTCGTATTCAAGCACGCCTAAGCCGCGAACCGGACATTAACCGCCTGATTTACAGCAATGCTGGTGGCTGTATCGAGCTTCGAAGTGCTTTGGCAGATTACTTACGTGTTGCACGTTCGGTTCAATGCGATGCAGATCAGATTATTATTACCGAAGGCATTCACCAAGCGATTGATTTGGTCTCACGTGCACTCAGTGATATTGGTGATCGAATCTGGCTTGAAGATCCAGCGTACTGGGGAATGCGTAATACCTTACGAATTAATGGCCTCGATATTCAACCCATGCCTGTCGATGCAGAAGGTATTATTCCTGAAGAAAATCCGGCAAAGCCGCCTAAGCTCATTTTTGTCACACCATCACATCAATATCCACTGGGTTCACATTTAAGCCTAGATCGACGACGCAAACTGATTGAAATTGCACGCCAGCATAATAGCTGGATTGTCGAAGATGACTATGACAGTGAGTTTCGTTTCTCAGGTCAACCGTATCCATCATTACAAGGCTTAGAAAATGATGCGCCTGTGCTGTACATGGGCACATTTAGTAAAACCATTTATCCATCTTTAAGAATTGGTTATTTGGTCGTACCTAAGCCGTTATTTTCACCATTACGCATTGTGGCAGCCGAGCTTTATCGTGGGGGCCATTTGCTTGAGCAAAAAGCCTTAGCTGAATTTATTCGTGAAGGCCATTACGAAGCGCATATTCGCCGTATGCGCCTACTTTATGGTAAACGCCGCGACTACTTGGTGAGCTTAATTCAACGCTACCTTGGCCCCGAATTTATTCATGAATATGATGAAGCGGCAGGGTTACATCTGGTTTTAAAACTGCCAAACTCTTGCGATGATGTCGCGATTGCGGCGACTGCGCTTGAACGTGGTGTTAAAGTTCGACCACTTTCACAATACTACATGCAGTCGCATGCACATGCAGAGCGTGGTTTACTGATGGGCTTTGCTTGTGTAAATGAAAAAGATATGGTGATGGCTTTTGGCGTCTTGCTTCAATGCTTACGTGAAGCAGGCGTACCTACGCTGAATTAAAGATTTTTCCATATTAATAAACAAAAAGAGCCTCACAGTGAGGCTCTTTTTTATTTAAAAATTTAAACTAACTTTTCTTCATGGCTATGAGTTAAATGAGTCGCTCTACGCTCTTTCCCCCATCCCAGTTTTTCAGACAGCAAACCGAAGAACACAATAATGCCGAACAATGCAGTGGTGTAAATCACTTCTTTAAAATAGGTGCCTTCAATCAACATAGTCAGAATTGCACCAATAATTGCAAAGATCACCACGTAAGTTAAGTAAGGGAACATCCACATTTTAAAGTCAATTTTCACGCCTTCAGCTTCTAACTTTTTACGCATACGAAGCTGAGAATAAGCAATCGTCAGGTACACATAGAGTGTTGCGGCACCCGTCGTTAGCATGAAAAAGTCATAAACATCCATACTCTTGGTTGCAGTTAAAACCACTGCAATTACAGAGAAGAAGCATGACACAATCACGCCCACCCACGGACTACTTTTACTGTTTACAGAGCCAAAGCTTTTCGGTGCATCACCACGTTTAGATAAAGAGAACAACATACGTGAACACGTATAAAGCGCTGAGTTAAAGCAGCTACATACCGAGGTTAGAACCACAAAGTTTACGATATGGCGCGCACCCGGAATACCAAGCGCAGACAAAGTCACGCTATAAGTTCCCCAAGTTGAATCTTTCAAAAGTTCATTGTTGTGAGGGATGAGACATACCGCCACAAACATTGAGCCAACATAGAATAAAATAATTCGCCAAACCACTGAGTTCGAAGCCTTACGAATTTCTTTAGATGGGTTTGCAGACTCTGCCGCTGCTACAGTCACAATTTCAGCACCAATATAGGCGAACATCACCCCAAGTAAGGCGGTAATAACGGATGAACCACCATTAGGCATAAAGCCTTGAGAGGTTAGATTACTGATACCAGATGCAGCCGGATTGCCCCAAGGCCACAAATGCATGATGGCTAAACTACCAATCACCAAGAAGATCACAATCGCAATCACTTTGATGAGTGCAAACCAGAACTCGAATTCACCATAGTTCTTTACGTTCTGCAAATTGACTGCAACCAGTGCACCAATCACAACGGTCATATAGACCCAAATCGGTATAAACGGGAACCAATTATTTAAAATTTTACCTGCCACATAAGCTTCCCAGCCCATGAGCATTGCGAGCGTACACCAATACAACCAGCCAATTGAGAAACCTGCCCAACGACCAATCGCACGGTCAGCATATGTTGAAAAAGAGCCACTGTCGGGATTTAAAACGGCCATCTCGCCTAGCATACGCATGATGAACCAAACGAGTAGTCCACCTAAAGCATAGGTTAAGAAAACCACAGGACCTGTGTTGTAGATGATACTGCCTGAGCCAACAAAGAGAGAGCCACCAATAACCCCTGCAATCGAGATCATGGTCAAGTGGCGTGATTTAAGTCCATGTTTTAAACTTTGGGAGTGATTGGCTTCAGAACCATTTTGATGAGCTGCCATATCATTTTCCTTAATATATGGAGGATATCGGCTAGACTCGGAAATCCTCCGAAGCCAAAAAATATCCCCTAAAAATTTAGCCGTTTTGCTCAATTCCTAAAACAGAAAATTCACTGAGCTTATCCGGCGCTTCCGTATGCATACTTCCAATGGCTTTAATTTGTCGTTTCGGCACTCAAGAAACGAGAGCCATTTTTGTAATAAAAGAGAGAGCCAATTGCAAAATTTATACGCAAAATTGGCCCTTTTTATAGGGGAAGCTGGTAAATGGCTTTTTGTTTTTATTTTAATGAGCTTGAAATTCTTTAATTTTGTTCAGAAATTAATAACGCCTTTGTGCCTGTTTCTAAGGCTCTAAATATATGCTTTTGATCGGCTGGATAACAAATATAGTCTCCAACACCAAGCTCAACCGCCTCATCAATTAAGCCAACCAAAGCTTTACCTTCGACCACAATAATATGTTCTACAGAACCAACTGGATGTGGTTCTGAAAGTCGGTCTTCTCCCGGCTCCACAATCAATAAATACACATCTCGGCGTGCATGGGGTGGACAGGTCGCCAACAAAATTGCTTTGTAATTGGCAATCTCAGAACTCACCGTTGGCCCATCGCCACAGCGAATGACTTGCACCTGATTGCTCGGTTCTTCCATCAACCTTGCAAATGGAATATTGAGCGCCACACAAAGTGCCCATAAGGTTTCAATACTGGGGTTACCTTGCCCTGCCTCTAATTGAGAAAGAGTCGATTTGGCAACGCCCGCACGGCGCGCAACTTCTGCCAACGAAAGCCCTGCTCTTTGGCGTTCACGCGTTAAACCTTTGGCAATAATTTCAATTGGCTGAGACATTCACCACATCCGTTCTATAAAAAAAACGATCGTTCGTTTTGACAAAACAATCAGACTTATTCATTATAATGGAAAATCGTTCGTTATATCATGCTATGTCTACATACTCTCTGATTAAAAAACTTAGTAAAGACACCACCCGCTCGATTTTCTTTGTGTGTCTAGCAACCAGTGTCGTTGGTATGTCTTTAGGTTCACTCGCTGCAAGTTATGGGTTAGCACTCTGGATCCCGCTTTGCCTATCTGTCTTTGTGCTCGCAGGAACTGCCGAATTTATTTTTATTGGTTTCTTGGCTGTAGGTGGTAGCCCAATTGCAGCGGCGATTGCAGGACTACTCGTCAATTTAAGGCACTTGCCTTTTGGTATTGCGGTCAATGAACTAATCCGAGGTAAATTCTCTCGATATTTCGGAGCTCATATCATGAATGATGAAAGCGTTTTGTTTGGTATGGCGCAGCCTGATTTTGAGACAAAAAAAGCCGCTTATTGGTTATGTGGTATAGGCATCATGCTGACTTGGCCACTCGGTGTCACTGCGGGTTATTTTATTGGAAGTGCTATTCCAGACCCAAAAACATTTGGCTTAGATGCCATTTTCCCAGCTATTTTAATTGCACTTACTTTTAATGCTTTAAAGAATAAATCTACTCGAAAAGCTGCATTTGCAGGGTCAACTTTAGCGCTGATCACCACGCCCTTTTTGGCCTCAGGGCTTCCGATTCTGATTTCGCTTTTTGGCTTGATATGGGGTAGAAAGAAATGAGTCAACAATTACTGATTATTGTAGGTATAGCCCTACTTGCACTAGGTACTTATAGTATTCGTTTTGCTGGTTTTCACTTGGGTGCCAAGTTCTCTTTTTCTGAAAAATACCAAGTTTTACTCTCAAACGGCGCAACTGTTTTACTCTGCGCGATTGCGGTGACCACTACATTTTTTGAAGGTCAACATTTCGCAGGTTTTGCGCGTATATTTGGGGTGGCACTAGCGCTGTTCTTGGTTTGGAAAAAAGTACCGCTGTTATTGGTGATTTGTTTGGCAGCCGTTGGCACGGCACTTCTACGTTTGCTAGGCATTGAGTAATAAAAAAGGCGAGATAAACTCGCCTTTTTTTGAAAATTTGATTAGAACGGTAAATCGTCGTCTAAATCAGCTGGTGCAGATGCTGGTTGTTGTGGCGCTTTAGGAGCGAAACCACCACCTTGTGGGCTATTGCCACCATTACCGAAACCACCTTGTCCACCATAACCACCGCCATTGTTTTGACCGTAGCCGCCACCTTGGTTGTTGTTTTGATAACCGCCACCTTGTTGAGGTGCGTTAAAACGTGGTTGGTTAAAATCATTACCGCCAGCGAAGCCTTGTTCACCTTGTTGACGAGCATCTAACATTTGCATCTGGTCGCCACGGATTTCTGTCGTGTAACGTTCTTGACCATTTTGGTCTGTCCACTGACGTGTACGTAATGAACCTTCGATATAAACCTTAGAACCTTTACGCAAAAATTGCTGAGCAATTTCCCCTAAACGGTTATGCAAAACAATACGGTGCCATTCTGTTTGTTCTTTACGTTCACCTGACGTTTTATCGGTCCAAACTTCACTTGTCGCGATTGAAAACTGGGTTAACGAGCCCCCATTTGGAAAAGTTTTTGTTTCAGGATCACGACCCAAAGTACCAACCAAAATAACCTTATTTACACCACGCATTAGCTGTCTTCATCCTATTCATTTCTATGTTTTACTTTATAAGAGTTATGCTTAAATGGCTACCTCTTTACCAAACAACTGCGTTAAATCACGTCGTGCAGCATCATCAAGAGACTGTTTATCGACTTTAATATAAGCAACTTGCTGGTCAGGCATCACCACAACTTCTTCAATACCACGAATTGCCAATAGCTGTGTGGTCCACTCATTCACCTGTTGCACTTGCGGCAATGGCAACACAATCGATGACAGATACCGCGGCTGAGCTAAACCAAAACTAATTAGCAGCCATATTATAGCAATCCCTGCTAAGACACTCCATCCAATCGCAGTATTATGTAACATCAATAATTGACCACCTAGCGTGCCACCAAAAAAAGCACCTAAGAACTGACTACTGGCATTTACACCCATGGCAGTAGCTTTTGACTGGATTGGAGCTGACTTTGACAACCAAGAAGGCAATAAAGCCTCCATTACATTAAAGGCAATAAAGAAAATACCTAAGCCTGCGAGCAAGACATATTTAGACTGATAACCAAATATGAGAAGCAGCAACCCCACAATAATGCCTGTAATTGCCGTTAAGAAAATGCCTCGCATTTTGCGATATTTTTCAGCGATGATAATGCTTGGAAATGCAAAAAATAAACTAATCACCAACAGTGGCAAATACACCAAGCCGTGGCTCGCCAGAGGAATATGCGCAAACTCGATAAGCTGTGAAGGCACATAAATAAACATAGCTGTCAGCAATAAATGCAATGCAAAAACCGAAACGTGTAAACGGTTTAAATCACCCATTTGAATGACTTGCTTAAGCTGCGCCATGTAGCCTTGCTGATAGTTACGATGATGGCGGGTCACTTTAGGTACAAGCAATAGCATCGAAATCGCGATTAAGCCCATAATTGTGGTCACAAAGAATAGACCAGAAATACCGACAAGACTTGTGAGCCAAGGCCCAAGGCTAAACGCGACAACAAAAGATAAACCAATACTCATGCCCATAGCAGCCATGGCTTTAGTACGCTGCTCTTCACGCGTCACATCAGCTAAAAGTGCCATGACTACTGCCGAAACCGCCCCAGCACCAGCGATGGCACGGCCAATAATCACGCCATAAATCGTGTCAGATAAACCCGCAATTGCACCACCAATAGCAAAGAGCAATAAGCCAAAGACTACAAGCGGTTTACGGCTAAAACGGTCAGCCAGCAAGCTAAATGGAATTTGTAAAATCGCCTGACTTAAACCATATACACCTACGGCCAAACCAATAAGTGCCGGAGTCGCATATTGATATGACTGCCCGACTACAGAGAAGACAGGAATAATCATGAACAAACCCAACATGCGTAGCGCAAAAATACTACTTAAAGCAAAAGTTGAGCGGCGTTCCAAAGCATTCATCATATCAATACACGTTATCAAACTAGGCAAATTATAAGCCGATTCGTTTCTAAAAATACGGGAGAGATGATTTAAAATAACGATTTCGGCTGAAAAAAATAAAGAGGCATTTAGCCTCTTTATTCTATCGAACTTTACTGAAAATTAGCTTAAGACGACTCTTGTTCGCGTTTCGCATATTGGATAGATGCAATCACTGCCCATGCAATAAATGCAACACCAATGAGGCCTGTCACGACTTCCGGTATATGTAAACCTGTACCACTTGCAATCATAATGAAAGCCAAAGCACCAATCGCATAATGGGCACCATGCTCTAAGAACACATAAGCGTCTAATGTGCCCTTTTCAACAAGATAAACCGTCATTGAACGAACGAACATCGCACCAATTGCAAGACCCAACATAATCACGACAACGTCGCTGGTAATTGCAAATGCACCAATTACACCATCAAAACTGAATGATGCATCTAACACTTCAAGGTATAAGAAACCGCCCAAACCGGCTTTAATCACACCAGAAGCAGCGCCTGAACCATCTTGCATGACTGCATTACCATCTTCATCAATTTCAGGTTCGCCGCCCAATAAATGGCTAAGAACTTGCACACCAATGTAAACCACAATGCCCCAAACACCAGCCATGGTTACAGCTAAACGCTCATGATCTTCAACATAACCAGCCATTACAATTAAAGCGATGAGTGCAATAAAAACAGACATTGCCGGTACGTTAGCCAAGTCAGATAATTTGACTTCAAGCCATCTAAACCAATGCGTTTCTTTCTCTTCGTCAAAGAAGAAGTTTAAGAAAACCAACAATAAGAATGTTCCACCGAAAGCTGAAATTTCAGCGTGGTGAGCCATTAAACGTTCAGAGTAAGTTTTCGGATCATTGAGTGCCATTTTAGCGACTTCAATAAAGCCCATATCGGCAGTCATAGAAACGATCAAGACAGGGAAAATCAAACGCATACCAAAAACGGCGATTAAAATACCGACTGTCAAAAAGATCATTTTCCAGAAATGATCCCACCCACGAAGTACCGATGCATTTACGACAGCATTGTCAAAAGATAATGAAACCTCCATTACAGCTAAAATCGCAGTAATGGTTAAAGCTTTAAGCATGGTAGACACGCCTGCTTCAGGTCCATGGGTAAAACCCCAGTAAGCGGCGAGTGCTAAACACACTACCGTAAAAAATATCGAAAATCGGAAATGCTTCATGGATCAGACCTATACCAAGAACTAAATTTAATCTTTCTTAAAAACCGCGGCTATTATATCGATAATTAACCACAAAACGATGTTGTTTTATGCCGTTATTACCTTTACTTTATCCCTATGTTTAATAAAGAAATTTATAATATTTAATTAACTTATTAATCGTATTAAATATTTTCTTGCGATATATCTACCATTATTATTTTTGTATTTTAAAATTGATTTAAAATCCGGTTCAGCTGTCTTATTTTAAATGGAATGATTTTATGCTTTTTTCTCAAGAACTCTGGCAACGTAATTTAAATTTATATCAAAAAATTCTCGACCTGCCTTTCAATCAGGAACTTGCTAACGGTACTTTAGATAAAGAAGCATTTTGTCATTATGTTATTCAAGACGCCCAATATTTAGTGGCCTACGGTCGCGTACTGGCTGTTGCGGCAGCAAAGGCATTCGAGGCTGACGATATTATGCAATTCTCAGATGCCGCTAAAATTGCAATTGTGGTTGAACGTAGTTTGCATGATGACTTCATGAAAAACTTTGGGGTAACCAAAGAAGAATTTAAAAACACCCCATTAACTTTAGCAGGCCATCATTACACTTCATTTTTAACAGCAACGGCTTGGTCTGAGAGCTACCCTGTTGTACTCGCTGCCCTTTTACCGTGCTTCTGGATTTATGCTGAAGTTGGTAAAGATATTGTAAATAAATCAATTCCTAATAACCCTTACCAAGCATGGATTGATACCTATGCAGGCGAAGAGTTTCATACCGCTGTTCGCAATGTGATTGCCACAGTAGACAAAGTTGCCGCACGCTGTGATGCAGACACATTAGAAAAAATGCATGCCGCTTACACGATGGGTGCAAAACTTGAATGGTTATTTTGGGATAGCGCATACCACCAAAGACAATGGTTAGGTTTAGACCATATTTAAAACTTCAAAAGAATCGGTCAGATGGTTCATACCTGATCGATTCTCAATAAAATGTGAGATAAATATGTATATTGGTGAATTAGCATCTTTAACTGGAGCCACTCCTAAAGCGATTCGGCATTATGAAAAATTAGGCTTGCTACCAGTTGCAAAAAGAAAAGGAAATTATCGTGTTTATGAAGAGATTGATGTCAAATCGGTTAAGATGATTCGCCTTGCACAAGCAGTAGGATTTAGCCTTTCTGAGCTTTATGACTTGTCAGCTTTAAAATATAAAAACAATCGCTTTCCAGTAGAAATTGCGCAGCAGCTTATTCAAAAAAAGAATCAACAAATTATTGAACAAAAAGAAGCATTAAATCGTTTACAAGAAGATTTAAAACAACTGGAAGATGAGATTATTGAAACTTATATTACCAGTAAAATTTCTGCTTAAAATGATGCATAAAAATCTAAAAATAGCTTTTGAATTTAGCGCTTGACTCTGCCCTTAGGGACAAGGTTTATCGTAAGGACTTCATGTATTACGGATAAATAAAATGAGCGCTCATCTTTCTACATTTAAAAATTCAACAGCATTAATTACAGGCGCATCTTCAGGAATAGGTAAAGCGTATGCTCAAAAAATTGCATCTTTAGGAATCCACCTGATTTTAACAGCGCGCTCCGAACAAAAACTAAATGATTTAGCCGATGAACTCAGAAAAAAATATAGCGTAAATGTTGAGGTGATTGTTTTAGATTTAGCTCAACCCGATTCAGCTCAGACCTTATTTAATGAAGTGCAAGCTAGAAAATTATCGGTAGAAATTTTAATTAACAACGCAGGGTTTGGGAAATGGACTAAGTTTCTAGATCAATCCATTTCTACCTATCAAGAAATGATCATGCTAAATATCAGCAGTGTAACGTCTTTGTGCTATTTATTTTTGCCACATATGCTTTCGAACAAAAAAGGCATCATGATTAATATTTCGTCGACAGGTGCCTTCCAACCTCTCCCTTATATTGCTGTTTATGGCGCAACTAAATCTTATGTTCTGCAGTTTACTGAAGCACTTGCAGGGGAATATGGCACTTCGGGTGTTAAGTTTATCGCTGTTTGCCCAGGCAATACCGAAACCAATTTTACTCAAGTCGCAAATGCCGATACCAGCGGTATGAAAAGCTCTACTGTAGATGACGTTGTCTCTGTAACAGTTAGAGCGTTAGATAAAAATAAAGCAACAGTAGTGGTGGGTTGTAGTAATTATTTAACGTCTCAATTGCCCCGCATTCTTTCCCGCAAAAAAATGATCAATTTAGTCGAAGGCATGCTCAGAACGCGTGTTCTTGAGCAATCATAAAAAATGCTTCAATTTAAAAGATTAAGGGATTTCTCTTAATCTTTTAATGTTGAAATAGCTGCCAGCCATAAATTAAACCTGCCGCAGCGACCACCCAACATAGAGTGGCCAAGCCCAGACACGACCACATCGACATGCGTGTTGCGAGCATATAAACAGCAACTAAATAAATGGCATAGGGAATAAGTGACCATAGACCAAATAGAGCCGTTTTTTGTAATGCTTCGGCTCCTTTTTGCTGATAGACAATCACATGAGCAATCAAAGCAAAGGTAGGAAAAAGTGGGACTAAACCAGCAATATAAAATGCCTTACTTTTCGATAAAATCGAAATAATGAGGACAACCCCAGCCCCCAACATACATTTTAAAAATAACGCCCACATACACTGATCCTACCTGATCATTTCCATTTCAAAACGCTGTATTGTGCGCTTTTTAAAGAAAATTAACAGCGACTAAAGCAATCAATGCAGGAACTGCCTGAATATAAATAATCTTTTTACTGGCAGTCAGCCCGCCATAAATACCTGCAATCAGTACACAGCCTAAAAAGAAATTGGCAATTGATATAGCAAACGGTGCATCAGCCAATAAAGACCAAAATAAACCCGCCGCTAAAAAGCCATTATAAAGACCTTGATTTTGCGCCATGACTTTGGTGATTTTTGCTTTTTCAGCATTATTTCCAAAGGCTTTCATGCCATAAGGTTTGTCCCACAAAAACATCTCTAGCACTAAAATATAGACATGTAATATCGCGATAAGCGCAATGAATATTTGTCCGATCATATAGTTTTCCTTTTTGTTTTAAAGATATGAAAAAAGATCAGTCTCTCGACTGATCTTTTAGTGTGTTACGGTTTTAACAATACTTTGCCTTGTCGAGCACCTTGCGTTGCTCTTTGGGCAGCTGTTTTAATCTCATCAAAACTAAATACACCTTCTACAGGTAGAATTAATTTTTTCTGAGTCGCTAGCGTTAATAACTCAACAATCAGTTCCTTTTTACGTTCTGCTGGCATTTCTTTGTTGACCACACTCGCCCAGAACCCTTTTACTGTCGCTTGTTTGAAAATCAAATCGCCCGATGAAATCTGCATGGTTTCGCCAGTCATACTACCAAACGAAACGAGTAGGCTATTTTCACTGAGTAAATTCAGCATTTCACCGCTTGCGCTGCCACCAATTGAGTCCACACCAGCAATCAGCGGTTGGTCACCGTGAAGTTGTTTAACCTGCTCTTTCCAGTTCGCCTGATCAGTTGCAACAACATGCTGAATACCTAGTGCTTGCATCTCTGCAATCGCGTCAGTACGACGGACCAGATTAATCACAGGTAAGCCACGTGCCTGTGCAATCATCGCAACTGTTTTACCTACTGCACCATTTGCCGTGTTTTGGATGAGCCATTGGCCCGGTTGAACATTAACAAAGTCCAATAGCATGAGGGCACTAATTGGCATACCAATCAGTTGCGCTGCTGTCTCATCATCAATTTCATTATTTAAAGGAATAAGGCCTTGCGCTGGTGCAATAAAGTATTCAGCCCAACTGCCATGAACAGATGCAACTGCGATACGTTGCCCTACCTGTACATGAGTAACGCCTTCGCCCAACGCATCAATAATACCAACGGCTTCACTACCGCCAATCGCAGGTAAGGTCGGCTTGTAGCCATAGCTTCCACGTACTGTCCATACATCATGATTATGAATCGGAGACATGATGGTTTTAATACGCACTTCGCCTGCTTTTGGTTCTGGCTTTGGCATATCCGCCTGCTCTAAAACGTCTACAGGTTCGCCAAAATTACCATGGATAATACTTCGCATGCTTTATTCCTCTATCGGTTTTAAGAGTTGTTGGGTCGTTTCTAAAGCTAGATGTAGATGTGCTTTGTCTTGAGACAATTTTGTGAGTAAAGCGGCACCCAACCATAACTGATACATGACTTGCGCAGTTTTCAAAGGATCAATATGTTTTGGAATTGACCCTTCTTGTTGCCCTTCTTTGAGTAGTAAAGCTAGACGCTGCGTTAATTTGTACACACCGTCATTGAGAATTTGACGCATATCTTCTGACAAGTCAGAAACCTCTGCCGCCAACTTCACAATCAGGCAATTTTCAGCCCAGCTGCCATATACGGGATCATCAATCCACGCCTGCCACAACGCCATTAAACGGGCATGCGCACTTTGTTCACTGTGCTGCCAAAGTTGTTCCATACGAACTTTATAATTGGCCATGTATTGCTCTAGCAAGGCACAACCAAATGCCTCTTTCGAAGCAAAGTAGTGATAGAACGAACCTTTGGGTACGTCACAAGCCTTTAAAATTTCTTGCAAACCAACACCAACAAACCCTTTACGTAGTACCAGCTCAAAGCTGGTATCTAAGATGTGTTGTCGGGTAGTTTCGCTTTTGTTTAATCGTTTCATGAACACATCATAAACAACTATTAGACCAGTCGTCTAGTAAAATTATGTAGCTTGTAAAAATATGCGAGAGTAGAAATGTAGAGTGAGGAATGTTAAAAATACAATCTGCTTATTTAAACAAATTTTGTCGATTGTCGTTTAACCGTCACAATTTGTCGCTTTAAATCATTTTGTACTACTTGAACAATTTTAAATCGTTATCATATAGGGTCTGTTGTTTATAAATAGCCATATCTCCCTGTGACTAATCAAACAACACCTAAATTTTCATCAATACATAATTGAGATGTTTTATGAGCCAAAGTCATATCCGTATTCGAGGCGCACGTACCCATAACTTAAAAAATGTGTCACTCGATATTCCACGCGACAAATTTGTGGTGATTACGGGGCTATCAGGTTCAGGAAAATCTTCTCTTGCCTTTGATACCTTGTACGCCGAAGGACAACGCCGTTACGTCGAATCACTTTCGGCCTATGCTCGTCAGTTTTTATCGCAAATGGAAAAGCCTGAAGTCGATTCGATTGAAGGTTTGTCACCAGCGATTGCGATTGAGCAAAAGTCTACCAGTCATAACCCACGTTCAACGGTAGGTACGATTACCGAAATTTATGACTATTTACGTTTGCTTTATGCACGTGTCGGCACGCCCTACTGCCCTGAACACGACTTACCTATGGTTGCGCAAACCGTTTCTGAAATGGTCGATGCGGTAAAGAACCTTGAGGAAGGCACAGCACTCATGTTGCTTGCCCCAGTGGTTCGTGAACGTAAAGGTGAATACAGTAACCTGTTCGAACAACTACAAGGCCAAGGTTTTGTACGGGCGCGTGTAGATGGCGAAATCATTGATATTGATACGCCACCAGAACTCGACAAAAAGAAAAAACACACCATCGAAGTTGTGGTTGACCGTTTTAAAGTGCGTGATGACTTAGGCAACCGTATTGCTGAATCATTTGAAACCGCACTGCGTTTAGGTGGCGATATTGCTGTTTTGTCATGGATGAATGGCGAACACCCAGATCGTGTTTTTTCTGCGAAGCATTCATGCCCTGAGTGTGATCGCGCAGTCGCAGAGCTTGAGCCTCGCTTATTTTCATTTAACAACCCGTTCGGTGCCTGCCCTGTTTGTGATGGTTTAGGTACCCGTAGCCACTTTAGCTCTGAAAAGCTCATTCCAAATCCTGAGTTGGCAATTAGCGAAGGTGCTATTCGTGGTTGGGATCGTCAGCGTCCATATTATTATTCGATGCTACAAAAAGTTGCCGATCATTTTGGTTTCCAACTTGATACGCCTTGGAACCAGTTAGATAAAGACACTCAAAAGAAATTCTTACAAGGTACGGGTAAAGAAAAAGTCGATTTAAGCTATATCGACGAACGTGGCCGTAAACATACTCGCGTGCAACCATTTGAAGGAATTTTGCCACACCTTGAGCGTCGCTACCGTGAAACTGAAAGTAACTATGTACGTGATGATTTAGCTCAGTACCTTTCTAATGCAGCGTGTGATGCATGTGGTGGTTCACGTCTTAATGAAATTTCACGTCATGTTCGCGTTAAAGATAAAACGATTGCCGACATTACTCGCATGTCGATTGGCGATGCAGAAAGTTATTATCAAGATTTAAACCTTGAAGGTGCTAAAGGCGAAATCGCAGATAAAATCTTTAAAGAAATCCGTGAGCGTCTACACTTCTTGGTGAGTGTTGGTCTGAACTATTTAAGTTTAGCTCGTTCTGCCGAAACCCTATCTGGTGGTGAAGCACAGCGTATCCGTTTAGCCTCGCAAATTGGTGCAGGTTTGATGGGTGTGATGTATGTACTCGATGAACCGTCTATTGGTTTGCATCAACGCGATAATGATCGTTTATTACAAACCCTTATTCGCTTACGTGATTTAGGCAACACGGTATTGGTTGTTGAACACGATGAAGATGCCATTCGTGCAGCTGACCATATTATTGATATCGGGCCGGGTGCAGGTGTACATGGTGGTGTGATTATTGCTGAAGGTACGTATGATGAATTGGCTAAACATGCCGACTCACTCACAGGACAATACCTTTCTGGCAAACTCAAAATTGAAGTGCCAAAAAAACGTACTGAATCACCACGTCCAGATGAATTTATCAAACTTTCTGGTGCAGCAGGCCATAACTTAAAAAATGTCGATTTAACCATTCCACTTGGCATTATGACTTGTGTGACGGGTGTTTCAGGTTCGGGTAAATCAACACTAATTAACCGTACTTTGCTTCCATTGGCTGCAACACAGCTCAACGGTGCAACGACTTTAACAGCAGAAAAGTTTGATTCAATTGATGGTCTACAACACCTTGATAAAGTCGTTGATATTGACCAAAGCCCAATTGGACGCACACCACGTTCTAACCCTGCAACTTACACAGGGCTATTTACACCAATTCGTGAGTTATTTGCACAAACCCCAGAGGCAAAAGCCCGTGGTTATAGTGCCGGTCGTTTCTCGTTTAACGTGAAAGGCGGACGCTGTGAAGCCTGTGAAGGCGACGGCATGATTAAAGTCGCAATGCACTTCTTACCAGACATGTATGTACCTTGCGATGCTTGTCATGGCAAACGCTATAACCGTGAAACGCTTGAAGTAGGTTATAAGGGCAAAAACATTTCTGACGTTTTAGAAATGACCGTTGAAGATGCTGCCGAGTTCTTTAGTGCAATTCCAGTCATTCACCGCCGCTTAGAGACCTTAACTCAGGTTGGCTTAGGCTATATTCGTTTAGGTCAGGCTGCTACTACACTTTCTGGTGGTGAAGCTCAACGTGTAAAACTTGCACGTGAGTTAGCGAAACGAGATACGGGTAAAACGCTTTATATCTTAGATGAACCAACAACAGGTCTGCATTTCCATGATATTGCCAAGTTACTCGACATTTTGCATGAGCTACGCAACAAGGGTAATACCATTGTAGTGATTGAACATAACCTTGATGTGATTAAAACAGCGGACTGGGTTGTTGACTTAGGCCCTGAAGGTGGTTCGGGTGGTGGTATGATCATTGCCGAAGGTACACCTGAACAAGTCGCTGAGGTCGAGATTTCCCATACGGGTCGTTTCTTAAAACCGATGTTGAAACAATAAAAAAAAGCCGGAAATCATTTTCCGGCTTTTTTATCCCTCTACAACATTTCGGCCCCGAGCTTTAGCTTTTAAAAGTGAACGGTCTGCTTTTTCTAACAGTTCCATCCAGCTTGTTGCTCCAATCGCAAAACCAATACTGACCGATACATGCAATTTTTCATGCGTATTAGATAAATTAACTTCTTCTAAAGAAATCGCAATACGAATTTTTTCAGCCAAGAGACGTGCATCTAAAAATGGTATCTGCTCTAACAAGATTAAGAACTCATCGCCACCATAACGAACGATTAAATCCGAAGCGCGTACGTTCGCTTTTAATTGATCTGCAATACGTTTAATCACTTGGTCACCAACAATATGACCATATTGATCATTCACATCTTTAAAACGATCTATATCAATAATCATTAAACAAGTTTGTGAAAATTTTTGAGGGTAGCTCTCCACAATTTTTAAGTATTCAGATAAAGCTAAACGATTGGATACACCAGTTAAAGGGTCTGTATTTGCAATATTTTTAAGTTGGAATTCAAAAGCATCTCGCTGTTTAAGCATTCTTTGTAAACGGTCAATCGCTTCAAACAGTGAAATAAACTCACCTTTTTTAGGGTTCAACTCATCTACTGGATAATCTTTGCTATGAGACAAATCAAGAATTAAGGTTCGGGCCTGAATAAGGGGCTCAAATACCCTTCTCTTTGCATAAATTAAGGTAAGTAAAGCAGCCGCTAACGATATGCTAGAAATAAGCAAAGTCAGAAAGAATTTCTTTTTTGCCAAATAATTTTCTTGAGAAGCGATAAAGACACTTTTATTAAGTAGGAAGTTTTGTAAATCGATGACTGTTGTAAATTTATCAACAATTTGGTCTGTCAGTTCAGTTCCATTTAAATGATAAGCCTCATTTTTTTGGCTTTCTTCTAAAAGTTGACCAACAATAGGCACGCCTTTATCTAAAAATTCAGTTTTAACTCTCGCATAAAGGCGATGATATTCTGGAGTCTTGGCCTGCTCAGACTGTAGCGTATCTACAAGTGCCCATAAGTACCGAGCTTGCTGTTGAGTCTGCAAAGAGCGCGCCCGATTATCATTGGGTATGGTTTCTTTAAACGTCACTGGTGCAATAACATTAGATGCGGTGCGACCAGCCTGATCACGCATATCGGTTAATACAACAATCAAAGTAAAATAGTTATTAATTTGACTGTCTTTACTTTTTAACTGCAACATGAGCTTTTGCAAAATTTCTCGGCAACTATCCCAAGCACCGAACATACCCAAAATTGCATGATCGAATTGCATAGAGGTTCGTGCCTGTTCAGGTGTTGCAGCATAGTAGTCGACGACAGCCCGCGCCTGCTTCAAATCATCTTTAAATTTAGTATCTAAAGTATTTGCTAAATCGGAATAGCCTTCTTCCTTTAAAATACGAATAGTTTCATTAATTTGCTGATCGACAGTAAGTCGGTATTCTTTTAGCTTCTTCTGATTTTTTAAAAAGTCGGTAGCGTTACTCGACATTAATTTATTTGCTGGTGCACGCTCTTTAGATACCTTATTTGCAACTTCAGCAATCGATTTTAAGCTTTTGATTTCAACCAAAGCTTGTTTAGTTTTTAAATACTCTTGATAACTGCTAACAATAAGAGGCACAGCCATAAACAGTAAGGACAGAATAATGACCAACATGAAGAAAAATAGTCGATTACTGATATGTTCTGAACGTAATCCTGACATTTCTAGCTGGTACTCCGTAAATGTCCTACCATCATCACAACTATAGAATGAAGTAATTAACTCGCATCCTAGCACTTTAATGAGCAGAAGTTCAGCAACAAAGTTTGAATAACGCAATATACGCATTCATTGTTGGTATTTCATAAAAATCTGATCGAAAGAGCAAATGATGGCTATAGCAAAACTCCATTTTACAGCTGAAGTAAATTTCGCAATCCTATAAAAAGATTCTTTTTCCTCTTGGATGCCACTCCCAGCATCCGAAACCCAGCGCTAAGCTGGGTTCTTTTTATACAAACTAAAAAGAAGAAATTTCATGTAATTTTTTTAACAAATGTTAATGTTTTCTTATAGATAAAAAAAAGCTCAACCTTGGGGAAAGCTGAGCTCGTAAAGTCTGATGTGATAACACATCGTATCTGGGAAAGCACTGCTAACTATAAAAATGTTAGATAGTGAACTTTGCAATTGAATTGTGTGACTTATCTCTAATTTTGTAAAGTTGATTAAATTGATCAGAATTAATTTTTTAATCGTTTTTTTGATTTAAAAACGTATTTTTTTTGCCTTATTCAATTATATAATAATTCAAAATAGATAGATTATTTAGATAAACTTATCAAAATAATGTTAACTATTACTCAAAATATATAAAAATTGAAACAAGAATAATGTTTGATCGATTATTTATTAATCATATCGACATTTTTATTAACGTTAAATCCGATTAATAAAATCATTTTTTCCAATTATAAATGTAATTATTTTTAAACTATTTAATGCCAAATCCTTAGGAAGCTTAAGGTTTAGCTGCTTGTTAATGTTCATTTTTTTAGCAGGTTGACATAAAACACTTCAATTGGTCTTTTTTTAACCATTTTTAACATAAGTGTCAAATTTCATTAACATTCCGTTTCATCTATTATTGACTTCATAAATTGTTACAATACAATGACCCAAGCTTTATCTCTTGTTAACGCTGGAAATGATTATGAAAAAACTTGGTTTAGCCACTGCTGTATTATTAGCCATGACCGGTGCTCATGCTTATCAATTTGAAGTTCAAGGTCAATCTGAATATGTTGACACAACTGCAAACGATAAAAACTTCACTGGTACTGCTCAAGGTACTTATTACTTCAAAAATGTTGATGCGTCTAAAGGTCCTTTAGCTGAAGCAGCTTTCTTAAACCAAGCATCTAACGTTTCTGTTGCTTATAACTATATCAAATATGATGAGAAAGACACTGTAAACGTTGAATCTCACACTTATGGTGTTAAAGGTGAAGCATACGTTCCAACTCCTTACGTACCAGTTTATGCTAGCGCATCTTACAACCACACTATCAATGATTTTAAAGATGGCGTAAGTGATGACAACGGTGACCGTTATGCATTAGAAGCTGGTGCAATGTTGTTACCTAACTTCTTAGTTGCTGTTGGTTATACAAGTGTTGCTGATCAAATTTCTTTAGATGCATTCGGTGTTAATAAATACGGAATCGCTAAAGCAGTTGGTGAATCAGTTGCTATTGATGAAAAACAAGATGCTGTAACTGCTCGTACTAAATATGTTGGAAACATTGATGGTACTAACATGGCGATTGGTTTTGAAGCATTTGCTTTATTTGCTGAAGATAATGCTTACGGTATGAAAACTGATTTATTCGTAACTCCTAAGTTAAGCGTTGGTGCATCTTTTGCTGATGTATCTGCATTTAATTCTGGTTACGATCATGTTTGGGGTGGTCACACTCAATACTTCATCACTCCTGCTTTAGCAGTTGGTGCTGACTTCGTTAAAGCAAATGCGAAAGATGGCAACCCACGTGATACACAAACTATCGGCTTAAATGCTAAATTCCGTTTCTAATTTAATTTAGAAATTGAATTTAAAAAAGGACTCAATTGAGTCCTTTTTTTATGGCTTTTAACTACGTACGATATTTAAGAAATGTAAGTGACGTTCGTACTGATCAATAATATCTTGGATCAAATCTTCCTGCGTCCAGTCCATTACATCATAGTTTTGTCCACCCTCTCTTAAAAACACCTCAGCTTGGAAATATTGACCATCTTCGGCTTCAGTACGCCCAATTAAAAAACTTGGTGGCACTGTTTCACGTGAAACAACTTTATAAATAAAATTAATTTCATGGTGATGATCGACTCGAAGTTGCATTCCATCCTCAACTTCACTAATTGAAACCTCAAGATGACGGCGTTTAAACTCATGCTGAATATTTTCAAAAGCACGTGAAACCTGCTTTTCAATATACTGCTTAACCTCTTCTTCGCTATGAGGATAGTGCATAATTAAGCCAAGACGTTGTTGCCAACTTCTAGGGTTATGAATAGCACGTGGAGTAATGCGAGCTTCCTGAATTGCTTGCATTTTCGTGACATCGAGATGTAAAGCTTTTATAAGTCCCCAGCTCATCAGCAACATGACTACAGTAAATGGCAATGCACTCATAATGATTGAAGACTGAAGCGCGGCAAGGCCACCCACCAAGAGTAAAATAATAGCCAGCACCGCCATAAGCACTGTCCAGAACAGGCGTTGCCAAGTAGGTGAATTTTCAGTTTTTGCAGTTAAGTAGTCAGTAACGAGTGCCCCTGAGTCAGCAGAGGTCACGAAGAATAAAACCACTAAAATAGTAGCCAGAATATTCATGACACCTGACCATGGCAGGTGCCCTAAGAATTCAAACAGTGCAACTGATGAGTCTTGCTGAACAGCCTGAATGAGAGTGGTTTGATGTTCATGAATAATGCTAAATAACGCAGCATTTCCTAAAAAGCCCATCCAGATAATGGTAAAGCCTGTTGGAATAAGAAGAACGCCTACAATAAACTCTCGAATGGTACGACCACGTGAAACCCTCGCGATAAACATGCCCACAAATGGTGACCATGAAATCCACCAAGCCCAATATAAAATGGTCCACCCCCCAATCCATCCATTTGGCTGATAAGCATATAAATTGAATGTCATGGTAAAAAGGTTAGAGATATATTGCCCTGTGTTTTGGATAGTGGTTTGAAGTAAATAAATACTAGGGCCAGCAATGAAGATAAATACTAATAATATTAAAGCTAAAACCAGGTTTAGTTCTGATAAGCGTTTGACCCCTTTATCTAGGCCTAAGAACACAGATAATGAGGCTAAAATACTCACAAAAATAATGAGTAAAACTTGAATATTGGTACTTTGCTCGACACCAAATAAATAATGTAAACCAGAGTTAATCTGGGTGACACCAAATCCGAGAGAAGTCGCTACACCAAATACCGTACCAATGGTCGCAAATATATCGATGCTGTCGCCCCAAGGCCCATAAATCTTTTTACCAATGAGTGGATAAAGAGCTGAACGGGTCTTTAGAGGCAAATTATGACGATAAGCAAAATAAGCTAATGCTAAACCAACCACAGCATAAATTGCCCATGCATGTAAGCCCCAGTGGAAAAAGGTCACACGTAGAGCTTGTTGTGCTGCCTCAATTGTCTGTGGCTCACCACTTGGTGGGTTGACATAGTGCATGACAGGTTCAGCAACACCGAAGAACATTAAACCAATACCCATACCGGCAGTAAACAGCATGGCAAACCATGAACCGTTACTGTATTCGGGCTGGCTATGGTCAGGGCCTAGTTTAATCCGACCTATCGAAGAACAGGCAATATAAATCAGTAGGATAAGAAAGAAAGCAACCGATAAAACATAAAACCAGCTAAATGAATCAGTGATCCACTGTTTTAACTGCTGCGTGAGAAGTTCAAAAGAACTCGGAGCGATCACAACAACTGCTAGGAATAAAGCAATAATAATGACCGTACCCAAAAAAACATTGGGATTAACATTTGCGAACCAACTCGTTTGTTTGGAAGGCATAAATCCTCCATATTATTTTAATGAAAATGACAGGCATAAAGCCAATAAAGACATTCAGGAATGAACAAAGTTATATCTTTCAATAGAGAAAGCCGATAATACTTTAAGTAAACTTAAATAATATTGCAGTTACAAAGGTGTAAATAAACTCAACACCTCCTTCTTTATTTATCAGAATTCTTTTTAGGTGCGTGTGAGATGTACTGTAAAGCGATCAAACGCGTAACAATTAATGCCAAGTACATAACGCCACAAAACATTTGTAACATCGCTAGAACACGTGCTGGTGGGCTAAGAGGCATGAGGTCAGACAGCCCTGTTGCTGACTGCAAACTAAAGCTTAAAAACAGTAAATCTAGCCAAGTTTGTATGTGATGGACATGGTTTGGATTTTGAAAGCTATTGGGAATTAATAGCTGACAAATGTTGTATAAAAATGCAAAGCCCCAAGCGATTAGTGTAAAAACAGCCGCTGCTGCAAACAGTTCGTCCCGTGTTAGATATCGGTCGGCAAACATATAACGGAATAAACCATAAGCTGCCGAAAAGTAAGCTAACGCTTCACAACTATGGGCAAAAATCTGGATTGTTAAATTGCTGTAGCCTAATAAAATAAAGACGGAAGATACAATTGCTCCACTTACAAACGTGAGGCCCAGAAAAGTGAACATGGGGGTCTGACGAATAACCTTAGCAATAATGAGTAAAGCGAGAACTCCTAATGCCCAAGTGAAGGTTCTATACGCCTCATTATCAAAAGTCAGCATGGACAGAATAAGTAAAATGAACTGCACAAACAGCAACCATGCCGAAGGCAACAATCGAAAGCCTGCCCAAAACTCGATGATAGATCGCATTTAATTATTTTCCATTTTTCTTTATGTTTTGAATTATAGAAAATCATACTGTACAAAAAATAGGATAAACAAGTTGTTCTTTATTAAGGAGCTTCTTTTGAGTAAGCCATATGACAAAAACAAAAAAAGCCCCGTAGGGCTTTTTATGAGATGTTCAATATATTTTGATTAGTGATCTGATGCGCCAGAAGCACCAATACCTGTCATTGAACGTACATATTGTGCATCGAAAGAAGCGCGTTCTTTTTTCGCACGTGCTGAGTTGTCAGTCACTGAGAAGAACCAGCAGCAAAGGAACGACAATGGCATCGCAAATAATGCAGGACCGTTAAATGGATTGATTGGTGTATCAGAGATTTTTAAAGTATCAACCCACACTGCTTTAGACAAGATGATTAGTACAACTGCTGTTACCAAGCCAACCACACCACCAATTACTGCACCACGTGTAGTCAAACCTTTCCAGAACATTGAAAGAACAAGTACTGGGAAGTTTGCACAACATGCTACAGAGAATGCCAAACCTACCATGAATGCTACGTTTTGCTTTTCAAACAAAATACCCAAAATCATGGCAAAAACTGCTAAACCAAGTGTCGCGATTTTTGACATACGAAGTTCAGAAGCTGGAGTCGTTTGACCTTTCTTAAATACGTTAGCGTATAAGTCGTGCGAAATTGCAGACGCACCTGAAAGTGTTAAACCAGCAACAACAGCAAGAATCGTTGCGAACGCTACTGCTGAAATGAAGCCCATGAACAAGTCACCGCCTAAAGCATCACTTAAATGCACAGCCGCCATGTTGTTACCACCAACCAGCTCAAGCTTTCCTGACACTGCCATTTTTGCAACATCAAGGAATTGCGGGTTGTTTGATACGAACAAGATCGCACCAAAACCAATAATGAAAGTTAAAAGGTAAAAGTAACCAATGAAACCTGTTGCTACCACAACCGACTTACGTGCTTCTTTTGCGTCTTTTACAGTGAAGAAACGCATAAGAATATGTGGAAGACCCGCTGTACCAAACATCAGTGCTAAACCAAGTGATAAAGCATCAATTGGGTTTGCAGCAAGTTTACCCGGACCCATAATTTTTGAAGCATCTTCAAAGCTTACGTTATGAACTTTACTAAACACTTCAATTGATTGGGTAAACATATTGCTGAAGCTAAATCCAACCGCTTTCATCACCATGAATGCCATGAAGGTCGCACCGCTCAGTAACATGACCGCTTTAATGATTTGTACCCATGTGGTTGCCAACATGCCACCAAAAATTACATAGGCCATCATTAATAGACCAACGATGACAACCGCAATGTTGTAGTTCAAACCAAATAGCAATTTGATGAGCTGACCTGCACCCACCATTTGCGCAATCAAGTAAAACGCGACAACAACAAGCGAGCTAAAAGCAGCTAGAGTACGAACTGGTTTTTCTTCAAGGCGGAATGACACGACATCGGAAAGGTTATATTTACCGAGGTTACGTAAACGCTCTGCTACCAAGAATAAAACGATTGGCCAACCTACCATGAATCCGAGTGAATAGAGCAAGCCATCAAAACCTGAGCTAAATACCATTGCGGAAATACCAAGGAATGACGCCGCTGACATATAGTCACCTGCAATTGCCAAACCATTTTGGAAACCACTGATTCCACCACCCGCAGTATAGAAATCTTGTGCAGATTGGGTTTGCTTTGCAGCCCATTTAGTAATGAACAGTGTGAAACCAACAAAGATGACAAACATGATAATGGCATGCCAGTTGGTTGCTTGTTGCTCTGCTTCACCTAAATCTGGGCTTGCCATAGCAACTGTTGAATATAGCGATGCTGCACCCAATAGGGCTTTCGCTTTTAATGAGTTCCATTTCATATTAGTGTAATCCTTTCTCGTGCGTGATGGCTTCAACTTCCTTCAACGCTTCTTCACTCAACTGGTCAAGGGTATTATTTGCGATATAGGAATAGACACCACAGAGTAGGAAAGATAAAACAATAATTCCTAAACCAAGCGGGATACCCCATGTCGTTACACCACCACTAAAGGAACTCATCAAAAATTCTTTGTTGTAGCCCACAAGTAGCATAAAGCCCACATACAGCACTAGCATGATGATGGTGAGCGTCCAGCTTAATGCACTTTTTTTCTTGACCATTTTTTGAAACTTTGGATTGCGTAGAATCTGTTCTACTTGGCTCTGATCCATAACCAAACTCCTTACCTAGTGCCCAACCTTGGTCACTTTTTTTTAATGTATTTTTTCATAATTAAAGTTAGCAAGATTCCAGCTTAGTCGTAACTTAGACTTTGGTCGTTAAAATTTAATCAATTTATAGCTTTGTTTCGGCATAGGTTATGATAGACACAAGGTTTCACTTATGTAGGTCATATGAACAGCTGGCTGATTATTGGGGTTCTCACTCTTTATATTGCGCTTTTATTTGTCTGTGCTTTTTTTGGTGAGAAGCATGCCAGTCGTCTCGGCACACGTGGCCGCATGTTTTTATTTAGTTTAACTTTAGGTGTCTACTGTTCTTCATGGACATTTTATGGTGCAACCGGCGCTGCCGTACGTGAAGGCGTTATCTTTTTACCTATTTATTTAGGTCCACTTTTATTTGTCTGGTTTGGTTATGATATCTGGCGGCGTTTAGGTCGAGTTCGCCAGCATCATGCGATTTCCTCGATCGCTGACTTTGTCGCAGCACGCTATGGTAAAAGTGGTGTACTCGCCTCATTAGTGACTATTCTTGCCGTTATTGCGATTATTCCCTATCTCGCCTTACAGCTCCGTGCGATTGCTTTAAGTACCTCTGTCATTATGGAGCAAAGCTCGCATATTCATACGACGACTAACAGCGTGTTATTGCTCACCAGTGTACTCGCAATTTTGGCCATGATTTTTGGTACACGGCAAATTGCAAACACGGAACAACACGGCGGACTCATGCTAGCCGTTGCATTTGAGTCGTTCGTGAAGTTATTTGCTCTACTTTGTGTGGCTTTATTTTTTATTTTTGAATCGCCAGCTAACCTCAGCCAAATGACCTCTGATGTAAATCAGACTTTTCAAGAAGTACAACTCTTTGGTGTACCCGAAACTTTCTGGATTCAAACCTTACTGGCAGGCTTAGCCATTATTTGTTTACCACGTCAGTTCCACGTGGCAGTGGTTGAACTACGCGATGAAAAACATATTCGTGGTGCCCGTAAGTGGTTCGCGGTTTATCTCATTTTAACTATTCTTGCGATTATTCCAATCGCAAGTTGGGCTTTGCATGCCGCACCAAAGTTCCTGACTGTGCCCGATGTGGCTGTACTGTCCTTGCCTTTAAGTTATAACCAAGAGTGGCTCGCTTTATTGGCTTTTTTGGGCGGGTTCTCTGCATCAACAGGTATGTTACTGGTGTCATCAGTAGCATTATCTATTATGCTCAGTAACGACCTGATTATGCCAGCCCTATGGCGTTTTAAGTTGCTGTCACGTCACGACAAACATTTACCTAAAGTTCTGAAGTTTAGCCGTCGTATCAGTATTGTTGCAGTGATGCTACTCGGCTTTTTATTCTTCCATTTTTTTAATGATATTAACCAACTTTCGGTATTTGGATTATTAGCGTTTAGTGCGGTAGCTCAATTTGCACCTGCACTGATTGGGGGGTTGTATTGGCGAGGTGGAAGCCGCCAAGGTGTTTATGCAGGACTCATCATTGGATTTTTAATGTGGAGTTATACTTTACTATTTCCAACGATTTTACGTAGCTTGCCTGAAGCCTATCAGGATGCTGCTCAAAGTATTTTGCTTTTTGGTCCTTTTGGCATTAACGCCTTACGTCCAGAGTCTCTATTTGGTTTTGAGTCATTTGCACCTTTAACTCATGGTGTCATTTGGTCACTCGGTTTAAATATTCTTTTATATATCTGGATTTCTAAGCTTTACCGTCCAAGTGTGGCCGAACAAATTCAGGCAGAAAGCTTTTTTTATTATGAAACCAAGCCTCTACCTTCACCGCATACATCTACCGATTTAACCTACCTCCCCCATGATGCAGCTCGCTTAAAAGTGGGTGATTTATTTGCCTTAGCTAAAAGAATTACGGGTGAGCAACCCACTACACAAGCGTTCGAAAACTTTTGTGAGCAAAACCACCTCACCCTTAATCCAAATAGTATTGCCAACGGCATGTGGTGGCGTTTTACCGAGCAATATCTAGCAGGTATTATCGGTGCCGCTTCTGCACGTACATTGCTGACTACAGCAATGATTAATAACGGTCTCGCTTTGGGTCAAGTCGCTAATATTTTAGACCAAGCCTCGCAGTGGCAACGTTTTAATCAAAATCTGCTCATGACCATGATTGACCACATGACCCAAGGGGTAAGTGTGGTTGATAAAAATATGTGTCTGGTCGCGTGGAACAACCAATATTTAAAACTATTTGGTTATCCAAAAGACCTTGTTTATGTGGGCTGTCCTATTGCCGACCTGATTCGTTATAACGCTGAACGTGGCGAATGTGGTCCCGGTTCAGTCGAAGAACATGTACGCAAACGTCTTCACTGGATGAAAGTCGGCAGCGCGCATGAGTTTGAACGTATCCGTAAAGATGGCCGCGTAATTCAAATGCGAGGTAATCCGATTTCAGGCGGTGGCTTTGTCACCACATTTGCCGATATTACCGCTTTCCGTGCGAACGAAGCCGTACTTGAAGCTCGTGTAAAAGATCGAACTCAACAGCTTGCTGATGCTTTATCTGAGCAACAACTTGCACGTGAGCAAGCCGATATGGCCAATATGTCCAAGAGTCGATTTATTGCTGCGGCAAGCCACGACTTATTGCAACCTATGCATGCGGCTCGTCTGTTTAGTACTGTTCTTGAGCAAAGTATTTCGACAGAAGAAGACCGCCAAACCTTACAACAACTTGACCGCGCACTCTATGGTGCCGAAAGTATGCTGTCTGCCCTGCTCGATATTGCTCGTTTAGAAGGTGGCAGTATCCAGCCAAAAAGACAGCCTTATCCTTTGCATGATTTACTCAGTGACCTTGAGTTGCAGTTTAAATCGATCGCTGCACAGCGAAACATTTCACTGAAAGTTCATGATGTATCGTTCTGGATTGATACCGACCCACAGTGGATTCGTCGTATTATTCAAAACTTTGTCAGCAATGCCTTACGCTATACCGCCAAGGGCCGAGTAGTCGTAGGTGTACTTCGTTCTACACAACAGCCGAATCATATTCGAATTGGCGTTTGGGATACCGGACCAGGTATTGCTGAAGAACAACGAATTAAGCTTTTCCAAGAATTTGAACGTTGTGGACATTTGTCACCTTGGGGTGAACAAGGTTTAGGGTTAGGGCTTGCCATCGTCCAACGTATGACGGGTTTGCTCAATTACCCAGTTCATGTTTACTCAGAGTTGGGCAAAGGCTCATGCTTTATGATTGAGGTGCCTATTGTCGAGCCACCAAAAGTTGCAACTCCGACTGTACAAGCAGTGCCTTTAAAAACTAAGGCTTACCGTATTTTATGCTTAGACAATGATGAAACTATTTTAGAAGGTATGAGTAGTTTATTAGGTCGATGGGGTTATCAGGTGTTCAAAGCTACCGAACCTGAGCAGGCTTTAGAAATTATTCAAAAAGAAAATATTCAGGTTTGGCTCATTGACCAACACTTGAATAACAACCAGCTAGGCGTTGATTTTATTAATCAAAATCGTCAAGAAGATGTTCCAGTTGCTTTAATTACAGCAGACTCTCACCCAGAATTACCGCAGCAACTCAAAGAGCTGAATATTGTTTTACTTAAAAAACCACTTAAACCTGCCTCATTAAGAGCTTGGTTATCTGGGCTTAAAATTGCCAGCACAACAGACTAATCTTGTTTCGCTCCTCAACCTTTTATAGGTTTGGGAGCGATTCTTGGCAAAAACGTTTGGCTAAATTTAAGCCAATAGGCAGAACTGCTCAAAAAGTCTACTTTTACCCAATAAATTATTGACCAAAATTTCCAAAGACTCTTTTTCTATGGCAAAGCCCACCTTTTTTGTAAGTGAACACGTGTACACCTAGTTACAATTTAATAAACTATTGTTTTTATAATTATTTATTTACTAAAAACCACCATATACGACTTTAGTCGTATTCTACTTGCTTTCTGCATGACACATAAATATTCAAAACGCATTTTATTTGTCTGAAAATTTATTTTGCCTGATCGCACCCCTGCTCATGAATTAACGCAAAGGACCACTGCCATGAATATTTCTGATAACAACCCGCAAGGGCAACTTTCATCTCAACAATTTTATCGTCAATACAGTGCCAATGCCTTACTTCCAGAATTAGATTGGCAGAGTATTTTCCCACATAGCAAGCTTAGCGAATCGCATATCAAAGCACTCAATACAATTTATCAGTGTGCAGTCCCACTCGCGCTTAATGTATTTCACGATCTAAATTTTGATGTATTTGCACCTGCTGCTTATCATCCACAAGGCTTGGGCTTATTCGACAAGTTAGCGCAACAAGAAGAGAACTTCTTAAAAGTTCTTACTGCTGAAAGTGAAAATCTTGATCACGACACACGCCATCAAATCTGGAGCATGCTACTCCGTGGTGGCGCTGTTTTAGTTTTCAAAGCTTGGCTAGGTCATGTCAAACTTGGAGAAAATCAGTTAGATATGACTCAGTTTGATGAGCTTTCTGACTTGCTCTTTATTAAGACACCTCCGCATCAACTTGCTGAACGTTTGCATGTAGATGAAAAAGCAAAACTTGACCATATCTTCTTAATGTATGGCAATGACATTTTCCTTGATCGATTCAATAGTCTGGAAACTGCTGCTCTGTTCGTTGATTTAGGTGTTTATGATGCAGCTTTCTTAAGCTTGCGTGATGACCGTGTGGCTGAATATTTAAAAAGCAAAGGCTATGTGACTCAAGAACAAATTGATGATTTGCAATGTGCGCTTAACCCACTGTACTGCGACAGCCTAACACCAAAGCAAGATTGCCTTGCCTAAGTGGAACATATAAAAAAGACCTCAATTGAGGTCTTTTTTTATTTTTAGATTTTCTTATCTTCAATATTTAATGCACTAATTGCCAATACAGCCTGAGTACGATTTTGCACACCTAATTTTCTAAAAATGGCCGTTACATGCGCTTTAATGGTGGCTTCTGAAACATCAAGCTCATAAGCGATTTGTTTATTTAACAAACCTTCTGCAACCATCATCAAAACACGGAATTGCTGAGGCGTTAAAGACTGAATACGTTCAGCCAAAGCAGTTTCATCTGCCGCTCGCGGGTCAAGATTAATATTTGATGGTAGGTTTGGTGGTAACCAGATTTCGCCATCTAGAACTTGACGAATCGCTTCGCCAATATGACTTGGATGAGCCGATTTAGGAATATAACCCATTGCACCATGTGCAATCGCACGTTGAATAATTGAAGCTTCTTCGTGTGCAGAAACCACAATAATAGGAATAGCTGGATATTGTGCTCTTACATAGACCAGAGCCGAAAAGCCTGAAGCACCCGGTAAATTTAAATCGAGTAATACCAGATCAGGTTCTGCCCCATTTTCCAAACGCTCATAAAACTCATCAACCGAAGCTGTTTCATGAATTTGTGCCTGTGGCAGGCTATAACGTACTGCTTGAATTAAAGCATGACGAAACAAAGGATGATCATCAACGATTAAAATATTCATAAGCGATTAAAGTAATCTTGAGCATAAGTATGGCCTATTGTAACCCTACTATTTAGATGAAAGATATGCTCATCTTATCCATTTTTATGCAAAATGTTGATAAATGCTGAACTTAGCCTCAATTTTTAGATGTTTTTACCTTTTAATCAAAATTAATCTGTTTTTTATATAAGCTTACTTTTTATTATAAAAAATATATCACCTATAATTATATGAAATAAAAACAGCAACTTAAACAAATTACAAAGTATAAAAATCAACTATTTAGGTTTTATATTTAAAACTGATAAGGTTGACCAATTTCGTTATTTTACAGTTTGCCGTCATTGTTGATTAATAAGTCCAATGTTGTTTTTTAGGCTTAGGAACCAAATCATGACTGGTATCGCATCATCAAAACCTTTAAATATTGTTGCCGTTTCTGGTGGATTAAATACCCCATCTAAAACCGAAAGTCTGGTTCAGGCCATTCTTGATGAGTTATCTGAAGCAATTGATATTAAAGTTCACTTTATTAAATTAAGTGAAATTGGACCATTATTAGGCGGTGCATTTTATCGCAACCAACTTCCACAGCGTGTACAAGATGACCTTGCAGCAGTTGAAGCAGCAGATGCTCTCATTGTGGGTACTCCTGTTTACCGTGCTTCTTTCACAGGTCTTTTCAAACACTTTTTCGACTTTGTTGAACAAACGGCATTGGTCGATGTGCCTGTACTTTTAGCTGCATCAGGCGGTAGTGATCGTCATGCACTCGTACTCGAACACCAACTCCGCCCATTGTTTAGCTTCTTCCAAGCGCAAACTTTACCAATTGGCGTATACGCGACAGATCGTGACTTTACCCCTGAATATACAGTGAAAAGTGAGCAATTAGCTGACCGTATTACCCTAGCAGTAGCGCGTGCATTACCAATTTTAGAATGGGCGCCAGCAAAAGGTAAACGTGCCGAGGTGATCAAATCTAAGACCCAGCAAGCGAATCAAGAGCTTGGTATTAACAAGCAAATTGAGCAAGAAGAAGTATTACCTTCAGCGGCTGTACCAGACCTTGATGCGGCAGAATCTCGTTTGCACCACAAGTCTGGCAAATCATTAACACATGTTGCCTAAGCTCAACATGGCTAAATAAAAATAACGAATGGGGAGAGCGCACCATGACGCAATTACAACAACCGATTAAATTTGCTTATTGGGTACCAAATGTAAGCGGTGGCCTTGTAGTAAGTAACATCGAACAGCGTACAGACTGGAGTTATGACTACAATGTTCGACTTGCACAGGCAGCCGAAAACAATGGTTTTGAATATGCGCTCACTCAAATTCGTTTTACGGCGGGCTATGGGGCAGAAAACCAGCATGAATCTGTGAGTTTCAGTCATGCATTACTTGCAAAAACTGAGAAACTTAAAGTGATTGCGGCAATTCTGCCCGGCCCTTGGAAACCGGCACTTGCAGCTAAACAACTCGCGACAATCGACTATTTAACTCAAGGCCGTATTGCAATTAACGTGGTGAGTGGCTGGTTCAGAGGCGAGTTTGATGCGATTGGTGAAGAGTGGCCTGAGCATGATGAACGTTATGTCCGCTCCGAAGAATTTATTCGCACGCTAAAAGGGATCTGGACCACCGACAACTATAGTTTCGATGGTAAATACTACCAGTTCCAAAACTACACGCTTAAACCGAAACCTTTGCAAAAGCCTTATATTGAAATTTTCCAAGGTGGTAGCTCACGTGCTGCACGTGATATGGCTTCTCGTGTTTCTGACTGGTATTTCACTAACGGCAATACCGTCGAAGAAATTCAAAAACAAGTTGAAGACATTCGTACCAAAGCAAAAGCCAATAACCATCAGGTTAAAATTGGTGTGAACGCTTTCATTATTGCCAGAGATACCGAAGAAGAAGCAAAAGTGGTACTGCAAGAAATTATTGATAAAGCCAACACTGAAGCTGTAAATGCCTTTGGCGATGCAACACGTGAAGCAGGTGCAGCCTCACCAGAACAAGAAGGTAACTGGGCAAAATCAACTTTTGAAGATTTAGTGCAATACAACGATGGCTTTAAAACCAATTTAATTGGTACACCTCAGCAAATTGCAGAGCGTATTGTGGCGCTTAAAAATGTAGGTGTCGATTTGGTACTTTCCGGATTTTTACACTTTATTGAAGAGGTGGAATATTTTGGAGAAAAAGTACTGCCGCTCGTTCGTCAGTTAGAACTTCAACAGGAAAAGGAGGTAGAAATCCAAGCGAAATCAGCCTAAAAAACTCCAGTTAAAACAGCGCAAGATAATAAAAACAACAAATTAAAATAAAGTTTTATTGGCTCTAAGACTCGGCTTGGAGCTTTTATTTTTTAAGGTTTCTCAACTTCTCGAACAACTGTTTCAACCGAATATCGGCACCATTTTGACAGAACCTCAATAAATTCATTTAATGCTGCAGGTTCAAAATGACTGACAATCATATAGCACGCGTTGCCCATGACTTTAAAGCATTCATCGATTTGTTCGTATTGCTTCACTAAATTTTCAATTTCTTCAAAAGCACGTTGTTCATTTAGATGCAAATGAATAAATTGTTTATACGAATAGTGAACGGCAATGGTGTAATTTTTGATAACCCCTGCATCCATTAATTGAGCAATTCGAGCACCCACAGCCTGCCCCGTCCGGTGAACACGCTGCCCGATTTCTTTATTGGTTAAGCGGGAATCTTGTTTGAGTAATGCAATAATTTTTAGATCAATCGGGTCTAATTCAATATTCATTTTTCATGGCGAAAGAAAACTAGCGTTAATGCTTTCATAGGACTATAGCCGATTTTACTGACAGAGAATAACCTTGTTTTATCTTATATCAACAAGAGTGTTCTCATGAAACAAGCACTGTTAGTTATCGATGTTCAAAATGATTATTTTAAAAATGGCAAAATGGAATTGGTTGGGCCAGATCAAGCGCTCGATAAAATAAAGCAGCTTGAACAATATTTTAACGAGAAAAATTTACCAATCATTTATGTACAACATATTAACCCACCACAAGCCAGCTTCTTCCAAGAAAATACAGATGGGGTTTTACTTCATCCTGAACTTAGTGTCGGTAGTGATTCATTAATCGTGACAAAGCATTATCCAAATAGTTTTTTAGAGACCAATTTAGAAGAACTTTTAAAAGCGCATCAAATTGAGCAACTCGTGATTACAGGCATGATGACGCACATGTGTATTGATTCAGGCACACGTGCAGCCAAAGAACTGGGCTATCAACCAATCTTGATTGCGGATGCAACGGCAACTCGTGATTTAAGTTATGCTGGAAAAACTGTAAAAGCTGAAGACGTACAAACAGCTTTTTTAACTGCGCTGAGTACTTTCGCAAATGTACAAAATACTGCTGACTTTTTAGAAAGCTATTAATAAAGCTTAATAAAAAAGCCCCAAATGGGGCTTTTTTAAAATTAGTTTTGCTTATCGGGATAAACCGTGGCGATTAACTGATCTACCACAGCAGGTTCAGCCAAGGTAGAAGTATCACCTAAACTATCCAGCTCATTTGCCGCAATTTTTCTTAAAATACGGCGCATGATTTTACCCGAACGGGTTTTTGGTAATGCTGGCGCCCAGTGCAGGGCATCTGGCGAAGCTACTGGCCCGAGTACTTTACGTACCCAGTTAATTAACTCTTTACGCAGTTCTTCCGACTCTGGAACACCCGCTTGTAAGGTCACGAAAGTACAAATACCCTGACCTTTAATATCATGTGGCATACCCACTACGGCTGCTTCTGCTACTGACTCATGCGAAACAAGAGCACTTTCAATTTCAGCCGTACCTAAACGGTGACCTGAAACGTTTAAGACATCGTCAACACGACCTGTAATCCAGTAATAACCATCTTCATCACGGCGAGCACCATCACCTGTAAAATAAGTATTTTTAAAGGTTGAGAAATACGCCTCGATAAAGCGATCAGGGTCACCCCAAATGGTACGCATCTGACCCGGCCATGAATCTTTAATTACAAGGTTACCTTCAGCCGCGCCCTCTAGCTCATTACCTTCACCATCTACAATGGCTGGTTGAATACCAAATAACGGACGCGTTGCCGAACCCGGTTTTAATGCTGTTGCACCCGGTAATGGGGCAATCAAAATACCGCCTGTTTCGGTTTGCCACCATGTATCAACAATCGGACAGCGGCCTTCACCAACAACGTTGTAGTACCAGTTCCAAGCCTCAGGGTTAATAGGTTCACCGACCGAACCGAGTAAACGCAAGCTACTACGGTTACTTTCGCGTACAAATGAATCACCCTCTCGCATCATGGCGCGAATCGCAGTTGGTGCTGTATATAAAATAGAAACTTTATGTTTATCGACCACATGACCAAGACGTGCCCATGTTGGATATTGAGGTACACCTTCGAACATTAAGGTAGTCGTACCATTTGCCAACGGCCCATAAATCAGATAACTATGCCCTGTAATCCAACCAATATCGGCTGTACACCAATACACATCGTCTTGTTTTAAATCGAAGACTTCTTTAAAAGTACTGGTTACATAAACCAGATAACCGCCTGTAGTATGCAACACCCCTTTCGGTTTACCTGTTGAGCCCGAGGTATAGAGAATAAATAAAGGGTCTTCTGCCTTCATTGGTTCTGGAGGACAGTCAGCATCCACCTCCATAATAATAAGGTGATACCACAAATCACGGCCTGACTTCATTTCGATTGGGTTTGCATTACGGTAAACCACAATTACGTTTTCAACACACTCGGTACCCGGCAATGCTAAAGCCAAATCCACATTTTCTTTAAGTGGTAACAGCTTACCGGCACGTAGGCTTGAGTCTGCGGTAATTACCAGTTTAGCTTGGCTGTCTTCAATACGACTTGCCAATGAGTCTGGTGAGAACCCACCAAAGACTACGCAGTGAACAGCACCAATTCGGGCACAAGCTAACATGGCAATTGCAGCTTCTGTCACCATTGGCATATACAGTACAACGCGGTCACCTTTACCAATGCCATATTTCTTTAAAACGTTGGCAAAGCGGCAGACTTCATCGTGTAATTCTTTATAAGAAACGATTTTATGACGAGAAGGATGGTCTCCTTCCCAAATAATTGCAGGTTTATGAGGATGTTCTTTAAGATGCCTGTCCAAACAGTTTGCTGACACGTTCAACTCACCATCGGCAAACCATTCAATCTTGAAATTGTCTTTATCAAAACTGGTATTTTTAACTTGGGTAAATGGCTTTATCCAATCGACAATTTTAGCTTGCTCTGCCCAGAATTCATCTGGGTTCTCGATAGAGTGTTGATAACGTTTAAAGTAGTCTGCTTCAACAGTACGAGCAGTTTTTTTAAATTCCTCTGGTACTGGATAGATCTCATTCATACGCAACTTCCTTGATCTTGTGCATCCCATCTCGAGACTGTGGCTATTATTTTACTGGATCTTATTTGTATGCCTTTTCAGTATGATGACTCTCTCAAAGTCAAAACAATCCGACTTTGGTCATATATTGACCACTTACTCAAACATACGAAATTGTGAACATTTTTATAAAATTAAGTTGATTTAAAACATTTGTCTATAGCTTTTACTTTTATAATTTTTTGAAGATTTGATGGTTTTGACCATCAACAAAGATTATTTTAGCTTTTAGACGCAGCACAGGAATAAAATAATATGTTTGCCGAAACACCCTCTTCACGTCCACCACAACTTCCATTTAAAGACAGCCCGTTTTCAATTCATGGTCGCTTTAACCGCATGAGTTATTTGGGTGGTTATGGCCTAATTTATTTAGTCACCCTTATAGGTTATTTCATTTTGGCTTCATTTCTTGGAAGTTTTCAGCTTTCAAGTAATCTATTTAATTTTGAGTTTTACAGTTCTCTTTCTGGCGTAAGTGCTTTAGTGGTCTGGGCTTTTTGGCTATTTTTGATTTATTTAAATATTGTTCTCGTTGTTAGACGTTTACACGATTTAAATAAAAGTGGCTGGATGGGGCTGCTGTTATTTATTCCAGTCGTACAGTTCTTTTTCATGATCTATCTACTGCTTGCCTCTGGTACAGCAGGCACTAATCAATATGGTCCAGCTCGACCTTCAACATTTATAGAAAAACTGATGGCTTGGCTTATTTTGTTAGCTATTTTAATTAGTCTCATTTCCACAGCAGGCTTTTTTTATTATTTCTCTGGGACCGATACCCTAGAAACACCAACACAAATCTTACAAAAAGGAACGCAATACTTTTAATTAAAAAACACTTTATTATTTAGTTGAACTCATTATAGTAGGCGCACATTTTATCTCCTACTATGATGGAAGCTGAAAAATAGCTTTCATGAATTTATTCAATCGAGACTTGTCGTGGCTGATGAACAAAAATCCTTAACGGATGTTGCAAAAAATACAGGCGAACTATTGCAAGAAGCGGGTACTAAAACCACTCAAACGGTTTTAGCACATACCGAGAAATATCATGATGCCTATACCACTATCGACAAAATTGTAGATAGTTTCTGGGAACGTGTACCTTATATTTGCATTGCGATTACCGTTTTTATTATTTTTTGGCTACTGACCAAATTATTTAAATTCTTTGTGCGTAAGACTTTAGAAAATCGTTCTTATACTCGCCAAAATCTGGTTCTTGTTTTAAACCGTGTCGGCAGTACAACAATTTTATTCTTTGGTTTCTTAATTGCTCTCGTCATTATGATTCCAGGGTTCACACCGGGCCAACTCATGAGTGCCTTAGGTATTGGTTCGGTCGCAATTGGTTTTGCGTTTAAAGATATTTTCCAAAACCTACTTTCAGGTATTTTAATTTTATTGAGCGAGCCATTCCGTATTGGCGATTCAATTGTTGTGAATTCGCTTGAAGGAACTGTTGAAGATATTCAGATTCGTGCAACCTTCTTACGCTCGCCAGATGGCCGTCGTATTGTTATTCCAAACGCAACTGTTTATACAAGTGCCTTAACGGTAAATACAGCCTATCAACAACGACGCTGCGAGTTTGTGGTTGGAATTGGCTATGACGACGATGAGCAAAAAGCGAAGCAAATTATTTTAGATATTCTCAATAATGACCGAAATGTATTGAGTCAGCCTGCTTTCTCAGTTAACGTGACAGCTCTAGCCGACTTCTCGGTTAACCTTACGGTACGCTGGTGGATTAACACCACTGAGACAGATATTTCATCATCTACAAGCACTATTCAAGCCGAAGTAAAACAAGCCTTCAATGCAAATGGCATTAATATTCCTTACCCAATTCAGGAGTTAAAAATGACTGCAAATCATTTGCCATTGAATGCGGATAACTCAACTAAATAAACGACCTAAAATATAAGAAATAGACGTTTCAGTTCTTAAAATACGGTTGCCTAAGCTCACAGCTTGGCAGCCGTTTTTTGTGAGTAAATCAATTTCATAGGGAATAAAGCCACCTTCGGGACCCACGATAATACTGCAAGCATGGTCAATGTTACTTGGCATACTCTGCTCAGCATAAGGATGAGCCACATAGGCAGGAGATGTTTCTGAAATTAGGGTTGGCAAAACGTCTTCAACAAAAGGTTTAAAACGTTTATACATTTGAATTTCAGGAACGATGGTGTCACCTGCTTGTTCAAGTCCAAGCGTAACGTATTGATCAATTTGTTGTAAAAATGGAGTTTGCCAATAGCTTTTATCAACGCGATAACTATGAATTAGGCTTATCTTTTCAACACCTAAAGTCACACTATCCATAATTAAACGGCGTAAAACTTTAGGTCTTGGTAAAGCCAAAATTAAATGAACTGGAAGTTTTGCCGGTACTCCTTCTTCACGAATAGGGCGTATACACGCTTCTTGCTCATCAATCGAAACAATTTCTGTGACATAACGTGCGCCATTACGAATACCAACTTTCAGATTTTGGCCAACCGTAATATCAAGATGTTCACGTAAATGTTGTAATTGGCGCTTTGAATGAATCGACCAGATTTCTGACTGAGTATCTTCAGGTTCTAGTAAAACAATATTCATGGTTTTTCGGCCAAATACCGGTTAATCACCCCAATATGTTTTTGCAAGGAACCTTGGTTACGCTGCAATACTTTATGCGCCTGTACCACTAACTGTTCAGTGGCTTCAGGTTCTGCCAGACAAGCCAACCAGATATCAACGACCTGCTGTGCATCTTGAGCAATCAGTACGCCATTTTCATCAATGAACTCATCAACAATTGTTTGAAAGTTGAAATAACGAGGTCCAACCACTGTAGGTACATTTAAAACCATAGGTTCTAAAATATTATGTCCACCACCCGGCTCATTTAAAGAACCGCCTACAAAGCACACCTGACTTAAGGCGTACCATAACCAAAGCTCCCCCATGCTATCAGCCAAGTAAACCTGCGTGCTGGCATGAATACTCTGCCCCATGCTTCTTCGATGAGTGACTAAATTTAAATTTTGGCAAACCTCAAATACTTCATCGAAGCGTTCAGGATGGCGCGGTACAACTATACATACCAACTCACGATCTGAATTTAAATGAGGTGCAAGTGCCTCCAAAATTTGTTGTTCTTCGGGTGCATGTGTGCTGGCAATCGTCACAACCTGACGATTTGCCAAATACCACTGCTGATGCAATTGGGCAGCTTGCTTAATAAAAACCTCAGGCGCATGAATATCAAACTTAATATTTCCAACAACCTGACTTTTATGCTCGTCTAAACCAAGCTCGACATAACGCTGACGGGTTGCACTATCTTGTGCTAGTACCCAGTCGATTTGCTTTAACATACCAGCAGTTAAACCTGAGACTTTGCTATAACCTTTTGCTGACTTTTCAGATAAACGAGCATTAAGTAACAAACAAGGCACATGCTGCAATTTGGCTTGATCGATTAAATTTGGCCAAAGCTCGGTTTCAACTAGTGCTAAAAGTCTCGGTTGGTATGACTCGAAAAATTGTTTTAAAAGCGGTTTTTGGTCTACAGGCAAATAAACCGCTTGGAATAAATCTAGATAGGGTTCTTTTAAAAAAAGTGACTTGGCACGAGCCTGACCTGTTTTTGTAGTATTGGTCACTAAAACTGGCTGCCCAAGTTTGAGATAGTGCTCAATGAGTGGCTGTGCAGCATTGGTTTCCCCGACTGAAACAGCATGAAACCAGATGGCTTTTACATTCTTCGGATCTTCAAACGGCCCAAATCTTTCCAGACATTCCTGATGATATAATTCCAGACTTTCTGCACGTCTTTTTATCCGCCAGCGATAAAACGGTTTTAATAAATGGAGTGCTGTGTTGTACCAAAATGGGGTCGCCAAGCGGTTTGCCTCAAATAGTCAAAATTTAAAAACTGGGGAAAATATAACATAGATAAAAAAAATGGCAGAGTTTCGATACCTAAACTCTACCATATACAAGAAAAGTCATTGACTGAACTCACAAAAGAGTAAGTTCAGCAAATAATAAATTTAAACAAAATAACGATTTTATGAAGCTTCTAAAGCAGGATAGTCCGTATAACCTTCAGCGCCTTTAGCATATAAAGTTGTTGGTTGAAGCTCATTTAATGGTAGACCTTGCTCTAAACGTTGTAACAGATCTGGGTTCGCAATATAAGCCTTACCAAAAGATACCGCATCTGCCTGACCTTCACGCAAAATACGTTTTGCTGACTCTGGTGTTAGGTTCTCATTGGCAATCCATACACCATTAAATTTTTCGCGAAGTTTAGGACCAATACTATCGGCAGCTTCATACTCACGAGAGAAAATGAAAGCTACATTACGTTGACTCAATTGTTCAACCACATAACCGAATGTTGCTAACGGGTTTTCATCACCCATATCGTGTGAATCGCCACGCGGTGCAATATGTACACCTACTCGGCCAGCGCCCCACACTTCAATAAAGGCATCAACCACTTCTAATAATAAACGAGCGCGGTTTTCAACCGGACCACCATATTCATCATCACGTTGGTTGGTATTACTTTGAAGGAACTGGTCAATTAAATAACCATTTGCAGCGTGTAACTCAACACCATCAAAACCTGCTGCTTTAGCCAGCTCTGCTGAATGTTTATACTGAGCAACAACTTCTTGAATTTCTTCAATTGAAAGCGCACGTGGTTTTACATATGGGCGCTTAGGACGTAATAAACTCACTTCACCCGCAGGTTGAATCGCACTTGGTGCAACAGGAATATCGCCATCCAAAAGTTCAGGATCTGAAATACGGCCCACATGCCAAAGTTGAACTACAATTTTTGAACCTTGCGCATGAACTGCTTCAATAATCTTGTTCCACGCTTGTGCCTGCTCTTGTGACCATAGTCCAGGAGTGTCTGCATAACCCACAGTTTTTGAACCAATAACTGTTGCCTCAGTGAGAATGAGACCAGCATTTGCACGTTGCTGATAATATTCCACCATTAAGTCGTTTGGAACACGACTTTCGCCACTACGTGCACGTGTTAATGGGGCCATTACCAGTCGATTTTTAATTTCAAAATCACCAACTGTTAAGGGAGTATTGAGTTCAGCCATGATCGCCTCGACTTACACTTTATTTGTTTTAAAGTGTTTGTTTTAAATGTTCGATATATTGCTGAATCAAAGCTTCGTTACGTGAAAAATAAGACCATTGCCCATATTTTTGGACCTGAATGAGACCGGCCTGCTGTAATACAGACAAATGATTGGACATTGTAGACTGAGCTACTTTACCCAAACGTTCAATATGACCTGCGCAAACCCCTTTTTCAAAACTACCACCACACTCTTCTACCGGTAAATAATGCGCAGGTTCTTTTAACCATTGCAGAATCTGCCGACGCAGAGGATTGGCTAGGGCTTTGCTAATTGCATCAATATCCATAGGCTCAACACGTCTTTTAAACGAACAAAGCTTCGTTCAGCATTTCGAAAACATAATATCGCATTTTTTCGATATTCATATCCATTTTTTTCGATATTCATATCGTATTTTTCCGATTAACTTCCGATCACTGAACTGCTTTGCCGTTTTAATCGCTAAAAATTTAAGAGTTTTAAAGAACTAAAAGTTCAAAAGACTCTTATAACCCCTGCTTTAAACTCGCTTCAATGAAACGATCAAGGTCACCGTCAAGAACTGCACCAGTGTTTGAGTTTTCAACACCTGTACGTAAGTCCTTAATACGAGAGTCATCAAGTACATAAGAACGAATTTGGCTACCCCAACCAATATCAGACTTCGAGTCTTCAAGTGCTTGAGCTGCTTCATTACGTTTTTGCATTTCTAGTTCATACAATTTTGCACGTAACTGTTTCCATGCATGATCACGGTTCGCATGTTGTGAACGCTGGTTTTGACACGCAACCACAATACCAGATGGAATGTGCGTCAAACGAACTGCTGAATCTGTTTTGTTAATGTGCTGACCACCTGCACCAGATGCACGGTAAGTATCAGTACGAACATCCGAAGGATTAATATCGATTTCGATATTGTCATCAACTTCCGGTGAAATAAACACCGCAGAGAATGACGTATGACGGCGGTTACCACTGTCGAATGGTGACTTACGCACTAAACGGTGTACGCCAGATTCTGTACGTAACCAGCCATATGCATATTCACCTTCAACACGAATCGTTGCAGATTTGATACCTGCTACGTCACCATCAGATACTTCCATAAGTTCTGCTTTAAAACCGTGACGTTCAATCCAGCGCATATACATACGTAATAACATTGAAGCCCAATCTTGTGCTTCTGTACCACCTGAACCTGCTTGAATCTCGACATAGCAAGGATTCGGGTCCATTGGGTTGCTAAACATACGGCGGAATTCAAGTTTTGCTAATTCTTCTTCGGCAGCGCCAAGCTCAGATTGCACATCTACCAGCAAGCTTTCATCATCAGCTTCAACAGCTAAATCGAGCATTGCTTTGGCATCTTCAAGCTGTGTAGATAAACCATCCAACACATTAATAACGTTTTCTAGTTCGCCCTTTTCTTTTGCCATTGCCTGAGCACGGTTTTGATCATTCCAGATCGCAGGGTCTTCTAACTCACGTAAAACTTCTTCTAAACGTTCTTTTTTCAGATCGTAGTCAAAGATACCCCCGTAGTGTTTGGCTACGATCAGTTAAGTCTTTCAATTGGTTTAGATAAGGATTAATTTCCACGCGAGTGTTCCCATAAAAACAGATAAACAGTCGAATATTTTATCATAGCTTGTCAGTATCGAACAAAATCAACGAGACTTATTATTTTTTATTATTAAACTGATAGTTCAAAATATAATATTATTGTTTAATTTTAAAAAATATATTAAAATTAACAACTTAAAATCTTTATAAATTTATAACACTTATTCTAAGAGTTTTATCATGAATAAATCAAATTTTTTACTTGCCCTCATTACGACCGTTTGTGCTTTCAATGCTAATGCCTATCAAACCGAAGTTGGTACTATGTATGAATTTACAGATATGGATGGTGGAGAAGTTAATAGTTTTGGAATTAATGGCAAATATTATTTTAATCCAGTTGAAACTAAAAATTATCCTTTAGCTGAAGCCGCATTTTTAAATAAAGCCTCTAATATCGGTGCTGGTTATACGTATAGTAAAGTAGAAGATGATCAAGATTATGCAAAACTTGAATATAATTCTGTAGGAGTGGCAGGAGAATACTTTATTCCAAATAGCCAATTCTACTTGTCTGGAGCCTTTAACCGTACAAAAAGAGAAGTTACTGTAAATAATTACGGTTCAGCTGATGAAAGCGGTAATGGTTACGCTCTAGAAGTTGGTTTCCTACCAATAGATGGCTTATTACTAGCCGCTGGTGTAGCTGATCTTTCTGAAAGTTTTGACCCAATTCAAGCAGCTAAATATGGTTTCCTTACTTCTTTCACTAATGCAACAACAGTCACTGGTGAAGATGATGATAAAGCCGTAACACTGCGCGCAAAATATGTTACTCAAATTGGTAATTTTTATACTAACTTTGAAGGACAAACTTACATTGGCGATGAGACAACTTACCGTTTAGGTGCAGATATTTATCTAGATCCTACTTTAAGTATTGGTGCATCTTTTGCTAACTCAACGGCAGATGATTCAGATACCATTTTTAGTGTACGTGCCCAAAAATTCTTTACTCCACAAGTAGCAGTAGGTTTGTCTTATACGACAGTTGATGATGCAGATTCTTTTGGTATTAATGGAACCTTCCGTTTCTAATGAATAAGAATTTATAATTTTTAAATATAAAAGCTCAGATAGAATTTATCTGAGCTTTTTTTCATTTCCTTTTAAGCTTTACTCGTAACATCCCCATACAAAATTGGGTACTTTTCCAGCATTTTTGAGTTTCTACACAAAATCTCCTCAATTTTAATAAAATAAAACATTATGTTTTTATATTTAAAAATTAATAATTTAAATTAAATATATTTACAAAAAAAGCACATGGTTACAGTACGGTTACTTGTGCAAGATTGACGGTAAATGATTTTGCTCTAGACTAAAAGTTGTAACAAAACATTTATAAAATCGTTTTTAGAGGGGAGAGATTCCATGAAAAAACTAGCAATTGCATCAGCTCTTTTATCTGCTCTTGCAGTAAGCGGCGCAGCAAACGCTTACCAAGCTGAAGTTGGTGGTTCTTACACTTATCTTGATCCAGATAACGGCAGCAGCGTAAGCAAATTCGGTGTTGACGGGACTTATTATTTCAACCCTGTTCAAACACGTAATTCACCACTTGCTGAAGCAGCATTCTTAAACCGTGCAAGCAACGTTAACGCACATGTTAACTATGGCGATAACAGCGGTACTAAAGATACTCAATATGGCGTAGGTGTTGAATATTATGTTCCTAACACTGACTTCTACCTTAGCGGTGATGTAGGTCGAAATGAGCGTGAAGTCGACAACACCAATATTGACAGCAAAGTAACTACTTATGCTGCTGAAGTAGGTTACTTACCAGCACCAGGTTTGTTGCTTGCTTTAGGTGTTAAAGGTTATGACGAAAAAGACGGTAAAGACGGTGCAGACCCTACCGTTCGTGCAAAATACGTAACTCAAGTTGGTCAACATGACGTAAACCTTGAAGCGTATGGCGCGTTTGGTGACCTTGACGAATATAAAGTTCGTGGCGACTACTACATCGATAAAACTTTAAGTTTAGGTGTGGACTACTACAACAATGACTTAACTGATAAAGACGAATGGGGCATTAATGCTAAAAAATTCTTAAATCAGCAAGTAAGTGTTGAAGGTCGTATTGGTTTCGGTGATAACGACAACACTTATGGTGTTCGTGCAGCATACCGCTTCTAATCTTACCTAGATTAAAAAAATCCGCTCAATTGAGCGGATTTTTTTATTGATTTAAATGCACAATTCGTAGCTGTAAGCTCACATTGCCATTAAAAACATTACGGTCTATTTCATAGACCAGATGTACATGGTCACGCATTGGATCAAACTCGAAGCGACCTGCTGCATTAAAAGCAATCGCATCGAAACTGTATTGATCTATCGCTAGTCTAAGTTTTAAATGTGTCTCTTTGAGCCAACGGAAATCGATAACTTTAAAATGTCCTTCAAATTGAGGCAGCGGAAATTTTTGTCCCCACGGCCCTAACTGCTCAATCCAGTTCAAAGTATCTAACTGCAAAGCAGAAACAGGTAGCTCGCCATCAGTCCATAATGTCGCTTGAAAGATAGATTCATCCATCGCAGCGACACAATCATTAAATACGGTTTTAAAAGCTTCAAAGTTTTCTTTACGTATTGTTAAGCCCGCCGCTGCCGCATGCCCACCAAAATGGCTCACTAACTCAGGATGTTGTTCGGCAACTTGTTCAATGGTATCTCGAATGTGGACACCATCAATTGAACGTGCTGAACCTTTAATATGAATGCCATCTTCATCGGGTGCAAACACAATCGTTGGTCGATGGAACTGCTCTTTTAAACGCCCCGCGACTATACCAATGACGCCTTGGTGCCAGTTTTCTTCAAATAGAACAAGCGCCGCAGGAATATCTTGCTGTGAAAGTTGTAGAGTATCTAAGGCCGATAAAGCTTGTTGCTTCATCTCCCCTTCAATTTGGCGGCGATCTATATTTAACTGATTTAATTGCTGAGCAATCGGATATGCAGTTTCCATAGAGTCTGCTAATAAACACTCAATCCCAATGCGCATGCTCTCCATACGCCCTGCTGCATTAATGCGTGGCCCAAGCACAAATCCTAAATCTTGTGCACGTATTGAAGTTGCTTCACGACCAGCAATATCCAGTAAGGCTAAAATTCCAACTCGACACTGATGTTGCTGAATGCGTTTTACGCCCGCATCGACCAATATACGGTTGTTATAGTCCAGAACAGCCACATCTGCATAAGTTCCCAAAGCGACTAAATCTAAATATTGGGTGACTTTGCTTGTGCTTTTGCCTTGTCTATTACGTAGACTCGCTAAATTGGCAAGCACATATAAGGCAACACCAACACCGGCAAGTGCTTTACTTGGAAACTCACAGCCTAATTGATTTGGGTTCACCACCGCCTCAGCAAGCGGGGTTTCTTTAGTCGTTAAATGATGATCGGTAATAATTACTTGCATGCCTAGGGCATGTGCGGCATCAACACCAGCGTGGCTAGAAATTCCATTATCTACCGTGATTAATAGATCGGGTTGATAAGTTTGATGGGCAAGCTCAGCAATGGCTGGAGTAAGACCATAACCATATTTAAATCGGTCTGGAACCAAATAGTCGACTTGTGCTCCCATGTCGCGAAGCACGAGCATCATTAAAGCTGTGCTGGTTGCACCATCAGCATCATAGTCCCCCACAACCACAATTTTTTTCTGTTCATCAATGGCTTGATCCATTAATGCGACAGCAGCATCCAATCCTTTGAGCTCTGGAGCAAGCAGATTCTTAAGTTTTAGCTCTAGTTCTTGTTCAGACTGCACTCCACGTCTTGCCAAAATCTCGGCAATAAACGGAGGCACGCCCTGAAACTGTTCAGGGCGTGTCAATAAAGGTCTTTGTTTAATTTGTATTTTTGTCATTTAAGGCATCAGTCGGTGCAATGTCCATTGACCGTCGATTTTTTCATAACTCAAGCGGTCATGTAAACGATTTGGTCGTCCTTGCCAGAATTCATAATAATCCGGTTGCAGACGATATCCGCCCCAAAACTCTGGCTTATCGAGTACTTCACGGCTTTGAACTTGTTTTTGCAAGTCTTGGAAACGCTGCTGTAACAACTCTCGACTTTCGATCTTTCCGCTTTGAGGCGTACTGATATGAGCTGCAATCTGGCTATCGCGTGGACGTTTATGGTAATAGTCAGTAGATTCCTGTTCAGGAATCTTCACAACATACCCACCCACACGTACCTGACGCTCTAGACTTGGCCAATAAAATAACAGCTCAGCATATGGATTTTCTGCCAAATCTGCCCCTTTCTGGCTGTCATAGTTGGTATAGAAATCATACCCTGCTTCTGTCGCACCACGTAACAATACAGTTCTGACATGCGGACGACCGTTAGCACTTGCAGTTGCCAACGACATCGCATATGGTTCGTGCAAGTTAGCAGCTAAGGCATGATTAAACCAACCTAAGAATTGCTCATGTGGATTGCTAGCTACTTGTGTCTCGTACAATTCACCTTGTTCATAGCTTAAGCGTAATTCACTTAAGTCTTTAATGACATCACTCATGCCATACACCTTATGCGACTTGTGCTTGTGAACGGACTGCATTGGCTAAATGTTCAGCCAAAGTTTTTACTTCTTGCTCGTTATCACCTTCAACCATGACACGAATAACTGGCTCAGTTCCAGACTTACGAATTAAAATACGTCCTCGTCCTTTAAGCTGTTCTTCTGCTTTATTAAACTCAGTCACTAATGCCGGAATAGAATATGGATCAAGCATTTGTTCTAAACGTATATTTACAAGCACTTGTGGGAATAATTTAAAGCCCTGAACCAATTCATGGAGCGCTTTATTCTGCTCAACCATTACCGTTAACACTTGAAGTGCTGCAATAATCGCATCACCTGTTGTGCTCTTGTCTAACGTTAAAATATGACCAGATGGCTCACCACCTGTAACCCATCCATTTTCATCTAATGCTTGTAATACATAGCGGTCACCAACTTTTGCACGAACAAAGCCAACATTTGCTTTTTCAAGTGCCACTTCAAGTGCCATATTACTCATGACAGTACCGACAATACCTACTGGCTTATTTTTCGCCTGAGTCGCTAAAATATATAAGATATGGTCACCATCAATTAAGTTACCAAACTTATCAACCATTACGACACGGTCAGCATCACCATCAAAGGCAATTCCTAAATCGGCTTCTTGTTCAACCACTGCTTTTTGTAAGCTTTCTGGATGCGTTGAACCACAGTTTTCATTAATATTTAAACCATCTGGTTCGTTGTAGAGAGCCACAACTTTGGCACCTAACTCACGGAAAACTGAAGGCCCAACGCTATAAGCTGCACCATGTGCACAATCCACAACAATTTTTAAATTATTTAAATCGAAGTGATATGGGAATGTAGATTTACAAAATTCGATGTAACGGCCATTTGCATCATTTACACGAACACTTTTACCTAAGTTCGCAGTGTCTTCAATAAATAAATCTTTTTCTAATTCTTTATTAATTTCTTCCTGCAATGAATCTGGTAATTTTTTACCTTCACTTGAGAAAAATTTAATCCCATTATCAAAATATGGGTTGTGCGATGCAGAAATAACAATACCTGCATGCGCATGTAAGGCACGGGTAAGATGTGCAATTGCCGGAGTCGGTAATGGACCAAGCAAATGAACATATACGCCAGCCGCATTTAACCCCGCCTGTAAAGCAGACTCTAAAATATAGCCAGATAAACGAGTATCTTTTCCTAATACCACAAGCGGTTTATTTTTTGGACTCGTTCGTTTTAATACCTTCCCTGCGGCAAACCCGAGTTTTAAAGCAAACTCTGGTGTAATCGGCATTTGCCCAAATTTTCCACGAATACCATCCGTTCCAAAATAACTCATAGCTTATCTCATTTTACGCCACTTCAGCCGTGGCTCATTTCATATATGGCCATTCTGCCATATCTCTTTTCATTAGATTTACTTTACACCAAAAACAAAAAGCCGTCAGTGTACTGACGGCTTTCTTGATTGATTTGGTTACCAAAATCTAACCAACACGATAGTTCGGAGCTTCTTTAGTAATCGTTACATCATGGACATGTGACTCAGACATACCCGCTGAAGTAATTTTCACAAATTTCGCATTTTGACGAAGGTCTTCAATCACTGATGAACCCGTATAACCCATAGATGAACGTAAACCACCCATCATTTGATGAACAATGTTACCCATTGGGCCTTTATATGGAACACGACCTTCAATTCCTTCTGGTACTAACTTTTCAGCGCCTGCTTTTGAGTCTTGGAAGTAACGGTCAGCAGAACCTGTTGCTCCAGCCATTGCACCTAATGAGCCCATACCACGATATGCTTTGTAGTAACGGCCTTGGAAGAATTCAACTTCACCTGGTGCTTCTTCAGTACCCGCTAGAAGTGAACCAACCATGATTGTGCTTGCGCCCGCACCGATCGCTTTTGCCATATCGCCAGAGAAACGGATACCGCCATCTGCAATTAAAGGAATTTGATCTTTCAGTGCATTAGCAACGCTGTCAATCGCAGAAATTTGCGGCATACCAATACCTGCCACAATACGTGTCGTACAGATAGAACCAGGGCCAATACCTACTTTTACAGCATCTGCGCCTGCATCTAATAATGCTAATGCAGCATCACCAGTTGCGATATTACCGCCAATCACTTGTACTTGAGGGAAGTTTTGTTTTACCCAACGTACACGTTCAATAACACCAGCAGAGTGACCGTGTGCTGTATCAACAACAATAACGTCAACACCAGCTTCAACCAACGCTTCCACACGACTTGGTGTTTCAACGCCTGTACCTACCGCAGCACCAACACGTAAACGACCAAGATCATCTTTACAACTGTTTGGATAACTCTCAGCTTTACGGAAGTCAGTTACCGTAATTAAACCTTTGAGTTCGTTGTTTTCGCCAACAACCAAAACTTTTTCAATGCGATGCTTTTGCAATAATGCTTGAATATTTTCTTTAGACTCGCCTTCACGCACAGTAACCAAACGATCTTGGCCTGTCATGATGTTACTAACAGGTTGTTCCAAGTTAGTTTCAAAACGCGTATCACGGCCTGTCACAATACCAACAACCTTGCCGTCTTTAACAACAGGTACACCGCTAATGTTATTAGCGCCGGTAATTGCAATAAGTTCACGTACTGTAGTTTCTGGGGTTACAGTGATTGGATCTTTCACCATACCCGCTTCGAATTTTTTCACACGGCGTACTTCTGCAGCTTGAGCAGCAATATCCATGTTTTTGTGCAAAATCCCGATACCACCATTTTGCGCCATTGCAATCGCCATACGTGACTCAGTCACTGTATCCATTGCAGCTGAAACTAATGGGATATTTAAATGAATGCCGCGAGTTAAACGTGTCTTTAGAGAGACATCTTTTGGGAGAACAGTAGAGTAGGCAGGAAGTAATAAGACATCATCGAAGGTTAGCGCTTCTTGAACGATGGTCAGCATAACAATCTCACTGGTAAATTCCGTGAGCTATTATAAACAAATTTCAATGCAATTTTCATATTATCTTTGCCTTTTTCAGCAATAGATATTCACCTACTCTAAATATTTCTCACTTATTATCGTGTTAGCTCATATTTAACTCACCTGATCATAGTCATGATCATTTTCTGAATCTGCTGGGCTTACTTCAATCAGAGGAATCAACTGGTGCGCCAAGCGCGCTTTGTTACACTGTTCATCAGCAATCTGTACCTCTTTACAGGTAGAACTACGCACCGCATAGATAGAACAGCCCACCTCTTTACCAATTTCACCCGTCAAAGCCTGACATCGTGGCTGAGCCTGATTAGTTCCACGCATACACGAATAAACGGGTGTCAAAGGTTCAACAAGATGTTCATCTATGAACTCGGCCTCAGCCCAGTAAAATGAAACCCGAAAATGTGCACAACATGCCCCACAGCGAAGGCACTCATCTGGAGTCGCAACTTGAGATAACATTTTTATTCAAATTCTCGTCATCAAAAATTTTTCTGTGACGCAAAATCCTAAAAAAATTTCAAATTGGACTCAAGATATTGAACTTAAATTTTTTATGTTGGACAGCTGAAAATTTGTTCAGTCATTAAATCTACACCGCATGGCAATGTTTCAATCCAGTCTAAAAACTGGTTAATCATTTCTTTGCCAATAAATGGAGTCCCATGCTGAGGCACAATCATCTCAATATCCATTTGACGAACCATGTTGACCCATAAACGGATGACTTTATTGGAACACATATAACGTTGGTGAAAAGCTTTCATTTTCAGCACATGGGCATCGAAATCTTTGAGAGGCTGACTTGCATCTTCAACAATAGAAGCCCCCATATCACCAGAAAATAAAATTTTGGCAACTGGATCATAAAACTGAAAATTACCCACCGAATGTAGAAAATGTGCCGGAACCATGACAAGCTTTGATTCACCCAATTGAATCACTTGACCACGATCTGGCAACTCAATGAGACGGTCTTCCCAATTTCCTTTCATACGCTCACTCATAAATGATGAATTTAAGTGAGGTAAAAATCGCGCCCATAATTTAGAGGCAACCACTTTAGCATCGGTATAAACCAACCAACGAGGCATTGAAGTAATAATATCTGGGTCTTGATGTGAAGCGATTACATAGTCCAGATTTTTAAGACGAGTATATTTATTAAGTTCCATCGTCAATGGAACATAGGTCAAGTCACCACCTGGATCAATAACAGCTGCCCTTTCATGATCAATAATTAAAAATTGATTGGCTTGTATGCCTTCCCCTTTCACCAAACTGGTAAAACTAATACATTTATGTACGCCATTATCAAATAGTATCTGCGATGTTGTTTTTTCAAACCCCATACAATTCCCCAAAAAAACTTTAAATATTAGATATTTTTATATCCCTACTAAAATAAAGGGATTCTAAAGCACTTGCAATGAATTGATTGATATTTCTCATAATATTTTAAAATTGATTTTACTTTTCTTATTCTATAAATGAATCATCAATAAATTGAGCAACCCTCTAGCATCTCCTTAAATAAACAGTATCGTGAAGTTTAACTACTTAAACACTCAATAAAACGCACTCTTAATGAATGCGTTTTTATATAAAGCGAAAAGTATTTTAGAAGAAATAATGTTGTACTAACGTAGAAACACCTACGATAAAGAAAATAGCTGCACCAATTTTATGAATGAGCGAGATAGATAAACGTTCAGCCAATTTATTACCAATAAATACAGCTGGTGCATTCGCGATCATCATCCCTAGTGTTGTACCCAGCATCACCCAGAAAATGCTGTCATAGCGTGCAGCTAAAGCGACAGTTGCAATTTGGGTTTTATCACCAATTTCTGCTAAGAAAAATAAAATAAAGGTTGCACCAAAAACACCAAATTTTTGCCATTTATTAATACTATCAGTCTCATCATCAAGCTTATCTGGAATAAGCATCCAGAACGCCATACCAATGAAACCAACCGCGAGTACCCAAACTAAAATTTCAGGACTGAGCACAGTCGTAATCCATTGCCCAAGCACAGCAGAAATACCATGGTTAATGAGTGTTGCTAAAAGAATCGCAATTAAAATAGGAATTGGCTTACGGAAACGCGCAGACAATAAAAGTGCCAACAATTGAGTTTTATCACCCATTTCAGCGAGGGCAACAATCGAGGTAGAAATCAGAAATTCTTGCATGTCGGTTCTCTGGCTAGCATAAATGCCTATGACCTACCCCTCCTGCTAGCCAAATATCATAAAATGATTGCAGAGTGGTAAATCAAAGGTCTTGCCAACTCAGGAACGATGAGACGTTTAAGCTATGATGACCATGTTCTGTTGAACAATTATGTTGACCATCACCTATTCACATTTGCTGTGAATAGCGGCTACTCCCCAATGAAGTATGCGTTTATTATATTCAAGTCACTCTATTTTTCAAACGTTTAAGCAATAAATTTTACCCACGCCCACACCAATAAACGCGCAAGACCTAATAACACTGCAAAATAAGCACTTATATGAATGAAACCAATATGGCTACTGCTCGTTCCAGCCTGATATTCAAAGGGCAAAATCAAAGTAGCGACAAACACCTCAAAACCCATCACCACATAAGTCATCCATTCCCACGGGAAGTGTAAAATACTGACCCATACTCCCATCAATAAAAATACAATCAACAGTAAGGGCAACATAATTTTCAGGAAACCCAACATTTACTATTTCTCCTTTACCTGATAACGAGAAATTTCTCCTCACGCTCAATAAGCCTTGCTTAGCCTGTAGATTAACCCAAAATTTAATTAAAGAGATATCAAAAACAAAACCCCGCCGAAGCGAGGTTTTAGTCAATTATTTCAAAGCATTAGATTAATAAAGTACGAATATCTTTAAGAAGCTTCGTAAGTTTATTTGTAAAGCGAGCTGCATCTGCACCATTAATTACACGGTGGTCATAAGACAATGACAACGGCAACATTAAGCGCGGATCAAAGTCTTTACCATTCCATACTGGCTGCATTGTTGCAGGTGAAATACCTAAAATTGCAACTTGTGGCCAGTTCACAAGAGGTGTAAATGCTGTGCCACCTATTGCACCTAAGCTTGAAATGGTGAAATTCGCACCTTGCAAGTCTTTCGGTGATAATTTCTTATCACGCGCTTTTTGACCTAACACACCCAATTCAACTGCAATTTGCTTAATTGATTTTTGGTCTGGGTTACGAAGTACTGGCACAGTTAAACCATCAGGTGTTGCTACTGCAATTCCCATATGGATTTCATTGCGCAAGAGCACTGATTTACCGTCATCAGATAGATGACCTGCGAACTCACGCTCTTCTTTCAACAAATGCGCAACCGCTTTGATAATGAATGCCATAATCGTCAGGCTGATACCTTCTTTTTTGAAGTTGCCTTTCAGTTCATTACGCCAATCTTCCAACTCAGTAATATCAGCCAAATCAAACTGGGTGACTTGCGGAATAAAGTTGTTCAACGACAATTGCGGAATTGATACTTGCTGCAAACGCGTCAGTACTTTTTCTTCCACGCCACCAAATGCAGTAAAGTCAGGAAGCTTTGGCAAACCCGAAACCGCTGGTGCAGCTGCAGCAACTGGCGCCGCCGCTTGCGGTGCAGTTAAACGACTCTTCACATAAGCAAAGATATCTTCTTTAACAACACGGCCATGCTCACCAGAAGTTTTAACTTGTGACAAGATCACACCAAGTTCACGAGCCAGCTTACGAACAGCAGGGCCTGCATATACTTTAGCATTTTCAGCTTCTTGCTCTTTCGTTAACTTATCAGCACCAGATGTTGATGCTACAGGCGCAGACTGAGTCGCAGCAGGAGCTGCCGCTTTAGGTGCTGCTGTCTGTGGAGCCGGTGCAGCTTCTGCTTTTGCCGCTGGAGCTGCTGCAGGTGCTTGACCTTCAGCTTCAATTGTTGCAAGCAATACGCCTTGTGAAACCTGTTGACCTGCTTGTAAGTGAATTGCTTTTACAACACCCGCAACAGTACTTGGAACTTCTACCGTTGCTTTATCAGATTCAACCACAACAAGGCTTTGGTCTACATCAACTTTATCGCCAACTTGTACTAAGATTTCAGCAACAACTGCTTTATCTACACCTAAGTCAGGAACATTGATATCAACTGGACCAGATTGAGTAGCAGCTGCCGCTACAGTTTCTTGCTTTGCAGCAACTGGTTCAGCGGCCGCAGCTGGAGCTGCTGTAGAAGCAGGAGCTTCTGCTTGTGCACTTGATGCAGACGTCGTTTTCACTTGAATAAGAACAACACCTTCTTTAACGGTATCGCCTTCTTTCACTTGAATACTTTCTACAGTACCAGCAACACTGCTTGGAACTTCTACAGTCGCCTTATCTGACTCTACAACAACAATACTTTGTTCAACATCAATTTGGTCACCCACTTTAACGAGGATTTCACCAACCAATGCTTTCTCAACGCCGATGTCAGGTACAGTCACGTCAACAGTTGCAGTTGATGTAGCGGTAGTAGGTTGAGTTGAAGCTTGAGTTTGTGGAGCAGATGTTGGAGCAGCTGGTTTTTCAGCCGCAGGCGTCGGTGTTGGCTCTGGTGCAGCTTGTGCTGCACCTTCTGCTTCGATTTCAATCAAAGCAACACCTTCAGTCACATCATCACCTTGGTTAATCAAGATGCTTTTTACTACACCTGCTGAAGTGCTAGGCACTTCAACAGTTGCTTTATCAGACTCAAGCACAACGATACTGTCGTCAACTTCAACGCGGTCGCCAACTTTTACTAAAATTTCAGCGACGTTTGCTTTATCTACACCAATATCAGGGGTCTTAATTTGCATGCTTATTTCCCCTCACCTGTTTGCGTTTCGTTGTATTCAGCAACTGGCTGAACTTCCGGATGTGCTTGTGGAGCCCATGCAACCGGACGGTCAGTATCTAACTCAAAGTTAGAAATTGCATCTTTCACTAAACGTGCATCTACTTCACCTTCGTCAGCTAGTTTTTTCAACGTAGCAACAACGATATGTGCAGCATCAACACCAAAGAAACTACGTAAGTTCGCACGTGTATCTGAACGGCCATAACCATCTGTACCCAATGCAACAAATGGACGACCATCTGGAAGGTACGCACGAATTTGTTCGCTATAAGCACGCATATGGTCTGTAGCAGAAACTACGATACCTTCTGTACCACGTAACTGCTTAGATACCCAAGATTCTTTCACTTCTTCAGCAAGTGGGTGTAGGCGGTTGTATTCTTCACATGCCATACCATCACGAGACAACTCATTGAAGCTTGTTACACTCCAAACGTTTGAATGGATTTGGTATTCATCACGTAAGATTTTCGCAGCTTTAATCACTTCACGAAGAATTACACCTGAACCAAGTAATTGAACAGTTGCTTTTTCATCTTTTTCGAACAAGTACATACCACGTTTAATGCCTTCCTCAGCACCTTCTGGCATTGCAGGATGCTCGTAGTTCTCGTTCATTACTGTTAAGTAATAGAACACACGTTCTTGGTTCACATACATACGTTTTAAACCGTCATGTACGATTACAGCTAACTCATAACCAAAACATGGGTCATAAGATACGCAGTTTGGAATCGTGTTCGCCAAGATATGTGAATGACCATCTTGGTGCTGTAAACCTTCACCGTTCAATGTTGTACGACCAGCAGTTGCACCTAACAAGAAACCTTGAGCTTGCGCATCACCAGCTGCCCATGCAATGTCACCAATACGTTGGAAACCAAACATTGAGTAGTACATGTACATTGGAATCATTGGCAAGTTATTCGTTGAATAACTTGTCGCTAACGCAGCCCATGCACTCATCGCACCAGCTTCGTTAATCCCTTCTTGAAGCATGTGACCGTCACTTGCTTCACGGTAATGCATTAACTGTTCTTGGTCTTCTGGAGTATATTTTTGACCGTGAGCGGCATAAATACCAAGCTGACGGAACATACCTTCTAAACCAAAAGTACGTGCTTCATCTGGAACGATTGGTACTACGCGGTCTTTAATTGCTTTTTCTTTAAGTAAAGCAGCAATTAAACGCACCATTACCATCGTAGTAGATTGTTCTTTACCACCTGAACCGTTTAACACTGCATCAAATACAGATAATTCAGGAATCGCTAAAGTTTCACTCTCACGACGACGCGCAGGTAGGTAACCACCTAATGCTTCACGACGCGCCTTCATGTACTTCATTTCTGGAGAGTTTTCACTTGGGCGATAGAATGGGAGCTCTTCTAACTTATCATCTGTAAATGGCAGGTTAAAACGATCACGTACATATTTTAAAGAGTCGATCTGCATTTTCTTGATTTGGTGAGTTTTGTTCACCGCTTCAATTTCTTCAGACAAACCGTAACCTTTAACAGTTTTCGCAAGAATAACTGTTGGTTGACCTTTAGCTTTCATTGCTTCTGCATATGCAGCAAAAACCTTGTACGGGTCATGACCACCACGGTTGAGATTATCGATGTCTTCATCGCTTAAATCTTTTACAAGTTCCGCAGCTTCCGGGTACTTGCCGAAGAATTTCTCACGTGTATATGCGCCACCTTTTACTTGATAGCGTTGGTACTCACCATCAACAGTTTCTTCCATTACCGCTTTTAAAGCGCCTGTGCTGTCTTTTGCAAGTAGTGGATCCCAATGACGGCCCCATACCACTTTAATGACACGCCAGCCCGCCCCACGGAATAAAGATTCTAATTCTTGAATAATTTTACCGTTACCACGTACAGGACCATCTAGACGCTGTAAGTTACAGTTAACTACCCAAATGAGGTTATCTAGCTTTTCACGACCAGCAAGTGAAATTGCACCAGTACTTTCTGGCTCATCCATTTCACCATCGCCGAGATATGCCCAGACTTTACGATCTTCTTCTTTGATCAAGCCACGGTTCATCAAATATTTTTGAATGTGTGCTTGATAAATCGACATGATTGGACCAAGACCCATTGATACCGTTGGGAATTGCCAATAGTCCGGCATTAAATATGGATGTGGATAGCTTGGTAAACCGTTACCGCCAACTTCACGGCGGAAATTACTTAACTGTTCTTCAGTTAAACGTCCTTCGAGGAATGAACGTGCATAAATACCAGGAGCACAGTGCCCTTGGTAATAAATCATATCTCCGCCAAAGTTATCGCTGTTTGCGCGGAAGAAATGGTTAAAACCTACGTCATATAATGTTGCACTTGATGCGAAACTCGCCAAGTGACCACCTAAATCATCACCTGTTTTATTCGCGCGAAGTACCATTGCTAAGGCATTCCAACGAATCAATGCACGAATACGGCGTTCCATATCTTGGTCGCCTGGCATTGCAGGTTGTTCTTCAACAGAAATTGTATTTAAGTAAGGTGTATTGAGACGTTGAATTGGAACATGCTTAGCAATTGCTTGTTGGTAAAGTTTTTCCAACAAGAATGCCGCTCGCTCAGTTCCCATATGTTGTAAAACTGAATCGAATGCATCTTGCCATTCTTGGGTTTCTTGTGCGTCGGAGTCACCGTAAAACGCCATAATTCACCTGTTCCTTGTTCTCTAATCTACTTTGTATTTTTACCACGTTTTGCCCCTCTCAAGTTATTGCCACGGGTGAATGTGAGGGGGCCCTATTATTTTCTGAATGAATAGTCATTGACCGAGCATGAGTCAAAATAACAAAAAAACGCCAATATTGGCGTTTTTTTATACGATCATTGCGTTAAGAAAGGTTTATGTTCATTTTCAGATTCACAAATTCAATAACCTTGATCTTTTAAGAAATGCAATTAAGGCAACATTGCTAAGTAAGTTGATGGATTCTTACGTTGACCATCTTTAACTACTTCATAGTGTAAATGTGGTCCAGTACAACGACCTGTACAACCCACATTAGCAATATGGTCACCAGCAGAAACCTGATCACCCACACGAACCATTAAACGTGAAGCGTGCGCATAGCGTGTTAAATAACCATTACCATGGTTAATTTCAACATATTGACCATAACCTGTACCCCAGCCTGATTTAGTTACAATACCAGGACCTGTTGCATAGATTGGTGTACCACTTGGCGCAGACATATCTAAACCACCGTGATGCTCTGCACGACCACCCATGGTACGGCCACCAAAGTTAGAAGAAACACGTACGCTATCAGGAAGAGGATGAGAAACTAGCCAAGAATAAGGATTTGAAGAAGAGGCATTGAAAGAGCTTTTAGCGGTCGTATGACCATATTTTTTTGCCAGTGAGTCATTGTTGAGCTCAACTGTTTTTGGGCGTAAAGTGACTGAAACTTTAGCACTTGCCGGAAGATCCAAATCATCAGGATGCGTATATGAACCTTGAGATAATGTTTTTGATAACTGTTCCAATCGATCTGAGTCAGTAGATTGGTTAATATTTTGATAATCTGCAAAAGCAACCGATGCTGCCGAAGCGGCAAGTGAAAACGCTAATAAAATACGACGCGTGTGCATAAAAACCTCTTGAAACTGTTCTTACTCAAGTTCCTTATGATCTCTTCCTTGATATCGGTTGAAGTGAACGCTTAAGATTAGGACAAGAAACCATTCGAGAACGATCAATGTCTAAACCCGATAACGTTTTTCAACAATCCGGAAAACACATAAAAACAGGAAACCTTACGTTTCTAACAACGCAAGTCGCGCAATGGCAAAGACTTACGAAAATAATCCAACCCTTATTGCCCCAACCGGAACAATGGCAGGTCGTGTGTTATCAAAATGGCACTTTAATTATTACTGGTGAAAATCAGGCAATGATTAGTCAACTCAGCTATTTACAGAGCCAATATATATCTAAATTATCTCAACTTGAAGGACTAAAAGACCTACAAAGAATTCAAGTTCGCCTAAGAAATAAAACTATTTCTACAGCGCCCCCATCTGAGCCTTCTAAATCCATCCCCCCGGAAACACAAGAAATGTTACGTAGTGCTGCCGACTTCGTGAGCGACCCTAAGCTTAGCCAAGCTTTACTACGTTTGGCAAGCAATAAAAAATGATGAGCTTTCTATTCCTTAATTAGAATCGTTCTTATTATGTGACTAAAATCACAATTTTCATTGTTACATTATAACGTAGCCAAATAAAGACAATGACTTATGTCACACTCACGTATGGAATTGGACAGTCTTTCTCGTCATTAAATGTTACAATTTCATAATTACTCGGATCACTTTGAACATTGCGTAATAGCTGATTATTTAAAGCATGTCCTGACTTATAACCATCAAACTTGGCAATAATTTGATGACCAAGTAAATACAAATCACCTACTGCATCTAAAATTTTATGTCGAACAAATTCGTCAGCAAATCGTAAACCTTCTTCGTTCACAACACCTGTATCATCTACACCAATGGCATTATCCAGACTTGCACCTAAAGCTAAATTATTTGCTTTGAGGTAATCTAAGTCTTTCATAAAGCCAAAAGTTCGTGCTTCACTGACCTCATACACAAATGTTTCGGTCGAAAAATCGATAGTCGCAGACTGATATTCTTTGGCAAAGGCAGGATGATCAAAATCAATGGTAAAGTTAAGTTGAAAACCATTATGCGGTCTAAAAATTGCTTTTTTATCATCAATTAAAGCCTCAACTGGCTTTAATATTCTTATAAATTTTTTCGGAGCATCTTGTTCACGCAAACCACCTTGCATGAGCAAATAAATAAATGGTCCAGCACTACCATCCATAATTGGAACTTCAGATGCTGATACTTCTACGATTAAATTATCAATACCTAAACCCGCAATCGCACTCATTACATGCTCAATTGTCCCGACCTTAATATCGCCAGTGACAAGATTTGAACACATAAATGCTTCTTGAATGAGCAATGCATTGGCAGGAATATCGACAGGTGGATCCAAATCGATACGGCGAAATACAATACCTCCATCCACGGTATGTGGAATGAAATTGATCATCACTTTTTGACCGCTATGAAGACCTATTCCACTCGCTTTTACCACACGATTGAGAGTACGTTGTTTCACCATGCTTTGTAACTTCTTTTTTAAAACCGCTATACGTTAGCATATTTAGTCATTGATCAAAAATAAAAAAAGGCAGTGTTTATACACTGCCTTTTAATAGATTGAACGCTAAATTACTTACGTTGCTGATTTTTCAAGTAATCTTGAATACTCATTGGCGAAGAACGCGGTGATGAACTTGGTGCATTATTCACATCATTTTCAGCATTTTGACGTTTATTAATTGCCGGAACATCATCTTCATCTACAGATTGTGCAGATTGAGTTGCGGTATGGCTTACTGTATTGCGCTTTCTTGGTTCTGCATCAGCTGCATTACGTGTTAAACCAGTAGCTATAACAGTCACACGTAATTCATCACGCGCATCTGGATCAAATACCGTACCGTAGAAGATTTCACCTTCATCAAGGTCAACAATTTGGTTAACCACATCAGTAATGATTTCAGTTTCGCGTAACGTGATGTCATCACCACCTGTAATGTTAATTAACACGCCTTTCGCATTAATAATATTCACATTATCAAGTAGTGGACTACGAATTGCCTGTTCAGCAGCTTGACGCGCACGGTCTTCACCACGGCCTAAACCAGCACCCATCATTGCATAACCGCGAGTACTCATTGCAGTTTTCAAATCGGCGAAGTCAAGGTTAATGTGACCACGGTTAACAACAAGGTCAAAGATACTACGTACAGCGTTTAACAATACATCGTCTGCCTTTTTATAGGCATCTTTCATTGAAATATCACCATACACGCTTAATAAACGTTGGTTAGGAATAATAATCAATGAATCAACATGTGCTTCAAGCGCTTCAATACCACGCTCAGCAGATTTTTGACGACGACGACCTTCAAAGTTAAATGGAGTTGTTACAACACCAACAGTCAAAATCCCCATTTCTTTAGCAACTTCGGCAACAACCGGAGCAGCACCAGTACCTGTACCACCACCCATACCAGCGGTTACAAATACCATGTCAGTTCCTTCAAGGTGCTGACGAATAATTTCACGGCTTTCTTCTGCGGCAACCTGACCTACTTCAGGGTTAGCACCAGCACCTAGACCACGTGTACTTTGCTCACCTAACTGAATTTTGAAAGGGGCATTCATACAATCAAGTGCTTGTTTATCTGTATTGGCACAAACGAATTTAACACCCTGAATATCAGACTGTACCATGTGCTGAACGGCATTACCGCCACCGCCACCTACACCAAATACAGTGAAACGGGCTTGACCGTTGCCATCGTTTAGTTCATCTTCTATAAATTCAAATGAGGCCATGACCTTTAGGGTTCCTAATACATTATGGCAGTCACTTCAGCCCGTATACTGCCTTGATTTTCAAAAATAACTAATTTTAAGAATGCTGTGCAATACAAACCTTGTCAAGTACAGTGGTTTTCTCTTACAACTTCCTAACAATTCTACCAATAAATCCATACATCCTAAAAAATGGCTTTAAGTTTGCTATTAAACGCATTCCAGCCATTCACCATTCGTTCCCATACCGAACGGTCATTCCCCTCTTCAGGTTCCTCAACAGCTTCTTGTAATTCGCTTTGGCTAAACATAAGCAAACCAGCTGCTGTCGCATACATTGATCGGCGTAATGCAGCTTGATGCTGATCATCAGCATACACCTGTAACGGTGGATTACCTAAATGAGCAGATACACCTAGCATACGACGCGCTAAACTCACCATACCTTCAATCTGGCAAGCATCACCTGTCAATACAACACCATGATATAGGCCATGGATTGCACCGCTTTGTTCGAGTTCTTCGCGAATTTGGCTGAAAATCTCTTCATAACGAGCAATAATAATTTCTGATAACTCAATACGACTAATCGTTTGAGGCCCATCAATGCCCTGTACCTGAATCATATGGTCAGGCTTAACAGCACTTAGATCAACACAGCCATGCAGAATTTTAATGCGTTCAGCTTCTTCAGTGGTTGTTTGCAACACAGCAGCAATATCACGTGTCACATGCTCACCACCACGTTGTAATGTACGTGCTAAAGCCAAACGGCCATCTAAATAAACTGCTAGATTGGTAATACCTGCACCAATATCAACTAGACAAACGCCATATTCTTTTTCATCTTTCAGCAAACTTGCTTCAGCCGTAGCCAAGCAAGAGACCACCATTTTCTCTACACCAATGTTCGCACCTTTCATGGCACGATCAAGGTTTTGCATAGTAGCAATCGGCATCATCATGAGTTGATAGTGGCCAGTCATGCTATGAGCGGTCATATTGATTGGGTTTTGAACCCATTCAGCAGAGTCGCCTAACTCAAACCCTAACGGGACAGCACTTGCTAAATAGTAGTCAGAAGTTACATGGCTTGCTTTTGCTAACTCTAATGCACGTACAACTTCATTGGTTGTAATCACATGTGCTGGATTAGCAACAGGTGTGCGTCCAGAAGCATAGAAACTTTGCAGCTCGGTACTCGGAATTGATACCCACGCACTATGAATGCGACATTCGGCCATATTTTCCGCTTCAGCAACGGCGTTTTTAATCGCAGCAATGACTTTATCGAGACTTACAATTTTTCCTTTGTTCATGCCTCGATTGCGAGCAGTTGCCATACCGATAACCTGAATGTTATCCGGCGCATGAATTTTTCCAATCAAAACTGAAACTTTATGCGTCCCAATGTCAATCGCAACAACTGAGGGAACAGCTTCACTCATCACTCATACCATTTCTTTGTTGTCTAATACCAGGCAAATTGCCTATTTTAAAGCCACGTATTATGGCTTTGCTTTTGCACCACCTGCAATGCTTGTGTCATCACTCGTTACAACAAACTGACCATTCACAATTTTAGGTGGGGTTGCATTCTTCCATTGAATAGATAATCCATTACGATATCGCAAATCAATGGCTGAGATTTTCGTCCACACAGGTTTTAGGTCAGATTGTGCCAAGTGACTTAAACGTTGCAATTTATTCATTGTTTGGTCTTGGTCAACAATAATTCGTAAACCAGAGTCAAACTGCATAAACCAAGTCATTCGCTCTGTTAGATATAACTCTTTTAAACGCAAATTAACAGGATGGAATAACTGATTAATTTCATTATAGCGTCGCATCATCATTTTCGACTGGCTTACCGGACCATGTAACAGCGGAAGCTCAGGATGAAGTCTCGGTTCTGCCTCACTAAATACGTCACCACCATCGCTTAATAAGCGACCTGTTCCCCAACGGGCGATCGCATGTCGAGGCATCACACGAACACGAATACCATTTGGCCAGGCACGAGATACGACAACTCGGTCTACCCATGAAATTTCTAATGCTTTATCACGAATCTGTTCTAAGTCAGACGTGAAATAATTATCTTTTACAATCGGTTGCACATATCGCATCACTTGCTGATTCTCAACCGGAGTTGTTGAACCTACCACTTCAAGTTTTGCGACAGTTGCATCAGTAATAACTTTATATAGACCGTAAATTCCGGCTGCCAAGACTAAAAAGGCAATAACCAGCAACACCCATCCGCCAGCATTGGCAAGCTTTTGCTTGCGCGTAGGCGGTTTTTCATGAATGGAGGTAATCGCCGCACGTTTACGGCGCATGGAAGCCGGAAGTTGTGCCATATTTAAGCCGTACCTTCCAATGTTTGCTCAAGAATTGCAACACACAATTCATCAAAACTATAACCCACAGCTTTAGCTGCTTTTGGCACAAGCGAGTGGCTGGTCATACCTGGTACGGTATTTACTTCTAAAAGCCAGAAATTACCTTGCTCATCCTGCATTGCATCAATACGGCCCCAACCTTCTGCACCTACGGCTTGGAAAGCACGTAAACATAAGGCTTGTAGGTTTTTCTCTTCGCTCTCACTGAGACCACAAGGAATACCATACTCGACATCATTACGTTGATATTTTGCTTCATAGTCATAGAAAGCAACATCTGCTGGTGGCTGCAAACGAATAACAGGTAAAGGCTGACCATTTAAGAATGAAATCGTAAATTCACGACCCGTAATCCATTTTTCTGCCATCACTACAGCATCGTGCTGAGTTGCTTTTTCAATTGCTGCTGCAAAATCTTCAGCTTTCTCAACCTTACTCATGCCTACACTTGAACCTTCATGTACAGGCTTGATAATGACAGGCAAACCTAATTCAGCAATGACTGAATCTAGGTCAGTTTCTTTAGTAATAATGCGATACGGTGCTGTTGGTAAGTCACTGCCTTGCCAAATTTGCTTGGTTTTGACCTTGTCCATACCAATTGCAGAACCTTGTACACCTGTTCCTGTATAAGGAATGTGTAACCACTCAAGCGCGCCTTGGATTTGACCGTCTTCACCACCACGACCATGCAATACAATAAATGCGCGGTCATAGTTTACAAGTTCAGTTACGCTACGGTCTTGCGGATCAAATGCCTCAGCCTGAACACCTGAACGTAACAAAGCGTCCAGAACTGCCTGACCACTATCTAAAGACACAGCACGCTCAGCCGATTTTCCACCAAGTAACACAGCAACTTTGCCGAATTTTGTAGCATTTGACACGTTTAAATCCTTAACCCGATAATTCAATACTTTTTGTTTATTTCACATACAAATGATGCTGTGCAAGTTCTACTGAAATTGCTCCCACGTTACCTGCACCTTGCGTTAATAACAAGTCATTTGGTTGTAACACATTTTGCATGATGTTTTGCAAATTACCGTCAACCGGATCAATCAAAATCGGCTCAACCTGACCGCGCAAACGAATACTACGCGCCAAAGTACGGCTATCTGCACCAACAATTGGTTTTTCCCCAGCCGGATAAACTTCTAGTAATAATAATTGATCGACTTGAGATAAAACTTCAATAAAGTCATCAAAACAATCACGAGTACGAGAGTAACGGTGTGGTTGGAAAAGCATTACTAAACGACGGTCAGGATGACTCTGACGAGCAGCTTTAATTGTAGCTTCCACTTCTTTCGGGTGGTGTCCATAGTCATCGACTAATTTCACATTACCTTCACCAAGCTCAAATTCACCTTGTACTTGGAAGCGACGTCCAACACCACTAAAACCTTTTAATGCACGGCTAATTGCTTCATCTGAAACACCTTCATCGGTAGCAACACCAATTGCAGCCAAAGCATTTAAAACATTATGTAAACCAGGCTGATTAATCGTTAGACGTAACGGTTCACGGCCCTTACGTAATACCGTAAAGTGCGAGCGCATGCCATCTTGCTCTACATCAATCGCACGGATGTCATTATCTTCGTTAAAACCATATGTAATAACTGGACGGCCTACACGTGGCAAAATCTCACGAACGTTTGCATCATCGCCACAAACTACCGCTAAACCATAAAACGGTAAGTTATGCAGGAATTGTACAAAGGTATCTTTTAATTTATCAAAGCTACCTTCATAAGTGTCCATATGGTCAGCATCGATGTTGGTTACAATCGCTGCCATTGGCTGTAAATAAAGGAAAGATGCATCTGATTCGTCAGCTTCAGCAACAATAAAACGGCTTTCACCAAGTGCTGCATTTACACCAGTACTGTTAAGTAAACCACCAATCACATAAGTTGGGTCAAGGTTTTCTTCAGCCAACATAGTGGTTAACAAACTCGTTGTTGTGGTTTTGCCATGTGTACCTGCTACTGCGATACCATGACGGTAACGCATAAGCTCACCGAGCATTTCTGCACGACGTACAATCGGAGTACGTTGTTCAATTGCTGCTTTAATTTCCGGATTCTCCGGATCAATTGCAGTTGAAACCACAAGCACATTGGCATTTTTAATATTTTCTGCTTCGTGTCCGATATAGACTTTAATGCCATTTTCTTCTAATTGTTGTGTAGTTTTAGAAGCTTTAATATCTGAACCGGAAATTTTATATCCTTGGTTAGCTAACACCTCAGCAATACCACACATACCTGCTCCGCCAATACCCACAAAATGAATGTGTTTGATACGGCGCATTTCAGGCACTTTAATCAATTTTTTTGCTTGGTTTGCAGCTGTTATTGGAGACATAGTAAATCCGATTACATTTTTTGAATAAGATCAACCACATGCTGAGTTGCATTTGGTTGGGCATGTTGACGCGCTTTCACTGCCATTTCTGTAAGTAATGGGCGGTTCATCAACGTGGTAAACAATTGATTTAAAACTTCTGGTGTCATGGTCGATTGCTGGCAAATTTTTGCAGCGCCGACATCGGCCAGAAATTTAGCATTTGCAGTTTGATGGTCATCTACCGCGATTGGAAGCGGTACAAAAACTGCTGCAACACCAGCGGTTGCAACCTCTGTTACTGTGAGTGCTCCAGCACGACAAATAATCAGGTCTGCTTCGCTATACGCCTTTGCCATATCTTCAATAAAAGGCAAAACCTGTACAGTTAAATTTGCTGGCGCATCTGCATACAAAGCTTGAGTCGCCTCAACTTGTTGCTGACCACACTGATGGAAAATATTCAGTGGAACTTGAAGTTGTTTTAATGCTGGAGGTAAACGTTCATTGAGTGCTTTTGCACCTAAAGAACCGCCTACAATTAAAATATTTAAGGGTTTACCCGCTTGCTCACGCTCATCGTAACGCCACTTTGGGCTTAAGATATCAGTGATCTCGCGACGTACCGGATTTCCAGTCGTTACCACTTTTTCGCTAGCAGGAAAAGTATTTGGAAATGCTTCACACACCACTTTAGCCACGCGTGATAACTGTGCATTGGTAAAACCAGCAACCGCATTTTGTTCATGAATAAGAACAGGAATACCTAATAAGCGCGCCGCCAAGCCACCAGGGCCTGCAACATAACCACCAAAGCCAGCTACCGCGTCAACTTTAAGCTGTTTCATATAGCGCATTGCGCTAAAAGTTGCTTTTAAAATTTTAAAAGGTGCAGCAACTTTACGGACTAATCCATTGCCACGAACACCTTGGATATCAATTTGATATATTGGAATATTTTGATCTTTTAATAACCGATTTTCCATACCTGTTGGCGTGGCTAACCATGAAACCTGACAACCTTGTTGTTGAAGTTGTTTGGCTACGGCGAGGGCTGGAAAAACATGTCCACCTGTACCGGCAGCCATCATCATGACATGTTTGGGTTTGCTTTGCTGTGAATCGGTCACGGTCTAATTCTTCAACTCAAAAAACAATGGAAATTGTCATCTATTTTTGTAGCCGTTTATTTTAATCCTAAAGCTTCATTAACGAAAAGCTAATTTCACTCGTTTATAACAGAAAGATGTGCTTTTTTGAAAATATGCCTACAAAGCTGTGGTGTATTTAGTATTGTTATTTTATTAATTCATATATTTTCAGGTGATTTCCAATAAATACCGCTGAAAATCACCTGAAATAAATAATTAAGCTGTACGGCCAGCTTCTAATACATCAAATAGATCATCGGCAATTGATGTACCAAATTGAGCATCAATTTCGCGAATACAGGTTGGACTAGTGACATTAATTTCAGTGACATAATTACCAATCACATCTAAGCCTACAAAAACTAAACCTTTTTCGCGTAAGAAAGGCCCGATTTTCGCTGCAATCTGCTTGTCATTTTCAGTAAGTGGTCGTGCTTGACCTAAACCACCTGCCGCCAAATTCCCGCGCACTTCACCATTTTGCGGAATACGGGCTAGACAATAAGGAATAGGCTCACCATTTACCATTAAAATACGCTTATCCCCTTCTACAATTTCAGGAATATAACGTTGTGCCATAATTGGACGAGTACCTAATTCTGTCAGCATTTCCAAGGTAGAACCAATATTTACACCATCTTGGTATAAACGGAAAATTCCCATCCCACCCATACCATCAAGCGGCTTAACGATCACATCGCCATGTTCTTTAATAAATTCACGAATCAAGCTCTGCTGTGATGTCACAAGTGTAGGCACTTGTAGCTCTGGAAATTGCGTAGCAAAGAGTTTTTCATTGCAATCGCGCAGTGATTGAGGCTTGTTAATAATCCATGAGCCTTCACGCTCAGCTTGCTCAAGCACATAAGTCGTGTAGACAAAATTCATGTTAAAAGGCGGATCTTTACGCATGAGCACAACATCATAAGCAGCAATAGACTCTTTTTTCTTTTCACCTAGCTCATAGTAATGGCTGTAATCTTCAAAGACCTCTAAAGGAGAGATTAAACCGTAAGCTTTACCTTGATCGATATATAAATCTTGCTGTAATGCATAACCTAATTCATGTCCACGACGGCTCGCCGCCCACAACATTGCCATGGTTGAATCCTTTTTAAGGTTTACGGTTTCAATCGGATCCATGACGACAAGTACACGCATGCTCAAGCTCTTCTTAAAATTTAAATTAGCATGAGTATAGCTGAGATTTTTCACTGGTTTTTCTTAATTTCGGTAAATCATTATCTGTTATTTCTTGATCGGGAATTTAAGTAAATTCAGTTAAACTATGAGCATAAAATATTATTTTTAAAGGCTAAACATGAAACTTTATCGCTATTTAACTGGCCCCGATGACTCAGCCTTTTGTGCACGAGTGACTAAAGCACTCAATCACGGTTGGGAATTACATGAAGCACCAACCATGACCTTTAACGGTACTCAAGTCATTGTGGGGCAAGCCATTTGCAAAACAATTGATGAAAATTATGATCCAGAAATGGATATTTTAGATGTTCTCAAAAACAATGCTTAACTCCCCGGGTACTTTTAGCCATAAAGTACCCTCATCAAAACCCTATTCATAAATAAAACTAATCATTTCATTCAATCGAATTTTTAATAAATAAATTATATTTTAAAAATCAATTATTAAAAAACAATCAATGTAATTTTGCAGGCAATAGTTCTTTTATTCTGAACAATTAAATGATTATAATTATCATTTATACTTTTATTTTTGTTAACTGATTTTATTTTTATGTTAAGAATTTCTATATCATCTCCCCAAATTAAGCGTCTTTTCCCGCTGAGCTTACTCAGTTTAATGATTTTGAATATTCAAGGTGCCTATGCAGAAGACTTGACTGACTCATCATCGAAAGTGGCGGCTACCATGCCCACCATAAAAATTGAGGCTATGAGTGAGCTAGACCCGATTAAAAGCTATATCGACTATGATAAAGCCAATGTCACACGTAATGGTTTAGACAAAAAAGATATTCCCCAAACCATTGATACCATTGATGTGCAGAAATATAAAATTTATGGATCAAATGACTTAAGCGTTATGTTGCAAGGCACCCCTGGCGTATCAACCAGTTACGATATGCGCGGTGATGGCATCACGATTCGCGGTTTTGGTGCTGACACAGGCGATATTTACCGTGATGGCATACGTGAAAGCGGACAAGTACGTCGTAGTACAGCAAATATCGAACGTATCGAAATCTTAAAAGGCCCCGCTTCTGTTTTATATGGCCGTAGTGCTGGTGGCGGCGTTGTGAATATGGTGAGTAAGTTCGCCAATTTTGACTCTAAAAGCTCAGTTGGCGCATATGCGGGTTCATACGATAACTACGGAACAACCGCTGACATCAACCAAGTACTTAATGACAATTTAGCAATACGTTTAACTGGTGAATATGGCGAGTCAGGTAGCTTCCGCTCAGGTATCAAAAATAAAATTGAGATGCTCTCTCCAAGCTTTACCTATAAAAATGACGATGGAACACTCACTTGGACCACACAATATACCTATGACAAATTAGGTCGAGTTCCTGACCGTGGGCCAACACGTGACAACTTGCCTGCGGGAACTTCAATTAAAATGGGATTTTCCCAAGACGCTGATTATGTTGATGATATTTTGCAAGTCGTTCGTACCGATGTGAATTATGAATATGCGCCTGATTGGAACTTCCACTGGGCGGCAAGTTACCGACAAGCAGAACAGAACTTTGACCACTTTTATTTTGGAACTTATTGTGGTTTAGATGGAAAAAACTCAAAGAATGAGACTTGTACAAAAAAAGGTTACATCGATCAAATTTACTACTGGCAACAAACCAGCAACAAGACCACAACCAATACATTTGATATTAAAGGAAAGTTCAAGACAGGCCAGCTTGAACACCAAATTATGGTCGGTACAGACTGGACGTATGAACAACGAGAACCACGTCTAGCCAATAAAACTCAAAATGGGTCGGCCATTTATGGTTACGTTAATCCAATCACTGGTGAACGAGAGTACAGTCGTGGCAATGGCCCATTAAAAATTAGTCAGCATAACTATAATGAAGGCACAACTTACGGCGTATTTATTCAAGATTTAATTGGTCTAAATGACCAACTCAAACTCATGATGGGCCTACGTTATGATTACTTTGACTTTTCAACTACCAATAAACTTAACAATGATCATCGTAATGTAAAAGACAGTAGCTTTAGCCCAAATATGGGTTTGGTATGGCAACCCGTTCCAGAGCATAGCTTTTATACGTCTTACTCTAAGAGTTTTGCACCATTTGGAGGGCAAATGGGTGTTAACCAAGTGACTGGCAGCACCGATGTCACAAAAATGGATAAAGAGCCTCAATATAACGAGCAATATGAAGTTGGGGTAAAAAGTGAATGGTTAGATAATCGGTTAAATACTCAATTTTCTGTCTTTGATATTCGTAAAAATAATATTCGCTATAAACCGAACCCTGACAGTGAACCAGAGGTATGGGCAACTGCTGGTCAACATCAATCTCGTGGTCTCGAATTTAGTTTTATTGGCCGTGTACTTGATAATGTCTTTGTTCGCGGTGGGTATGGCTATACCGATGCCAAAGTTAAAGAAGACAATCAAAACCCTGAGCGAGAAGGCAATTATTTAGCCAACACTTCTAAAAATACGGGTAATTTATTTGTTCGCTATTTACCAACTGAACAGTGGTATACCGAAGTGGGCGTGACCTATGTCGGGTCTTATTATCCAAATATTAATAATCAGGTAAAAATGGAAGGCTTTAACCGTGTCGATGCGGCGATTGGGTATAGTGCAGACCCGTGGAATGTCACACTTGCGGTGAACAATTTAAACAATAAAGAGTACTGGCGTTCAGACAGCATGCCAGGCACACCACGTAATGTGTTATTGCGTTTGAATTATCAGTTTTAAGTAAATATTAAAAAGGCATACCCCTATTTTAGAGGTATGCCTTTTGTTTTAGATACTGTTTTTGTGTCATCTTAAGGCTGGCGTAGCCCATAAAGATCAATTTTCCAAAGAACATTCTGCGTTGTAGCAACAAAGAGTACTGATTCAACGACTGCCAGACCAGCAGAATAATTACAGTGATGAATATATACCCAAGCAGTACTTTCACTAATATAGTCTGAATTTGTACGTAACAAGCGATTATCTGTAGTCGAAGCAAAAAGGATATCCCCATATGCAGTCATTGCATTTATGGTTGCATCTTGCGTAAATGCTGTCATCGCTACCCATGATGGTGCTGTTCTGGTTGCAGGCGCTCTCCACAGTGTTCCTAGATTATCGACCGCATAAAGCATCCCACCTGTGGCAGCCAATGCCTTGGTTCCGCCACTAGGTCCAGCCCCCATCGAAGTCCAAGCTTGCCCCACCTCAGAAGCAGGATACCACCAAAGTTGATTATCAGTTGTAATGCAGTAAAGGGTATCTCCAAGGGCTGCCATTGCACTGACATAATTCGCATAACTAATATCACGCCAAGGTATATCTGCGCCAAGTGGGTAACGTTGAGCAAGCCTATTCTGTGATGTGGCTATGAAAATTTTTCCATACAGTGCTGTAAGGGCACGAGAATTATACGCATAACCAATATTTTCCCAATCCCATGTTATACGTTGTTTGAGATGAGAAAATACGTTACGTGTGATCGTAGTTACAACAGAATCACTTCCCAAAACAGATAACCAATCCGTTGTCCCGGCATTAAAAACTGTGCCATTGTGAGAAAATATACTCATTGTCGCACGTCCAGGCTTGCCAGTCCATGAACGCATGTCTGCCGAAGCTAGTACAGTCGTAGTCAGAGGTGTATTTTGATCGCCTGTAACACGGGGATAGCCTTCTACTTCATCCACATAAGCTGCAGCATCAACCTCATAGGTCATAAATGCTGAAGTTGTAGTTGCCGGGGAAACACCGTTGAACACCCAATGTCCTGGAAACCGAATAGTATATGCTACTGTTGATGATGTTCCGCAATAAGCTCCATCAGCAAAACCACTAGCAAGAAATGAATTTTGTGGCCGGTTTAATGGTGGTTCTGCCCATGCTACAGTTGTATCATAAGCATTTAAGTTAGGATCATTACCAGCATATTTGTAGAAAACAACCATACGATTCCCTTGTTCTAACCTTACGGCTCGATAACAAGTATTCCCAGAGAGTACGATCACGTTCCCCCCATTGGCAATAAACTGCTCTGTCTGGTCTCTCATTGCTCGCGTCCAGTACTCATCATGTCCTGCAATGATCAAACAATCATAATTAGTGAGTAGAGTTGAGATACTATGAAGGTCCACACTCGAACAATATTCGATCGGTATCCCTTCTGTTTCAAGCCAACGAATAAGTATAGACTCAGGCCCGTTACTTGCAGGAGTACCACCTGATCGGTTAAAGGAAACTTTGCTCGCACGAGTCCCCGCCCCTCCGCTGTTGAAATCATATAAACTCTTACCGCCCGCTGGATTGTAAGCAGTTGGTGTTAAAAATGAGATTTGTAAAAGAACTTTTGAAACCGCTGCTTGAGTGGCTGGTCGAATCACAAAAGTAAGTACGTCCTGTCCCGAATAAGCTAGCCGATATAGCCCAGGAGGCCAATTCGAAGGGATATTAAACGTTACTGAAACTGGCCAACCGAATCCTTCCCATGGGTTTGTTGCAGGAAGTGATCGGGTAAAAAGAGTTGTAGAGAGTGTTGATGATACTGTAGTTGTTCCTATACGCTCTACGGTTAAACTGGTTATCCCAGGTGAATCAGTACTGAGATAAAAACTTATTGAACTTCCTGGTAAAGCGGAAGTTGCTGATGAATATCCTGAAACTGCCATATCTCCACCTCGTATCCTTATGAAATGAAAAACTGGAAAATTTTCTACATCTTTTAAAGCTTTTATATATAAATGAGCTGATTTCTAGCATTCGTCAAGATCAATAACTTAGGACAATTTTTTAAAAATAAAAATTATTAAATTTTATTATTCATCAGTAATTTATATATTTTACCAAAAAGAAAAAAAACACTTCAAATTATCAATTTTAAGTCTTAAATATTGATATATGTTTCATATGAATTTTATAATAAAAATGGACCAAAAAATAAAAAATCAAAAGGTTATTTAGTAATAAAAATCAAATTATTAGTTAATAGTTTATGTTCTTTAACAGAGAAACAAATATTTCGTAGGGTTTTTACTGCATTATTCATATTTCATTTAAGAAAAATTAATAATGAAAAAGGAAGCTTTACGCTTCCTCTTTAAATTATTAAAAATCAAATTCCATATTTCTCGCGGTAAGCTTGCATATTGGCTAAAGCTTCTTTTTCGTCTTTTCCATCTAAATAATCCATTAAGTCCTTCATGGTAATGAGGGCATGCACAGGTATTTCTAATTCTTTTTGAACTTCTTGAATTGCAGAAAGCTCACCTTGGCCACGCTCCTGACGATCTAGCGCAACCAAAACACCAGCAATGGTTGCACCCGCATTTTTCAAAATCGTTACCACTTCACGAATCGCTGTACCTGCAGTAATTACGTCATCAATAATCCAGACTTTTTTACCTTCAACCGCAGCACCTACTAAAACACCACCTTCGCCATGATCTTTCGCTTCTTTACGGTTAAAACCCCATGGCACGCTCTTGTTATGTGTTTGCGACAAAGCAACAGCAGTCGCAGCTACAAATGGAATACCTTTATAAGCTGGGCCAAAAATCACATCAACATTTTCGCATTGTGTTAATTTATCAGCATAGCCTTGTGCTAAAAGAGATAAAGCTTCACCATCGTTGAGTAGGCCTGCATTAAAAAAATAAGGACTCACGCGTCCAGATTTTAAAGTAAACTCACCAAATTTAAGCACACCGCGTGATAATGCGAGTTCGATAAATGCTTGCGGGTTAAATGACACAGGCGTTGTCATGAGGTGCTCCAAATTCACAATTGAGGTTAAATTTTCGCATGATACCAAAGGATCAGTATCCAAGTGATGTAAAAATTCTTCGAGTCGTTTCCATTAACGTAAATGGCTTACGTTCTTCAGTAACGAAAGGCTTACTTGAATGGTTAGAACAATCCGATGCCGATGTCGTATGCATGCAGGAAAGCCGCATTACCCATGAACAATGGACTGAAAAGTTTAGACCCGAAGGATGGCATACCCATCTTTTTCCAGCAGAGCGTGCAGGTTACGCAGGTACCGCAATTTATAGCCGCTTACCCTTTGTCTCTATTAAAGATGGTTTAGGGTTCGAGTTGGCCGATAGCCAAGGCCGCTTCATTTCTGCCGAATTCGATTTAGGTTTGTCACATCCCGTACATATTGCATCATTATACTTACCTTCGGGCTCAAGTGGTGAAGAAGCGCAAGCACGTAAAGATTTATTTTTAGGTGAATACGCAAAAATCTTAAAACAATGGCGTGATGAGAATAAGTCCATCATTATTTGTGGCGATTACAATATCGTTCATAAACGAATTGATATTAAAAACTGGTCGGGTAATCAGAAGTCGTCTGGCTGTTTACCGCATGAGCGTGCATGGCTTGACCATATTTATGATGAACTTGGCTATGTAGACACTTTCCGTGTTGTGAGAACAGAAGCAGAGTTGTATTCATGGTGGTCAAATCGCGGTCAAGCGCGTGCGAAAAATGTAGGTTGGCGTATTGACTATCAAGCTTGTTCACCAGACTGGAAAACACGTACAACAAATGCATGGGTCTATAAAGATCAATGGTTTAGCGACCATGCCCCTGTGATTATCGACTATAAAATTCAAGAGTAAGTGAACAAGTGTTCACTTGCATTGTCGTTTTTGCTTACAACACATGTCGTTTTTGAGTATTTTTCTTACACACGTTTAACGGCATTATAGCCCCACGGCACAGGGAAGCAGTCAGGATGACGCAAAAGGATAGGACGCCGTAGGAAGATAAAATAAACTTAGATTAAGTTTATTTGCAAGGATGTGACAATGGACGTTGAAATGAGACCCGCATGATCAGGATGATTAAATGCGGGTTTTCTCTTTTCTATCTCTTATTTTTTGCGCTAAGTTCTTTTAGTTTTCTAGATTCTTCTTATTGAGTTCATTATTACCTTGTCTTATGACAATAACATGACATTCTTTATTGTTTTAATCATTATTTTTCATTTGTTTTAAAAGTATCTGTATAAAGTAGTCCTCAAATGCATTTTGGGTTAGGCTGTGTGTTCTTTCTTTTTGACATGGTCCGATAAAATGTTAAAAATTTATGGTATTAAAAACTGTAATTCAATGAAAAAAGCATTTGATGCCTTACAAGCAAAAGGTTTGAGCTACGAATTTCACGATTATAAAAAACAAGGGATCGATGCCGATACCTTGAAAATCTGGTTAAAAGAAATTGGACAAGATACCGTTCTCAACAAGAAAGGAACCACGTGGAGAAAACTATCTGAGGATGAACAGACGCGTGCATTAAGCAGTGAAGATCATCTTATCGAAGCTTTAATTGCTCAGCCAAGCTTAATTAAACGACCAGTTCTACAGACCTCTAAAGGTTTTCTGGTAGGTTTTGATGAAACTGCTTATCAAAACTTAAATGCATAAAAAAACGAGCCAAATGGCTCGTTTTTTTATTTAAACTTTTAATTCGCACGAATCCAAGTTTGGTTGCGACCCAATGCTGAAACACCAATATAGCCACGCAATTTAAGCTTTTTGCCGCCCTCAGCCAACTCACCTTTTAATTTGTAAGTTTTGCCAGATTTCGGGTCTAAAATTGTACCGTTTTCATAACTGGTACCACCTACATTTTTTAGATTATGTACAATGGTCACACCTTTAAGCGGTTTGTTTTTGTACGGGCCTTCACATTTTGTACACGAATTTTCTTCACCTGGTGTCAAAATGTTTTGAATGGTTGCAGTTAAGGTTCCATCCTTCTGTTCCGTAAACTTTACTACGGCTTTGGGCTTATTGGTTTGGTCATCAATCGTTTTCCATACCGTTCCGTTTAGTGGGTCAGCCGCATTGGCAAATGCAGCCATACCAACAAGTCCTAAAGCTAAAGCAATCTTTTTCATTTTTGTAATATCCTTGGGTCTTTCAAGACTTCAGTATTCAAAACTCGCAACGATATTGCAATTTTTGAATGTGACTGTTTCGTGTAACCTTGTAACCTTGAAAAATAAAATTTATAGGGAAACAAGTTATTAACATAAGCGGATACTATATGAATATACCAAGCGTTTTAAAATATTATTTAACAGAAACATTTCTTAAAACAGCAATTCGCAAGCCAAGTCAGTTGAATTTACCTCCAACTGCCCTGCGTCCTATGCTTGAACAACTTTGCCGAGCATTTCCAAAACAAAAAAATGTAACTGTTCGTCCGATCCGACTTGCGGGTGTCAAAGGTGAAGAGATTAAAGCTCAGGATTCAGCAACCCAGCTTATTTTTCATATTCACGGCGGCGCTTTTTTTCTTGGCAGTGTCAAAACACATCATGCATTCATGACGGATTTAGCAGCCCGTACTCAAATGCAAATTATTCATGTGGACTATCCGCTTGCTCCCGAACATCCATATCCTGAAGCAATCGAAGCATTATATGACGTGTATCAATCGTTATTAGTTCAGGGTATCCAACCCAAAGATATTATTTTATCGGGTGACTCATGTGGGGCCAATTTAGCTTTGGCACTTTGCTTACGCTTAAAAGAACAACCTGAACTCATGCCAAGCGGTTTAATTTTATTATCACCTTTTTTAGATTTAACCCTAACCAGTGAATCTTTAAGATTTAACCAAAAACATGATGCCCTACTTTCTCTTGAAGCCCTGCAAATTGGTATTCAACATTATATTGGCAACCATATTGCAGCAGATGACCCACGTGTTTCGCCCATTTTTGATAACTTAGAAGGTTTACCGCCAACATTAGTTCAGGTCGGTTCTAAAGAAATATTATTAGACGATGCAAAACGCTTTAGAGAAAAAGCTGAAGAAGCAGGTGTCAAAGTACATTTTAAGCTTTACACAGGTATGTGGCATAACTTTCAAATGTTTAATGCGTGGTTCGATGAAGCAAAACATGCGATGGCCGATATTGCTGAATTTGCTCATGAACTTGATAAAACTTAATTAAAATAAATGAAGTGATGAGTGTGAAATACTTCTCACTTCATATTAGTTATAAAAACCTTAATCTTAAGGTTTAATGAATAAATCATGATATGTTTAGGTTATGAATCATTCCAACTCTCCCACTTTAGGATGATCTAAAAAAGACATCTCTATTTAGGAGTTCCTTTATTATTATGAAAATTCGTTTAATCACTCATCCTATAAATAAAATAAAACAGGTGGTTCTCGAATTCATCCATAACAACCATATTATTAACTGGACGCCTTTACAAAAAAGCGCACTGATGCTTGTACTCGCCTGTGCAATGAATTTCAGTTGGATTTTATGGAAAGGCTATATTTTAATAACACCCAGTATTTGGCAATGGGCAAACTTGCCTTTAGTCGAGTCACAGCTCTGGCTCAACCTATTGACCTTATTTTTATTAGCATTACTGATTATTCCGTGTTATCGCTACAAAGACCAAGACTGGGCACAAAGAATTATTCCTCTTATTAGCGTACAAGTCTTTATGCTCATGCTGTGCCATGATGGATATTTAATAGGAAGTATCAGCCCTGCCACAATGGTCGGTTATGTAGGTACGATTGGCGTAGGTTTGGTTTTATTTGAAAGAAAAATTGTTTATAGCGCCTTTATACCAGCAACAATTATTTTAGCCGTATGTACTTATTTAAGTATGAATGGCGTTATACCCTACGCTCCACTATTTAACTTCACGGCAATCCGACATGCTCAAACCAATCCTTTTTGGTTAGGAAGTATGCTGTTTTTTATTATGCCGATTTTAGTCGCCTGTTTTATTTTATTTGAAATATTGCTGACCCAATGGCGCCAACGAGAAACCTATATTCAACGCTTAAGCCAGATCGACCCATTAACCAATGTATTAAATAGACGTAGTTTAAATACCCATCTGGAAGCACTTCACGAACAACAATTCGATTATGCTTTAGTACTTCTCGACATAGATCATTTTAAAAAAATTAATGATGTATATGGACATCATCAGGGCGATCAAGTCCTGATTAAAATTGCTCAATGCTTGTCTGAGAACTTACGTAATGAAGACATTATTGGTCGATTTGGTGGAGAGGAATTTATTTTAGTACTTCCGCATACTGATATTATTCAAGCGGAAAAAATTGCAGAGCGTTGCCGACTTGCCTTACAAGAGTTATCTATTTTCAACAATCAAAATATCCAGATTCATGTAAGTGCAAGCTTTGGAATTAGCTGTTCCGCTTTTGCAAACGATCCATACCTTGTCATTCGGCAGGCAGATGAAGCGCTTTATGCGGTAAAAGCTTCAGGACGCAATCAAGTGCGCACTTTTCACCAATTACCACATATAGAGTCAATTTAACTATTTAGCCTTCGATAAACTTGCAAGCTGTTGCAACAGCTCTTGCTGACTAAATGCACCTGTTAAACGCAAAGAACGAATTTCTTGTTGATGCTCATTTAAAAACAGATAAGTCGGTGGCCCAAGAATATTCCACTGCTTGAGTAGAGCTTCATGTGAATGATCATAATGACTCAAATCAAGCTTAATGAGATAGTACGGCGCAAGAGCTGACTGAACTTCTGGTGCTTTTAAAATACGATGCTCAATAGGCTGGCAAGCCACACACCAATCTGCATAGACATCAACCACAATAGCCCGATCAGTAGGGGCTGCTGCTAAAATTTTTTGAAAGTCCGCAGCTGTTTTCGCAACGTGCCATTCAGCCATGTGCTCGGAACTTTGCAAACTGCGATTTTGTATGTGTTGATACTGATTATAGGCAACAAACGGAGTAACCAATAAAAGTAGGAGTGCATAGAGCCACTGTAACTGCCCTTTTTTCCAAAAGAACTGATAAAGTGCGTAGGCAATAAAAGCCAGCCCTAGCAATAAACTAAGCACTTGCATGCCCCAATCTGGCAATAAAGGGCGAATAAAATAAAGACTTAATCCCAACATCAGAAAAGCAAAAATCACTTTAATCTGATGCATCCAGTCGCCTGCTTTAGGTAAAAATCTTGCACCTAAAACACTCGCGATGAGTAAAGGAATTCCCATTCCAAAGCCTAGACAAAATAAAAGCAAAGCACCTTGCCATTGGTTTTGAGTTTGAGAAATAAATAATAAAGTTCCAGCCAAAGGTGCGGTCATACAAGGACCAACCAAGAGCGCAGAAACCACGCCCATAACACCCGCACCAACCAAAGTACCGCCTTGTTGCATAGACTGAATACGATCAAGTCGATTTAACCATGTTTGCGGTAAACGAAGCTCAAACAATCCAAACAGGTTCAATGCAAAAACTACAAACAGTAAACTAAACGCGATAAGCGTAGCAGGCTGTTGTAGCCAACGTTGGAAATTTAGCCCTGCTGAAGAAGCGATTAAACCTAGACCCGCATAAACCAATGCCATACTACATACAAAGGTAAGCGCAATCGTCCACGCTTTTAAGCCTTTATGCTCTCGAATAATCAGTGACGTTAGAATCGGGAGCATAGGTAAAGAGCATGGCGTGAATGCGAGCAGCATGCCTAAGCCTAAAAATAATAAAACACCATACCAAAGCGAGTGTTCAATTAATTTCGCCGACCAAATCTGGTCTTCTGCAATTTGTGGAGTAGTCGCATCTGCTTTAGTTTCTGAACTTGTCTGATTAGTTAGAGTTTCTTGAGACGATGCTTGTGTATTTGCCAAATCTAATAAGCGTTTCGGTGCTGCCCCTGCTTGGTTTTGCACACCAACCAATCCATCTGCATCGGTTTGAAACTCGATGGTTTGGGGTGGATAACAAATACGGTCTTTGGCACAGCCCTGCCAAGTGACACTATAGTGCTCTGAAGGCTTGGTTTTAATCTGGAAATTGATTTGATGATAATAAACCTGACTTTGCCCATAGTTCTCATCATATTGAGAAACTGCCTTAGGCAAATTCAAAGTTAAAGGTTGAGTACCCTGTTGTACGGTAAATTTATGCTGATACAAATAATAATTCGGCTGAATCTGCCACGATAATTTCGCAGTATGCGATTGTGGCGACTCAACCGAAAATGAAAAAGCCTGTTCTGGTGAAAGTAGCTTATCTTCTGCAAAAACAAACTGGCTCAATACAAAACTAGCAGCTGCTAGAAAATAAATAATTCCCTGAGAAATAAGCTTTTTCATTAACATCAATCAAGTTGGTTTTATCAGAATAAGAATGCCATACCCAAGCCACCATGGTAGCCTTTATCTTGACCCTCTAAATCGACACCTACACTTGCATCAAGTTGAGTACGTTTATTAACTGCATACACTAAGCCTGTACCTAAACCATATTGGTAGTCTTGGCTTTCAGCTTTACGGTAAACAAATTCAGAATAACCAGAAAGTTTGCCGGCAATTTTATAATTGATTGTTGGAATAGCAGTTACAGCCCAGTTGCTGTTTTGCACTTCGTAACGCATCGTAATTGCGGTATTGATCAAATCATCATACTGGTACGCTACTGCTGAGCTCAGGCTATAAATGTCGTCATGTGCGGTAAACTCATCATTACCCGTTGCAATGAGCGCTTGAGCCAACACAGCCATTGTTAAATTTTCATCATTTAAATCAATCGCTTTTTTTAAGCCGATGCTTACATCACCTAAACCAGAAGTATCTGTTTTTTTACCAGCACGTTTGGTTTGAGTCCAACCCGGACCTTGCCAACCTAATTGTAATTCTAAGTCTTTAGCCAAACCTGTACGGAATAACATATCGCCATGTACAGTTACGGTTTTTTCTTTCACGCCATCAACAGTTGATTCTGTATAAGTCGCACTTGGTAAACCTTGTTCCCAGGCTAACTGCCCCACTGGAGTGATACCTGTTCCAAAGCCTGAACCTGGACGGTCAAACGAGAACTCTGCGGCAAAAGTACTTCCTGCAGCAACAGTGGTCAGAGCAAAAGTTAAAATTTGAAATGTTCTCATTCTATATTCCAATCAAGTAGTTAGTTCTTTTGACATTTTTGCTCCATGATGGCGCAATAACTCTAGTGTTTCACGCTCTTCTTGAAGCGCTTCTGACCAATCTATTTCATCAAAATCACAATCAAAGAACAACTGACTGATTGAAGATAAAATGGTGAGTCCTTCTTCATCACGTGTGTTTGGATCAACTTTTTCATCAAGTAAACGTTGAACCGCTGGTGCGCATGCCGAACTTGCTGCATCCCATAGCGGGCCATAAAATTCTTCTGCATCCCAAAGATGAACATTTGCCTTAGCCTGAATTAAGGCTTCAAGGATATCGAGATAAACTTGTAATGATTGTTGCTTTTCTTCTTTTGATAAGGGAGTACCAGCTTCATAAGCTTCTGAGACGTCTTCCCACCATTTAAAAATTCCATCACAAATAATTGATACGGGTGGCCCTTGTTCCGGATCAATGAAATTCGGATCAAGCCCCTCAGCAAGTAATTTTTGTACTTGCGTAAGTTCTAATTCTTCTATGGCTTTAATTAAAGCCTGCTGCTGGGTGGTTAACATGACCATCTCTCAAAAATATATTAGCGCTATTATGCCTAATCTCTGATGAAGATTTTAGAGGTCAATGCTATTGCATTGCAAACCAAAAGTTGTGAAGAGTTTTTATCCGTCTTTTTATGCTCCATAAAAAAAAGCCCCGAAGGGCTTTTTAGCATTTTTTTAAGCTTCATCATCAATGAGTTCTGGTTGACCACCTCTCGGGTGCTCTTTTTTCTCAAAGGTATGTTCAAGACTACGTTTTAATTTTTCAATCGCGCCATGAATTGAGGCATCAATATTTCCTGCTTTATGGTGCACTGCAACTGGTTTCAAGCCAGCAGGACGTGCTTCGATCATACAGTGGATATCTTTATCGCCACCTTTGTCCCCATTTTCATCACTAAAATGAACCGAGAAATGCGTAATACGTTCGCTATGACGTTGGAATTCTTGAGTAAGTTCTGCACGTACATAAGTAATTAAACGTTCACTATTATGGATGTTTTTATCTGTGCGGATTTCAATATTCATAAATACCATCCTCTCTTTCTTACTGTGGATCTTTTCTATGCAAAACTTTTTTATGTTGGCATGTTTTAAGCATGCATGAACTGACTTCAATTGTACATTTTGATGGTGTAATGGTTTGTTATCTCCTGACTTAAACGTACTGCTTTTAATTTATTTTGAAGATCTTCATACCTTCAATATCAGTCCATCTATAAAAATATGCAAGCTGATTTTTTAAATTTTTATGAAAAATTGAACAAAAGGAGAGCAATTGTGACCGAATCTTATCTATCTGGAGCAGAACTTATTGAGCAGATTCAAAAGTCTCCTTATTCACGTGATTTAATCGGTTATCACGGTCAGCCTCCACAGGTGAAATGGCCTAACAATGCTAAGGTTGCCGTACAATTTGTGCTGAATTATGAAGAAGGTGGCGAAAAGCATATTGAGCATGGCGATGAGGGTTCAGAGCAGTTTTTATCAGAGATTATTGGTGCTGCAAGCTACCCAGCCAAGCATATGTCGATGGACTCTATGTACGAATATGGTTCACGTGCTGGTTTTTGGCGCATTCATAGTGAGTTCCAACGACGCAAGCTCCCAATGACTATTTTCGGTGTTGCCATGGCACTGGCTCGTAACCCATATATTGTCGAAGCGATTAAAGAAGCTGATTATGATGTGGTTTCTCATGGCTACCGATGGCTTCACTATCAAGACACCGACATTGAAGTCGAAAAACAGCACATGGAACAAGCCTTATCAATTTTAGAAAATTTGTTTGGAAATAAAACTATAGGCTGGTACACCGGACGCGATAGTCCCAATACCCGTCAGTTACTCGCAGAGTTCCCACAAATACAATATGACTCAGATTATTATGGCGATGACCTGCCTTTTTGGACGACTCTCACCAATGATGCAGGTTCATCACGTCCTCACTTAATTATTCCTTATACACTCGAATGTAACGATATGAAGTTCTGTTCACCGGGTGGATTTAATAGCTCAGAACAGTTTTTTCAATATTTAAAAGATAGTTTTGATGTGTTGTATGCAGAAGGTGAAACTGCACCAAAAATGATGTCGATTGGAATGCACTGCCGTATTTTAGGGCGTCCGGGTCGTTTTAAAGCCTTACAAAAATTCCTCGATTATATCGAAATGCATGATCGGGTCTGGGTGTGTCGTCGTCAGGATATTGCCGAACATTGGTATAAAAATCACATAACTCAATAATTGATTTTTAATTTTCTAAATTCTTAAGCAAATCTCAAATCACTCTTGGCACTGTTATTGCTAAAACTCTATATCGACAACAATGAGTTTAGGAATAACAGTGTTTTTAGCCGAGTTTAATCAAGCCCCACCCGACCAACTCAAGACTCTGTTAAACAACTGCGTCCATATTCCAACTTGGGCCGAAAAAATTATTTCAGAACGGCCCTACTCATCAACATCAGTTCTGTTAGGACATGCAGAACAATTAAGCCACACGTGGTCATGGCAAGAAATACAAACAGCTTTAGCAACCCATCCAAAAATTGGGGAACGACAGGCAAAAAAACAGCTTAATGCAAAAGAACAAAATTTTTCAGCTCAAGAGCAAGCTGGCATTTCCTTAGATGAGCAAACACAACAAGCTCTGCTACAAGGCAATCTCGATTATGAACAGAAGTTTGGCTTTATTTTTTTAATTAAAGCAGCGGGCCTTAGTAGCAACGAGATTTTAAAAAAACTTAATCAACGTCTTCAAAACAATTTAGCTATAGAAAAAGTCATTGTACATGAGCAACTCGCAGCAATTGCTCTATTACGTCTATCTCAGGAATTACACACATGATCAGCACTCATATTTTAGATACAAATTTAGGTAAACCCGCTGCACAGGTAGAAGTGAAGTTGTTCCATGCAGCAACTCATGAACTGATTGCGACCGCAACCACCAACCTAGATGGGCGCGTGAGTGATTTTGGAATAAAAAACTTAGGTGAAGGTGCTTATCAACTTGAATTTGAAGTTGCGCCTTATTTTTCATCACAGCAAATCAAAACTTTTTTCCCACGTGTTTGTATTCAATTTTTTATAGAAGACATCAATCAGCATTACCACATTCCATTACTCATTAGTCCGTTTGCTTACTCCACTTATCGCGGTAGCTAACGGAAATAAAATAGGAGAAAAATATGAATCATCGACAAAAGAATGCGATTTCTCCAGAGCATGAATATTTAGGAATTTCGAAAAGTTTTGCTTACGGTTTGCAGCATGTGCTGACCATGTATGGTGGCATTGTGGCTCCGCCCCTCATTATCGGAACAGCTGCTGGTTTAAGCTCGGCACAAGTGGGAATGCTCATTGCAGCCGCCCTATTTGTAGGTGGATTGGCAACACTCATACAGACCATAGGAACCAAATATCTAGGTGCAAAATTACCTCTGGTACAGGGTGTGTCTTTTGCGGGTGTGGCAACTATGGTGGCCATTATCACCACGGGCGGTGGTTTGCCTGCTGTCTATGGCGCGGTGATTGTAGCTTCTCTAATTGGACTTTGCCTTGCACCCTACTTTTCAAAAATCATTCGTTTTTTCCCACCTGTTGTGACGGGATGCGTTATCACGATTATTGGTCTATCTTTGTTACCCGTTGCGATTCGCTGGATGATGGGTGGCAACGATAAAGCACCGAATTGGGGAAGCGTCGAGAATATCTCTTTAGCTTTGCTGACTTTAGGCATTGTGATTGTTTTAAACATGCTGCCACAAGCTGGCATTCGCCGCTTATCTATATTATTAGCGATCGTGGCTGGCACTATATTGGCCTACTTCATGGGTTTTGGTGACTTCAGTCAGGTCAGCTCAGGTGCATGGCTGCAATTTCCACATTTATTTGCATTTGGTTTCCCTACATTTGAACTGAGTGCCATTTTATCAATGTTGATTGTGACCTTAGTGATTATGACGGAAACCACAGCCGATATTATTGCTGTAGGAGACATTGTAGGAACTGAAGTCGATTCAAAACGTATCGCCAATGGTGTTCGTGCAGATATGTTCTCAAGTGCTATGGCACCGATCTTTGGTTCATTCATGCAAAGTGCTTTTGCACAAAATGTAGGGCTAGTAGCAATTACAGGTATCAAAAGCCGATTTGTTGTGGCAGCAGGTGGTGTCATTCTGATTATTTTGGGACTATTGCCTGTTATGGGTCGCCTCATTGCCGCAATTCCTATGCCTGTACTTGGTGGTGCAGGTCTGGTCTTGTTTGGGTCGGTTGCGGCAAGCGGAATCCGCACTTTGGCAAAAATTAATTATAACGATCAGAAAAATTTGATTATTGTCGCGACTGCTTTATCGGCAGGAATGATCCCAATTATTAACCATGAGTTTTATGCACATTTTCCAGCTTGGGTACAAACTTTGTTCCATTCAGGTATTAGTTCAACTTGTATCTTTGCTATCTTATTGAATTTATTATTTAATCATTTACCTTCATTTCGTAGCTCATCTACCCCGCATTTAAGCCAAACCATAAACACCAGAAATACACATTAATAAATTAGTTTTTAGCGCCCCACTTCGGTGGGACTTTTTTTAACCGTTGATCAAATTTGGCTTCATTTTTGCTTAAGACCCTGTATCCTTAGCGTGCTTTATTTGGGGGGAGATCATTTAAATGCAATTAAAGCAACTTGCGGCTACTTGTGCCTTGTTATCTGCAACTGCCATGGTTCAGGCAAAACCAATTTGGCAAGATTTTAGCGTGACCGGTCTTTATGGTGAAAACTATGAAGTTGTAGACGCAAAAGAAACCACCATCACTTTGGAATATGCAGCAAAAGTTAAATATGCTGATGTGTTTTTCTTTATGGACCGCATGCGCGGTGAAGATGATCACAAAAGTACATATTTTGAGTTATCACCACGTTTAAGCTTGGGCGAAGTATCTGGCAAAAAATTGGCTTATGGTCCAATTAAAGATGTGCTCATTAGTACCACTTGGGAAAGTAACAGCGAAAATGGCAATAACTTCGATAACTTCTTATATGGTTTTGCTGTTGATTTAGATATTCCATATTTTAAATATGCGAATTTAAACTTCTACCGTGCAAACAATGAGAAAACTGACGATGATTATCAAATGACGTTCGTTTATGGTATTCCATTTAATATTGCATCTGAAGAATTCTTGGTTGATGGCTTCCTAGATTGGTCAACTGCTGAAGGTGACCATGCCAGCGAGTTAAACTGGACAACTCAATGGAAATGGAATGTAGGTAAACACATTTCTCCTGACACACGCCTATACCTCGGTATTGAGCACTCTGTGTGGAATAATAAATTTGGTTTACAAGGCCGAGACGAAAATAACGTCAGTGCTTTGGTTAAATACCACTTCTAAAATTTTTATTTAGAAGCATAAAACAGCAAGGAAAAACGCCTTGCTGTTTTTGTTTTAGTCGAGTGGATTACCGACAATATTACTAATAATCCCCTGCATAATATGTCCACCTTGTTCACGGCGTAATTCCGCATACCACGCTTGGGTAACTGTTTCATCTTTCATATGGGTCACATCACAACGTTTACGAGCACGAAGCACCAATTCATTGGCACGTTCATTACGTTTGTTTTGATAGCGACGTAAAGCATCCTCTAGTCCCAAAGTATTAATTTGCAAAGAACGCGCTAAATAAATCGCATCCTCCATGGCTTGGCAGCCACCTTGTCCAATATCAGGTGTGGTGCTATGGGCAGCATCCCCTAAAATCACCACACGACCTTTATAAAACTGAGCAAAGGGTTCAATATCATGGATTTCTACCCGATTGGTCTTTTGTGGGTCTAAGCGTTCAATGAGCTGCTGTACAGGCTGACACCAATCAGCAAAATATTGTTTTAAAAGTTGTTTATATTCATCTCGATTATTGTCTAGACCTGCTGGCAAAGGCACATCTAAAAAGAAGTAAAACTTACCATCTGCAACCGGCATCAGAGACGCACGCTTGCCTTCCCCAACATACGTCGTCCATTGCTGGGCTGGCGCTAAATCTTCAGAGATTTCAACCAAGCCATTCCAGTTCACATAACCTGCATAACGGCGCTGTACTTGATGACCCAGCACATAGGCACGAGTCAGTGAATGAGTACCATCCGCCCCAATCAATAAGTCAGCATGCGTTGAACTACTATCTGCAAAATGCACCTCGACATAATCGGTATTGTCTTCAAGGCTCACCATTTTTTTGCCTAGATAAATCTGGTCTCGTCCAAACTCATCCATCAGCATATTTTGTAAATCGGCACGTGCAACCGGATATGGTCGTTGTCCTACTTCTTCGATTAATGGCAATAAACTGAATTGTGTCATCACGTCGCCAGTTAAGCCATCGACATAGGCCAAGTCATCCATTTGTCCACCAAGTTTGGCGATTTTCTCGGTTAATCCCAGATAGTTCAGGCATTTCACACCATTCGACCAGAGCGAAATTGCCGCGCCTACCGGAAGAATCTTTTCAGTTTGTTCAAAAATGCGAACTTGGTGACCAAATTTCTTTAATGCAATGCCTGTGGTTAGACCTCCCATTCCCGCACCAATAATCACCACATTCATAACACGCTCCTATAGATATTCACCTATAGGGTGCTTATGCTAAAAACATGCCATCGTTCAAAATTTATTTAGCTTTTCCACAAATCTGGCATGCACCATGCTTATATATTTAAATGTAGAACTCGTCTCGGCACGCTCTGTGACAGCGCAGTTTTAAATGAAAAATCATGTTTTTAACAAGAAATACGGATACTCCACTATGGCAACATTGCATGCTCCAGCTTTTGAACTTCCTGAGATTTTGAATACCAAAACCAATTTGGCAGATGCCCGAATTGGTGCACAAGTCATTGAGTGTTCAGATGATTTCTTTGCAGAAGCAAAACGTATGCTGCAATTTGAAGCACCTATTTTTGTTGAAGATAAATTTGATGATAACGGCAAATGGATGGATGGTTGGGAGACCCGTCGTAAGCGTCACGCGGGCTATGACTGGTGTATTGTAAAGCTAGGAGTAAGTGGAAAAATCACTGCACTTGATATCGATACCAGCTTTTTTACAGGAAATTATCCTGCATCTGCCTCATTAGAAGCGTGTTATGCACCAAATGGTGATCTTACAGGGGCAAAATGGGAAAATGTTTTAAGTAATACTGAACTCGGCCCAAGTCAGCATCATATTTTTATGGTCAATAATGATGCACTTTTCACCCATATACGCCTCAATATTTTCCCAGATGGTGGTGTTGCCCGTTTACGTGTTTATGGGGATGTTCATATTCAGGTGACTGATAGTGAGCAAATGCTTGATTTATTGGCCCTAGAAAATGGTGGTCGCGTAATTGCCTATAGCGATGCGCATTTTGGACATCCACGTAATTTGATTAACCCTGGTCGTGGCATCAACATGGGCGATGGTTGGGAAACTAAACGCCGCCGTGCACCAGGTTATGACTGGTGTATTCTTGCGTTGGGTAAAAGCGGAAAAATTGAAAAGCTTGAAATTGATACGGCGCACTTTAAAGGCAATTTCCCTGCCCAAGTATCTATTCAAGCGGTTTACCTTGAAAATGCAACCGATGCACAGTTAATTCCACAAAGTATGTTTTGGTCTTACTTACTCGAAGCCCAGCCTATGCAAATGGACCATATTCATGAATATGTGAATGAAATTTTACAGCATGAAAAAGTCTCGCATATTCGTATTAACATGATTCCGGATGGTGGTATTAGCCGTGTTCGTTTATGGGGGAAAATTGCCAAGTCATGATTATAAATACTGTTCAAATTCAGCCCTTGACCATTGAGAACTTTCAGCCCTTCGGAGAAGTCATTTGTTGTGATGGGCATGATTTTTTTCATATTAATGATGCCCACACCGAGCGCTACCATGCACTGGTTGAAACTGAAATTGAGGGTGAAGCAAAAGCAGGGATCAGTATTTTTCGTAATATTAAGGCCAGTGTGTTACCTCTGCAAATTTCAATGCTAGAACGCCATCCAAAGGGTTCTCAGGCATTTATTCCATTACAGCAACAAAAGTTTTTAATTATTGTGGCGCCTGCTTTAGACCAGAATACTCCCGACATTTCCAAGCTCTGTGCTTTCGTTTCAAATGGAAAGCAAAGTATCAATTATCGGGCAGGTACATGGCATCATCCGTTGCTTACCTTTGAAGCGCCGAGTGATTTTGCGGTAGTAGATCGAATTGGAAGTGGCGCAAATTGTGATGTTTTTCAATTTCCACTTGCTATAAAAATTACGACTTAAATTAAAATATACAGATCTGTCTATTTTAATTTAATGGCCGAAACACCAATAGCAGCAACTGTTGTAATGATTACCTAAAATTTAGGTTTATATAAAAATCCCCGCCTATTGAGCGGGGATTTTTTAATTCTATTTTAAACCGTGATATCAGCTAAGTTACCTTTCTGCTCAAGCCACTGCTTACGATCTGCCGAACGTTTTTTTGCAAGCAATTTATCGAGCAAACCTGCTGTTAAATGGACATCATCTAAATCAAGCTGTACCAAACGACGCGTGTTTGGATCCATCGTGGTTTCACGAAGCTGAATCGCGTTCATTTCACCCAATCCCTTGAATCGGGTAATTTGCGGATTACGATTACCTTTAACATTTTTCAAAATGGCTTCAAGTTCATCATCATCAAGCGCGTAATAAACATCTTTACCAATGTCGATACGGAACAATGGTGGCATTGCTACAAATAAATGACCTTCTTCGACCAAAGCAGGAAAGTGTTTAACGAATAAAGCACAAAGCAAAGTGGCAATGTGTAAACCATCCGAGTCGGCATCGGCCAAAATACAGATTTTGCCATAACGTAGTTCTGACAAATCATCACTGCCCGGATCTACACCAATCGCAATCGCAATGTCGTGAACTTCCTGAGAAGCCAACACTTCATCTGAAGAGACTTCCCATGTATTTAAGATTTTTCCACGAATTGGCATGATGGCCTGAAAGTTTTTATCACGCGCCTGCTTGGCACTACCACCCGCCGAGTCACCCTCGACAATGAATAGCTCACTTTCTTCACGCGTTTGGCCGACACAGTCTGCCAACTTACCCGGTAAAGCTGGGCCAGAAACAATCTTTTTACGCTCAACCTTTTTCGCGGCTTTTAAACGACGACCTGCTTTAGAAATCGCCATTTCCGCAAGTTGCATAGCAATTTCAGCATGTTGGTTGAGCCAGAGTGCAAAGGCATCTTTAGCAATATTTAAAACAATATTTGATGCTTCACGACTTGAAAGACGCTCTTTGGTTTGACCAGAGAATTGTGGTTCTTGGAACTTGAGCGACAAGATATAGTTCACGCCATCCCAAACATCTTCTGCCGAAAGTTTAAGATTACGCGGTAACAAGTTACGCAATTCACAGAACTCACGTAATGCCTCGGTCACGCCTGAACGTAAACCGTTCACATGCGTACCACCTTGTGCGGTCGGAATCAGGTTGACGTAACTTTCTTGAACCTGCTCACCGCCTTCTACATTCCAGCAAATCGCAAACTCACAGGCTGCGCGATCTGCTTGTCCACTACTTACAAATGCAGGGTTTGGCAAAATTTCGCGGTCTTGTAATTCATCCATCAAATAATCGACAAGGCCATTTTCAAATTGCCATTCGATTTTTTCATCATTAATTTGATCGATATAAGTAATTTTTAAACCAGCTGCTAAAACAGCTTTCGCTTTTAAATTATGTTTAAGTGCTTTTAACGCAAATTTTGGACTATCAAAATATTTAGCTTCGGGCCAGAAACGTACCGTTGTACCAGTCGCGCGTTTTGGTGCTTTGCCTTCTAGCACTGCCAAAGGCGCAACAGGTTCACCTTGCTCAAAAGCCATCTGGTATAAATTACCCTGACGCTGAACTTCTACCTCAACACGAGTTGATAAAGCATTTACAACCGAAATCCCCACACCATGCAAACCACCTGAAAACTGGTAGTTATCGGTGCTGAACTTACCACCAGCATGCAGCTTGGTCAGAATGATTTCAATACCACTTTGGCCATATTCAGGGTGAATATCGACTGGCATACCACGGCCATTATCTTCAACCGACAACGAACCATCTTTATAAACCGTGACACAGATTTTGTCGGCATGACCAGCTAATGCTTCATCGACAGCATTATCAATAACTTCTTGGGCTAAATGGTTTGGACGAGAAGTGTCGGTATACATCCCCGGACGACGACGAACAGGGTCTAAACCGGAAAGAACTTCAAGCGATTGAGCCGTATATTGTGTCACGTTGTACGTTTTCCTTATTTGATGGTGTGCGCAAAGAATTCGATCACTAAGGGTAATTTTTCTTCAAAATCTTCCATGGCATGATTGCCATGAGCATCCGTCAAAATCAATGAGGATGGTGTTGCAGCACTATAATAGCGTTGTGCTTGACGATAATCCAAAATTTCGTCGCCTTGTTGCAATAAGACGAGTATTTTGTCAGCATTTTCAGGTAGTTTCAGTTCCAGTTGTTCTAACTGTCGTAACTGAACATGATCAATTGACCATTGATCATTCACCTTATAAGGCATGCTTTCAACTTGGAAGAGCTCATCAAACAGCCTCCATGGTTGCATAGCAGGGTTAATCAGTACAGCCGGAACATTATATTTCGCGACAAAATATGTCGCAAAAAACCCGCCAAGGCTACTGCCGACTAAAGCCACATCTTGTAAAGACTCGATCAGCTCTGAAACTTGCGCTACAACCTGATCTGGAGATCTATTTAAATCTGGCAAATGTACATTTATGCCCAATTCGCTACAATACTGCTTAAGGCTCAGCCCTTTAATCGAAGAAGAGCTGCTATTAAAGCCATGGAGGTAGATAATATTCATATATTTCCCTCTTAAATTGAGAATAAACTCACATTTTTGTTCTCAGTTTGTATATAAAAACACTATTGTCAGACAAGAAAAACGACTCAACTTACCATTCATCAGTATTTTAAAAACATGTGTTATTTAAACTACTAAGATGGAAACGTTAGCTGCCGTTCATAAAAAGTACAGCTTAAAACGTCGGTTATAACGTAAATGGGGAAAAGATATGCCGAGCTTAACACCGTTACATGAAACTTATTGTAAATGGGATCGTACGCCACCAAGTCAGGCCGACGTACTAGAAGGTTTAGCTCAACTGTTCAGCACCAGCTTAAATGGTGTACATGAATTAATACAAGTCATTAATATTGAAGTATTAAAGAATGCTTTTGGTATTAGTGCCCAAAATGCGAATAATTTTCAAAAACGCCCTTCTGTGCAAAAGGTATATCAGTTTTCTTATGGTGCCTTACAAAAGTATGGACGTTATTTTTTAGCGCCCGGTTTGCGTCGTATTATTGAAAAGTTCCCGACCCTTCATGAAAAGCCATTAACACCAAGTCTTCATTTTTTGGTGGGCATTTTAAATGGTATTTTCGGAGACTATTTGCTTAAACAACATAGTCCCCTTGCCTTGCCCATGGTGCTATACGATCACTACGGTGCAATACAACAAGGCGAACTTGCAGGGCGTATTGTGATTTTGGTTCATGGGTTGTGTATGAACCATCTGACTTGGTCAAATGCACACTATGGCGGCATTGGTGAGCGTCTGTTAGCACAACGTGACCACAACACCATGCTGTATTTAAACTACAACACAGGTCGCCGCATTTCAGCCAATGGCCGCAGTTTTTCAAATTTATTAGAAGATTTGGTACAACGTAATCCAAGAATTACCAGTATTGATATCATCGGTCATAGTATGGGTGGGCTGGTTTCCCGTAGCGCGCTGTTTTACGGCAAACAAAACATGTACCAATGGATTCATATGGTCGAGAACTTAGTCTGTATTGGTTCTCCGCACCATGGTGCAGTACTTGAGCGCTTTGGCTTTGCTATACAAGATAAGCTCGGAGCATTCCCATTTGTCGGATTACTGGGTCAGTTAGTTAATATCCGTAGTAATGGCATTTTAGACCTACGCCACGGCAGCGTTCGTGATGATGACTGGGAATATATGGATGCCCGTATCGGCATGATGGATGACAACCGTGCTCCGGCTCCTCTACCTTCCCATATCAATACCTTTTTAGTGGCAGGAACACTCGAATTTGAAAAGGTGCGTAATAAAGCGCTTACCGTGATTGGCGATTACTTAGTGAGTGTGAAAAGCGCACTGGGCGAACATCCAAATCCACGTTTTCAGCTTAAAGTTCCAGACTCACATAAAGCAGTGTTTTATGGCTTAAACCATTTTGAAATTCAGTATCACTCAAGTGTTGCCGAACAGATTACTCGCTGGCTATATCCTCATGTTAATGATTATGTGCAAGACGGTATTCAAACTCATATTATTGATATGCCGAACTATACGCTTGAAGATTTGGAAGGGATTGTTGAGACGTAAAAAAAGCCCAACTTTTGTTGGGCTTTTTTAATTAATTAGCTTTTGTAGAAGAAAGAAAATATTTTTAAATTTCAACCTTCCAAGCTTTATTGGCAACTAGTTTTCCATTTTTTATATTTAAAACAAAGTTGTAAGCTGCTGCACCACCTTCATTAAAAGTATTTAAAATAAAAATGTTATTATTTAAGTAATATATTTTAAAATCAGCAAGCTCATTCTTATCACCATCTATACCATTTTTAGGGAAAAAATATTGCTCGAGCTCAGTTCTACTGATTTCTATTCTGTTATCTTTTTCTTTAACAATAATTTTATCAAGTTGTAAAAAATTATTGTCAGGTAGGCTACCATCTGTACCAAAGAACTTTTTATCATTAAAATACTTATATTCACCATTAAAAGTTTTATAAAGTTTAGGATCTAAAATAGCTTTTTTTGCATACACTTCTACTATTATATTTTTATCACTATAAACAGCTTTTTCTCTAGAATATTGAGATAGTTTAATAGAAGTATAACCACCAAAATTATTTATTCTATTTTTATAGACAAATCCTGTTACACCATTACTTGCATTAACTAAACAAAAATTATTAGTCTCTTCATCCATCACACAAGAAACAATTTCATTATTATTTAATTTGGTTGTAACTTTCGAACTTAAACTTGAATTTTCCCTTACATTCACATACCCATCTTTATCTTGAATAAAACCAAAATCAGCATATGAAGCTTTAATAGATCCAATAATGAAAGCGGTAAAAACTATAAGTTTAAGATATTTTTTCATTTAAGCTAAGCTCGTTATTTAATTTGAATTTCTATTTTAGAATAATAGCAATATCATATTTTAAGCTGATATTACTATTATTAAATATAATCAAAATCTTAATAACACATAATTACTCTTCATCATCATGACAATCATTTTTCTTGTTTTTTATATTCACATCAGTTGTATAATTAATTGCAAAATTTAAATTTATTAAATCTTCTTTTCTAAAGACTTTCGGAACTATATTCCAAACATTTTTACCGTTAGTAACGAATGCCAAATTAAATTCCGGAACTTTATTATTATTCGTATCAATTTGATATTCCACAGAAAATCCATCTTTTTTCTTGCCAATAATATTATATATACGTGGCTCCTTTAACCCTTGATCACAAGCTTGATATATATAAATTTTGTTTTTTAAAATTTTAATTGTACTTTCACTACAATAACACCCACCTGTTTCTAACTCTTTCATAATACCATTTGTGTATTTAAATGGTTTTATTAGGTTTCCCTCTAAACTATCAAGGTCCAAATATGACTTTTTCAAATCTTTTATTTTAGAATTATTAAAATCACTTAAACATTTATAGTTTTCACTACTTGCTTCTTTCCCATTAAATTTACATTTTAAATTTCTATATTTCAACCAAGAGCGTTGAGTATCTACCAGATACTTAACTTCATTTTTATTATCACTGATATAGCTTTTTATATCTGAATATATACTATTCAGATCATGCTCACTATTACTATACATTGTTTTCTCGTCTAACCGTTGTGGTTTATAATCTGCAGCATTTGAGCAGGCACTCAAACTAAAGACTAACAGTAAGCCAAGAAAATTAATATTAATGCCTTGCATCATATACTCCTTTAACAAATAATTGATATTCACTATTACGTCTTTTAGTTAAACCGAGATCTGGAACCCTTTTTCCATTTACAGTTATTTTATTTATATCTAACATTTCTTTAGGCCCATCTTTATAATTAGTTTCATTAATAAGCTTACATAAATTAGGTGCTTTACTAGCAATATTCCCAATATTGAATGCTAACGATACTAAAGCATCAAATTCATATTGGTAAAGCGGAACTCTAATAGCTTTCTTAACATAAGCTTCATGTTTCAAAACATCTTCATCAAAATAAGTTTTAGCTTGAGATATTGAGATAAAATCTTTTAAAGCCTTTTTCCCTAAAGCTTTACATGACGCTTGACCTACTAGATGTCCCCAACCAACTGTACAATATCCCTTAGAATCATTGTAATAATATGTCCCTTGCCCGTCAGGAGTTAAATATTTACCTTCCCATTCTTGAATAAATAACCTTGCATTTGTACTTGTTGTTAAATTGCTTATAGGTATTCTATTTCCTTTCGGAGTCTGAGAAGGAGTTTGAGGTAACTGTAAATCAAAACTATTTCTATATCCTTCTAACAATATTGCTAAGGGATCAGCTATATCATCACGTCTTGAATATAGTCCGTGCTCTTTTATTGTAAGATTTGACGCATCATCTAATGAAAAACCATTGCCTGTAAAATATTCAAAATGTAGCATCGAGACATTATGTGCTGTTTTTCCAGCAATAGGTATAACTGCTGGTCCATTGTTTTTTTTCATTACGCCTGTTTTACCCAATATTTGGCCTTGCGTAACGGGGTCGCCCACTTTTAATGTTATTGATTTTGGATCTAGTTCACCATACCTAATTATAAACTCTCTACCATCATCAGTTTTATGTCTAATACTTATTTGATTAGTGTGTAAATAAAATCCTTGTGAAGCTATTACTTTACCAGGCGCTATAGCTACTACTTCAAAGCCACTTTCTGCCTTGCTGACAGGTTTACAATTACTATATAAATCTCTTCCCGCGTGTCTTCTATTACCACCTCTATTTCTTCCAAAAATTGCCATAGAAGCATTAGTATCATTGAGTTTAGCGCCCCAATAATAATTTGACAGTTCTCCACTTATATCATTAATAGGTTTTTCTTTAAAAGGAAAAATAATACTTGGTTTATAATTAGATATATTTTGTTTTGGATTACCAGTATCTTGACTTTCAGCATTCACATTTTTTAATTCTGGTGCTGTACTATTAAGAATCTGATCTTTAATATAATTATAGACTTTATCTGCACTAATATCAGACACCCAATCTGGAGCTTTTGCTAATGTACCAAACCAATGGTCATCTTTATCATCGTGATTATCCTTCTTAGCAGCTCCATTATTAATATTAGAGTTATTATTTATTTTTTTTGGTTCTGCTTTAACTCCCTTGTTTAAAGGTAACTTTAGTATTTGTCCTTCAGAAATCTTATTTGCATCATTAATTTTATTTATTCTTTGAATCTCTTCAATATTACAATTCATTTCTTTTGAAATTTTTAATAAAGTATCGCCTTTTTTCACCTTATATGTTTTTCTACTATATTGACCAGCTTGCCCTTTCTCTCTGAGCTGAGTTTTTATTAAAACTGATGGACTATATAGCTTGACAATAGCATGGCTTTTTTCAAGACAGACTCTATTGATAAGTTGCATTTGATTTAAAATATTTTGAAAGTAGATATCAAGAACTACTCCTTTATCTCTACTTATGTCAACAATTGCTCCTTTAGAATTTGTTAATCCTTCAGCAACGAGTTTATTACCATTTTTTATTTGATATTTAGCATTCTTAATGGGATGTCCTAGCAAGTCTAATAGAATAAAGGTTACTAAACACTTATTTTTCATTCTTTTTCACTCCTAAAGTAAAATCCTCATCATCCCATTCATCAACAATTACATCCCACAGTTCTTGCTCTTTTCCAACTAAAACTTTTATATTCAACGGATCTTCTTTTGTAATTTTCCCAGTTCGCCCATGTTCATCTAGGCCTCCTGAGATAAATGAATTTGTTGCTGGAATAAAAGCTTTATAACTAAACTGACTAAAATCATTCTGCCAAAACAAATCATAAACATCCAACTTATTACTATACATCATGGTACTTGGCAGTTGAGGAACCTCATAAGAAACCTTGGCCCCACTCGTAAACAAATGTTGCCCAGCTTTACTTTCAAACTTACCGCCTGTGGTTGAAAACACGCCATTGGCATTAATTTTGAGCTGTGACCCACCAGCTGTTAATACAATTTCTTTTGGACTTGTAAGCTCGATTTTTTCTTCAGTAGAAATCAGCTTAATAACCTTCTTCGCAATTGCTTCAATAGCATCATCTTGTGCTTGTAGTTCGAGCTTTCCTTTTGCTGCATAAGCACGCAAGCCTTTTTGCGCAGCAAACAAACTGATTTTGTCTTGTGCATGTCCAATAATATTTTTCTGTGCACTCAAATTAATTGAGCCGCTAGCACTTTCGGCAATATCTTGCGACGCTTGCAAAATAATATTTTCAGGAGTCGTCAAAGCAATACCATTTGGTGAAGCTAATAACATCAAGGCTTGTCTAAAGATTTTGCCTTGTTCTTGCTGTTTAGTATCGGAACTACTTTCTAAACCTTGGGTATAACCTTCCATAAAGCCTTGTAAAGAACTCAATGCTTTAGAAGGTGATACTTCCAATTTACTGCCTTTACTAAAAGTGCCACATACACTCATCATGTCAAAGTCTTTAGTCTCAACATTGGCTAAGACTTTTCCGACCTCTTGAATACTCTCAAATGGATTTTTATGAATGCGATCTTTAATGCTGGCAAGCTTACCTTTAACGATATCGGCACCATGTTCTTCAACGTTTTCGATGAAAGCTTTTAAGTTTTCCACCGCATCTTTGGCATCGGTGAAGAAAGCATTAAATTCATCTACAACGCCTTTCGCATTGCCGCCTAGCGCACCAATGTCTTGAATAAAGCCACCACAGCTTTTTAGTGCGTGAATAGGGTCGTTATTAATCCCTTCTTTAAATAGATTTACCGTACTATCTAATGCTTGACCTGTGGTTTTTAGCTCAAGTGACTGGATGAATTTAGGTAAGCGATTAATCACGTTCAAAGCATCAGTTTGTTGCTTAGCTGCAACTTCACTGAGCATTTTCATGCTTTCATAGCCTTGTGAAAGTAAAGATTGTGCTTGTGCAGCCTCTAAATGGTCTGCAATCGCCTGCTCTTGTGCATAGGTACTAATGAGCATGCCTTTACCTGCACGCACAGCTCCCCAAGCGTCTGTTCTCAGTTCAAAGCCTTCACCACGGCCTTGGCTCGTCTCTTGTTCTTTTGGATGGCTTAGATTACCCAAATTCAGCTGTGTTGCTGCATGGCTACTTTGGAGCTGGGTACTGATTTGTCCAGTTGTGTCATCAAAGCGTAATTGGTTGAAGCCACTTCCATTGATTTCCTGACTGCGAATCCCGCTCAGTTTTTTAGTTGCAGGAAGCTGACCTTTTATATCGAACCTGGTTGGTGAACGCTGCGCTTCATGGATGCGCCCAGTCACAAATGGACGGTCGATATTGCCATCAAAGAAGTCAATAACAACCACTTCACCAATACGTGGTAAGAAACGTGCCCCATACCCTTCTCCTGCCCAAGGAGTCAGAACATCCACCCAAGCTGAGTCAGTATCATTGTCATTGCTACCTGCACCACCGTCATGGCCATGATCATCACTACGGGTAAATAGAAAACGTACTTTAATGCGCCCCCATTCATCGACATGAATAGTTTCTCCTTGTGGCCCCACGACTTTTGCTCGTTGTGGATAGGCAATTGGTCGATGCTGTTCTGGATTATATTCAGGCGCAGTTTTGATTTGACGGCGTATTAGAGTCAGCTCATTACCTTGACGCTCTATATCATCATAACCATGTTGGTCCCAACGACTTTGGGTTAATAACTGGCTAACTTGCTGATGTAAATCTTTAGGCAAGTTATTTTGGTTATAAAAGTTTTTAGCAATAATCAGGAACTCTTGATCTGCCCCTTCATGCTGATCAATTTCAGGGTGCTCGCGTAGATTAAACCAATAGCCGACTTGGCTATCGCGAACACTACTATAGGCTTTAAAGTATTTAGCCCGACTCGCATGCATGTCGGTGAAGTGTTGATTTAATTTTTCTAACTGACTACCACCCGAAGCCGTTGCCTGATCTTCTCCTTTTAAATCTTGCATCCAAGCGGGGCTTACGTGCCATGCTTGCTCAAGACTTAAAGTGGCTGAGTCGAAGTTATCCGAATGTGTATGCGTGGTAACAACCGAACCATTACCCTCTTCTTGTGCAAGGGCATCGGGTTGCCAGCGCTGCACATGTACCGCTGTCGGTTGCAAACTTCGCACTGCAACAAAACCAGTAATACTATCTTGATATTCGGTTGCGCTACTTCTGTGATAGCGAATACTACGACGCTCTAAAGCCTGATACTGGCTATTATCATCAATGAGTCTTAGTTTTTGAGCTTGTATTGGCGCAGTAAAATGCGGAACAAAAAGTTCTGACTCATCAATGAGCCAACTAATGCCTTCACTTCGCCATAAGCGCGTGAGAAAGTCATAGTCAGACTCATTGTGCTGCATGGTGAAAGGTCGAATATCATAGTTTTGACTTAACCCACCCAAGTCTAGACTTAAACTCGCAGCAAACAGTGGACTTTTTTCTTGCCACTCTTTAAATAGAACTTCGGTAATTTCTACGATACTTTTATTCATGAAAACACGACTATTACGGCGTTTGTGCCATAAATTTGTCGCATCTTCTAAAGTCAGCTTATAAAGCGTTAAAGCACCATCACTTTGTCCATAACTGGCTTCAGTCACAATACCTGTTGTTCGGAATAATTGTCCCGAATCTGTAACCTGATCAACAGCGACCTGAACGCCAATAAATTGCTTCAATGCAATTTGGGCATTGGTTGAAAGACAGATCAACTCTGCCATTAGGCCACCATTCAGCTGATGTTGGCCTTCTATACGTTGTAAGAATATTTGGTTATTGAGTAGTTCATTAGAGAACTGTACATGGATAGCACGTTTCTGAGCATTTAGCCCTATTTTTTCCAAGACACTAAATATATTAAAAAGCATTTTTTTATAATCGTAAGGATATATAAACGGGTGCACTTTATAAAAAACAGAACTATCTGTCTATAAAATTATGCGTTATTTTTATCAATTTTTCTTATATTCTCACTTATTCTAATATGATTAAAAAAAGCCCAACCTAGGTTGGGCTTTTTTTAATCGTGTTAAACTCACTTTTTAGCAGTCTTAAATACTGGATAAAAACGGAATAACTGCCATAAACAGACCAACAAAAGCAAAACGAAATAAACCAATGACCACATTGGTAAAGACTGGCCTAAAAAAGTCCAGTCAATTGCCGCACATTCACCTGAACCAGAAAGCACTTCTTGTAAAACTGCTTTCATCGGTAAAGCATCGATTAAATAATTTAAACCCGGTCCACAGCTTGGTACTTGGTCTGCTGGTAAATGCTGTATCCAAACATGACGGCCTGCCACGCCGACTGACCATAAAATTGCAATACCTGCTAAAAATGCATAGAGGCGTTTAATCGCATTGGAAACTGGGTTATGCAAAAATGCAATGAGCGCCACAAAACCCATTGCCATTAAGCCAACACGTTGAAAAATACAGAGCGGACATGGCTCTAACCCTTTTACATGTTCCAAATATAACGCAAAAGACATGCCGACAATGCTTGCCAATACAAGCAGTCCACTCACCAAACGGTAACTTAATCGCATGTAAAACCTCGTTTTTATCTATATTGTTCAAGATATTGATCAAAACTGATCTGACTATCTTGCTCAAGTTGTTCTTGCTGCTGTAAAGATTGTGCAGCCAATTGTTCAAAATATTGTAAAGTCTCTGCACTGATTTCATGCTTTTCATAACTTTCAGCATGCATCTGTGCCATATGACTGCCAAAGCTCCAGGTTCCACCATGCTTTAACGTGTCATCAATGACATGGGCAGATAATGTTTCATCTACTTCATCAATGCGTTCTTGCATTACGGTCAAAGCCGAGCTGTACAGATTTGTCGCATAGGTCTGATCGAGTAATTTGGCACAAGCCTGCATGTTCGAAATATGCTGACGTGCCCAATCTTCAATATGGTAAGACCCATTTAAATCAGTAATGGTTGCGTTTGGCGCTCGGCCACGGTTAACCACTTCTGTCTGGTTTTTCTCAATCAAATCTTGCTCAGGACATAGCAACTCAGGGCTATCACTGAGTAAGCAATAAAGTGCAAGTGCTTCAAGGAAGCCAGCCGTTGTTTCATTTACACCAATTGGTGAATATGGATTTACATCTACTGCACGAAGTTCAACATAACCCACTCCTCGATTTTGCAAGGCTTGAGATGGCGTTTCACCTGCGTGAGGCACCTGTTTTGGACGCACGAGACTGTAATATTCATTCTCGATCTGTAAAACATGATCATTAATTTGCAACGGTTCACCAGAGGCATCATTTAACCCTAAACGGCTAAATGGCGGGTAAGGAGAATGTACTGCTTTTTGTAAACCAGCCAGATAACCAGATAGGTTGTTATAGTGAATACCTAAACTTTTTTGTGCCGAGTTTTGGTAGCCTAAACGTCCCATACGCAGGGCTGTAGCATACGGTAAATAGTATGACCCTTTGATTAAAGGCAACAAATGATGTTCATGTCCAGTCAAGAAACAACGACAAACCGAAGGACTCGCTCCGACTAAGAACATTACCAGTGGCGTTAAGCGAATAAAATTACGAATAAGACCAAAATAGCGGTGGCTACGATAATCTTGCAGGCTGAGTGCTTTTAATTTTTCGTCAGTTTCATGTGCCTGCAAGGCAGTAAAAAGCGAATCTGGAAAAGATAAATTATAGTGGACGCCCGAAATGGTCTGCATACGGCGACCATAACGAATACCCAAACCACGACGATAAAGTGTCTTGAAACGGCCAATATTAGAAGTACCGTATTGCGCTAGACGAATACGCTCCTCATTGTCATCTAGCATACACGGCATAGACAACGGCCAGAGTTTTTCACCATTTTCCAAGTGGCGGTGCACAACCGCATGAATATCGGTGAGCTCATGCAAGGCATCCCCAATCGTTGGCTGTGGTGAAGTAATAAACTCCATCAACGCTTCTGAATAGTCAGTTGTAATTTTTGGATGTGTTAAAGCTGAGCCCAATGCCTTTGGATGTAACTCTTGTGATAAGAACCCATTACTTTGCATACGTAGGCTTTCACGTTCTATTCCACGTAACATGCCTTGTAGTAGCGACGAATCCACCCAAGCAGGAATAACTGATTGAGATGGTGTAGTGGGTTGACTCATGCATTTGCTCGCTTATAAAAGATCACTATATACAAAATCGTGACATGATATGGATGTTGATATGATCACATCATTTCAGTTTGGCAATTTTTATCACAATCTTGTTATTTAAGACACGAAAGAATTGTGATTTTATTGAAGAATAATTGCTAAAGAGTTGTCAATATCATGAACGATCAAGACATTTTAAACTTCTGGTTTTCACCTGAACACCGTTCACTTTGGTTTGCAAAAAGTGATGAATTTGACACAAAAATTCGTGATCAATTTGCAGACATTCATCGTCAGGCAACTCGAGCAGAACTTTGGTCTTGGCGAAAAACGGCAGAAGGTCGTCTTGCAGAGATTATTGTGCTAGATCAGTTTTCTCGCAACATTTATCGTGATCAACCCGAATCTTTTGCTTACGACAGCCTCGCTTTAGCTTTGTCACAAGAAGCAATTAGCTTGCAACTCGATGCACAGCTTAACCCTGAACAGCGCTCGTTTTTATACATGCCGTTTATGCATAGTGAATCGAAGCTAATTCATGAGTTTGCTTTAAAATTATTTCAACGCCTCGGCAATGAAATAAATTTAAGCTTTGAGAAAAAACATAAAGTGATTATCGATCGCTTTGGACGTTATCCTCATCGCAATGCCATCCTTGGACGTGTTTCAACACTAGAGGAAACCGAATTTTTATTAGAACCGAACAGCAGTTTTTAAGACTGCTTTATTTTTTAATGCTGAGTTATCCATTCTTCCATGCTCAGCTGGGAGTTCACCATGAAATATCTCTCTCTTTGTTTAGCTTTAGGCACTGCCTTAACTTTAAGTGCTTGTTCAACCCTACCGAGCAAACCCAAAACCTTCAATCAGCTTGGCCAGTTTTCAGCCTATCCGTTAAATGCACAAACGTTCCGAATCAGCTTCCAAGCTGACTCAAACATGAGCTATGGAACAGCTGAAGAAATTACCTTGGTGAAAGCAGCACAAACGACCGTACAAAAAGGCTTCCGCTTTTTTAAAGTGCAAAATGACCCAAGTAATCAAAGCCAAAAACCACCTCGTCAGGCCGTGGTTTACCCATCTGCGCCGAGTTTTTATCCGTATGGTTATGGTCGCCGTTATCCGGGCTTCTGGCATGATCCGTTCTATGATTTCCCACAAGTGGTCAATATCGACCCTGTTCAAGTGTCGTATACTATTGAATGTTATCGGGATCAAAAGCAGGCTCCGCAGGACGCTTTTGATGCAACGTTAATTCTCAAATCTATCGGACAAAAATATGGTTTAAGCCCGACAGGAGAATTGTTGCCGCCGCCTGAGCCGCCAGTAAAACAAAAATGAATAGGATGACCGTATGAATATGGCAGAAGAAGTACACCATGCACCCAATCTGAAGCGCAGCAAATACTTTGCGACGCTGGCACTTATTATTGTAGTAGTGCTGTGGATTGGGTTATTGATTGCCAATCGCTTTCTGCCAGAGTACACCAACTTAATTCATATTTTAATGTTAGGCGCGGAAGCTGGCGTAGTGGGTGGACTCGCAGACTGGTATGCCATTACCGTCCTGTTTCGAAACCCATTTGGCAAGCTTCCTATCCCAAAATTTTTGCGGGATCATACCGAAATTATTCCACGCAATAAGGCTCGTATTGCAGAGTCAATGGGCCGATTTGTGCAGGAAAATTTTCTATCACCTCAAGTAGTAGAACGAAGCTTAGAAAAAACTGACCTAAGCCTTGCCATTGGGCAATGGCTAGCCAGCCCACAAAACAACACACAAGTAGTGCAGCTCATTCAGCAAACTGTCCCGAAAATTTTTGAATTTGTTAGCCAAGAGCAAATTGCTAATTTTGTGCAAAACAACAGTGTGCAATGGGTGCGTAACACTCAAGTCAATAAACTCGCCAGTGAAATGCTACGCGCGGTCTTGGAAAATGATTTCCACCAAGATGTATTGCAACGTGGTCTCGATATTGCGCATGAGTGGGTCGTACAAAACCCGGATAAAACCCGTGAGTTAACCCGAAAAATGTTTAAAGCGCTGGGTGTCTGGTCTCTTGCAAAAGGTGCAAGCTGGATTGGTATTGATGTTCAACAACGTACCATCGATTCACTGGTTGAAAAAGTAGAATCAATGCTGGCCGACCACGAACACCCTTGGCGACAGGAAATTGAAACCGTTGCTCATTCGCTTATGCTCGAATTAGCAAATCCTGACAGTGTTGCCAGTCAACGTCTCAATAGCGGTAAAGATGCGCTGTTAGATAGTCCACAAGTTCTAAATTTCATTAGTGGTGCTGTCACCATTTTATGTGATGCCATTAAAGCAGATCTAATGAAAGAAGATTCTGGCATTGCAATGAACCTTAGAGCTGCCATTCAGCAATTGGGTGAAAACCTTGTCCAAAATATAAAAGTACGCGAAGTTCTCAACAAAGAAATGACAGGACTTGCCATGAACTTTACGGATCAATATAGCCATAAAATCATACGCTATGTGAGTGAGCGCATTCATGAATGGGACTCACGTGAAATGATTGGAAAAATTGAAAATGAAGTCGGTGGCGACTTACACATGATTCGAGTAAATGGCGTTGTAGTGGGTGCATTTATCGGTTTAACTCTAGGTGTAATCCGCGCAGCGATTGAATCGATTTTATAACGTTAATAATTATCTTAAGAGAATAACATGCTACAGCTTCAGTCAAAATTGCCCGCACAAGGGGTAACTATTTTTAGTACCATGACGGCAATGGCACAGCGCTTGGGTGCACTTAACCTTTCACAAGGTTTCCCAGACTTTCCAGCCCCTCATGCTTTGCTCGAAGCCCTCTCACAGGCAACTTTGGCTGGACACAATCAATACCCACCTGGTGATGGCATTCTCGCACTCCGTGAACAGCTTGCTTTACAGTTTCAACAGCGTGATCAACGTCAACTTGACCCTGTAACCCAGATCACGATTACACCTGGCGCGACCATCGCTATTTTCTGTGCCATACAAGCCTGTATCAACGCAGGTGATGAAGTCATTATTTTTGACCCGAGTTATGACAGCTATGGGCCTTCTGTTCAGCTAGCAGGTGGTAAAGCTGTTCGTATTGCCCTGCAAGCACCTGACTTTAAGGTGAACTGGCAGCAAGTTAAAGATTTGATTAATGACAAAACCCGTATGATTGTAGTGAATACGCCTCACAATCCAACTGGCACCATCTGGGAAAAACAAGACTGGTTAGAACTGATTGAACTAATTCAAGATAAAAACATTGTGGTTTTATCCGATGAAGTCTATGAACATTTGGTTTTTGATGGTCAGCAACACTTTAGTGCATTGCATTTCCCAGAGCTCAGAGAACGTAGTTTTGTGATTGGTTCTTTTGGTAAAACCTTCCATGTAACAGGCTGGAAAACCGGTTACTGTGTTGCTTCACCTGAATTAATGCGTTTATTCCGCCAGATTTACCAATACGCAAATTTCTGTGGTACGACACCTTGTCAGATTGCGCTAGCGCAATATATGCAGCAACATCCAGAACACATTCAGGAACTTTCACAGTTCTATCAAACTAAGCGAGATCGATTTAATCAGGCAATTCACAATAGCCGTTTTTTACTTAAGCCATCTCAAGGTACTTATTTCCAAAACCTTGATTACAGTCAAATTAGACCCGACTTAAACGATGTAGAAATGTGCCAGTTTCTTGCCGAGCAACATAAAATTGTGGCTATTCCTGTTTCGGTGTTTTACCAGCAAGCACCAGAGTCGTTACGCCTGATTCGCTTCTGCTTTGCTAAAAATGATGAGACATTGCAAAAAGCAGGAGAAATCTTGAATGAATGTTAATAAATTTAGAAACTTAGCCTAGTAAAACACTACAAGAAATCTCATCTAAATATGCTAAGTTGAATATCCGCCCCGCTCATCAAAGAGATGGGCGATGGAGAACACATGCCACCAAGACAGTCTTTAATTCATCAGCAAAATCTATGGAAAACATTTTTTGTTTTCTTATTGCCGCTTATTGCAACCAATATCCTGCAAAACCTATCTGGTACCATTAACACCATCTTTGTTGGACAAATGCTGGGAGTTGATGCAATTGCCGCAGTCTCTGTCTTCTTCCCTATTTTATTTTTACTGTTGGCTTTTATTATCGGAATTTCAACAGGCACCACAGTGTTAGTAGGACAGGCATGGGGTGCACAGAATATTGAAAAAGTTCAAAGTGTGGTTGGCTCCACCCTGTTTATGACCATTATTGGCGGAATCATTACCGCGATTATTGGTGTATTTTTTGCCCATGATATTTTAGAGCTTTTAGGCACCGACCCAAAGGTCATGCATCTCTCTTTGCCTTATGTGCAATGGATGTTAGCGGGTAGTCCCCTTCTATTTGTCTATATTATCTACACCTCTATTTTACGTGGTGTGGGTGACAGTACCACGCCTTTACTGGCCCTTGCTTTAACTAGCGTAATTGGTTTGGTCATTACCCCAATTTTGCTTAAGGGTTATTTTGGTTTACCTGCTCTAGGGATTATTGCACCCGCAATTGCAACCATCACTGGCTATGTGGCTATCTTAATTTTCCTTGCGATTTACCTAAACAAGAAAAAGCATCCGCTTCGACCGAACCGCCAGCTTTTGCAACATATCCGTCACAACCCAGAATTGAGCAAAATCATTTTACGTTTAGGTGTTCCAACCGGTATTCAAATGATTACGACTTCTATGGCGGGACTCGTGATTGTAGGTTTAGTTAACCGCTTTGGAGCTCATGCGACAGCTGCGTATGGTGCCGTAAACCAAGTACTCAACTATATTCAGTTCCCTGCTTTATCAATCTCAATTGCAGCTTCAATTTTTGCAGCACAAGCCATTGGTGCAGGTAAATCAGACCTACTCGCACGTGTTACCCGCACGGCTTTAGGTATGAACTTTTTATTTACAGGTACCTTAATTGCGCTTGGCTATCTCTTTTCAAAATACTTAATGGCTTTATTTATTACCGACCCAACCGTGGTGGTATTAGGGCAGCAGCTATTATTTATTGTACTTTGGGCAATTTTATTCTTTGGTGCAGGTGCTATTTTTGCATCCATCATGCGTGCCAGCGGAACCGTGACAGCTCCAATGTTACTCAATATCTCAGCTATTTTATTTATTGAAATTCCATGTGCTTACTGGTTTAGCTCAATATGGGGACTTAAAGGAATCTGGTTTGCCTATGCCTTGGCATTTGTCAGCCTCTGTATTGTTCAAGGCTTGTATTACCAGTTTATTTGGAAGAAAAAGAAGATCAAAGTCCTGATTTAAAAAGCTTGAACCTTATAAAAAAAGCCATCAATTGATGGCTTTTTTAATTTAAATCTTATTTCATCCATTTCGTGACAATCGTTGAAGCACGTTGGTAGCCTGTCGGGAACAAACGTTGGAATGCATCCAGAATTTTTGCGTCACTACCAATGAGTAAACGGCGTTTATTTTTCAAAACTGCGTCTAAGATTTGACGGGCTGCCTCTTCTGGTGGGGTACGTAGGAACTTATCAAAGTTTTCAATCGATTTATTTGGGTCCATACCTAAACTACTCAAGCTATCACTCATTTTTGCAGCTTTCGCAATATTGGTACGAATTCCTCCCGGATGTACGCATAACGAGCTTACACCACATTTTTCAATATCTAGCTCTTGGCGTAACGATTCGGTAAAACCACGTACCGCAAATTTAGTCGCATTATAGCCAGACTGAGTTGGCTGAGCTGTTAAACCAAATAAGCTAGAAATATTGATAATGTGACCATCTTGAGTTTGCTTAATAAACGGTAAAAATTCTTTGGTCCCGTAAACCACGCCCCAGAAGTTAATTCCAACAATCCACTCTAAATCTTCGTAGGTTGCCCCTTCTACAGTTGAGCCTAAAGCTACCCCAGCATTGTTAAAAATGAGATTAACAGAACCATGATCTTGCACGGTTTCCTGTGCCCACTGCTTTACTGCTTCGCGGTCAGAAACGTCTAACTTTTTGGTCGTTACAGTAATGTTACTGTAGGGTTTTAATAGCTCAACAGTTTTCTCTAAACCCTTTTCATTAATATCACTTAATGAAAGATGGCAACCTTGTTTTGCCAAGAGAATTGCTAATTGTTGCCCAATGCCAGAACCTGCGCCCGTGATTGCAGCGACTTTGTTTTTAAAATTTTTCATTGTCCATCCTTTGTTTTTCGATTTGCACAACCGGTTCATTGCATGTGCATTTTAGACTCTTTTAATATAATTTTGACAATAATCATTGTCAATATAGTACACTGTAATTTCAGATAGATTGGCACAATTCTGCTGACCGCTTTATCATAGGCCTCATATTTGCCGAAAAACCGATAAATCAGGAAACCATTTATTTATGGCGACAAACGACTCAACCAGTAAAAAGAAAACAAAAACTGTGAGTAAAGAACGTCAGTTCAAAGGGTTATCTCTTTCCGAACGTAAAGAAGCTCGCCGCGAAAAACTCATTGAAGCGGGTATTGCGACTTATGGGACCCTTGGCTTTTTTTCAGTGACGGTAAAGGATGTCTGCCAAGAAGCAAAACTCACTGAACGCTATTTTTATGAATCTTTTAAAAAGAGTGAGGATTTATTCCAGACCATCTTTTTAAAAATGATTGAAGAGTTACAGCAAAACTTAATGCAAGCTGTGATTAAAGCTGCGCCAGATCCAGAAAAAATGGTCGATGCAGGCTTAAGAGCACTGCTGACCACCTTAAAAGAAGATCCTCGTTTAGCCCGTATTGTCTATGTAGATGCAGTTCTGGTTCAGGAATTACATAATCAGGCCACCATTCAAGAAACCCTTGCTCAGTTTGACCGTATGATCCAAGCGTTCGTTATGCTGACCATGCCACAAATACAGCATAAGGAAAATGAGCTCTCTTTAATTGCGACAGGGCTAAACGGATATGTTACGCAAATTGCAATTCGATGGGTCATGGGTGGCTTTGAGCAGTCTCTTGAACAAGTTTTGACAGCCTGCCGTATTGTTTTCTTGTCTTTATTGGCACAAGTTTCAAAATAATATTAAAGTTTTTTGACACTACTTTAAGTCCAAAAACCTAGCTGAAAGCAAATTGGTAACACCTTGAATGGCTTTAAGAAAATTTATGCCGCCCTGTCATCATTCGGTCATGTGCTTGCCGTATTTTTGTCACAAATTATTGCTAAATTCGATTTTATAGACTTTTCTGCAATGAAATTGTCATAATTAATCTTTGTAATAAGCCTGTCATAACTACAAAACGGTTCACCGTTAAAATCTACAAGGTATTACGCTGTGAAAGATGACTATATTTTAATTGTCGATGATGAGCTTCCCATTCGTGAAATGATCCATACTTCTTTGGATATGGCAGGCTTTCAATGTTTACAGGCTGAAGATGCCAAACAGGCTCATCAAATTATCGTCGACCAACGTCCGGCGCTTATCTTGCTTGATTGGATGTTACCTGGAGGCGTAAGTGGTGTGGATTTATGCCGCCGCTTAAAACGTGATGAAAACCTAGCAGAAATTCCAGTCATTATGCTCACTGCTCGCGGAGAAGAAGACCACAAAGTACAAGGTCTAGACGCTGGCGCAGATGACTATATGACAAAGCCTTTCTCAACCCGTGAACTGGTTTCTCGTATTAAAGCTGTTTTACGCCGTGCAAATGCATTAAGCGGTGAAAAAACCATTGATGCCAATGGTTTAATTCTTGATCCTGTAAGCCAACGCGTGAGCTTTGGTAACAGTATTTTAGATATGGGACCAACAGAATATCGCTTACTTGCATTTTTTATGACCCATCCGGAACGTGCATATACACGTGCCCAGTTGCTCGATCAGGTATGGGGCGGTAATGTATACATTGAAGATCGTACCATCGATGTACATATCCGTCGTTTGCGTAAAGTGTTAGAACCTTTTGGTGTTGACCGATTTGTTCAAACCGTACGTGGTACAGGTTATCGTTTCTCTACACGTGCAGATTTAGCCGCAGGTTAACCAAAATTTATGTATGAACCCTACCCCGTCCCTGAACAGGTACGTGAACAAAAGCTTTCCCGTTACAGTAGTTTGTGGACGTTTGCTAAACAAGATTTACGACTTTTATTATTTTTCCTGATTATTGCAGGTTTAGTCGGTTTAGGGGTTGGGTATTTCTGGAGCTGTATTTTTATCGCCTTCGTGGTGTTTTTTGCACTCCAGTTGCGTTCTTTATATTTGGTGAATGACTGGATTGCCAACAACCCTTACGATGTTCCTCCCAACCTAAGTGGTATTTGGGGGGCATTATTATTTAATGTGTATCGTGCTCAGCGTCAGGAACGTATTGTTCAGGCCGAAATGGTGGGGCTGATTGACCGTGCTCAATCTTCTTTAGTTGCCCTCGCTGAAGCAGTAGTACTCATTGATGATCAACATCAAATTGAATGGTGGAACCCTGCCGCAGAGCGTTTATTGGGAATCAGTCCTCTCGACCGTGGTCGTAACTTATTAACCATTTTGCGCCAGCCTACTTTTATTGAATATTTTAACAATATTGATCAAGCACCAGATGGGATTAAACTCCATTCGAGTCTTGATGATGACCGCTATGTGCAGGTTAAGCTCACAAGATTTGGTGGAGAAAGTCGTTTATTGGTGGCTTACGACGTGACTCGTATGCATAACCTTGAGCAGATGCGTAAAGACTTTGTCGATAATATTTCGCATGAGCTTCGTACGCCATTAACGGTGCTGAGTGGTTATATCGAGACATTTACCGATCAGGAAGATATTAGTCCACGCTGGAAACGTGCATTTGATCAAATGCAGTCACAAACCAAGCGTATGAATGCGTTGGTCAATGACTTACTGCTGTTATCTAATTTAGAAAATAATAAGAAAATTGCAAAAAATCAGATTATTGAAATGCCGAGTTTAATGAATCAATTGTTTGATGATGCTCAGGCCTACAATGCCGATTATGGACACACGCTCAATTTACACATTGATAGCCACTGTGACCTGATTGGTTCTGACATGGAAATTGCCAGCGCATTTAGTAATCTAATTACCAATGCCATCAAGTACACACCAAAAGGCGGAACTATTACCATTGGCTGGCATGATGATGGTGAACATGCTTACTTTAGTGTGCAAGACACGGGCATTGGAATTAATCCTAAACATTTGCCACGACTGACTGAACGCTTTTATCGTGTTGATAGCGACCGTAGTCGTCAAACAGGTGGTACAGGTTTAGGCTTGGCGATTGTAAAACATGTGCTGATGCAACACGGCGCTTATTTAGATGTGCAGTCTAAAGAAAACGAAGGATCAACATTTACCGCAGTTTTTCCAAAAGAAAGACTCTATAACATGACCTAAAGTTACCCTCTCACATTTAAAAAGCCGACTCATGAAAAGTCGGCTTTTTTGTCACATTTAAATCCATTTATTTAAAATTAGAGCAATAAGATTTAGCCTGATTTTTCTCTATAACATTTAAAAAGTTGGTGGCAAAAGTGTTGCTCTGGCGCAATGCATCACGGTGATCTCCGCCATCAATTGTTTGATAAATCGCTGGTTTTTTTAATTTACATAGCTGTTGATAATAAGCCGATGTCCCTCTAGGGTCGACTAAATGATCTTTAGAACCTTGAACAATCATTAATGGCACGGTAGGCACCATATTTTCAATGGACTGTTGTTTTAAATAAGCCAAAAGAGGTTTTAAATCTGCATTAGGGCGAAATATGCTAGAAGGAGATTTCTTCAAATCAGATTGAAGTTCAGATAAACAACGACTGCGCGCTTGAGTTAGCACCGCCTTCATTTCTGCACTGACTAAATTTTCAGGAACAATGCTTGGCTCCGCTGCTTGCGCTCCCAATAACACAATCGGGAAGAAAGCTGCCACACTTGGTTCTGGGTTTGGATTAGTTTTCACATATTCTGCAATGCCTTCATATTGATAGCCGCCTGGAGCAAGTGCAATCGCTCCTTTTAAATCGAGTTCAGGAGCGTCTTTTTGACCATACGCCGCCACAGCAATAGCAGCAGCTCCGCCTTGGCTATGGCCCATTACCAACCATTGTTTATTGAAATCTTTTGGCTTAAGCATATGTAACGCCCGTACAGCATCTACTACTGTGTGCAGCTGGCTCTTTGCATTCATATAAGGATGTGCGCCTAAAGTACCCAGACCTTGATAATCAGGTGCTACTACTGCATAGCCTCGTGCAAGCCAACCATCTAACGCTTTTGAAGCAACTTCTTGGTATGAGTGAACTGGTCCACCGGCATAATCACCCGAAGGTGCACAAGTATCAGCAACTCCTGTCGTACCATGTGCCCAAGCCAGTATCGGCCAGCCATTTTTTGGTGGTGTTCCTTTTGGTAATAAAATAAACGCTGAGGCAACGATAGGCTCGCCATTCACACCTCGACTACGATAATTGATCAACAAATGCTGATCGGCATGGGGAAATAAACTCGTTACATCTTGCTGTTCTATAGACAATATTGAACCCGGTTTTTCGCTCACTATTTGCTTACTCAAATCTGTAATTGGAGCAGCCATAGCAGAACCAGACGTCAAACAAATACTGCTAAATAAAATTTTAAAAAAGGAATTACTTTTTCTAATCAAGGGATTACTCCTCTATTATTTACATTGCATCTATTTAAATAATCAATTTATAAAATATAAATTACCATAAAATTATCTATAATTTATATTCAATCTAAAAACACATTAAAACAGATTTACTGAAATTTAATAAAACTATATTTTAAAAATATTTAATATAAATACAGTTGCAAAAATTAATCCCGTTTAAATAATAAAAAATATATGCTGATATCTTCCTAATTACTACAGCGATTAAAATGTCAAAACAATATAAATTTATACCGTACCTAATTTGTCTTATTCTCGGTTCTGTATCTATCCATAGCTTTGCAGACGTACAAGTGTATGGTCCTGGTGGTCCAGCACCCGCAATGAAAGAAGCCGCCAAACAATTCACCAATAAAACGGGCATAGCAGTCCATGTGACTTCTGGACCTACTTCTCAATGGTCGGAAAAAGCGAAACAAGATGCCGATGTTATATATAGCGGTTCCGAAGCCATGATGTCTGATTTTGAAAATGCTTTTTCTGAGCAAATTATAAAAGACTCGGTAGAGCCTTTATATTTACGTCCCGCAGCCATTTTAGTGAGAAAGGGAAACCCTAAGAATATTAAAGGTTTTAAAGACCTCGCTAAACCCGGTGTTAAGGTTTTAGTTACGCATGGCGCAGGTCAAGTCGGTATGTGGGAAGATATTGCTGGCAGAACTGGAAATATTCAATTAACCAAATCTTTTCGAAAAAATATTGCCACCTATGCAGCCAACACAGGAATTGCCAAGAAAAACTGGGAAGAAAATAGCAGCTATGATGCTTGGTTAGTCTTTAATATTTGGGGAGCCAGTAACCCAGATATTGGACAAATTATACGAATTGAACCAGAGCTAGTTATTTATCGAGATACAGGTGTAGCCTTAACCAAGCATAGTTTAAAAGACACTGAAGCTAAACGTTTTGTGGATTTTCTATCGTCTCAACAAGGCAATGCTATTTTCAAAAAATATGGTTGGACTAAATAATGAAGAAGGGAGTCATACTCCCTTTTTAATTTTGAAAAGTATTAACTCTGCCTAAGCTAAAATATATTCTTTGATATTGAATATACGCCTACGGCATATAAAGTACCCAGTATTAAACAAAAGGCTGAGCTGATATACCAAAATAAATCACTATTCCCAACAAATTTTGATTTTAACCATGGAAAAGCAAAACCACGAATAAGAAACACGGCTGCAACAAGTGACAAAATAATTTCGGTAAAAGGTAATAGCTGTAGTCCTTTTGCTGCAAAGAAGGCATACATAGAACATACTGTTAGGATGATCCCCACAGCTATAGCTGTAAAATTCGGATACCAATGTCCCCTTTCGACCATCTGAACAATACTTTTCCCAGCCCCTAAAAACCGAAAACCATTTGCTCCCCAAAACACACAAATAAAATGAAGTAACGCGGCCACGAAAGTCAAAGCCGAAGCAAAATATAAACTAATGATAGGAGTTGGGGACATTTTATTCTCTTCGTGAGTATTTATAATGAGTTAAAAATTAATTTACTGGTAAACATTATATTTAAAAATATAGTTAATTATAGAAATGTAAATAAAAAAGAGAGCAAATGCTCTCTTTTTAAATCTATTGATGGGTTAAAGCGTATGGCCCATACGTTCGCCCATGACAACAACGGACTCGGCTTTAAAACGTTTTTCCCACTCGATTTTATCTTTTTCAAATAAAATAATTGCAGTAGAACCTAAATAAAAACGGCCAAGCTCAGCACCTTTCTCTAACTTCAACTGATGATGCTGTAATTCGATACGACCCGACGGTTTTACTTTACCTGTTGCTACAGTTTCAATACCTGCAACAATCATCGCACCCACGAGAACAACAGCCATACGACCAAGTTCAGTATCAAACAAGCAAACCATACGCTCATTACGGGCAAATAAACCTGGTACATTTTCAGCAGTGACCTGATTTACTGAAAATAACTCACCTGGTACATATAAAGTTTCAGTTAATGTGCCTGAAAATGGCATATGAACACGGTGATAATCACGTGGAGAGAGATAAACAGTTGCAAACTCGCCTTCTTGGAAAGGTTGAGCAAGTTGTGGGTCACCAATTAATTTTTCTACAGAGAAGCTTTGGCCTTTTGCCTGAAAAACTTCGCCAGCAGTAATTTTACCAATTTGAGAAATTGCACCATCTGCTGGTGAAACAATACTGTCTGCATTTTCGTCAACTAAACGTACGCCATCTTTCAATGCACGAGTAAAGAAATCATTAAAAGATTTATATTTGAGTGCATTGCCTTGTTCAGCAATTGATAAATCAATGCCGTATTTGGTTTTAAATGCATGAATAACCGCAGCTTTTAACACTGGATTTTCACTTGCAGCAACTTTACCCACCACACGGCTTAACTGATGCTGAGGAACAAGATTTTGTGCCTTAATAAATAATTCTTTTTTTAAGCGAGATGTAAAACTCAAGACGGCGATTCTCCAGTAATGATAGGACTATCGAGGCGATTGCCCCATTCACTCCACGCACCATCATAGGCTTTTGCTTCCCAACCCAAAAGTCTAGCCAAAATATAGGCCAAACCAGAACGGTGATGTGACTGGCAGTATACGACTACAGGTTGTTTTAAATCGAACCCAAGTTGTTCAAGACGCTGCCGCGTGCGTTCAAGCGGATGCAATTTTAGATGATTTTGACGATTAAGTGCAGTACTCCATTCAAAATGGAGTGCATTTGGAATGTGACCACCGCGTCGTGCTGCTAAACGGACACCACTGTACTCATCAATCGTTCTACAATCCCACAATTGAATGCTTTCTTGCTCAACCTGTTTTCTTAGTTCTTCATAGTTCACTCGGAACTGAGCAGCATGTGATAAATCAATTTGAATTAAGTTATCAACTCGAGGAAGTTCTTCAACCTCAGCTGTGGTGGGTAATCCTGCGCCAAGCCATGCATGAATGCCGCCATTAATTAAACTGGTGCGGGTAAATCCTAAGCAATGCAAATTCCAGATTAAACGCCCAGCCCATGCCCCACCTTCATCGTCATAGACCACCACATGGTGATTTGGCGAAATATTCAATTTTTCAATGAGCGCTTGTAAACCTGCTTCATCTGGCAAAATGCCAGTGGCTTCTTCATGCTGAGCCACCAACCATTTAGGCTGTAAGTGAATGGCATGTGGAATATGGAGTTGTTCATAAACCGAGGCACGGCTTAAATCTACAATACGAATATATTCATTGCCTAAATAAGGCACTAACTCTTCTGCTTCTATTAATAAATCGAGTTTAAAATCAGGGAGTGTCATCGTCATGGTTACTTTTTATACCAGCTTAATTTCATCTTAGCATAAGCTTATATCTATCAAACTCTGATTTTCTGCTACCGTTTAGCAAAAAATCAGATATAAACATTCTCAAGCGTTAAGTGCCTGCCAAGCTGTCAAACTACATTGTAATTAAACAGCTTCTTCAAGCTCTTCAATTTGGAAAACCTGACGTAAATAAGCCAAGAACGTATCGTTGTCGGTCATGGTCTTTCCTGGGCTATCCGAAATTTTGGCAACCGACTGACCATTACACTCAACCAGTTTCAACACAATATTGAGCGGTGTTTGCCCCATATCGTTGGTCAAATTGGTTCCAATACCAAAACTCACCTGAAAACGGTCTTTGAAGTATTGGTGCAATTCCCATGCTTTTGGCAAATTGAGACCATCACTAAAGGTCAACATTTTAGTTTTAGTGTCAATTTTTAATTTACGGTAGTGCGCGTAGGCTTTATCGCCCCATTCGTAAGGATCACCACTGTCATGACGTAAGCCATCAAACAGTTTTGCGAAATACAGGTCAAAATCTCTAAGAAAAGCGTCCATCCCAACAACGTCGGTCAAAGCGATTCCCAAGTCTCCACGATATTCTTGAACCCATGTTTCTAAAGCAGCTTTTTGAAAGTCACGTAAGCGGACATCAAGCGCCTGAAACGCCTGTAGGAATTCATGTGCCATGGTTCCAATTGGCGTGATATTTAATTCTTTAGCCAGCAAAACATTACTCGTTCCACGGAACACATTTGGAACAGTTTTATGAAATGCAGCCACTACATGTTTTTGCCATTCAAAGCTATAGCGGCGGCGTGTACCAAAATCAGAAACTAAAAATGGAGGGTCATTCGGCTGCTGGGATTTTTCATATTGCTGAATCAATTCAAGCTTGGCTTTTAAACGGCGTTCACCTTCAACCCAGACTTCATCTGTTTTAATACGGCTAAAATATAATTCGTTTACAATGGCTAAGACAAAAATCTCGAACATCATGGCCTGAACCATCGGCCCTTCAATACGAATATCTAGTCGGCCTTCCGCATCTATACTGGCCTGAATAAAACGTCGTTTAAGCTGGAATAGTTCTAAATAATCGACAAAGTCGCTTTTAATAAATCGTAGTTTTCTTAAATATTGTAGTTCGTCTTCTTTATATTTGAGATTACATAAATGGTCGAGTTGCTCGTTTAAGTCATCCAAAATATCCACTAATGGATAAACAGTATCTTCTAAATTTCTGCAACGAAAATGGTAGACGCTATGTGTTTGCGGGAATTTATGCAAAACCACTTGTAGCATTGTAAATTTGTACAAGTCTGTATCAAGTAAAGAATGGATAATTGGAGACATAGTCAATGATTATTCGCTTGCTTCTTAGCATTAAAGCATATTTTTATAGATGAATTATGAGCTTTTATACCATTGTTGCAACTCCATGAAATTTCCTTTTAAAAATCATTTAAATTAATTTCTGCTAAACTGCATCAATTCAAATAATTGCAGAAACTCTCTAACAATGCGCGCTTTAATACAACGAGTTCTTGAAGCTAAAGTGGTGGTAGACGGTGAAACGACCGGTGAAATCCAGCATGGCTTATTGGTTTTTTTAGGAATTGGCCGAGACGATACTTTAGCCATAGGTCAGAAGCTTATCGATAAGATTTTAAAATATCGTATTTTTGATGATGAGCAAGGCAAGATGGGCTGGAATGTATCTCAGGCAAATGGCGGAGTCCTGCTTGTCTCTCAGTTCACGCTCATGGCTCAAACCCAAAAAGGTTTACGTCCAGACTTTGGTCCAGCTATGCCACCTAGCGACGCAAAAGCACTCTATGAACAGTTAGTTGAATATACCCGCTCACAGTTTGAAAATGTTCAAACAGGTATTTTTGCTGCTGACATGAAAGTACACCTCATTAATGATGGGCCAGTCACTTTCAATTTAGAAGTTGAAGCTTAAATATAAAAAAACTCCCAATCGGGAGTTTTTTTATTAGATCTTAGCGACCAGTTTTTTCTTTAATAAAAGCACGTGCTTGACGTACTTTATCTTTTACTGGTTTTGGTAATCTTGGTGGAATGAGTTTAGCTGCTTGGTTAAACCAAACGAGCAGGCTGAAATCGCCTTCCATTTTAATGCTACCGTCTTGCATACCCGTCATAAATGCAGTTGGGTCGCCTTTAAGTAAAGTTTTTACACCTTGTTCGCTATCTGCAAATTGCAAAATAAAGTCAGCTTTTTCAGGTGAGCCAGCGACTGTATCGATGTGACCATTGTTAATAATAATTTGGCGAGCAACACCTAAATCAGTACCAATTTGAATGCGGAATGCGCGGTCATGCACTAGCTCAATAAACTTAGGACTTGTACGTGCCAACTGTTTCATACGCAGTGCCAAACCTGCTACCAATAAATCTAACGGGTCTGTACTGACATCAACAAGTGGTAACTTGACTACAGGTATAGAAGAAAGTTTCATGAACATTCACGCCTATTGTATTTTTATGAAAACCTTGGGGCAAAACTCAGCAAGGGCTCCCCATTGCCTGTTTTGTGCATCGACTGATGATATTCTAATTGGCAACGCAATCTATATATGAAACGTCAACAGACCAGCCTATCGTAGCATAACTGGCTATTTTTTAATAAATGCTTTGTATAATAAAAATCATGTTTTCGTAAATAAAAAAGGCATGCTGTGCATACCTTTTTACCGTTAGATAACAATTTAATTATCGGCTAGAACATTGCTGCTGATCATCTTCATATACTGGCGTATGTTCTATATATTGGCGATTTGCCAAAGCCTTCTGTGCCTGTTTATCCTCACGTAATAAAACAAATGTGACCATTACCATCGCTAGACTTAGTGCAGTTAAATAACTATATGTGACTGGCATTTCAAAAGTGACTTGAACTCCAAAACGGACCACTTCCAATAGCCCCCAAAAAAACATCCCTGCAAGCATAAAACCAAGCCAACGACGGTAAGGAGAAAAGAAAACAGCAACAAGCGCGACAGCAATTAAGCTGAATCCGGCGATAGCGGCAAAATTCGCTGTTACCATAGAAACCTCCGTCTTAATGAAAACGTCTAAAAACATTCGGTCTGAACACCAGACCTCATTCCAAAAACAACTTTAATTCATGATTTGTGTTGAAGCTTAGAAAGCATTATGGATGTTTTTTTTTAGAAAAAAAGACCTGTTATTTGTCGATGCGACATACTTTGTCGCAACATTCTTTTGTCATTACATTTTTGTAAATTTAAAAAAGTTCTACGGCCTATATGGCATCAATTCTGGCGTGTCATTACAAAAAACTATGCTGTTTTTTTGCCTGAAAATAAGTTTTTTTCAGTTTTTTTTATTGCCTTTTTTCTGTGCACAATTCTGTCATAACTTGCTTGTTTTTATGACTATTCTACATAAAAAAAGCGCTACTCTTGAGCAGCGCTTAATGATTGTTCAGTATTATTTAAGCACGGTTTAAATCTTTGTCATGCATACCGAGTAAATACAGTACACCATCTAAACCAACGCTTGAAATCGCCTGATTCGCATTTTGGCGAACAAGCGGTTTAGCACGATACGCTACGCCAAGTCCTGCAATCGCAAGCATTGGTAAATCATTTGCGCCATCACCGACAGCCATTGCCTGCTCTAATGAAATATCGAGTTTGTTGGCAAGCTCACGTAATAATTCAGCTTTACGTGCGCCATCAACAATGACACCTTTTACTTCACCAGTTACAACGCCATCTTGTACGTCTAGAACGTTGGCATGAACTTCATCAATACCAAGTTTGCCTTGTAAATATTCAGCAAAATATTGGAAACCGCCTGATAAAATAGCCGTTTTATATCCAAGTGCTTTTAACGTTGAAATGAGGCGTTCTGCACCTTCAGTAATAGTTAAACGCTCAGCAATTTTAGGTAAAACAGCAGCATCAAGCCCTTTTAACAATGCAACACGGGCACGAAAGCTTTGTTGGAAATCAAGTTCGCCTTGCATTGCTCTTTCAGTAATTTCAGCAACTTGTGCACCTACCCCTGCTTCAATCGCCAACTCATCAATCACTTCTTGCTCAATTAAGGTTGAGTCCATATCGAAGCACACTAAACGGCGATTACGTCGATATGCGTTGTCTTCTTGAACAGCGACATCAATATTTAATTCGCTTGAAAGAAGTAAACAAGCTGCACGCATTGCTTGTGCATCTAAAGTTGGACCACTGCTTAAACCAAACTGTACGCAAGCACGACGAGGCAATGTACTATCTTTTTCAAGGTCTACACGGCCGGATAAACGCGTTATCGTTTCGATGTTAAAGCCTTGTGTAGACACAATTTGTGTAACTGCTTGTAAATGTGCAGCAGTCAGTTCTGGCGCTAAAGCCGTGACGATATAACGAGTTCGTCCACCTTCGCTTACCCATTGATCGTATTCTGCGCCCGAGATTGGTTTAAAGCGCACTGTTAAGCCAATATCATGTGCTAAAATCAAAATCTCTTTCATTGCCAACGCTGTCGCAGTTTCATTATCTGAAGCGACCACGATGCCCAATGTCAGTTGATTATGAATAACGGCCTGACCTACATCCAGTATTTGCAATGAATGTACGGATAGTACTTGCATTAATCGGGTAAACTGGTTTGGTTGGTCCGGTCCTAAAAAGGATATAAGAATGATTTCTCGCATGAATTGACTCTAGTCTGAGTGACAACTATTGTAAGAATCATAATCGAATTTCAATATAATTGCCTTGGAAGTTTAACTTGATTGCGCCTAGACAAGGGCTATTTGCTAGCCTACTGATCATTAGTTTTGCATTGCATACCTTTTTATTGGTGATTGCAACAACACACCAGCTCAATGAAAACCGTGCGAGTCAAGGTCAGCTCATGACCAGTCAACTCGTAGCAGACAGCTTATCTGAGCTTGAGCCTGCCAATACGGTATCTTTGGCGCTTATTGCCAATCGCTATGCGACCAATCCAAGTGTGGCATCTATTCGTATTCTTGATGCCAATAAACAAGTCTTGGCAACAAGCGGCATGTCAAAAACTCGCGAAGGTGAAATTTTTGTTCGTGATGCTCTTCAAAACGAGAAGAAAGTCGGTTCTATTGAAATTACGCTTATTCAACCAAGTATTGGGGAAATTCTTCGTACCCAATGGCTTGCGATTTTAGCTTCACTGTTCCTACATGTTTTATTATGGCTTGCTTACCGTGCTATCGCTCGTCCAACCCGTAGCGAATACTTAGCCCGTATTAACGAAGAAAATCGTTTAAAACATGAAATTCAAGAGTTAACACAGGCTCTCGCGCTTGAAAAACAAAATACAGTAACCTTGGTTGCTCAAGCTCAGCAGCAAGCTAAAGCGAAACCACTGGTTCGCCCACAACCAGAAAAAAGCACAGAAGCTACAAACCAAGATACCTTGGCACTTAATATTCAGTTTTATGACCCAAAACAGTTATTAAGTAGCGTTAACCAGTCTGTTTCTGTTCCTTATTTTAAACTTTGTCAGCTCTTCTTAAATAAAAGTATCGAGCTATGCACAAAGCATTATCATTTAAAGGCGACTGATATTGAGGTGGTAGATGAGTTTCATGCAGAAGGCGCAACACTCGCAATCTCAACTTCACATCCGCACGCTGTAGAATGCTTACTTATGGTAGGTACAGTTTTCCAATTACTGTCAGACGTTTTATATAAACGTTACCGTGAAGATAAACGTTTTGCGCTGCAAACCCGCAGTGCGGTGTGTCATGCTGTAGAAGCAATGCAGATTGATGCGAAAGAAGCCGCTCAGCGTTTAGCACAACATCTTCATGCGAAAGAGTCTGCGCTTTATCTTGAGAATGATCAGCTTAAAGCTATTCAAGACAGCTATCAGCTTGTTGCAATGCCAAACCCAAGTAATATCATGACTCGTCATGCATTTATGATTAATGGCATGAACGCTGAATGTGCAGAGCTTGCACAAAATATTCGAACTGAAATTTTGATGGGTAAAAAATCAATCCCACAAAATGACAGCCCAAGTAGTGCAGCTTCTTAAAAAGTCTTTGTGCGCATTTAAACCTAGCCTTTTGGCTAGGTTTTTTTTATTTAAATTCATGGTATTTAGTTTAAATAATTTTATTTTCTTATGATTTATTCAGATAAATAAATCCAGATCTATTATGTTGGGTGGTAAATTTGGATAAATCAGAATCATAGGCAAAATTCTATAAACAGCGTAAACTATGCGAAATTTATTCAATAGAAATTGTCTTACGACAAAAAAAGGTGAAAGCGAATGCCGCTGAGTCGTGTTGAAGATCTTGTCGCCGATATTCGTGCAGGCAAAATGGTTATCTTGATGGATGACGAAGATCGCGAAAATGAAGGTGATCTTGTCATCGCAGCAACGCATGTTCGTCCTGAAGATATTAACTTCATGATTACCCATGCACGTGGTCTAGTGTGCCTGACCTTAAGCCGTGAACGCTGTAAGCAGTTGAATCTTCCACTCATGGTTGACCAGAACGGCGCTCAGCATAGCACTAACTTTACGTTATCTATTGAAGCTGCTGAAGGTATTACCACGGGTATTTCGGCAGCAGAGCGTGCACATACCATTCAAGCTGCTGTTGCAGCGCATGCTAAACCAAGCGATATCGTACAACCAGGTCATATTTTCCCACTCATGGCACAACCAGGTGGTGTATTACACCGCGCAGGTCATACCGAAGCGGGTTGTGATTTGGCACGTTTAGCAGGTCTTGAACCAGCTTCTGTCATTTGTGAAATCATCAATGAAGATGGCACAATGGCACGTCGTGCAGATTTAGAAATTTTTGCTGAGAAGCATGGCCTAAAAATTGGTACAATTGCCGACTTAATTCACTACCGTATGACGAATGAGCAGACTGTAGAACGTTTGGATCAAAAAACGATTCAAACAGAATACGGTTCATTTGAGCTCTATCGCTATCGTGAGATTGGTAACCCAGACATTCATTTGGCTTTAGTGAAAGGCGAGCCTAAAGAAGGTGTTACAACGGTACGTGTACATGGTTTCAGCCCAATTCGTGATTTGCTTAAGCTGAATAAGGCTGACGGCGAACCTGCTTGGAATCTTGACCGTGCACTACAGACGATTGCAGCGAGTGATCGCGGTGTTTTAGTCTGGATCGGACAAGACCATTTGCAAGACTTGGGACCAGCGTTGGATGATTTAAACAAGCCAAAACCGGTGAAATCCAATGCAGCACTTTCACATCAATATCAAACTATTGGTGTAGGTGCTCAAATTTTGCGTGATTTAGGTGTTGAAAAAATGAAGCTTCTTAGCTCACCATTACGTTTCAATGCCTTATCTGGCTTTAATTTAGAAGTAGTGGAATATGTCACTGCTGATCAAATCACAACGAAATAATCGAGGTTGCTATGGCAATTCGCCGTATTGAAGGTTTATTACATCTCGCAAGTGAAGGTCGTTATGCGATTTTAGTGGGTCGTTTCAACAGCTTTGTTGTTGAACACTTATTGGAAGGCGCGATCGACACATTAAAACGTCACGGCGTAAATGAAGATAACATTACTGTTATTCACGCTCCTGGCGCATGGGAACTCCCGATCGTTGCTAAAAAATTAGCTACATCAAACCAGTTTGATGCCATCATTGCTCTTGGCGCAGTGATCCGTGGCAGCACACCTCACTTTGACTTTGTTGCGGGTGAATGTGCAAAAGGTTTAGGTGTAGTTGCGTTAGAAAGCAGCTTGCCTGTTATCAATGGTGTATTAACTACTGACAGCATCGAGCAAGCAATCGAACGCTCAGGTACAAAAGCAGGAAACAAAGGTAGCGAAGCTGCTTTAACTGCAATTGAAATGGTTAATTTATTAAAGGCAATTTAAAGCATGTCTCAAACACTGCAAGCCGCTTACGCAGCAAAACGCAAAGCACGTCGTTTTGCTGTACAAGGTATTTACGAGTGGCAAATGAGTCACAACCCTGTACATGAAATTGAAGCACGTACCCGTGCTGAAAATGCAATGCACAAGGTCGACTTAAGCTATTATCACGAACTGCTAACACAAGTGATTGCACAGCACGAAGAGCTTGATGCGTTACTTATTCCGGTACTTGACCGTGAAATTGACGCGCTTGATGGTGTAGAGCTCGCGACTTTACGTTTAGGTGCTTACGAGTTACGTGATCATTTAGAAATCCCATACCGTGTGGTACTTGATGAAGCTATCGAACTCGCTAAGCATTTTGGCGGAGCAGACAGTCATAAATACATCAATGGTGTATTAGACCGCCTAAGTTCGACACTGCGTAGCGCAGAAAAACAACAAGCAAACTAATAGGCTTGGTGTTCTATGGCTGAGTTTTCAATTATTGACCAGTACTTTAATCGGCAGTCAAACTCCGATGTCGCGCTTGGTATTGGTGATGACTCAGCCTTAATTACTCCCCCTCCAAATCAACAATTGGTGATCTGTGCAGATACACTTGTTGCTGGACGTCATTTCCCTCTTGAAACCTCACCTCATGCAATTGGCTGGAAAAGTGTTGCTGTAAATCTTTCAGATATTGCTGCAATGGGTGCCAAACCGCACAGTATTTTACTAGCAATCAGCTTGCCTCAAGTTGACCATGAGTGGCTTGAAGGGTTTAGTCAGGGAATCTATGACTGTTGTAATCAATTTGGTGTTGCCTTAATTGGTGGAGATACCACCCAAGGTCCACATCTCACCATTACCGTTACCGCAATGGGCTGGATAGAAGCCGGAAAAGCCGTGTTACGTTCAGGCGCAAAAGTCGGTGATTATGTGTGTGTGAGCGGTCAGGTGGGCGATGCAGCCTATGGTTTACAGCACTTAGGCCATCCGCTGCAACAAAGACTCGACTATCCGACACCACGCTGTCAGCTTGGACAAGAGCTAAAAGGCCTTGCCTCTAGCATGATTGATGTTTCAGATGGCTTAGCTCAAGATTTAGGACATATTTTAAAAGCATCCAAGGTTGGAGCTCGACTCGTCTTGAAAAAATTACCTGTTGATCCTGTATTACAACAACTCGAAGAACAACAACGTTGGCAGTATGCGCTTGCAGGTGGTGATGACTACGAATTATGTTTTACAATAACACCGCAAAATTATGAAAAACTTTTGCAAAAACAACTGGACGTTAAGATTACAATGATTGGACAGATCGTTGAACAAACAAAACTAACTTTTGAGCATTTGGGTTCAGATTACCCATTGCACATTCATGGATACCAACACTTTGCATAAACCGCCGATTCATTTTAAGAACATGTCTTGGTTCAACCGCTGCATCGTTTTCTGTGGGGTTGGTTTTGGATCTGGTCTCGCTCCTAAAGCACCCGGTACTTTTGGCTCTGCTTTTGCCTTACTTTTCATTCCTATCTGGTTATCTCTCGGATTTAACTTAAGTTTAATCGCTATTCTCATCATGTCCTTGGTGGGTATTTATATTTGTGGTCAAACGGCAAAAGTCCTTGATGTTCATGATGATGGGCGAATTGTTTGGGATGAATTTGCAGGACAATCAATTACTCTTCTGCCTTTAATATTTTTTAATATAATGTCGTTACAATGGGCACTAATTGGTTTTTGCTTATTCCGCCTGTTTGATGTTTGGAAACCTTGGCCAATCCGTGTTGCCGACCAGAAAGTTGCTGGTGGCTTCGGAATTATGCTGGATGACATCATTGCAGGGCTTTGGGCGGCACTCTGTATCATCATATTTATTACTTTCTGGGGCGTAACGCCATTTAAGTAGGTTTACTCATGTCAACTACCGTCATTATCCTTGCTGCAGGCAAAGGAACGCGAATGCGTTCACAACTACCTAAAGTACTACAGCCTTTAGCTGGTCGCCCGCTACTAGGACATGTTATTAAGACAGCAAAACAACTATTAGCAGAAAATATCATTACCATTTATGGACATGGCGGCGATCACGTAAAACAGACGTTTGCACAAGAAAACATTCAATGGGTTGAGCAAGCAGAACAATTAGGTACAGGTCATGCGGTACAAATGACTTTACCGGTACTTCCTAAAGACGGTATTTCATTAATTTTATACGGTGATGTTCCTTTAGTCCGTCAAACAACGCTAGAGCAACTTGTTGAAGTATCAAGTAAAACTGGTATTGGCATGATTACTTTACATGTCGATAACCCAACAGGTTATGGCCGTATTGTTCGCCAAGACGGAAAAATTCAAGCGATTGTTGAACATAAAGACGCAACTGATGCTCAGCGCCAAATTCAAGAAATCAACACAGGTATTTACTGTGTAAGCAACGCAAAACTTCATGAATGGTTGCCTAAGCTTTCTAATGAAAACGCGCAAGGCGAATACTATTTAACTGACATCGTTGCGATGGCGGTTGCAGATGGCTTAGAAATTGCCTCTATTCAGCCAGAACTTGCTTTTGAAGTTGAAGGGGTGAATGACCGCTTACAACTTGCAGCACTTGAGCGTGATTTTCAGCAACAGCAAGCAAAAGAACTCATGCAACAAGGCGTAACTTTTGCCGACCCTGCCCGTTTTGATTTACGCGGTTCTGTGAAAGTTGGACACGATGTTCGTATTGACGTAAATGTCATTATTGAAGGTGACTGTGAACTCGGTGACTTTGTAGAAATCGGCGCTGGTTGTATTTTGAAAAATACAAAAATTGCCGCAGGAACCAAAGTTCAAGCTTATAGCGTTTTTGATGGTGCAATTGTGGGTGAAAACACCCAAATTGGTCCATTTGCACGCTTACGCCCAGGTGCTAAATTGGCAAACGAAGTCCACATTGGTAACTTTGTTGAAGTCAAAAATACAACCATTGGTCTTGGCAGTAAAGCCAATCATTTCACTTACTTAGGTGATGCCGAGATCGGTGCTGACTCAAATATTGGGGCAGGTACAATTACCTGCAATTATGATGGTGCAAATAAACACAAAACCACTATTGGCGATGCAGTCTTTATCGGTTCTAATAGCTCGCTGGTTGCGCCTGTGACTATTGGAAATGGAGCAACAGTCGGTGCGGGTTCTGTGATTACGAAAGATGTAGCTGAACAAAGTCTCTCCTTTGAACGTGCTCAACAAATTTCTAAGGCAAATTATCAACGTCCCCAAAAGGTTAAAAAATAAGAGGATTGAATTATGTGTGGTATCGTCGGAGGCGTTGCAGAACGTTGTGTAACCGAGATTTTAATCGAAGGTTTAAAACGTCTTGAATATCGCGGTTATGATTCAGCGGGCGTTGCTGTACTGAATAATGAAGAAGTTTTACGTGAGCGTCGTGTAGGTAAGGTGATTAATCTTGCCGATGCTGTTGCTGAACACCAGCTCACTGGGGTAGTTGGTATTGCTCATACACGTTGGGCAACTCACGGTAAACCAACTGAAAATAATGCTCACCCGCACATGTCGGGTAAAGTGGCAGTCGTTCACAACGGTATTATCGAAAACTATCAAGAGCTTAAAGATGACCTTCAAGCTTTAGGATATGTATTTACCTCTCAAACAGATACAGAAGTTGTCGCTCACTTAGTTGCAGAAGCACTAAAAAGCACAGACAGCTTACTTGAAGCAGTAGAATCGGTTGTTCCTCAGCTTAAAGGTGCATACGCACTGGGTATTATCCATAGCGATTACCCAGATGAGTTAATCACTGTACGCGAAGGTTCACCACTCGTAATTGGTGTAGGTATTGGTGAAAACTTTATTAGTTCAGACCAACTTGCATTGTTACCTGTAACTAACCGTTTTATGTATTTAGAAGAAGGTGATATTGCTCGCCTGACTCGTACTTCAATTGAAGTATTTGCAAACGGTCAACCTGTTGAACGTCCAGTGAAAGAGCTTGACGCAACAGTAAGCAATGCTTCAAAAGGTGAATACAAGCACTACATGCTCAAAGAAATTTATGAGCAACCAGAAGCAATCAAACAAACGATTTCTCAAGCACTTGATGGCAACAGCTTACGCGAAGATTTCTTGCAAGATGCTGAGGCAGATTTCAGCAAAATTCAAAGCGTACAGATTATTGCATGTGGTACAAGTTATCACTCAGGCATGATCGCGAAGTATTGGTTTGAACAACTGATTGGCGTGCCTTGCCAAGTTGAAATCGCAAGTGAATTCCGCTATCGCACACCTGTGATTGTTGAAAATACGCTTTATATCTGTATTTCTCAATCAGGTGAAACAGCTGATACTTTAGCTGCATTACGTGAAACTCAAAAACGTGCGAAAGCAAACAATATCGATATTCAAACTTTGACTATCTGTAACGTTGCTACGTCTTCAATGGTTCGTGAAACTGATCACCACTTATTGACCCTTGCTGGGCCTGAAATTGGTGTTGCATCAACGAAAGCGTTCACGACTCAGCTTGCTGCGCTTATGCTACTCGTTCTAAAAATTGGACAAGTAAAACAGCGTATTAGCAATGTCATGATTGAAGAGATTGCTCGTGAATTGTGGCACAGCCCGAAAGTCATTCTTGATACGCTTAAGCAAGATTCTGAAATTTTACGTTTATCAGAATTGTTCGTTGAAAAACAACACTGCTTATTCTTAGGCCGTGGCACACACTATCCAATCGCTTTGGAAGGTGCATTAAAGCTTAAAGAAATTTCATATATTCACGCAGAAGGTTACGCGGCTGGTGAGTTAAAGCACGGCCCATTGGCACTTGTTGATACTGAAATGCCAATCGTGATTCTTGCGCCAAACGACGAAATGCTTGATAAGCTTAAGTCGAATATGGAAGAAGTTCAGGCACGTGGCGGTGAATTATTTGTTTTCGCTGATGAAAATAGCGGCGTAGTCGAAAAAGATCGTCAACACGTTGTACAAATTCCAGCAGTAAACGAATGGCTTGCTCCAATCATTTATAGCGTACCAGTTCAGTTGTTGTCTTATCACGTTGCTGTATTACGTGGTACAGACGTTGACCAGCCACGTAACTTGGCGAAGTCAGTAACTGTAGAGTAATTCAAAAAGATCATTATTAAGGCATCACCTGCTTTAATAACTGATTGATTAAGCCCGATCTGCATTACTGCATATCGGGCTTTTTTATTGCCGGATTCAAAGGATTCATATAAAACAAATACAAAATGGAAGGCCGCGGTATACTTTGCAAGCTGCCCAAAAGAGGTGTGCCTATAATTTTGAAAGACATGTTTACAATTGGAATTTTAATGAAACAGATGTGCTTGATGGCATAGTTATTTAGGAAAAAATTTAAGAAATATAGATACAAGAATAGATGGAGTATTTGCGAGTAAAGGTAAATATGTTTACATGCAAAGAGGAATTGATTTTTCATTTTTTAATAAAGTTTACTACCCTGCATGCACTCCAGCACCAAGAGCAAAATAATGAAACGTATTGCATTAGTTATTATTGGATTATGTGTTATATACGTTATTTATCAATTATATAGTGCAAATACTTCTTGTTACTTAAAGGGTTCCATTTGTACTTCGGAGTTCAAATATTCAAATTCTGTTGAACGTTCCTTATATATAAATAATAAAGAAATCTCTTCTGATCAAAAGCAATCATGGATAAATAATCACCATATTTATCCAAAAGGTGAAAATGGATATTGGAATTATTGTAAGGAATATTCAAAAAGCTCTATTGTTTGCTCATTTCAATATCTTGTGAATATTAGTAAATGTAAAGACTTAAGTGTAGATAAATACCCAATTGATAATTGGAGATTAAGGTTTTATAAAATATCGATGCTTGATAGGGAAAAGCTTACTTATACATTGGAGTTGTATGAGGGAAAAAAAGATTCTTGGATGCAAAGCCAATTGATCAATACTGATCAAGAAGTATTATGTGATTCTGAAGTTAAACCTTATTAATTGATAAAAAGCAAAAATTGAAGAAAAGATTAGGAAACTCTCCCCTAGGCCCCCGTGCCACAACAGACTTTTTACTTTTGCGCTGATTTAAAGTTTGAGAGATCATTGCGACACAGAGATAAAGGAGCTAAGCGAACTTAGCCCATTTCAGTTTTATCGCAGCGTTGAATGCTGCTGAAAAAGTTAGGGGCAAAGTCCTGTGGGAGAACAGGACTTTGCAAACTGGTGTGTTTTAAACGTTGTACGGTTTGGGGTGAACAAATTCTTTTAAATTCCTGCTGAGCATTGGCATCATCATTGGTAATACTGTAAGCACCGACCATAAGGTTTAAAACCAATATAAATTTATGAAGTTTCATATTATTCTCATGATTATTTATAAATTTAAATAAAGAAAGAATATAATTCGAATAAATATTAAAATAATTTTTAAATAATAATTAATCCTCCCACAAATATAGGAAAATAAAATAATTAAAATTTTAAAATAGAAATAATTTATAAATTTAAAAAATCAGGTCGCAAAAAACCCAAATTTTAAATAAATAAAACTATTAACGGAGAGAGAAAACGAGTTTGAATAATGGCATGGCCAACTCCTTAAAAATGGAGTTCTACCACCAAATCACCGCGAATTAATTTAGGGTGGTAGAACGAAAGAGGGTTGACAGACTGGTCTAGCGATCAGCACGCGCGTACGCGTCCCCCTTCCGCCCTACCATAGAGAAAAAGGGGGCACAAAGGTTCCACAAGGGAAATACTGAGGAAGTATAACCCATACGCTAGACTCGGTCTGTCAAAACCGGCTGGCAATGTAGGCCAGCAACGAGATAATAATCGGTGATTTTAATTACGTCAATTTATTTTAATGAAAAAGTTTAAATATAATAATTTAATTAATGTTTAAATAATATTAACCCTTATTTTATATTTATAGCTTTTAATTAAATTTAAAATATAAACCTGGGTTATATATATTTAGTTAATAAAATAGACTAATCGTTAATTCTAATTTAATAGTTTATATAAATATGTCTAAAATGAAAAATATCTAGGGATAAAACATCTTATAGAGCGCCCTACTCCATAATTCGATAAGCGAGCACTTCTAGCATCTTTTCTAAAATTTATTCCGCTATAGCTTTATTGAATTTATAAAGCTCTAAAGCATAGTCTCTGGCCTTTATTAAGACATTCTAATAAATATAATTAAATCAAAGTGTTATATACAAAAACCAACAAAAACACTTGTCTTTTTACATGAAAAATCATGATATAAATCACGCTTCGAAATTTGCCTAATAACTATAAATTTCGACTACTACAAAAACTTTCTAATTATAAGGAGTGACTTATCATGTCTAATGGATTTCCAGGTGGAAACTTTAGAATCGTTAACAAAGAAACAGGTGCGTGTATCGCAAGCGCATACGGTGGACAAACCCATGGTTTACAAGATGGTGTAAGTTCACTTGGAGAAACGGGTAAGATAGCTTACTCGCATACAAATGACCGACTATTTACAGTACATGACAAAGTTAAAAACATAGACGAAGAGATTTGGTATTTTGACAGTCACGCAGACGGCTGGGGTCGTAGAGTGAATATGCTTTATAACAAAGTGACTGATATTCGCTCTAGTTGGGCTCTCGGTGCTCGTGTTGAAACAGATGCGATTACATATAAATTATTAGATAACGATTTAGAACATTTCCTTAATCTTTTACCAAAGCAAGATGAAGAAACACTTGCCCACTTAAAAACCAGTGATTGTCTTGATATTGTTGGTTTATTAGAGACATTTATTCATAGTAACGGCGAAGAAAATATTAAATCGGAGCTTATTGGTAAACTAGATGAGACTAAGCTGAATGAATATTTAAATGCCGTACTCGCTCATGAGTCAATTCGTCGCATCGAACAAAAATTCGATGAATATGCACGCTCTCCTTGGCTGTTTTTAAATATTCCTGAACTTAAAGATTTACCTGACAGTCCTTTCGCGCAGCAGAATGAACAACTCTATAAAATTATTCTTGCCGCGGTGCAATTAGATGTCTTGGATCAAAAAGATTGGACTACAAGATCAGAGTTCCGATTGCATTTACGCCATGACAATATCGATGCTCTACTAAAAAATATGAAGAAAGAGAGCATGGCGGAGCTTCATGGAAAAGCATATAAAGAATATGAAAATACTCAAGACCTTAAAAAAGAAGCCGTAAAAGTCCTTCTAGAGCTTAGAAAAACGCTAGATTTACATACGAATGAAAAAAATATGGATACGGTCAAAAAGATTTTAAAGGTAAGCTTAAAATCAAATGAGTCTTTTGAACAACTGCAAACAGCGTTAAACAGTACCAATGGTAAAGAATTAAAACCAGTTAATTGGCACAGTGGCGGTGTTTTCTTGCAAGGCGCGGGTCGCCAGTACCAAACTAAATGGGCATTTGAAGATGGTTATATCTTTGTAGAAGGCCAACCAGATGCTGTACTGACACATCTCTGGGGTTCATCTGTAGGTATTAGTCAACGATCTGATGACCAAAAACAGCGCTGGGAACTTAAAAGTGCTTAATTAGCAGTGACTCCAAAACCTAAATAAGCTTATTTTCAATCATCCAAAGAATTTAAAATCATTCTTTGGATGATTTTGGGTTTTGTAGAAGTAAATCTGATTATAAAATTGAAATACTTATAAATTTCATATACTTTAAATTGTTTAAAATTTACTCAAAAATAGTAACAATAAGATAGGTAAAACATGATTTCTTTAGAGCTTTTCATTACATTTTTAATTACTACAATTATTTTTGCTTATATTCCGGGTCCGGCAATGCTTTATACGGCTGCACAGACGCTTTCTCGCGGCAGAAAATCTGGTTTGATGGCAGCATTTGGAATTTTCTTAGGAGGTTGTTTTCATATCATTGCAGCCTCTTTAGGCTTAACGACCATCTTTCAAATCATTCCAAAACTCTATGATATTATTAAGATTTTAGGCGCTTTGTATTTAGTTTGGTTAGGCATTAAATTAATTAGATCTACCTCGTCCCCGACTCTTCAGCAAAATGTTGAAAATGGTCAATTATCTTTAAAGCAGAGCATTCTGGTCGAAGTTTTAAACCCTAAAACCGCTATTTTTTATATCGCATTTTTACCTCAATTTATTAATACCTCATTAGATTTTCCAGTTTGGTCTCAATTCATCATTCTGGGGCTGATTGTGAATCTAATCTTTGTTTCTGCTGATATTGTTTGTGTGTTTTTAGCCAATTACATCAGTCAAAAATTAACTAAATCAAAGAAACCCCAAAAATCTATGTCAGTGATGGGTGGACTCATTTTTATGGGACTAGGCGTTTTTCTTGGCTTTAAAAACCAGTAGTTTCTACAGGTAAATGCTTACCTAATAAAGAAAAAGTCACGTCTGCAACTTCCAACGGGTCTGAACTGGTCCAAATAATATGATTTCCCTCATTTGGACTTTCAGAATTTAAATGATATTGATTGAGCTGCCGAATTAATTGCGCTGTTACAGCTTCCGAAGGCTCAATAATTTGAATATCAGAGCCTACAATTTCCTGAATAGTGTGTGAGACAAATGGATAGTGTGTGCATCCTAAAATAATCGTATCGACTTTTTGCTCGACCAACGGCGCCAAAATATTTTTTAAATAATCTTTAACCTCGGCGGTATGTGCTTTGCCCGTTTCAATTTTTTCAGCCAAACCAATACACGGTACCAAAGACACTTTAATATCTTGCGCATACGTTTCAATTAAACTTTTTAAGTTTTTGCCCTTCACAGTGGTTGCCGTTGCCAAAACAGCAATATGCTTGCTCATGGTCATGGCTACCGCGGGTTTTACCGCTGGTTCTATCGCAATAAGCGGCACATTAATTTGCGCTCTAATCGTTTCAACCGCTACGGCCGTCATGGTGTTACAAGCAATCACGATCGCTTTGCATTTACCCTGAGCAACTAAGTTTGAAATTAAATGCGTGGTTCGTGAAACAATCCAGTCGCTTTCTCTGTCTCCATAAGGGACATATTTCGAGTCGGCGAAATAGATAATGTCTTCATTTGGAAGAGCCTCCCGAATATGCTTAAAGAGAGACAACCCGCCTAAACCAGAGTCAATCATCCCAATCGGGTTGTTATTATTATTCATGGTTAGTCCTGTATTTCATGTATTTAGAAAAATTCTTTCATGGTTGCCAAGTCTGTGAGCACGATTTTGGGCTGAATAGTTTTTAATTTTTCAGCCGATGTATATCCCCAACCTACCGCTGCAAAATCAATACCTGCTTTATGTGCAGCTTCGCCATCCGTGGTTTGGTCGCCAACATAAATGGCATGGTTCTTACTGACGTCCAAAATGTTGAGAACACGCTTTATTCGCTTCGCTTTGCCAAATATAGACGAGCCACCATCAATATGGCTAAAAAGCTCACAGAGTTCTTTACCCAGTACATTTTGACAGTTTTCTTTGGAGTTCGAGGTAATAATTGCGAGCGTATATCCCTGCTTATGCAGTTCAATTAGGTGGTCACGCATACCTTCAAACAAATGAATTTCCTCATCTCTTTCTTTCATTAACCGAATAAAGTCTTTCGCAATCCAAGGCAGTTTCCACCGAGAAACATTCATCTCTTTCATAATTTCTCTAGGCGTAAGTTGTTTGTAGTACTCAACTTCGTGAAGGCTTACCGTTTTAAACTTATACTTTGCGGAAAGTTGATTTAAAACGTTTAGAAAAAAATGAAAGGAATCGACTAAAGTGCCATCTAAATCAAAAATAATCGCTTGATATTGTTTTAAGGTTTTTTCCATTTCTAATTTCAAAAGTATATTTTTCATTATTATATTATGTTTTTTATATCTTTTTAAATCAGGCCCAACGAGGACCTGACCTAAATTTCGGATTTTATTTTAAGCTGCCGCTTTTTGTTCTTTTATCCAATTTTTAATACGGGCATCGAGTATATTTAAAGGCAGTGTTCCTGCATTTAAGATCATGTCATGGAACGCTTTGATATCAAAACGATCTCCAAGCTCCTGTTTCGCAAGCTCCCGTAGCTCTAAAATTTTGAGTTGGCCCATTTTGTATGCCAATGCTTGGGCAGGAATAGCAATATAGCGGTCTGCCTCTGCCTGAATATCAGGTTCATCTAAAGCTGAGTGTTCGCGCATAAAATCAATCATTTGCTGACGGGTCCATTTTTTATAATGTACGCCAGTGTCCACCACTAAACGACAAGCACGGAACAACTCACTCGAGAGTCGTCCATAGTCTGAAAGTGGATCTTTATAGAAACCAACGTCTTTACCCAGTTGCTCTGCATAAAGCGCCCATCCTTCTATATAGGCAGTATGATTCGGCTGCTTTCGGAACATCGGCAAATTTGGCAAGTTTTGGGCAATATCAATCTGCATATGGTGGCCGGGAATGGCCTCATGGTAAGCAGTCGCTTCCATGGATATTTTTGAACGTTCAGAGAAGTCTCCAGTATTTACATAGACTTGTCCGGGGCGTGAACCATCAGGCGTGCCTTGGTGATACTCCGCTCCTGCCGCTTCTTTTTCTCGATATTGCTCTACAGGTAAAACTTCGACTTTATTTTTAGGTAATAAACCAAATAACTTCGGTAACTCCGGTTGCATTTGGGCAATATATCCGCGATAAATCTCTAAAATTTCTTCACGAGATTTTGGGAAAACAGCGGGATTTGTTTTTAAGGATTGTTGGAAACTTTTTAAGTCATTGAAACCTTGTGCTTTAGCAATTTTCAGCATTTCCGCTTCTACACGCGCAACTTCTTTCAATCCGAGCTGATGAATATTTTCAGGGCTCTCTAGTGTGGTCGTATTATTTTCTACATAAAAACGATAAAGCTCGTCACCGTTTGGCAAGCTCCAAATACCCTCGTGTTGTCGGCCATGAGGTAAGTAATCTTTCTGAATAAATGTTCCAAGTTTTTGATAAGCAGGCCGAACATTCTGATCTATGGCCTGTAGGATTTCGCGGCTTAAACGCTCTTGTTCTGCTTTCGAAATATTGTTTGGAAATTGCTTTAATGGAGAAGCAAATACACTGTCTTTCCCTGCTGGAGCTGCAATGCTATTAATCTGCTTTACCACTTTTTCAATTAAATATTTCGGTGGCATCAAACCATCTTTTTGTCCTTGTTTCGCTAACTGAATACCTTGATCAAGAATAAGAGGAATTTGTTTTAAACGAGCAATATAGTCTTGATATTGTTTAGTATTATTAAATGGAATCGAACTAATAAATCCCGGAAATTGTAAATGTAGGCCCCACATTTGATTGAAAGGCATCTCATAGAGTTTCAAATCATAATTTTTAAGTGTCTCTTTTAACTGATAAATCATTAAATCTTTATTTAATTGATCTGTTGCTGAAAATCCTGTGCTATCGATTGCTTCAAAACGTTTTAAAAAATTTTGAGTAGTTTTTTTATCTTTCTCAATCTGATTTTTTGAAGACTCGGTCCATCGATCGTTGTAGCGTAAATCGCCTAATGTCGTTGCAGTCTCAGGATTATTTTTCAAAGTATATTCCCATTGTTCTTGTAAAAGCTGATTTAAAGCTTTCACCCGAACAGAGACATTACTGTTTTGTTTAGCTTGTGATTTTTCGGTGGTATTTGTATTTATTTCGGGGGGTGTAGCATTAGAAGAATGAGACATCCAAAATAAAATACTGATACAAGCAAAATGTAAGGTTCTGTTTTTCATTTAATTATCCAAACATATTTAACGAAGTTTAAAATATAGACAAAACAAATTACGTGCCAAGCAGCCTATAAAATGGTGTAAAAATCGAGTATTTTTTAACTCAATGATTTTATAAATTAATTTTCTTTCTAATTAAATTATTTATAGTTGCTATCTATATTCTGAATCTGACTTTAATTTACCAGAAAGTCAAAAAAAAGTGCACATGAGCAATCTCAGTGCACTTTTGAATTTCTACATTAAAAATTGTTTCTCAAGAAAACAAATATTGATAAACAATATACGCAGCCAGTTTTGCTGTTCGATTGTCTAAATCAAATTTTGGATTGCACTCGGCAATATCCAAAAGTTTGATTTTGCCAGTCTCTTGAATATGCTTAAAAATTGCTTCGAAAGTGGCTAAATCAATTCCTTTTACAGCTGGTGCACTGACCCCCGGTGCAACCGCAGCCGCGAAGACATCTAAATCAATCGTAACGTACAAACAGTCTACTTTTTCAATAAAAGCATCAACCGCTGCAAGCACGTTTGGTAGGTTAAAAATATTAACCTCATGATCGCGTAAATATGAACAATTCAGCGCATCGGCTGTATCAAACAAAACTTTAGTATTGGCATGGTTGGCAACCCCAATACATAAATAATTAAATTGTTTTTGATGCTGTTCTGAAAGTCGCGCTGCCTGTAAAAATGGTGTTCCAGAGGTGGCATGCTCAGCTTCACGCAAATCAAAATGGGCATCGAAATTAATAATGCCTATTTTTTTATCTGGTGCGTGGGCTTGTACATATTGGAACAGACCGCTAAAGCTACCAAATGCGACTTCGTGTCCACCGCCCAATACAATCGGTTTTAAACCATTTTGTAGGCTAGTTGCGACTTGCTCAGCCAACTCGGTTTGGGCTTGCTCTAAATTGCCATATTCGCAGGTCACTGTACCTAAATCGACCAGACTCACTGGGCGATGAACTGGTAAGTTAGCCAGTTGTATACGAATCGCATCTGGCGCATCGGCAGCACCAACTCGGCCTTTGTTACGCTTCACACCTTCATCAGAACTAAAACCAATCAGGGCAAATTCGGCATGTTGGGTTTTATTCATAATATGGTGAATACGTTGATGTGCTTCACCCTCGCCATCATGTCGGCCTTGCCATTTAAATGTGTGATTCATGTGACACCGTTTAAAAAATAACTTCTTGTCCATGCTGAACGACTCGCTTAGGCAAATCTCCGCCCAGCCAGTAAACAATTTCAGATGGATGCTCAATATCCCAAGCCACAAAGTCAGCGACTTTACCCTGCTCCAAACTACCGTGCGTTTGCTCTAAACCGAGCGCTTGGGCAGCATGAATGGTGACACCAGCTAAGGCTTGCTCTGGGGTTAAACGGAAGAGCGTACTGCCCATGTTTAGCATTAAACGTACAGAAAGTGCTGGAGATGTACCCGGATTTAAATCACTCGATAGCGCAATACGCACACCATGTTTAATCAGGCTTTCAATTGGTGGGTATTGTGTTTCACGCAATAAATAAAAGGCGCCCGGTAGTAACACAGCAACCGTACCCGACTCTGCCATAGCTTTGACATCATCTTCGGTCATGTACTCTAAATGGTCAGCCGACAATGCATGATAACGTGCTGCCAAACTTGAGCCACCTAGCGATGAAAGCTGCTCTGCATGAAGCTTAACGGGTAGACCCAATGATTGTGCCGTTTTAAAAACACGTTCAACCTGAGCAGGTGAAAAGGCTAAATGCTCGCAAAACGCATCTACTGCATCGACTAAACCTTCAGCATGTAGTTTAGGCAGCATTTCTGTACAAATATGCTCGATATAAGCATCGCTTTGGTCTTTATACTCTGGCGGTAACGCATGGGCAGCCAAACAGGTACTTTTGACCGTCATCGGTAAAGCTTCACCAATTTGACGGATCACACGCAGCATTTTGCGCTCGTTTTCGTAGTTGAGTCCGTAGCCAGACTTAATTTCGATGGTCGTTACACCATCTTGTTGCATGCAACGAATACGTTTTAGGGCTGATTTCAGTAATTGTTCTTCGCTGGCTTCTCGCGTTGCGCGTACTGTACTGGCAATACCGCCACCACTTGCAGCAATTTCAGCATAACTTACGCCTTGTAAGCGCTTTTCAAACTCAACGCTACGGTTACCACCAAATACACTATGCGTATGACAGTCGATGAAACCTGGGGTTACCCAAGCGCCATTTAAGTCAACTGTTTCGGAGTAAGTGTCGGCAGGAAGTTGTTGTTTTCCAATCCAATGGATGAGATGCCCTTCGGTAACAATTGCAGCATCTTCGATATAAGAATATTGCCCATTTTGCATGGTCGCAATATGGCAGTTCTGCCAAAGTTTTTTCATTAGCCTATCCTCGAAACTGCCCAACAGTAAAACCATTGGGCAGTTGATTTGTTAGCTTTCCATTTCTATGTTTTGCTGGACAGGCTTACTTTCCTTTCCCAAGCTTTGCTCCGGCTTTACCCAAATGCGATACGCAATGGTTAACAGAGCAAGCCATGCCGCACCTACATAAATTGCAGGACGCGAGTCTGGGAAGTAGCCCATCATCACTAAAATGAACACCATAAACCCGATTGCAAAAGCAGGTGCATATGGCCAGCCGAATACAGGGAAATCCAGTGCCTTAATTTCAGCAGTAGATAATTTACGGCGCATCGCCACTTGCGAAAGCAAGATCATGAGCCATACCCAAACTGTTGCAAACGTTGCAATTGATGCAATGATGACAAATACATTTTCAGGAATCAGGTAGTTCAGTACCACACCAATTAACAGCACGCCAGCCATAACCACAACAGTCATCCAAGGCACACCATTACGTGAAAGTTTCTTGAACACTTGCGGTGCTTGACCACGATTTGCCATACCGTACAACATACGGCCTGCACCAAATACATCACTGTTAATTGCTGAAATTGCAGCGGTTACCACTACAACGTTTAAAATATTTGCAGCAGATTTAATGCCTAAGTTTTCAAAAATTTGTACAAACGGGCTACCTTGGCTACCAATCTGGTTCCATGGGAAAATCGACATCAGTACAAAAATAGTGAGTACATAGAACAGTAAAATACGGACTGGAACAGCATTAATTGCTTTTGGTAAGGTGGTTTTCGGGTCTTGTGACTCACCTGCGGTTAAACCAATAATTTCGATACCACCAAAGGCAAACACGACTACAGATAAACATGCCACTAAACCTGCAATACCATGCGGCATGAAACCATCATAAATCCATAGGTTTTGAAGCCCCGGTACAACATTGCTGTGATCAACATGGAAGCCATAAAACATAAGGCCTAAACCACCGATAATCATGGCAACAATGGCACTGACTTTGACAATTGAAAGCCAAAATTCGAGTTCACCAAAGACTTTTACATGAATAAGGTTAATTGCACCTAGGAACATGATGAGAGACAAAATCCAGATCCACCGTGGTACATCGGGATACCAGAACCCCATATAAATACCAAACGCAGTGACATCGGCAATTGCAACAATCACCATCTCAAAAACGTAAGTCCACCCAGTCGTAAAACCTGCCAATGGACCAATGTACTGAGATGCATAGTGGCTGAATGAGCCAGAGACAGGGTTATGGACAGCCATTTCACCCAGTGCGCGCATAACGATATAAATTGCAATCCCTGCAACGATATACGCAAGTAATACTGAAGGCCCTGCCATTTTGATGGCAGTTGCCGAACCATAGAAAAGCCCAGTTCCAATTGCTGAGCCCAATGCCAAGAAACGAATATGGCGGGTGTTCAAACCCCGCTGTAGTGTGGAGTTTTGTGACATTTTAATCTCCAATCCTTGAGGAAATTTAGTTGGATTCGGCCACTCCATGTGACCGTTTTATCAATCACACTTCAGATAAACTAGGGAGCAGTTTTGGAATGAGTAACTTGTTTAGGCAACCACTCGCAAGCAATTCGCTAGCTTGTTCGATATCCGGAGCAAAGAAACGATCTTCGCTGTAGTAAGGAACTTGATCGCGCAAGATTTTACGAGCTTGTTCAAGTTTAGGCGAGCTTTTTAAACCTTCACGGAAGTCTAAACCCTGACAAGCGCCTAACCATTCAACAGCTAAAATGCCACGAACGTTGTCAGCCATGTACCAAAGACGCTTACCGGCATTCGGAGCCATCGATACGTGGTCTTCCTGATTGGCAGAAGTTGGTAAACTATCAACACTTGCAGGATGTGCTAATGCCTTATTATCGCTCGCAAGTGCAGCAGCTGTCACTTGTGCAATCATAAAGCCTGAGTTAACACCGCCATTTGCAACCAAGAATGGTGGAAGTTGTGACATGTGGCGGTCCATCATCATCGAAATACGACGTTCTGACAGTGAGCCAATTTCAGCGATCGCCAATGCTAAATTATCTGCCGCCATTGCAACAGGTTCTGCATGGAAATTACCACCAGAAATCACGTCACCTTGTTCAGCAAAAACAAGCGGGTTATCCGATACAGCATTTGCTTCAATTTCTAATACTTCAGCAGCCTGACGGATTTGCGTCAAACATGCACCCATCACCTGTGGTTGGCAACGTAAAGAGTACGGGTCTTGAACTTTGCTACAGTCTTCATGTGAATGTGCAATTTCACTCGAATCCGTCAATAAGTCACGATAAGCCGCAGCTACATCAATTTGACCACGTTGGCCACGTACTTCGTGAATACGAGCATCGAATGGGGCACGTGAACCCAACATTGCTTCAACACTTAAGCCACCACAAACCGTTGCAGCAGCAAACAAGTCTTCAGCTTCAAACAAGCCACGTAATGCATAAGCAGTTGACACTTGTGTACCGTTTAAAAGTGCCAAACCTTCTTTAGCAGCTAAAGAAATAGGTTCTAAACCTGCAACTTTTAAAGCTTCAACGGCTGGTAACCATTCACCCTTATAACGCGCCTTACCTTCACCAAGTAACACTAAAGACATGTGTGCAAGTGGTGCCAAGTCACCTGAAGCACCTACTGAACCTTTTAGTGGAATGTGTGGGTAAACTTCGGCATTAATTAAAGCCAACAAAGCATCAATTACTTTACGACGAATACCAGAGAAGCCACGCGCCAAGCTATTTGCTTTCAATAGAATAATTAAACGAACCATTGCATCATCAAGTGCTTCACCTACACCTGCTGCATGCGAAAGAACCAATGAACGTTGTAACTTTTCTAAATCTTCAGGAGCGATTTTGGTTGACGCGAGTAAGCCAAAGCCCGTGTTAATACCGTAAGCTGTACGCCCTTCATTTACAATTTTCTCAACACAAGCCACGCTTGCATCAATTGCAGATGAAGCACTTTCATCCAATTTAACTTTGATCGGGTTAAGGTACGCTTGACGTAAATCGGCTAAGGTCAATTTTCCCGGTTGGATAAGTAATTCCATGTTGGCTTCCTAATTTTTTGCACTATATTCTGCTGAGACGGTGCTTTTCACAATTGCAAAAAGCACCGCTAGTTCTTCCATGTATTTTTATTGCGTGATCATTGGCAAGTGTAAGCCTTGCTCTTTCGCACAGTTAATCGCAATTTCATAACCTGCATCGGCATGACGCATAACACCTGTTGCAGGGTCATTGGTCAGTACGCGAGCAATACGTGCAGCAGCTTCATCTGTACCATCACACACAATCACAACGCCTGAGTGTTGAGAGAAGCCCATACCTACACCACCACCGTGATGTAAAGACACCCAAGTTGCGCCGCCTGCTGTATTGAGCAACGCATTTAATAAAGGCCAGTCTGATACTGCGTCTGAACCGTCTTGCATTGCTTCAGTTTCACGGTTTGGACTTGCAACCGAACCTGAGTCTAAGTGGTCACGACCAATCACAACTGGTGCAGACAATTCACCGCTACGAACCATTTCGTTAAATGCCAAACCAAGTTTTGCACGTAAGCCTAAACCAACCCAGCAAATACGCGCTGGTAAGCCTTGGAAGCTAATGCGTTCACGAGCCATGTCTAACCAGTGATGTAAATGTTCATCATCAGGAATTAATTCTTTAACTTTGGCATCTGTTTTATAAATGTCTTCTGGGTCACCAGAAAGCGCTGCCCAACGGAATGGACCAATACCACGGCAGAACAATGGACGGATGTAAGCAGGTACGAAGCCTGGGAAATCAAAAGCGTTTGCTACGCCTTCATCTTTCGCCATTTGACGGATGTTATTACCATAGTCAAATGTTGGAACACCCATTTTTTGGAAATCGAGCATCGCTTGTACGTGTTTCGCCATCGACTGTTTTGCAGCTTTTACAACAGCTTCCGGTTCAGTTTTCGCACGTTCACGGTATTCATCCCAAGTCCAACCTACTGGTAAGTAGCCATTGAGTGGATCGTGTGCACTTGTTTGGTCAGTCACCATGTCTGGACGTACACCACGGCGAACAAGCTCAGGTAAAATTTCAGCAGCGTTACCATGAAGCGCAATTGAAATTGCTTTACCTTCTTTTGTATAGCGGTCAATACGCGCTAAAGCGTCGTCTAAATCAGTCGCTTGTTCGTCTACATAACGGGTACGTAAACGGAAATCGATACTTGCTTGTTGGCATTCAATATTTAAAGAACACGCACCTGCAAGTGTTGCAGCTAGAGGCTGAGCGCCACCCATACCACCTAAACCAGCGGTAAGAACCCAACGACCTTTTAAATCACCGTTGTAGTGTTGGCGGCCTGCCTCAACGAAAGTTTCATAAGTACCTTGTACAATGCCTTGGCTACCAATGTAGATCCATGAACCTGCTGTCATTTGACCGTACATTGCAAGTGCTTTTGCGTCTAACTCGTTGAAGTGTTCCCAGTTTGCCCAGTGCGGTACAAGGTTTGAGTTTGCAATTAAAACGCGTGGTGCATCTTTATGAGTTTTAAATACACCTACTGGTTTGCCTGATTGAACCAATAAAGTTTCGTCAGTTTCAAGATTTTTTAACGTATCTACAATTTTGTCGAAACATTCCCAGTTTCGTGCTGCACGACCAATACCGCCGTATACAACTAACTCTTTCGGGTTTTCTGCAACGTCCGGATCAAGGTTATTCATCAACATACGTAATGGGGCTTCAGTTAACCAACTCTTAGCCGTTAATTCAGTGCCGCGTGGTGCACGAATTTCTACATCACGAAATTTTGTTGTCGTTGTTGTCACAGTCGGACTCCTTCCTTTGAGCTTACATCAGCAGAACATCACTTGTCTCTGCATTTGTATAGTAATGTATTAACTTGTATATACATCCATATACTACACAAATATTTTTCGGCGTGAAGAGGGTGATCCATATTTTTTTAAAAAAATTGAATAAGCTTATGAATTAAATTAATTTATTTTTATATTAGGCATAAAAAAAGCACATATCTTTTAAATCGACATGTGCTTTTTAAGTCGTAAATGATGTCTTTTTATCGTTGAATTAACTCAATGACATAGCAGCTTTTGAGTTGTTTTTTGGGAAAACTGATTGATGTCACGCCAGCGTTTTTCCCAATTTTTAGCGTCTCGTGAGCAGCAAGCTGAACGGAATGATCATCCACATTTACTTGTGTTTCACCACCCTGATTAAAAATAAAAATCAGGTCTGCCGAGCTAATAAATGCCTGCTCCGCTGCATCATTCAACCACTGAAAACGAGCATGAAACTTTGCAGGGTCATAAATTAAATTTAAATCTCGAATTGCACCGTCGACCAGTTCACTTTGAACCTGACTCTCACCATGAAAAGCAAAAATATCGCCTTGGTTCAGCGTTTTGGCAGGAAGATCATCGACATGCAATACCATGCCCTGTCCATCAAGTACAGTAATAATTCGCTGCTTATTTGGGAACAAGGAAAATGGCCCAGAAGTGGTCACATCAGCCATCGAAATGCGCCACTCAAAGTCAGCCTCACCTTGGCTTCGCGCAATCTCTAAAGTAAAGCCCGCACCGTTTTTCCAAAGCATTTTTGTATATTGATCGGCCCTGATCAATTCAATCATGGGTTAAATTTCCCTTCGAGATAATAGCGGCTACCCGGATAAATCAAACGCGCACTTGAAATGAGTTGTTTGTTTGACCATGTACGGCGACGGATCAGTAAGCATGGTTCAGCTTTGGTAATCTTCAACCATTTACACTCTTGCGGTGATGCTAAAACTGCCTCAACAATATGTTCACCCTCTGACACAGGTGCTTTCGCCATGAGGTAAGCATTAGGCGTAATGGTTTTAAAATCTTGTTGTAGATAATCTGGAATAAGCGCTGCATCAACCAAACGATCTTCGACCTGAACAGGTACATCATTTTCATAATGCACAATAATCGAGTGAAATAATCTTTGCCCTTCGCGAGTCTGCATTAACACGCTTTGCTCTGCATTTGCATAAATTTGTTCTAAGACTAAAACTTCAGCGTGGTGCTTATGGTTTCGTGCAATAATCTCATCGGCAATATTATTAATTTGAAAAAGTGCAGTTCGGCCTTGCCCTTCAGCAACGAACGAACCAACGCCTTGAATTCGAACCAACAACCCTTCAGTCGTTAATTCACGAAGCGCACGGTTTACCGTCATACGGCTACAGCCAAGTTGATTGACCAACTCACTTTCCGAAGGAATTTTTTTATTTACAGCCCATGAACCTTCATAAATTTTTTGTGAAATCAGTTGTTTTACGCGTTGATATAAAGGAACTGGACTATCAGCTTCAATCGAAAGCTCAGCATGTTCTTGTTTTGATGTTCTGGGCATAACAAATACTCAAAAAGGCGGCAGGCAAAACAGTATTTTATTTGACATGCTATGTATATACAACCACATACAACATGTTAATTGATGAATTAAATAGATTTTAAAAAGTTTAAAAAATAAACATAGCTCGACAAGAGCTAATTTAAAGTTTTATGTAGAGAAATTCAAATATATAAAGGCTTTATAAATATTTATTTAATAATTATTTCTGCTATGCCTTGGCTCAATTCAAAGAAGCAAAAATATGGTCTTTTCTGGTTTACGAAATGATGCTTAAAATTTTTATTTAAAATAACTGATCGATAGTATTCTTCTGCCACACAGTATATTAATAAAGCTGGAAGCACATCGAATGCGTAATTATAAAATAGATATTCTGCGTGGAATGTCTATCCTGTTGGTTCTTTTACATCATTTTAATATTCCTTATAAACTTAAAGATACATGGTTAGGTTTTGATTTTTTAGGTGAAGCATTTAGCACAGTCATCGCAAGAAACGGAAATTATGGCGTCACCATGTTTTTTGTGATTTCGGGTTTTTTAATTACCCATCACACTTTAAAACGAGACAAACAATTTTCCGCAATTAACCTCAAGCATTTTTATATCCGACGGGCAGCGCGTATTTTGCCGTGTCTGATATTACTCATTTTAGGTGTAAGCATACTTGGTTCATTTGACTTAAAACCCTTTATGAACCAAGCACCCAATGGCATTGAGGTCTCTTATCCCTTAACCATATTTGCAGCTTTAACCTTCTGGATGAATATCCTGATTATTAAATTCGGTTGGGTAAACTATGCTTTGGGCGTGTTGTGGTCGCTCTCTGTAGAAGAAGTTTTTTACTTTGTTTTTCCATTATTGTGCCTGTTCACGCGAAGTAATAAGGTCTTTATTGCTGTGCTCATTGGAGTCATTTTATACGGGCCTTATTTTAGATCTCTGCATTTTGGAGAAGAAAGCGGCGCTTATTTATATCATTATTTTTCGAGTTTTGATGGCATAGCGATTGGCTGTTTAACGGCGATTTTTTCTCATACATATCGACCAAACTGGACTTATAAAAAACCTTTTTCTTGGTTGCTTATTTTGAGCATGAGCGCGCTATATTTATATGCGCCAATTAAAGAAGTCAGCACATGGGGTATTAGCTTATTTGCTCTTGCCACAGGCTTACTGATTTTGTGTTTTCAGGATCCTTCCGAAACACAGGCGCATAACCTATTTACCAAAGTGATGGTCTGGTTGGGGCAACGAAGTTATGAGACTTATCTGTTCCATCTGGTAGTACTAGGCCTTATAAAGGTTGCGTTTATTCCAGCTCAAACCGACGCTAGCATCAAAATTATGCTTTTAATTGGCTATTTGGTCCTGACTTTCATCATTAGCGCTGCTATTGAAAAATATTATTCGACACCGCTTAACAGCTATATTCGAAGGATTTTTATTAAAGACAAGTCATAAAAATAAGCCCCTTTAAAATAGGGGCTTTTTTAATTAAGCGATCAACATGGTTTCATCATCTTGCTTAAAAGGGTTCGACCAGTTCTGCCAAGCTTGTGGCCCTAAAGCCATTTCTTCATCACTTAACAGGCAACGGTCTAAGCGTTGTATTAAAGCTTGCTCATCCATTTGCATACCAATTAAAACCAGTTCCTGACGCGCATCACCTGTTTGAGCGTCCCAAACCTTTTTAATTTGTTCGATGCTGTCTAAGTCACTTGGCCAGTCTTCTTCTGCTACAGCCGCCCACCAATAACCTGCTAGGCCGTGTCGAGCCATTGCACCCGCTTGCGACCATGAATAAGCCAAGGTCGGTTCGGCAGCCAACCAGAAAAAGCCTTTAGAACGCACGACTCCCGGCCATTCAGCTTGCACCAAATCATAAAAACGCTCTGGATGGAAAGGTCGGCGCGCGCGGTAAACAAAGCTACTAATGCCATACTCTTCAGTCTCTGGCGTATGCTCGCCGCGTAACTCTTTTAACCAGCCCGGTGCTTGCGCGGCTTCATCAAAGTCAAATAACTGTGTATTTAAAATTTTATCCAAAGCGATCTTTCCAAACTGAGCAATTTCAATTCGGGCACGCGGGTTTAACGTTTTTAAAATTGCGATGAGCTGGTCTTGCTGGGCTTGGTCAATCAAATCAATTTTATTCAGCACAATCACATCACAAAACTCAATCTGATCGATAAGAAGGTCAACCACAGTTCGCTCATCTTGTTCGCCTAGTGACTCACCACGTTGTTGCAGGGAGTCGATTGAACCGTAATCTTTAAGAAAGTTAAAAGCATCGACTACCGTGACCATGGTGTCGAGTCGAGCGAATTCATTGAGAGAGTTTCCATCTTCATCTTCAAAGGTAAAGGTTTCTGCAACAGGCAGTGGTTCTGAAATACCTGTTGACTCAATCACCAATTGGTCAAAGCGCCCTTCATCGGCTAAGCGTCTCACCTCAACCAGCAAATCTTCTCGTAACGTACAGCAGATACAGCCATTGCTCATTTCAACCAGTTTTTCATCAGTTCTTGAAAGCTCAGCCCCACCTTCGCGTACTAATGCCGCATCAATATTCACCTCAGACATATCATTAACAATCACAGCAATACGGCGGCCTTCGCGATTATTTAAAATATGGTTGAGCAATGTGGTCTTTCCTGCACCTAAAAAGCCCGATAAAACAGTGACGGGAAGCTTGGCAAATGAGTTGGCGATTGCAGTGTGCATGGCTTGATCTCTTTGAATAATATTTAAACTGATCATGGCTGGCCATTGAAATATGGCCAGATCACAGGCGTAATCTATTTCTAAACCACAATAATGTTATGTTATAACATAACTATTGATCAAGTTTTTATTCGAGTTTTATTCAAGCCAATACACTTAGACTTTGAAAAAATTGCTTTTATAGTCACTGACAAATCGAGGTTCTATAGTGATGGTCAGGTCCCCATGAACGAAACCCTTGGCTATCAATATGGATTTGTCCCGAAGCATAAACACCCAGACCCATGTTAAGTGCTTGCCCTTTAGTTTCCCAGAACTGACAAAGCTTGGTTTTGGTTTGTTGAATATTAAACTGGTCTAAATCGGTAGGCTGTTCTGGCCCAATTCGAAAATCAAGCGCTGCATTAAAGACATGTCGGGAAGCATCAGCCCCACCTGCACAGCGGTTTAAAGATAAAGCTCGATAAGCCGATGTCACTTCAAAATCGTTAATTACACCATCGTCAACTAGTGCTTTTAAAATGCTAAGCGTCGGAACAATGTTGGACCAAACCTCTCTCGGCGGCACCGCATAAGGCTCCACTCCACATTTTTGCCAGTCTCGAGCTGAACGTAATAACTCATAATCTGGCACTAAATTGGCAAGTCCTTTCTGCTTAAGAAATTGCTTATAAGCCTGCACAGAATGTGCGTGATCTGCGGTTGCAATCCAAGCAATATAATCTTCAGGTTGTTGTTTTATTCTTACCACCGTTTTAGATGGCTGAGGCAAAGAGTGTGGATGCTTAGAAACCGTTGGCTTAGGTGTTTGAGTCGTACACGCGGTAAGAGAAAGTAAGATTAAACCTAAATAGGAATATTTCATAAATATGTTGTTCCTCCCTGAACATCGGGAAGCCTTAGTTATTCATTTAAGATATGTTATAATATAACAATTATAAAGTCCTTTAATTTCTGTTGTAAATTTTAAAAATAAAAAAGGACGCATTAATACGTCCTTTTTAATTTCTAACTCAGACCTGATTACATATCTGCTTCTAAAGCATGTACAGGCTGCTCAGCTTTTAACTTACGGCGTTTAAATTGATAAGCCACCATTAAGCACAAAATCCAACCCGGAATCATCATCACCGCCACACGCATATCTGGTGTTAGTGACATGACAACTAAAATTCCAAGCATGAACACGATGCAAAGATAGTTGCTAAATGGATACATGAAACTTGGGAATTTAGTGGTTTGACCTTGGCGGATCATGAATTTACGGAATTTTAAATGTGTCCATGAAATGACTACCCAGTTAATCACAATCGCTGCAACCACGAGCATCATGAGTAAACCAAATGCTTTTTCAGGGAAAATGTAATTTAACAATACACATAAAATAGTGACTGCCGCAGAAAGGATCACTGCATTGGTTGGAATACCGCGTTTATTAATACGTGCAAATAACTTTGGTGCATTTCCTTGCTGAGCAAGACCGAGCAACATACGGCTACTGCAATAGCTTGTACCGTTATAAACTGAAACCGCAGCAGTCAAAATAACGAAGTTAAGTAAAGTCGCAACACCTTGGCTGTCTAAAGAAGCAAATACCATTACAAAAGGACTGCCACCTTGTGCCATTTGATTCCAAGGAAATAATGAGAATAAAACAAGAAGCGTCGCAATATAGAAAATCAAAATACGATAGATAATCTGATTTACCGCTTTAGGTAAGGTTTTATCTGGGTCACGTGCTTCAGCCGCAGTAATACCGAAAAGCTCGATACCACCAAAAGCAAAAATAATGACTGCCATAGCCATCACCAAGCCTTTAATACCATATGGGAAGAAACCACCCAATGCCCAAAGGTTAGAAATGCTGGCTTGTGGCCCTGCCGTACCGGTTGCAAGTAAATACGAACCGAAACCGATCATGGCTAAAATGGCTAAGATTTTGACAATGGAAAACCAAAATTCCATTTCGCCAAAAAACTTAACATGCAATAAATTAATACCATTAATGAGAATAAAGAACGTTAGAGCGGATGCCCACGTTGGGATTTGCGGCCACCAATATTGAATATAAAGACCAATTGCACTTAGCTCCGCCATACATACCAGTACGTTGAGTACCCAGTAGTTCCATCCTGACATGAAGCCTGCAAAAGGTCCCCAATATTTGTAAGCAAAATGACTGAAAGAACCACTTACTGGCTCTTCTACCACCATTTCACCGAGCTGGCGCATCATTAAAAAAGCAATAAATCCTGCAATCGCATAACCCAAGATTACCGACGGACCTGCCAATTTAATCGATTGTGATATACCAAGAAACAGCCCTGTACCAATCGCTCCACCCAATGCAATCAGCTGGATGTGACGATTACTCAAACCGTGTTTCAGGTTTCCTTGCTCTTGTGTTGACATATGATTATTCTCATCCTTGTCACGTAATTTTTTTCCAATAAATTACGTATATCATAAATTGATCAGATTTTCATAGAGATTGGTGAAAAAATAATTGCGTTACTTTTCTCACAACCGCGCATGTAAGCAGAAAATGCAAGAAATAACAATTATTATGCAATGTGTAATTAAATTATGTATTGCGTAATTTGATGAATTCAGTATTATAAGAACCATGAAGCAATTGGTTGTTCTCGGTCTATATCAAACTCATAAGTAAAAAGATGATCTCACTAAAGGTTAAAACTTATATGAGTAGCTCAGTCCCTAGACCGAACTTTTATTTGTATAAGACGCGAGATGAAGACAAGGAAGCGAAAATGGAACAAAAACTAAACTCTTTTATTGAAGTTTCACCTCAATCTGATTTCACTATTCATAATTTGCCTTATGGTATTTTTAGTAGAACAGCCGAAGGCGAGCGTCAGGTCGGTGTAGCTATCGGTGATTGGGTCATTGATCTCGCTGCTCTTGAAAAGCATGGTCTTTTAAAACTTTCAGATCAAGACACATACTTTAACCAGCCTACACTGAATAAATTTATTGAATCGGGCAAAGCCAACTGGTCTAAAGTTCGTAAAACATTACAGTCTCTTCTTTCAGTTGAAAATTTAACACTTCAAGAAAACGAAGCATTACGTCAGGAAGTTCTAGTTAAGCAAGACAGCGTAACTTTACATTTACCTGTTCGCGTACCTGGCTATACCGATTTCTATTCTTCTAAAGAACACGCGACCAATGTCGGCTGTATGTTCCGCGACCCTAAAAATGCCTTGCTGCCAAACTGGACCGAATTACCTGTAGGTTATAACGGTCGTGCTAGCTCTGTTGTAGTGAGCGGAACTCAAGTGGTACGCCCATCAGGTCAAATCAAACTTCCAAATGAAGAACGTCCAGTTTTCTCAGCAACTCGTAAACTCGATTTCGAACTTGAAACAGCATTTATTGTAGGTAAACCAACGGCGCTTGGTCAGCCGATCTCGATTGAGAATGCTTGGGACCATATTTTTGGAATGGTTCTGTTAAACGACTGGTCAGCACGTGATATCCAGCAATGGGAATACGTTCCTCTAGGTCCATTCAACTCAAAATCATTTGCTAGCGCTATTTCACCTTGGGTGGTAACGCTTGAAGCACTTGAACCATTTAAAGTTGAAGGCCCGAAACAAGAACCGAAACCACTGGCTTATTTACAAGAAAATATCGCCAACAGTTACGACATTAATTTGAGTGTTGAGATTCAAACACCAAAATCAGCACAAACTGATGTGATCTGTAAAACCAACTTCAAATATATGTATTGGTCTATGGCTCAGCAGCTGACTCACCACACCATTGGAGGCTGTAACGTTCAGGTCGGTGACTTAATGGGTTCAGGTACCATTTCAGGTTCTACACCTGACTCTTATGGCAGCTTGCTTGAGCTAACTTGGAACACCACTAAACCATTAACACTTGCCAATGGTGAAACTCGTGGTTTCTTACAAGACGGCGATACGCTCATCATGAAAGGTCACTGTGAGAAAAATGGTATCCGTATTGGCTTTGGTGAAGTTCGAAACACTGTACTTCCTGCATTAGATTTTGATTTTGCAGAAACTTCGGAGCCAGATTATGAAGCTGTATAGTTACTTTCGTAGCTCTGCAGCTTACAGAGTACGGATTGGACTCAACCTTAAAAATCTCGCTTATGAAACTGCACCAGTTCATTTGGTTAAAAATGAGCAGCAAAGTGAAGACTATTTAAAGTTAAATCGCAGTGCCTTAGTGCCAACTTTAGTGGACGGCGATTTAACCTTGTCACAGTCATTAAGTATTTTGGAATATCTAGATGAACAATATCCGGAAACCAAACTACTTCCAAATGATGTGAAAGAGAGAGCCAAAATCCGTGCTTTTGCCCAAGCAATCGCTTGTGATATTCACCCGTTAAACAACTTACGCGTTCTGAAATATTTAAAAAATGATTTAAACGTTTCAGACGAACAAAAAAATTATTGGTATCAGCACTGGATTATTGAAGGCTTTCAAAGTCTCGAACAGCAACTTCAAGATTCAAACGGACAGTTTTGCTTTGGACAACAAGCAACGATTGCCGATTGCTGCCTCATTCCACAAGTCTACAACGCGAAACGCTTCAAAATCGATTTATCTGCGTTTCCAAAAATTGAATCAATTTATCAACATTGTTTGTCTATCCCAGCCTTCTATAACGCGGCGCCAGAACAACAACCAGATTGGGAATAGTAAAAGGAGTTTCAACATGACATTTGCCATTAAAAAAATACATCACGTTGCATATCGCTGTAAGGATGCGAAAGAGACTGTTGAGTGGTATAAAAAAATGCTCAACATGGACTTTATCTTAGCTTTTGCTGAAGACCATGTGCCTTCAACCAAAGCCTTTGATCCTTATATGCATTTATTCCTAGATGCTGGTCAAGGCAACGTTTTGGCATTTTTTGAATTGCCAACCCAACCAGAAATGGGCCGAGATGAAAACACGCCTCAATGGGTACAACATATCGCCTTTGAAGTTGAAGATTTAAATGCCCTGTTAGCTGCCAAAAAACATTTGGAAGAAAATGGCGTTAAAGTACTAGGCATTACCAACCACGGTATCTTCCACTCAATTTATTTCTTTGATCCAAATGGACACCGTTTAGAACTGACATATAACGATATCCATGCGGAAGAAAAAATTGCAAAAATTACTGAAGAAATGAAAACTGAAATGTTGGATGAATGGAGCAAAACTAAACGTGCTCCACACCATACTCATTTCTTACATGAAGAAGAATTAGGCGCATAATTCTTTCAAAGCAATCGTTTCAAAAGTCGGCATTGGTGGGAATAGTTTGAATGAACTGTTCTATATCAATGCCGATTTATATTGTTTAAATCTACTAAACTTCTCTCAATTTACGCTATAAATAAAAGATGAAGGTCATTGTAAGAATTGTTGATTATTAAACATGTGAATTTTGCTAATAGAAAAAGGTGATTTCTATTTTTCTATAGGCTCAGGCATGATGTAAAACGCATCAATTCCAATTTATGTTTATACATAACTGTTTAACTGCTGAAGTAAATCGATTAAGGGTATTTAAATGATTGAAGAAAAAGTATCTGGGGGGGTTCAATCACTTGAAGTTGGTTTATCCGTACTAAATGCCCTGTTAGAGCACAATCAACCGATTATTCTCAAAGACTTGTCCAGTAAGCTTGAGATGCATCCTGCCAAAGTACACCGTTATTTGGTGAGCTTAATTCGCATGGATTACGCCAAACAACTTGAAGATGGGCAATATGCCCTAGGCGATCAGGCATGGCGTTTAGGCTTAAACTGCATTCAGCACAGTGACACTTTACAGCTGGTACAGCATCTAATTTACGACTTACAAAGCAAAATTGGCTGTGGTATTCAAATTAGTAAGTGGTCACCGAAAGGCCCTGTTGTGGTTCAGTCTATTGAATCTAACCACCCTATTTCGATTGTGACAAAAGTTGGCTCGATTATGCCTTTAGTCAATTCTGCTGCGGGACGTTTATTTGCCTCTTACCTTCCTGAGCATTTTATTCGTCCTTTATTAGAAGCTGAATGGCAAAAGCATCAGGAACTGGGACTAAACATTGCCCCACACAACTGGCAAGAGTTTTTAGAACTTAAAGATACGATCCGCCAGCAACAAATGTCGGCAGCTAAAGGTGATTTACTCACAGGTATTAACGCAGTCGGTCTACCAGTATTTAACTCAAATCAAGGAATTGAGTTTTGTATTGTGGCACTTGATAGCGAAATGTTTTTACCCGTCGACCCACAAAGTAAAATTATCGAAACGCTTAAAAATGAGATTAATTTAATTAATCAATATATTAAAAGCCGCTAGACATTAGCCATAAAAAAACCAAGAGCACTGCTCTTGGTTTTTTTAGATTAGAGACAAAGCAAAACTTATTTTGCTTCTAGAACACCACGGCGAATTTGGTCACGTTCAATCGATTCAAACAGTGCCTTGAAGTTACCTTCACCAAAACCGTCGTCATCTTTACGTTGAATGAATTCGAAGAAAACTGGCCCAATCATGTTTTGAGAGAAGATTTGCAATAAAAGCTTCTTCTGACCATCTTTAGTATTACCGTCAAGCAAAATACCGCGCTGCTGTAATTCATCAGTCGGTTCGCCATGCTCAGGTAAACGATCTTCCAACATTTCATAATAAGTGTTTGGTGGTGGAGTCATAAATTGCAGACCCAAGCCTTTTAACTTATCCCAAGTCGAAATTAAGTCATCACAAATAAACGCGATATGCTGAATACCTTCGCCATTAAAATCAGCTAAGAATTCTGCAATTTGACCGTTACCTTTGTCTGAGTCTTCATTTAAAGGGATACGGATCATGCCATCTGGAGCAGTTAACGCTTTAGATGTTAAACCTGTATATTCGCCTTTAATGTCGAAGTAACGAATTTCTTGGAAGTTAAAAATCTTCTCATAGAAGTTTGCCCAATACTCCATACGGCCTTTGTAGACGTTATGAGTTAAGTGGTCAATTTCTTTTAAACCAGCGCCTTCAGGGTTACGCTGTGCATCATCAAAGAAAATAAAGTCATTTTCATAAATGTCACGGTCAACCAAGAAGATTGGCATGCCACCAATACCTTTAATTGCCGGAATGTTAAGCTCCATCGGCCCAACACTAGACTGCATTGGTTCTGCACCTAGCTCAACAGCCTTTTTAAAAGCTTTTGCCGCATCGCGTGTTTTGAATCCCATTGCGCAAGCAGATGGGCCATGCTCATTGAAAAAGAATGAAGCATAAGATTCTGGCTGATAATTCAGGATAATATTGATATTTCCTTGACGCCATAAGTACGCTTTTTTCGATTTATGCTTGGCTACTTTTGAAAAGCCGATGGTTTCAAAAATTGGATCTAATTCATTTTCTTTTGAAACAAACTCAATAAATGCAAAACCGCATAGTTCTAATGGGTTCTCTAAAATATCCATCTAGTTTCCCTCTGGTGATTACCTGATCCGTTTATTTCTCATGCTGATCTGGTCAGCTCCTTTCTCTATAGAATACGCATTTGCTGGGAGTGTGTTTGAACCGTCAAAATGCCTTAGCCCAACGCATCCTATGAGAAAAAAACCAATAATTAAAACGATGATTGAGTGAGCACGAAGCCGATGATTAATTTCCCTTCTATATGGTATTTATTTTCCATACACACAGTCCTTTCTTATCTAAAAGTACGATTGAGATTTTTCAATAAACCTTTAAAAATCGCCTTTTCCTAAAGTCATTCCTAGATTTATGGAGGCCAACATCCTTGTTGGACCTCCAATGGCCATTTACCTTAAAACAGATGCTACTAAAAACAATTAAATTATGCAATACATAATTTAATTATGAATTGTGTAATTTATTAATCAATTTACTTGGTTTGTTTGCGCCCGTTTTTGATTTCATATTTTATAAATCATTGGGTACACTCACATGGCTTTTAAAGTTCTAACGGCGGAAAACTCATGCTTTTAATCAGTGCTTGTTTAATTGGTGAACCTGTACGTTATGACGGCCGTTCTTGCTTGCACACTACGCTTCAGCAGTTATTTTTAAATAAAAAAGCCCATGCACTTTGCCCAGAGTTATTAGGCGGTTTTAGCACGCCTCGTTTACCCGCAGAAATAGCGGGAGGAACAGGTCAAGATGTGCTTGATGGGAAGGCAAAAATTACTGATTCATCTGGTTTAGATGTAACAGACTTATATTTAAAAGGCGCTTACCGCACTCTAGAAATTGCACAGCAAATAAAAGCAAGTTGTGTGGTTTTAAAAGAAAATAGCCCATCTTGTGGCAGTCAAAAAATTTATAACGGAACTTTTCAAGACGAGAAGATTACGGGTGTTGGGATTACCACAGCACTGTTACAGCGCCATGGTTTTAATGTCATTTCTGAAAACGAAATTGAAGATTGGTTAGCTACCAATCCTCAAGCCTAGCCTATTCAATCAAAGTCCTCTTAATTGCTTTCTAAAACGGAAACAGAAAGCACTCATTAGACAAGCCACTAAATAACTTATGGCAGCCATACTCCAGAAACCATAAATTCCCATTGCAGAAATCGAATGACTCCCCCAATACAGCCCTTTATAGGCCATCCACCAGCCACCACCCAATCCGAAGCATAGCACCACAACTAAAAAAATCAGCATGGGTAAAATTGAGACATCCCAACAGCGTAGCAAAGAAGTGAGTAACGTCATTAAGCCATCGAGAAAATGAGACATACATACAATCAACAGCAGTGATGCTGCCAAAATCTGTACAGCCAAATCATCTGAATAGAACGTGACAATTAAGTCCCGCTCCAACCATAAACCTAGGGACAGACTGCCACTTACTGCCATAATTACCCATATACTTTGTCTGGCAATTTTGTTGGCTTCTTCCATGTTCCCGCTGCCCATAGATCTCGACACCAAAATGCTATAAGCCGAGGCAATTGAGGAAGGAAAAATAAACATGAAGCCGCCCGTGCTCGCGACAATTTGATGGGCTGCCGACACTACACTCCCAAAAGGCAAAATCAGAATAGCAACCGAACAAAATGCAACGACGTCCATCAACGCCATGATCGCCGTGGGTATACCTATTTTTAAAATCATACGCAGACTTTGTCGGCTATCTTCGACCGACCGTTTTGGTTGCTCAATAAAAATGTAGCTTTTCTCTAGAAAAAACAGGTAATAAACAGCTAACATAAACCATCGTACAATGAGAGTGGCTAATAAAGCCCCTATGGCACCGAGTGGCGGAATTGAAAATAAAGCGACACCATAAATCAAAAGATAGGACAAAATAATTTTAAGAATGAAAAAAATGCTATCTGATAGTAAAACCTTATGCGCATTTTCAGTGACCTGAGACAAAGCTGTACATAGGCGCATCAGTAAATGCACAGGTAAAATAAATACCAAGACCCAAATACAGTTTTTAGTAATTGAAACCACATGTTCAGATGCACCAAATAATTTTGGTAAATCACGAAACAAGTAAAGCAAGCCAATACTCACCAATGCCGAACATAACATCAGCCAAATGCCTTGAATAAAGATTTGACGAATATGGGGTATGTCATGGCAACCATAAGCTTCCGAGAGCTTGAGGATCACACCTTGCAAAATTCCCATCCCAATGACATAAATCACTGTATATAAAGATAAGGTTACCGATAATGCGGCGACATGGTCATTACTAAAATGCCCTACATAAGCAATATCAATCAATCCACTTAAAACTAGAATTAAATTGCTTGAGAGCATGGGAATAAATAATTTAAAAATCTGGTTCATCAAAAAAAGCCTTATTTTTTTCTTTGCGATTTATGTTGATATTCACGTTATTTTTAGTGCATCAATCCAAAGCAAAAGACATACCAGTTCTAAATTCAGCTTCCCCTAAAATGTTCTTTAAATAAAAAAAGCCAAACTATTCGTTTGGCCTTCTTTTGTAATGTATATTTTTCTACAGTTATTCTTGTTTGTGTTTACTTGCCCAATAAGTCGCAAGCGCAGGACCAGAAATATTATGCCAAAGACTGAAAATCGCGCTTGGTACTGCTGTAATCGGAGAAGCAGCAAAATGTACTGCTGCAAGTGCCACACCTAAACCTGAGTTTTGCATCCCGACTTCTACCGCAATTGCTTTACTGTCTGCATAAGGCAATTTAAAGAAACGAGCTGCGGTAAAACCTAATAAATAACCAAACCCATTATGCAATATCACTACCGCCAAAATGAGCAAACCCGACTGTAAAATAGCTGCTTTGCTCCCACCAATAATGGCTGCCACAATCGCGACAATTGCAATAACTGAAACTAACGGCATAACTTGAATATAGGATTCGACCTGACGTTTAAGCCATGTTCGCAAAATCAGACCAATCACAATAGGCAGTAGCACCACCTGTAAAATTGAAATAAACATCGAAGCTGCATCAATCTTTAACCATTGGCTGGCCAGCAGATAGAAAATTGCAGGAGTTAATACAGGTGCTAAAAGTGTTGATACCGATGTGCAGGCGACCGATAAAGCCACATTACCTTTAGCCATATAGGTAATCACGTTTGAAGCTGTTCCGCCTGGGCAACACCCCACTAAAATAACGCCGACTGCAATTTCAGGCGGTAAATTAAATAATTTACATAGAACATATGCTAAACCGGGCATCACCACAAACTGGGCAACCACCCCAATCAACACCGCTTTAGGGCTTTGCAATACCCCTTTAAAGTCATCTACGGTCATGGTCATTCCCATACCGAGCATAATAATCCCTAAGATCCATGGGATATACGCTTTAAGCCAGACAAAAAACTCAGGTTGCCATAGCGCTAGAGCCGCAAAAACGATGACCCATAAAGCAAACGTTTTTTGAACAAATTGAGTAAAACGTAATAATGCAGACATGCTGTTCATCCATATCAAATCGCAATTAAAGCCCAAACAACATGAGCACTCTCTCTAACATTCACTCAACAAATCAGTCGATTGAATACGGACAACACCCTGTTGCTGCATCGCTTGCCATGCCTGTTCTAAAGAGCCGTTCAGATTAATACCCTTACAGGCATCTTCAATCACTAAAGTTTTAAAGCCGAGTTGAACTGCATCTAAAGCAGTCCATGCGACACAAAAGTCCGTAGCAATTCCGACCACATAAACCGTATCAATGCCGCGCTCTTTTAAGTAACCCGTTAAACCCGTCATTGTGCTGTGGTCTGCTTCCATAAAAGCCGAGTAGCTATCAATATGAGCATGAAAGCCTTTTCGGATAATCAGCTGGGCCGTTGGGATATTCAAATCTGGATGAAATTCGGCATCATGGCTACCTCGTACACAATGTTTAGGCCAAAGCACTTGCGGTCCATAATCGAGCTCAATGATTTCAAATGGCTGTTTACCCAAATGGTTGGTGGCAAAAGAAATATGATTATCTGGATGCCAATCTTGTGTCAGAACGACATTTTCAAAACAACGCGCCAATTGGTTAATGGTTGGAATAATTGTATCGGCATCGGCAACTGCTAAATTTCCACCCGGTGTAAAACCATTTTGTACATCAACTACGACTAAAGCCGAATTTTGTGGTTGTTTCTTCATTTTCATGCCATCTTAAGTCCCATTCGGGAAAAATATGCATTTTATCTTGCCATAAAAAAGACCGTAGCAAGTAAGGATTCGCAGAATTGAACCATATTGTCATATTTACTGTCTTTTACTTGAAATGATCAAATTGGCATTCTATGTTTTGCTCAAGTTTACATAGGGTTTATCAGTTAAGCATATTGTTCTTATGCGTCTGATCAGTCATAATTTGCATAATTGTCATTCAACAATCTGTTATTGTTAGAACTGGACAATCAAAATACTGCAACCATCCCACATTTTGTTTTTCTTACCTCAGATTCGGATGGATAAATAGGATATTTTTTAAAATGACTCAGCAAGCACAGACCATTCAAGGCTCAATCGTCGCAATTGTCACTCCCATGTTGAAAGATGGCGGTGTAGATTGGAAGGGTCTTGAGAAGCTGGTTGAGTGGCACATAGAACAAGGTACAAACAGTATTGTAGCCGTCGGTACAACCGGCGAAGCCTCAACATTGAGCATGGAAGAGCACACACAGGTTATTAAAGAAATTATTCGTGTAGCCAATAAACGTATTCCAATTATTGCCGGTACTGGTGCAAACTCAACCCGCGAAGCAATCGAATTAACTAAAGCAGCTAAAGACCTCGGTGCTGATGCCGCTTTACTTGTAACACCATACTATAACAAACCAACCCAAGAAGGCCTTTTCCAACACTATAAAGCGGTTGCCGAAGCTGTTGAATTACCTCTTATTCTTTATAACGTACCGGGTCGTACAGGCGTAGACTTGTCAAACGATACAGCGGTACGTTTAGCAGAAATTCCTAACATTGTAGGTATTAAAGACGCAACAGGCGATGTGCCTCGTGGTAAAGCTTTAATCGATGCTTTAAACGGCAAAATGGCTGTTTACTCAGGTGACGATGAAACTGCATGGGAACTTATGCTTCTTGGCGCAGATGGTAATATCTCGGTTACTGCAAACATTGCACCTAAGGCAATGAGCGAAGTATGTGCGGTTGCAATTGCTAAAGATGAGCCACAAGCGAAGACGCTTAACAATAAGATTGCAAATTTACACAATATTCTATTTTGCGAATCAAACCCAATTCCTGTGAAATGGGCACTACATGAGATGGGACTGATTGATACTGGTATTCGTTTACCACTCACTCCTCTCGCTGAGCAATATCGCGAACCTCTCCGCAATGCCCTAAAAGATGCGGGAATTATTTAATAAGAGCAATTTATGATGCAATTACGTCTTGGTTTAGTCCTTGCAGTTTCAGCCTTAAGTTTAGCTGGCTGTGGTCGCTTCGCACTCAATAATCACTCTTTAGATTATAAAAAAGCAAAGCAACTTGCCCCGCTTGAGTATCCTGCCGATGCAACTGTACGACCAGCGACGCCTTTGTATCCTGCACCAACAGTAGACCAGCTCGCTATCGATCACGCACCGAAGTTTGAAAACAAGCGTGGCAATCGTTTTGCATTGCCTCGCCCTGAACAAACTCAAGGTGATACAGCAGATACATCTGCTCAATCAGGTAGCGCGCTTAGTCGCCCTCAACTTGTAACAGATGGTAATAAAAACCCACTGTTAAAAATTGATGGAAGTACCGCTGAAATTTGGCAATACACCAAAGCAACCCTAAGCACGTTAAATTACAACATCATCGCTCAAGGTAGTAATCAAGCGACGATTAAAGTAAATGACAAAACTTATGTGCTTAAACTGACTGGTGTTGGCTCTAGTCATAGCCTTGCTCTCTTTAATCCAGACAACACTTTTGCAAGCCCTGAAGTTGCGGCAGAAGTGTTAAACCAGATTTACCAAAATTGGCCAGCCTAGTCGTTTACTAGGCATTTTTTTTTAAAAGGTTCCCTCATGTTAAAACAAACCTTGCTCTATACTGGTAAAGCAAAATCTGTATATGAAACAGACAATGCCGACCATCTGATTTTAGTCTTTCGTGATGATGCCTCTGCGTTCAATGGCGAAAAAATCGAACAACTAGATCGTAAAGGCAAGGTGAACAACCGTTTTAACGCCTTCATCATGGAAAAACTTGCTGCTGCGGGTATTGAAACGCATTTTGAAAAATTGCTTTCTCCAACTGAAGTTCTTGTTAAAAAACTTCAAATGATTCCTGTTGAATGCGTAATTCGTAACTACGCAGCTGGTTCTCTATGCCGTCGTTTAGGTGTAGAAGAGGGTAAAGAACTTACTCCTCCTACATTTGAATTGTTCTACAAAGATGATGGCCTAGGCGATCCAATGGTTAACGAATCTCAAGCGATTGCTTTAGGTTGGGCGACTGCTGAACAGTTAGAACAAATGAAAGTGTTAACTTATAAAGTAAATGATGTATTAAAAGCATTATTTGCTGAAGGCAACATGATATTGGTGGACTTCAAACTTGAATTTGGTGTTTTCCATGACCGTATCGTACTTGGTGACGAATTCTCTCCAGACGGTTGCCGTTTATGGGACAAAGACTCTAAGAAGAAACTCGACAAAGACCGTTTCCGTCAAGGTTTAGGCGGTGTTGTTGAAGCTTATGAAGAAGTTGCAGCTCGTTTAGGCGTAGATTTATCTGACATCTAATTAGCCAGACTTTATAAGAAACCGAGCTGAATTGCTCGGTTTTTTATTTTCTAGGCACTAAAATTCAGGAAAAGTAGACAGATTTGTATATTTAATTAAATTATTACTTGCACAATATAAAAGCAAAGCACTAAAATCTAAAAAAACATTAATTACATCACAATAATTAAATTTAAAGTATGGTGAACCCTATGGAACTACTTAAGCCTGAAAAGAGATTAATGAATCACTCAATACATTTTGGTGAAAATCCATTAGTGATTTTATCTAATTTTAGCGACTCTGCTTTGAAACAAGGTTGGAGCGAAGCTGAAGTGGAAACCGTCATTTCTGAAGCTTCTCAAGGTGACTATATGAAACTCATACGGACTTTGAGAACATATACCTTACTTTAATTATTGTTACTGCTGTTATCTGATTTGCTGTAAATCTTTAGCGTCAACCCTATACTGATTTCTGACTTCTTCATCATAATTGCTCCCCTTTGACTCAGGCGGCAATTCGTCTTGTCATCCAAAGTTTTATCGACCTCTTCTTATATTTAGCTGTCCTATCTGGTTAATTGCTTTTATTCGCATAGTATTTTGCTTAGCGTCGTATCTTTCAATTTATAAAAAGATACATAAAGCTGTTATGAATCAACTAGATTTATTCTGAATGCTGCCTTAACAATAAACAAAAATAATAAGTAGAAAATATTTATTCTATGAGGAGTAGGCAGGATGGACCATGAAATAGAGGAAAAAAAGGTCGAGCAAACCTTAAGCTGGCGTGAAAAAATGGCAGTTGAAGAACATGAAAAACTGTCACCCCGTTTAGTCTATGAAATTATCCGCCGTGATGGTGCTGAAGAGCTGGATCGGCCAACGGCTGCACTGGTCTTTTCAGGAATTGCGGCAGGTCTAGTCATCAGTTTTTCTTTTGTGTTTAAGGCGATTATCGCTTCTTATCTTCCAGCTGATGCTGTCTGGACCGATTTAATCACCAATGTTGGTTATACCATTGGGTTCCTGATCGCTATTTTGGGCCATATGCAACTCTTTACCGAAAATACCATCACCACAGTTGTACCTCTATTCAAGCCCTTTACTCTCGAAAAATTACAAGCTGTAGGCCGATTATGGGGAATTGTGATTTTATGCAACCTCATTGGAACAGCTTTATCGAGTTTATTTTTCTTAACTACTCACCTGTTTACACCCGATATTGACAAGGCACTAGACGAGCTAGCACATCATGTTGCGTCTTTTTCTGCGACCGAAAACTTGCTGAAAGGTATTATGTCAGGGCTGTTAATTGCTGCACTAGTCTGGATGCTGCCTTCAGTTAGCAATAAATTCCTACTCATCTTTTTCATGACATATTTGATAGGACTCGGTGACTTTACCCATGTAGTAGTAGGTTCTACCGAAATTTCTTATCTAGTTTGGCAAGGAGATGCCTCTATTAGTGAATATATTTTTAATTTCCTGATTCCAACGACTATTGGAAATATTATTGGTGGTACAGGCGTGTTTACCCTCCTGATTTATGGTCAGGTTACTGAGGAATTGGAACAATAGCAGGACTCAATAAAACTATTGTTCCTGCTGCCATCTGCGTTGCTGTAAGCGTTCGCCTTCAACCTCACGCTTATTTCTCGCGGACTCGTAGAGTTTGGTTCCCTTCAACTCAGGTGGCAAATAGTCTTGCAACACAAAATGCTCTGGGTAATCATGAGGATAGAGATAATTGATGCCATAGCCTTGCTGTTTCATCAGCTTGGTTGGTGCATTTCTCAAGTGTAAAGGCACTGGTAAATTTGCCGTTTTATCGGCAAGTTCCAATGCTTTGTTAATTGCTAAATAAGTACTATTACTTTTTGCACTTGTTGCTAAATAAACCGCGGTTTGGCCCAAAATAATTCGACCTTCAGGCATACCCACTGCTTGAACAGAGCGGAAACATTCACCTGCAAGCAAAAGCGCATTTGGATTCGAGTTTCCAATGTCTTCTGAGGCTGCAATCAACATGCGTCTTGCAATAAAAACTGGATCTTCTCCTCCTTTAAGCATACGAGCCATCCAGTACAGAGCTGCATCTGGATCACTACCACGAATCGATTTAATAAATGCAGAAACGAGGTCGTAATGCTGCTCACCCGATTTGTCATAACGTGCAATGTTTTGCTGGGCAACTTTTACCACCACAGCATTGGTAATGGTATTTTCAACTTCTGGCTCAAATGTACTTGCAATTAAGTCTAGTAAATTAAGTGCTTTACGGGCATCACCTGCCGCAAACTGTAAAAGAGCATCGTACTCTTCAATGTGAATGTAGCGTTCTTTTAAGAATTTATCGGCTTGGAGAGCATTGTTGAGTAACGTCTGAATTGCTTCGCTGTCTAAACTGTTTAAGGTATAGACCTGACAACGTGATAAAAGTGCACTATTGACTTCAAAAGACGGGTTTTCTGTGGTCGCACCTATTAAGGTAATTTTTCCTTTTTCTACAGCCCCTAGTAGTGCATCTTGCTGTGATTTATTAAAGCGATGGATTTCATCAATAAAAACTACAGGTGTCAGTAAATCCCCACTTTCTGCAATCACTTCACGTAATTCTTTTACGCCCGTGTTCAGAGCAGACAAACTCACAAATGGGCGGTCTATTGCTTGCGCCAAAAGCAAAGCAATTGTTGTTTTACCAACGCCTGGCGGTCCCCAAAAAATAATAGAAGGTAAATGCCCCTGATCAATCATTTGACGCAGTGGTGCGTGTTCACCTAACAAATGATCTTGCCCAATAATTTCAGACAAATCTCTCGGGCGCAGGCGTTCAGGAAGTGGAATATGGGTGTCTGACATCTCAAATAGCTTTATCGTCTTTTCACTATAGTCTATTGTGTCTCACAGAAATCTACAATTTGAATCTATGAGACACATCCTTTATTTATAGGCTAACTCGAGGCCTTAAACGAGTTTCTTACTCAGCTTCAATAGACGGGCTTTTGGACCGTCTTCAATTACCCAAATTGAACCGTCTTGTGCTTCATGTAACCCACGAATACGTTGCTTCATTTCTAATCTCTGCACTTCTTTTACGGGCTTATGCTCTAAATCTACAACAACAATTGCTTCTGAAGATAACCCGCCAATTAAAGCTTTATTTTGCCATGCGGGAAATTGTTGTCCGCGATAAATAATTAAGCTCGACGGTGAGATTACAGGAGTCCAGTCAATTTCTGGCGCTTTAAACTCTGGGTGCGTGTGATGATCTGGAATAGGCTGACCGGAATAATGATCTCCATTTGAGACAATTGGATAACCATAATTTTCACCTTTGGTAATAATATTAAGCTCATCGCCACCTTTAGGCCCCATCTCAACCACCCAGAGCTGTCCTTGGCGATCAAAAGCCATACCTAAGGGATTACGGTGTCCCAGTGACCATATTTCCGCAGTGACGCCGCCTTGCTGATAAAAAGGGTTACCTACGGCGGCTGAACCGTCATCATTTAAACGCAGAATTTTACCCAAGTTACTTTTCATGTTTTGAGCAGGGTCAAACTTTTGGCGCTCACCTGAACTCACCCAAAGCTTACCATCTGCGTCAAAAAGCATACGATGCCCATAATGGCCTTGCCCTGAGACTTTAGGTACTTGCTGCCAAATTTGCTTTATATCGGTGAGTTTTGGTTGATTGGGGTTAGATAAATCTAATTTTGCATGTGAAATCACTGCACCAGATCCGCCTTGCCCTTTGGCTGCATAACTGAGATATATCCAGTGATTTTTGGCAAAGTCTGAGTGTAGAGCAACATCCCCTAAACCACCCTGTCCGCCATAGTTCACCGCTGGAACACCCTGAACATCTAGCACTTGTCTATTTTGGGGATTAAAAATTTTTAATTTGCCTTGTCGTTCAGTGACGAGTAAACGTTGGTCCGGCAAGCTCGTAATCGCCCAAGGTTCATTAAAATGTGCAACTGCCTCTATCTGATAAGTTTGTTTGGCAACACTGGATTGCTCTGTTTTTGCAGTTGTATTTTGTTCAGGATTTTTTGAATTAGTATTATTGGAGCCACAGGCCATTAACAATAAGAAGCTACTGCATAACAAGGGGGCTGCTAGTCGTCTCATCATTTTTATCTCCTTTTGCTTTTATTTTTATATAACGGAGATCATTAAAAAATTTACGATAAAAGTGTTACTTTATTATACGCTGTAATTAAAATGCCCATCGGGAGCGTATTAACGCACCCAACGCACTACATAATCTTCTAAATCATCTTCATGTACATCAGTTTCAGGAATACAACGTCCTGCAACCGACTTTTTCGCCTTAACGACGCTTTGTCTCGTACCCGTATTTAAATAGTGCCAAGAAGGTAAATTCTTGCCTTCATTCAAACGTTTATAAGCACAGCTCGATGGTAACCAGTGAATGTTTTTTAAGCTTTCTGGCGTCAGTTGCAAACAGTCAGGTACTTGCTGCTGACGGTTTGAATAATCCGAGCAACGTCCTGTGCTGCAATCGAGTAACTTACACGCTACCTTGGTGTAAGCAACTTCATGGGTATCTTCGTCTTCTAGCTTAACCAAACAGCATAAACCACACCCATCACACAAAGCTTCCCACTCAGCCTGTGTCAGCTGCTCTAGCGTGTAATTTTTCCAAAACATTGGACGAAGTGAGGTCTCAGTAGACATAAGTTTTTAACAGCTATATAGATAAAGCAAAGTGAGATTATAGCATTGAACTACACTGGGCTTAAGAAAATAAGCCGTATTTTTGGCATCACAAAATGATTGTTTAATATACATTTCAACCACATAAACGACACATTTCGTGCAAAAAACACGCTATATAGTAAAAAGACAATGAAAAATAAGGAGGACAGCATATGTTCCGTTGGGCAATAATTTTTGCAGTGATTGCACTCATTGCCAGTCTATTAGGGTTTGGTGGTGTTGCAGGGTTATCTAAAGACTTTGCCGTGATTTTATTAGTGATCGCTGTAATTCTCGCTGTTATTGGTTTTATTTCGCGAGGCCGAACCTAATTTAATTATGACCATATCAAAAAGAAGGAACTCGTTCCTTCTTTTTTATTGGCTGATTATTTCTATGTTTTTCTTTTGATGTAGATTTTTACATAGTTATTCATATGACTTTTATTTTTTATGCTTTAATCAAGCGTATTTAAATCAAGTTAAATTTCAGGATTAATGTCATGAGTACAGCAATTAAAACCCGTGAAATTCAATATACTGCACCAGATGGCAGCCATTTAATTGGTTACTTTGCAGCTCCAGAGAGTGAAAGCCCTGTAGCTGGTGTCATTATTGGTCCTGAGTGGTGGGGTCGTAACGAATACACTGAACAACGTGCGCGTGAACTTGCTGAACACGGTTATGCTGCGCTTGCAATCGATATGTATGGCGATAAAAAAGTGACTACGACTGCAGCTCAAGCTTACGAATGGATGATGCAGACATTTGAAGAGTTAGACACGGTGACTGACCGCGCTAATGCAGGGCTTCAAACTTTAGCTGCTCAACCAGAAGTGAATAGTGAAAAACTTGCAGCGGTAGGGTTTTGCTATGGTGGCAAAGTAGTACTCGATCTAGCTCGCTCAGGTGCTCCTCTCAAAGCAATTGCGACATTCCATGGCACATTAACACCTAAGGCTCCTGCTCAAAAAGGCAACATTCAAGGTGAAGTTTTAGTTCTACATGGTGAACTAGACAGCATGGTCACCTTAGAAGATGTTGCTAATTTTGAAAAAGAGATGCAAGCTGCTGAGGTTAAACATGAAGTAGTGGTTTTAAAGGATGCTAAACATGGCTTTAGTAACCCGCTTGCAGATGAAAGAGCTAAAGCGAATGGTGTCGACCTTGGCTACAACAGCGAAGCGGAAAAACAAGGCCTTGCTAAAATGTACGCTTTATTAGAACGTACTTTAAAATAAAAGAAGCAAATTTGGAGCAAATGGTTCTTTTTTCGCATTTGCTCCCTTAAATCTTTATGACTTTGCAATATTTTTCCTGTATTTTTTAAACCATACTTCAATAAATATACTCCCGTTGAGCTAGAGCAAAGCCTAGTCTTATTTCCCGCACTCGGGGTTTAATGGAATAACATGAGAGGATACAACAATGACTGACAAGAAATGTCCGTATTGCAATTTTGATGAATATGACATCATTGATAAGAATGAATTTGCTGTAATTTTACCTGACCCAAATCCGTTGTCTAAAGGCCATTGTGTTGTAACGCCACTACGCCATGTAAGCTCGTTTTTTGACATTACCTCTAAAGAACATGAAAGCTTACTGACACTTCTTGAAATTGCCCGTCATGAAACACAGCTTCGTCATCAACCAGCTGGTTTCCATATTGGCTTTAATGATGGTGAAGTATTTGGCCAGACTTCCGACCACTTCCACATTCATGTCATTCCTTACTATAAAAACCAACCGTTGAAACTTGATCAACGTTGGGGCGTAAAAGCGGATTAATCCTTTTTATGCTGGACAGAGACTACTCGTTTTAAAGTAGTCTCTGTTTGAACAGGCTCGTTCTGATTGCTTGCTTTAAACAAAACTTCTCCCCAATTTCAGCTATAATTTAGCCCTTACTTTTCTTCTATAGCTGTTCATGCCTGAATTTTCTTTTTCTGATGCCCTCTTAAACTGGTTCGATCAACATGGTCGTCATGATTTGCCTTGGCAAGTCGCAGATGATCCATACAAAGTTTGGGTTTCTGAAATTATGCTACAGCAGACTCAGGTAAAAACAGTTCTGCAATATTTTGACCGCTTTATGGAGCGCTTTCCAACGGTAGACGCTTTAGGTCATGCAACTTGGGATGAAGTCGCCCCTTATTGGGCAGGTCTTGGCTATTACGCTCGTGCCCGCAATTTGCATAAAGCCGCTGGTCTTGTAGCACAGCAAGGTAAATTTCCTGAAACCCTAGAAGAATGGATTGCACTACCTGGCATTGGTCGCTCGACCGCCGGCGCGCTCATGTCTTTAGGTTTACGTCAGTACGGCGTGATTATGGATGGCAACGTGAAACGTGTTTTAGCTCGCTTCTTTGCTATTGAAGATGACTTAAGCAAACCACAACATGAACGTGAAATGTGGAAACTCGCTGAAGAGCTTTGCCCGACACATCGCAACCATGACTACACGCAAGCGATTATGGACTTGGGCGCAACCATCTGTACGCCTAAAAAGCCTCTTTGTTTATATTGTCCAATGCAAGCTCATTGTCAGGCTTACCAGCAAGGTTTAGAACAAGAATTACCTTTTAAAAAACCGAAAAAAACACCTCCTGTAAAAACAGCAGATGTTCTTATTATTCAGTGTGAAGATGAGTGGTTCTGGCAACAACGCCCAGCTCATGGCCTATGGGGTGGTTTATTCTGTTTACCTATTTTAGAAAATGAACATGAACGACTGAACATAAGCCAGCAATTTAAACTACAGCCTCAAGCTCAAACTTTTCAGATCAGCCATAGCTTCACTCACTTTACATGGTTACTTAATGCTCATGTGTTCCACGTGGAACCTGATCAAAAAGAACATCTGGCGATTGAACTTGAAGGCCAATGGCTGAGTCCAGAACAGGCCATTGCCAAAGGTGTACCAACTGCTATGAAAAAATTGATCTCGACAAGCCGTTCATGACATAGTGGTCAAAATAATTTTGATATAACTATGACAGGGAGTATTTTGTGCGACGTTTTGTTTCTCATTTCTCACTTGGCTTTCTTATTATTCTATTGGCTGCCTGTGCCAGCGCACCTAAAAAACCTACACCACTGTCAGCCGCTCAAATTAGTAAGCTCGAGAGTATGCAGCTTCCAAATCGACTTCCAGTTCCGGTAAAAGGTGTCGATCGAGACGAACTAAAAGACACGTGGGGAGCTGCTCGGAGTCAGGGCCGTAGCCACGAAGGCATTGATATTTTGGCTCCACGTGGAACCAAAGTGTATAGCACAACCGAAGGACTAGTTGCCGATCTTCGTAATAACAACTTGGGTGGCAAAGTCATCTGGATTTTAGGCCCAGCGGGAACATGGCATTATTATGCTCATCTTGATGGTCACAAGCGTGGCTTAAGTGTTGGTGACTATGTCAAAAAAGGCGATTTAATTGGCTATGTCGGCAATACGGGCAATGCACGTTATACTTCACCTCATCTCCACTATGGTCTTTATCTAAATGGTAAAGGACGTGGTGCTGTTAACCCTTATTCATATTTACGCTAGGAACATTTTATGTCGGAAGCGCTGATCAATCGCTTAGTAGAGTTTGCCGAATCTGGCAACCAGCAAAAGATCATTTTAAATGGCAATAGCTATCAAGGCTGGATCATGGAAATCAGCGATGATGCCCTACTGATCAGTACCGGTTTTTCAGATAAAGTTGGCAAAGATTTTTGGCTAAAGTTTGAAGACTTAACTCAAGCCGAACTGTATTATTGGGATACTCGCCCAAATGAATGGGTGCTATTTAAACTTTAAAATTCCAAGATAAATATAAGGAGCATCATCATGAAAACTCAACGCTGCGGATGGTGTTCCGATGATCCACTCTATATTGCTTACCATGATGAAGAATGGGGTAAACCCGAACACGACGAAGCACGTTTATTTGAAATGCTTTGCCTCGAAGGTCAGCAAGCTGGTTTATCTTGGATTACCGTACTAAAAAAAAGAGAAAGCTACCGTCAGCATTTCTTTAATCATCCGATTGCAGAAATTGCTTCATTCACTGATGATTTTTTAGAACTAAAATTATCAGATGCAGGTTTAATTCGTCACTTAGGTAAACTTAAAGCCATTCGTGACAATGCGATTGCTTGGCAAGCGCTCAAAGCACAAGTCGGTGATGTCCCTACATGGCTTTGGCAGTTTGTAGATGCAGTTCCTCAACATAATGATGTTGTAGATTATCGTAAGGCCCCTGCTCAAACTGAACTGAGCGTAAAACTTTCTAAAACGCTTAAAAAGAATGGTTTCAAATTTGTCGGCCCAACCACCTGTTATGCTTTTATGCAAGCAGTAGGTATGGTCGATGATCATGAAAACGATTGTCAATTTAAAGCTTCATAACCCACCAGAACGGTTCAAAGCCGCTTAAGGAGTTTCCGATGAGCAATAATACGATTCAGGCTTATGCTGCAATGCAGGCAGGTGAAAAACTGGTTCCTTACCAATTTGATGCAGGTGAATTACAGCCGCATCAGGTTGAGGTAAAAGTTGAATACTGTGGTTTATGTCATTCTGATATTTCTGTTTTAAACAATGAATGGCGTTCGACCGTCTACCCTGTGGTTGCGGGTCATGAAATTATTGGACGAATTGTTGCTTTAGGTTCAGAAGCCAAAGGTCTACAAATCGGGCAACGTGTCGGCATTGGCTGGACTGCTGAAAGTTGCCAAGCCTGTGATGAATGTATTGGTGGTCAGCAAGTACTTTGTACAGGCGGAAGTGTTGCAACAATCGTGGGGCATGCTGGTGGTTTTGCCGATAAAGTCCGTGCAGGTTGGCAGTGGGCTATTCCCCTCCCTGACGATTTAGACGCTGAAAGTGCTGGTCCTTTACTTTGTGGCGGAATTACCGTTTTTGACCCGTTGCTTAAACATAAAATTCAAGCAACACATCATGTCGGTGTGATTGGTATTGGCGGTTTAGGTCATATCGCCATTAAGCTCCTTAAAGCTTGGGGCTGTGAAATTACTGCTTTTAGTTCTAATCCAGATAAAACTGAAGAACTTAAAGCAATGGGAGCAGATCATGTCGTGAATAGCCGCGATACAGACGCGGTAACAGCACAAAAAGGGAAATTTGATTTATTGCTCAGCACAGTAAACGTGACGCTAAACTGGCGTGCTTTCATTTCTACGCTAGCACCCAATGGTTCTTTGCACTTCTTGGGTCTCACCCTAGAACCTGTTCCTGTTTCTGTAGGTTCACTTATTAGCGGTGCTAAATCAGTAACTGGCTCACCTACAGGCTCACCTGCTGCACTACGTCAACTTTTGAAGTTTGCTGCACGCAAAAAAATTGCGCCTCAAATTGAGCTGTTTCCAATGTCACAGCTTAATGAAGCAATTGAACGTCTACACTCAGGTCAAGCACGCTACCGTATTGTGCTTAAAGCAGACTTCGCAGAATAAAACTAACTCAACCCTTTCATCTGTTGTCGTGACCAGTTCGCCAAGTCTTTAATTGCTTGGCGGACATCTGCTGTTAACTCATGCCCTGCATTTAAACGAATGAAGTGCCGATAGCGTTCATCCTCACCAAAAACATGGCCTGGTACCACGGTAATTCCTTGAGCTTGTGCAGTGTAATAGAGCGCCAAGCTATCTACACTTTTAGGCAACTGTATCCATAATGCATAGCCACCTTCGGGCTGGCTCAATGCGATTGGAATGCCTTCAAAGGCTTTTAAAATACAGCTACGGTATTCTTCAACTTGTCGCATTAAATTTGGTCTTAACTGTTCTAAATGCTCTCTGTAAGCACGACTATAAATAAAATCAGCTAGGCCTAATTGTAGTGGTGTATTCACCCCGATATTACTTACTAGCAGCTCAAGCTTTAAATTTTCTAACTTTGTAGTTAAACAAAACCACCCTACCCGATACGCACTCGACAAAGACTTAGAAACTGAACCACACCAAACCACATACCCTTCGCGATCCCAATATCGAATAGGCAATAGTCGCTCACTACTGTAGCCACATTCACCAAAAATATCGTCTTCAATAATAAAACATTGATACTTTGCAGCTAATTCAGCAATCTTCTTTTTCTCTGTATTGCTAAAACAATATCCTAAAGGGTTCTGGTAGTTCGCAGTCATTAAGCAAACTTTAGCCAAACCTTGCTGCATTAAGGACTCTAAACGCTCAAGATCAATGCCACGATGATCGGCAGGAATCTCAACAATCTGTCGTTTTAAACTTGCTAATAACTGTAAATGACCATTATAGGTAGGTGTAGGAATAAGAATACTATCGCCCACTTCAGTGAGCTTCTGAATCACTAAAGACAAAGCAGGCATACAGCCATTGGTAATAAAAATATCTTCCGGCGCGATATAAATACCATCTTCACGCCAATGATCAGAAAGTGCTTTTCTTAATTGCTCGTGCCCTTGTTTATTACAATAAAGAAAGTCTTGTGGCTGACAATTTTTTAAAGCACGTTGAATAGAACGACGTAAACCCTCTATCGGAATAAAGTGCGGCGTTAACTGAATCGAACCCAACGGTACAAGATGACTTTGTAAAGCAGCTTCCTGAATCTGGTTATGCAACTCCAGATTTGAGACATGTCGAGGCAAAGATAAAAAATCCGGGCTATCCGGAATAGGACTAGATTGGGTACGAGCAACCACAAAGTAACCCGACTTCGGCTTTACATAAATAAGTCCCCTCGCCTCAAGCAATTCATAGCAACTTTTTGCCGTACTTAAGCTAATGCTGTGCTGACGAGCGAAATCTCGTAAAGAAATAAGCTTCTGATGAGGTTTAAGCTCATCTTGATAAATACGATGTGCTAATTGATTGGCAAGAACCTGATATTGAAAAGTCATTCTGTGCTGCTTTTTTAAAAATTTCTGTATCTGTACTGGTTTATAGAACACCTTTAGGCTATGGAAATCAACTCAAAGAGTAGTAAAGCCATGAAATTAAAAGCTATATTATTATTTACTATTGTTTTAGCGGGTTGCCAACCACAGCCCAAAAATGAGCAGCACAGACACACGGTTTGCCAAAGCCTCATAGAAGGTTATTTAAAAATGACCAACCAACAGGACTATAAATTAGAACAGCGCACTGATAATGAGACCTATACGATTTCTCATTATGAATATAAACGTAATAGCTCAAACGAAGTTGTCATGGTGAATTCGGTCTATTCAAAATTATATTTTAGTTGCCGAGAACAACAACAAAGCTATTTCTTATCTCAACATTCATCACAAGGACAAACGACTCCAATTTTAGAAGTTCATTTTCCAAGTGATGCTTACGGTAGGTTTAGAGACAGGTTTTAAAACCATCTTTTAATTGATCTGCCAAAAACTCAATAAATAAACGGATTCGTTTTGGTAGATGCTCTTGTTGATAATACACAGCATGGATGCTTTGATATTGATGTTCTATTTGATCTTCAAATAACGCAATCAATCGCCCTTCTTGAATATCTTTCCAAATTTCAAATTCAGATAGCCGTGCAATACCATGTCCTCTAATTGTGAGCTGGCGTACAGTCTCACCACTTGAAGCTTTAATGTTTGCTTGTGCGAAAAAATATTCATTACCAACTTTAATTGGCCAGCTATTAATATAGTCAGGTCTGGTAAAACCAATTAAATCATGATGTTCAAGTTGTTCAGGTTGTGTCGGTGTCCCCTTAATCGCTAAATACTCTGGACTTGCCACAATATATAAACGACTCTTGCACACTAACTTGGCATGAAGACTCGAATCATTGAGTTCCCCAAATCGAAATGCCACATCGGTCTTATGTTGTAATAGATCAATCACCTGATCATTACTATTTATTTCGATTTCAATGTCGGGATAGCACTCACGAAACTTATGCATTAGTGGTGCAATGACATGTAAGACAAATGGCGTTGCCGAATCAATACGAATCAGTCCCGCAGTACCCTGATCAGACTTTTGTAACTCTTCTTCAGCAGCATTCAGCTCATTTAAAATTTTACGAGCCTTTATCAGAAACTGCTGCCCTTCTTGGGTGAGTTTTAACTTACGTGTTGTTCGCTCTAACAAGGTCACACCTAACTTTGCTTCCAAACGTGTCAAAGAGCGGCTTATTCCTGAAGGTGTCTGTTTTAAATGTTCTGCTGCGGCTACAAAGGAGCCTGTATCAACAATTGTGATAAAGGCAACCAGTTCTTCAATTGTTGATTTCATGGCTTATTCTATTATTGACTAATCATCAAAGATATTTTGCTTATTCATCTATTTTTTCGCAACAATAAAAAAAGCAAAATGCACCTCAAGTTAAATGATTATTCAAATTTAGGTAAACACATGAATATTCCACGTTTTGGTCTAGGTACTTTCCGTCTTAAAGAACAAGCAGTCATTGATTCTGTTAAAACTGCTTTAGACGTAGGTTACCGTGTCATTGATACTGCTCAAATTTATGATAATGAAGCAGCGATTGGTCAAGCGATTGCTGAAAGCGGTGTATCACGTCAGGACTTGTTTTTAACTACAAAAATCTGGGTAGATAATTTTGCTCAAGATAAGTTTATTCCAAGCTTAAAAGAGAGCTTAGAAAAGCTTCGTACTGACCATGTCGATTTAACTTTGATTCACTGGCCAGCACCGGATTTAGGCGTTTCGATTCCTGAAATCATGCAGCTTTTACTTGAAGCAAAACAGCAGGGCTTAACTAAACAAATTGGTATTTCAAACTTCAATATTGCACTTACTCAACAAGCAATTGACACAATTGGTGTAGAGCATATTGCAACAAACCAGATTGAACTAAGTCCTTATCTTCAAAACCATAAACTTGTAAATTTCTTACAAGAGAAGAAGATTGATGTTACCTCATATATGACGCTTGCGTACGGCAAAGTGCTTCAAGACCCTGTTTTAGCTGAAATTGCAGCAGCCCATAAAGCAACGACAGCACAAATTGCATTGGCATGGGCATTGCAACTTGGTTTTGCAGTTATTCCATCTTCGACTAAACGGGAAAACCTGATTAGTAATTTAAAAGCACAGGATATCGAGTTAACTTCAGCTGAAATGCAAATGATTGCTGAACTTGACCGTAACAGTCGTGAAGTTAGCCCAGAGCCATGGGCACCAGTTTGGGACTAAACTCATGAACACTCAATCAAATACGGCGTTCTCGTTACTGGCATTGGCAATTGGTGCCTTTGCCATTGGCACCACGGAATTCTCTCCAATGGGATTACTTCCGAATATCGCTCATGATTTAGGTATTTCAATTCCAACAGCCGGAATGCTAATTACGGGCTATGCACTTGGCGTCATGCTAGGTGCCCCATTCATGACCCTGTGGTTTGGTGGTTTTGCTAGACGTAATGCACTGATTTTTCTGATGGCAATCTTTACGGTGGGTAACCTAATCGCAGCGTTTTCACCAAGCTATATGAGCTTATTAGGTGCACGTCTCATCACAAGCCTTAACCATGGTGCCTTCTTCGGGATTGGCTCTGTTGTAGCAGCGAGTATTGTACCCGCGCACAAACAAGCCAGTGCTGTGGCAACCATGTTTATGGGTTTAACCATTGCCAATATTGGTGGTGTACCTTTGGCAACATGGGTTGGGCAAAATATTGGCTGGCGTATGTCGTTCCTTGCGATTTCCTTGCTTGGTGTGATTACCATGCTCGCTTTATGGAAAGCATTACCGCAAGGTATGGTTGCCCAAAAACCAAATGTGAAAGCTGAGTTGAAAGTATTAACACGTGGCCCTGTGGTACTTGCATTACTTACCACCGTACTCGGTGCAGGTGCAATGTTTACGCTTTATACCTATATCGCGCCAAGTTTGACTGAGTTTACTCATGCTTCACCTACCTTCATTACTTTTATGTTGGTGTTGATTGGTGTCGGTTTCTCAATTGGTAACCATTTAGGTGGTCGCTTTGCAGACTTGTCTATCAACAAAACTCTGATTGGTTTCTTGGTTCTGTTGATTGTAATGATGGTGACTTTCCCAATCCTTGCACAAAGCCAGATTGGAGCAGCGATTGCCTTAGTGATCTGGGGTGCCGCAACCTTTGCTTTAGTACCGCCATTACAAATGCGTGTAATGTCAGTTGCTCATGAAGCACCAGGGCTTGCCTCTTCAGTAAATATCGGTGCGTTTAACCTAGGTAACGCAGTCGGTGCAGCAGCAGGTGCGTTAGTGCTCGATTTAGGTTGGGGTTATAGCGCAGTATCATTTGCTGGTGCATTACTGGCGGGGTTAGGTTTGTTACTGGTTTTATTCCAAATCAAACATGAAAGTAGCCCAGCTCGAACTTTACAGCAATGTTCAGATTAATAAAAAAAGCGCCTGAAATCAGGCGCTTTTTTTATTGCTTATTATTTTAAAATATCGGGCAATTTAGGTTGCTCATAAATCGGGTTCATTACTTCCCGCTTCATTTTAAGCAGCATTTGATACGGTTGCTGCTGAACAAACATATTTACAAAGCTTAAAGGAATTGAACCGGCTGGGTCAGCGTAGCCACTGGTGGTTACTTTAACTTTGTTATTCGCTAGTTTCTGGAATGTCCATTCACCTTCATAACGAGTTAAACGAACCACATCAGGTTGAATCGGATAATTACTATTAATTGCTGTGTTCTTAATCGTAATAACGCCATTAGCGGCTTTACTCATTTTTCCTTTCACCACAACATCGCGGTCTTTTAGGGGAAAAGGAAAATCTAAAACCATATATAACGTAAATTCACCCTTTTTCTCATCCTGAGACAGCATTTCAACTTTACCCATATAAGGCACCCATTGCGCTGCGCGATTTACATCTAAAATCACCGCAACAGCACGTTCAATAGGTACATCAAAGGTTGTTTCAGCTTTGTATTGAAAGACTGGGTTATCAGCCTTTTGATAGGTCCACACTTTAATATGATTACGGTCAAGGCTAAGTTTCGCCTTGTCTGTAGAGGCAGCCCCTGCATAGAGGCTGCTTAAGCAAAGAAGAGTGGTCAAAGCAATTTGTTTTTTATTCATGTTCTGCTCTATCTTGTTTTTCTCGCCACATATGCGACGTATACAGATGGTTTACACCTGTACGTCGTTCAATCCTAAAACATCTTTCATGTCGTATTTGTGCGCTTCACGACCTACAACCCATGCAGCAGCTCGTACTGCACCAGCAGCAAAGTTCATACGGTTCGTGGCTTTGTGAGTGACTTCAACACGCTCACCCTCACCAATAAACATGACAGTATGTTCACCTACAATATCGCCACCACGGATGGTTTCAAAACCAATCGTTTGACGATCACGTGGACCGGTATGCCCTTCACGACCATAAACAGCAACTTCTTTTAGGTTACGGCCTAAAGTATCAGCAATCGCTTCACCCATCATTAATGCTGTACCTGACGGCGCATCTACTTTATGACGGTGGTGAGCCTCAATCACTTCAATATCTACTGTATCGCCAAATACTTTTGCTGCAAGCTCAAGTAACTTGATTGATACATTTACGCCAACAGAATAGTTTGCAGCATATACAACAGGTATATGTTTTGCCGTTTCATCAAGCTCAGCTTTTTGTTCATCGGACATTCCCGTTGTCCCGATCACGATAGCTACCCCAGCTTCACGACATAGCTTTAGATGCTCAGATGTTGCAGCAGGAGTCGAAAAGTCAATTACAACGTCACAGTCTTTAAGAACCTCCGCCAAGCTTCCAGTAAGCTTCACTCCAATTGAACCAATTCCTGCAAGTTCACCAGCATCAGCACCGATTAAAGTACTTTCTGGGCGTACAACAGCGGCTCCCAATTGATAACCTGCTTGTTGAACTGCCTGAATAAGTATACGACCCATACGGCCGCCTGCACCCAAAATACCAATGCGTGGAGCTGCTGACATAATCCTTCCCAATCTTGTGTTTTACGTAATTGGCTTACTATATCAAAACTCTTTGCTCACAATAAAAAGTAAAAAATATTTTTTAAGATGAACCGAAATTTAATCAGTTTTCACAAAAGTTAAAGAATTGATCTGCACACTACGGACCCACGAATGAAAAAAAGATGACTATAAGGAGTTCAGCATGCATTCGAAAATTATGGGCTTAATAGCCGTTATGGGGATGATGAGTTCAGTAGCATTTGCAGAGCCTGCAATCCAACCTGGGGACACATTAGAAAGCTTATCTAAAGCACGCATTACCACGAACGTAAATACTCAAGCAGCAACACCTACACCTCAAACAAGCGTAGCAAGCAATACCACTGCTGAAGTTAAAGTTGAAGATATCGACCCGATCATTGAAGAAAAAACCGCAGAAGTAGAAACAGTAAAAGTAGCTGTAAAACCAGTTACTCAAGCTACTGTTGAGGCTGTAGTAGCTCCAGTTGCATCAAGCGAACTTATTGTAAGTGTTGACGATATTGATGTCGCTCACCCAACAGAGTAATCGGTAGTTATTTTCTTTTAAGCAGAATAAAAATAATAAGATGAATCAGCGCAATAAAAAGGCGGATATTTAATCAATATCCGCCTTCTTTTTAATTTACGATCTAATCAAGCATTAATCGAATAAACGATCAAAGAATGATTTTTTCTTTGGTGAAGAAGCACTGTCTTCGCCATCGAAAGATGCTTGTAATTCTTTGAGTAACTCGCGTTGACGAGACGTTAAATTAACTGGTGTCTCTACCACGATACGGCAAAGTAAATCACCCACCATGCTGCTACGTACAGGGCGAACACCCTTACCACGTAAACGGAATAATTTACCTGTTTGAGTTCCCTCAGGGATCTTCAAACTAACGCGGCCTTCCAAAGTCGGGATTTCAATTTCTTTACCAAGTGCAGCATCAGCAATGCTTACTGGTACGTCCATATATAAATCGGCGCCATCACGTTGGAAAATTTCGTGTTCACGAACAACCACTTCAACGTACAAGTCACCAGCTTGACCATCACGGATCGCTTCGCCTTTACCACTTAAACGAACGCGGTCGCCATTATCTACACCCGCTGGAATAGTAACTTCCAATGTTTGCTGGCGATCAGCTACACCTGAACCATGACATGCATGGCATGGGTTTTTAATAATTTTGCCTTGGCCACGACACGTGCCACAAGTTTGTTGTACAGAGAAGAAACCTTGCTGCATACGTACTTGTCCTGAACCATGACAAGTTTTACAGGTTTCTACATCTTTTGGATTTTGAGAGCCTTTACCATCACACACATCACATGGTGCCGGAGCAGTAAAGGTAATTGTTTTCTTAACCCCTTTTACAGCTTCCTCAAGGGTAAGTTCCATGACATAGCGTAAGTCTGAACCGCGACGTTGGCGTTGCTGACGTCCGCCGCCACCAAACGCTCCACCAAAGATATCACCGAACTGGCTGAAAATATCTTCTGCACTGAAACCACCAAAGCCACCACCAGCGCCACCAAAGCCGCCTTCAAATGCATTATGTCCCATACGGTCATACATGCTGCGCTTTTCGCTGTCCGATAAAATCTCATAAGCTTCGGAAGCTTCTTTAAACTTTTCTTCTGCTTCGGCATTGTCAGGGTTTCTGTCAGGATGATATTTCATCGCCAATTTACGATAGGCTTTTTTGATCTCATCATCACTTGCGGTTTTTGAAACGCCTAAAACCTCATAATAATCACGTTTAGCCATGTTTGGCGGTGCTCCTCACGGAAATTTTATCAATACTCTATTGCCGACTAAATGGGGGGCTTTAGCCGAATTTACAAGGGGAAAACTTTCAAAAAACAGATATATTAAAAAACTGCCTTATTTTTTAAATATTTAGACAAGCCTTTTAACCATGCATTTAATAAAAATAACCAAGCAATAGCGCTAAAAACCACACCAGCAACTGTTGATGCCGTTACCCAAAGGTTGCTGTTCCATGCAAAAAAGAAGAGAGGAATAAACCAAACAACAGCAAAAACTGACATGAAGAGGAATAGAATACCATTGCGCATAATCCAGAGCGCATGAGCATGAATCCAAACTTCCGCATCATCCACAACAGCTACTTTACGAGCGACCAGATAAGCAAAGGCCGCAAAAATAACCGTAAACAATGCAAGAAACATGAACGCATAAGAAATTACAATATAACGGCGATGCTGTTCGATATGGTCTTGCCCCATCTGTATTTCACCTCAATTCACTGCACTTTGCCTATTTTTTATGCAGTGAAATAATCCTGTATTTTTTGTGTAAAGACAGGTGCTACTATATTGGACTTTTCAATATTTCGCACCTTTATTCACAAAAAATTTATGTATTTTATGCTGTTTTTTTCACCTTAAACCACGCAGCATACAATGCAGGTAGGAAAAACAATGTCAGCATGGTCGCTACAATCAGTCCGCCCATAATTGCAACGGCCATTGGACCGAAGAAAATACTTCGCGAAAGTGGAATCATCGCTAGCACTGCTGCCAAGGCCGTCAGAATAATTGGACGGAAACGGCGTACCGTTGCGTCAATAATCGCTTCCCACGTTGGATGCCCTGCTTGCCGATCTTGTTCGATCTGATCAATCAAAATAAGCGAGTTACGCATAATCATGCCGGACAAGGCAATGGTTCCTAGCATGGCCACAAAACCAAATGGCTTATTGAATAAAAGTAAGAATAGAACTACCCCAATTAAACCTAATGGTGCGGTCAAGAACACAATCGTTGCTCTCGATAAACTCTTCAGCTGAATCATGAGTAATGTCATGACCACTGCCAAGAACAGTGGCATACCAGCATTGACCGAACTTTGCCCACGTGCTGACTCTTCTACAGTTCCCCCGACTTCAACGAGGTAACCACTTGGTAGCTCAGCGCGTAACTTGTCCATTGATTTAGCTAACTCGCCCACAACAGTCGCTGGCTGCAATTTGGTACGAATATCTGCACGCACAGTAATCGTTGGTAAACGGTTACGATGCCAGATCAGGCCATCTTCAAACTTATATTCAATTTTCGCAATCTGGGCTAAAGGTACAGTTGTTCCATTGGCTGTTGGTACCGCTAAACTTGCCAGTGAAGCTACTTCAACACGCTCAGCTTGATCACCACGTAAGCGGATCTCAATCAGTTCACGCTTTTCACGATACTGTTCAATTGCACTGCCTGTAATTGAAGCATTCAGGAAATTCGCCAAATCCACACTAGACACACCCATTTGTCGAGCACGGTCTTGATCAATTTGAATTGCAATAATCTTACTCGGCTCACCCCAGTCTAAATGCACATTGGTGGTATTCGGGTTTTCACTAATGACCTTAGCAACCTGCTGCGCCTCTTTACGTACCAGATTGAGATCTTCACCTGACACGCGATATTGCAACGGATAACCCACAGGTGGACCATTTTCCAGTAATGACACACGAGTACGAACTTGTGGAAGCAGCTGTTTAATTTGAGTTTCTAGCGAGCGACGAATTTCATCACGGTCATCAAGTGAAGTGGCTAAAACCACAAACTGTGCAAAGCTAGCTTGTGGTAATTGCTGGTCTAACGGTAAATAAAAACGCGGTGAACCTGTACCCACATAGGCCACATAGTTATCAATACCTTTTTGTTTAGACAGGAACTGTTCAACCTTTTTCACCGCTTGTTCTGTAGCGGTTAACGAAGCGCCTTCTTCAAGTTTTAAATCGACTAAAATCTCGGTACGGTTTGAAGGCGGGAAAAACTGCTGAGGAACCATTTTAAACATCAGCACAGAGAGTACGAATATCCCAACTGTTGTCGCAATTACAGTTTTACGATAGGTCACGCAAAACTCGACCATTTTCCTAAAACGTAAATAGAAACTAGATTGATAAGGATCGTAATGGTGGTCCTGTGAAATCTCGATAGTTTGTGGTTGCGGTTTTTTCGTTAATCTTGCCCATAAACGAACATACCAAGGTGCTTGATGCCCAGTCTTGGTAAAATCAGGCAGTAGTTTTTCACCCAAATAAGGCACAAATAAAACTGCGGCAACCCAAGACACCAATAAGGCAATGGTCACTACCTGAAAGATTGAACGCGTGTATTCACCTGTACTAGACTGTGCAGTAGCAATAGGTAAAAAGCCCGCTGCCGTAATGAGTGTCCCTGTCAGCATTGGAAATGCTGTGGTTTTCCACGCAAATCCGGCGGCCTTAATTCGACTATAGCCCTGCTCCATCTTAATGGCCATCATCTCGACTGCAATAATCGCGTCATCGACCAACAAGCCTAAAGCTAAAATCAGAGCGCCCAGAGAAATCTTATGTAGCCCGACATCGAATATATTCATGCCGGCAAAAGTCATTGCTAAAACCAAAGGAATGGAAAAAGCGACCACTAAACCTGTACGGAAACCTAAAGAGAAAAAGCTCACTAACAAAACAATAATGACTGCTTCAGCGAGTACCTTCACAAACTCATGAATACTGCGTTGTACTGCTACAGGTTGGTCCGATACCTTCTGTAGTTTCATACCTAAAGGCAAAGTCTTTTGCAGCTGGGCAAATTCGGTTTCTAGGTTTTTCCCCAAGGCAATAATGTCACCGCCCTTACGCATTGATACGGCAAGGCCAATACCATTTTCACCCATGAAACGCATACGTGGCTGAGCTGGTTGACTAAAACCGCGGTAGACATCAGCGACATCACCAAGTTGAATGGTTTTGTTGCCTACCAGTAACGGCGTTTTCTTAATTTCATCAACGCTTTGTAAATGCCCACTTACACGAATTTGAATACGGTCCGTACCGGTTTCAAAGAAACCAGCGCTTGCCATACTATTTTGCTTTTGTAAGGCTTCTTGAATTGCAGAAAGAGGAATACCGAGCTGAACTGCTTTGGTGTTTGAAATCTCAATCCAGATTTTTTGGTCTTGTAAGCCAACCAATTCGACTTTGCTAACATCCTTGACGCGTTGCAGCTGTAATTGCAAACGATCGGCATATTCTTTGAGTAGTGCATAGTCAAAGTCCTTGCCTGTCAGTACATAAATATTACCGAAAGTATCACCGAACTCATCATTGAAAAAAGGACCTTGTACACCGCTTGGGAGTTCAGTGCGAATGTCATTGACCTTTTTACGAACGTTGTACCAAACATCAGGAATCTGTGCCGACTTCAATGAATCCTTGGCAAAGAAAGTAACCATTGACTCACCTGGGCGGGAGTAGGCCATAATCTTTTCATACTGCCCTGTCGTCATCAGCTCCTTTTCAATCCGGTCAGTCACCAGCGTTGAAACCTCTTTGGCAGTCGCTCCAGGCCAGTAGGTTTTGACGACCATCACTTTAAAGGTAAAAGGCGGATCTTCACTCTGTGACAGTTTTGAATAAGAGATTGCACCGATAATGCCAAGCAACAGCATGAAATAAAGGACAATGCCTTTATTATTCAGTGCCCATTCCGAGAGATTGAATTTCATGGCTTCGTTGCCCCCTGAATTTTCACCGCACGGTTTTCACGGTCAATCGGGTGAATCTTCTGCTTATCGCGTAGCAAATGAACCCCACCAATCACAACCCAATCATTTGGTGTTAAACCAGTTAACACGGATACACTATCTCTGCCATATGCCCCAACTGTTACAGGTACTTTACGTAAAGTTTGGTTGGCATTGACTACCCATACATAAGCTTGATTATCTGTAGCTGAAACACTCGAAAGTGGAACACTCATGACATTAGTTTGAGTCGAGCTAAAAAATACGCGTGCACTTTGTCCAAGCTGAATAGCAGATTGGCCTTCTTTAAGTGCTACTTTCACCGTAAAGGTACGAGACTGATCAGCCGCTGGAGAAACTTCACGTACATATCCGGCAAATTTTTCATTCGGTTTAGACCACAAAGTTATCCATGCCGCTTGGCCAACTTTAATCTCGGCAACTGCTTGTTCTGGTACGCCGATGACCACCTCACGCTCACCATCAATCGCCAATTGATAAGCCGCTTGTCCTGCTGAAACGACTTGTCCAATTTCAATATTACGCGCTGTAATTACCCCGTTTTTATTAGAAACGAGTTGGTTATAACCAGTTTGGTTTGCAGAAACTTCATAGTTAGAGCGGGCTTGTTGTAACGCTGCTTGTGCCGCGTCGTACTGATTTTTAACCGTATCAAATTGTGAACGGCTTACTGCATTGACAGGTAATAATTGTTGAAAACGTTTAAGTTCATCTGATGCTGTTTTCGCTGCTGCTTGTGCATTCTGTAATTGAGCTTTGGCAGCATTTAATTGTAGCTGTGCATCTGCTACATCGAGTTTTGCTAATACTTGTCCAACTTTAACTCGGTCGCCCACATCGACATAGCGAGCTGTAACTTGTCCACCCACACGAAATGCCAAGGCTGTTTGTTGTCGAGCCTGTACATCTCCTGCATAGCTTTTTAATTCGTTTAGTGTGGTCGAAGGCTGCGTCACCATCACATAGGGTATTTCTTCTGTTTTGGGAGCCTCTTTACTACACCCCATTAATGTGACCGTGCAAACAATCACCATACTCATGATGAGAGGTTTTAACAGATTCATATCTTATCGCTCTTATTCAAACTGGTTTTTTAAGGCACAATATGTTTGCATCATAGTTCGTTTATTTTTTAATTAATATACCCATGGGTACATTAATTAAAGAAAAACTTATAAATATTTATTTTTTTAAACTTTTATTAGAGGGTTTTGTGCAAACAGTTAATCAAAGTGGTCGTCCTAAAGATCTGGAAAAGCGTGCTCGTATCCTACAAGCCGCTAAAGCTATTTTTTTAAAATCTGGCTATCACGGTACCAGCATGAACCAGATTGCACAGGAAGCCGGCGTTACTAAACTCACGGTTTATAACCACTTTCAAGACAAAGCAAACCTGTTTATCTGCGCAATTACAGAAACTTGCGAAGAGACGCTAGGCACTAAACCATTTGAATTAGATGCATCGGCAGATTTTTATCAAACACTCTATACGGTGTGTTCACGTGCCTTACAAATTATTTATTCACCTGAAGCATTAAAGCTTGAACATGTGTTATTTGAGCTCGCAGCAGAACAAAGCCCTTTAGCTGAACAATTTTTCACGGCATCCCATACCCGACTTCAAAATCTGTTAGTTGCGTTCTTCCAAAAAGCAGCTGAGCTAGGTTTTATTCAGGCCGATGATCCGGTTTATCAAACAGAGCTTCTTTTAACGTTGTTGCTTGGTGTACGTCACCATAAGGTTCTACTTAGAATTATTGCTGTACCCAATGCGCAAGAGTTAGACCATATCATTCAAGATGCAATTCATCTATTTCTGCTCAAATATCGGAATTAAACCAAAGTCCGATTGCCAAAAGTTGCACTGAGTGCATGTCATCTTTTAAGTCACCATTAGCGAATTAAATGTTATTTTTTAAGCAAAAATTCACATTTTCTTACGCTCAAAGCTTGGAATGTTTGTTAATCGCGCTATATTCGATAAGAATAAGAACAGGAGAAAAATAGCATGGTTCAGCAAATCGATGCGCCACTGCGTGAGGATGTCCGCTTACTTGGCAATTTGTTAGGTGAAACCCTAAAACAACATGCAGGACAAGAACTGTTTAATCAGATCGAGCAAATCCGTGCGCTTGCCAAAGGTGCACGTGATGGTCAAGCTGAAGCCGAAAAGCAATTAGAACAATTATTTTTAGAACTGCCCGATGAAGAGCTATTACCTCTCACCCGCGCTTTTTCTCATTTTTTAAATTTTGCCAATATTGCCGAGCAATACCATGTAGTGCGTAGCCGCAGACAGGCAGAGTTTGATTCGGAGGCTAATTCTCCAAATCCACTTGTCCACTTATTTCAAAAATTTAAAGATAAAAGTATTTCGACGGAAAAACTGTTCCAGCAAATTTGTGACCTTAATATTGAACTGGTACTTACGGCACATCCAACCGAGGTAAGCCGTCGCACCCTCATTCAAAAATATGACGATATCAATGCTTGTCTTTCACAGCTTGATCAGCAAAAACTTACTCCACGTGAACGCCAAAATGCACTTGCGAACTTAAAACAACAAATTAGTTCGGCTTGGCAAACAGATGAAATTCGTCGGCACCGCCCAACTCCAGTCGATGAAGCAAAATGGGGCTTTGCAACCATTGAGCAAACACTTTGGAATGCTGTACCTAAATTTATCCGTGAGTTAAATGAATTAGTTCAAGACAATTGCCAACTCAATTTACCACTTAATATTGCACCAGTGCGCTTTGCATCTTGGATGGGTGGAGACCGTGATGGTAACCCGAACGTTACTCATCAAATCACTCAAGAAGTGCTGTGGTTATCACGCTGGCAAGCTGCTGACCTTTACCTCAGAGATATTGAAAACTTACGTTGGGAACTTTCAATCCAGACGTGTTCCGAAGAAATGATTCAAGCGATTGGTAGCCAACATGCAGAACCTTATCGCGAGTATTTACGTGCAACACGCGAGCGTTTAAAAGCGACTCGTCACTGGTTAGCGCAGCGTCTACAAGGTTTAGAAGCAGATGACAGCAATGTCATTAAAAGCAAAGATGAGCTGTTACAACCATTATTGTTGTGCTATCGCTCTTTAATTGACAGTAACCTTCCAGAAATTGCGAATGGTCAACTTCTCGACTTTATCTACCGTGTGAACTGTTTTGGTATTGAATTACTTAAACTCGATATTCGCCAAGAATCAGGGCGCCATCGCCAAGCCATTTCAGCCATTACTGAGTATTTAGGTTTAGGTAATTTTGAGTCATGGACTGAGCAAGCGCGCCAAAACTTTCTCATTCAGGAACTACAAAGTAAACGCCCACTTCTACCGAAATATATTAATGAACCTGAAGGGAGTTTGATTGGCCACCCAGATGTTCAAGAAGTATTTGCAACTATGCGTACTTTGGCTGATCAACCGCCTGAGTCGTTAGGGGCTTATATTATTTCGATGGCTGAATATCCGAGCGATGTTTTGGCTGTATTGTTATTGCAAAAAGAAGCAGGTATTCAGCACCCTTTACGTGTCGTGCCTCTGTTTGAAACTCTAAAAGATTTAGATGGCGCTGCCACTACCATGAATACGCTGTTCAATATGCACTGGTATAAGCAGCACATTCAAGGCAAACACGAAGTCATGATCGGTTACTCCGACTCTGCAAAAGATGCCGGATTTATGTCTGCCAACTGGGCGCAATATCGTGCTCAAGAAGAACTGACTGCTATTGCTCGTACACACGGCGTACAGTTGACCCTATTCCACGGTCGTGGCGGCTCAATTAGCCGTGGTGGTGCTCCAACCCAACAGGCACTATTCTCACAGCCACCAGGTTCAATCTCTGGCGCAATTCGTGTGACAGAACAAGGTGAAATGATCCGCTTCAAATTCGGTCTAGAAGGTATTGCAATGCAAAACCTTGAAATCTATACCGCAGCAACACTTGAAGCGACACTGTTGCCACCACCAGAGCCTAAAACCGAATGGCGTGAACTCATGAACCGTATGACAGATCATTCTGTGAAAGTTTATCGTCAAACAGTTCGTGAAAACCCACATTTTGTGAAGTACTTACGTACTGTCACACCTGAGCTTGAGTTACAAATGTTGCCGTTAGGCTCGCGTCCAGCAAAACGTAAAGTGAGTGGCGGCATCGAGTCTTTACGTGCCATCCCATGGGTATTTGCTTGGACACAAATTCGTTTGATGTTGCCTGCATGGTTAGGTACTGGCGCTGCCATTAATGAAGTGATTGCTGACCAACAAAAAGCAACACTTGATGAAATGCTTCAGCAATGGCCTTATTTCCAAACGCTCATTGATATGCTGGAAATGGTATTGTCTAAAGCCGATGCCAACATTGCACTCTACTACGAGTCCCATTTAACTGAAGATGAAGATTTAAAAGTATTGGGCAACCAGTTACGCCAACGACTAAAAGATGCTGTACAAACTTTATTAACTCTAAAAGATGAGTCAAAACTTCTTAGCAATAATGATGTTCTTGATCAATCTATGCAGGTTCGTAAACCATACTTACTTCCTTTGCATCTTTTACAGGCTGAACTCATGAAACGCCGCCGCGATTACCTAGCGGAGCGTCAGGCAGAGAATACTCCTGTTGACCATGCGCTGATGGTAAGTATTGCGGGTATTGCTGCTGGTTTACGCAATACGGGCTAAGCTTTTTTACCAATCGTTTGACAAAGCAGTACATCACCGATGTGCTGCTTTTTACTTGCAAAGTTCCTCATTTTTCATAAATTTTCCCCGATTTTTTATTTTTTTAAAAAATTTTTTAAAATCATAAAATTAAGCTTTATTATAAAAAAATAACTAATTCCGCATATTTAGAATTATTAATATTATACCAATCGTTAAAAAATAATTACTTTTCTCCCATATACTTCTCTCTAGAGATTAAATGCTTTCCCAAGAAAGGGTATGATTGCACCAATTAAAGAATAATGAGCTTATTTTATGTCCAACTGGTTTCCAAAATGGCAGCCTTACCAAGGTGATGTTGACCATCGACCGGTCTCTACCAATGAATATCTCCCACCAGTTCAAAGTGCCGTTTTAGGTATCCAACATGCATTTGCCATGTTTGGAGCTACTGTTTTAGCGCCGCTACTCATGGGTTTTAATCCTAACCTTGCTATTTTAATGTCCGGTATCTGTACCATCCTGTTTTTCTTAATTACAGGTGGTCGTGTTCCAAGTTACTTAGGATCAAGTTTTGCCTTTATTGGTGTGGTTGCAGCAGCGACTGGGCACATTACAGGTTCGGGTGCCAATCCAAACTTATCTATGGCGTTAGGTGGAATCGTAGCGTGCGGTATCTTTTACGCACTCATCGGTTTCATCGTAATGCTTACGGGTACACGCTGGATTGAAAAACTCATGCCGCCTGTAGTGACTGGCGCAATTGTGATGATTATTGGTCTAAACCTTGCACCTGTTACCATTAAAGGCGTTGCAGGCCAACCATTTGAAATGTGGATGGCATTAATTACTGTGCTTTGTATGGGCAGTATTGCAGTCTTTACACGTGGCCTACTACAACGCCTACTTCTGTTGGTTGGTTTAATCTTGGCTTATGCAATTTATGCCATCACCACCAATGGTTTAGGTTTAGGTAAACCAATCGATTTTAGCCAGATCTCACAGGCTGCATGGTTCGGTATTCCAAGCTTTTCACATCCTACTTTTGATACCAAAGCTATGCTAATTATTGCGCCAGTTGCACTTATTTTAGTAGCAGAGAACTTAGGCCATATTAAAGCTGTTGGTGCAATGACTGGCGAAAACCTAACACCGCAATTAGGCAAAGCATTTGTTGCAGATGGTTTGGCAACAACGCTTTCTGGTAGTGTCGGCGCGCCGGGGATGACCACTTATGGTGAAAACATTGGTGTGATGGCAGTCACTCGTGTGTACTCAACTATTGTTTTTGTGATTGCGGGTGTCTTCGCAATTTTCTTAGGTCTATCTCCAAAATTTGGCGCGGTAATTAGTACCATTCCAAGCGCAGTTTTAACAGGCGCGTCTATTGTCGTGTTTGGTTTAATTACCATTGCCGGTGCAAAAATCTGGATTGAAAATAAAGTTGATTTTTCTAACAATAAAAACCTGATTGTTGCTTCTGTGACGATTATTTTAGGTGCTGGTAACTTTGAATTATTGTTCGGTAATTTCAATTTAGGTGGTATTGGTACCGCAACTTTTGCAGCCATTATTCTCAATTGGTTGTTCAGTTTAAAAGATAAAACTTAAATTCAAAAAGGCAGCGTAAGCTGCCTTTTTTCATTCCGATTTAGTATGATGATTTTTTGCGCTTCAATACGTTCCTATCATGCGTTTTGATTTTTTTGATTTACAGCTGGTTCTTCATATTGTCTCTACAGGTAGCCTAACTAAAGGTGCTGATCGCTCTGCTATTTCACTTCAAGCAGCGAGCGAGCGTATAAAAAAACTCGAACAATATTTTGAAACACCTTTATTTATTCGCCAAACTACAGGTGTAGAGCTCACCACAGCGGGACATGCTTTTGTAGAACATGCTCGTCAGCTTTTAGCTCAAAAAGATCAACTCGAACAAGAAATGCAGCGCTTTAAGTCATCTACAACACAAGCCTTAACGCTTTGGTGTAACTCTTCAGCTCAAAGCGAATATTTGCCTCCGTTATTACCGCAATATTTAGTGCTTCATCCTGAAATGAATATCGATTTGCACGAAGCAGAAAGCTCAGAAATTGTAGATGCATTAACCCAAGGAATTGCGAGCCTTGGCTTGGTCTCAAGCTTTTTCGATACCCAACATTTGCAAACTAAAGAATTTGCGAGTGATCCTCTAGTTTTGATTTGTCCTGCTACACATGAGTTAGCTCAATATCAAAAGCTAAATTTGGTAGAGGCTTTAAGCTATGGTTTTATTGGCCTTAAAGCCCACCACTCTTTGCAACAGTCCATTGAAACTCAAGCGAAATTATTAGGCTTTAACATACAGTACCGTTTGCGCTTACCTAACTTTAGCGCAATTGCTGAAGTCGTTGCCAAAGGCGTGGGTATTGCGATTATGCCTGCCCGTGCGGCGCAGCGCCTGCAATCGGACTATGATTTCCACTCCATCCAATTACTCGGCGCATGGGCAAACCGAAAACTACTTTTAGCAACGCAAAATTTCAGCCAGTTGCCTAGCAGTTATAAGCAATTTGCAGATTTTCTATTAGAGCATCGCCCTTAGAAATTTGGCTCAGTGCAAAATCATATAAAGCCCTAACGACACCAACCCTATAAAAAAGATACGGCGAAATAACTGCTCATTAAGTCGATAACGGATTTTTTTACCGATCCACATTCCAATGAGTGCAGCCAACAATGCAGCAAAAGATAAACGATAGTCCAGTGTTACTCCAGACATCGGGTTATGGTGTAAAAAGACTGCAAGACAAATGGTAGAAACCGTAAACGTTAATCCCAAAGCCTGAACCAGCTCGTCACGTTTTAAATGTAAAGACTGCAAATATGGCACTACAGGAATGATAATAACGCCTGTGGCTACGGTGACTGCCCCACCAATATATCCAATAATCGGCGATAACCAGCGCTCATGTTTCCCTAAGTGTGGAAGCTTTTTGACACACAGTCCATAAAGCCCATATAAAGCCAACATACAGCCTAATAAAATCTCACTACTGTGCCCGTGACTTTGACTTAAAGTGGGTAGAAAGCTCCATATTGAACCAACCACAATGCCTACGAGCAAAGTCCAGAAACGGCGAATAAAAGCCCAAACATGCCCCTCAGCAAAAAGCTGCCAAACATTGGTGACCATTGAAGGAACAATCAAAAGAGATGCAGCCTGAAAAGGGCTCATTGCGATGGTGAGTAAACCCATTGATACTGCGGGCAAACCTAGGCCAATCATGCCTTTGATCATGCCAGCAAAGGCGAACACCATCATAATAATTGCTAAAAAAGTCACTGTTTATCTCCGATTCCCTACATGGTTATGCTACGGAAAAAACAGGTTTTGCCCTATTCTTGTTTTTAGGAGTAGGCCTCAATTAGAGGTTGAGGCCGTTTTGTATTTTTCTTCTAAAACATTACTAAAAATACTTTCAATCATCCAAACTCGGTACAAGCTATTAAACACATAGCTTTGACCATCAATACGTAGCTCTAAAACCGGCAGATCAGGCTGATGCTTGTCTTTGCAAAGTGCATCATTGTGTTCCAAGAGAGAAGGGACATCCTGTTCGGTTAAATGCTCAATGCCGAGTTGCTGCTGTAACTCTTGAAAATGCCTCTGGAAAGATAGGTCTTTTCCTTTCGTCCAAACTGCCTGCAAAATAGTAAAAATTGCATCGAGTTGCTGACTTTCCGGCACACTATAAAAAAGCTTTGCCATCTCAAGCGTACTTTCTTCTGTAGGGCGGCAAAAAGGTGTAAAAGCCACTTCAGTACGTTTAGAAACACGGGTTGCCAAACTCCAGTCAAACCAGTCTCGACCTTGGTAACTAAGCGGATAGACTTTTAACTGAATATCATAATAGTCTGCGAGTTCTTCTTTAATATACGCAAGAAGTAACCAGCTCATTGGATCTTCTAAAGCAATAAATACATCAAGCTCAGGATGAAGAGCCTGAATTTCATTGAGTGCTTCAGCATCATTAATCAAATGTTCACGCCATTCGATATGATTAATTAAAAAAATCGGAATACCTGTCAGTAACTTTTGTTGTTTTAAACGACGGGTTAGACGTAATAAATCATCCACTGCGTGATATTTACGTCCACCAAATTCAAAGTACGCTGCCTGTACAGGCTCATCTGTAAAAATACGTTCTGGAAAGTGCTGTGGCATCTGATGCTTCACCGCCATGGCATGTAAAGTACGTAACTTTCCATATTGCTGTTGCCAAAGCATGTGAAAGATATCTTCAAGTAAATGGAAGAAGTTCTGACCTTGTAATGGGGTTCTTTTTAGTATGACTGTGGCTTGTTTTAAAGCTTCTTGGCTTGGGATTTCTGGGAACTCATCAAAAGCAAATCGATGCTGATTTGCTAAAATCTTGGCATCATTTAAACAATAATTCTGCCACTCCTCATGCGTCATGCTGTTTGGAGGTTCAGAAGCTGTATGAGAAATAATAATTTTTAAAGGTTTAAGCTCATCACTTAAAATTTCATCTAGCTGAGACAATTGCTGAACAGCCAGATAGCTATACACATCATCAAGTCGTAAATAAATACTTAAACCATTTTCCGTGGGTAACACCGCTTGACGAGAAGGTTTTTGGTAAAACCAGCTCGATCGGATAGGGTCAAACCAACGGCGTAGCAGTGACATGAGTAGTGCCTCTAAAAAATAAATCCTAAGCGAGATCAAAAGTTATTTGATCATAGTGCAAGGTTAAGCAGTAGTCGAGATAGAAAAATGACTACCTAAGTTCGCGCAGAAAATATGTCATGTTATTTCGCGAGTTTCTGCATAGGTGAAGATTTTATCACCATTTTATGACAAACCCATAGAATGATCTGAAAACACCTTTTTCTACAAGCGGATTTTTTTTACCAGACATAAAAAATGCACCCATAACATGATAGCAATTCATCGTGTTAATGGGTGCATGTTTCCTACTCAATTATTAAAATTGAATATTTTATAGAACGCGTACCGCTCCTTTTGCCGCACTTGTTGTATGCATTGCATAAACTTTTAACGCTTTTGATACTTTACGTTTACGTTCTTCTTTCGGATGCCAGCCTTTCGCTTCCTGAACTGTACGGCGGTGCGCCATAGTCGCATCATCAACGTTTAAGTGAATCGTACGGTTTGGAATATCAATTTCAATGGTATCACCATCTTCAACTAAACCAATTGCACCGCCTTCCGCAGCTTCCGGCGAAACATGTCCAATTGAAAGACCTGATGAACCACCAGAGAAACGACCATCTGTCACCAATGCACAGTCTTTTCCTAAACCTTTCGATTTAAGATAGCTGGTTGGGTAAAGCATTTCTTGCATACCTGGACCACCACGTGGACCTTCGTAACGAATCACCACAACGTCACCAGCTTTAATTTCATGGCCCAAAATTGCATCTACAGCGGCATCTTGGCTTTCAAATACGCGTGCTGTACCCGTAAATTTCAGGATCGATTCATCAACGCCTGCAGTTTTTACGATACAACCATCAAGCGCGATGTTGCCGTATAGAACTGCTAAACCACCATCTTTAGAGAATGCATGCTCTGCATTACGAATCACGCCTTTTTCACGGTCGCCATCTAAAGTTGAATAGTAACGGTTTTGTGAGAATGCCACTTGCGTTGGTACGCCACCTGGAGATGAGCGATAGAACTCATAAACGTCGGCATCTTCAGTACGAATAATGTCCCACTTATCTAATGCATCTTTTAAAGTTTTCTCATGTACAGTCGGTACAGATACATCCAATAAATTGGCACGATCAAGCTCACCTAAGATCGCCATAATGCCACCCGCACGGTGAACATCTTCCATATGAACGTCTTGTTTTGCAGGCGCTACTTTTGAAAGTACAGGAACTCGACGTGATAATTCGTCGATGTCATCCATGGTAAAATCAACTTCAGCTTCACTTGCCGCAGCCAATAAATGTAGAACTGTATTGGTTGAACCACCCATTGCAATATCAAGGGTCATCGCATTTTTAAATGCAGCCTTAGTTGCAATCGAACGAGGCAAAATACTTGCATCTTCTTGTTCATAATAGCGCTTAGCCAATTCAACAATAAGCTGACCTGCTTTTAAGAATAATTTTTTACGGTTTGCATGCGTCGCAACAATCGAACCATTACCCGGTAAAGATAAGCCTAAAGCTTCGGTTAAACAGTTCATTGAGTTTGCAGTAAACATACCTGAACATGAACCACAGGTTGGACATGCTGAACGTTCAAATTCAGCAACTTCTTCGTCTGTATAACTTTCATCAGCCGCAACAACCATGGCATCTACAAGGTCAATCGCTTTTTCATTACCGCGGAATTTAACCTTACCCGCTTCCATTGGGCCGCCAGACACAAAAACTACTGGAATATTTAGGCGCATCGCAGCCATCAACATTCCTGGTGTAATTTTGTCACAGTTAGAAATACACACCATGGCATCTGCACAGTGTGCATTCACCATGTATTCAACCGAGTCTGCAATCAAATCACGTGATGGTAAAGAATAAAGCATGCCGTCATGCCCCATTGCGATACCGTCGTCCACTGCAATTGTATTGAACTCTTTAGCAACACCACCTGCTGCCTGAATTTCTGCTGCGACAAGCTGCCCTAGATCTTTTAGATGGACATGGCCCGGAACAAATTGAGTAAATGAATTGACCACCGCAATAATCGGTTTGCCGAAATCTTCATCTTTCATTCCTGTTGCACGCCATAAGCCACGTGCGCCAGCCATATTTCTTCCGTGTGTCGATGTTTTTGAACGATAGTCAGGCATTTGTATTTCCAACAAGTTGTGCTTGAGCGGAATTTCTTCCACTCTGGCTGAATGATACTGATATAGCGTTAGATCAGTCGGAATATTGACTCATCATCATTTGATCATTCTCCATTCTATAGAAGCAAATAATATAGGGAAAGCCAATAACGATAATACTCAGTCAATATTTAGCAAAACTTACATGAATAATTTTTTATTTTTTTATAACCTTTTTTTATCAATAAAATTTTTTCAATAATTTTTTGTTCACTATTAAAAAACTAAAACGCTCGATCGCTATGAGTTTAGGGCTTCAAACGTTTTTCACGTATACTACCCATAAACTCTTTTTGGATTGCATTTGTGAAAATTATTTTTGCTGGCACCCCCGAATTTGCTGCAATAGCATTGGCGGCTTTATTAAAAACTTCCCATGAAATTATCGCGGTTTATACTCAGCCAGATCGTAAATCGGGTCGTGGACAAAAACTAACGCCATCTCCTGTAAAACAGCTTGCACTTGAACACAATATTCCTGTTTATCAACCACTCCACTTCAAAGCTTCAACTGAAGAAGGCTTGGCTGCTCAACAAGAACTTGCTGCTTTAGGCGCTGATGTGATGGTGGTTGCAGCCTATGGTTTGATTCTTCCACAAGCTGTGCTCGATACACCTAAATATGGTTGCTTAAATATTCACGGTTCATTATTACCACGCTGGCGTGGAGCAGCGCCCATTCAACGTGCGATTGCAACAGGTGACGACGAAACTGGCATCACCATCATGCAAATGGCTGCCGGTTTAGATACAGGCGATATGATGTATAAAACTTATTGCCCAATCACTGCCGAAGATACTTCTGCGACTTTGCATGACAAACTTGCAGATCAAGGTGCAACAGCAATTTGTGCGGTACTTGAGTCAGAAGAAACCCTACAAAAATATTTGACAGAACGCGAAGTCCAAGACGAAAGCTTAACGGTCTATGCTCATAAACTCGTAAAGTCAGAAGCTCGTATTGATTGGTCACTAGATGCTGTTCAAATTGACCGAAATATCCGTGCATTTAACCCTTGGCCAGTCGCTTTTGTTCAGCTTGATGAGAACAATGCTCTGCGTGTTTGGAACTCTTTAGTCTCTAGTCAAAGCAAAGCAGATGCCCAAGTTGGTGAAATTATTGCAATTGATAAACAAGGCGTGCATGTTGCTTGCGGTGAAAATACATTTATTTGTTTGACGAGTGTACAGTGGCCGGGTGGTAAAGCATTAAATGCTCAACAAATAGCGCAAACTCAAAAACTTCACGTAGGACAGATTCTGCCATGAGTCAGGTTACTTCAAATTCATCACGCTTTAATCTACGTGCTCAAGTCGTCCAAACGTTACTAAAAGTTCAGCAAGGGCAATCACTTGCTAGTATTTTAAATACACAGCTCAATCAAGTGGCAGAGCGTGACCGTGCACTATTTCATGAGCTTGTATTAGGTACATTGCGTCAATGGTTTGCACTTAAATCAATTAGCTTACCTTTGCTCAGCAAACCTTTAAACAATGAGACAGTAGAAACCTGTCTATACGTTGGTCTTTATCAAGTTTTATGTACGCGTATTGCAGCGCACGCTGCCATCTCAGAAACAGTAGATGCGACCAAACAACTTGGATTCCCTGCACTCAGCGGCATTGTAAACGCTATTTTACGCCGAGCTACTCGTGAAACTGATGATTTTCAGCAAGGTTTACAGCAAGCGCATGGCTTACCAAGTTGGCTCTTTAAGCGACTAAAAAAAGATTGGGGTGAACAAACCGAAGCGCTCTGCCAATCATTAAAACAAGTTGCACCTTTAACTTTACGAGTGAACCAGCGACACATTGGTCGAGATGCTTATTTAGCAAAACTACAAAGTCTAGATATTCAGGCACGTGCTTGTGCTCTGTCTGAGGCAGGTATTGTTCTTGAGCAATCTATACAAATCACTCAGTTACCTGGTTTTGAAGAGGGGTGGTTTTCTGTACAAGATGAACATGCACAGCTATGTGCAACTCTATTGCCTGATTTAAACAATAAAACAGTGATTGATGCTTGTGCTGCTCCAGGTGGTAAAACAGCTCACTTGCTAGAAAAATTTAAACCAGCACAGTTAATCGCCATTGATCAGGACGCGAGTCGTTTAGTCCGCGTGACTGAAAACTTAAACCGACTAGCACTAGATCAAAACCATACTGAAATTCTAGCCGCCGATGCAACCGAGTGGACTCCGACTGAACCAGTAGATTGTATCGTGCTTGATGCACCTTGCTCTGCGACAGGTGTCATTCGACGTCACCCTGACATACGCCTATTACGTCAATCTACCGATATAGCGCAAACCATTGAGCTACAAAAGCAGATTTTGGAACACATGTGGCAACAACTTAAAGTTGGCGGCACATTGCTCTACATCACTTGTTCAATTTTAAAAGCTGAAAATGAACAACAGATGATCGACTTCTTTGCAGAGCATACTGATGCAAAAGAAGTGAAAATCGAAGCAGCTTGGGGAATTGAACAAACTCATGGCAAACAATTGTTGCCACAAGCTCAATCTGGTGATGGATTTTATTATTGTAAAATCCAAAAAATTGCATAAAAAAAGCAGGCTTAAGAGCCTGCTTTTTTTCTAGACCAGTATCAAAGTGTGTGCTGGTCTTTTACTTCTTCTAAAACTTCATCTAACTCTTCAGGATGCTTAGATAAATGTAAGATGGATAAAGCCAGCCCACCCCATACAAACACCATTGAAATGATCATCATCACGATTGCCGAAGTATTCATTCCTTTATCCTCCTAGCGATCTTTCATTTTGCTTAACACGATAGCAACGACTGCACAGAAAATTACACTGCCCCAGCCGAATATACCTTGTAAGCTCATACTATAAGTATCATAGCCATTTTTGATCAAATTAAAAACAGTCATAGAAAGTGTTGTTAATAAGATTAAAGAGGTAATAACAGTTAAAGTGAAGTCCCAACCTTTACCTAATTGAATAGTTGAAATTCGGTTTACATGGTCACGAAGCTCTTTAAGTGCTGAACGTTTAAACCAAGCTACACTAATAATTGAGATCAATGCACCACCAATAATCCCAATGTTATTAATAAAGTGGTCAACAATATCAACAAGCTTAATTGCATTTACACTTGAGAATAAAATAATTGATACAAGCGCACTACCACCACCAATAATGGTTACAGCTTTCTTACGTCCCCACTTTAACTTATCTTGCATCGCTGCAATCGGCACTTCCAAAATACTAACCATTGAAGAAATACCAGCTACAAATAATGAAGAGAAGAACAAAAGACCAAATAGGTCAGCACCAGAACCTAAACTTGAAATAATTTTAGGAAATGCAATAAATGCGAGTCCAATACCACCACTCACAACATCTTTAACTTCAGTACCTGCCGCATGCGCCATAAAACCAAGCGCAGCAAAAATACCAATACCCGCTAAAATCTCTGTTGATGCATTGGCGAAACCAACAATAAGACCAGAACCTGTCAAATTGGTTTTTGGTTTTAAATAGGATGCATAGGTCACCATGATCCCGAAACCAACAGAAAGTGAAAAGAAGGTATGACCGTAAGCAGCTAACCAAACTTTATAGTCCATCATGGCAGACCAGTTTGGGGTAAAGAATGCATTTAAACCTTGTGCCGCACCAGGTAAACGCAATGATTGAATCACTAAAATGGTAAACAAAACAAATAATAAGGGCATGAAAATCTTATTCGATAATTCAACACCTTTTTTCACTCCACCATATAAAATGATTAAAGTCAGCGCCCAAATTCCTACAATTGGCCAAAATAGATGACTTACAAACTGCAAATCAAAGCCTGTTGCTTTTGAGGTCTGTAAGTAAGTATTGAAGAAGAAGCCTTCTGGGTCACTTCCCCACATTTGACCAATAGAGAAATAAATATAACTGCCAGCCCAAGTCAGTACACTTGCGTAGTACAAACCGATGATGATACAAACACAAACCTGCCACCATCCTAAAGTTTCTCCGCCCTTAAACAAAGCTCTATAGGCTTTAGGAGGTGAACCTGTACTACGATGACCTACCGCATAATCTAAAAATAGTAACGGTAAACCAGCAGTAATGAGTGCAAGTAAGTAAGGAATAAGAAACGCACCACCACCATTTTCATATGCAACGTATGGAAAGCGCCAAATATTACCTAAGCCTACAGCCGAACCAACGGCTGCAATAATAAAACCAGATCGTGACGTCCAGTTTTCACGAGAATCTGTCATAGAACACCTAATGTTAAGAGATTACTTATTTTTACTGCTATTGTTGATTGTTATTCCGCATGCAAAAAAAGAACCAAAAAATACTTTTGTGTTTGTAGAAAATAAAATGAACCTTTTGAGTATTTTTCTTCCCTAAACAAACAAGCAAAAATAGAAAATTCTTCCTTAAAGATTTTTGTCCATTTTTTGCCCCTATATAGCTGAACAATACCTGTTTTTATTTCTTTTTACTGTAATTTCCATCTGAAATTTTACGTTTTTTTAGAAATTTTGATCTAGTCTGATCATTTTTTAACTGATATTAGTATTTTAAAGCATATTATTGTGCTGCTATATACAATGATATTTTCTACCATTTAAATTCTTTTAGATTTCACAAAGTAGATATATCAACTAATTTTTCTCATAATAATGAGCAAAACATTATTTTCTGTTTTCACAAAATTTATACTAAGTTCTATAAAATAACTTTTATAGCAAAATACATATTTTTATATAAAAATCAAAAACATAAAATATTTTAAAAAATTAAAGCTCTATAAGTTTTTTATACACTATTTTTCATCAATGCATAACTACCCAGATATCTATATCATGCGCTCAAAGATTTCTTTTACTTAGGATATGATGATGAAGATATTAAAAATGTCTTTTCTAGCACTCGGGATGAGTCTTAGCGGATTTGCTCAAGCGGATTTTATAGGGGTTAAAGGAGACGTGAGTTACTGGTTTTACGATGGTAAAGCAAACATGTCTTCACAATTACCAGATGACCAAGATTTAGATCGAAAAGGTAGTGCTCAACTATCATTAGCTTTTGAGCACCCAATTCCATTTATTCCAAATGCAAAAATTCGCTATGTAAATCTAGATACGCAAACCAAGTCAGAAACCTTAGGCCAAGCTAACTATAAAATTAATTTAGATCATAGCGATTTTATTCTTTACTACGAGTTACTCGATAATATTGTGAGTGTAGATGCTGGTCTTGGGGCAACTGTATTAAATGGTGATATCACTGCTTATACTGGCAAACGTGTGGATATAGATAAAACATATCCTATCGCTTATTTGTCAGGCGAAGTAAAACTTCCATTCACAGGTTTAAGTGCTAAAGGTGAAGCAACCTATACAAACTTTAATGATGCAAAAATCACAGATGCATTAGCAGAGGTAAAGTATAAATTTATCGATAATTTAGCAGTTGATTTAGGTTTAAAAGCTGGCTACCGCGTACTCAATATTGACTTAGATGACTATGATAACAATGACCTTAAATTTGAGTTTAAAGGTCCATATGTAGGCTTGGAAGCACATTTTTAAATCAGACTTTCAGGTATAAAAAAGAACTCTATATGAGTTCTTTTTTATTTAAATCATATCTACATAACCTAAATATTCCCGAATTCTTTGACACCATGCTCGAATATTTGGGTATAAATTTAAATCAAAGCCACCTTCTTCCGCGACATGTGTGTATGCATATAAAGCAATATCAGCAATGGTTAATTGATTTCCAACAAGATAATCATACTCTACTAAATCTTTATCCATAATAGATAGCGCTTTATGGCCTTTTGGCTGTAAATTATGATATTCCTCCATTCTTTCTGTTGGTAATCCTAAATATTTATTAATAAAACGAGCAACTGCAATAAATGGTTCATGGCTATACTGCTCAAAGAACATCCACTGATACATTTTTGCTTTAATAAAAGGATCTGTAGGAATAAATTTTGTTCCTTCAGCTACATAACCTAAAATAGCATTGGATTCACTCAAAACACGACCATCATCCAGCACTAATACAGGTATTTTTCCATTGGGATTTAACGACAAAAAATCATCTGTTTGAGTTTCTTTGTTTAAAATATCAACATGGACCCATTTATGATTAATTTTTAATAAGGAAAGTAATAATTTAATCTTATAACAGTTACCCGAATCTACATCGCCATAAATTATCATCGATCCTTTTCCCTTATTATGCTTACTTAAAAGATTAATTTTCTTGTTACTTATAACAGAACTCTTTCTTAGAATTAATATATATCGGCTTTTATTGTCTACATTCAGAGTTTTATATTTATTCCGCGCAATAAGAAACACCCCCACTCTTTAGAATGGGGGTGTTTGGAATAATGAGCTGGCGATGACTTACTCTCACATGGGTAACCCCACACTACCATCAGCGCTAAGAGGTTTCACTTCTGAGTTCGGGAAGGGATCAGGTGGTTCACTCTTGCTATGGTCGCCAGCACAA